>CAWAJB010000025.1:0-377472 GCA_963782185.1 uncultured Actinomycetes bacterium
CCAGGGGCAGACCACAGAGCGGCCGGCGACAGTCGCGAAGATCAGTGAGATCTTCGACATGGTGCGGGCCGAGGCGCTCCCCCGGGGTGCTTCCCGGGACTTGATCAGGAAAGTAACTGAAGAACAATGGACCACCTGAGCAACGTCACTTGGCGCAAGAGCAGTTACAGCGGCGGCAACGGCGGCGACTGCGTCGAGGTCGCCGTGCTGCCCGACAACAACCGCGCGGTCCGCGACTCGAAGGACCCCGACGGGCCGAAGCTCGTGTTCGCTACCGCGACGTGGCGGGCTTTCGCCGCGGCCGTGAAGGCCGAAGGCTTCGACCTCGGCTGAGACCGCCCAGACCAGCTACTGCGTCGGGCCCCGTGGGCGCGATGGTCCTTGCCTCGGAACCGGCCGGGCTCCTGGCTGACTGTGTGCTTCGCCCGGCGAGCCGGGTCCGGGCCGGAAGGTGCCAGGTGGGAATGGGAACTCGGCTTGGCTGCGCTCAGCTGAGGTACGGGCCCGGGTGCGTCTGCTCGATGGCAGGGTGACGTAGCCGGGCATGGCGGCCCGCAGATGTTCGGCCGCCCGGCGGGCGGCAGCGGCCTGGGCAGCGAGGCGCTGGGCTTCCCGCAGCTCGGCGATGGCTTCGGCGAGCTTGGCGAAGCGCATGAGCAGCGTCGACTCGGCGAGCGGCACGTCCGCCACGGACGGGAGGGTGGCCAGTAGCCGGGCCGTCCGGCGCAGGTTGTTCCCCGGCTGACCCGGGGCGGGAATCCGGCCGTATGGGGCGCGGGCGGCGCGGTCATAGGAGTCGGCGGCCTGGCGGAGTACCCGGCTGCCCAGCGCGGCCGCGGCGGCATGCAAGGTGTCGGCTGCGGCCCAGGCGGCGTCGGCGGCCACTGCCGGGTCAGTGGCAATGACGTTCCGGATCTGCTCCGCAGCACCCGCCGCCGTGCGCGCAGCGTGCTCCCAGATCGCGGCTCGTTCTGCTGCGGTAAATCGGTCGCCTAGGCGAGGACCAGTGGCTTCCCAGCGGGAGCGGAGCTTGGGCACGGTCAGGTCCGCCGCGAGCTTGCCGCCGCCGAACCAGACCGGGCCACCCGCCCGGGTGGTGTCGTGCGGCAACGCGACCGCATAGCCGGTGATCTCGCCGGGGTTGCGCGTGCTGAACCGCTTGCGGACCAGGACGCCAGCCTGGTCCAGGCGGACGAAGAACTCCTGCTCGCTGGACGCCCCGGCGGCGGCGGTGCTGACGGCGCGCCGGAGCGTGATCCGGGGTGCTTCGGGCAGTCCGCGGCGGCGCGCTTTTTCCGACTCGGGCCGGGTCGGGCGGCGCGCTGCGGTCCGGTCCCGCGGAGCGGTCCGGCGCAGCCCGAACCGTTGCTCCGCGTCCCGGCAGGCCTCGCCGACGAGGTAGTAGTCGTTCCAGGTCTGGGGCCGCGTCCCGTCTTGGCGGGCCAGCATGGCCACGAGGTGGATGTGATCCGGGGCGTGCCGGACCGCGATCCACCGGACGGCGTCGTCCTCCTGGCCGTACGGGGCCAGGCCGGTACGGTGCATGATCTCGCAGGCCACCCGTGCCCACTCATCATCGGAAAGGATCCGGTCCTCCGGGGCAGCCCGGACGGAGCAGTGCCATACGGGGCGAGGCGATCCGCGCCGACCGAGGGCGTCGTGGGGCTGCTGCAGCAGGCCGGCCAGCTCGCGGAAGTCGCGGCGGCCGTTTTCTCGGAGAGGTGGTTCCAGCTCAGCGGGGTGACGCCATCCGGCGACGATGTGCGGGTCCGTGTGCTCCGCCTCGCGACCCGGGCCGAACAAGTAGTAGATCAGCCCGGTAACACGCTGGCCGTGCGGGCTGACTTTGCCGATCATTGCCGGATCCGCCTCCGCACTTCCTCGGCGGCCTGGTCGAGGAGTCGGGCCCGGCGAACGCTCTCGGCGGCGTACGGGAGCAGGTCGCCACTGTGCTGGCCGGTGGCGTTGAGCTTGGCCACGGCCTGGTTCAGGTTGACGCCAATGCGGCGGACCAGCACCGCAGCCCGCATGAACTCGCCTAGCGCCTCCCGCAGCGGGAACTCGCCGGGGCTTGTGCCAGTGCGGGCGGCGGCCAGCACGATCTGTGCCGCGTACGCGCCCTTGGCCAGCCCGGCCCGCTCAGCTGCAGCGCCAACCTGAGCGAATTCTTCCTCGCTGAGATCGAACCGCACCGTGCGCGGGCGCTTCACCTGCTGGCGTGACCGGCGCCGTGGCCGCGCGCTTGCCAGTGACGGAATGTGCTGCTGGCTGTCCATGACTCGTGCGCCGCCCTGTTGCCTGCCGCCAATTTGTTCTCACTGCCATTTATTAGCTGCCATCATCAGGCGGGAGCCTTCATATGACAGCTGGTATGGCCATTGTGCAATGACGGACCGCGCCGGTCCAGAGCTAGCAGAACGTTAGGCTATATCTTGCTTCTTCGTCTGCCGCCAGATTCTATTAGATGAGTATCATTCTCTAGGCGAATTGAGCGACTTACATTCAAGCTGATAGAGTCAAGACTTGGTTCGGTGAGGTCTGGCTATGTTCAGCACAGTTGCCGTTGTTCTCCGCTAGAACCGTGCGTCTCTTGCCAGGAACGACTGTGCGAGTTACGTTCCCCCCAAGAGCTAGCTGCCAATCGTCAGCGGGTGTGTGATGACGCGTGGTTCGGGTTCGTCAGGGTCGTACGGGGACTGGGAGAGGGAGCGTCGAGCGCAGCAGCGAGCCGAGGAACAGGCGGCGCGCTTACGAGAGCAGCAGCGCAAGGCTCGTGAGCGCGAGCGTGCGGCGCGGGAGGCGACGGACCGAGACAAGGAAGCGGCGGTCAAGACCCGCGCTATCGAGCGTCGGGTAACAGAACTGGAGAGCTTGCTGCAATCGTCGCTCTCGCGAGATCCCCGGATCAGCCTCGACTCTCTGCGACAGCGCGCGACTGTTCCTCCTCTTGACCTTGGCCAACTGGGAATCCCTCTGCCATCTCCTGCGTGGGTGGACTTTGAGCCCGAACCACCACGGGGCATCCGCCGCGTGTTCGGTGGCCAGCTACGCTACGAAGCTGCCGTAGACATGGCTCAGGAAGCGTTCCGGCAGGCCGAGGAAGATCATCAGCGCCGCGAAGTCGAACGGCGCAGGCAGGTAGTCATAGCGCGTCGGGAGCATGAGCGCCAGGTCGCCGAGGCGGAACGTGAGGTCGCTCAGCACAACGCTCAAGTCGAGCAGATGGCTCAAGGCCTCCGCAACATGGATCGCTTTGCGGTCAGCGAGTACGTGCAGATCGTTCTGGATCGCTCACCCTATCCGGCAGGATTCCCGGCCGAACGCAGCGCCGGTTACGTGCCAGAATCTTCACTGTTGGCCGTGGAGTGGTATCTACCCCCGACCGAAGTCGTCCCAGACGAGAAGGCCTTCCGTCACGTGAAGATCCGCAAGGCCGTCGAGCCAACAGCCCGGCCACTAGCAGAGTCGAGGATGCTCTACCAGAGCGTGATAGCCCAGATAGCGCTCCGAACGGTTCGCGAGGTCTTCCAAGCCACTTCCGAAGACACAGTCAGCACCGTCGTATTCAACGGTCGCGTCCGCGCCGTTGATCCGCTGACGGGCCAAAAGATTCAGCCTCACCTCATCACGCTGCGGGCTACCCGGGAGCAGTTCTCACGGCTTGTGCTGGATGAGCCTAAGTTCAAGCCAGTCGAATGCGTGCGCAAGTACCTCTTTGCCGATGTCTCTCCGCATCCTGACGAGCTGATCCCTGTTGAGCCGGTCATGCCATATAGCATGGCTGACCCGCGGATCGTCGAGCCAGTTGACGTCATCTCCGACCTCGACAAGAGGCCCAACCTACTCGACTACAGCCCGAAGGAATTCGAAAACTTCATCCAGAACCTCTTCGCCAAGATGGGCTTCGATACCAAGCTGTACCGGGCCAGCGGCGACGGCGGAATCGATTGCATCGCTTACGATCCTCATCCGATCACCGGTGGAAAGTTCATCGTCCAGGCCAAGCTCTACACCCGTACGGTTCAGCCCACGCATGTACGCGACCTCTGGGGCACGGTGCAACATGAGGGAGCCACCAAAGGAATCATGATCACCACCTCCGGCTACGGTCCAGACAGCTACAAGTTCGCCGGCGGCAAGCCACTCAACCTAATCGACGGCAGCGGCCTGCTCTCCCTCTGCCAGCAGAACGGCATCCCTGCCCGCATCCTCGATCGTGGTAAGCCGAGGAACGCTCGGTGATCATTCAAGGGTGAGTTCACCCGCGCGTGAGCAGGATGTGGAGCTGCTCGCTGCCTGAACACCGACGCGCCTGAGTGCCCTCAGTGCTTAGGTGCCCCAGAGCGCTGTGGGATGCTGCCCGCATGTCCACCTCCACGGAAGACACGCTCTGATGTGTGCCCGGGGCCCGACCCAAGTCATGCGCGGTGATCTTCCGGCTGATCTGACAGCGGCCTACGCTGCTTCCGCTCGTATCGCCTGGGACGTTGAGACTACAGGCCTGGATTGGCGCAAAGACCGGCTCGGGACGTGTCAGCTCTTCGCTGAAGGTGTCGGCGTGGCCGTGGTCAGCATCGGTGGCGGCAGGCCTGACAGCTTGGTCGCCCTACTCGAGGATCCGGCGGTTGAGAAGATCTTTCACCACGCCCCTTTCGATTTGCGGTTCATGGTCCACACTTGGGGGATCCAGCCTTCCGCGATCCGCTGTACGAAGGTGGCTTCGAAGCTTCTAGAACCGCATGTGCCGAACAATGCGCACAGTCTGCAAGAGCTTGTCTCTCGTTACCTTGGCGTGCGTCTAACGAAGGGTCAGGTCCGCACCAGCGATTGGATGGCGGCACGCCTGACCAATGAACAGCTGGAGTATGCAGCAGGTGACGTCTTGCACCTACCGGCGCTCCTGACAGCCATGACCAAGGCCTTGCAGGAGGCCGGGCTTACCCACCTCTACGACTCGTGCTGTGCGTTCCTGCCAGCGCGGGTCACGCTTGAACTCGGTGAGTATCCTGACGTTTTCGCCTACTGATCGATAGCGCCGGTGGCTAGTAGCTCCCACCGCTCACCTGCAAAAAAGCGGAAGCCGGAGGCGGGTGCTGCTTGCAACCGTGCAAGCAGCCGCAGATGCCCAGGTGCATCCGGACCGTTGACGTGCTCAACAGTCACCTTCACATGTGCCCACTCCATGAGCTGGTGCAGGTCTTCTACGAGCAGATCAGGTATCCATCCGACTGGAACAAGTGGTGCTCCCATGACAACGATGGCCTGGGGGTTCTTGGGGTTCTCAGGCTCTGGGATGACACCGAGTTCATCTCCGCGGCGCAGTCTCTGGAGAGTGTCTTCGACTTGTTCCCTGGTCACCTCGACACTGGTTCCGTTCAAGATCTTCGCGCCCTTGTGTGCGTGACGGAGGCCGTGGACTAGGAACAGGCAACGGATCTCGTCACCTTCGGTGACCGGCTCAGGAAAGAGTTGGATGGTGTCGCCCTCGCGACGTCCTTGCGATCGAGCGATCTGTTCCCATGGCGTGGGCTCGCCACCTAGACCTAGGTGCTCTACGTAGCGCTGGTAGTCGGGCCGCCGCGGGTCCATAGCCCGCTGGGCAAACAGTGGGAACAGATCTTCGGACTGATAGCTGGCATCTAGCTTCTCGAAGCCCAGCAGAGGCCGGAAGTCCTTGACTCGTAGTGCGTTGCGGATGTAGCCGAACCTGTAGCCATGACTGTCGCGCGTCAGGAAGCCGACAGGCTCGATTGATCGCTCCTCGGGATGCTGCCATGCAACAACTAGGCGGTGACCTGCTTCCACATCTCGGCCCTGGGGCTCGTGCGCGGTAGCCAGCACGTCATGCGCAGGCATTGAGAACCCCCATCCGGTTCACTTCAAGCAACCTCGCTGCAAACATACGTGCCGGGTCAGACATTCTTGGCACGCGCGCCAGCAGATGCCGCACGTCATCATCGCTGACCCGCCTAAGCTGGTCGGGCCAGTAGGCCCGAGCCTCGCGCGACGCGAGGTGCAGAGCGGTGGCTGCCGCCGTCGCTAGCCCCGGTCGGCCCTCGAATCGGTTCGCTCTGCCTCTCGCACACCAGCGCACGACACCGTCTGGCGTACCTAGCAGTGCCTCACGCCTGACGTCCTGCTCGTTGAAGGCAAGGCTGCTGGCATGATCGTAGGAACCGCTCAGTCTCGTTGGTCCTGCTGCTGCTGTGATTGGGCTGAGTACGGACCAGTTGTTGTCGTGGCGGTCTTGGTTCGCGATCCAGGCATCGAAGACCACATAACCAGCAAATACATCGAAGGCAGAGGCTTCGAATGGCAGTTCGCACCCCGGCGGAGGCATAGCACCGCTCAGAACGTCACATATGTTTTCGAGTGAGTGGCCTGGATGCAGCTTGCCCTTGCTGTGATGCATGTAACCTGGTGAGTGGGCCGTCTCCAAGACAACCTGCCCAGGTTGCATCTGGTACTCGTCAGGTCGTAGGTTCGCGGAAATCAATCCCACCAGGCCGTCTCGGACAGCGAGTTCGATCTTTGCGCAGGGGATACCGATCAGGCCAGCTAGGTGCGATGCGGCCTTCTCGGCCCAGTCCTCGCCATGGATGTGCCCGTTCTTGATCGTTACAGACTTGAACAGCCATCGTTGGCTCGTACCCGGCTGCTCGAGCCAGAACTTCGCTTCGGCCCCAGATGTCTCCACATTAGTGATCTCCCACGCGGTGGCATCGATGATGGGGAACGGCGAATCCACAGGCACACTCCGGTAGCCTACGGGGCGCGCAGCCTCGGCAGTCTGTGGACACTCGGTGCCACGCGTTGAACTCGGGTCAGGATTCCAGTGCGGGTCTCTAAATCGGAGTCAAGAGAGCTGGGCAGCTAAGGTCTGGATCAGTGAGGTCTGGCAATAAGGCGAATTACGACCAGCTGGCCTGCTCGGCCTCGGGCGCGTCGCCGACCCGGTACAAGGCCTGGGCTAGGTGGCCGATCAGGGTGTCGTGGTGGGCCGAGCCGACAGGTGACCGCTCGACGGCCTGGCGGAGCAGCTCCGCAGCCGCCCTCGGGGCCTCAGCCACCAGGAACGGCGCTGTCTCGACCAGCCAGTGCAGGATCCACTCGTCCATCTGCTCCGCTGCGTCGCCGGGCCCGCAGACCGTTCGGAGCAACTGCCGGGCCACCCGGTCAGTAGGCGCATCCGCGTCGGCGAGCGTCCGGGCCACCTCGCGGTGCCAGGTAGCCCGTACCGGGGCTGGGATCTCCTCGTACAGGGCTGACCAGATCATCGGATCCTGGAACCCCAGAGTGTTACCTGACTCACCAAGCACGCCCGCAGCACATGCCGCCGCAACGGCCGGGACGAGGTCAGCGATGCCTCGGCCGAGCACGGTAGCTAGGTCCGGCACCGTAAAGTCGACACCCAGCAGGGCGGCGGCGCGCAGTACCTCGCGTACCGATGACGGCACGAAGCGCAGCCGGTCGACGATGGCCCCGGACACAGAACCCGGCCCACGGCCGCTGGTGAGTTCCGCGGGTCCGCTCTGGGAAGTAGTGGCGCGGGCTGCGAAACGACCGCGAAGTCCCTCGAAGAGCGCGACCTCTAGCTGTTCGGCTACCCAGAACGGACGCTCGATCCTTGGCACTGCGTATAGCTCGCCGAGCAGTTCTTGGCGTCGAGGATGATCTCTGCGGTAGAACAGCACGATCATGCGTAGCACGGTGCCAGGAGCAAATCCGAACAGAAGTATGGCGATGCTAAGTGTCGGCCAGGGCAGGAGCCTAAAGATGATGGCAGTCATCAGGTCGCCATCCTGGTGATCTCGGAAGCCGTGATCGGTTGGAACCTCGCGTCACGCCGTGCCTGAACAAGCATCGCGCCCAGTGCTGACTTGCCCGAGTCGGTCAGTTCGTAGTAGCGACGCGGTGGACGCTTGGCCTTGCCTGCCTGTGCTTGGGCCTCCCAGCCATCGACTAGCCAGCCATCGTCAAGCATCCGCTGCAAGATCGGATACATGACGCCAGAACGCACACCGGACAGCTTGGACAGCTTGTAACCCCAATGCCGTCCGCTGGCGTCACTCATCAGGGCCGCAGCTACCTGCACCAGCGAGTAGGTGATCCGCATGCGCTCTAACCTACATAGGTAGTGGAAGTGTTAGCAAGCCCGCTGATGATAGTTCTACGAGGTGCGGTGGTCGCGATCGGTGGCGGGCGTCCGCAGCAACGGACACGTGTATCTATCGACGAAAAATCTGCGGTGCCATGAGGTCCGTCGTCAGCGATTGCCGGGCAGCTCGAAGGGTTCCTCTGGAGTTGAGACTTCTCCTTGATCAACTGGGAGGAATTTGGGAGATCGCAAGTCGCGTGAGCCTTGCCAGACGGCCCCCAACCGGGGTGTAAGGGTGCCTCCGAGCTGGCACTTTATCGTTCATGCACGTCGGTCGCGGGAGCGAGCTTGCTTTGCAACCAGGGGGTCAGGGGTTCGAGTCCCCTTAGCTCCACTGGTCAGAGACATAATTCGAACAACTGGACCGGCTGTACAGCAGTAAAGTACAGCAACCGGGACTGCACGAGGTACCGCACGTTCGAACCCGGTCTGCTCCTTGCCGACGGCCGTTGGCCTAGCGCGCAGATCGCCGGGCCCCGGGCCGCTGAGCAGGAAGAATTCCTCTGCGCGTGTCCGTACTGGCTCCCGCGTCGGTGTACGGCGCCTTCGGATGTGGCGGATTACGGTTGACTTTCGCCGATTCAGCAGAGGTTCAACGAATAGCAAGCTATTTCCGTCACCAACGGTTAAATACTCTGCAATTGATAAATTAACGGCGCGCATTGTTCGGGAGAGGCTGAGAGGATTTCCCGCAACGCGTGCCCCACCCTGATAACGTCGGAAGGTCCTTCTGGGGAGTTGCCTGGTCAGGCGGGACGGCGCTGTTAATCCTGCGGCCCAGTGCTCCTCGTAACGGTCAAGGGAGCGTTATGGCTCGGGGCGTCTCGAAAAAGGAATGTTTGCGGTGAGTGCCGCCCTTTCCGGAGCGTCCACCCGTGGCTGAAACTGGGTCTAACCATCCCGGGCGGCCAGTGGCGGCGGATAAGTCGATCGGCGATGGCGATTCCGCCAATGAGCATCCATCTGTGCCCTTGGGCGCTGACGTGGCGCTGTCCGTCGTGCTCAACGCGACCCGCGCGTTGTTGTGGATCGAGACCGCGGCTGACGCCTCCGCGGTGGCTAGGGACCTTGTCGAGGACCTCGGCGCGGTGACGGTCGCGGCCCTTGCTTCGACCGACAACGCTCTTCCGGTGGACTTGTCGTTCGGGGTGGGCGAGCCGGTCCTGCCTGCGGCTCCACGCTCGAGCGTCGCCAGGATGCTCCTCGAACGTCACCTCCCGATCTTCGTACGAGACGCCCAGCGAGCCCTCGAACTCGCCGATCAGACGTCGCGTCTCACCGTAGACGCCTCTATCGACTCGCTCACCGGCTTGGCGAACCGCCGGATGCTGAGCCGTGCCCTGGGCCGTCTCCGGCCCGGCGACACCGTGATCATGATCGACCTCGATCACTTCAAGGCGATCAACGACACTGTCGGCCACCAAGAGGGCGACCGGGTTCTCCGCATCCTCGGCCAGACATTGGCCGCTTACGTGCGAGCCAGAGATCGGGTCGGCCGTTATGGGGGCGAAGAGTTCGTGGTCATCGCGTCCGAAAGCCGGCCCGAGCCGTTCCTCACCCGCCTTCGGCTCGAGTGGGAGAAGGCACGGCCATACCCGATCACCTTCTCCGCCGGCATTGCGTCGGCTGGTCCGGATCCCCGACGGGCCCTAGATGCGGCCGACCGGGCCATGTATCGGGCCAAAGCGTCCGGACGTGACCAATGGCAATGGGCTACCAAGGAGGACTACTTGTGACCCGCGTATCCCCACCACCGGCATCGGAGCCGACGCCATCGCAGTTTGTTGCGGTCAGTGAACTTACGGTTCCCGAGGCGGGCCGTGAGGCCCTCGACGCCGCGTTTGCTGATCGGTTGGGCGCCGTGGACCGCTGGCCCGGTTTCCAGGGGCTCCAGGTGTGGGCTGACGTCACCGATCCTTGTAGTTTGATGATGATCTCGTGGTGGGACAGCCCGGAGTGTTTCGCGACGTACATGCGCTCCGAAGATCACCGCCGATCTCATCGGCGCATCCCGCGCGGCGATGACCGGCCGCGGCCCCGCCAGTTCCGGCGCTTCGAGGTCGTCGCCCGGTGATCGGCGGGGACATCGGGGCCGACTTGGTGGAGGGGTACCTGGAACACGCCGTCGTCGGCGACAGCCGGTCCAGTGTCCGACTGGCGCTCAACCTGTTGGACCGCGGTGTCGCGTTCGACGAAATCATCGTCGGCCTGCTGGGCGTCGCCCAGCGCGAAGTCGGCGAACGGTGGTTGCGCAGCGACTGGACCGTCGCCGATGAACACCTGGCCAGCGGTGTTACCCAGAAGGCGCTCGATGCGATCGCCAACTCGGTGGAAGCCCCGGCCGCCGGCGGGCTTGTCGTGGTCGCCTGCGCCGAAGGCGATTGGCACTCACTGCCGGCGCAGATGTTCGCCGAGATGCTCCGCTCTCACGGCTTCACGGTCGCCTTCTTGGGGGCATCCACCCCTGTGGACCACGTCGCCAAGCTCATCGCTCGTCACCACCCCGACGCCCTCGCGGTGAGCTGCAACCTGGCGCTCTTCTTCTCCGGCGTCACCCGGCTGGTCGACGCCGCCCACCGCCAGGGCATTCCGGTGATCGCCGGGGGGCGAGCGCTCGGAGTCGGCCCGGACCGGGCGACTCGACTGGGCGTGGACGCCTGGGCAGCCGGGGTCGACGACGCCGTCTGCATCCTGCACGACTGGCAACACCAACCGCCGACCATTCCCTCGGAGTCGACGCCGATGCACAAGGCGGCGCTGCAACTCGACGCGATGGCACCCGAGATCGCCGGAGTCGCGTTCGAGGCCCTCACCGCCGCCTACCCGCCGCTGGCGACGTACAACAACAGACAACTCGCCCGCACCAAAGAGGACCTCGCCTTCATCACCCAGTTCATCGCCGCCGCCCGCCTCGTCAACGATCCCATCGTGCTGGCCGACATGCTCGACTGGCTCCGAGCGCTTCTCGTCACCCGCGGTGTACCCCCCGTCGCCGTCGCCGCAGGCCTGACCGTCCTGGCCCCTGTAATCAGCCAAGTCGACCCACAGGCCGGCCAGCTCGCCCTCGATTCCCTTTAACCCACGGGATTCTCCTCTGTTACGGACGATCCCGGGACCAGGCCCAGCGGCGCGCGGCGGAGCGATCACGCGGAGCGGTGCGCCGAAGCCCGAAACGATGCGGGCCCGGCCGTGCAGCGCTGCCAGCTATGAACGCCTGCTGGAGTGGGCCAGGCGTACCGGCTGTACTGGGGCGCGGCCCGGCCTGGCTGACGCCGGGGGTGGCGGAGTAGACCGGGCGAGTCTGATGCCCGGCGTCCTCGCGCAGTTTCCGCGCGGTGCCCGATCGGGCGGCGCTGACAGCGGTCACGACGAAGGCCTATGACTCCCGGGGGAGCCGTCAACATCTGCTGCGGCACCGCCCGCCAGCTACTTCCTGGTGTACGTGCCAGTGCTGGCAGTCCAGGCGACCGGCAACTCCGCCTAGTCCCGCCCACCTGACCGCGGCTTCCGGTCACGGCGGCGCTGGAACCTGTTGACTCTCGGTTGACCCCACGCCGGGCAGCGGGTGGTCAGGTCCCAGTGTTGGGGCCACCGGGCAGCAACTCGTCAGCCTCCTGGACTGGCTCACCCACAGCGGTCAGACCTACAGCGTAAGTCGCGGCCGGGGTGGGTCAGGCGGCGTGGGTTTCGAACCAGACGGAGCCGAGGTCGTGGCCAGCGGTGAGGCGCACGTCGGCGTCGAGCGCGGCGGCCAGGCGCCGTAGCAGGGCAACAGTGGGCTCGACCGGCGGACCAGATGAGCTGATGGCCCTGGACACACGCGCCGCGCCCGGGTCGCATCCTGACCAGCCCGCACACAGCCGCAACAGAGCGACCGGTTCGTACATGATGGGTTCACTGTAGGAAGAGGAAGATCAAATGGGTGTGTCACGTACGCGGGCCTGGCTACCGTGCTGGCGCGGGATCCATTCGCTCCCTTCGCCCGTGGAGGCTCGAATGGGGCACAGCGGCGGGAGTAGCGCGGGGTCTCCGGGCCGGTGTGGATCTAGGTTGTTAGTACAGCGTGGAAGTACCGCAACGGGGACCGCATGAGATGCCACACACGCGGTTAGCCTTTAGGCGGGCACGGCCGGCCGCCGGTGGCGTTGCTCGGCCCGGCGCAGCCCTTCCGTGAAGTAGGAGGTGTCGAACCAGGTCGGGAACCCCCGGGCCAGTCGGCTTGGCCCGAGCAGGCGGGCGTGGCCGTTGGCGATCAGCTCACGGAACGGGACGAGGCCGACCAGCCAGCGCTGCATCTGCCCGGTGTCGGCCTCGATCGCCAGGTCAACGTCGTAGCCGGGGTCATCGGTGCACACGGTGACCGCGCCGCGCTGGATGTCGAGCCAGCCCTCAGCGGCGCCCGCGCCGGTCAGCGACAGGTGCAAGACGGTGCGCTGCCGGGGGAGCTTGGCCGCTATCGCGTGCTGGTGCAGGCGCCACATGAGCGACCGGCCGTCGCAGTCCTCTTCGGCGGGGTCCCCGAAGGTCCACTCAGCGGCCCAGTGCCCGATGGCCCAGATGACCGGGGTCACCGATTCCCCCGCCGGTGTCAGTGTGTAACGTCCGGGCCGGCCACGGCCCCCCGGCTCACGGCGAACCAGTCCGCGCCGCTCGAGCAGCCGGAGTCGCTGGGCGAGCATGGTCCGGCTGATCCGGGGAATCCCCCGGTGGATCTCGTTGAAGCCACCGGCGCCCACCATGAGTTCGCGGATGACCAGCGGCGTCCACCGGTCGCCTAGTACCTCGATGCCGGCCGAGATCGGGCAGTAGTCCGCATAGCGCGTCATACGTCCCATAATGCCGGGCCGGCCAGGCCGGGGGTAGTACAGATTCTGTACCTCTGCCCGGCCTGTCTGCCCAGCATGTGCGGGTACCGCTAGCCGCTTGATGCCGTTCGCAGGGTCGCTGCCCGGTCGGCGGTGGTACGAGATCATCACTCGTCCAGGGCATCGCCGGCGCCGCAAGCTTCTTACCGGAGTGACCCGTACCGGGGCCCGAGGAAGAGGAAGAGGAGTCGTTATGACTACGGCAACGGCGCGTGCGGACCTGTCGGTCATCAAGGCGCGCCAGCAGAAAACCTGGGCCAGCGGCGACTATGCCGTCGTCGCCTCGCGCATCGTCCTGGCCAGCGAACTGCTGGCCGACGCGGCCGACCTGAAGGCAGGCTGGGAGGTGCTGGATGTCGCGTGCGGCAATGGCAACGCAACCCTGGCGGCGGCCCGTTCCGGCACCCATGCCGTCGGTATCGATTACGTTCCCGGCTTGCTTGAGGACGGACGCGCGCGCGCAGTGGCCGAGGGCCTCGATGTCGAGTTCCGGCTCGGCGACACCGAAAACCTGCCAGTGAAGGACGGGTCCTTCGACGCAGTGGTTAGCGTCTTCGGGGCGATGTTCGCGCCCGATCATCAGCGGGCCGCGGACGAGATCGTCCGGGCCACTCGCCCGGGCGGCACCGTCGGCCTGGCCTCATGGACCCCCGGCGGGTTCATCGGCCAGATGTTCGAGGTCATCACCCGGCATGTGCCCGGGCCGCCCGGCGTCGCATCGCCGCTGCTGTGGGGCACCGAACAGCACCTATCCGACCTGTTCGGGGCAGCGGCCGCCGATGCCCGATCCGTGCAGCGCACCTGCACCTGGCGATTCACCTCTGCCGAGGAGTTCGCCGCGTTCTTCCGCCGGTGGTATGGACCCGCCCTGAAGGCTTTCGAGGTGCTCGACGGCAATGGCCGCAACGCGCTGGCCGCCGACCTGGCGCACCTCGCCCGCCACTGTGACCGGAACCACGGCGGCAGCATCGCCATCCCCGCGACCTACCTGGAAACCATCCTCACCCTCCGCTAGTACACGCGGCGGCCCATTGAGGAGCACCGGGCATCACCATGACCCGGGCGCCCGCGGGGCGCGCAGGACAACGGGGGGCCGGCCGACGGGCTCCCGCCCAGACTGGCCGGGATACAGCGCCCCGACACCGACCGCGCGCACACCGTGCGGTAATCACTTTGCACCGGAGACCACTGTGAATCAGCTCTATCCTCGTGAGAACGGCAGCGGCGGGCACGCTGGCACCCGTTCCGGGATCACCAGGCAGGACCTCATGCGCAAAGCCCGGCGCGCTGACGTGATCACTCCGGGAGACCCGGGGTGTGACGGGGCGGCGCAGTCATTGAGCCAGCGATGCTGACCATCACGGAAATCGCGGGCTTTGCCGGCGCTGGACTGGCCGGAGCGGCCTACGTACCGCAGATTTCCCACCTCATCAGGGCCCGCTGCTCGGCTGGCATCAGCCGACTGGCATTCGGGGTTTGGCTCCTGGCGTCCCTGTTGGTCACAGCACACGCCATCGCCATCCACGCCGGCGTCTTCATCGTGCTCGGCGGGATCCAGGTCGTGGCCACGACACTCATCATGTTCTATGCGGCTCGGTACAAGGACGCGCCCTGCCCGATCCATCTCCCGTACCAACCCGGGGCCATGACAGAAACGAGAACGGCACCTGAGGAAACGAACCTGGTTTCTGGCGCTGCCGGTCAGCCCGATTGCTGAATCAGCCACACCCGCCGGCACCCGCCGGCACTGAGCGCGTACGTCCCTGGCCTGCACTCCGCGTTCCGATGTGGTCCCCGCTCAGTGTGGCCGGGAACCAGATGTCCAGGTCTTCCGCAGCTGGCCAAGGCTACGGACAGCGTTGCGGTTCATTGGGCCAACGTGCCAGGTCGGCAGGAGCAGGGCCGTGCACCGAAATTTCAATACGACACACCCGAAGAGGATGACATGACTACATCAGCTGGCAATGCCACCGCTACCCACGAGGAGCTGGCTGCCGCCACGATCGGTGAAACTGCCGGGGTACAGGCGGCCATCGTCATCGTTTCCCGTGAGCCCGGCGTGCGGGAGATGCTCCATCGGGAGCTGTCCAAGCGGTATGGCGCGGATTATCAGATCGTGGTCTGTGACCGGTCCGCGGAGCTGGCGCCCTGGATGCGGGACCTGCCGGCCGCCGGGCTGCCGGTTGCGCTGGTCATAGGCGAGGTCGATGCGCATGACCCGGACGGCGTCGAGGTACTGTCCGCGATCCGCGCCATCGACCAGGCGGCACTTCGCGTGGCCGCGGTTCGCTGGGGTGACTGGGAATCGATGCGGTCCGTATTCGACGCGGTCACCCTGGGCAAGATCGACCACTGGGTGATACGGCCCGTGCAGAACCCGGCTGAGGAATTCCACCGCTCGATTACCGAGTTCCTGATGGAGTGGAGTAGCCAGCGCGGCGGCGGCTTCGAGGCGGCGCAAGTGATCGGCAAGCGCTGGTCCGCGCGGTCCCAAGAGCTGCGTGACCTTTTCTCCCGCCACCGGGTCCCGGTCGGGTTTTATGACGCGACCTCCGGGCGCGCCCGGCAGATGCTGCACGATGCCGGCCTGGAGTCGCCGGAACTTCCGGTTGTCGTCCTCCGATTCGGGGCCGAGCCGTCAGCTCTGGTTAACCCCTCAAACCTCGAGATCGCAGACGCTTTCGGCCTCATGAGGCCGATCCCGCCCGGGGAGGTCTTCGATGTGACGATAGTCGGTGCAGGCCCAGCCGGGCTAGCTGCCGCGGTCTATGCCTCCTCAGAAGGCCTGCGCACTGTGGTCGTCGAGCATGAGGCCATCGGCGGCCAGGCAGGGACCAGTTCGATGATCCGCAACTACCCTGGCTTCTCCCAGGGCATCAGTGGGTCCCGGCTGGCCCAGGAGACCTGGCAGCAGGCCTGGACCTTCGGCACCACCTTCGTGTACATGCGCCGGGCCGAGAGCCTGTCGAGAGGCGACGGCCACTACCGGCTGCGGCTCTCCGACGGGGACTTCCTTACCACGCGCACCGTGATCATCGCGACCGGCGCCGCCTACCGGCGGCTCGGCATCCCACACTTGGAGGCGCTGCAGGGCCGGGGGGTCTTCTACGGCGCCGCGGTCAGTGAGGCACCGGCCATGCGCGGGCGGAACGTGTTCGTCGCCGGAGCCGGCAATTCCGCCGGGCAGACCGCGCTGCACATGGCCAGGTGGGCTCACCAGGTGACCATCCTGGTACGCGCACAGTCGCTGGCCGACAGCATGTCCGACTACCTCATCCGCCAGATCGACGCCACCCCGAACGTGGACGTCTGCTACCACGTACGGGTGGCCGACGGCACCGGCACCGGCCATCTCGAGTCGCTGGTCCTGGAGGACACCTCCTCCGGGACACGGCGCAGCATCCCCGCTGACGCCCTGTTCGTCCTCATCGGCTCACAACCACGCACCGAATGGCTCGGGGAGAACATCGCTCGCGACCAGCGAGGCTTCATCCTCACCGGAGGGGACCTGCCAGCCCGTACCGGCCACCACTGGCCTCCCCACAGCCCGCCACCGTCACTAGAGACCAGCCTGCCGGGCGTGTTCGCCGCCGGTGACGTACGCCGCGGATCGGTCAAACGGGTCGCCTCCGCGGCAGGCGAGGGCGCGGCCACCATCCCCCTGGTGCACCGCCACCTGCACAGCACTGCCGCCGCACCAGCCGCCGCAGGGCGGTACCAACCCCCGCTTGCCAGCATGCCTGCGAACGGGACCCAGCCGGCGGTCTGGTGAACGTGCCTAGCACATAGCGGGAGTGCGCGCTCTCGTGTATCCACGCCTGCGCCCGGACACGCTCCTCGTGGGCCGGGTTTTCATTTTCTTCTTCGCTGGTGCCACATGGTGGGCTCCGGGTGGTCTCGGGGGCAGCGCTTGTGAGTCTGAGCCATGGGGTTCGAGCCTTGATCGTCGCCCGGCTGCCGTACGGCCGGTCGCGAAGGGGAAGAGGCTCACGACATACAGCACGGAAGTACCGCAACAGGTGTGGACGCGGGCGGCTCTGCTGGGACGCGGCAGAACGGTGACCTGCGGCTGTGGACGTTGGTGGAGGTGCTGCCTGTTGTCTGCAACCAGGGGGTCAGGGGTTCGAGTCCCCTTAGCTCCACAGGCAGGTCAGAAGCGTGATTCGAACAGCAAGTCCGAGAGTACAGCAGCAAAGTACAGCAACCGGGACCGCGTGAGATGCTGCACACCCGTTCGAGTTGGGCTTCGCCCTCGCGTGCGGGCGCTGCCTGCGGCGCACAGATCCCAGGGTCTGGTGCCGGATCTGAGCCACTGAGCAGGAAGAACGCCATCGTTGGGATCCCGCTCCGTCTGTCCGGTGTCCAGTGGGCAACGTGCGGTGGGAAACCGCGGGCGTACTCGAACTCGATTGGCCGGGACCGGAGCCGGTGTCGGGCGCCGCATCACGACACAATTAGGGCGGCTATGTGCGTGCTGGGTACGGGTCCCGCGGGGGCGTGGTGTAGCAGGATGGAGGCATGCTGGTCGTTCATGTTCATGCACGGGTGCATCCGGGGCGGGTGGAGGATTTCCTGGCCGCGACGCTGGTCAACGCGCGGGAGTCGCTAGCCGAGCCGGGGGTGCTGCGGTTCGATGTGATCCAGGATCAGGCCGACCCGGCGCATGTGGTACTGACTGAGGTCTACCGGGATGAGCAGGCGCCTGCGGCGCACAAGCTGACGCCGCACTATGCGGCCTGGCGTGATGCGGTCGCCGAGATGATGGCCGAGCCGCGGCGATCGGTCCGGTACTCCGTGGTCTTCCCGGCGGGCAGCGGCGGCTGGGCCAGCGGCTCGCGGTGACGGTGATGAGGTTCCAGTTCGCCACGGCCGGCCGCATCATGGCCGGTCCTGGCCGGGTGGCGGAGCTGCCGGGCGTGCTGGCCGGGCTCGGATCCCGGGTGCTGGTGTGCACGGGCGCGAACTCGGCGCGTCATGCCGGCCTGCTGGCCGGCCTGGGGTTGCCGGCCGCGGTGCTGGAAGTGGCCGCTGAGCCGACGGTCGAGCTGGCCCGGGCCGGGGTCGCCGCCGCACGCGAGCACGGCGCCGACGTGGTGACCGCGATCGGCGGCGGCAGCGTCATCGATGCTGGCAAGGCCGTGGCCATACTGCTGGGAAACGGCGGTGACCCGCTGGACTACCTGGAGGTCATCGGGTCCGGCCGGGCGATTACCCAGCCCGCGGTGCCCTGCGTCGCGGTGCCCACCACCGCGGGCACCGGGGCGGAAGTTACCGCCAACGCCGTGCTCGCCTCGCCAGAGCACCGCCTCAAGGCGAGCTTGCGCAGCCCGCTGATGATTCCCCGGGTCGCGCTGGTCGATCCGCAGCTCACCGTGTCGTGCCCACCGCCGGTCACGGCCGCAAGTGGCCTGGATGCGCTCACCCAGTGCCTGGAACCGCTGGTCGCGCCCCAGGCCAGCCCGCTAACTGACGGGCTAGCCAGCGAGGGGCTGCGCCGCGCGGCCGCAGGCTTGCGTACCGCCTACGCCAACGGCGAAGACCTGGCGGCGCGGGAGGAAATGGCCATGTGCGCCCTGCTGGGCGGGATGACGCTAGCTAACGCCAAGCTCGGCGCGGTCCACGGCCTGGCCGGCGTCATCGGCGGCACGGCGGACGTGCCGCATGGCATCGCCTGCGCGGCACTGCTGGCGCCCGTCATCGATGCGAACGTACACGCGCTGCGGTCCGGGCCTGGCCATCCTGCCCTGGACCGCTACACTCAGGCGGCCCGGCTGCTGACCGGCGAACCCGCCGCGTCCGTCCAGGACGGCCTGGCCTGGATCCGCCAGACCCTGAACCTGCTTGCCGTACCCGGCCTAGCCATCTTCGGCATCCGCCCGCAGCACACTGATGAGATCGCTGCCAAAGCCCTGACATCAAGCAGCATGCAGGGCAATCCCGTCGCCTTGAGCCACGGCGACCTGACAGCCATCCTCCTGCGGGCGCTCTGAACCACGCATACCCCGAGCCGGCGCTGGCCGCGAGCAGTCCGGAGAGAGCTTCCCCGCCTGCAGGCGGGAAGCTGCCCGCGGGCCCGACACGCCGTCCTTCAGCACGCCCCGGTCGGGACGTAGCCCTGGCCACCGGCCCAGCCCTGACCGTCCCGGCTTACAGGCATCCCGGATATGAGTGCCGCTCACTGGCCAGAGCCGAACAGCCGCAACAGTGCCGGCGTGCAGGGCGACGGCGTAGCCGGTGATCTCGCCAGATTGCGGGTGCTGTACCGCCTGCAGACCAGCACCCCGGCCCGGTCCAGCCGGGCGGAGAACTTCCAGACAGACCCGGCCGGGTCGCGTGTCGGCCACAATCGGCTGGGCGGCTCGGCCTCACAACTCGGCGGACCAGATGAGTTGGTAACCCTGGGGCACCAACGCGTGCGCCAGGCCAGATAGGTCGCTCCCGCTGCGTACGCGCAAGGAGCGGAACCCCGGCCCAGCGGCAGAATCGCGCGTTTACTTGTAGTGGAATCGGGCTTGCAGGATCACGAGGTCATCGCCGTCTACGAGGTAGATGAGCCGGTGTTCTTCGCTGATCCGCCTGGACCATGCGCCCGCGAGCATGTGGCGCAGTGGTTCGGGTTTGCCGATCCCGGCGCCCGGGTCGCGCAGCGCGTCATAGATCAGGCGGTTAATCCGCTTGAGGATAGCCCGGTCTGCGGTGAGCCAGTAGGTGTAGTCCTCCCAGCCGTGGGGGGTGAAGACGAGCCTCACCGTGCCAGGTCGTGCTCTTCGCGCTCCCCGGACAGGGCCTGTTGCAGGCTCTCGATCAGCCGCCTGGCGTTGGCCGGGACACGGAGCAGATGCGCGGTCTCCTCCAGGGCTTCGTAGTCCGCGCGGGACAGCAGCACGGCATCGCCGCGGCGTGAGGTGATCTCGATCGGGGTACGGTCGTCGTTCACTTTCTCGATGAGCGGGAATAGGTTCTTGCGGGCTTCGCTGGCAGTGATCGACACGGGAGCCCCTTCAGCTAGTGGTACTAGATATTGTACCGCTAGCCACGGATGGAGGGTACGGCGACGGAGTACCGCAGGGTTGCGGAGGACCGTGAGCTCTGGTGGTGAGTACAGCACGTAAGTCACCGCAACAGGTGCGGATCTGGAGAGACGCGGGTTACCCGCACTGGGACGGTGACCTGCGGGGATGGACGCCAGTGCACGTGCTGCCTATGGTTTGCAACCAGGGGGTCAGGGGTTCGAATCCGCTTAGCTCCACCTGGTGGTCTTCACGTTTCTGTGGGGACCATGTTCACGTTTGCCTCTGATATCCCTGGCGGGACGCCCGTTCCGGGCTGAAAATCGGTGGTGGTTGCCCGCTGACGCCGGAGACCCATGGTCGCTGGAGGCCGTACGTTTGCCGGGCGCTGGGAGCCGCAGCCATGAGAGCTTCAGTGTCGCTTCGAGCACGCGGATTTGATTCCTGTCCCTTTTGCGGTTCCTGCGGGCAGCCGCCTGCTGTAGGTGATGAGGAGGTGGCGGGTGGGGGGTTTCACCCCTGGTGATGAGGAGGTGGCGGGTGCTGCAGGAGACACAGGATCGTGAGGAGATCGTTGAGCGGGTCGCCGCGCTGGATATCGGGAAGGCGGAGCTGGCCTGCTGCGTGCGGGTGCCGCATGAGGGCAGGCGGGGGCGGCGGCTGCAGGAGGTGGAGACGTATTCCACGATGACCCGGTCGCTGCTGGGTCTGTCAGACCGGCTGCGGAGCCTGGGGGTGACCCGGGTGGTGATGGAGGCGACTAGCGTAATCCGGGGTTGGGGAAGCTGCGTCTGCGACGACTGGTGACGGGGTGTTTTTCCCGTCGGCGTGTCCGTCACAGCCGGATGATCTGTAGCGAGTACGTTACCGTCCGTGACGGAGATTGACGGGGTGGCGTGCCGGGTGCAGCGGCTGATCGTGCCCGGCTCGGAGATGACGTGGACGGTGCTTGGCGGCGATCACGTGGTGATCGGCCAGGCTGAGGAGTTCCTGGAGTTCTTGCGGGTGCAGGGCACGTCGCCGAACACGGTGAAGTCGTATGCGCGGGCGCTGGCGCTGTGGTGGAGCTACCTGGGCGTGTTCGATCTGGCGTGGGATGAGCTGACACTCGCCGATGTCGGTGGGTTCCTGGCGTGGCTGCGCGGTGGGGATGGCCCGGATGTGCTGTCGATCGAGCCGCGTGTTTCCCGGTTCGCTGAGTCCACGATCAGCACGCGGCTGCGGGCGGTGACCTCCTTCTACCGGTTCCATGAGGGCAACGGTGTCGCGCTCGGCCGTGATCTGATGCGGGTCGTGCACGGTGGCCGGGAGGCCTATAAGCCGATGCTGGAGCATGTGGCCCGTAAGAGGGGCCGGCAGCGGCCGGTGATCCGGGTCCACGTCCCCCGGCATGTGCCGGCACCGGTACTCACGCCCTGGCAGATCGGCGCGATCTGCGATGCGTGCGCGGCCTTCGATGCGGCGTCTGGGCAGTGGAGCGGCCGGGTGAGGGATCGTTTGCTGTGGTCGCTTCTGGCCGAGACGGGCCTGCGGCTGGGGGAAGCGCTCGGGCTGTTGCACCGTGACTGGCATACCGGCCGCGGCGACACCCCGTTCATCGAGGTCATGCCGCGAGACCACCCGCACGGGGTGCGGGTCAAAGGCGGCCGCTGCCGGCGCTTGTTCATCTCCGATGAGCTGGACCGCCTTTACGGGGAGTACCTGTGGCGGCTGTGCGATGCCGGTGCTGATCTCGCGGTCCCGGATCTGGATGCCGCGCACGTGTTCGTGAATCTGGCGGGCGGCACCCGGTTCGCCCCATGGCGGCCAGAGTCTGTTTATGACCTGGTGGAGCGGTTGCGCCGGGAGCTGGCCGGGCAGGTCCCGGCAGGCTGGACGCCGCACTGGATGCGTCATTCCCACGCGACTGCCCTGTTGCTGGCCGGGGTGCCGGTGCATGTGGTGTCCCGGCGGCTCGGTCACGCCGACGTGCAGACCACGCTGGAGATGTATGCCCACGTCACCGAGGAGGCGGATCTGCGGGCGGTCACGGAGTGGGCGTCGTTCACCGCCGGGTGGCGGGCCGCTGACGGCGAGCAGACCGGGGTGCGCTCGTGAACGGGATCAGCGCCGAGGAGCTGATGGATTACTGGGAGACCTCCAGCCACAGGCATGACGCCGCGATTCTGGTTCGCCTGTGGGAGTCTGTGCCGCCGGAGTTCCGGCTGCCCCGGCTGTCGGCGGACACGGTTCCCGGCCGCTACCGGGGTGGCTTCGCCACCGGCGGCAAGTCACGCGAGGTGGCAGATGTCAGCGCTCTGCCTGAGCCGATGCGCCATGAGGTGACCTGGTGCATGTTCCGGATCATCGAACTGGGCGGCCGGGTCCAGATGCCCGGCACCGTCATGCTGGTCCGCCGCCTCACCGAAGTCGCCGCCGATCATGGGGCCAGGGCGCCGCAGTCGCTCATGAACCTGCCGGCGCGCACCTGGTTGCAGGAACTCCCGCTGGCCGTGCACCGGCGACGGGCAAAACTCCCCGCCCCATCGTCGATCATGCAGATGCGCCAGGTGCTGCTCCGGTTCTTGTGGTTGCTGGACCTGGCCTACGACACCCGTCCGTGGTGGCAGCGGGAATCGTGGCAGCCGATGGAGGACGGCCGGATCCCGCTCCGGCCGCATGAGCCGCTCGGGCGCCAGGCCATCCATTTCCACCGCCTCACCACCCGATGGCTGCGTCACGCTTCGCAATGGCATGGCAAGGTGTCGCTGGAGACCGGCGCGCTGTCCTGGTCAACCCTCGACCAGCGGGTGTTCGCGCTGACCGTGTTCGATGCCTTCCTGGCCGGCCGTGGCATCAGCGAACCCCGCCTGGCTGCCGGCCCGGTCCAGGTGCGCCTGCTGATGCAGGACTTCCTCGGCCATGTCCGGGCCAGCAAGGCCAGCCGCGGCCCCACCAAAGGCCAGCAGGTGTCACCGTCGCACGCCAAAGCGGTGCTGGGCAGCGTCGAGCAGTTCTACTTGTTCATGCACGATCACAAAGATGAGGCCGCAGTGGCGGTGGGTGAGCCGCGATGGCGGGATCTGGGTGCTGAGCATGCCGGCTTCTACCGGCGCCGGGAACTTCCCCGTCCGCGCCGGCGCGACCCGGGCGCCGACATCATCGACGACCCGACCATGACGGAGATCATGGGAGGGATCGGCCTGCTCGGTGAACCGGTCAGTGCTGGCGGTCTTGGTGACCCGCAGGCCATGCGGATCATGATGCTGCAAGCCCGGCTCGGCCGCCGCATCAGCGAGATCCTCATGCTGGACGTCAACCCGCTGGCGCCGATCGCCACCAGGCCGCAGTCCAGCGATCCGGACGCGCTCGCCGCCCGGCTCCGCTACCAGCAGACGAAGATCGACGGAGCCCCGGACACAGTGCTGGTCAACGCCGAGGTCGTCGCGATCATCGGGGAACAACAGGAATGGGCCAGGGCCTGGCTGAGTGAGCATGCCGCACCGGGCGCGCGCCCCAGATACCTGTTCCTCGGGCTGCTGTTCAACCGGAACGCCGACCGGCCCTACGTGTCGGCGACCCTGCACAAGACGGTCACCGAACTGGCGCAGCGGCTGAACCTGCGCGATGCCACCGGCCGCCTGGTGGACTTCCAGCGCACTCACCGGTTCCGCCATTCCAAGGCCACCAGCCTGCTGAACGCCGGGGTGCCGATCCATGTCGTGCAGCGCTACCTCGGCCACCTATCCCCGGCGATGACGATGCACTACGCCCAGACGCTGGCCGCGACCGCGGAAGCAGAATTCCTGCGTTACCGCAAGGTCACCGCCGCCGCCCGCGACATCGAGACGGACGCCCAGGACCTCTACGACATGCTGCAACTGGACAAGCGCACCGACCGGATCCTCCCCAACGGGTGGTGCCTGCTGCCGCCCCGCCAATCCTGCGACCGCGGCAACGCCTGCCTGACCTGCGATAAGTTCGCCACCGACGTCACGTTCCTACCTGAACTGCGCGTCCAGAAGAACCGCACCCTGCAACTCATCGACGACCGCCAGAACGCCTTCACCAAGCGCACCGGCACCCCGATGACCCCCGGCAACGTGTGGCTGGCCGGGCGCCGCCGGGAAGCCGCCGCCCTCGACGCCATCATCACCGCCGTCGGCGAGGCGCCACACGCCGGCGCACCTGCGGCCAGCACAGGAAACGTCGTCCGCGGCGCCGGTGTCCCTGCCCGCACCGAGACCGCGATCACCCGGCTGGGCCGTGACGATCCCGAGGACGGCAACAGTGACCGGTAACCTCGCTAACCTGCAGAAAGCCACCGCCGCACGCACCGCCGGCGCGGTCACCCGGGCCGAAACCGCACTCGGCGAAATGGCCAGGGCAGGTGAACCGGTCACCTTCCGTGGCCTGGCCGCCCGGGCCGGGGTATCGCTGGACTTCCTCTACCGCAACACCCAGATCCGTTCCCGCGTCGAGCACCTGCGCACCGGCCAGCAGACCCACCTGCGCGCCGGCCGCCCAGACCGGACCGGCCCCGACCAGCCCAGCAGCGTCATCCGCGCGCTCACCGCCCAGCTCACCGACCTCAGACGCCGCCACCGCGAAGAGACAACCGCGCTGCGGCAGGCCCTCGAAGCCGCCCACGGGGAGAATCTGCTGCTCCGCCGCCGTCTCGGCATCGGCAGCCAGCCCAGCGACCCAGTGCCCGTCGGCCAGCACGATCACGCCGGTCATGTCAACCACCCGTTGACATGACCGGCGTGATCGCCACGGGCCGGGACGTCGATCCGCTCGGCACCATCCCGCTCTTCGACGTCAACAGCCTATTGACGTCTCCTGCCGTCCCGGACGGCACCTTGGCCGGACTCGCCGCGATCGAGGGCCTGCGCCGGGACCTGGACCAGCGTGAACACGACCTCATCACCGAAGCCCGCACCGCCGGCGCGACCTGGCAGCAGATCGCCACCAGCCTCGGCTTCAAAGACCGGCAAGCCGCACAGCAGCGTCAGCGCGCGCTCGCCCGGATCCTGGCCGCTGAACCACGCCCGTCACAGACGCGTACGCCACGGAACTGACCTGCACAAACATCATCTTTGATCTTGAAAACCCCGGATAACTAGCGACTACTGGAAGCCGGTGTTTTATGTACTGGAGGCAGCCGGGTTCGAGACGTGGCTGGTCAACGCCAGGGATGTGAAGCACCTGCCTGGCCGGCCGAAGACGGACAAGCTCGATTGCATCTGGTTGTGCAAGGTCGCGGAGCGGCAGATGCTCCGCCCCAGCTTCGTGCCGCCGCCGCCGATCCGGCAGCTGCGGGATGTGTCCAGGTACCGGGCCGACCTGGTCGCTGCCCGAACGGCGGAGAAGCAGCGGGCGGAGAAGCTGCTGGAGGACGCCTGCATCAAGCTGTCGGTGGTGGCCACCGACATCTTCGGGGTCTCGGGCCGGGCGATGATGGCTGCGCTGATCGCCGGGCAGCGTGACCCGAAGGTGCTGGCGCAGCTGGCCCGGGCCAGGATGCGGGCCAAGATCACCGCGCTGGAGGAGGCGTTCACCGGGCATTTCACTGATCACCATGCGTTCTTGCTGGGCAAGATGCTGGCGCGGGTTGACCAGATCAGCGGGGACATCGCTGACCTGGACGCGAAGATCGAGGAGCTGGTCGCCCCTTTCGCCTCAGCGGTGGCCCGGCTGGATGAGGTCCCCGGGATCGGGCCTGTGGCCGCAGCGGCGATCATCGCCGAGATTGGCGTGGACATGAGCCGGTTTCCCACCCCCGGCCACCTCGCCTCGTGGTCGAAGTTCGCGCCGGGGGTGAAGGAGTCCGCGGGGAAGAAGAAGGGCAAAGGCTCCACCGGGCACGGCGACCCTTACCTGGCCCGTGTCCTCGGCGAGGCCGCCGTCAGTGCCGCTAAGACCGATACCTTCCTCGGCGAGCGGTACCGCCGCATCGCGCGCCGCCGGGGCAAGAAGAAAGCCATCGTCGCGGTGGGCAGGTCCATCCTCGTCATCATCTGGCACTTGCTGTCTGACCCACAGGCCCGTTTCAATGACCTCGGCCCGGGCTTTTACGACAGCCGGATCAGCAACAGCCGCAAGATGCGCAACCACGTCGGCCAGCTCGAAGCCCTCGGTTACAAGGTCACCCTGGAACCCGCCGCCTGATCTGCGGGTTCACTCCAACCCGGCTCCGCTGCGCTCCGCCGGGTGCTGCCGCGCGCCCGGCGGAACTCCGATTTTCGGATTTGGGTCTGACATTCCGGTGATCTGGCCGTGTGGCCGGGTGCACGTCAGATTCGTAGGGGTTCTTGGTCGTGGCTGGTTGTGAGCCTATTCTGAGTGTAGTTGGTCACTCAGAATAGGAGGCGGCGTGCCGGAGGGTGCTGATGAGCTGGCGGGACTCGAGCGCCGGCGCGAGAAGCTGTACCGGGAGCTGGGCCAGGTCGGGGATTTCCGGCGGGGGTCGCTGAACGAGGTGCGCCGTAAGTGCGGCAAGCCAGGCTGCGCGTGCGCCGCCCATGATCATCCCGGTGATCGAACAACTGCCGGCCCTGGCCGCTGGAGACCGCGTCCGTTTCGTTGTCGGTGACATAGCTGGGGCAGGTCACCTGGGCGATGACCGCTGCGTTGGTCACGGGCCGCAGTGGAACCTGACGCGGAAAGTGGAAGGGCGGACGCGGGCGGTGCACCTGAAGCCGGGGCCGGAGCTGGAGAAGGCCCGGCGGGAGGTCACGGAGTACGAGCGGTTCCGGGGCCTGGTCGGGCAGGTCACGGAGGTGAACGAGGCTATCTGCCAGGCCCGCCCGGCGGTGCCGGGCGAGGCCGGCGACATCCAGGGCCAGCTGACCCTCACCAGCGACGCGGCCAGCAGCCCCAACACCGCCGGTCTCGACGGATGGGGCGGCTGACCACAACGGCGCACCAACTGGCTACCGGGCGGGCTGCGGGCCGGTTCACCGTTCCGGATGCTGGGCGGTCGGCTCAGTTCCGGCGGAGGGTGTCCAGCGAGCGGCCGATTTCTTCCTGTACCTGGTCGAGTTCGGCGCGGAAGGCAGGGTCGACCTGCGCGGTGCCGGTGAACCACAGGCCGATGGCGACCTCGCGGGCAGCGATGAAGTCATCGAGGTGTTCGAGGTGGCCGGGCGGCAGCGGCCGGTGCCGGGTGTAGCCCTCGGTCAGCGCTGACCGGAAGTCCTCGTAGTCGTTTCGGTACCGCAGTTCCCACAGCGCGACGGCGATGCGTAGAGCCAGTAACCGAATCCGCAGTCGTCGAAATCGATGACCCGGACCTCGCCGCGCCAGAACAGCGCGTTATCGAGATGCAGATCGGCGTGGATAAGGCCGAAATTGCCGGCGCCCTCGCCCAGCTGCGTCATGACGTCCCTCATGCCGGAGGCCACCTGGTCAAACCTGCGCCGCAGGTCACCGGGAAGCAGGTCCCACACATCCGCCGCGTGAGTCCCCCCGTAGATCATGGTGTCGCCGAAGAACGTCTCCCAGTCCCACCGGATCCGCGCGAAACCGGGCGGGGCGCGCCACTGGGCAGCGTGATTGTGCAGCCGCGCCATGACGCTCCCCAGCCGCCGCAGGTGCACCGGCTTAGGCGCGGCACTGTGGATACGGCCATCCATCCAGCGCAGCACCGAGCACACCCGCGGCTCCGGCACGCCCGGGGAGGAAGCCACCGTCGTCAGCTTCCCATCGACCGTGAGCAACGGCGCAGGGACGAGCAGGTCAGTTCCGGCTCGCAGCGCCGTCAGCCAGGCCAGTTCCGAGCCGATCACGGCTGCGGAGTTGACATTGCGCCCATGACGTGCCGGGCGGTGCACGCGGAGCAGGAACCGATCACGGCCACCAGCTGCTGCCGCATCGACCCGGAACGTGGTGTTCTCCTCATCGGCGATAAACCGCAACTGCGGATCTGCCGGGGGATACGCGTCCAGCGCCCGCGCGGCCAGCCGCCGCAGGCCGGCCACCCGCTGGCGCCTGGAGACCATGCCGCCACCGTCCCACGTCGGCACAGCGTCCGGCAACGACCTCTACACCCCCGGGCTCGTCCACTCATCCACTTGTGCCGTGGGATTCCGGCAAGCATGTTCTGGATGGCTGAGACCACCGTGCCGTGCTGCCCGGCCGGCAACTGCTCTCGCGCTGCCGTCGCCCCCGGTTTACACTCGGGCGAGGGTGATGGCATGGATGACGCTGCTGAGCAGTTCCTCGATCTGATCCACAGGCTCGAGGAGGTCAGGAACGGCATGACGCCTGAGCGAGCTCACGCCGAATTCGACGAGATTACCCTGCAGGTCTTCTGGAAGAAGTGGCCCGGCCTGTCCGCGTGGGCAGGATCCCTGTGGAGGATGCTGTCGGAGGAGCTTGCCGGGCCGGCCTCCCCTTACCGCGACGCGGAACTGGACGAGGTGGGCGGCAGTGAATAGGGGACCGGACCGCCTGGTTCGCAGGCCATGATGGTGCTCCGGGATCTCATGAACACGCGCGTCGTCGCGGCAAGGCCAGGCACGTCGGTAGCCATGGCCGCTGCGGCCATGGTGGAGGCGAACGTAGGCTCGGCAGTCGTCATGCAGGGAAAATTCCTCGCGGGCATCCTGACCGAGCGCGATGTCTTGCGGGCCGCAGCGTCGGGAGAGGACCTCTCGGCGTCGTTGGTGTCCGAATGGATGACACCTGATCCTCAGTCAGCCCACCCGGGCACGACCATCGACGAAGCCACCCAGATCATGCTCCTGAACGGGTTCCGGCACCTCCCGGTAGTGGAAGGCCGTGAGGTCTGCGGCGTGGTAAGCCTTCGCGACCTGTTCGCGTCGAGAATCCGCCGCCCGCTTGCGGGCTGAGCCGTCGCGCGAAGGCGTTAGCAGGGCCAGGCCGGGCAATCCCGATCTTGTCGCCCGTGACTTCAGCGCGGCCGCTCCCGGCACAGGAATAGCCCAGACCGGTGTCGTGCTGTCGCGGAGGCTGGCTTGTTGCCAAAGCGAGGTCGCAAGGCACCACATATCGGTCTTTACGGCGCTGTCTGCCCGTGACCTTGGGGCAGGCAACCGCTTAAGGACAAACAGCGCCTCCTTCTGGCTTCTGGCTGCTGGCTGCTGGCTTCTGGCTGCTGGCTCCTGATCGCAGCCCACGGCGGCGGCAGTGACCTGGGCATGGTCGAGCGGCTGACATCGGCGGTTCAGAGCCTGTTCCCGCTGGTCGTCGCGCTCGCCTTGCGGCAGACCGCATGGGACGCAGGCCACCAGGGACCTCGTGGCCAGGAGCGTTCCAGGCACTGGCAAGCACTACGCCGATAGGCCCGCCCTGTGTCATCGCCTGCGGCGGGGTGCAGGCGCCGCCCCGGCCAGCCGGGGTGCAACAATCGGCGCATGCCGGAACGACTTGAGGTGCAGCGGGCGGTGGCCGCTTCAGCGGGCGAGATCTTCGCTGTGCTCAGCGATCCCCGGGGGCACGTTGCCATAGACAGCTCTGGCATGTTGATGGATGCCAGCGGGGACGTTGTCGCCAAGGCGGGAGACACCTTCGTGGTGCACATGGACCGGGAAGCACTCAACGACTACCCCCTCGGTCTCTACGACGTGACCGTCGAGATCGTCACGTTCGAACCGGACCAGGAAATTGCCTGGACCGTCCACGGTCAGCTGGACCTCGGCCACGTGTATGGCTACCGACTGGAGCCACTCGAGGAGGGCACGCTCGTGACGTCCTACTACGACTGGTCGGCAGCCGGCCAGGACTGGAAGGACGCCGCCATCTTCCCGGTGATCCCGGAGAGCGCACTGCGGGCCACGCTCGGGATCCTGGCCCGCACTGTCGCGCCTGGCAAGCCCCGCCCCGCGCCCTCAAACAGGTGACCGGCCGCAGCCGCCAGCCCCAGCTCGAACCAGGTGATCCAGCAGGTGTCGGCATTCCCGCTGCGTCCCCAGGTGCTGGCCAGCCGGTCCACGATCAGGCCCATGACGACATCCCGCACGCCCGCGCCACGTTAGATGCCTGAGGCTCCCGAAAGCACAAATGTCGCCTGCGCGGTGCGGCCCGCGGGGTGATAAGGGCCTGTGCGCCGGTACATCGTTATGGACATTGGATGCCCGTGATGCCTCGAGCGAGCGGCGCAGTGATCATCCCTACTGGGTGATGTGGGCGCCGCCACAGCCGCGCAGGATGCGGACATACGGGTTCACCAGGAGCGGTGGGAGGGGTTCTAAGTGCCAGTTGTTGAGTATGGGCCGGGTGCTGCATTTCCGGGCGTGATTGGGCGGACGACGGATGAGTCCTCACCGGCGTGGCCGGCACCCGTCCGGGCGCGCGCGGGCGCGCCCAACGTGCTGTTCATCGTGCTGGATGACACCGGGTTCGGGCAGCTGGGCTGTTACGGCAGTCCGGTCGCGACACCCAGCTTTGATGCGCTCGCGGCGGACGGCCTGCGGTATAACAACATGCACACGACGGCGTTGTGCTCGCCGAGCCGGTCGTGCATTCTGACGGGCCGCAACCACCACAGCAACGGGATGGCCGCCATCACGGAACTGTCGAGCGGTTACCCGGGGTACAACGGGGTTGTCCCGTTCGAGAATGGCTTCCTGTCCGAGATGCTGGTCGAGCAGGGCTACAGCACGTTCCTGGTCGGCAAGTACCACCTGACCCCGAGCAACCAGGAGACGGCCGCCGGGCCCTATGACCGGTGGCCGCTCGGACGCGGCTTCGAGCGTTTCTATGGCTTCCTCGGTGGTGACACCAGCCAGTGGTATCCGGATCTGGTGTATGACAACCACCAGGTGGAGCCGCCGCGCACGCCCGAGGAGGGCTACCACCTCAGTGAGGACCTAGTTGACAAGGCGATGCAGTTCATCGCCGATGCTAAGCAGGTCGACCCCGCCAAGCCGTTCTACCTGCACCTGTGTTTCGGTGCCACCCACGCCCCGCATCATGTGCCGAAGGAATGGGCCGACCGCTACGCGGGCGCGTTCGACGATGGCTGGGATGCCTACCGGGAGAAGGTGTTCGCGCGGCAGAAGGAACTCGGCATCGTCCCCGCGGACGCGCAGCTGTCCCGGCATGATCCGGACGTGCCCGACTGGGCGTCACTGCCCCCGGCGGCACGCCGGCTGTTCGCCCGGATGATGGAGGTCTTCGCTGGCTTCCTGTCCCACACCGATCACCAGGTCGGGCGGCTGATCGAATTCCTGCGCCAGCTCGGGCAGCTGGACAACACGCTGGTCATGGTCGTCTCCGACAACGGCGCCAGCGCCGAGGGCGGCCCCACCGGGACCACCAACGAGGCACAGTTCTTCAATAACGCCCAGGAACCACTGGAAGAAAGCCTCAAGCTGATCGATGAGATCGGCGGCCCCAAGCACTTCAACCACTACCCGTGGGGCTGGACGTGGGCCGGGAACACGCCGTTCCGCCGGTGGAAGCGCGAAACCTACCGGGGCGGGGCCAGCGACCCGTTCATCGTGTCCTGGCCGGCGCGCATCACGGACCGGGGCCAGATCCGCACCCAGTACGCGCACATCATCGACATGGTGCCCACGGTCCTGGACCTGCTGGGCATCGCGCCGCCCCCGGCGATCCGCGGCGTCACCCAGTCACCGCTGCACGGAGTCAGCTTCGCTCGCACGCTGGACGACGCCGCCGCCGAGAGCAGCCGCCACACGCAGTACTTCGAGATGCTGGGCCACCGCGCGATCTACCATGACGGCTGGCGGGCTGTCTGCCCCTGGCCCGGCCCGTCGTTCAAGGAGGCGGGCATGGGCTTCGGGCAGCCGATCTCCTCAGAGAAACTGTCGGAGCTGGACGCCACCGGCTGGGAGCTCTACCACGTGGCCGAGGATTTCGCCGAGAACCATGACGTGGCCGCCGAGCACCGCGACCGGCTGATCGCGATGATCGGCACCTGGTACGTGGAGGCCGGCAAGTACGGCGTGATGCCGGTCGACGGCAGTGGCCTGGCCCGCATGATCGCCGAGAAACCGCTTGTAGCACCTCCCCGCGACAGCTGCACCTACCGGCCCGGCACCCAGTCGATCCCGTACTTCGCCGCGCCCCGGGTGCTGAACCGCCCGCACAGCATCACCGCCGACGTCGAGATCCCCGCGGGAGGGGCCGAAGGGGTGCTAATAAGCCAGGGCACCGCCGCCGGCGGATACTCGCTGTTCGTCAAGGACGGCAGGCTCCGCTACGTCCACAACTATGTCGGCCGGGCCGTCTACGGCGTGGAATCCGGCCAGGACCTCGAGCCCGGCAAGCACGAGCTCCGGTTCGAGTTCGAACCGACCGGGGAGCCCGACCTGGCCCACGGCAAGGGCGCGCCCGGCAGGCTGCAGCTGTACGTGGACGGCACCCTCACCGGGAACGCCGAGGCCCCGGTCACCACCCCATTCGTGCTCAACCCGGGTGCCCTCACCTGCGGCGCCAATCCCGGCTCGGCGATCACCGACGACTACCCCAGCCCCTTCAAATTCACCGGCATCATCCACAGCGTGACGGTCAACGTCAGCGGAGAGCTGATCCACGACGCTGAAGCCGAATTGCGCATGCACATGGCCCGCCAGTAGCCCATTTGCGGCAGCCGCCGACCCCGGGGGTGAAACGGTGACGGTCGCGGATCCGGCGATCATCGCCGGGCCGGGGGTGCGATGATGCGGTCGCTCGATGGCCGCCCGCAACGGCGGTTCTTCCGGCCCCGGCGCCGGCTGCGGGCCGGCCTGGTCCAGCTGCTGTGCGCGCTGGCCGGGCTCGGGCTTGGGCTGCTGCTGCCCCGGATCCACACCGACGTCACCGTGGCCAGCACCCGGGTGACGGAAGTGCTGGTCGCGGTGGGCTTCGGGGTCCTGGGACTCGTCACCGTCATCTACTCGCTGCTGTTCGGGGTCGTGCAGTGGGCCTTCAGCAGCCTGTCGCCCCGGCTGAGCCTGTTCCGCGACGACCCGGTCCTGTGGCGGACATTCGCCTTCGCCGTCGGGGTATTCGTGTTCTCGGCCACTGCTGCCCTGGTCATCGGCGACCAGCAGAAAGTGTCGGTGATCGTGCCGGCCGCCGAGGTGGTGGCGGTGCTGGCCGCCCTCGCCCTGATCCGCAGCCTGCAGGTGAAAGCGTTCGCCTCCATTCAGCTGGCGCCCACGCTGGCGGCCCTCGCCGGGCGGGGCCGCCGCATCATTGACGACCTGTACTCCCGGCCGTGCCCGGCAGACCGGCAGCCGGGCGCCCCGCTGCCACCACAGGGCCGGGCCATCCTCTGGCCACACCGCCAGTCAACCTTGCAGCAACTCGACCTCGGCCAGCTGCTGCGCGCCGCGGGCAGCGCTGTGATCGTGCTCCGGGCCGGGATCGGCGATACGCTCCAGCAGGGCACCCCGGTCGCCAACCTGCACGGCGCCGAGGTGGCCGACGCGTCGGTCCTGGCCGGGCTGGTGACCGGGCCAGAACGCACCTTCCACCAGGATCCGCTGTTCGCGTTCCGCCTGCTGGCTGACATCGCCCTGCGGGCACTGTCGTCGGCGGTCAACGACCCGGCAACCGCCGTCCAGGTGCTGGACACTACCGAAAACCTCCTCCAGGCCCTGGTAACACGTGACCTGGACGTCGCCGACGTGGCCGATAACACCGGGACCGTCCGGGTCGTGCTGGCCCTACCGTCCTGGGAGGACTACCTGCGCACCGGCCTGGACGACCTCATCGAATCCGCATCCCGGTCTCCCATGGTCCTGCTGCGCGTACGAACAATGCTCACCACCCTGCTCAACACCGCACCACCGGCACGGCAGCACCCGATCGCCCGGCGGTTCCAGCGCGCCGAAGAACTCGGCGCCGCCAACTTCCCCGCGATCTGGCATGACGCGGCGGCCGGGGAAGCCGGATAAAAAGCGGGGACGCGCCAAGCATGTCCTCCCGGACCGCCGCGTAGCCTGAAGGGGCACCCGCCGGGCCGGAGGACCGGTGGCGTGAAAACCAAGGAGGCAGCGGACCTTGAACTACGACCCGGAAGCTGCCGAGCGCGTCCGGCAAGTGCTATCTAACCGCGACGGCGTGGTCGAGAAGAGGATGGTTGGCGGCCTGTCGTTCCTGGTCAACGGCAATATGTGCTGTGGCATTGCGGATAGGGCGCTCATGGTCCGGGTTGGCGCCAAAGGCCGGGAGCAGGCACTCCGGGAGGCGCACGTGCGGCCGATGCAGCTCGGCGGCCGGACTCTGTCCGGCTTCATCTATGTCGAGCCTGCAGGCTTTGCTGCCGATGACGCGCTCGCCAGCTGGGTGCAGCGGGGACTCGATTTCGCTTCCGGGCTCCCAGCCAAGTCCGTCCGCGCCGGCCGATGACTGAGGTCACGGTTTGATCCACGGGTCGCCCAGCTGCGAGAGGGCGGTGAGAAGATGGTGCACTGCCCGGGTCTGGGGGACATCGACACCGACCCGCTCGGCGATCTCGATGAGTGCGCCGGTCAGGCAGTCCAGTTCCAGGGGCTTGCCGGCCAGCCGGTCCTGCAGCATTGAGGTCCGGTGCTCGCCCACTTCAACGGCCGCCTCCAGGCGCCGCTCGATCGTGATCGGAAGCTGGATGTCCAGGGCCGTCGCGACGGCGGCGCATTCCTGCATCATCTCGCGCACCAGCCGCAGCGCCGCCGGGGACCTTCCCAGCTGCCCGAGCGTCGCCCCGAGCAGCGTCGTCACCGGGTTCAGTGACGCGTTCCCGATCATCTTGAGCCAGATCTGTTCGCGCAACCGGGGGGCTACCGGGGCTCTGAGGCCGCCGGCGTGGAAGGCCCGGGATATCTCACGGCACCGATCGCTCACCGTCCCGTCGGGTTCGCCGAGAGAAAACCGCTTCCCTTCCACGTGCCGGATGACACCCGGCTCGGTGATCTCGGCCGCGCAGTAGACGACGCAGCCGATCACGCTGGCCGGGTCGATCACCTGGGTGATGATGCCCCCCGGGTTGACACTCTCGACGACCAGGTCGCGGTATGGGCCTGGCTGGCGCTGGAAATACCACCACGGGATCCCGTTCTGCCCGGCGATCACCGGTACCCCCGGGCGGAGCGCGTGGTGCAGCGCATCAGCGACCCCGGGCAGGCTGTAGGCCTTGAGCCCGAGGAACACGACATCGGCATCGGTGACCGCGCCAATGTCGTCGGTGGCGCGCGGACGGACCAGGAACTCGTCGTCGGCACCGAAGACCCGGATACCGCGGTCCCGTATCGCCTCCAGATGGGCGCGGCGGGCGATCAGGGTGACCTCGCAGCCGCCGCGGGCGAGGCAGGCACCCACGTACCCGCCGATCGCCCCGGCGCCGACCACGGCCAGCCTCATGGCTGGTGGTCTCGCAGCTGGGCTGCAAGCCGGATGCGCTGCGGCTTGCCGGTGGCCGTGCGCGGGATCTCGCCCACGACATGAATGACCTTGGGCACTTTGTAGTCCGCCAGCGAATCCCGGCACCTATCGCGCAGCTCCGCGCTGCTGGCCTCCGCGCGCAGGACCACGGCGGCGCCGACCACCTGGCCATATTTCTCGTCGTCGATCCCGAAGCACACGGCGTCGGCCACAGCTGGGTGCTCCTTCAGCACGGCCTCGACCTCGGCCGGGGAGATGTTCTCCCCACCGCGGATGATCAGTTCCTTGATCCGGCCCTCCAAGCGGAGGTACCCGTCCTCCAGCACGCCGCGATCCCCGGTGCGGAGCCAGCCGTCCACGAAGGCCTCGGCGTTGGCTTCTGGATCGTTCAGGTATCCGGGCGTCACACCCGGACCCCGGATCGCGACCTCCCCCGCGCGCCCGGCAGGCAGGACCCGCCCGGCGTCATCCATGATGCGTATCTCGGCGCCGGCCGGGACGCCGACCGACCCTGGACGGCGCGGCCGGGGTGGCAGCGGATTGGAGGTCATCTGATGGCTCGCCTCGGTCATGCCGTAGGCCTCCAGGACCGGCGCCTCGTAGATGTCCTCCAGCCGCCTCATCACGCCGGGGGACAGCGCCGAACTGCAGGAACGCACGAGACGGACCGACTGGGCCGGTGCTGTGCCGTGCCCAACCAGTTCCTGATGGATGGTGGGACTGGCGGAGATCCAGGTCACGCGGCAGTCGGCCACCTGCTGCCAGTACCGCCGCGGGGTGAGCCGGCGTGGAGTGACCACGGCCCCGCCCGCGGCAAGCTGCGCCAGGACGGAGGCGATCAGTCCGTGCACGTGAAACAGCGGCATCGCGCAGTAGGAGACGTCCCCCTCGGTGAGGCGGTAGTGCGCGCCGATCGCCCGGGCCGAGGCCATCAGGTTGCGCTGCAGCAGCGGTACCTGCTTGGGCCGCCTGGTCGTGCCACTCGTGTGCAGCAGCATGGCCAGGTCCTCCGGCGAGCCCCAGGTGAATGGCCGCGGTGCCGGGGCCCCGGCACGCAGGACCGACAGCTCCGGTGGACCCGGGTGCTGCGGTACGACATCCACAACCGTCCGCTCACCGGCCGCCCGGCGGGCGTCCGCTCCCTGGCCTGCCTGGACAAGCAGCACGCTGGGCATCAGATCAGCGAGGCAAAAGGCGTATTCCGCCTCGGTGTAGCGCGGGTTCAGCGGAGCCGCGGCCGCACCCAGCGCCGTCACGGCCAGCACCAGCTCGACAAATTCAGGGCCGTTCGGCAGCACGATGGCCACGCGGTCGCCATGAGCCACGCCGAGGCCCGCCAGCATGGAGGCCAGCTGGTGCACAGAACTGGCGAGTTCGGCATGGGAAACGACGGAGCCGTCGTCGGGACAGATCAGGGCGGGCCCCGTGCTGCCTTCCTGCAAGATCGCAAGCAGTGACTCGGGATCCAGGGAGGTCATGCGCGTCACACCTGCTTTCACACCGTATGCCCGGCCGCCGTTGACTTCGCGACGTCAGGCCCGGGGCGTCGCCTTGAACGCGAAGGTCTGCACCGCGATCTTGCCGTGCTTCACGAAAAACGTATCGGTCCCGAGCTGGTACGTGTTATCGGGCGTCTCGGCGACCCACCAGATGTAGGCAACATCCCCTTCGATCACCCGCTGCTGCAAGTCGAACGTGGCGCCGGGCTTGGCGAACTCGGCAAGCAAGCTCTGGAAGAGTGGCGTTATCTCGCGTACACCGCGCAGCACGCCGGTCGGCACGATCATCACCGCGTCCGGGGCGTAGTCCGCTAGGACGCCCTGCGGGCAGGCTTTCGGCGGCCGTCCTCCGCCCCGACGCCGTCGCGCACCGCGTCGGCCAAGCCGAGCTGTTCGGCGAGTAGCCGGGTCATCTTGGCGTGATGGCCGATCATGCCGTCCATCTGGCGATGTCCGGATATAGCGAACTCGATACCGAGCCGGAACCGGTGCAGCGGCGGGTGCCCTGCACCCAGCGATCTCATCGCCGACGCCGCCCCGCGCATGCTGCGCAAATCGTGCTGATACTTCCTCGACTTCAGCCCCCCGCCTGGCCCATGCTAGTCCTGAAGATTCACATCGGGGGAAGCGCGGACCCTCGCGGTGAACTGCTCCACTGCCAGGCTGACCGCGGCGGACCTGATGGACTCGTACAGGTCGAAGTCGTGGTGTGCGCCGGGTAGCTCGGCGTAGAGGACCGGGTGGCCCGACACCGCGCGTACCCGTTCCACGAAGGCGCGCACGGCCGACGGGTGTATCCGCATGTCCTTCTCGCCGTGCACCACGAGCATGGGTGGCTTGGAGGTGCAGCAGGACCGGCGCGCCGGCGGGCCGGTCACGCCGGTGATATAGGTCCAGCGTGCGATCCGGCCCGGCGCCGTAGGCCAGGCCGCGCACCCGGACCACATCGAGCCGGCCGGGAAAGAACGGGGCGCGCAGGATGCGGCCCCACGGCCGCCTCGGCCTGCCGGTGTTGTGCAATGCCGCGTGCGCGCGCAACGCGCGGTGCACCACGACCACGAGGCCAGCCAAGGCGAGCAGCGCGATCGCGGCGCCGGCGGCGCCGCCCGGCGAGCCGAGGTCGCCCTCGGCGAACGCGAGCACGGTCGAGGCGATCAGCAGATACCCCACGATGAACGGCAGTTCGCTGGCCACCAGCGCGGGGATAGCGGAGAACGAGCCGAACCTGGGCCACCGGGTGAGCGCGCACACCACGCCCCAGGACACGATCGCCACCGTCCACCAGTACCCGACCGGCATCAGGAACTCCTTCCCGGTATCCGGACATGCAACACGCTATGAGGTGGCGTTGCGGCGGGCGTCACCCGAAAGTGGACCTCGCCGGTGGAGTTTTCCGCGACGGCCGCGGCAGGAAGTGTCGGCGACGCCCTGAAGACCCGCGTTACGGGATCAGGCCCAGTTCCCGCGCCCGGGCGACGGCTTCGGTACGGCTGGCCGCGCCGAGCTTGCCCAGCACGTGGCCGACGTGCTTCTTGACGGTGTCGAGGGTGACCACCAACTGGCCGGCAATAGCCTGATTCGACCTGCCGGCCGCCAGCAACACGAGCACCTCCAGCTCTCGGCCGGTCAGCGGCTCGACAATGCCCGGCACCGCCGCGGTGCCCTGCCCCGCATCCGGCGCAGCGCGGCCAGCGCCGAACGCGCGCTGGAGCCGGGCCAGGCAGCCGAGCGGGACCTCGGCGGCTGCCTGGCCGGCGCGCTGGGCCGCGACCACCCGGCCCAGCAGCGCGGCCATCGGCGGCCCCTCGTCGGTGAAGAGGCGGACATAACCGCGTGGGCAAGCCAGGGTCAGCGCACTGGCCAGTGCGGTCAGCGCAGCGTCCTCATCGCCGGTGGCCGTCAGCGCCAGCGCTCGCAGTTCCCCGGCCTCGATCACACTCTCGACCCGGTCTTGGCTGACCGCCGCCGCGTGCAGCCGCTCCAGCAGCGCAAGCGCCTTCCCGGGCCGGTCTTGGGCCAGCAGCAACCGGGCCAGCACCAGGTACCCCGACTCCTGGGCATAGTCCGGTTCGTCGTCCGCGGTCAGGCCGCATTCCTTCGTCCAGCGGGCGGCTCCGGCCAGGTCACCCTGCGCCAGCAGCAGCCGGGCCCGCTGGGCGGGAACCGGGTTGAGCAAGCCCGCCGGACCCGGCGAGGCCTGTTCGGCCTCGGTGATCGCCTGCAGAGCCCCGGCCGGATCACCAGTGGCCTGCCGGATCATCGCCAGGGTGGCCAGGCCGTTGGCCAGCGGTGGGGTGTAGACGAACTGGCGGCACAGCGCAATACCCTCGGTGACGTACCGCAGGGCTCTGTCGAGTTCGTCGCGCTGGTAGGCGATATCGGCCAGGCCCACGTAGCCCGGGCCGGCGGCTGGCAGCGGCCGGCCGGCGGTGACGAGGGTGTCCAGAGCACGTTCGCAGGTCAGAGCGGCTGAGTCCAGACGGCCCTGGGCCCGCCGGACCAGGGCCAGTGAGTAGTAGCCCCACGCGGTTATTGTGAGCTGGCCGATCTCGCGCCACGCGGTGACGCTGGACGCAAAGGCGCGTTCGGCCTCGATGAGCCGGCCACGCAGCCATTCGGCGACGGCCAGGAATCCCTGAGCGGAGGCGCTCAGCATCCGCTCCTCCGGGTTGCTCACGGCCAGGGCCTGCGCGGCGAACGCGGCTGTGGCCTCGGCGTCGCCGTGGAGCTGGGCGAGATAGCCTCGATGGAGCGTGATCGTGGCCGGGACATTGATCAGGTGGCTGGCCGCGACGCCGGCCGTCGGCTCGAACGGTTCATCGGCCCAGCCGGGAGGCGCGGACTCAGCCTCGTCAAGGAGCCGTCCCACGATCTCGATGTGGCCGCTGGTGGCGGCCATCAGGGCCTGCGCCAGCAGCAGCCGGGGGCGGGACCTGACTACCTCAGGGGGGAGGACTGACAGCCACCGGTGAATGCTCGCGGCCTCGCCGCGGATGTTATAGACCATGTCGAAGTGCTGCTCGATGATCCGGGCCGCCCAGAGCATCTCCCCGGCGGCGACCGCGTGGCCGATGGCGTCGTCGGCCAGCCCGCAGCCGGCGTACCACGCCGCGGCCCTGCGGTGCAACGTGGCTACGCGGCCGGGCTGCTCTTCCTGCAAGCGGGCCTGGAGCAGGTCGGCGAACAGGTGGTGATAGCGCCACCAGCCCCGCACCTCATCCAGCGGGATCAGGAACAGGCCCGCCCGCTCCGCCTGCTCGAGCAGCGCCTGGCTGCCCTCGCGGCCGGTGACGGCGTCGCACAACGGGCCGCGAGCCGTTCCAGCACCGAGGTCTCGAGCAGGAACATCCGCACCTGCTTGTCCTGCCCCTCGAGCACCTCCTCGGCCAGGTAGTCCAGGACGTAACGGTGGCTCCCGGTGAACGCGGCCACGAAGGCGGCGGCATCGTCATGTCCGTGAATGACAGCGCGGCCAGCCGCAACCCGGCCGCCCACCCCTCGGTGCGCGCCCCCAGCGCCGCCACCGCGGCATCGGGCAGGTCATTGCCGACCGCTTCCCGCAGCATGGCCGCTGCCTCATCGGCGGTAAACCGCAGTTCGGCGGCGCGCAGCTCAGCGAGCTGCCCGAGGGCGCGCAGCCGCGCCAGTGGCAGTGGCGGATCGGCGCGGCTGGCCAGTACCGGGTGCAGCCCCGGCGGCAGATGCTGGAGCAGGAAGCCCAATGACTCATGCACTGGCTGGGAACCGACCAGATGGTAGTCATCCAGCACCAAAAGGACCTCGCCGTCGCCACGCTGGCGGACAGGTCGTTGATCAGCGCCGTCACCAGCGCCTCGAACGACGATGGCGCCGGAGGGCCAGCAGCGGGCCCACCCGCTCGGCGATGCCTGGGCACGCCCGGTCCAGCGCGGCGACCGCATGGCGCCAGAACCGGGCCGGGTCATTGTCGCCCGCGTCCAGCGACAACCAGGCCGCGGGCCGCGGGCCGCATCGTGCCCAGCTGGGCAGCAGGGCCGCTTGCCGGAGCCCGCCGGGGCGCAGACCAGCACCAGCCCTCGTTCCACACCTTCGTCGAGCCGCGCCGCCAGCCGCCGGCGGGGCACGAAACCTGGCTGCGGCCCGGGTACGGGCAGTTTGGTGGCCAGCAGCGTATCCCGCCCGGCCACGGCAACCCTCGAGGCGGCCGCCGCTGGCCGTTCAGTCACCACGTGCCTGTACGTTCACCACGCCCAGCGATCCGTCGTGCCGTTGCCGGCGTAACTCATCATGGTCACCGAAGTACGTCGTATAACGACACTAATAACTCCCGGCGGCGAACCGCAAGGCAGGGGCCGCGACCGGCCCAGGCCTGAGGGTGCACGCCTCCAGGCGGTTCATCACCACGCCAACGGTGGCCTGCGAGGCCCCCGGTCCTGCGCCGCCACCGAAGGTGCACACGAGGTGGAATCTCCGGGCTGTGCCTGGGTACCCGCCCCCGCAGCGCGGGTTATTGCCCGGCTGAACGCGATGCTGACCAGGCTGAGCCGGGTCTGAGGCCTGTGCGCGAGACGGCCGCTCCACCATCCGGCGGTGCCTGCCCGAAGCCTGGGTTCACCTCCAAGCCGCCACTCGCCACTCTACGAGCGGCTCTCGCCCCAGCGTGAAGGGCCGGGAAACCGCCAGGGATGTCACGGGCGCGATAGGCCCTGTCCTCCGGGCCGACGTAGCAGGCTCTGGTCGTCAGGCCTGGGCGCCGGGTGACCTGCTGGCCGGTCCCGGGAAAGAAAAGTCCGGGGACTGCCTCGTCGGATTTCCCGACGAGGAGCTCGCCGATCTGCGCCGGCGCGATCGAGGCGACCGGTGGCCCAGCGCGAGACGGTCGAGCGACGACTCGCAGGGCGTGCCGCTCGCGACGATGCAGGAGCTCGCCCGCTACTGGGCGACCGACCACGACTGGAGCAGGTGCGAGGCGAAGCTCAACGCCCTGCCGAACTTCGTGACCGAGATCGACGGGCTGGACATCCATTTCATTCACGTCCGCTCGCGGCACGAGGACGCGCTGCCGCTGATCGTCACCCACGGCTGGCCTGGCTCGATCATCGAGCAGCTGAAGATCATCGAGCCGCTCACCGACCCCACGGCCACGGCGGCAGCGCATCCGATGCGTTCCATCTCGTGATCCCCTCGCTGCCGGGCCACGGCTTCTCCGCCAAGCCGACGACCACCGGCTGGAATCCGGTGCGCATCGCCCGCGCCTGGGCCGTGCTGATGCACGCCTCGGCTACGACGGGTTCGTGGCGCAGGGCGGCGACTGGGGCGCGGCCGTCACGCAGACGATGGGCATCCAGGCGCCTCCGGAGCTTGCTCGGCATCCACTCCAACATGCCCGGTACCGCGCCGGCCGAGCATCCTCAAGGCGTTCGAGCCGGCGACCCGCCGCCGCCGATCTCTCCGACGAGGAGCTACGCGCGTACGAGCAACTGATCAACTTCTACGCCAAGCACGTCGCCTACGCACAGATCATGTCGACCCGCCCGCAGACGCTCTACGGGCTGGCGGATTCGCCCATCGATCTCGCCGCCTTCATGCTCGACCACAGCGACGGCACCGGCCAACCCGGCCTTATAGAACAGGTCCTCGAAAGGCCACCTGCCCGAGCGGCCTGACGCGCGACGATCTCCTCGACAACATCACGCTCTACTGGCTGACCAACACCGGGGTCTCCTCGGCCCGCCTCTACTGGGAGAACAAGGCGGACTTCTTCGACGCCAAGGACATCACGATCCCGTTCGCCATCAGCGTCTTCCCCGACGAGCTCTACCAGGCCCCGCGCAGCTGGGCCGAGCGCGCCTATCCCGACAACCTCATCCACTACAACCGGCTCGACCGAGGCGGCCACTTCGCCGCCTGGGAGCAGCCGCAACTGTTCGCCACGAGATGCGCGCCTCGTTCCGGTCGCTTGGATCGCTGGCAAATGGTGCGGGTGACCGGGGGTCCCGGCTGAGGCCCCTTGGCGGCTCGGTAGTTTTCCCGACGCACGCGCCTGCGACCGGCACGCCCCGCGGCGGAGCGGCGAAGCCGCCGGTAGTTCACCCGATTGCCGCCCCAGGCCGGGCGCTCCTAGCGTGAGATCATGTCGCACGCCACGAGCCCGGACTCTGCTTCGGCTGCTGAACGCCCGCAGCCGGCAAAGATCCCCGCGCTGATTGTCCCGTCCCGCTTCCAGGGCCCTGCGGGCAGCGGTAATGGCGGCTATGTCTGCGGGCGCATCGCCTCCTACGTCGATGGCCCGGTAACAGTCACGCTGCGCCGGCCCGCTCCGCTCGACACCCCCCTGGCTGTCGGACGGGACCGTGAGGGCTGGGCCCGCGTTCACGACGGCCGCACGCTGATAGCCGAGACGGCCCCGCCGGCGGCCTGGCCGGCACTGGAGATACCGGGCCCGGTCTCAGCGGCGGAAGCGCGCAGGGCGGCCGGCCGCGCGCGCTACTTCGAGGATCCGGTCTTCCCCGATTGTTTTGTGTGCGGGATCAGCCGCCGCCCGGGTGACGGGCTGCGGATCTTCCCCGGACCAGTGAGTGGCCGGGCGTTGTGGGCGGCGCCGTGGACGCCGGATCCGTCGATAACGGACGCCAGCGGGCGGGTACGGCCGGACGTTGTCTGGGCGGCGCTCGATTGTCCGAGCGGGATCGCCGCCGCTGAGGCCGCCGGGCTCGGCCAGGAAGCCCCGATCCTGCTCGGGCGCATGACGGCGAGGCTGGCCGTGCTGCCCGCGCTCGGCGGCGAGTGCCGGGTGATCGCCTGGCCGGCCGGGCGTGACGGCCGCAAGTTCACCGCCGGATCGGCGCTGCTCGGCCCGGGCGGCGAGGTCCTCGCCGTGGCCAAGGCCGTGTGGCTTGCCGTGCCGCGCCCGGCCCCGGCGCTGGCCGCGGAAGAAGCGTCATGACCGGTCAGCGGCGCGGCGTTGGCCTCACGCCGATGGAAACCAGGCGGGATGTCATCGTCAGGACCGCCGCTCTGGCCGACGATCTGGGGTACGAGCTTTTCGCGGTGCCTGAGGGCTGGGGCCTGGACTCGGCCCCGGTGCTGGCGGAGATCGCGATGCACACCACCAGGATCAAGCTCGCCTCCGGCGTTCTGTCGGTCTGGGGACGTACCCCGGCGACGCTGGCGATGACCGCCGCCACCCTTCACCAGATCAGCGGGGGGCGTTACGTGCTGGGCCTGGGCGTGAGCACCAGGGCCCTGGCGGAGGGCTTCCACGACACCCCGTTCGAGCACCCAGCCCGCAAGCTGCGCGATGTCGTGACCCAGGTCCGTGCGCTGCTCGCCGGGCAGCCCGCCCAGCTCTCCCGCGCCTCCGCCGCCCGCCCGCTGCATCTGGGCCAGCCGCCCGCTCCCCACCTCCCCATCTGGGTCGCCGCGCTCGGCGATCACACCACCCGGGTGGCTGCCGAACTCGGCGACGGCTGGATCCCCGCACTCGTCGCCCGCGACCGTCTCCCCAGCTGGGCTGCCCAGCTCGCCCGGCTGCGCCACGCCGCCGCACCGCACGCACGGTCTCTCACCGTGGCTGGCGGGCCTCTCCCTCACGCAGCCGACATCGTGGTGATCCTCCTGCCCCCGGGCCTGCCCTGGCACAACATTGAAGCGACCCTCCTCGCTGCGGCACCAAGCGCCCGGCCCACAAGACGAGTCCACGCCCGCGGTTGATGGCGTGCTCCCCTGGCGGCTGTGAAGATGGCCAGGTGGAGAGGACATCACGCTCATTTCCGGCCGGGCGGAGCCGGGGGGTCACGGTGGCGGTTGACGGGTTCTTCGCATTCGTGTGGTTCGGGTGGGGTCAGGCAGCCGCGCCATCGTGGCTGGTGATTCCCCTCGCCGTGGGGACCGTGCTAGGTGCGCTGCTCGCCGTGATCGGGGTGATGGTGGCCAAGAGGTCACCCGGCCCGTTGCCGGCGATGGCCGATCCGGCGGTCCGGCGCAGGTACAGCGTCATCGTTGGCCTGGAGTTTGGCCTGCTGGGCGCCGGTGCAGCCGTGCTGGGGGTCACCGGGCACTATCAGTGGGTACCCGTGTGGATCTGCGTCGGCGTCGGGGTGCATTTCTTCCCGCTCGCCTCGACGCTGCAAAATCCGACCTTGCGCCCGCTCGGGGTGCTGCTTGCCGCCGTCGCGGCGGCGGCCCTGGTGGTCGGGTTGGCTTCGGCGACGGCACCGTCGACGGTCACCGGTCTTGGTGCCGGGCTGTGCCTTCTTGCCTTCGGGCTCGCCACCCTCCTGGCTGGCGGTCACAGGCCAGGCGATCCCCGGCACCCGGAGAGGGAGGAATCATGATCACTCAGTGACTCTCTCCTCCCGGGTGCCGGGGAGCAGATGCGGTTCAGCTAGCAGGCTGATCAGATGTCGCCGAATTTGTTGTCGTACGGCAAGAGAATGGGGCCAACGCCGGGCATCGCCTGGGCTTCCGCGTCGGCGAGCAGGGAGTCGGCGGCTTCCTGGGCCGTTTTGCCGGTACGGGACTTCCGGGCGGCGATGAGCCCGGCGACCATCGGGGTGGAGAAAGACGTGCCACTCCAGGACGCCATGCCGAAGAATTCCCTCCGCTGGCCTGTGTAGGGGGGATCCATGCACTCATATGTGCCTGTCGCGTAGGCGTTGACGAGGTTTCTGCCGGGTGCGTAGACCCTGACCCAGTCGCCATAGTTACTGAAACTGGCCCGGCTGCGCCAGTCACCGGCCAGGGCGCCGACGGAGACCATTCCGGGGAAGGCGGCTGGCCAGAATTTCCCCTGCTTGCCGTCGTTACCGGCGGCGACCACGCACGCGACGCCCGGGTGCTGGTGCAGGAGCGTGAGCCATGCCTCGAAGCCCAGCAGCTTGAGATCTTTTCTGCTCGGCGTGGTGACCGACAGGTTGAAGATGTTGACCCCGTGGTTGAGCGCTTGAGCAAGATCCCTGACGAAATCCGATTCGAGCGCGCTGCCCGCGACCTTGAAGACGTTCGAGACGAAGACGTCCGCTTTCGGTGCCATGCAGCGCAGGACCCCCGCGACGAACGTCCCGTGCCCCGCGTAGGGCTTGATGAGTCTTCCTGGCCTGGGCTCGAGCGGATCCGGTTCGCCGCGCACTCCCCTCAGCCACCGATGGGACGTCGTGTCGGCCAGCAGTCCGGTGTCGGCTACATAGACCCGTACCCCGTCGCCATTACTGCCGTCGTCTTCCATGCGGACCCCGGGAAAGGGCTCGATCTCGAAATACACTTCCTCGGGTTCGGTGGCCGGGCAGGGACCGGCCTCCCCCGGAGCCACGGTCAGGATGTGGTCGGGGGCCGCGACTCCCTCGCCGAGTTGCTGCTCGATCTCCTCGAGCACGGCGGGCACCCCGGGCCGGGGCATGAAGGGGTCCCCCGGGCCGAGGCGCAGGAGCTGGATGCCCGGGATGACCACCTCGGGTTTCTCGGTTCTGACCGTTTTCTCGAGAACCCTCTGCACCTGCTGGATCCTGTCCTGCTGGACAAGGATCTGGTCGGAAGCGTAGATGAAGGCGGAGCCGGCGACGGTGGCGATTTCGACGGTTATCCCCCGCTTGCTAGCGAATTCAGCCGAGATGCGGCCGACCTGCTCCCTGACGATCTGTGCCATCAGGTCTTGCCGGCCATCTTCTCCGTTCACGATCCCCTCCGGAAGATTTTGGACATGGCCATTGCCGCTGCTCGGATCCGCGGTCGGCGCCTTGAGCCTTCGGCCTGGGGCGGGTACGGTTCACTGCCCGGGTACTTTATAAGAAGAGCGCCGCGGGCCCGATTTGATACATGCCCGCAGAACTGCCTGCAGACGCCCGGCCCTCTCCTTTAATCTTGTAGCTGTACCATTATAAAACGCACTTAGCACGGGTTTGCGATGTCCAGGGTCCGCAATGGGGGGAATTACCGTTGGTCCAGCTGAATACCGGGATCTAGCATGAGCGTCGTGGCGGCCGGTGGCCGCGTGGCCGCGCTGGGTGCACGCGACGTGGACAGCTTGCTCCCGCTGGCGCTTTCCCGTCCCCGTGAGGCCCTGGCCAGGGCGCGGGAGGTGCTCGCCGGGCATCCTGATGCCTATGACGCGTCGGTCGCCCATCAGGCCGCCGGGATCGTGTTGCGCGAGTTCGGGGACGTGCATGCGGCTGTCCGCGAGGTGCGTGAGGCGCTCCGCCTGAGCCGCCGGACCGGCTCGGCTGACCGTGAGGCTGACGTGCTCGCCACCCTGGGCGTGGCACTCGTGTACGCCTGCCGCACGGCGGACGGGCTCGCCGCCTTCGACCACGCCCTCCGGCTGTGCCGGGGAGTACACGCGGCACGGGTGCTGGAACGGCGGGGGATTGTGCTCACGGCCCTCGGCCGGTACCCGGCGGCCCTCCGCGACCTGAATCAAGCCGTCACGGTGCTGCGGCGCGCGGGTGATGAGCTCTGGACCGCCCGTTCGCTGAACGCCCGCGGGCTGGTTTACGTCGCACTGGGCTTCCCGGCTCGTGCCGATGACGATTTCCGCGCCGCTGAACGCTGGTTCGCCAAGACCAGCCAGGTGCTGGACGCCAGCTACACGGTGCTCAATCGCGGCGTGGTCGCCTTTTCGTCGGGAGATCTTCCGGGGGCGCTCTCCCTGCTCGATGAGGCTGCGGCGCGCGTCCGGCCCCTGGGCGTGCCGGTGATGGCCATCAGCATCGACCGGTGCGCCGTGCTGCTGGCGGCCGGGCTGGCCGACGATGCGCTGGCCGAGGCAGACGCCGCGGTCCGTGAAATGGAGCGGATCCGCGGACGGTCCACGAAGAAGGCTGAACTGCTGCTGATGGCGGCCAACTGCGCGCTGGCCGCAGGACAGCCGGAGGCGGCCCTCGACTGGGCGGATGCTGCCCACCGCCTGTCCCGGTCCCATCAGAGCGCCTGGTGGAAAGCCCACGCCGCGGTCGTGCTCGTCCAGGCGCGATATGCGGCGGGCCCGGCGTCGGCCCGGCTGCTTCGTGAGGCAGACCGGGCAGCCGCCGGCCTGGAGCTGGTCGGCTCTGCCGACATGGCCCGCGCGCACCTGCTGGCGGGGCGGGTGGCGTCGGATCTGGGCCGGCGTGATGACGCCAACCGTCATTTCCTCGCGGCGGCGCAGAGCCGGCGGCGCGGCCCCGCACTGTCGCGCGCCAGCGGCTGGCTGAGTGAGGCGCTGCGGGCCGAGGCCGCCGGGCAGACACGGCGGATGTTTTCCGCCTGCGGATACGGGCTGGCGGTCCTGGATGAACACCGGTTCACCCTCGGTGCGTCGGAACTGCGGGCTCAGGCCACGGCTCACGGCGCGGAGCTGGCCGCACTCGGCCAGCGCCACGCGGTACGGATGCACCGGCCGCGGCTCCTGCTCGCCTGGAGTGAGCGCTGGCGGGCCACCGCGCTGGCGGTCCCTCCGGTGCGGCCGCTTGCGGACGCGGCCCTCAATGCGGATCTGGCCGCACTGCGCGAGGTCATGAAGCGGCTGGACAGGACGCGGGGCCAGGATCACCCGACCGCATCTGTCCGCAGGGAGCAGTTCAGGCTGGAGCATGAGCGGAAACGGCTAGAGGGTGCCGTGCGCGGCCGTGTGCTCCGGGCCCATGGTGCCGCCCGCCCCAGCCAGACGGTGGCCAGGGTTCCGGAACTGCTCGACGAGCTTGGCCGCGGCCAGCTGGCCGAGATCATCGATGTCGATGGCACCCTGCATGTACTGCTGTGCGGGGCGGGGCGGGTACGGCAGTTCACCGCAGGGCGCGCGGCGGATGCTGCCCGGGCCGCCGACTTCTCCCGCTTCGCTCTGCGCCGGCTGGCCCGCAGCCGGCCACGGGACGACCCGGCGAGTGCGCTGGCCATCCTGACGGCGGCCGGGCCGAAGCTCCAGGCGGCGCTCCTCGGCCCGGCCGCCCGGCACCTCGGAGACCAGCCCGTTGTCATTGTCCCGCCCGGAAAACTGCAGACGATCCCGTGGGGGCTGCTTCCCGCGCTGCGCAACTGCGTCGTCACCGTCGCCCCGTCTGCGGCTGTCTGGATGCGGGCGCGGCGGGTCCGGCCGCCCGGCCGCCGCCGCGTCATCCTCGCCCGGGGCCCGGGGCTTGTCACCGACGGGGCGGAGGTGCCGGTGGTGGCGGGGTTCTACGACGATGTCACGATGCTGGCCGATGACCACGCCACCGCCGCGAAGGTGCTGCACGCTCTCGACGGGGCCTGGCTTGCGCACATCGCCGCGCACGGAAACTTCCGTGCCGACAGCCCCTTGTTCTCGTCGCTGAATATGCATGACGGGCCGCTGACCGTTTATGACTTCGAGCAGTTGCGCAGCGCCCCCTACCGCATGGTCCTGTCAAGCTGTGACTCCGCGGTCGGCGCGCCTGCCGGAGCCGACGAACTGCTGGGCTTGGTCAGCAGCTTGCTGCCGCTGGGCACGGCCGGGATCATTGCGGCCGTCGTGCCGCTGAACGACCATGCCGTCGTGCCCGTGATGGTCGGCTTGCACCGCCAGCTGAGGGCGGGGCGCACCCTCGCCGAGTCGCTGTCCCGCACCCGGCATGACCTCTCCGGCGACCCGATTCTGCAGGCCACCGCGGAGTCCCTGGTGATGCTGGGCGCGGCCTGATCCATCACAACGTGATCCAGCCCGTCCTCACGTCCGTGCCGAGTGCCGTGCGGCATCGCAACCGGAAGGGGCCGGATGGTATCGGTTCGATGGAGAAGCAGCCGATCTCGTTGACCGCGGCGGCTGTGGTCACGCCTTCCTGGGTCTGTGCCTCGATCGTTCCTTCTCCCGGCGGCATGACCTGGCCGAGCAGCGAGTCCCCGGTGACCTCAAGCTCGATAGATGTGTGCGCCGAGGTGAAGGTCAGGGCGCGGATCGAGGCGGTCTCGGACCGGACGGCCGCGCTCCGGTCCTCGTCGCGGCTGGAATCGTAGGTGAGCTGCGCCAGTTCGGCGTCAATGTTGTGCCACGCGTAGGCGCCCTTAGCCGCCTCGATCAATCCGGGCGGGACAGCCTCGCGGGCCCTCATCGCCTCGCGGAGCGCTCCCAGGAGCTGTTCGTCGTCCCAGCCGTCACGCACGTGGCTCACCTCCAGGGCATCCCACCGACGGGCCCGCGATCTCATCGTCCGTGAGCGCCCGGAGGGAGCTCGATCGGCGCAGCCGCTCCAGGCACCGCCCCCGCTGCGGGCCGATGCTGCCCACCGGCATCTGGAGGGTGACGCTGATCTCAGCGTAGGAATGGGACGTTTCACTCATGCACATGGCCAGCAGCTGCCGGCAATGCAGCGGGAGTTCCGCGAACGCTGCCCGCAGGGCTGCGTGCCGCTCGGCCGCGATGATCTCGTCCTCAATCATGGGATCGTCAGGCAGTTCGTCCGGCTCCGGGCTGAACCGGTCATACCGGCGGCCGGCCCGCAGCATCCGCAGGCACTCACGGGAGGTCGTGGTGGCCAGCCACCCCGGCAGTGCCGCGGGCTCACGCAGATTCCCAAGATGCTCGACCAGCCGCAGCCATACATTCTGGTGCACATCCTCGACGTCCTGGCTGCTAAGCCGGTAGCGGGTGCAGATCCCCCACACCAGCGGAGAGTAACGCTCGACCAGCTCGTTCCACGCGTCCTGATCCTGCCCGGCCGCCCGGGCCACCAGCGCCGGAACCACCTGGTCGTCAGGCATGACGTGGTTTGCGCGGTTTGCCCCGGTCCGGGAGCGTTGCGAGCCAGTTCCGCGTCACCCTCATCTGCACGCTCCTATCCGGGCCGGATGGGTTCGCTGGTCCTCATACCCGACAGAGCCGTGAGGCACCAGCCTGATACACCGTCCAGCACGAATCTGGCGCGGGACGGCAGCAGTGCGCGTCGTGAAGCGCTGCTGCCGTCCCTGAGATAAAAGAGTGACGGGCATCAGCGCTGGTACATCGCCACCCAATGTTTCCGGGTGTTGCCGGGGGGCCAGGCGTGGACGAGGTCCGGTCTGCCCAGCTCCCGGCATGACCAGCGCAGCCAGGGTCTGCGACCATTGGCTGGGCTGCAGGAGCGGGATGGTGACATGGCGTCCACCATGTACTACAGCGGGCTGAGGCTGGACCGGGCGGCCGCCGCTCGCGGCGACCCGGAATGGGTGGCCAGGGTCCCCGAACTCCGGGCCCGCGTAGCGGATCCTTCCCTCGGCGGTCCGTACCGGGTGGACTCCATCGGGAAGATCCTCATCGAGGACTGGCTGGCCAGCCACGCATAGTTACTGAAAAGGGATGGTCATGAGCCAGGGCCATCTTCGCCGGAAGGGGGGCACTACCCATGGAGAACGCCGTGAACGCATCCACCGACGGGAACAGGGGCCAGATCGTGTTCGCCGGCGCGGGCTACGCCGGGTTGCACGCTGCCCAGCGCCTGGCGGCCAAGCTGCGCAACAATCCCATGCCGGAGCTCACCCTGGTCGACCGGCACGACTACCACCTGGTGCTGACCGAGCTGCCCCGGGTCGCCGGCGGCACCCGCGCCGCCGACGCGGTACGCATCCCGCTCGAGGATGTGCTGGCCAAGCGGGTCCGCTTCGTCCAGACCGAGATCAGTGGTTTCGACCTGGCCGGCCTGCAGCTGCTGACCGCGGCCGGGCCGATTGGCTGGACACGGCTGGTGCTGGCGCTCGGCAGCCTGCCCAACGACTTCGCCATCCCCGGCCTGGAACAACGGGCGCTGTCCCTGTACTCGGCCAGCGACGCCGAGAAAGTCTGGGACGCGGTTACCGGCGCGCTCACGGCCGCCGCGGCCGCCGCCGACCCCGGGCGGCAGCGCCGCCTGGCGACCGTGGTGGTCGGCGGCGGCGGCGCCACCGGGGTCGAGCTGGCGGGCGAGCTGGCCGAGATGCTGCCCGGGGTGGCCAGCCGCCACGGCCTGGCGCCTGACCGGCCCGCCGTGCTGCTCGTCGAAGCGGGCCCCACCATCCTGGCTGGCTCCTCACCCCAGCTGATCGGCAAGGCGACCAGGATCCTCACCGACCTGGGGGTTCAGGTCCGCACCAACGCGGCCATCGCCGCCGCGACCGGGGAGGGCTTCCGGCTCACGGACGGCCAGCTGATTCAGGGCGGCGTGTTCGTCTGGGCAGGTGGGCTGAAAGCCCCCGGGCTGGTGGCCGATTCGGGGTTGCCGACTGGCCATAACGGCCGTGTCAAGGTGGACCAGTACCTGCGCGTGCTGGATCACCCGGAGATCTACGTCGCCGGCGACCTTGCCTCGGTGACCGATCCGCGTACCGGGCACGTGCTGCCCTCGCTGGCGCAGGTGGCACTGGAGGAGGGTGAGACGGTGGCCCGCAACCTGGAGGCGGAGCTGACCGGGCATCCGCTGGAGGCGTTCACGTTCCACGACAAGGGGTTCGTCGTCTCGGTCGGCCCGCGCCGCGGGGTGGCCGACATCGCCGGCATCACCAGCGGCGGGCACGTAGCCCACCTGCTCAAAGACGCCATCGAGTGGGAATACCGCCAGTCCGTCAAGCACCTGCGCGGCTGGGATCCGGTCGCCCGGTGACCTCTGCCAGCCAGCGGCGGCTACACGGCGGTGGCCTGGCTGAACCGCCGGCCCCAGTGCCGGACCCGGTCCAGGAGTTCGGGTGGGGAAACGACCCGGAAATCCGCCCCGGCCATGCCCAGCGCCATGACCGCCCAGTCGAGTGAGTCGGCAGTCATCCTGACCCGGCACCGGGTGGCGCCGCTGTCCTCGACCGTGGACCACCGGCCGATCCGCTCGCGCACGGCTGCGGCCGGGGCCTCGACCAGGGCCTCCACGTCGTAGCTGGCCGTCACGTTGCCCACGCCCGCCCGGACGAAAGCCGCGGCGTCGGCGGAGGGCAGCGGCCGGGGCCGGAACCGTGCCCCGGTGCCCTGCGGTGCGGCGAGCCGGTCGAGGCGGAAGCTGCGCCAGTCGTGGCGGTCGAGATCGTAGGCCACCAGATACCAGCGGCGGCCGAGCAGGACGAGCCGGTGCGGTTCCACGTGCCGGTCGGTGCGCGGGCCGGCCGCCGCGGTGTAGGAGAAGCGGATCCGCTCGCTGTCCCGGCAGGCCAGTGCGGCGGTGGTCAGGATGCCCGGATCCACGGTGGCCTGGGCCGCGCCACCCCAGCTGGCCGGGACCGTCATCGCGCTCAGCGCCTCGACCCGGCGCCGGAGCCGGGCTGGCATGACCTGGACGACTTTGGCCAGGGCCCGCACCGAGGATTCCTCGATACCCCCGACCGCGCCTTGCGCGGCCGCCTGCAGGCCTACGGCCAGGGCCACGGCCTCGTCCTCATCGACCAGCAAGGGTGGCAGCGCCGCGCCCGCGGCCAGCTGGTACCCGCCCTCCACGCCGCGCTGGGCCTGGATCGGGTAACCCAGCTCACGCAGCCGGTCCACGTCGCGGCGCAGCGTGCGCGGCGACACCTGCAGCTGGCCGGCCAGCTCACCGCCCGGCCAGTACCGGCGGCCCTGCAGCAGCGACAGGAGCCGCAGCGAGCGGGAACTCGTATTCGCCATGTCCCCATCATCGCCATATTGCGGTCAGGAAGTGACCGCAATACGCCCTAGCGTGGTCTTGGACGGGGAGAAAGCCCCGGCGTCCCGACCGCGAAAGGCGCAGACATGACGAGCACCCCGATCACCGGCGACCTGACGGCCAGCGGCCCGGGCGGCGCCCCCGCCGTCGGCGGCGAGCGTGCCGACCTCCTGGCGATGCTGGCCAAGCAGCGGCACTTCCTGCGCTTCACCACCCGTGACCTGACCGATGACCAGGCCGGGCAGCGCACCACCGTGAGCGAGCTGTGCCTGGGCGGCCTGATCAAGCACGTCACGGCCGTGGAGAAGGGCTGGGCGGACTTCATCCTGCAGGGCCCGTCGGCGATGGGTGATTTCGCCAGCATGACCGAGGACGACTTTGCGGAGCGGGCGGCCGATTTCCAGCTGCTGCCCGGCGAGACGCTGCCCGGCGTGCTGGCCCGCTACGCCGAGGTGGCCCGGCGGACCGACGAACTGGCCGCCGGCCTGCCCGACCTGAACGCCGCGCAGCCGCTGCCGGAGGCCCCCTGGTTCGAGCCCGGCGGGCGCTGGTCGGCCCGCCGCGTGTTCCTGCACATCATCGCGGAAACCGCCCAGCACGCCGGGCACGCCGACATCATCCGCGAATCCCTGGACGGCGCCAAGTCCATGGGCTGACTCCCAGGAGGCCGGGCGGCGGGAGACGCCCCGGGTGGCGGCGTATCCCTAGGATCGCGCAGCCGGGATCGCGGCCTGGCGGCGGAACGAGGCGAGCTGGCGCAGCCGCGGCCATTCGAGCGGGGGCTTGGGCGGCGGGACGCCGGGCCGCTGCCTGGGCACGATCACCCGCAGCGCCCCCGGCCGGATTGCGCAGCGGACGGGCGTGGGCATCATGACCGTCTCACCGTCGATGCCGACCGGGATCTCCGGCTCGTCGGCGTGCACGACGACCTCATCGGCGGTCAGGCTGGTCAGGCCCTGCCCGTGGCCCCGGCGGATGAGCCCGATCGCCTGCCGGGCGCTGTCCACCCGGACGGCGACCATGCCGAGCGTGCCGGCGTCGAGACGGGCCCGCCTGCCCAGGCCGGCGAGATCGGCCATCTCGTAGGGGTCGTTGCTGACCAGCACGGCCTGCGGCCCCTCGATCGTGACGCCGCCGGCCTGGGCGGACAGGCGGGCCCCCTGGTGGCCCTGGAGCAGGTCGGGCAGCGTGCGCAAGGTGGTACCGCGTTTGTCATCGCGGTACTCGGGGCTGCGCACGACCTCCGCGTAGGCTCCGAACGACGCGTTGTTCACGAACGTGCGGTCCCCGATGAGGCCGAGGTCGATCCGCAGTTCCTCTCCATCGGCGAGAGCGGCGAGGCAGGTCGCGGGGTCGTCGCGGTCCAGGCCCAGGTCGAGCGCGAAGTGGTTGCGGGTTCCCGCGCTGACCACCAGGAACGGCAGGTCATGCTCGGCGGCGATGCCGGCGACCAGGGCCTGGGTGCCGTCCCCCCCGGCCACCCCGAGCAAGTCAGCCCCCTCGGCCACCGCCTTGCGGGCCAGCGCGGCCACGTCCACGATCCCCGGGCCGTCGAGCAGCGCGACCTCGGCCCCCTGGGCCTCGGCCTTCTCCTTCAGCCCGAACCGTCCCACCTTCCCGCCCCCCGACCTCGGGTTCATGATCAGGAACGCATGCCCGGGCCGGGCCGCGGGAACGGCGGGGCCGCCGCCCTGGACCGCCCCGGAGCCCAGCGCGGCCCGGGCGGCCCCCGCGGCCAGCAGCATCAGCGCCACGGCCACGATCGCCACCCAGAGCAGGTGGTGCAGCGCGAACGAGACCAGGATGACCACCGGCGCGGCGATGACCAGCAGGGCCGCCAGCCACCGGCGCACGCCCCGGTTGGCCAGGAACCAGTACCCGCCCGCCACCACGGCGCATCCACCGGCCGCGGCGAAGATGACCAGCGTCAGGCTGCGCCACCCGGCCACGGCGATCAGCAGGGCCACGGCGGCGAGGGTCAGGGCGAACGAGGCGCGGGCGAGCCAGCGCCGGGCCGTCACAGTCATCAGCTGCCCCCCTCCGGCTTCACGATCCCATTACCCGCGCACATTCCGCTAGGGGTACTTGTGCCGTCCCGCCCGCGCGCCTCAGGGCACGGAAAGCATCAGCTTGCCGGTGTTCTCGCCCGTTCATGCCTCGCTCCTGAGCCTCAGGGGCGCCCGATGGGCGGCTCGACATCGTCGTAGACGCGGGCGGCGGCCAGCAGCCCGTCCGGGCCGCGCTCGTAGACGGCGATCCCCGCCTGGGCCGGCAGGTCGTGGCGGCCCCAGCGCAGGCAGTTGTATTCGAGGGCGCAGCGCACGCCATCGTCGGTCACGACGCAGTGCTCCAGGCCGATGCCGCCGCCCGCGCTGAAGCACCTGGTGAAGAACGAGCGGAGTTCGGGGGTGCCCTGGTGGGCGTAGTGCGGGCCGATGGGCTCGCGGTAGTACCCGTCGGCGGCGAAGGTGGCGACGATCGCGCCGGGGTCCCCCGCGCCGAGCGCGGCCTGGTAGCGGCCGACGACGTCGCCGGGATGGGAGGAGCCGGGCCCGAGGATGGGCGGCCGGACGTGGCGCCGCCCGTCCACCGGCCACTGGCTGCAGTAGGTGCGGAACACCACCGACAGGTCGTCGGGTGATTCGGCGACGACCGCGATCGGCCAGGCCACGGCCTGCCCGTCCTGGTCCAGGTGGGCCAGCAGCTCGACCACGGCCCGCCCGCCCGCCACGGTGGAGGCCACCGTCTCGGTGCGGGCGTGCAGCCCGTGCAGCCAGGACTTGTTGCGGCTGACGAACTCCCGCAGATGCCGGTGGCCGCGGACCTCCCCGGCGCGGGGGTCGTGGACCACGACCTCTCCGGGCCATGCCGTCTCCAGGATGTGGGCGTCACCCTCGTTCAGGGCGGTGAAGTACTGCCCGACCGGATCAGCCCGGCCCGCGGCGCGGGTCTCCCGGCGAGCCAGTTCCACCGCACTGCTGAAGTCCGGAAACCACGGCATCTCAACTCCCGAGCTCCCTGCGGGGCGGACAGTTTTCTCCAACGGTCGTGCCGTCCTCGATCCTCCAGCAGCGTACTCATCCCCGCTGCCGGGCCCGTGAAAGCCCCGCGGCCGCAAGACGCCGCGTCGCCGCCGGCCGCGAGATAAGCGTGCCTGACCTCCCGACTGACCGGACGCCGCGCGTACCGGCTCGCGCTCAGCCCCTCGCCGGTCAGGCCCCGCGGTCAGGCCCGCGGTAGCGAGCGGACCTCCGGTCAGGCCCCCGCCGGTCAGCCCCCCTCCGGTCAGCCCCCCTCCGGTCAGCCTCCCTGCGGGCTTGCGCGGCCCGTTCCGGCGGGGGGTGGTGGCGCAGTTCCCGGACGGCGGGGCGCCGTGCGGCCTGCCCTGAGTCCCTGGCCCTCGTCCATGGGCCGGGCGGCCAGGACCGCCAGGTGCAGGGCGACCAGCGTGTCTTCCAGTTCCGGCAGGAGTCGATCGCGGCTTGGCTGACCTGCGCCGGACCAGCTGGGCGGTGGCGCCGGCCAGCGCGTAGTAGGCCTGGTAGGGAACGACCGGCCACCCGGATGGTCGCGGCGGGCGCGTTCGTGCCAGGCCTGGTTCAGCCGGGCGAAGTTGTGCAGCCCGGCCTCGATCCGCTGGACCGCGCGGGGCCCGGCGGCGGGCATGTCCACGTAGAAGGCGCGGGCAAAGGCGGGCTCCCTGGCCAGGAACGCCAGGAAGGCGGCGATGCGGGCGCGCAGCGCCTCCTCGGCGCCGCCCGGCCGGGACGCGCCGGGCCGCCTCAGCGACCTGGTTGATCATCAGCCAGCCTCCCTCGCGGGTAGCGGCCAGGAAGCATTCCTCCTTGTCCGCGAAGTGGATGTAGAACGCCGCCCTAGACACCCGGGCGCCGCGCACGATGTCGGCCACCGTGAGGTCGGTGAACGCGGTGCTGGCCACCGCGGCGATGACCGCCCGCAGCAGCCGCTCGCGCTGGGCTGCGCGGACCGTCTGGGCCGGGCAGAGCGCTGAGGCGGCGGGGAAGCCCGGGCTCACCCTCGTGCGTGCGGGCGAGTGCTTCCTCTTGTCCCATGGCGGGCCAGGCTGTGAAAAGACATTCGCGTACATAAGTACGTTATCGTACTTATGTGAACGCCCGAGATACGGGGGGTCACGCCGAGCGGGGAAGGCCGCCATGAGCGCGCTGCGTGGGCTGCGGATAACGCCTGAGGCCGCTCAGTGGCGCCCCACTGGCCAGCGGCTCCGGGAGCGCAGATGACCGGGCCGCCCGCGACCGATCCCGGCCAACGCGCAGAAGTTCGCCCGAGCTGGCGGTGATCCAGGCCAACCCCGCGCTGTTCGCCAAGCTGGCCGCCTACCCCAACCCGGCCACGATCCCGCTGAAGCTGGCCGCCCAGGCGGTCGCGCCGCGAGCGGAGGCGCCGAGGGGACCGCGGTCCTCGCCACGATCGTCGCGAACAGAGCCGCCATCAAGGGCGTCATCGCCGTGGTGCCCAAGCTGGCGCGGTCGCGCCCTACGCGGCCCAGCTGCCCCGCTGGCCAAGCTCTCGCCGCAGGTGTTCCCGTACCTGAAAGCCCACGGCGCCGCGGTCGAGAAGGCGGCCGCCCAGGCCCCGGGTGGAAGACCTGGTACTGGGTGTGCTTCGGCGGGTTCCTGTTCTTCCTGGTCAGCATCCCGCTGCTGCGCGGCCGCTGGAATCCGTCCAGCGCCCGCCGCGACGAGGAGGAACACGAGGCGATGGTGGAGGCCGAGCTGGCCAAGCCAGCACCTGAACCCGGCCCGGCGCCGCCGGCGGGTCAGCTGCCCCGGGCCCGCATGGCCGCCCGCCGGGCCTGGCGCTGGGCGGGCTGGGCCGCCAGGTGCCCATGCTCGTTCAGCCTGGCCGTCAGGTGCGCCCCGGCGGCAGCGGTCAGGTGGGGATCGTCACCGGCCCGGGATCCGCGGCGGGGACGGCGCCGTCACCGCAGGAGGTCAGGAGCGCGGCGATCGCGGTCTCGGTCTCGGCGGGGGCCGGGAGGACGAGCGGCAGCGGGGAGATGCCGGGAAGTTCTCCCGCCGACTCGTACCGGCTGATCAGCCGGGGATCGATGTAGGACGAGCGGGCGACCGCCGGGGTGTCCCCGAGCGCCCGCGCCACCTCGCGCACGCTGGCGGAGATGACCCGCTTCCGGCCCTGCGGGGTGGCCGACGGGCCGGCGTTCGCCAGCTCCAGAGCCATGAGCACGGTGGCGTTCCAGGTCCGGAATTCCTTGGCGGTGAAGTGGCCGCCTGCCTGGGTAGCTATGTAGGTGCCCACGTCGTGGGAGTGGAGCCGGTGCCAGGCGTCGTCGTGCTCGTAGCAGAACAGTTCCTCGTGGCCGTTGTCGGACTGGGCCAGGGCCCGGACGGTGGGCTGGACGACCCGGTCCGTGACGCAGATCGTCCGCTGCTTGCCCCACTTCGCCACGTAGTCGAACAGGATGCCGTCCCGCGTCACCTGCACGTGGCGCTTCTCGAGCGTCGTGGCGCCGTAGTGATGGTCCAGCTCGGCGTACCTCTCGCTGCCGATGCGGAACAGGCCGAGGTCGATCAGCCGGACCACGCCGGCCACGACGCGGTCACGTTTCAGCCCGCGCCGCCTCAGGTCGCGCTGGGCCGCCTCCCGCAGCGCCGGGCAGCGCGCTGGCGAAGCGGAGCATGTGCGCGAACTTCTGGGCATCACGCTGCTCGCGCCAGAGCTGGTGGTACAGGTACTGCAGGCGGCCCCGGCTGTCCACGCCGGTGGCCTGGATGTGGCCGCGCGGATCCGGCGAGATCCAGACGTTCTCCCAGGCGGGCGGGATCGGAGCGCGCGGATGCGCTGCAGCGTCCCCGCCGGTGATCTCCGTCCCCGCCGGGCTGAGATACCGGAAGCCGCCGCCGGCCCGCGCACGGCTGATCCCGGGGCGGTGCGGGTCGCTGCGCACCAGCCCGGGCACCGCGGCCGCCAGCGACGGCCCCTCGAAGCTCATGACCACCGAGCGTATGCGCCGCTCCGCCCCGGGCGGATCATCGGGTCTGCTCACCGGGCGTCCCCCCGGGCCCGGGCGGGCCCGGACAGCGGCCGGCAGAGCACTCAACTTTCCGGCCCGCCGGTCGTGCAATAACTATGTGGGACTGCTGCGTGGCCGGTGATGGGCGAGGCGGGCCGCCCGGCGACGACGTCATCGGCGCGGTGACTCGTCCTTGAGGATTTCGTCGAGGGCTCGTCGGCGCGCCTGTTCACCATGGCCAGGCTGCTGGCCGGCGGGTAACCGGGCTGAGGCCGAGGACCTGCTGCAGGGGCGTACGAGCGGGCCTACCGGCGCTGGGGCCGGATCTCACGCCGGGCTGACCCGAGCGTTACGTACGCCAGATCCTCGTCAACGCGTCCGTGACCGGTGGCGGTGGCGGCGGCGCCATCCGGAGGCCCGCTGCTCCCAGCGGTCCCGGGCCGGTCACCGCCGACACGGCGACCACGGTCGCGGACCGGGATCTGCTGCTGCGCGGCCTGGCGGCGCTACCGCCCAGGCAGCGGGCCGTGCTGGTGCTGCGCTATTTCGAGGACCTGTCCGAAGCCGAGACGGCGGTCGCGCTCGGCTGCAGCGTCGGCACGGTCAAGAGCCAGGCCGCGCGGGGGCTGGCCCGGCTGCGTGGGAGCGCGGGTGAGGCAGGCGCCCGGCCCAGCGGTGCCCGGGAAGGTGGCGGTGCGCCATGACGGATCTCGAACGCAGGCTGCGGGCGGCCATGGCGGCGTCCGCGGAACCAGCCCCGGCCGGGCTGCTGGAGGGCATCCGCCGCCGGCACCGCCGCCATCACCGGCGGCTCGCGGCGGCCTGCGCCGCGGCGGTGGCGTTCGGGGTCGCGGGAACGCTGGTCTCGCGGGGGGTGATGGACGGCCCGGCCGGGACCGGGCCGCCGGCGGCGGCCCGGCGGCTGACCGGCCCGGCGTGCTGCCGCCGGCCACCCCGGCTGCCCCGGTCACCGAGGTGGCGGGTACCGTGCTGCGGGACTGCAGTCAGAACACGGCACCCTGTGCTCGGGCTGGAAAGCGCTCAGCGTGCACGCCGGCCCGGTCTGGTTCATCTACGCCCGGCCCCGGGGCACCGCGTCGTCCGGTCACCGGCTGAGCGTCGGGAAGGTGGCTGGCTCCGCCATGGTCATCGCCGTCGAGAACGGCCACACGGCGGTGGTGTCGGCCGCCCCGCAGGCCCGCGGGCGGTTCCGGTTCCTGGCCGGCTTCAACCCCGACGGGAAGCCTTACACCCTGGCCGGGGGCGCTCCGGGCCTGACGCTGGCCAGCTGCCCGCCGGTCCCGGCCGGGACCGGGATCCCGGAGGCCTACGCACCCGGGCTGACCATGTTCTGGGAGGGCTACGTCACCGCCCTGCGCGGCTGCATTCCCCTGGAGGTTCGTTCCCCGGCCGCCAGCACGCCCACCCGGGTGACCGTGGCCGTGCCCGCGGCGGCTGCGTCTCATGGCTGCTGAGCCGCGGGAGGCGGGGTGGGGCGGAGGGGGGGGCGGGGGGATCGGATTGCCGTGCCGCCTCCGGTCCGGTAGGAACGTCGCATGCTGCGCGGGGAAGTGGCCGGGCTGCGGGCCCGGGAAGACAGTGACGTGGCGATCCTGCATGCGGAGCTGCACGACGACGTGACGACCAGGGTCCGGGCGGATACGCGGCCCTGGCGGCCGATCCCGGCCACCGCGGCCCAGTCCCCGTACCGGGTGGCGGGCCGGGAAGAGGACAGTGCCACGTTCTCCGTGGTGCACCTGGCCAGCGGCGAGCTGGCCGGTGAGGCGCTGCTGTGGGGCATCGACGTGCACAACCGCTCGGCCCATGTGGGCATCTCCCTGCGGCCGGGGTTCCGCGGCCGCGGGCTGGGCACCGACACCGTCCGGGTGCTGTGCGGATACGGCTTCGCCATCCTCGGGCTGAACCGGCTCCAGGCGGAGACGTTGGCTGACAACGCCGCGATGATCGCGGCGGCCACCCGGGCGGGTTTTGTGCAGGAAGGCAGCCTGCGCCGCTCGGCGTGGGTCAACGGCCGTTTCGCCGACGAGGCCATCCTCGGGATGCTCGCCGCCGACTGGCATCCGGTCCCGGGGCAGGCGGGCCGCGCGGGCTAAAGCCCAGCAGCCGGGCAGGCTAGACCCTGGTGGCTGACTCGCCCAGCGCCGCGGCGACATCGCGCCCTAGTTCGGACCGGCGGCGGGCGGCGTAGCCCGGGCGGTTGGTGATGAGGACGTCGATCCGCTGAGTCCGGCTGGTCGATCAGCATCATGGGACGGTCACACACCATGATGCCGATGCCGTTGCGGTGCGAGCGGCACTGCCTGGACCTAACCGCGGGGAACTTCGGCCTAACGCGGCACCGGCGTGCCGCGGGTCCCAGGCCGAGCAGTCCAGCTGCCCGTCGGCCCGGCCGGTGATGAACACCCGGCCGGTGGCCTCGTGACAGCCACGCTGTTGGGCTGGCGGACCGTGGGCCATGTCTGGTCCGGCACCAGCCTGCTGCCGGAGACCCGGAAGGATTCCAGCTGGTTGGTCGCGGTCAGCGTCACGTAGACCAGCCCGCGGCGGCGGTGACGGCGATTCCGTACGGCGCGCCGCGCGGGGTCGCCACGGCCGCGGCCTGGTGCGGGCCGCTGACGCCCACCCGGAAGATCAGCACCGCGTCGCCCTCGGTGTCCGCCACGTAGAACACGCTGCCCCGCCCGGCCTGCACATGCGTCGGCCCGGCGCCGGCCGGGGCGGTGCCCAGGATCCGGCCGCCGGCCGAGTAGGCCTCCACCTGGCGCCCGCGCACGCCGACGACCAGGACGGATGAGCCGCCCGCGGCGACGCCCCCCGGCTGCACCGGCCCGGGTTCCACCCGGATCTGCCTGCGGCCGCGGACCAGGGAGACTGTGCTGGCGTACTCATTGCCCACGAAGATCAGCGGGCCGTCCGCGGCGGCGTCGTGCGGATGCCGGCCGAGCGGGGTGTCCGCGGTCACCACCCCGCCCGGCAGCGCGATCTGGGCCAGCCGGTCGGCGTCTTCGAGGGGAGCCAGCACGGGGCCTGCCGGGCCAGCCAGTTCCAGGTGGCGCGGCGCCCCGGGCAGCCGGACGATCCGGCGCTCGCGCCCGGTGCCGCGTTCACCAGCGCCACCCCGGCTGGCAGGCGGATCCCGACGGCGACAATCCCGTCGATCGCGTCCACGGCCAGGCCTTCCGGACCGCCGGCCAGCGCGACCACCCGTCCGGCGGGCCGCCCCGTGACTGGCGGCGCCGTGGCCGGCTCGGCACGTCTGTCCGGGCCGGCATCGCCTGCGCCGGCCGCATCCGCCCCGGTGGCCGGCGGGGTGCCCGGCCCGGGTCCGGGCGGCGCCGTCAGCCCGCAGCCTGCGGCCGCGGCGATGACCGCGCCGATCATGACGGTCAGGCTCAGCCGCGGATGCAACACGGCCCACAGCGTACGCACCCGCCGCGGCGCCGCGGGCCGGGGCGGCTAATAAACCGTAAGCCGGCCGTGACCGCGGCGAAGACGCAGCGACCGGGCAGGCCCGGCACACTCCGGCCCTGGTGAGCCGGGCGCGAGTCCCCGCATGTCACGTCCGGCGGGTGCGGGGTGTCAGTGTGGTGACACCCGTAGCGAGGGAACGTGACAGATGACCGACAGTGACTGGCTGACCGCTGCCTTCGAGGAGCACCGCGGCCACCTGCGGGCCGTGGCCTACCGGCTGCTCGGCTCGGCGAGCGACGCGGAGGATGCGGTCCAGGACACCTGGCTGCGGCTGAACGGCGCGGACACCAGCGAGGTGGAGAACCTCGGCGGGTGGCTGACGACGGTCGTGGCCAGGGTGTCCCTCAACATGCACCGGTCACGCCGCCGTGAGGAACTGGTCGGTGGCGAGTGGCCCGGCGCCATGGAGCCGGCCGCCGGCGCCCGCACCGCCGCGGTGGCGGGGGGCGCCGCGGTCCCGGCCAGCCCGGCCGGTGACCCGGAGGATGAGGCGGTGCTCGCGGACTCGGTCGGCCTGGCCCTGCTGGTCGTGCTGGACACGCTCACCCCGGCCGAGCGGCTCGCGTTCGTCCTGCACGATATGTTCGCGATGCCGTTCAGCGAGGTGGCGGCGGCGCTGGGGCGCTCGCCAGAGGCGACCCGGCAGCTGGCCAGCCGGGCCCGGCGCCGGGTCCGCGGGGTACCCAGCCCGGACCGGGACGCCGACCTGGCCCGTCAGCGGGAAGTGGCCGCCGCGTTCCTCGCCGCGTCGCGCGGCGGCGACTTCGCGGCTCTCGTCGCGTTGCTGGACGAGGAGGTCACGCTGGCCGGGGACGCTGCGGCGCTCCCGTCCGGCAAGCCGGTGCGGCTGCGCGGCGTGGACGCGGTCGCCCGGGGTGCGTTCGCGGCCTCCGCCCGGGCCGGCCAGTCCCGGCTGGCCCTGGTGAACGGCTCGGTGGGCATCGTGTTCGCGCCCGCCGGCCGCCTGCAGGTCGTGCTGGCCCTGACGGTCAGCCCTGGCCGCCGGATCACGGCCATCGACGTCATCGCCGACCCGGGCCGCCTGCGGCGGCTCCGCCTGGCCCTGCTGCCGGACTAGGCCGTCGCGAGCCCGGCGCGGGAGTGGGCAGCGGCGAGGGCCGCGTCGAGCAGGACCGCGGCGGCCGTGCGGGCCGCCGCGGCCGAGGTGGGATCGTGGTCCAGGCGCGCGGACAGCCCGCTGCCGTCGTAGAGGAGGTGGAGCTGGCGCGCCAGCCCCGGCGCATCCGGTGCGCCGGCCTCCTCGGCCAGGCCGGTGAACAGGGAGCGCACCCAGGCACGGTAGCCCTCGGTGGCCTGCTCCACCAGGTCGCCGGGGTGGGATTCCGCGCTGGCCCGGGCGAACGCGCAGCCTCGGTAGGTCCCTTCAGCGAACAGGTCGCTCTGGGCCCCGAACACGCCCAGCAGCCGCTCGCGCGGCGTGTCGCAGCGCTCGATGTACCGCGTGATCCGCTCGGCCATACGCACGTGCCGGGCCTCCAGGTAGGCGCGGATCAGCTCGTCCTTGCTGCCGAAGGTGTTGTAGAGCGATCCCTTGGCCACGCCGGCGTGCTCGATGACACGGTCGATGCCGACCGTGTGCACGCCTTCCTCATAGAACAGCTCGTCGGCGGCGGCCAGCAGGCGCTCGCGTGCTGACGGTCTGGCCGCATTCTTCACAGCCATGTCGGTCATCTCCTCTAGACAGCTCTGTCTAGCTTATCGGCGCGGGGCGGTCGCGGGGAACGCGGTCCGGCCGCGCAGCAGGCCGGGCAGCGCCAGGGCGGCCAGCAGGATGACCGCGCCGCCGTAGAACAGGGCGGTGCCGGTCAGCCCGCCGCCATGCACGATGACGAATCCGGCAACCACGGCGGGCACGCCCAGGCCGAGGTAGGACACGATGTAGAGCAGGGAAAGCACCCCGGCGCGCTCGTGCGCCGCGGCCCGCGGGACGACGGTCCGGATGCTGCCCTGGAAGCCACTGCCGAATCCGGCCCCGCTGATCGCGGTCCCGGCGAAGAACAGGGGCGTGGACGTGATGCCCAGGCCCAGCATGGTGACGGCGGCCCCGGTGATCAGGGAGAAGATCCCGGTGAGCATCACGGTGCGGGGGCTCGCGCCGCGCAGCGCGATGATGGTGACGACGGCCGCCGCGGTGAGCACGAACAGGCTGAGCCCGCCCAGCACCACGTCCAGGGATCCGGTCAGCGCATGCACCAGCGCGGGACCGAGCGCGCCATACAGGCCGCCCAGGGCCCACACGGCGAACAGCACCGGCGTGGCGGTGAGCACCGGGCCGCGCAGGGCGCGCGGCAGCCTGATCTCCGGCCGCAGCGAGGAGAGTGCTCCCGGGGTCCGGGTCACGGTCTCCCGCAGCAGGACCACCCCGGCGGCCTGGATCACGAACACGCCCATCAGGGCCAGGTAGATCAGGTGCGTGGGAGCAGGCAGGTAGCGCACGGCCAGCGCGGACAGCAGCACGCCGGACCCGGTACCCATGCCCGGGGCGACCGCGTTGGCGAAGGTGCCCCGCTCGCGGTCCACGTCCAGCAGGCCCGCGCCGATCGCGCCGAGTGCCGCGCCGGTGGCCAGGCCCTGCACGACTCGCGCGATGAGCAGTGCGGGCACCCCGCCAGCGGTAGCGAACACGAGCAGCGTGACGGCCTGGACCCCGAGCGCGGCCAGCAGTACCGGGCGCCGCCCGACGTGGTCAGAGAGCTTGCCCAGGGTCAGCAGGGACGCCAGCACCGCCACGGCGTACACGCCGAACACGATCGTGGTGGTGATCGGGGTGAAGCCCCAGCGGGCCTGGTAGATCGCGTACAGCGGCGTCGGGGCCGCGGAGGCGGCCAGCAGGGCCACGATCAGCGACGCCAGCAGCAGCAGCGCAGGCCGCCCGGTCAGTCCCCCCTTCGGGGAGGCGGCGGCGGGCGCCTGTGGCCGCACCACCCTGGTGCCGGCCGTGCGGACCGGGGCTGTCGTGACGGTCCCATCGCCCGCGGGACGGGTGGCGTCCCCGGGACGCGTGACCTCCCGAGGGGAGGGCTCTCCGGGACGGGCCTGTCCGGGACGTGTGGCCTCGCGGGGACGTGTGGCCTCCCCGGGACGTGTGGCCTCGCGGGGACGTGTGGCCTCGCGGGGAAGTGTGGCCTCGCGGGGACGTGTGGCCTCCCCGGGACGTGTGGCCTCTCCGGGACGGGTCGCGTGCCCGGGACGGGTGGCCCCCCGAAGGCGGGTACCTGGTCCGGGACGGGTACCCGCGGCCGGGACGACGGCTGTGCGGCACACGCTGCCGCCCTGCTCGGTCATGATGAGTCCTCGCGTCGATTGAGTAGACAGGTCTGTTCAAAGAGAATAGACAGACTTGTCTAACCAGTCAAGCCCCGCGAGTGGCGGCCCCGCTGTCAGCGGCCGTCGCTAGGGTGATCCCGTGTGCCCTATCGTGCGCCCGGGAACCTGAGCGGTGAGTGAACGCAGCGGGTGCGCCCCGGTCGACCTGGCCGTCCTCGGGGCGCTCGAGGCGGCGACCGCCAGCCGCCCGCGGTCCTACGTCCGGTCCGCCCGGGTCCTGGCCGGCGTCGAGGAACGCATCGGACTCGGACCGCGGTACGCGTACGAGGTGCTGCTCGACCTGGCCCGCCCGTGGGTCATCCCGGTCCGCACCGTGGTCGCGATGGGCAATATCGGGGACCGGAGTTTTCCGGCGGCGGCCGGGCCCGGCTATACGGAGTGCCGCCCGTCGTACGCCGGCCAGCTCGTGCTGGACGCCGAGGCCACCCGGCAGGCGCCGGTCCCCCTGGGGCTGATCAACGGCACCACCTACCGGGGTGGCACGCAGCCGGCCCTGGAGCCATTCCGGGCGCTGGCGGCGCTGCGGCGGCTGCTGGACGATCCCAGCGTCACTGACGCGGAGGTGATCAGCATCGCCGGGCCGCCGTACTCCGTGACAGGCTGCGCCATGACCGGGAACATCGCCGCGCTGCTGCGGGGCCGCCGGGTCTCGCTCCGCGAGACCGGCCGGATCACGGTCACCGGTGTCCCTGTCCCCGAGGCTCCCGCGGATCCGCCACCACGGCCCTCTGGCGGGATGCTCGTAGCGTTCGGGGGCGCAGGCCCGATCCCGCCTCGCCCCGCCCATCTGGTCATCGAGTCGCTGCCCCACGGGGTGATGGCCACGGAGGTGGCTCACGCGATCGTCAACCGGGCCGCCTCCCGATCGTGGGCTGACTCGCATCCCGGCCTGGCCCGCACGACGGCCCTGCCCGTCGCCGACGTTGACGAGCAGTCGGGGCGTGACAGGGAGGTCCGGATCCTCATCACGCTCCGTCCCGGCTCCGATCCGGAGGCTGTCCGGGACCAGCTGGCCGAGATCCACGGAGTTTCGGTTGAGTCCTATTACCAGTTTCCGGCCCCCCTGGCCGCGCTGCTGCGCTCCTGGGTCGAGCGGTACCGCCGGGAGGACCCCACAGCCAGCCTCGACGCGCTGGAGGATGCTATCCGCCGCGACCGGCAGCGTGAGCGGCGTAATCGCTGATCAAAGGCGGGATTCGCGAGGCATGCGCACGGCATCGGGCACCTCTGATCAGCCCCCGGTGAGGCTCGTCGCCGGCCTTGGTCCACCCCGGTCCGCCGCGCCGGTGGTAGTCACCGCGATTGCGGTCCATTAAGGCCCTATTTCGGCGTTTTCCTGCGGTGCCGTTCAGGTCCCAGTAAGTTCCGGCAAGACAGGCCTTCCCCGTGCCACCTGACGTCGGCTGCCCTGCTGGCGCCAGCTCGGCGGGTGAACGCGAAGCCTCGCGGACAGGAGTGGGATGCCCCCAGCACCCCGTCATTCCAGGCCCAGGACAGCCAGGAACCCCGCCCTCCGGGTCGGCGTCCCGGTATTGGCCGCAGCGACGCTCGCAGGCGTAGCTGCGGCTTTCGTCTTCCTGTCGGGCGGATCGCAGGGAGCCGCCGCTACCCGTCCTTCTCACGGCGCGATCTCGGAGACGAGTGCCGCATCGAGCCTCACCAGCGACGACATGATGATCGACTCGCATCACGAAGTCGCCGCCCGGATCGTCCGGGACAACGCCCGGGCCGTCCGGCGCAAGTACCTCGCCCATCTCGCCGTGGTCCGGCTCGCCCAGAAGAAAGCCGCCGAGAAGGCCGCCCAGGCGGCCCAGGCAGCCCAGCAGGCCGCCGCCCAGCCGACCACGAGCCCCAGCCCAGCAGCCAGCTCCAGCAGCGGCGGTTCAGATCCCGCCCACTCCCCGCTCGGGGTCTGCATCCGCAACGCCGAAGAAGGCGGCAGCTACGCCTGGGGCCCGGGTAACGGCGGCGGGGCCTACCAATTCCAGATCGGCACCTGGGAGAAGTACGGCGGTGCGGCCGGCGAGTTCGGTGTGGCCGGCCCGTCCTACCAGGACCAGATCTTCGACAATGCCATCAACGCCGGGGGCGCTTCGAACTGGACCGCCTACGACGGCTGCTGACGGCGCTGACAACCCGTCGGCGCCGGCGGTGACGGCCGGTCCATCTCGAACCAGGTGATCCAGCCGGTCGCCCGTCGTTCCCGGTGCGCCCCCCGGCCCGCGCCAGACGGCCGACGATCAGCAGGCCCCGCCCGGCCTGCTCGTCCGCGGCGGCTCCGCCGGTCCAGGGGCCGCCTGGCGGACTGGCGGGCGTTCACGGCCGGGCTGAAGAACCGTCAGCCCGGCCGGGGTGGCCCCGGCCTGCCTGTGTGATGCTGGCAGCACCGCCAGATCGCCGATCATGCCGGAGGGCCCCGTGACCGTCCCGTCCATGCCGCCCCGTGTCCCGGCCAGTGCCACCCCCGAGGGCGACGGGGTCGTCGTCGGGGACGGCCCGGTCCTGGTCAACGCCTACATCGACTTCCTGTGCCCGTTCTGCCGGCGCTTCGAGGTGTCGTCCGGGCCCACCCTCGCCGCCCTGGTGGCCAGGCACCAGATCAGCATCGCCTACCATCCGATGAACTTTCTCGACCAGGCCTCGACGACGCGGTACTCGACCCGGGCGGCCGCAGCGTCCGGCTGCGCCGCGGACCTGGACCGGTTCGTGGACTACATGCACGAGCTGTTCGGGCACCAGCCGCCGGAGGGCGGCGCCGGGCTGAGCGACACCGAGCTCATCGCCCTCGGCCAGCCCGCCGGGCTGGGCCCCGCCTTCGCCTCCCGCGTGACCGGGGGGCCGTATCTGGACTGGCCGTCCTACGTCACCGCCCGTGCCGTCGCCGCCGGGGTGGAAGCGACCCCGACCGTCCTGGTCGCGGGGGTGGCGGTCCCGGCGGAGAGCAAGGCCATCGTGGCCGCCGTCGAGCAGGTCAGCACCCGGTCCTGAGGTCGCCGGCTCAGCGCGGGAACTCGTAGGGCTCCCGCGGCACCGGGGGTGGTGGCCTGCTTCGCCCACCGCGGCGCCGGCGATCCCGGCTGGGCGCAGCATCCTGCTGCGGGGCACCGAGGGGTTCGGGCTGAAGCACCACCTCCGCACCGACCGGTCGCTGACCCTGTCTGAGGACCTGCCGCTCACCGCGATCGCCGTGGACAGCCGCCCGCGCATCGAAGCGGTACTCGGCCCGACGCTCGAACTCAACCTCGCCGGGCTGGTCACCCTGGAACGTGCGCAGCTGCTGACCGGCGAGGCCGGGCTGACCGGCGAGGCCGGGCTGACCGGCGAGGCCGGCTGGCTCCCGTGCCCGGGGACCAGCCAGGGCCGCGCAAGCTCACCGTCTACCTCGGGCGCCAGGAAAGGATCTACCGGGTCCCCGCCTTCGTCGCGGTCTGCGACCTGCTGCACCGCCGCGGCGTTGCCGGGGCCACCGCGCTGCTCGGCGTGGACGGCACCGCCCACGGCCGCCGGGAACGGGCGCGGTTCTTCAGCCGCAACGCCGAGGTGCCCATGATGGTCATCGCGGTAGGCTCCGGCGGCCGCATCGCGCGGGTGCTGCCCGAGCTGGGTGCGCTGCTCCGCCGCCCGCTCGCCACCATGGAACGGGTCCAGGTCTGCAAGCGCGACGGCGAACTCCTCGCCCCGCCGGATCCGCTGCCGGGCGCCGACGAACACGGCATGGCGCTCTGGCGCAAGCTGACGGTGTTCAGCTCTGAGGCGGCCCAGCACGCCGGCCAGCCGTTGCACCGCGCCCTGGTCCGACGGCTCCGCTCCGCCGGGATCAGCGGCGCGACCACCCTCCGCGGGATCTGGGGGTTCCACGGCGACCACGCGCCGCACGGCGACCGGCTCCTCCAGCTGGGCCGGCACGTGCCCGCCGTCACAATCGTGATCGACAGCCCCGGCCGGATCGCCGCGGCATTCCCCATCATCGACGAGCTCACCGCCGAGCACGGGCTCGTCACCGCCGAGACCATTCCCGCCCTGCGGGCCGCGGGGGGCTGCCGCCGCCGGGGCGGCCCCCGCCTGGCCACCCACCACCTCTAGCTCGTGCCCATGATCACCTCGGTGCCGGACGGGATCGGGACCCTGGCCCGGACGAGGTCATGACCGGTTCGGGGGCCGGGCCGGGGGCCGGGCCGGCAGCCGGGCCGGGGGCCGGGGCAGCGGCCGGGGCGAGGGGCAGGACGAGCTCGAACGACGAGCCGCGGCCCGGCGTGCTCTGCACCCGAACCGATCCGTGGTGGGCCGTGGCGATGGCCTGCACGATGGCCAGGCCCAGCCCGAAGCCGCCCGCCTCGCTGCCCCGCTGAGGATTGGCCCGGGCGAACCGCCGGAAGATCCGGTCCAGGTCGGCGGGGGAGATGCCGGTGCCGGAGTCCGCCACCATCAGGACCACGTGCCCGTCCTCGCGGCGGGCGCTGACCTCGATCTCGCCACCGCTCGCCGTGTGAGCGATCGCATTCTCCAGCAGCGCGTCGAGGGCCAGGCCGAGCCGGTCCCGGTCGGCCACGACCGTCACGTCGGTGACCGGGCCGAGCCGCCACTGCCGGGGCAGGTAACCCCAGCGTTCGAGCGCGCGTAGGGTCGGGCGTCATGGGCAGTCCGGTCACTGACATCCGGCTCGTCACCATCGACGACGCCGGCGCCGTCGCCGAGCACATCCGCCGCGACCGCGAGACCAAGGGCCGCTGGGAGCCGGACTGGCCCCCGGGCTACTACACGCTGGACGGGCAGCGCCAGCGCATCGAGCGGATGCTGGCCCGGCACCGCGACGGCGAGTCCTGGCCGGGCGTGATCGTGGCCGGTCAGACCGTTATCGGGCAGGTGACTGTCCAGGAGATCCTGCAGCGGGCCTGGCGGAAGGCCTCCATCGGCTACTGGGTCGGGACCCCGTACCAGGGTCAGGGGCATGCCACCAGGGCGGTCGACCTGGTCGTCCAGTTGATGACCCGGGACCTCGGCCTGCATCGCGCGGAAGCCTTCACCCAGATCGAGAACACCGCCTCCCAGCACGTGCTGCGCAGGAACCGTTTCCTGCCGATCGGCATCGCCCGCTCGCACATCTTCACCGTCGGGGCCTGGCACGACGAGATCATGTGGGAACGGCTGCTGGACGAGTGAGGTGATGCCCCGCACACTGGGTGTCCTGCCCTGGGCGCGCGGCGCGCTCAGTCGGCGGGTCGGGCCGCTCCTGGGGGGCGTGCCCCGGCGTGAGGTGCCCCGCCTGGGACAGCCGGAGCGGATCGAACGGGCCGCTGCTCTCGGCGGCCAGCGGCTCGCCGGTCACGCACACGTGATCGCCGCCCTCGTCGAGCAGCACGATCCGCCGGAGGATCAGCCGGTGCGGGCAGTCCTCCAGCACCGGCACCCCGCCCGGGCCTGGGCTCACACGCAGCCCGGCGAACTTGTCGGTCTCGTCGCCGGTGAGCGTCCCGAATCGCTCAGCGAGCGCGAGGTCGCCTGAGGTGAGGAACTGGATGGCCAGGTGGGTCGCGCGCAGTCCGACCCGGTACGTGTGGTTCGCCTTGGACAGCCAGACGCAGTATCTGTCCGGGTCGATGCTGGACTGGGCGTGGAAACCGACCAGGCATCCGGCCCGCTCATGGCCCTCCGCCGTGGTGACCACGATCAGCGGGTTGTCCAGCGACGACATGATGCTGGTGAACACGTCACGGGACATCGGTACCTCGCTCGTAGCGCAGGAACAGCGTGTCAGAGTCCGCACCCTCACTGCGCAGCACGTGCCGCAGCGAGAAGCGGGCCAGCGGGGCTCCCGGGGGAGCGACCGCGACCGGCAGCCGATCCCCGCCCATCAGCGGCGCGAGGGTCAGGCACAGCTCGTCCACCAGGCCGGCCGCGACGAGTTCGCCGAGCCAGGTGGGGCCGCCTTCGCAGAGGACGACGCGGTAACCCCGTTCGGTCAGCCGCCCCAGGGCCAGGCCCGGATCGACCCGGTCCCGGCCGGCCACGATGACGTCCGCCACCTGCCGGGCCTGTTCCAGCCTGGCCCGGTCGGCGGCGGCGCAGGTGATCACCAGGGTCCGGGCGTCCGGCGGCGCGTCCGCGAAGGCGCGGGCCGACCAGTCCAGCTCCAGCGACCGGGTCACCACGGCGAGCGGCGGTGTGGCCAGCCGCCCGGCCGCCAGCCGCGCCCCGGCCCGCTCCGGTGGCAGCCGCACCGGCCCGTAGTGCTCCGCGCGAACCGTCTCGGCCCCGACCAGCACCACGTCAGCCACCACCCGCATCAGCCGGAACAGCTCCGCGTCCGGCGCGGTGGACAGCTCACCGACCCGCCCGCCGATCGCCGCCGAGCCGTCCAGGCCCCCGACCATGTGCGCCACCACCCAGCACCGGCCGTCCGGCCGCGACCGCGTTACTTCTGCGTACGGCTCCAGCGGATCATCGATCCGCGGGCCGGGTACCAGCATCCGCATTCCGCTCACTATGGCTCACTACCTCATCCGGAGCCGTTGCCGAACGCGGCCCGCAGCCGCCTGGCGGTGGCCCGCCCGATCGCCCCGGTCCCGCCGCTGATCACCGCCCGTGCCACCCTCGCACGTTACCCCGGGCGCCGGGCGATCCAGTGCGGGAGCGCTGGCCCGGGCTATACTGGGCGGATGACGCGATTCATGGGGTGGTGGCCGCCGCGGTAGGCGGTAGCTGTCTCGTGTGTCCGATGGCCCGCCTCTGGCGGGCCAGTTTCGTGTCAGGGCTGGTCGCGGCCGGAGGCCTGTTCCCCAGGAGGCCCCCGTGCCTGCCAGTACTCTCTCCGCCCGTCCGGTAGCCGCTGAGCCGTTCTCGGTCCGGCTGGCCCGCCGGCGCAGTGCCGGCCTCGACGCCGCCATCCGGGAGGATCCCGGCCGGTTCCGGGTGCTCACCGGTGACCGTCCCACCGGCCCGCTGCACGTCGGGCACCTGTTCGGCACCCTGCTCAACCGGGTCCGCCTCCAGGATCTCGGGGTCGGGGTCATGGTGCTCATCGCGGACTACCAGACGCTCACCGACCGGGACGCCCCGCAAACCCTGCCCGCCGACGTGCTCGGCCAGGTCGCGGACTACCTCGCGGTGGGCATCGACCCGGGCCGCGCCGCGATCTTCGCGCACAGCCAGATCGAGGCGCTGAACCAGCTGGTCATTCCGTTCCTGAGTCTGGTCAGCGTGGCGGAAGTGGGCCGCAACCCGACCGTGAAGGAGGAGTTCGGGACGGCCGGGGGCTCGTCGATGAGCGCGCTGATGTTCACCTACCCGGTGCACCAGGCGGCTGACATCCTGTTCTGCCACGCCAACCTGGTCCCGGTGGGCAAGGATCAGCTTCCGCATGTGGAACTCACCCGGACGATCGCACGGCGCTTCAACGAGCGCTACTGCCCGTCGAAGCCGTACTTCACCGCCCCGGACGCCCTGCTCAGCGACGCCCCGCTGCTGCTCGGGACCGACGGCCAGAAGATGAGCAAGAGCCGGAACAACGCCATCGCGCTGGCCGCGAGCGAGGACGAGACGGCGCGCCTCATCCGCGGGGCCCGGACCGACGCCGAGCGCACGATCACCTACGAGCCGCAGTCCCGCCCGGCCGTCTCCAACCTCGTGCAGCTCGCCGCGCTGTGCCTGGAGACCACCCCGGAGGAGGTCGCCGCCGGCCTGGCCGACGGCGGTGCGGCGGCGCTGAAACGGCTGCTGACCGAGGCGCTCAACGAGCGGCTGCGCCCGATCCGGGCCCGGCGGCGTGAGGTCGCGGCGGATCCGGGATACCTGCGCCAGGTCCTGGCGGACGGCAACGAGCAGGCCCGTGCCCTGGCCGCCCAGACCCTGTCCGACGTCCGCACCCTGATGCACACCCGCTACTGAGCCAGCAGCCGGGTGGGCAGGGCGGTCTCCTCGACGGTCCCGTCCCCGCGGCGGGTGATGTGCCAGGTGCTCGCGCCCTCGACTTCGGTGATGCAGTCCACCAGGCTGGTTCCCTCGAAGACCAGCCCCGTGCCGTTGTCGGTGGCGTACCCCTCGGGGAGCGTCCCGTCCCCGATCAGCCGGTGAATGGCCGGCCGCCGCTGCTCCTCGGCGTCGTGGTGCGGGCTGTTGGAGTAGGGCAGGAAGCCGAGGCCGTTCGTCACCGGGTTCAGCGGCAGGCCGAACGAGTCGGTGGTGCCGCCCTCGAACCAGCAGATCGAGCCCGCGGACACACCCATCAGCACCACACCCGCGTCCCAGGCGGCGCGCATGGCCTCATCCACGCCGTGCAGCCGCCACAGGGCCAGCAGGTTCGCCACGCTGCCGCCGGTCACCCAGATCAGGTCCTGCGCCAGCAGGTGCCCGGTGAGGTCCGGGACGTTGGGCTCGGGGAACAGCGCCAGGTGACTGGGCCGCCAGCCGGCCCGGCCGAAAGCCGAGTACATCGCAGCGAGCCATTCCGAGGCATCCCCGACCGCCGTGCCGACCAGGCAGACACGGGGGCTGTCGCCCGCCCGGGCCAGCGTCGCCGCGTGGGCGTACGAGGGGCCGAGCCGGAAGTCCATCGGCCCGTGCCCGGCAGGCCAGAAGCCGATGCTGGTCGCGATGATCGTCGGGGTGCGCGCGGTCACCTGGTGATTATCGCAACTGATGGCCGGATTCGCGGAGGCTCAGCAGGTTCATGGCCACCAGGTCCAGCACGGTCCGGTCGTCCTGATTGATCAGCTCACCCTTGGTGCGGACCAAGCCGCGGCCGGCCCTGGAGCGTGACGGGCGGGCCTCCACGATCGTGGTCCGCAGCCGCAGCCGGTCACCCGGCCGCACGGGAGCGGGCCAGCGCAGCTCGTCGATACCGGGCGAGGCGAGGCTGGCCACCCGGGACAGGTAATGGTTGACGAACAGCCGCATCATCAGGCTCGCCGTGTGCCAGCCGCTGGCGATCAGGCCGCCGAACGGCCCGGCCTCCGCGAATCCGGGGTCGATGTGGATCGGCTGCGGGTCGAATCGCCGGGCGAAGTCGAGGATCTCCGCCTCGGTCACGGTCAGGTACCCGTACTCGTAGACCGCGCCCGGCAGGTAGTCCTCGAAATAACGGTCTTCTCGCGGGACCCGGAAGTCGCTACTGCTCAGGGTCCTGGTAGCTGTGGGACGGGTGCCGGGGAGGGACATGATGGCCAGCATGGCATGCCCGGGCCGGCCTGCGCTCGGGCCGGCCTGCGCCGGGCCGGCCTGCGCCCGGGCCGGCCTGCGCCCGGGCCGGCCCCGCGCAGGCCAGCCCGGGCCCGGGCCCGGCGCCGGCGGGGGCCGGGCCCTGCGAGGCCGTCATGCCGAGGGCGCCCGGCCCCCCGGGGGCCGGGCCCTACGATGGGCGTTATGCCGAGGACGCCATGAGCCCCCAGATAGCCACCGCCGACGTCGTCGGCCTCCAGGAGCTGCTCGATTTCGTCCGGGACCGGCACCATGTGGTGCTGGTGACCACGAAGCGGGACGGGACCGTCCAGCTCTCGCCGGTCACGGCGGGCCTGGACGGCCAGGGGCGGGTTGTGATCGCGACCTACCCGGAACGGGCCAAGACGCACAACGCCCGCCGTCACCCGCAGGTCAACGTGCTGGTGCTGTCGGACGACTTCGCCGGGGCCTGGGTGCAGCTCAGCGGCACCGCCGAGGTACTCGACCTGCCCGGGGCGCTCGAGCCGCTGGTCGGGTACTTCCGGTCCATCGCCGGCGAGCACGACGACTGGGACGAGTACCGGGCCGCGATGCAGCGTCAGGGCAAGTCGCTGATCCGGGTCACGATCGAGCGCTGGGGCCCCATCGCCACCGGCGGGTTCCCCCCGCGCCTGGCCTGAGCCGATGATCACCCGCCGCTGACCGGTCCGGTGATCGGCGACCGGAAACCTGCCTCGGAACCCACCCCCACCCCTGGCCTGGCCACCCGGCGGATTTCACGCCCGCGACCATCACCCGGGATGTGCATCACCCTGGGGATGTGCATCACCCGGGATGTGCATCACCCGGGATGTGCATCACCAGGGGATGAGCTGACCTTTCCCGGATACCGTTCGCCGGAACCGGACAAAACGCCCTCCCTGGCGCACGTCGCACGGGAAAGGTCGCCGGAGAGCCGATAACCCTTCGACGGCGGTGCGGTCGCTGCCTACCGTGCTGGGCATGGGTGGCGATCCGGAGTTCGCGAGGCTGGTGGCCGAGGGTGAGGCCGTGCCGGTGGCGGGCTGGGACTTTTCCTGGTTCGAGGGCCGGGCCACCGAGGAACGCCCGTCGTGGGGCTACGCCCGGATGATGGCGGAACGGATGGCGCGCGCCCATGCGGCGCTCGACATCCAGACCGGCGGCGGCGAGGTGCTGGCCGGGATCCCGGCGCCTCCGCCCGTCCTGGCCGCCACCGAGTCGTGGGCCCCGAACGTGGAGCTGGCCCGCCGGAACCTGGCCCCGCTGGGCGCCCGGGTGGTCCAGATCGCTGACGACGATGCCCTGCCGTTCCCCGCGGAATCCTTCGACCTCGTGGGCAGCAGGCACCCGGTCGAGCTGGTGTGGCCGGAGATCGCCCGCGTGCTCCGCCCCGGCGGCACCTTCTTCTCCCAGGGCGTCGGGGCAGGCTCGAACCGGGAACTGACTGACTTCATGATGGGCCCTCAGCCGGTCAGCGAGGCGCGCAGTGCGAGCCGGGCCAGGGCGGAGGCCGGGGCAGCTGGCCTGGTCGTCGCTGAGCTGCGCGAGGAGGCCTTGCGTACGGTCTTCAACGACGTCGGCGCGGTTGTCTACTTCCTGCGCAAGGTGCTGTGGACGGTGCCCGGGTTCACCGTGGCCGGGTACCGGGACCAGTTGCGGAAGCTGCACGAGCAGATCCGGTCCGCGGGGCCGTTCGTGGCGCACGCCCAGCGTTTCCTGATCGAGGCACGCAAGCCCTAAGCCGGACGTCGCAGCCTGAGCCGGATGTCGCAGCCTGAGCCGGATGTCGCAGCCTGAGCTGGACGTCGCAGCCTGAGACGGCGGGCCGGCCTATTTGTAAGATCATGCTGACCAGTTGCGACCCGGTTCCGGCTGTGCCGTGCCGCGATCGGTGCCGAAGGGGGCATCCATGATCTTCATCGTCGTCAAGTGGACCATCAAGCCCGAGCGCAGCGGCAACTGGCTCGCTGAGGTGGAGGAATTCACCCAGGGCACCCGGTCGGAGCCGGGCAACATCTTCTTCGAGTGGTCCCGGAGCGTCGACAACCCCAACCAGTTCGTGCTGGTCGAGGCGTTCGGTGACGACGCAGCCGCCGCGCACGTCAACTCAGATCACTTCAAGAAATTCGTCGCCTGGGCACCCGACGCAGTGGCCGAGACGCCGCAGATCATCAACACCGTGATCCCGGGGACCGACTGGTCCAGGATGGCGGAAGTCACGCCACGGTAATCCCGGCGTGCTCAGCCAGCAGCGGAGCCAGCTGGGTCAGCTGAGCGGGGCTGATCGTCGCCCCGCCCAGCGCGCCCGGGGTGATGACGATGCCCAGCTCCGCGCCGCGGAGGTCCACCTTGTCCAGGGTGACCCGGCTGAAGTCCGTCTCGCGGAGTTCCGACCCGGGAAACTCGCAGCGCCGCAGGGTGGCCCCGCCGAAATCCACCTCGCGCAGCAGGCAGTCCTCGAACGTCACCTCGGTAAGCGTGGCCGCCCGGAAGTTCACGCCGTGCAGCTTGCAGCCGCGGAACGTGACCTGCCGCAGCCGCGACCCGTGCGCGATCACCCCGGCGGCCACCGAGCCGATGATGGTGGCATCGATCCAGTTGCTGTCGCTGAGTTCGGTGGCGGTCAGTCGCACCCCGCGCAGCCATACGTCGTTGAACCGGGCCCGGCGCAGCCGCCCATCGGTGATGCTGACCTGGGTGAAGGCACATTCGTTGTACCGGCTGCCCGGGGCCCGGGGCGCGTCGAGGTCCAGCCCGTCAAAGTGGGCGCCCTCGTAGTCCGCGTCGGCGGACAGGCCACCCTGGTGCAGCGTCAGGGAGCCGGCGTAGGGCAGGTCGCCAAGACGGTCACGGGACACCGGACCACCCTACGGACGGGGAGCCCGGAGGGCACCACGTACCCTGAGCGTAGTCAGGACGGGCAGGGGCATCGCTCCCGCAGAAGCCGTCCGGGGGGGGGGTAGCAGACGCATGGGCAAGATGTCGCCGGGGGTACTGTCCGAGGCACACGAGATCCTCACGCCGGAAGAATGGCGGCAACTGGGCCGGGAGCGGCGCAAGCTGGTGCCGAGGTCCAGCCATGCGGAGTGGTCGCCGCCGCCGGGCCGGCCGGATCCCGTCGCGATCCTGGAGGAGCAGGCCAAGAGCCGCGTGCCTGACCTGGTGCCGATCCGGCACGGCCGGATGGCCGCCTCCCCGTTCGCCTACTTCCGCGGGGCGGCCGCGCCGATGGCCTGGGATCTGGCTCATCTGCCCGCTACGGACATCCGGGTGCAGTGCTGCGGGGACGCGCATCTGGTGAACTTCGGCATGTTCGCGGCCCCGGACCGGCGGCTGGTCTTCGACGTGAACGACTTCGACGAGACACTGCCCGCGTCGTTCGACCGGGACGTGAAGCGGCTGGCCGCCAGCGTGGCGGTCGCCGCCCGGGAGAACGGGTTCGGCATCCGGTCCGTCCGGACCGGGGTCCGCCGGTGCGCGCACATGTACCGCACCGAGATGGAGAACTTCGCCCAGATGCGGTTCCTGGACGTGTGGCACTCCCGGATCGACGTGGAGCAGGTCTCCCAGCTCTTCGATGCTGTCCAGTCCCCCAGGGCGATCCGGCGCCGCCACGAGGACATCCACCGGGCCTACCGGCACACCAGCGTCCAGGCCCTGGAGAAGCTCTGCCACCTGGTGGATGGCCAGTACCGGATCAAGCCCGTCCCGCCGGTCGTGGTCCGGTTCGGGATCGAGCAGGCCCCCAGATTGTCGACGAGCTCCGCAGCGCGATCCAGCAGTACCGGGACACGCTGCAGGCCGACCGCCGCGAGGTGCTGTGCCGGTACTACTTCGGCGATTTCGCCCGCAAGGTCGTCGGCGTCGGCTCGGTGGGCACCGAGGCCTTCGTATTCCTGCTCCTCGGGGACTGCCTGGACGAGCTGCTGTTCTTGCAGCTCAAGGAGGCTCAGGAGTCGGTCCTGGCCCCCTTCGCCGGGGCCAGCGAGTACGTGCACCAGGGAGAGCGGGTGGTCAGGGGTGAGCGGATGATGCAGGCCGCCGCGGACCCGTTCCTGGGCTGGACCAGCGGGCTCCGGGTGGATGGCGCCGAGCCCAAGGAGTACTACGTCCGGCAGCTGCGCGACATGAAGGGCGCGATGAACGTGCCGGTCATGGACCCGCCGCAGCTCACCTACTACGCGGGCCTGTGCGGCTGGGCGCTGGCCCGGGCGCACGCCCGGACCGGCCGGGCCCCGATGATCTCCGGCTACCTGGGCGCCAGCGACCGCTTCGACCGGGCCATCGAGGAATTCGGAGTGGCCTACTCGGAGCAGAACGAGCTGGACTACCAGCGGCTGCTGAACGCGATCGAGGCGCGGCGGCTGCCCGCGATCGAGGGACTCTGAGCGGTCCCGGCCGGCCCGCTTAGTCCCGGTCACCCGAAACCCGGCCTTCCCAGATCGCGCGGACCGCTCCGATCGTGTCGGCTTCGCCCGCCTGCTTGTCCGGACGATAACGGAGCACCCGGGCGAAGCGCAGCGCTAGGCCGCCTGGATAGCGGGGGCTGGCCTGCACGCCGTCGAAGGCGATCTCCACCACCATCTCCGGGCGGAGCCGCAGCACGCCCCGGGCGTCGCTGAGGTCACCCGGCGGGCGCTGGCCGGGCGATTCGGCGATGGCCAGGAACCGCTCCGTCTGCCAGCGGAGCATCTCGTCGGTCAGCCCCTTGAACGTCTTCCCGAGCATGACGAAACCGCCGGCCGGATCCCGGGCCCCCAGGTGCAGGTTCGACAGCCAGCCCCGGCGGCGGCCGTGACCCCACTCGGCGGCCAGCACCACGAGGTCCAGCGTGTGCCGCGGCTTGACTTTGATCCACTCGCTTCCCCGCCGTCCGGCCGCGTACGGGCCGTCCAGCGATTTCACCACCACTCCCTCGTGCCCGCGGGCCACCGCGTCCGCGAAGAACGCCTCGGCCTCCGCCACGTCGCCGGTCACCACGCGCGGCACGCGGAGGTCCGCCGGGAGGACCTCGGCCATCAGCGCGTGCCGGATGGTGGCGGGTTCGTCGACGAGGTCCCTCCCGTCCAGGTGCAGCAGGTCGAAGAAGAAGGGGGTCAGCGGGACGTCCGGGCCCTCCTGGCCCGGCGCGGCCTGCGTGCCGGCCCGGCTCGCGGTGACCTGGAACGGGCGGGCCCGGCCCTCCGGGTCCAGCGCGATCGCCTCACCGTCCAGGACCAGGGTCCCGGCGGGGGAGGCAAGCACAGCCCGGGTGATCTCGGGTAGCCGGGCGGTGATGTCGTCCAGGGTCCGGGTGAACACCCGCACCGCGGGGCCCTGCCGGTGCACCTGGATCCGGATGCCATCGATCTTCCATTCGGCCGCGGCCGGGGATACCCGGTCGAAGGCCGCCGCCACGGTCGGCGCGGAGGCGGCGAGCATCGGCCGCAGCGGCCGGCCCACCCGCAGGCGGAAGGCCTGGAGCGCCGCGAGGGCGGCCGCCCTGGCCGCGCTGTCGCCGGACTCCTGCCCCGAGGGCTGGCCTGCCGCAGGGTGGTCCGCCGCAGACTGGCCCGCCGCGGGGTGGCCCGCCGCGGGGTGGCCCGCCGCGGTCTCGTCCGTCACAGGGTGACCGCCGGGCGCGGCACCGCCCGCCGCACCCTGATCCTGACGGGCGGCGCTGGCGGCGGACAGGGCGGCCTTCGCCACCGCCGGCAGGGAGCCGCCCAGCATGAGCGCCCGGCGCACCTCGGCCGCGTCCACCCCGGCAGCCCGCGCGACGGCTTCGGTCATCACGCCTTCCAGGGCACCCTGATGCAGTTCGCCAGCGAGCAACCGGGTCAGGAAGGACTGCTCGGCCGGGGTGGCCTGGGCGAACAGGGTCCCGAGCAGCCTCCGCCGCCCGGCCTGTGACCCGGCCCCCGTGGTCGCCCCGATCGCCGTGAACACTGAGTCGGTCTCGGCCACAGTCAGCGGCCGGGGGCCCGGATCCGCTCCGGGGCCGCCGCCGTCCGGTGCATCGCCCGCCGGCTCGCGGTCAGCCGGCTCGCGGTCAGCCGCGCCGCGGTCGGCCGGCTCGGTGGCGCTCATCCCGGTCGCTGACGAGTCGCTGGCTGACGGGTCGCTGGCGGCCGGGCGGAGCAGCCCGCCTAGGGCCGCGTACCCCACCCCGATCTGCCGCTGGCGCAACTCGCCAGACAGAAACGCCACCGCCACCGGAATCTCCCCCGGAGCTGCCCGGCGCAGCAGGCCCGCGATCTCGTCAATCTTGACCCGGCGGCCGGACGCCAGCGACACCGCCTCTGACGTGCGCACCAAATCGCTCAGTAGCACACCATGCATTCTGCCCGACGACTCTGACATCCCCCGCTCAGGGAAACCCTCCGCCGATGAGCGGGCACTGCCCCCGGATTTGTTATGGAATGCGGCTTGACCGGCATTGCTACCAAGCGGTAACTTCCATCAAATCGCTCCGCTGTGGCATATCTCACCCGCTGCAGTTCGCGACCCGACAACGGTGCCGGTACGGACGGTGCGGGCTCCGCCGGGCCAGGCCCGGTGGAGCCCCGACCCCACGAATCCCAGCCTGGCGAGCCCCCGGATCCCGGCATCAGCACGCCGCAGGTGCGGGCCCAGGCGGTCACCGCCTGGCAGGCATTCCGGGCCTGGCGCCGCAGCCGCCCGTTCTGGGGCGGACTGCTGCTGGTGCTGGCCGGCCTGGAACTGCTGGCGATCCCGCTGCTGAGCGTGCTGGCCCACGGATCGGTCAAGGTCGTCATCTACATCGGCATCGGCGGCGTGTTCGGCGTGCTCATCGGCGGCCTGCTGGTGGCCTGCGGCCTGCTGATCTGGTTTCACCCGGTGCAGCGGATCTTCTACGCGATCGCCCGCGTCCTGCTGGCGGTTGCGTCCTTCGTCGCCACCAACCTGGGCGGCTTCTTCCTGGGCATGCTGCTCGGTGTGACGGGCGCCTCGCTCAGCTTCGGCTGGACCCCGGGGCCTGGTCGGCTGGCCGGCCAGCATCGTCCGCGGCCACGGCGGCCGGGGCCCCCGTCTGAAGGCCTGGGCCTCGTGCTGGACACCGGACCCGTCCCGGAAAGTACCGCCGGGCGAGCCGGTCGGGTGTCGCAGGAGGGAGCTGACGCGTCGGGGGCGGACCACGAGGCGAGGTGGATACCGTGAGCCGCAGGCTAGCCCTCGCGGTCATGCTGCTCGTCCTGGCCGGCCTGATGCTGCCGGGCCAGGCGGCCAGCGCCGCGCAGCCGGCGGCCGCCAGCCAGCCCGGCTGCGTCATCCCGGTGCCGATCCTGTGCCCGTCGCCCAGTCCCAGTCCCTCGGCCAGCAGCAGCCCGTCGCCCAGCCCGTCCCCGGACCCCACGGGTTCCGCCAGCCCGGAGCCGTCGGCCAGCGCGTCGCCCACCGGCAGTCCCACGGCGGATCCGTCCCCAAGCCCGAGCGCGTCCCCCAAGGACCGGAAGGCATCCTCGGTCATGGCCGCGGCGGCTGGGGGCCTGCAGGTCAGCGGAGCCCAGTTCACCCTGGTCACCGGCTCGGCGCTGCTGCTTGGCGCGTCCTACAAGGGAGTGGCGCAGATCCCCACGGCCGGCGGGCCGGCCGTGCCCATGATGGAATTCACCATGAACTCGCTGACCCTCGACGGCGCGCCCACGCTAACGGTCACCCAGGGCGGGGTCTCATCGGTCACGAGCGGCACATCCATGCAGTTCACCGGGAACGTGGTGCTGTACGCAACCCAGCTGTCCGGCTCCCTGCTGGGTGTCCCCGTGACGATCACCCCCAGCAGCCCGCTGGCCGCCATCCTCAAGCTGCTCAACTCGGTGACCCCGCTGGTCCCGCTCAAGCTCACCAGCGTGACCACCAGCCAGCCCTACATCTCCTCGAACTCGCTGCAGATTCCCGGGCTCCAGGTCGCTTCCTAGATGCCGGTCACCCGCCGGACCCGGGCGGCACACGCAGAACGGGCCGCGGCGGATGCGAAGGCAGCGGGCGGCCAGCCTCGCTGGTCACCCGCTGCCCGTAGGCAGACTCCGGTCAGGGCGTCCTGACCTGCCCGTTCACGTCCGCATGAGCATCATTCATCTCCTGGCGGTCCGCCGGGGTAGTCGGCGGCATGGGCGGAGTCACCGGACCCTGGTCCTCCGTAGCCATGGTGCTCGGCTTGCTGCGCAGTATCTGGGCGGCGGCGGCGCAGCCCGCACCCAGCACCACGACCCCAGCCACGATGAACGGCCAGCGACGGCGCCGCTGAGCCTTCGGCGGCTCCAGCCGCCGGGCGGCGGTCACCATGGCGGCCGACACCCGCGGTGCGAGCCGCTCCTGCACGGCCACGCCGGTGGCCTCGACCCGCGGAGCCGCCCAGGCCCGGGCCACGAGCAGATTGCGGGCTGCCGCCTCCTGGGCACTCCTCGCCAGCGGCGCCATCTGGGTCGTGGCCTGGCGGGCGCGCTCCTGGGCGCGCACAGCCCCGGCTTTGGCCTGGTAAGCGCGGCTCTGGATGAGCGCCTTCCCGGCCTTCGCCTCGGGCTTTGCGTCCTGACTACTTCTTGAAAACACCATTGACCTCCAAAACTCCCCGGACAGCTCCCCCGCCCAGTCACTTCCCTGGGCGGGAGCGCTCAACCCTGCCTTCCCTCTGTGCCCGGCCTAAACCGGGCTGAAGCAGCATCTGCACGAGTTATCCGGGCCGCCAGCCTGATTCGCAGCGTTGCCGGGAGCGCCGTAAGGTCAGGAGTGGATGACCCGGAGGCAAAAGCTGTCCGGCAGGAAGCGTCCGGGCGGGAAACGGCTAATGACCGGGCGTGCCATGCAAGGATTCCACTTATGACAAACTCGCTGACCGCGACTCTGCGGACGAATCAGGGAACGATTGTGGTCCGGCTTTTCCCTGATCAGGCCCCGAAGACGGTGCGCAACTTCGTCGAGCTCGCCGAGGGATCCCGGGACTGGACCGACCCGGAGACCAGGAAGCCCAGCCGGGCCAGTCTGTACAACGGGACGATCTTCCACCGGGTGATCCCGGACTTCATGATCCAGGGCGGGGACCCCCTCGGCACCGGGACCGGTGGCCCCGGGTACCAGTTCGGGGACGAGTTCCACCCCGACCTCTCGTTCAACCGCCCGTACCTGCTGGCCATGGCCAACGCGGGCCCCGGCACGAACGGCTCCCAGTTCTTCATCACCACCGTGCCGACCCCGTGGCTGACCGGCAAGCACACCATCTTCGGCGAGGTCATCGAGGGCAGCGACGTGGTGGACGCCATCAGCCATGCGGAGCGTGACCGCCGGGACCGCCCGGCCAAGGACGTGGTGCTGGAGTCGGTCGAGATCAGCGGCGCTGACGCACCGGAAACCGCGGGCTAACCAGGATCAGCAGGGCTGAACAGTGGACGAGCTTCCGGCGCCCGGCCCCGGGGCGCCCGCACCGGTACCTACCTGTTTCCGGCATCCAGACCGGGAGACCTACCTCTCCTGCAGCCGGTGCGGGCGCCCGGCCTGCCCTGACTGCCTGCGCGCCGCACCGGTCGGCCAGCACTGTGTCGAATGCGTCCGGGAGAGCAACCGCGGCATCCGCCAGCCCACGGCGGTGTTTGGCGGCCGGGTGACCTCGGGGACGGCGGTCACCTGGGTACTCGTTGGCCTCAATGTCCTGTTTTACCTGGTGGAGTGGGTCTACCCGCGGGTCGTCAACTACTTCGACATGATCGGCGCGGCCTACGATCCCACTATCCATCAGACCGTGGGCGTGGCCCACGACCAGTGGTACCGGCTGATTACGTCGGCCTTCCTGCACGAGCCGGGGCTGAGCGGGTTCGGTCCCGCGCACATCATCTTCAACATGTGGGCGCTGATCCTGGTCGGCCCGGCCCTGGAGCGGATGCTGGGACATCTGCGGTTCCTGGCGGTCTACCTGCTCAGTGCGCTCGGCGGCTCAGTGCTGTACTTCTTGTACGCCCCGCCGAATCAGTCCGCGCTGGGAGCCTCAGGCGCCATCTTCGGCTTGTTCGGGGCCTGGTTCGTCCTCTCCAGGCGGCTGCGGCTGGACAGCCGGGCGATCGTGTTCCTGATCGTCCTCAACCTGGGGATCAGCTTCGCGGTCCCGTCCATCGCCTGGCAGGACCACGTGGGGGGCCTGATCACGGGCGCGGTGCTCACCGCGGCCTACGCCTACGCGCCCCGCAAGCACCGGGCCCTGGTCCAGGGGGCCGCCACCCTGATCGTGCTCGCCATCCTGATCGCCGCCGTGATCACCCGCGACAGCCAGCTAGCGGCGTCAGGCTTCCGGTAACGCTCCGCTAGCCCGGGGGGACGACCCCCCGGAAACCCCCCGATTCGCCGGCTCCGGCGGGAACACGCCTCCGGCGCGCCCCGCCTCGCCGGCTCAGCGCCACTTCGTGGACAGCACCACGCCCGCGATGATGAAAGCGAAGCCGACCACCAGGTTCCAGTCGGCCAGGGCGCCGATCGGCAGGGTGCCCTGGGTCACGTAGAACACCGCGATCCAGGCCAGCCCAATCAGCAGGCAGGCCAGCATGGCTGGTACCAGCCAGCGAGGGCTGACCTTCTTCGACGCCGATCGCTTCGGTGGCGGTGTGTACACCGCCTTGGTTCTCACGCGGGACTTGGGCACGGTCGTCTCCTGGTCGGTAGCTCTGCCGAGTGTAACGCCGGGACACCACCTAGAGATGCGGCGTGCGGCTGCTCGTCGCCCCGGAGGCCGTGGGGCTACTCGGGGTCGGCGTCGGGCTGGTCGCGGTCGCCGTCGGGGTCGGGGTCGGGGTCGGGGTCGGGGTCTGTGTTGGCGTCGGCGTCGAGGCCACGTAGATCGTCACGGTCGATCCCTGGGCCAGCGTCCCGCTGGATGGTGTCTGCTGGAACACATTGCCCGGGGTGGAGTTGGCTGGCCCGGCCGCGGTGATGACCTGGACCTTGAACCCCTGGTTCTGCAGGATCGAGACGGCGGTGGCCTTGGGGTCGCCGACCGTGTTCTGGACCTGGGTCCCGCCCCCGGAGACGTAGATGGTCACCGTGCTGTTCGGGAGCAGCATCGTGCCCGGATCGGGTGACTGCCGCACCACCGTCCCGGCGGGCTGGGTGGAGTTCGGTGCCGTTTTGGTCACCACGTGGAAATTCTGCAGCTTGTTCTGGGCATCAGCCTCCGACAAGCCGATCACCCTGGGCACGCTGATCTTCTTCGGCCCCGTGGAGACGTCCAGCGTGACCACGCTCTTCGGCGCCACCTTGGTCCCGAACGGCGGGTTGGTCTGGGTGACGAGGCCGGCCTTGACCGACGCCGAGGACACCTTGACCACCTTCGGTGTCAGCCCGGCGTGCTGGATCGTGGCCACCGCCTTGCTCTGGGTAAAGCCCACGACTGACGGCACCGCGTCGGTCTTCCCGCCGCCGCCGCTGAGCAACAGGTAGGCGATCACGATGATCAGGATGGCGGCGATGCTGCCCAGGATCCACCACAGGGCCTTCCGCCGCCCGTTCCCGCCGCCGCCATACTCGTCCTCGCCGGGCCCGTACGGGGAGACCGCGCCGGTCGGCGCGGCCCCGGCCATCATCGTGTTCGGGCCCATCCGCTGGGTTCCGGGGGCGTACATCTCGGTCGCCTGCGGAGGCGCGGCAACCGGCACGCCAGACAGCGCCCGCTGGATGTCGGTGCGCATCTCGGCGGCTGACTGGTAGCGCTCCGCCGGGTCCTTGGCCATCGCCTTCAGCACGATGGAGTCGGCCCAGGCCGGGATCTCCGGGTCGATGCGTGACGGCGGGATCGGATTTTCCCGGACGTGCTGGTAGGCGATGGCGACCGGGGAATCGCCGGTGAACGGCGGCCTCCCGGTCAGCAGCTCGTACAGCAGGCACCCGGTCGAGTACAGGTCGCTGCGCGCGTCCACCCGCTCGCCGCGGGCCTGCTCGGGCGACAGGTACTGTGCGGTCCCGATTACCTGGGCGGTCTGGGTCATGGTCGCCTGGGCGTCGCTGACCGCACGGGCGATGCCGAAGTCCATCACCTTGACCTCGGCGGACCGGGTGAGCATCACGTTCCCGGGCTTGATGTCCCGGTGCACGATCCCGTTCCGGTGGCTGTAGTCCAGCGCCCGCAGGACCCCGTCGGTGATCTCCAGCGCCCGCTCGGGAAGCAGCCGGCGGTCGTCGCGGAGCAACTCCCGCAGGGTCCGGCCGTCCACGTACTCCATCACGATGTACGGCACGTGCGCCGGGTCAGACGTGTCCTCGCCCGTGTCGTAGACGGCGACGATGGACGGGTGGTTCAGCGAGGCCGCGGACTGGGCTTCCCGCCGGAACCGGGCCTGGAAGGTCTGGTCCCGGGCCAGGTCCTCGCGGAGTGTCTTCACCGCGACGATGCGGTCCAGCCGGATGTCCCGGGCCCGGTAGACCTCGGCCATGCCACCCCGCCCGACGACGCCGTCGAGTTCGTAGCGACCGCCGAGGAGCCGTGGCTGTGTCATGTCTCGCACGTCAGTAACCGTCCTGCATCGTTATCCGTCCATCGGGTGCGGCGGTGGCCGTGCCTGAGGCCACCACCGCGGGCGGGAGGCCAGTCATCCGCATCGCGGCGTCCGCCGTGATCACTGGGCTCACCCCTTCCCCTGGGAGGCGAGGTAGGCCTTGATAACCTGCACTGCGATCGGTGCGGCAGCGTCGGCACCGAAGCCGCCTCCCTTGACTACGACGCCGACAGCGATCTGCGGTTGCGTTGTCGGGGCGTAACAGGTAAATACCGCGTCGTCCAGGCCGGAGTTGTTGATGCCGTTCTGGGCCGTCCCGGTCTTCCCCGCGATCGTGATCCCCCCGGTGACCTGGGTTCCCGCCGTGGCATGCGCGGTGCCCAACGGTGACTGGACCACGCTGGTCATCATCGCCTGCAGGCGTGCCGCCTGGCTAGGGGTCACCGCGGTGCTCAGCGGGGACGGGGTGGTGGTCTGGATCGCCGACAGGTCCGGCGCCGTCACCTTCTGGATCAGGTAGGGCTTCATCAGGACCCCGTTGTTGGCCACCGCGGCGGACAGCATCGCCTCCTGCAGCGGGGTCACCGTGTTGCTCTCCTGGCCGATGGCCCCCCCGGCCCTCTGGGCGGGGTCGGTATAGAGCGGGACGTTGCTCTGGGCCACCTGCATCCCCGGGGCGAGGGTCTGGTCGGGGTCGTTGAAGCCGTACTTGTTGGCCTGCGCCCGCAGGGCGGCCCCGCTGAGGCGCAAGCCCAGAGCGCCGAACGCGGTGTTGCACGACACGGTGAACGCGTAGATGAGCGACACCCTGCCGGTGCCGCAAGCCGAGCCGTTGTCGTTGATCAGCTGGGTGGTCGTGCCCGGGAGGGTGAGCCGGGTCGGCGCCGGGACCTGCGTGTTCTGGTCGGCGACCTTTCCGGTCGCGAACGCGGTGGAGCTGGTCACGATCTTGAAGGTCGAGCCGGGCGGGAACGTCGTGCTGATCGCGTTGTTGACCAGCGGGTGCGCCGGGTCGCGAAGCAGCCGCTTGTCATTGCTGTTGAGCTTGTTGCCGTCCAGCGTGGCCAGCAGGTTCGGGTCGAAGGTCGGATAGGAGGCCAGGGCGAGGATCGCCCCCGTCTGGGGGTTGATCGCCACCACCCCGCTCTGTCTCCCCGAGGCCTTGAGCGCGTTCCAGGCCGCCTGCTGGGCCGCCGAGTTGACGGTGAGCTCGACCGTGGCGCCCTTCTTCTGCTTCCCGCTGATCAGGTCGATGAGGTTGTGCACCTCGAGGGCGGGATCGGTGCCGGCCAGGTCCTTGTTCGCCGCCCCCTCGATCCCGGTCTGGCTGAACAGCGTGTCATAGCCCGTGACCGGGGCGTACACCTTCCCGAACGGGTAGTGCCGCTGGTACTCCCCGAAGTTCTTGTTCATCTTCGAGAACGCGACGACCTTCTGGTCGGACGTGACGATCGAGCCCCGCTGGAACTGCAGCGTCGCCGAGACCGTGCGGCCGTTGCCCGGCTCATTGGCCAGGCTGCTCGCGTCGAAGCCCTGGACGAAGTTCACGTTGACCAGAAGCGCCACGAAGAGCACCAGGCAGATCAGCGAGACACGGCGCAGCGCGCGGTTCATCCGGCCCGCACCACCTGGGTCATGCCCTCATCCTGGATGGGCTGCGGGGCCGGCCGGCGGGCGGTGTCGCTGATTCGCATGAGCAGGGCGATCCCCATCCAGCTGGCGATCAGCGAGGAACCGCCCTGGGACAGGAACGGCGTGGTGATGCCGGTCAGCGGGATGAGCCGGGTCACGCCGCCGACGATCACGAAGACCTGGAGGGCGACCACGAAGGAGAGCCCTCCCGCCAGCAGTTTCGAGAACGGGTCCCGCACGGCGATCGCCGCGCGCAGCCCGCGCTGCACGATCAGCCCGTAGATGAGCAGCAGGGCCATGACCCCGGTCAGGCCCAGTTCCTCGCCGAACGCGGTGATGATCAGGTCGTTCTGCACCAGCGGGGTGATGTAGGGCTGGCCCTGGCCCAGCCCGCGGCCCAGCACGCCGCCGGAGCCCATCCCGTACAGCCCCTGGACCAGCTGGTAGGAGAAGGTGTGCACGTAATTGAACGGGTGCAGCCAGATGACGAAGCGTTCGCGCACGTGCGCGAACAGCTCACTCGCGAGCAGGGACCCGGTGACGAACAGCAGGAACCCGATGATCAGCCAGGAAGATCGCTGGGTGGCGATGTACATCATGACCACGAACAGGCCGAAGAACAGCGCCGAGGTGCCGACGTCGCCCTCGAAGACCAGGACGACCAGGCTGACGCCCCAGGCGATGAGCACCGGGCCCAGATCCCGGGCCCGCGGCAGGTCGATGCCGAGGACCCGGCGGCCGGCCAGCGCGAGCACATCCCGCTTGGCCACCAGGTAGCCGGCGAAGAACACGGCCAGCGCCAGCTTGGCGAACTCCTCGGGCTGGATGCTTCCGATACCGGGGAGAGCGATCTGGATCTTGGCGGCGGTGCCCGGGACCTCGCTGATGCTGGCGGGCAGCACCGCGGGCAGGGCCAGCAGCACCAGGCCGATCGCACCCAGCGTGTAGGTGTACCGCTGCAGCGTGCGTGGCTGCCGGATGAAGGCGAGCACGGCCACGAAGGCCGCCATCCCGATCGCGGTGTAGAACACCTGAAGCGCGGTGGTGGACGTGCTCATCGTGCTGACCACGATGCCGGGGTTGCCGCCCCGCCCCGCCTCCTGCAGGCGGAAGATCATCACGATGCCGAGGCCGTTGAGCAGCGCGGCCAGCGGGAGCAGCAGCGGGTCGGCGAACGGCGCCAGCCACCGCACCGCCACATGGGCGGCACCGACCAGGACCGCGAACGCCAGGCCGTACTCGAACATCCCCGCCGGGACCTTGCCGTTCAGCCCGAGCCCGACGTTCGCGTACGCGAGCAGGACCACGCCCACCACGAAGACCAGCATGAGCAGTTCGGTCCGGCGCCGTCCCCGCGGCGCGGGAGCGGCCTCCGGCTGGCTGCCCTGCCCGGCCCCGGCGTCGGCGCCCAGCGGATGCCCTCCGGGTGTGGTGATCGCGCTCAAGAAGATCCTCCCGTCCCGGTGGCGGTGCTCCCCGGTACGGGGCAGTCCGCCGGGAATGCGGGCTTCGGCTGCCTGACGTGTGTGGTGATGGTCTTGTTCTTGACTTTCTTCTTGACCGTTTTCGCTGGGGTGGCCTCCCATTTCTGCAGGGCCAGGGCGGCGTTGTGGCACCGCACGTAGTTCGATCGGAGATTGGTCACGATGCTCTGGGCGCCGGCCAGGCCGTTATCCGACGGGATCGTGGCCCGCACGTCCGCGGCCATGGCGGCCGGCAGCCCGGCCACCGGGATGCCCGACCGGCTGGCCACGCTGGACAGGTTGATCCCGGCGGCGCTCTGGTTGATGCCGCGGAAGATGGCCACCTTGCCGCCGTCCGCGGCCACGTAGTACTGGCCCTGCGTGTACCGCCAGCCGGCGTAGGCGCCGCCGACGATGAGGGCGAGGAGGATCACCAGGGCGGACTTGACCAGCGGCAGCCTGCGCCGCCGGGGCTGGTACTCATCCTCCGGCTCGTCCGGCGCCTGGGGTGCGGGATCGTCGTGCGCGATCGCCACCGCGACCTGCGGGGCGGTGCGGGTGAGCAGGTGGGCCCGCCCGGCCGGGCTGTCGGTGCGGAAGTGGGGGCCGCCGCTGCCGTTGGAGGCCGCGCCCACCATCACGGAGGCATCGCTGGGCGGCAGCGACGTGGTGGCGCTGTCCACCACGTCCGCGACGATGCAGGTGATGTTGTCCGGCCCGCCGCCCCGGATGGCCAGCTCCACCAGTTGCAGCACGACCTCGTCGAGGTTGGCCACGGTGGCCAGCGTCTTGTGCAGGGTCTCCTCGCTGACGACCCCGGACAGCCCGTCGGAGCACAGCAGGTAGCGGTCCCCCAGCCGGGCCTCCAGCAGGGTCAGGTCAGGCTCCACGTCGGCCCGGCCGTCCAGGGCCCGCAGGAGCATCGAGCGCTGCGGATGGGTGGCCACGTCATCGGGGCTGATCCGGCCCTCGTCCACCAGCGTCTGGACCAGCGTGTGGTCGTGCGTGATCTGGTGGAATTCACGATCCCGCAGCAGGTAGGCGCGGGAGTCACCGATGTGGCACAGGGCAACCCGGCCGCCGGACCACAGCATCGCGGTGAGCGTGGTGCCCATGCCCTCGAATGAGGGATCGGCCACCACCATGTTGTGCAGGGTGTGGTTCGCGTCGCTCACCGCATCGGCGAGCGCGTCGAGCAGGTCGGTGCCGGGCACGTCCTCGTCAAGCCTGGAGAGGGCCGAGATGGCCGCCGCGCTGGCGACTTCTCCGGCGGCATGACCGCCCATGCCATCGGCCACGGCCAGCAGCCGCGGCCCGGCGTACGCCGCGTCCTCGTTCCCCTCCCGGAGAAGACCGACGTCGGAGCGGATCGCGTACCGCAGTGCAAGTGTCATCTGCGCAATTCCAGAACGGTCTTGCCGATGCGGATCGGCACGCCTGTCGGCACCGGGGTCGGCTGGGTCACCTTCTGCCGGTCGAGGTAGGTGCCGTTGGTTGACCCGAGATCCTCAACGATCCATTGACCGTCTTGAGGGAACAGCCGGGCATGTCGGCTCGAAGCGTAGTCATCGTTGAGGACCAGCGTGGCGTCATTTGACCGACCGATGGTGATTTGCTGTTCAGTCAGTGGCAGGGTCGTTCCGGACAGCGAGCCGCCAGTCACCAGCAGCCTCTGCGGCTCAGTGCGGCCGGCCCGGGCGGGGCGGGCGGGCTTGGCCGGGCGAGGGCGGGCGTTCTGCCGCTGCCGCTTCTGCTTGCGGCTCGATGGGGACTGACCGAACAAGTCCGTGCGCACTACACCGACCGCCGTAATCACGAACAGCCACAGGACCGCCAGGAATGCGAGCCTGATCAGGAGGAGGGTCAGCGTGCTCATCGGCTTGATGTGTCCTTGGGTGCCTCGCCGTTGCGGCCTTTTCGGGGGGTGCGGAGTCGGGGTCTGGACCCGGGCGGGCCTGGATCAGTTCCGGGACTGCGGCCATTGTCGGGGCTGCGTCAATAGACACCGTCCCGGCGGAAAACCAGCGTGGTCCGTCCGAGGGTCACCTGCGTGCCGTCCGCTAGTGTCACGCGGCGGACCGGCTGCCCGTTCACGAACGTCCCGTTGGTGGAGCCCAGGTCGACGAGGACCACTTCACCGTCCTCGACCCGCAACTCGGCGTGGTGGCGTGAGACGCCTGGATCGACCAGCCGCAGATCGCAGTCGGTGCCGCGGCCCAGCATGGTGACCGGCGCGTTCAGCTCGTAGGTCCGCTGGCTGCCGCCGTCCGGACCCGGCTCGGGCCCCGACACCAGCAGCCTCGGCCGGCCTCCGAACGAGCCCGGCATGCGCGGCAGGTCGCTGGCGGGCCTGCGGATCTCCCCTCCCTCGACCGTGGTGCCCCGGATCACGCCGGAGCGGATCCGGAACGTTCCCGTGGTCAGGTCCGCAACCCCCTCGAACCGCATCCGCACCGGCCCCACGAACGAGTAGCCCTGCTCGCGGGCATGCTCACGAGCCAGGGTGGCCAGTTCCACGCCGAGACTGTCGGCGTAGACCTCGAGGCGGTCGAAGTCGGTATCGGCGATCTCGACCACGAAATCGTTCGGCACCAGCGTGCGGCCCTGCGCCACGATCGCAGCCCGGTCATCCATCTCGCGCTGTACCGCGCTGGCAACCTCCACCGGCTGCAGCTCGGATTTGAACGCCCGCGCGAAGGCACCCTCGACCATGCCCTCGAGCCTGCGCTCGAACCGACTGAGAACTCCCACCGGGGTACCTCCTTCCCCTATCCGCATCCGATGGTATCGGCGCTCAGGGTGCTGTTGCGGACGTGCTAACCTGACTCACTGCGTAGGGCGGGTGGCGGAACGGCAGACGCGCACGGTTCAGGTCCGTGTGTCCGAAAGGACGTGAGGGTTCAAATCCCTCCTCGCCCACTGGTAATGCTGAACGTTGATGGTTGTGCCGGGACAGGTGGTAGGGCGCACTGGCCTGAGCTTATGCGCCGCGGCGCCGAGCCGGGGCCGATCTGGGCAGGTCAGGCGAGTGCACTGTAACCTCCAGGCCACCGGCACTTTGAGGCGCCGGGACCCGGGCCAGCGGTGCTTCCTGGAGCCACCGGCGCCCGCGTAACCGTTTCCCGTTTCGCGAGGACCAGGTCATGAAGGCGGATGTCGCTGTTGTCGGCGCGGGTGCCCTCGGGCTGAGCACGGCCCTGCACTGCGCGCTGCAGGGCCGGTCCGTGGTGGTGATTGACCGCCGTGCCCCTGGCTCCCAGGCGTCCGGCCGCGCGGCCGGACTGTTCAAGTCCGTGCAGGGCGACGAGGTCCGCACCTTCCTGGCCCGCCGGAGCATCGACCTGGTCCGGCACTTCAGCGACTGGGCAGGTGCCCCGCTGGACGTGGTGGCCTCGGGCAGCCTGCTCGTGGCGCGCAGCAGCGGCCACAAGAAACTGCTGGCCACTGAGTTCGCCCAGTCCCGCCGCTGGGGGGTAGACCTGGCCGAGGTCAGCGGGGCGGAGGCGGCCGGCCGGACGGGCGGGTACTACCGCCCGGCGGGGGACGAAGATGTGGTCTGGTGCCCCGAGGACGTGTACATCGAGGAACCCGGCTCCCTGATCGACGCCTATCTGGCGGCCGCCCGGCGGGCCGGGGTGCAGGTGCTGGCGGACGAGCCGGTCACCGCCATGACCAGCAGCGCCGGGGCCATCACCGGGCTGCGGACGGACGCCCGCCGGATCGAGACGGGGATGGTCGTCGACGCCGCCGGGGCCTGGGTCCGCCAGGTCGGTGAGCTGGCCGGGGCGTGGGTGGCGGCCGCGCCCGTGCGTCACCAGCTGCTGGTGACCGGGCCCGTTTCCGGTGTGCCCGCCGGGGCGCCGATCACCAGGATCCTGGACTGCGCGGTGTATCTGCGGCCCGCCCGGGGCGGCCTGATGCTTGGTGGGTTCGAGGCCGCGCCGCTGCCGCTCGATCCGCGCGCCGAGGCTCCCGGGTTCGACACCGACGACGTCCCGCTGGACCGCGGGGTGCTGGACGTTATGGCGGGCCAGGTTGCCGACCTGGTGCCGGCGGCGCAGGCCGCCGTACGGGAAGCGACGGTGACCGAACATCGGGGCGGCCTGTTCACGATGAGCCCGGACGGCCGCTTCCTGGCTGGCCCGGTGCCTGAGGTGCCGGGCCTGTGGGTGGCCAGCGGCTGCAACGGATCAGGGTTCTCGTCATCCCCCGCGATCGGGGAGGCCCTGGCCCGGTGGATCACCGGCGGCCGCCCGGCCGTGGATATGTCCTCCCTTGAGCCGGGCCGGTTCGGCTCGCCCTCCGGCGCCCTGCCCCGCGGTGGCCTGTCGGACGAGGCCCTGGTCGAGCGGGGCACCTGGCAGTACGCCCACTACTATGACCCGCTGACCGCCTGATCGGTCAGGGGATCACGATGACCGGGCAGTGGGCGTGCCGGGCCAGCCAGCCCGGCACGGACCCGGCGGCACGATGCCAGACGCGCACCGGGGCGCCGATGACCAGCGCGTCCGCGCTGAACTCGGCGGCGGCGGCGGCAAGTTCGCGGGCCGGGCTGCCCTGGCGGGTGACGATCCTCACGTCCAGCCCCTCCCGGTCGCATACCTCGTCGAGTTCGGCGAGCAGCCAGCGGTGAGTCTCTTCGGTGTCCCGGACCGGGGCGATCACCTGGCCACTGAGCGGCTCGCAGAAGATGCTGGGGCTGGTGATATAGGCGACGAGGAGGGGACGGGTGAGCCTGCGGGCCATGCCCGCGGCGTAGGCGAGCGCATTCCTGCTGGACCGGGATCCGTCGTAGCCAACCACCACAGGATGGTCGAGGTCCGTGGCCGGGCCGCAGTCAGCCAGCGGTTCCCGGCGCGGGCCAGGCTGCGCCGCCCGGCTGTCCCGGCCGTCCGGGCGGCCGGGATCCCGGCCTCCAGTGACGTCGCCGGGCGGCACGTCAGCAGGCCTGAACGGCTGAGGACCGTCAGGCTGGGCACTACCCGGCTGGGCAGCGCCAGGGACGGGCCGTTCAGGCTGGCCCGGGAGGGGCTGAGGCTCTGCCTGGTCCATGGCTTCTCATCCTTGTGAATCCATGCTCCGCTCACCGGTGACGTACCGCAAGCTAGGTTAGTTTTGATTAAACAAATAATCAGCCTCATCCCATACCGGCAAGGCCTTCCGGTGCCCGGCGCCCTGCTTCCGGGCCGCCGGCGGTGCTCCTCCATCCCCGCCAGCTCATGATCACGGGGTCAGTGTTGCATGCCTCCATGCCAGTAGCTATCGGAGTCATAACGATCCGCGAGCCGGCGGTGGCGCGATCACGCCGGGACACCAGGCAGAATCGTTACCATGCCGGAACTTCCCGAGGTGGAGTCGCTGGCGCGGTTCCTGCGCCAGCGGGCCGACGGGCTTGTCATCGACCGCGCCGACAGTGCGGCGATCTCGGTCCTGAAGACCTACCGCCCCGACCTGACCGACCTGCGCGGCCGGACCGTCGCGGACACCCAGCGGCACGGGAAATTCCTGGACCTGGTGGCCGCAGCCCCGGACGGTAACGGCGGTCAGCCCGCCGGCGGCCCCCTTCACCTGGTCATCCACCTGGCCCGGGCCGGATGGCTCCGCTGGCGGGAAAACCTGCCCGAGACGCCGCCTCGCCCCGGCAAGAGCCCGCTCGGCTTCCGGCTCCGGTTCACCGACGGCACGGGCTTCGACCTGACCGAGGCGGGCACGAAAAAGCGCCTGGCCGTCTACCTGGTCGCCGACCCGGCTGAGGTCCCCGGGGTGGCCGCCCTCGGCCCTGACCCCCTGGCGGATTCGTTCACGGTCGATGCCCTGGCCGGGATGCTCGCCGGCCGCCGCACCCAGATCAAGGGCGTGCTCCGGGACCAGAAGGTGATCGCCGGGATCGGCAACGCCTACTCCGACGAGGTACTGCACGCAGCCAGGATGTCGCCGTTCAAGCTGGCCAGCAGTTTCACCGAGGACGAGATCAGGGACCTGCACGCGGCCATCACCGCCACCCTCTGGGAGGCGGTAGAGCGGTCCGCCGGCCTGGCCGCCGGCGACCTGAAGGCCGAGAAGAAGTCCGGGCTGCGCGTGCACGGGCGGGCCGGGGAGCCCTGCCCGGTGTGCGGCGACACGGTGCGGGAGGTGTCGTTCGCCGACTCCGCGCTGCAGTACTGCCCCACCTGCCAGACCGGCGGCAAACCGCTCGCCGACCGGCGGATGTCCCGGCTGCTCCGCTGATCGGTGCTGGCTCCCCAGTGCTGGCTCGCCAGTGCTGGGCCATCAGTGCTGCCCAGGTCAGTGAACCGGCGAGCCTGAGGCGGCGCCGGCGCCCGTAGAGCCGAAGACCGCGCCGAGCTTTGCCCAGCGCATCTCCTCGCAGCCGGCCCGGGAGAAGTCCGACTCGACATGCTGGCCGAAGAAGGTGCCGCTCACTGTGGCCTTCTGCGGCCCGGCCACGATCATCGGGCACATGATGCCGCGCGGGATCGGGGCGAACGGGTCCTTGGCGGCCAGCAGCTCGCGGCAGGCGGCTTTGGCGTCGGGATCTGTCCCGCCGGTCGGCTCGCAGCGCAGCGTCCACCGTTTGGGCGTGGCGCCCGGGGTCGCCGTGACCACCACGGTGAGCGAGACCCTGGCCGCGGGGGCGGAGGGCGTGGAGGACGAGCTCGTGCCGGTCGCGCTGCCGCAGGCGGCCGCCGTGGTCACGCACAGGACGGCGGGCAGGAGGTATCCCGCGCCGGACCGTGCGTGCCGCAAAGAGGATTTCATGCCCATGGGACGCTCCGCGGCGGCTGCCGGTTCCCGCGGCGGCGCCGCCTGCAAGACCGGTCTGCCCGTTCGTAGGTGCTTTGTGGCCATTGACGCTGCGAGGCTACCGGCCGGCCCGGCAGGAAAGGGTCGCCTTCCGTCGCCGCGACCACTCTCGGCCTGACCGGCCTGGCCACTCCGCGGCCGCCTGATGGAAGAGCTGCAACCACCGATCAGCGGAACTGCCGTACTTGTGTGGAACAGTGGACTGGTCGTATGACGGACGCCCTGATGACCCTTGACGAGCTGGCCGCGTTCCTTGACCCGCCGATGCCCGCGGACCGGCTGAAGCTTCTGATGGGAGCGCTCGGCATCGAACCGGCAGGCCGACGCGACACTGGTGGCCGAAGGAGAAGCACGTGAACCAGGCAGGAAGGCTTCCGGTTAGATTGCTCATGGCGGGGGTCTGCACCTTCGCGCTGGCGGGCGGCGTGCTCACCGGGCAGGCTCCTGCTCACGCGGCAGTGTGCGCGCCCTACCAGCACATCACCGTGAATGGGACAGACTGGATCAGGACCCCCGACAACTTCGGCGGCGGCAACGCCTGCCTCAACCAGCCCAACGGCACGGTCAGCTTCACCGTCAAGTCGCAGACCGCACCCCCGCCAGCGCAGAACCGGGTAGCGGCCTACCCGCACCTGGCCCGCGGCTGCGAGTTTCCCGACCCTAACGCTCTCGGGGACTGTACCAAAGGCTGGACCGCGAAACCGGTCACCAAGATGACCGGCTCGACGATCACCTGGACCACCAGCCACACCGGGGTGGCTAAGACCGCCAAGTACAACACCGGGGCTGACCTGTGGTTCTCCGCCACCCCCCAGTTCACGGCCCCGGTCACCGAGGTCATGTTCTGGCAGAACGTCCAGGGCCTGAAACCCTCACCACGCGCCGTGAAGATCCGTAAGGACGGGCACAACTGGTGGTACTGGACCGAGTCCGCCGCCAGCGGCCCATTCACCTGGACCGAGGTCATCTTTATGCGCACCCGCAACATCACCAGCTGGAGCAAGATGCCCATCCAGCCGCTGCTCAACTACGCCGTCCAGCACGCAGCCATGAACGTCGGCTCGTACTGGGAAAGCGCCGACCTCGGGTTCGAGCTGTGGAACGGCGGCGGTGGCCTCAAGACAACGTCAGGCTGGATCCACCCGTGAGCCCGGGAGCAGCGCGGCGTTCGGCCAGAACCCGCTGTGAGTGCCGGACTACACCAGCGCGGCCGGACCGGCGCTGCCCGGCGGCTTGTACCAAACTGAGCTGTACCCGCTGAGCTGTACCTGCTCCAGCCAGGCCAGGGCAGCGTTGGTCAATGACGGGCCAGGATCGTCCCGGGATGGCACCATGATGTCGTGGGCCTGGAACAGGCAACCGGGCAGAGCCGGGTAGACGCGACAGCGTGGGCGGTCATCGAGAGTGCCGCCGACGCGATTGTCGCGTTCAGCACCGACCGCACCGTCCTGCTGTGGAACCCGGCCGCCGAGCGGATGTTCGGCTGGCCCGCGAGCGAGGTGGTCGGCCTGGGGCCGCCAACCATTCCCGAGGAACTCCAGTCCGAGCACAACGCGGTGCTGGAGCGGGTGCGCAGTGGCGGCCAGATCTCGTTCGCGACCCGCCGGGCCTGCAAGGACGGCACCCTGATCGACCTGCGCATCGACATCAGCGCGCTGACCGGCCGCGACGGCGAGATGCTCGGCTGGGTGAACGTCTGCCACCGTGACGGCGATGATGACGCGGCCAAGTACCAGATCGCCCAGCGCGCCCGGGTGATCCGCCGGCTGGGCGACGTGGTGGCCGACATGAACGCCCAGCGTGACCTGGAGGCGGTGCTGGACCGGATCGCGGCCAGCCTGCGCGAGCTGACCACGGCGGACGCCGGCGGCTTCGTGCTGATCGAGGACGGCAAGCTGCGCCTGGTGAGCATGGATGGCCTGCCCTCCAGCCTGCGCGGCCGCAGCGCCGACCTGGAGACCAGCCTGGTCGGCCAGCTGATGCGGTCGGGCCAGACCGTGATGATGGCCACCGGGGAATCGGGTGACTTCGATGACCTGATCTGGTCCGCGCTGCCTGGCCTGCACACGATCGCGCTCAGCCTGTCGCACGTGGGCGGCCGGCCATACGGCGCGCTCTACGCGCTGTACAGCGGGCGGGAAGTCGGGCACGTCGAGCTGGAACTGCTCGAGCTGATGGCCGGCCACGCCAGCGTCGCGCTGAGCAACGCGATGGCCTTCGAGGAAGTGGTGCGCCAGCGCGCCCATGAGCGGGCGGTCATCGACGCCAGCGCGGACGGTATCGCGGTGCTGGACACCGACGGCTTCATCCGGCAGTGGAACCCGGCCGCGCACGAGCTCACCGGGCTGTCGGCCGTGGAGGTCACCGGCCGGCCACCGCCGTTCCCGGTCCCGGAACCCGCCGACGGCAAGCTGACTCACCGGCTGCCCAACGGCCGATGGCTGGACGTGCTCTGCAACGACCTGGACGGCCGGGACGAGCGCGTCATCGACTTCCGCGACGTCACCGCAGCCAAGGAACTGGAGGAGGCCAAGGACCTGTTCCTGGCCACCACGAGCCACGAGCTTCGGACCCCCATCACCGTGGTGCAGGGCTTCGCGAGCACGCTGGCCAGCCGCTGGGACAAGCTGAGCGATTCCGAGCGCCGCGCCGCGGTGCAGACCATTGCCGACCGGGCCGGGTCCCTGGGGCGGCTGGTGGAGCAGTTGCTGCTGGGCTCACGGGCCGGCGCTGACCAGCTCACCGTGACCAACGGGCCCTTCGACCTGGCCGCCCTGCTGCGAGGGACCGCGGTCGCGTTCCGCCCGCTGTCCGAGGCGCACACGCTGGCCGCCGACATCCCGGACGGCCTGCCGTCCGCCTACGGCGACCCCATGGCCACCGACATCATCGTGGGCCAGCTGCTGGAGAACGCCTTCAAGTACTCTCCGGGCGGCGGCACGGTCACCGTGGCCGCCCGGCTCGCCGGAGACTGGATCGAGGTCACGGTGGAGGACGAGGGCATCGGCATCGCCCCCGGTGACCATGAGCGGATCTTCGAGCGGTTCGTCCAGGGTGAGACCGGCGACCGGCGCCGGTTCGGCGGCATCGGCCTGGGCCTGTACATCGTGCGCCAGCTGGCCCGGGCGCAGGGCGGCGAGGTCGCGGCCTCGTCCCGCGAGGCCGGCGGGACCTGCATGCTGCTCCAGCTGCGTACCGCTGACCGCTGACCCGCCGCTGACCGCGTTGCATCCGCGCCGCTGAACCCGGCGTGTCCGGCTTGCGCGCTGAGCGCTCCGCATACCTCTGGCGAGGCCAACCGGATACCTCTGGCCAAGTCAACCAGGCGCAACTGGGAAAAGTGGTATGAATCTACGGTGCCTTCCCGGAGCAGACCGCGTGGACCGCGTGCTGCCTTAGCTCCCGGCTCCAGTCCCGGCCTTCCCGGCCCCGTCCGGGGGCGTGTGCCCGCGTGCCCCCTGGAGGATCCATGCCAGTAGTCGTGCTCCCGCGGTGGGCAGGAGTGCTCGCGGCCGCCGCGGGCCTGACCGTGACCGGGCTGGCCGCCGCGCCGGCCACCGCCTCGTCCCACACCGCGGCCTCGTCCCACACCGCGGCGCCGGGGTCATCGGCTGCGCCCCGGTTCGTCTCGGCGCATCACGTTGCCCGGCTGCCCAGCGGTTTCGCCCAGGTCTGCCCGCAGCCGTCGGCGCCCGGCGTGATGCAGTGCTCGATCGTGGTGCGCTCAGAGGTCCCGGTGCGGCCGGCGAACCGGCCCGCATCGGGGACGCTGTCGCCGGGCCAGCTGCGCGGCGCCTACGGGCTGACCCGGGCCGCCAACGCATCCAGCAAGGACACGGTCGCGATCGTGGACGCCTACAACGACTGGCACGCCAGCGGGGACCTGGCCAGGTACCGGAGCTACTACGGAATCCCGGCCTGCAAGATGTCCACGAAGTGCCTGCGCGTGGTCAACCAGAAGGGCACGACCGCCTGGCTGCCGAAGGGCAACTCAGGCTGGGCCGAGGAGGAGTCGCTGGACCTCGACATGGTCTCCGCGATCTGCCCCCACTGCAAGATCATCCTGGTCGAGGCCAACAACACCACGGTCGGCGCGCTGAGCACCGCCGAGGACACCGCGGTCCGGCTCGGGGCCAAGTTCATCTCCAATAGCTGGGGCGGGCCCGAGTTCACCACCGAGACCAGCTACGACAGCCATTTCAGCCACCCCGGTGTGGCCATCGCCGTTGCGTCGGGCGACTACGGGTACGGGACCCAGTGGCCGGCTGTCTCGCCGGACGTGACGGCAGTCGGCGGCACCACGCTGTGGATGAAGGGCAAGACCAGGACCGAGGAGAAGGTCTGGAACCTGGGCGCCCTGGACGGGACCGGCTCGGGATGCTCGTCCGTTGAGCCTCAGCCGGCCTGGCAGGCCTCGTACAACAGCGGGTGCCCGGCAAACCGGATCGACAACGACGTCGCGGCGGACGCCGACCCGCGGACCGGGCCGGCCGTCTACGACTCCTACCCCCCGTCCGGTGAGGGCCTGCCGAAGGGCTGGCAGCAGCTCGGCGGGACCAGCGCCGCGAGCCCGATCATCGCGGCAGTGTACGCGCTGGCCAACCCGGGCGGCAGGCCTGCCCCAGGATCTCTGCCGACCCGGTTCCCCTATCAGGCCACATCCGGCCTGCGGGACATCACGATCGGCTCGGACGGCAACTGCGGGACGTACCTGTGCGCCGCCGGGACCGGCTATGACGGCCCGACCGGGCTGGGTGTGCCCAGCGGCGTCAACGCGTTCAGGTAAACCGCGACCCGCTAGCTGCCGGAGGGGTAGTTGGCGGTCGCGGCGGCCTCGCGGAACCGGGGCTGCCCGCCGGAGGCCACCAGGTACTCGTCGAGGATTCCGGGCACGTCGTCGCCCGCCTTCACGATCTGGCCCTTCTCCAGCCAGATGACCCGGTTGCAGGTCTCGGCGATCTCGGTCAGCTGGTGCGCGACCAGGAACACCGTGCCGGCCCGCTCGCGCAGCTCGTCGATGCGGGCATGGCTCTTGCGCTGGAACTCGGCGTCTCCGGTGGCCAGCGCCTCGTCCACGAGCAGGATGTCGTGGCTCTTGGCCGAGGCGATCGCGAACCGGAGCCGGGAGCCCATTCCGGTGGAGTAGGCCTTCATCGGCAGGTTGATGAAGTCACCGACCCCGGAGAACTCCACGATCCGGGGCTTGGCCTCCTTGGTCTCCTCCGGGGTCATGCCCATGGCCAGGCAGCCGAGCACCACGTTCCGCTCGCCGGTGAGGTCCTCGAGCAGCGCCGCGTTCACTCCCAGCAGGGCCCCGTGGCCGTCGGTGTAGACCGCGCCCTGCTCGGCGGGCAGCAGCCCGGCGATCGCGCGCAGCAGCGTCGACTTGCCCGAGCCGTTGCGGCCGATGACCCCGACCGCGTCGCCCCGGTGGGCCACGAAAGAAATGCCGCGGATCGCGTGCACCTCGCGGATGGACGGCCGCCGCTGACGCTTGATCAGCCGGAGCAGGGCAGTCGCGCCCGTGCCCTTGTCGCGGCCCGCGCCGTACACCCGGTAGACGACGTGCAGGTCATCCACCACCACCATGGGGCGTTCAGCCACGGCCGTACCTCGCCTCCGCGCGCCAGAAGAACAGGAAGCCGATGACGACCGCACTCACCGCCCAGCCCGCACCCCACAGCCACAGGGACGTCTGGCTCACGACCGGGTGGCAGTAGGCGCTGTTGAACACGTACGCCTTGTCGTTCAGGTGGGCGTAGTACTGCTGGCACATGAGCTTGCTGTACGGCTTGGAGCCGGGCATGGCCTCGCGCTGCGTGGCGAGCAGCGTGTTGCGGATCAGCGAGATGTACACCGCCGCCGGGTTGATCTGCAGCAGGTAGGTGAGCTTGTGGTGCACCCGCAGACTGCCCAGGGTCTGGATGCTGAACAGCACGCCCGAGACGTACAGCCAGGTCCGGACCAGGAAGGGCAGCAGCTGGCTGACGTCATCGAAGCTCGCCCCCCAGCGGGCCAGGATGAGGCCGCCGCCCACGTTGAACAGCGACTGCAGGATCAGCGCGGGAATGATCAGCAGCCAGTACCAGGTCACCGGTTCACCGGTGATGAGCACGATGACGATGAGCACGGCGAAGGACAGGATGAGTTGCTGGAGTTCGATCAGCACGTAGCCAAGCGGCAGGCAGGCCCGCGGAAAGTACAGCGCCCTGATCAACGGGAGCGTGTCCCTGATCACCTGGGATGCGGTGATGAATGCCCGCTGCGTGAAGTTGAACACGAACACGCCGGTGACCAGGAAGGAGATGTAGTTCGGGACGCCCCGGCTGGCGTGGAGCAGCAGACCGAAAATGACAAAGTACACGCCCGCGTTGAGCAGCGGGGTGAGCACTTGCCACAGCTGCCCGAGCCGCGCCTCGGTGTACATCGCGATGTTCCGCGCGGTGGCGAAGCCGCTGATGAAATAGCGCCGCTGCCAGAGCTCGGCGGCGTAGCCGCGCAGCGGCGGCCGCACCGCGGTCTGCTTGAGGCCGTTGCGGAGGGCCAGATCACGCAGTGGCTCGTCGGGCAGCAGCGTGTTCTGCGGCTCGGCGGTTGTGGTGGCCGTACCGTCGCCCCCCGCGACCGGCCCGCTCAGCCGGCCTGGCGCACTTACCCGGCCCTGTTTTGTCACGACCGTGAGCCTACGGCGCAATCGGGGTGCTGCGGGCCGGCTGGCGCCGATCCGGTAGCGGATGCGGGGCCTGTCGAGGTGTCCCCGGCGGCCATGCGTCGTCCAGCCCGGCCGCCCGCAGGGCACGCAACCCTGAGTTGTACGGGGCAACTATCACGTTGGAAACGTATCATCTGGCCAGTTGTGCGGTACAACTGTTACGTGGACTTGTCCGCTGATGACTCAGAGCTGGTGCGCCTGCTCGGCCAGCTGCTCCGCGTGGCGGCCCCGGAGAGTGCGGGCCCGGGCAACGGGGAGCCAGCGCCGCCGGAGCCCGACCGCCTCGCGGCCGGCCCGGCCCGGCCTCCCCTCCCGGCCCTCTCGGCGTCCGAGGCGCGCGCGCTCATCGAACTGGTAGCTGCCCGCGGCATCGCCCAGGGTCAGCTCGGCACCCTGCTCGGGCTGGAGAAGAGCACGATGAGCCGGCTGGCGGCCGGCCTGGAGCGCAAGGGCTGGGTAAGGCGCGGCCGGGACGAGGCGAACCAGCGGTACATCCGGCTCTACCTCACCCCGGAAGGCAGCCAGGTCGCGGCGCAGGTGTGGAGCGCCTGGCAGACCCGGCAGGCCAGGATCCTCGCCGCGCTCAGCGCCGAGGAGCGGGCCGGGCTGGCCTCTGGCCTGCGCGGCCTGCTCCGCGGGCTGACCGCGGAGGGGCTGCTGGCCGACGTCCCGCGCGGCTGACCGGGTCAGCCGCTGCCAGCGGCCGGATCCCCGGCGCGGCACGCGCCAGGTCACGGGCCGGACGGTAGACCAGCACCCCGCTGGCCTCGTAGGCCAGCCGGAAGCCGGTCACCCGGAGCAGCCGCAGCAGGAAACCCTCCCGGCGCCACACCAGTACCCAGCCGATGTTCATCTGCCGCGCGCTGACCTTCGCCTCCTGGAACTGCGCGCTCGTGGTCCGGTACCTGCCGCCCTGCGCGTTGAGTACGGCCGCGTAGAAGGGGCTGTGCTCGATCCCGCTCAGCGTGCCGATCGGGATCCGCGAGATGAGCGCGTCGGCCAGCGGGTGCCCGTCGGCTGTGGCCAGCACCATCGTTTCCGGCGCGAACCCGTCCCCGATCACGGGCATGCCGCCGCGGATGCCGAACGGGACGTCCAGCACGATGGAGTTCGTGTGCTGGGCGGCGATCGGACGGTCGAGCGCGTTCAGGGTGGTGGGCATGCTGCCGATGCCCGGGTTCCCGGACCAGCCGGTCTCCAGCAGCGCCAGGACCAGGACCGGGATCACCCCCACCCCGGCGTGCCCGCGGAGCCACTCCACCGCCGCGCCGGCCAGGAGCACCATCGGGACCAGCGCGAGTTCCGTGAACCGGTTGGCCTCCCGGAAGGTGGAAAGCCCTGGGATCCGCGTGAACCATGTGAAGGGCATGATCATCGACAGCCGGACGCCGTGCACCACCGAGGCCAGCGGCACATAGTAGTTGCTGCCGACCCAGACCACCGAGCCCAGCGACAGGAGCACGCAGGCCAGCCAGAGCAGGGCGAGCGAGCGGGTGTGCCGCCGCCGCCACGACACCGCGGTCCCGAACAGGGCCAGTGCGGTGAGCACGATCCCGAACGCGGCGATCACGATGCTGTAGGGACCGTGGTGGTAGTACTCGCTCACGGCCGTGAGGCCGTAATCGGCCACCCGGGGGGACGGTGAGAACATCTCCTGCAGCGAGGCCCCCGAAGCCACGTAGTTCACCTCGAGCAGCCCGGCCCGTGACGCGGGGGTCCGGGCGGCCGAAGCCTGCTGGAGTATCACGATGAACTGCGGGCTGGCGACGAGCAGGCCCGTCAGTGCGGCCAGGCTGGCGGCCCGCAGCCGGGCAGCCGAGGGGTGCCGGGCCAGCCACGGCATGAGGACCAGGCCCGTGACGATCGTCGCCAGCACCGCCGATTCCTGGTCGGTGAGTATGGCCGCGCCCATGACCGCGCCCAGGATGATGGCCTGCCGCCGGCCGGCAGGCGGCGCAGCCGGACCGCGGCCTCCAGTGCCATCGGCAGGAACAGCGCCCCGAGCGCGAGGTTCACCTCGTACCAGCTGCGCCAGGTGAGGATGGCCGACAGGCCGAAGAAGCCCCCGGCCGTGATCGCGCCGAGCTGGGTGCGCAGCCAGAGCCGGGCCGCCCGGTACATCACGTAGCACAGCAGGCCGGGGCACAGGATCGAGAGCAGGTTGTAGCTCAGGCTCGGCCCGAAGGCCAGCGTGACGGGAGTCATCAGCAGGCCGGGCAGTGGCATCAGCGTGTGATAGCCGAGATCCGCGCCCACCGGGGCGGCGAGGTACCGGGTGGACCAGGGACTGGACAGGTGGGACACCTGGCGGGCGACCCACCAGAAATCCCAGACGTAACCGCCGGCGTCCCGGAGGGCAGGCAGCCGGCCGGCCAGGTAGGTGACCCGCGGCCAGGTGACGGCCAGCCCGGTGACCAGATAACCCGCCAGCAGGATCAGGTGGGCCGCCAGCGGGTGCCTCGCGAGCCGGGTGGGCCACGTCGGGGGTGAGCCTGCGCCGCCGTCCGGGCCTGGTGCCTCCACGGCTGGTGCCTGCCGCGGCAGTCCCGGTACTCCGCCCGATCCTGTGGAGAGGGAACGCCCACCGGTTTCCCGGGCCCCGGGCGGGCGCCTGTCTGGCTGCAGGGTCCTGATCTGACCGGAGGCCGGTCCGGCTGGTCCTCGCCCGCGTGGGCCATCGTCACCCCGTCCTTGTCGTGCGCCCCACTAGCCGTGCTGACGCATTGATTATGGAAGCATGCTGCGCAGCTAGAAGACCAATTGTGCTTACAAAGATAGAATAGATTTATTACGAAGCGAGAAAGTTCGGGCAAAGCGGATAGAATAAGTGAGTAATAGTTACTAAATGCCCCAGGCGGACCGCTCAGAGAAGTAAAAGCCCGGGAAAGAGGAGGCTCCCTGGCGCACGTTCAGGGGCCGCCCCCGCTTGGTGTGGCTGCGCATGGCCTGGTATCGAGGCCCAGGTCCGTTGCGACCTGGCGCTCAGCGGGTGCCCGGGGCCAGCGATGCCTTCGCGGCCCTGGGCTGCGTCACGTTTCCCGGCGAATGTCTCCGGCGCTCACCGGGCGGGCCGGTAAACCGAGACGCCGTCGGCCCGGTAGGCAAAGCGGAAGCCTGTCTGGTGCAAATACTGCACAATAGCGGGATTCGAGTACCACACCACGATCCACCCGATATGCATCGTCCGGGCGTCCCGGCGCCCGGCGGCGACCTGGGCCGCGGTCAGCGGGGTATAGGAGGACAGTTTCCTGGCGAACAACGGCCGTGACTGCTGGGCGGCTGTGGTGAGCGGCACGGTGACCGGCGGAAAGGTGAAGTGCTGCGTTTTGATCAGCCACGAGTAAAACGCATGGTGCTTGATCGCGTTGAGGGTGGACTCCGGGATCCGGGACACATAGGCGACGGACCGCGGGTGCCCGTCCGCGGTCGCCATGACCAGGGCCGGGGCCGCGAACCGGCCGCCGTACTCGGGGATGCCGCCACGCATCCCGTACGGCACGTCCACCACGATCGACGCGGAAGGGTCGGCGGCGATCGGCCCGTCCAGCCGGTGGTACGCGGTGGGCATCGTCCCGATCTTCGGGTTCCCCGCGTAGCCCAGCTCCAGGACGCCCAGCGCAATCACCACGGCGATCAGCGGTTTCGCGTGATAGCGCATCCAGTTCACCGCCATGCCGGCCAGCAGGGCGGCCGGGACCAGGCCGAGGATGGCCATCCGGTCGGCCTCGCGGAACGCGGACAGGCCCGGGATGCGGACGAACCAGGTGTACGGCAGGAGCGGCGAGACCCGCACCCCGTGCCAGTCCTGCCTCCACGGGATGAACTGGCGCTTGACAACCCAGAGTGACATGCCCAGGGCCAGCACCGCGCAGCCGGCCCAGAGCACCGCGAGCTGCCAGGCCCGGCGCTGCCGCCAGGCGACGGCCAGGCCGATGAGGGCCAGCGCGGTCAGGGTCACGCCGAACATCGGCAGCCCCTCGTTGTCCCGGCTGTGCAGGAACGGCTGGGCCAGGGCCGTGAGCCCGAAATTCGCCACCCGGGGGGTGGGCGCGAACATGCCGGGCAGGCCGACGCCGTACAGCTTGTCTGTCACCCCGAGCAGTTGCGCGTCTATCTGCAGGCCGCCCCGCACCTGCTCGTGGATCATCGCGGCGAGCTGTGGGCCGGCCACGATCGCGGCGACCACCGCGCCCAGAGCAGCCGGCCACAGCCTTCTCACCGAGGGCCGCCACAGCAGCCACGGGAGCAGTACCAGGCCGACCAGGATGCCGGTCAGGACGGCCGACTCCGGGTCGGTCAGCACCGCCGCGCCCACCACCACGCCGAGGATCAGAGCCTGCCGCCAGCCCGGGTTCCGGCGCAGCCGCACCGAGGCCTCGAGGGCCAGCGGGAGAAACAGCGCCCCCACAGCGATGTTGATGTGGTACCAGTCCTCCTGGGCCAGCATCGCCGACAGGCCGAAGAACGCGCCGGCCGCGATCGCGCCGGTCTGGCTGGGCAGCCACAGCCGCGCGGCCCGGTACATGGCGTAACACAGCAGCCCGGGCACCAGGATGACCAGCAGGTTGTACGAGGCGCTAGGGCCGAAGATCAGCGTGACCGGGGTCAGCAGCAGGCCGGGCAGCGGCATCAGCGTGTGATATCCGAGCAGCACGCCCGCAGGTGCCGCCATGTGGCTGGTGACCCAGGGATTGGCCAGGTGGCTCAGCCGCCGGGCCATCCACCAGAAACCCCACACGTAGGCGGCGGAGTCCCGCATGGATGGCAGCCTGCCCGTGATGTAGGTGGCCCGGGGCCAGGTCACCGCCACGCCCGCGGCTAGGTAGCAGGCGAGCAGAGTCAGCTGTCCGGCCACCGGATGGGCCGTGAAGACCCGGAGCACCCGCCGCGGCTCAGCAGCGCCTGTCCCAGTATCCGCCGTGGCGCGGTCGGCCGGGACGCTCGCCGCTGCCGCGTTTCCTGCTCCGGCGTTTCCTGCCGCCGCGGCGGGCAACTGTATCGCGCTCCGGGCGGTGATCAGCGGAACCCGCGGGTCGCGGCCCGCTCGGTCCATTCGTTCACCCCGTCCAGCGTCCCATCCGGCGGGCCAGCCCCGCTGGCCCGCGCCGCCGCAGGACGCAGGTACCCGGCCGCCCCCCGTGACCACATTGCTTGCGGCGACAGTAGTGCCACTCATGCTAAACGGGATCGCCAGTGCCCTGGGACGGATTCGCCCGCGGGCGGCCCACCCGGTTTCCCGGGCCCGCTGGCGGGGCATTCCCGCTCGCAGGAGGAAGACGACTATCGCGGCCACGGGGCGGGGCGCGCAGGGAGGTGAGGGCCGCGAGCGTCGTTCTGCTCCCATGTGTCCCGTCCAGCGTCGCCGTCGCCCGCGGCCGGATCGCCGCCGAACTGCGCGCGGCGGGTCTCCCGGCCACCGCTGTGGCCGACGCGGCCCTGGTCATCAGCGAGCTCCTGAGCAACGCGATCCTGCACGCCCGGCCGCTGCCAGACGCCCGGATCCGGGTGGCCTGGATACTCTCCTCGTCCACCGTGGAGGTCGTCGTCAGCGACGGGGGCAGCACGACCCGGCCCCGGGCGTCGCGGCCGTCACTGTCCTCGATCGGCGGCCGCGGCCTGGGCATCGTGGAGCACCTGGCTTCCAGTTGGGGGGTACGCGCAGACGAGCGGGGCAGCAACGTGTGGGCGGTCCTGCCGGCCCCGCGGGACGGCGCTGCCGGACCGCGAGGCCGTGGTCCCGCCGGTGCCGCCGCAGCCGGCGGCTGGCCAGCCGGCGGCGAGGCGGCCGGCCAGATGGACGGCGTGGCGGCAGGCCGGTCGCGGCGGATGGTGCGGGCTGTGGCCTCGACGGCGCGCCGCGGCAGCCACGGCGCCGTGAACCCGTCTGGCGATCATTGACCGAGGATGCGTAATCGGCCACGGAAGTGGTGATACTCCCTTCCGAGAGTGATCCGGGCGCGGGGGACGGCGGGGAGAATCTTGAGTTACACCCATGGCGCGGACAGTGAGGCCGGCCGGCTGCGCACCGTACTCGTTCACCGTCCGGGCCCCGAGCTGAAACGTATCTCTCCCCGCAGCCGCGGCGGCATCCTGTTCGACCGGCTGCCGTGGGTGACCCGCGCCCAGGAGGAGCACGACGCGTTTACGCAGATCCTCCGCGACCACGGCGTCGAGGTGCTCTACGTCACGGAACTGCTGCAGGACGCGCTCGAGTACGCGCCCGCCCGCGAGGCCGCGGTCAGCTCGGCCCTGGATGACCGCTGGCTCGGCGACGATCTCCGCGCGGCTGTCCGGGACCATCTGGAGGGCCTCGATTCGGAGACGCTGGCCCAGGCGCTCATCGCCGGCGTTACCCCCGGCGAGCTGAGCGCCGGCCGCGGAGTGGTCTACGAGCTCCTCGACCGGCATGACTTCGTCATCGACCCCCTGCCCAACCTGATGTTCACCAGGGATTCGAGCGTGTGGATCGGGGACCGGGTGGCGGTGTCCAGCCTCGGCCCGCGAGGCCGGGAAGCCCGGCTCCTGGCCGTGCTGTACGCCCACCACCCAAGGTTCGCCGGGACCAAGATGCTCTACGGCCCGCATCTGGAGCCGATCGCCGGCGGGGACATCCTGCTCCTGGCCCCGGGCGTGATCGCCGTCGGCGTCAGCGGGCACACCAGCCCGGCGGGCGTGGAACGGCTCGCCCGGCAGGCCTTCCTGGCCGGGCTCGCGCACACCGTGCTGGCGGTGCCGATCCACCGGACGGGCGCGCCTCACCTGGACACGATCTGCACCGTGATCGACGGCGGGGTCATCGTGATGCACCCAGCGCTTGCCTACACGCTGACCGTGCACGCGATCACGCCGCGCGGCGATGGGTTGCGGGTGTCCCGGCCCCAGCCGTTCATGGCGGCGGCGGCCCAGGCCATGGGCACCGACCGGCTCACCGTGATCGACACCGGCCTGGATCCGCTGACCAGCACGCGTGGCCAGTGGGACGGCCGCCAGTGGAACGGCGCCCAGTGGGACGACGGCGGCAACGCGCTGTCCCTCGGCTGCGGGCTGGCGGTCTGCGATGAGCGGAACCTTGAGACCAACGCCAGGCTCACCGCGGCCGGGGTCCGGGTCATCACCGTGCCCGCCAGCGAACTGGGCAGCGGGCGGGGCGGCCCGCGCTGCATGTCATGCGCGGTGACCAGGGACCCGGCCACCGAGCCGGCCCGGGCCGCCGGGCCGGGTACGCCCGCGGGCCAGGTCACCCGCCGCGACCTCGCCCCGTTCCCGCGACCCGTGCCCGCGGTGAGCAACCCTCACGGCGTGAACGTCCAGACCCATGGGGCCCCGACCTCAGGAGCCCTGACCCAGGAAGCCCTGACCCCAGGAGCCCAGTCCCAGGAAGCCCTGACCCCAGGAGCCCAGTCCCAGGAAGCCCCGGCCCAGCAACTGGTCCAGGCCCAGTTAGCCCGGCTCAGGGGGACGGCGGCCGGTCCACCACCTCGGCCAGGATGCTGAACGTCGGGCAGGGCCAGCGCCACATGCAGCTCCGGCAGCGCCGGATGGGACTGCTCGGGTCGGTGGTGATGCCGCCCGCGTCCAGCGGCTGGTGCAGGTCGATGAGGCGGCCCGCGAGCTCGGTGAACTGCAGGATCTGCTCCCGCGCCTCGGCCAGGAAGGCCAGGTCCCCGGGGCTCATCCGGGCGCTCACCGGGACCACACCCTCGCGGTTGATCAGGCGGCTGTAGTGCCGGCTACTCGACAGCCAGGACGACGCGCCGTCGGCACGGGACCGCAGCCCTTCCATGTCGGCCCGGATCCGGGCCCGCTGCCCTTCCACGTCAGGCACCCAGGACACCGGGCCCGGGGCGGGGGCAGCGTCCGGGTACGCCGGGCCGGGTACGCCGGGCCGCGTCCCCGGCACGGTCGGCAGCATGTCCTCCGCGAGCGGCGCGGCCAGCGGCCCTGGAGGCCGGCGGCCTGGTGGTCAGCGGCTCAGCGGGCAGGGGTGCCGACAACATGTCCGGCAGGGGCGCGGACAGCGGTATGGGCCCGGCCGCGTCCACGTTCGGCAGCGGTCGCAGGGTCGCCGTCTTGGGTTCTGGCTGCTCTGGCAAGGGGTACATCCCGGGGGCTCCGCCTCGCTGGTGCCGGCAACAGGTCGGTTCCTCTCCAGCTTGGCGCAGAAATGCCCGGTCCGCCTGCGATTTAACCGTGTGCTCTCCGTAAGCATCTGGTCCTCCGCGCACGGCGGCGGTAGGGTGCCGCTCGTGGAGCTAAAGGTTTCGAGTCGCAGCGAGGGTGACCACGTCGTTGTAGCCCTGTCCGGCGAGATCGACCTTTACACCGCCCCGAGGCTGCAGAGCCAGCTGCTCTCGCAGCTGAATGTGGACTACCCGGTGCGGCTCGTGGTGGACATGTCCGGGGTCAACTTCTGCGACTCCACCGGCATGAACGTGCTGCTCGCCGCCCAGCGGATGGCCCGCGAGCACGGCGGCAACGTCGAGCTCAGCGGCCCGCGGCCCGCCGTGCGCAAGATCCTGCAGGTGACCGGCCTGGAGTCGGTGTTCACGGTCACCGGCGAGGGAGCCCCGGTTCCTGGCCAGTAGGCACGCGCCGGTATCGGTGCCCGCCCATCAGGATCCCGGCCACTAGGATCGGCGGATGCTGCCGAGCCGTGACGTCGCCATCGTCATTCCAGCCAAGAACGAGTCCGACCGGATCCAGGCGACCGTGAAAGCGGCCGCAGGCATCCCCGGCGCCGACATGCTCGTCGTCGTGGACGACGGGTCCGGCGACGGTACGGGTTTCGTTGCGGAAAATGCGGGAGCGATAGTCCTGCGGCACGGGCGCAGCCGCGGTAAGGGCGCGGCGCTGGAAACCGGCGCTGAGGCGGTCGGGCTGCTGGAGCGCAGCGAGGACCGCGCCGTGCCCCGGCACCTGCTGTTCCTCGACGCGGACCTGGCTGAGTCCGCGGCGCACGGGACGGCGCTCGTGCAGCCCGTCCGGGACGGGCTGGCCGACATGACCATCGCGGTGTTCACCGAGCGGGTCCGGGCGGGCGGGCACGGCTTCGTGGTCGCACTGTCGGGATCGGGCATCAGGCGCGCCACCGGCTGGCTCCCCGCGCAGCCGCTCAACGGGCAGCGGTGCCTGACCCGTGCCGCGTTCGAGGCCGCCCGCCCGCTGGCGCCAGGCTGGGGCGCGGAGACGGCCATGACCATCGACCTGCTCCGCCAGGGCCTGCGGGTGACCGAGGTCGAGGTACCCATGGCGCACCGGGCCACCGGCGGGGACTGGCGTGCCCAGTTGCACCGCGCCCGCCAGTTCGCGGACGTGGGCTGGGCGCTGGCCGCCCGGGAACCCTCCGTGCAGAGGGCGCTGCAGAAGGCCCGCCAAGCGGCCACGCAGGCGCGGCAGCGGTCGCGCGGCTAGGCCGTTGACCCGCGGCCGCGCCTTTCGCGCCTTTCATATCGCTGTGTCCCCCGGCCCCGGGGGGCTCACTGCCATCGCGGCCAGCATCACGGCCACGCTCACGGTCGCGGCACTCGGCCCTTCGGTCATGGAACCGATCGTGGACGAATGCGTGCGGATAGCCGTTAGTGTGTCACTGATCGACTGCGGTCGGCGGCGGCCGGGCAGGCCAGTTGCGGGCCGCGGTGCTCTGGACGTGCAACCCGCTGCTGCTCCAGGTGCTGGTGGCGGCCGCGCACGTGGACAGCCAGGCCACCGTGTCGCGGTGGCGGCGGTCGCGGTGCTGCCTGGGCCTGCGCGGTGTGGCGACGCGGGCCGGGCCGCGGGGCGGCCGGGGGGGCGGGCGGGACGGCAGGCGCGGTGTGCACAGCCGCCGGGGCGCTGGCCGGCCGGGGCAGCCGTGAAACCGACCATGCCCTGGTGCTGGCCGGGCTGCTGGTGGCAGCAGCGCTGAGCGGCCCGGCGCGGGCGGCCTGGGTCCGGTCGGGCGGGCTCGCAGCGGGGCGCGGTGACGCCACCCTGGCGCTCGCGCCGTGGGGGCCCGGCTCGCTGCGGCGGCATGTCGGCCGGGAGCAGGGTGTCCGTCGGCTCGCCATGGCGGACGGCCAGGCTGCTCATCAGCCTCGCGGCGGCGAGCGGGTCGCGGCGACGTGGTCAGGGCGGCGGCGAGCGGTCGCCGCGGCGGGTGAAATGGCTGGCCGGACAGCCGTTAGCGTCCACGATCGACTGCGGTCGGCGCCCGGGAGGCGGAGGCGGGCTTGGATCCCGGCGGAAGCAGGGTTGGTCAGGCGGTTTGCTGGGTGGGGCCCTCCGGGTGCTGGACCTGCTGCTCGGCTCGATGCCGTGCTCCAGCAGCAGCCTCTGCAGCCGGTTCACCTCGTCCCGCAGCCAGTCGAGTTCCCGGCCCAGCGTGGCCACGTCCACCCCAGCGACCAGCGCGCGATCAGGCGGTCCCGCTCGGCCTGCAACTCCTTCTCGCTATCGCGGGCGGCCGCGGCGCGGTCGAGATCCTTGGCGTGACGGCCGGTCTTGGCCTGCCGGGCCAGTCGATCCGGGTGTCGTAGTCCGGATGCAGGCGGGAGATGACCTGGCTCGGCGCCTGGCGGTCCTGGCTCACCAGCTGGAGGACCTGGTGGCGCACCTTGGGCACGGTGAGGCCGAGCCGGTGGAGCACGTGCCAGCCCACCCCGTCTCCCTCGCGCACCAGGGCCAGCAGAATGTGCTCGGTGCCCACGTACAGGTGATCGAGGTGGACGGCCTCCCGGACCGCGAGCTCCAGGACCTTCTTGCTCCGCGGCGTCAGCGGGATGTGCCCCGCCGCCTCGGCCTCGCCCTCGCCGATGATGTCGAGGACCTGCTCGCGCACGGCCTGCGGGCTGATCCCCAGCACGTGCAGGGCCCGGCCCGCCACCCCATCGCGGTCACGGAGCAGCCCGAGCAGTATGTGCTCGGTACCGATGAACCCGTGGTGCAGCGCCCGGGCTTCCTGCTGAGCCGAGATGACCACTTCGCGGGCCTGCGGGCTGAACCGGCGGAACATCAGGTCCCCCGGGCCGGCAGGAATCCAGGGGCATCCGCGTCGGCGAGGGCGGCTTCGGCGGCGGAGACATCCATCAGGTCGAGCACGTCCGTGGCGTCCAGCCCCAGGACCCGCGCGGCGATGACGACCAGGGCGCCCAGGTCGAGCGGCGTCATCACTGCTCGCCCCGCAGCATCTCGAGGATCCGCTGATGGCGGGCGACGTTGTCCTCCAGCAACTGGATGAACCGCTCGTCCCGCTGCCGCTCTTCCACCAGTGAGGCAATCGCCTCGCGCACCACGTCCGACACCGACCGGCCCTCGACCTCGGCCACGGCCTCAAGTCGTTCGGCGAGCCCGGGGTCCAGTCGCAGCACCATGTTCTTGGTCCGCATTAGGTACTCCATCGTGATATCGAGATATCACGGTACCATGGACGGGCCCGATTCCGGGCCTGCCGTACCCACCTATCACGTAAGCGGTGCACTCCTGTGGGCGATTTGCCCGGTTCAGCTGCACCTCTTACGTGATACGTCGCTGGCGGCGGCCGGGCGCCGCCCCCGGCCGCTGGTATTCTCACGCACTGTTGCGGGACGCCCGCGGGCAGGCGCAGCCCGTGAGCTCCGCGAAGCCCTCCCGCGTGAGCGGCCATCCAGCGAAGGCGGCGTGATCGCACTGTCCCGCACTGACCCCCGCGAGCCGACCGGCCCGGGCTCCCCAGGCGACAAGACCGGCCCGGGCCCCCCGGGCGACAAGACCGGCCCGGGCCCCCCGGGCGACAAGACCGGCCCGGGCCCCACAGGTGACAAGCCAGTGCAGTATGCCTATCTGGGACCTGAGGGAACCTTCACCGAGGCGGCGCTGCTCGCCTTCGACCCGGGCGCGGCGGGCCACGCTATGCCGTGCGTGAGTATCCAGGCCACCCTCGATGCGGTGCGGAACGGGTCGGCGGAGCGGGGCATCGTGCCGATCGAGAACTCAGTGGAGGGAGCCGTCACCGCCACCCTCGACGAGCTGGCCACGGGCCGGGATCTGGTGATCAGTGCGGAGGTGCCGCTGCCCGTGGCGTTCGCGCTGCTGGCCCGGCCCGGTACCGAACTCGGCGACGTGGCGACGGTGGGCGGCCATCCGCAAGCCCAGGCCCAGTGCCGGCGGTGGCTGGAACAGAACCTCCCGCACGCGGCCTGGCGGCCTGCGTCGTCCAACGCCGAGGCCGCCCGCCAGGTGTCAGAGGGGCAGCTCGACGCGGCCCTGGCTGGTGAGTTCGCGGCCGTGATGTACGGGCTCGCGGTGCTGGTCCCCGGGACTCACGATCACGCGAACGCGGTTACCCGTTTCGTGGTGGTCAACCAGCCGGGCCCACTGCCCGCGGCGACCGGGTCGGACCGTACGTCGCTGGTGGCGTTCCTGCGGGAGGACCATCCGGGCGCGCTGATGGAAATCCTCACTGAGTTCGCGGTGCGCGGCATCAACCTTGTCCGGATCGAGTCCCGGCCGACTGGTGACGGGCTGGGCAGGTATTACTTCTTCATCGACTGCGAAGGGCACGTGGACGACGCCCGGGTCGGCGAGGCGCTGATGGGCCTGCGCCGCGTCTGCGCGGATGTCAGGTTCCTGGGCAGCTACCCGCGGCATGACGGGGGCCGCACCCACGTCCGGCCCGGCACCTCGGACGGGGAGTTCGCGCAGGCGGCGGCGTGGCTGTCGCGACTGCGTTACGGCCGGGTCTGAACCCTCGCCCGCGGCCGTCTACAGGTACGGGCCGGACCCCCGGGCCCCCTGCTGCGGGCCCGCCGCTTCCTCGGCACTCCCCGGCATCATGCCGGGAGGCAGGGCACGGCGCATCTGCTCCAACTGCGCCCGCGCGGCCATCTGCTGCGCGAACAGCGTGGTCTGGATGCCGTGGAACAGGCCCTCCAGCCAGCCCACGAGCTGAGCCTGAGCTACCCTGAGCTCCGCCTCGCTCGGCACCGAGTCGTCGGCGAAGGGCAGGGACAGCCGCTCCAGCTCCTCGACCAGCTCCGGGGCCAGGCCGTCCTCGAGTTCCTTGATGGAGCTCTGGTGGATCTCGCGCAGCCGGGCCCGGCTCTTCTCGTCCAGTGGCGCGGCCCGGACCTCGTCGAGCAACTGCCGGATCATGCTCCCGATCCGCATGACCTTGGCGGGCTGCTCGACCATCTCCATGACCGGCCGCTCGCGTGTATTCTCGCCCTCGCCGCCGTCGGCGTCCACCGTGATGCCATCCGGGCCGACCACCACAACTTTGGCGCCCTGGCTGGCCTCGGGGTTGCGTTCGCTCATACTCCTAGTCTTGCGCCTTCCGGATAGTAGGTGCGCCAGGGGGGCGTGAAGCCGGCCCGCAATCCTGGCCGGGTGTCAGTTGACCAGCAGGATCTTCCCTATGTGTGAACCGTCGTCGAGCAGCCGGTGCGCCTGCGCTGCGTCGGCCATCGGCAGCTTGGCGCAGATGACCGGGACTACCTGTCCGGCACTGATGAGCGGCCAGAGGTGGTCCCGGGTAGCCGCGACTACCTCGGCCTTTTCCTCGGTGGTCCGGCTCCGCAACGTCGCGGCGACGATGCTGGCGCGCTTTTGCATCATCAGCCCCAGGTCGATCTCGCTGCGGCTGCCGCCCCGGGTGGCGAGGAGCACCAGGCGCCCCCAGGTGGCCAGCGCCTTGAGGTTCCGGCCCAGGTAGGGCGCGCCCATGATGTCGAGGATGACGTCTGCGCCGCGCCCGCCGGTGAAGTCCAGTATGTCGGCGGCGAAATCGCCATCCCGGTAGGAGATGGCCAGGTCGGCCCCCAGGTCCCGGCAGCGGGCCAGCTTCTCCGGGGAGCCGGCGGTGCAGGCCACCGTGCATCCCTCGGCTTTGGCGATCTGGATCGCGAACGTCCCGATGCCGCCGGCCCCGCCATGCACCAGGTACGTCTCGCCGGGTACCAGATGGGCCATCTGGTACACCGTGCCCTGGATCGTGCACGTCGCCTCCGGCAGGGCCGCGGCGTCCACCAGCGACACTCCCTCCGGGATAGGCAGCAACTGACCCTGGGGGACGGCGACCTTCTCCGCGTACGCGCCCCCGCCCAGCAGCGCGCACACCTCGTCTCCGACCTGCCAGGAGGTGACCTCCGGGCCGAGCCCGGTGATGCGCCCCGAGCATTCCATTCCCGGGTAGGGCGGCGCCCCCGGCGGCGGGGGATAGTGGCCCTGCCGCTGCAGGATGTCCGCGCGGTTAAGCCCGGCCGCCGCGACCTCCAGGAGCACCTCACCTGGGCCGGGTACCGGATCGGGTACCTCCTCCAGGTGCAGGACCTCGGGTCCGCCGGGATGGGTGATCACGACCGCTCGCATGGAGTTTCTCCTGATTGCCGTAGCTGGGCTGGGCTGCGGCGAGCTAGGTGGCTTAGGCTTCGGGTGGATGCGCCCATCCGGTCCCCTGCCGGCACGTCATTCTCCTATAACGATGAGAGCTGAGGGGAAACCAGCTTGGCTGATCGTGACCTGGACCGCAGCGAAGCGGCAAGGACGGGTGAGGCTCGCGTCCCCGGGCCTGGCCAGGAGCGGCCGTCACGGGCGCCCCGCCAGCCGCCGCCGTCCGCAACCCGGGACGGCTCAAGCCCAGAAGTCACCGGCCCGCAGCCCGAACTGCCGGATGCCTTCGCGCCGGGGCTGGCCCTGGGCGCGGATGCCGACCCCGCGCTGGGCGGTGCGGGCGCGGAACCAGGCGATGCCGGGGATCCTTACGGGCCACCCGGCCACCGTGACACCGCTGATCCTTACGACCCGGGCAGCTACGGCCTTGGTGCGCTCGGCCTGGTGGGCGACGACTATGACACCGGCGACGAATACCCGCCCCCGGACAACTACGAGGCACCAGGCCAGGACTCGCCGCTGTCGCTGATCCGGAACTTCGGCCGCCGCCCCGGCCAGCACGGGGTGCCGGCGCCCCCCGTGGCCGATTCCTGGCTGGCGGAGCCGGGCGGGGCGGACACTGGCCCGGCGGAATCCCGTGCGGGACAAGGTTCCCCCGCCCCGCTACCCGCGCAACCGCAGCCGCCCGCGCCCCCGCAGCCCCCGCCAGCACCTGCACCTTCGCAACCGGTCACGGCCGACAGCCTCACCACTGACCTGCTCCTGCCAGGCAGGCACAAAGCTCCGGCCGGCGGCTGGCGCCGCGCAGTCTTCAAGGTGACCGGCGGCCTGGTCCGCGCGCCGGAGTCCGCGGCGCAGCGGCGCCGCCAGGAACTGATCGCCCGGGCCCGTACCCCGGTCACCGGCGGGCATCACCGGGTCGCGGTAGTGAGCCTGAAGGGCGGCGTCGGCAAGACCACGACGACGGTCGGCCTGGGCGCCATGCTGGCCTCGCTGCGCGGCGACCGGGTCATCGCGGTGGACGCCAATCCCGACCGGGGCACCCTGTCTGACAAGCTCCGGCTGGAGACCGCCGCCACCGTCCGCGACCTGCTGAACGAGCAGTACCAGATCGAGCGGTACACGGACGTCCGGGCCTACACCACGCAGGCCGCGAGCCGGCTGGAGGTGCTTGCCTCCGATCGCGATCCCACCGTGTCGGTGGCGTTCAGCGAGCAGGACTACTGCGACGTGTGCCGGGTGCTGGAGCACTACTACTCGATCTGCCTCACCGACTGCGGGACCGGCCTGCTGCACTCGGCCATGACCGGAGTGCTGCGCCTGGCCGACCAGATCGTCCTGGTCAGCTCGCCGTCGGTGGACGGGGCGCGGAGCGCGAGCGCCACGCTGGACTGGCTCCAGGCGCACGGCTACGGCGACCTGGTCCGGCACACGGTGGTCGTGCTCGCCGTGATCCGCCCGCGGAGCAGGAGCGGGGTGGACCTGGACCGCCTGGAGCAGCACTTCGCCGCACGCTGCCGGGCCGTGGTCAGGGTCCCGTACGACGCGCACCTGGACGAGGGTGCCGAGGTCGAGCTGTCCCGGCTGAACCCGGCCACGGCCGATGCCTACCTGATGCTGGCCGCCGAGATCGGCGACGGTTTCGCCCGCCCCCCGAGAATGGCCCGCTAGCGTCTCCGGCCGCCTTGCTCAAGCAGGCCCAAAGGCCGGTAAATTCTCCGCAACGAAAACCATCTCCCGCCGGCCCCCCGCGCTACAGGCGGGGATCGACGGGCTCGGATTCCAGCGCCAGCCTCCCGATAAATTGCCCGCTGGAACCGGGATACCCCGCAAACGAAGGCCGCCGCCCGTAGCCGGCCCCACCCGTTGCTGAAGAGGCACTGACGGCGTGCCGCGCCGCTGGCGGAATGCCAGTTCAGCGGTTACAAATCAGTCATGACCGCTGTCAGCCGGCCGCCGGGACGCTCCGAACGCCGAGTCGTCCGACTCCTCCGAGTCCTCCGAGTCCGAGTCGTCCGGGGAGGCGTCCACGGCCCCCGGCGGGCCGCGGCGGATCGTCGTGGCCGGAGACTGGCACGGCAACGAGGACTGGGCCCTCAGCGTCATCCGGCGCGTCCCGGCCCTGCTCGCCGGGGAGGGCCAGCGGCTCATCCTGCACCTCGGCGACTTCGGTATCTGGCCGGACAAGGCCGGGCAGGTCTACCTGGACCGGCTCAGCTGGGCGCTGGGCGAGGCCGGTGCCGAGCTGTGGTTCGTGGACGGCAACCACGAGGACTTCGACCGGCTCGGCCAGCTCGATGAGAAACCCGGCCCCGACGGGCGCGTGCCGGTGGTCCCGCGGATCATGCACCTGCCCCGCGGCCACCGCTGGACCTGGCACGGTCTCACGTGGCTCGCGTGCGGGGGCGCGGTGAGCCTGGACCGGGCGATCCGCACCGCGGGCGTGGACTGGTGGCCGCAGGAGGAGATCACCACCGAGCAGGAGGTGGCCCTCTCCGGCAGTGGCCACGCGGACGTGATGGTCTGCCACGACTGCCCGTCCGGCGTCGCGCACACCTTCGCCCATCCGCCCGCCGACTGGGCACCCGAGGACCTGGCCCGCAACGACATGCACCGCCGGCGCGTGCAGCGCATCGTGGACGCCGTCATGCCCACGTATCTCGTACATGGCCACCTGCACCGTGCCTACCAGCGGACGTGTGACTTCGGCTACGGGCCCGTGAAGGTGACCGGCCTGGACGCGGACAACCGGCTGCGTAACTTCGCGGCCCTGGACCTGACCACGATGCAGTGGGACGTGCGCCGCGGCTGGTTCAGCCGCTTCCGGCGCGGCCCCGTTCCCGGCTGAGGTGCCCTCCGCAATGGGATCCCCGGGTCGGCCGAAGTGCCCGCGCTGACGCGATCCCCTGCCCGGCGCGACGTCTGCTGACATCGCGTGCCGAGATCTATCTGAATACTGGGATTCTGTACACCGAGAGCGACTGTTAAGCGTCTCTCTGTCAGAAAGTGGGGCGCGGCTGGGGGGGAGCCTGGCCGGGCCGGTACCGAACCCCGCTAACGAAAGAGGCCAGGCATGTTAGATGTGCGCGACAGCGTGGGTGGACGCCATCGCCGCCAGTGGATCACCCGGCGGGCCCGTGGGCTGAAGGCCCGGGTCATGCGAGCTGTTCTCAACCGGGTGGCGACACCCGAGATGCGTCACGCCGCCCTTCTGCTCGGCTACGACATCGCACTGGGGCACGGCCGTGAGGGGATCTTCCGCTACCTAGCCGAATTCGACGTCGGGACCGAGATCGGACGGACGGTACGGTACGGCAAGCCAGAGGAACGCGAGGGCGCCGTCGAGGCCCTCATCCTGGAGCTCTGCATGTACAGCTAGTCATCGTCGGGTGGGCGGCAGGCCGAAGCGGCACCCGGGCAAGGCGAAGCGGAGGGTGCTCCGTTTATACTGGGCGGCAACGGAGAATCCTCCCGTTGGCCCTCGCGCCGTGCTGGTTGACCGGGCGCGGCGGCGGATGGCCACAGCGCCGGATCGAGGAGCTCAGTCATGCCCGAGGCACCCTTCTTTGACCAGGCGGCGCCCGCGGCGGCCCGCGGTCGGACGACGGCGGGCCGGCTGGACGGCACGGTCGCGCTTGTGACCGGGGCGTCGAGCGGCATCGGCGCGGCCACGGCCATCACGCTCGCAGCCGAGGGGGCGGCCGTGGCCGTCGCGGCCCGGCGCAAGGACCGGCTGGATGACCTTGCCTCGGGTATCCGCGGGCAGGGCGGGACCGTGCTCGTGCTGGAGTCGGACATCACCGGCGAGCAGCAGGCCACCGACGCGGTCGAGCGGACGGTCGCCGAGCTGGGCCGCCTCGACACGCTCGTCAACAACGCGGGCGTGATGCTGCTGGGGCCAGCGGTCGGCGCGCCGTTGTCGGAGTGGCAGCGGATGGTCAACCTCAACGTCATGGGCCTGCTCTATTGCGCCCACGCGGCGCTACCCCACCTGCTCCGCGCCGCGGAGGACGGCCCTCGCCGGGTGGCCGACATGGTGAACATCAGCTCGACGGCCGGCCGGATCGCCCGGAACGGGAGCGCCGTCTATACCCTGACCAAGCACGGTATCGGCGCGTTCAGTGAGGCGCTGCGCCTGGAGGTCACCCAGCGGCACGTCCGGGTCTCGCTGGTCGAGCCGGGCGCGACCGCGACCGAGCTGGCCGGCCATAACCGGCCAGAGGTGCTCGGCGCCATGCGCGCCCAGGTCACCGGGATGCAGCCGATGGGAGCCGAGGACATCGCGGACATGATCGCCTACATCGTGACCCGGCCGCGGCATGTCGCGGTCAACGAGGTGCTGATCCGGCCCACCGAGCAGGCCTGACCACCGGGCCGGCCGGGGCCGCGGACCAGCCCGGACCGCGGACAGCCCCGGGGCCGCGGACCAGCCCGGACCGCGGACCCCCGTGGGCCGCGCCCGGGCCTCAGCCCACGGCCAGGATGATCACCACCGCAAGCAGGATCAGCAGCCCGATCACGATCGATCCGGCGATCGCCCCGGTACGCCCACTGGTGTTCTTCGTTCCGGCGTGGTGCTGGCCGCGCAATGGCTCCCCCTCAGGTAGTTGGGCCGCCACGCTGCGCCCAGGCCGAGCCACTACCCATGGGAGCTCACTCTGCACCTTCCGGCGGTAAACAGACTGAACACTCAGGCGGCATCGACCGGGATGCCCGGCTCGGCGAGCCGGGTCCATCCGAAAACATTTCCGAAAGAAAACTCCAAACAGCTACTGGAGTCTACGAGCCGGGGCGCATCCTGGCCAGATGGTCGCCTCGGACCCCGCCCGCGAGCCGGCGCTGGAGCGGGCGATGCCCGCCGACGCCGTGCCCGGCTCCACCATCCCGGAGGACACTGAGGCCGAGGTCCTGCTCCAGGATGGCACATGGGCCTGGGCGCAGGTCACGGGTCAGCGCAAGGACCGGCACGGCCGCTGGTGCGTCGGGCTCCGCTGGTACGCCAGCCCCGCCGTGGGCGGCCGGGAAGGCTGGTACCTCTACGACCCGGCGTTGATCCGGCGGCCCAACGGCCGTTTACTGAAAGAGGCCGCCTGGCTCCCGCCCCGTAGGGCCGGCCATACCCTTCGGCGCGCTCACCGGGAAGCCGGCCGGGCCGTCGGGGGTCGGCCGCCGGCGGCTGGCCGGTCCCGGAAACCGAGGCTTGCGCGGGCGCGCGTGACCGGGGGCGAAAAGATCGTTGCGGAGATTTTCAGGTTTTGCCGGGCCGGGCGCGGCCTTGTCGGTGACCCGGGCCGGGTGTTAGGTTCCTGCGCGGTTGACGAAACAGCCGCCTTTCCTCGCTGCCCGCGTGCGCGCACTCGGCGCCATCGGCAACGGCATGCCGAGCTTGCCCGGCGGAAAGCACGAGATGTTGACCGACAGCGCATACGAGCACATCGTCCTGGTCAGGTCGGACGGTGGCCTGGCGGTCGTGACCCCGCTGGTTCAGGTCAGCGCCTGGAACGCCCAGTATTTCTGGGAGGCGCTTGCGTCCGTCACCTGGAACCACGCCATCATTGTGGCGGATCTGACCGCCCAGGGGGATTGTGACTGGCACGCGATGGGCGCCCTGATCATGGCGCTGAGGTACACCGACGCCGGCGGCGGGGAACTGCGGGTCGCCGCCGGAAGCCCGTCGGTCCGCGGCGCCCTGGCCACTGCGGGGCTGGACCGACTGCTCGCCGTGTTCGACGGGCTGGAGGACGCCCTCCCGGACGGCGATCCGCCGCCCGAAGCAGGCTGTCCCGGGCTGGCCGCCCGCCTAGCTGAATAGCTAGCGTCAGTCGGGCGGCTGCCAGTCGGGGTCCCGGCCCGTCCAGGCGATGAGAGCCCGTGAGTCAGAAGCACCGGGAACGGACTTCTCGGCCGCGAAGACCCGGGGATTGCGTACCTGCGCGGCGGGGAGAGGTTCGAGGACGCTGCGGGCGAACTCGACCGCCTCGCCGGGCAGCACCATGTCCAGGCCCGCGCTCTTGCCGACGTCCCAGCCGTGAACGAACAGGTCCAGGGCGGGGAAGCTCAGCCCCTCACCGATGCTGCGCCTGCCCCTCGGCGAGTCAACGACCTCGGTTATGTCCACGCCGGTCACGGCGTCACGGGCCTGGTCCGCGAGGCCCTGCCACCACGGGCCGGGGCTTCCTTCCACCGCGTCGCCGGGCGGTTCGACCGGCGACCAGTCAGGCTGCACCCCCTGGAGGAGCAGCGTCCCGAATCGCGTGGCCTGGCCGACGTGGCCGAGGACATCGAGTGCCCGCCACCCCTGGCACGGGGAAGCCCGCTGCCAGTCGGCCTCGCCCAGTCCGCTCACCGCTTCGCTGAAGAAGTCCAGGCCCCGCAGAAATGCTGTATCCGGCTGCCACTGCATCCGCCCAGCCTGACACAGGCGCCGGTGCTGGCTGAACCTCCCGGGCCAGGCGGCGAGTCCCGCTGGCCTAGGGCAGATGGGCAGGCCACGCGGCCGGGGAGGCCGGGCCAGACGAATCCCCGCCAGGCCAGTCGTGCTGAAACTTGCTGATCACGAGCCCAGGTTCCTGGTCCCAGCCGAGGATCGTCATCACGATGCGCAGTGATTTGGGGACTTCATGCAGTATTACCTGCGTGGCGGGGCCAGCCAGTCGGACGATGGCCCGCAGCCCGGCCAGGTCACAGAATGTCACGGCGGACAGGTCGACATGGAGACGGGGGTTGTCTCGGGGAATGCTGCTCAGCGCCTCCATCAGCGCGGGATAGGTTTCCTCGTCGATGTCGCCATCCAGGACGAGCGTGCCAGGGACCTGGCCGTACTTGGTGATATCCATCTCGCCGGGCAGCCAGACCAGCAGCCGCGGGCGATGCTGGGGCATCGAAGGCTGCGCCCTCGCTGGCTGAGTTGCGGCGGCCCCGATCTCTGGCGCCGGGGCAAGAGGCTTCCCGTCAGGGGTCCCGATCATCGCCCTCTCCCGTCAGGAGTGGCCCGGTCAGTGGCACTGCCAGGATCGGCCCCCGAGGGAGACCTGTCAATATGAACATGAGAAAAATATCGTGCGTTTCTTCTCGTGAGAGTTCTCTCGCGAGGTTATACTCACGAGCATGCTTCCTGACGAGAGCGGCGGCAGCTGGACGCTGCTGACTGGGCACGGGCGCGTGCTCGTGGAGGTCGCGGGCAATCCCGAAGCCCGGATCCGCGACATCAGCTCCGTCGTCGGCCTCACCGAACGCACCGTGCAGGCCATCGTGGCTGACCTGGAAGCTGCGGGCTACCTCATCCGGACCCGGACGGGGCGGCGCACCCACTACACCGTGAACCCGGATAGCCAGTTCCGGCACAGTGCACAGAGAGGACTGCGAGTCGGCCCGCTCCTCACCCTGCTGACCGCGATGGGTGATGCCGACACACCGGAACCGGCAGATCCCGGCACCAGCCCGGCCGTGCCTGCCGCACGCGGCCGGCGCCGAGGGTAGATCCGGCGGGCCAGGGAGGATGGGCGAGCCCGCGCCAGAGTGATGGCCTGCTACTCAGTTTCACGCTCGGTCGGCCCACCTTGCCGGGGCAGTTCGGTGCCGGGGGCGTCTTCGTCCGTCAGGAGGGCCAGGATTTCGCCGACCGTGCGTTCGCGGCTATTGGCCTCGGGCAGGGGCTGGTGCGCCTGGATCTGGTAACGGTTGCGGCGCCCGTCCTTCTGCTTGACGACGTAGCCGCCCTCGATCAGGTCGCCGATGATGCCGTGGGCGCTGCGCTCGGTGATGCTCACGTTGACCGCTATGTCGCGCAGGCGGACGCCCGGGTCGCGGGCAATACACAGCATCACCTGGGCGTGGTTGGTCAGGAAACCCCAGCTCCTCATGTGATATAGCCTAACGTCTATTTCCGGAATTTAATTGCTAGTTTCTTACAGCAAGTGTAGCGTCGTCGGCAGGCACCGGGGATCAGCCGTCGGCGGCGGCCAGCCGCCGCCTGGGGTCGCATCGACGAAAGGATTCCAGATGGACTCAACGAGAAGGACTGCGTTTGTTGCAGGCGCGCTCTTCGTGATCACTTTCATCACGTCGATCCCCGCGGTGCTTGTTTTCTACAGCCCGCTGCTGAACCACCCCGGCTACATCGTCGGCGCGGGCGCTGACCACCGCATCGCCTTCGGGGCACTTCTCGAAATGATCCTCATCGTGGCCAACATCGGCACGGCCGTCGTCCTGTTTCCGATCCTCAAGCGGCAGAACGAGGGTCTCGCCCTCGGCTACGTCACCGCCCGCATCATTGAAAGCACCTTCATCGCCATCGGTATCGTCAGCCTCCTTGCGATCGTGACCTTGCGGCAGGACATCGGAGGCACAGGCGGCGCGGGCTCGCTCGTCCCGGTCGGCAGGTCGCTCCTCGCTATCCACGACTGGACGTTCCTGCTCGGGCCGGGCTGGGTCGTCGGCGTCGGGAACGGGCTGATACTGGGCTACCTGATGTACCGGTCCCGCCTCGTGCCGCGGGGCATGGCAATGCTGGGGCTGATCGGAGGCCCGCTGATCATCATCTCGGGGACCGCCGTGCTGCTCGGCGTCTTCAAGGCAGGCTCCGCACCGCAGATCATCGCGACGGCCCCGGAATTCGCCTGGGAGTTGTCGCTCGGCATCTACCTCATGGTCAAAGGATTCAAGCCGTCTCCGATCCTCCCCGCCACCATCGGGGATGCCGGAGTGGGCGGGCGTTCCCCCGCCCCGGCGGCGGCCGGGTAGCTCTCTCCCGGTCCCGGTCCCGGTCCCGGTCCCGGTAGCGGTAGCGGTAGCGGCGGCCGGTCCCGGTAACGGCGGCCGGGTAGTCCCCTCCCGGTCCCGCACAGCTCGGAGTCCGGCTTCGGCCCGGCATTTCGGCTGGTCGGAGCGGAGGGTGTGGGATTCGAACCCACGATGAGACTCGCGCCCCATAGCGGTTTTCAAGACCGCCGCCATCGGCCACTAGGCGAACCCTCCGCGGACAACGATAGCGCCGTGACTGTTGGGGTCACGCAACCATCGCGCCATCCCCGGTCCAGGCCGGCGGCGCAACCCGGTCCAGGCCGGCGGCGCAACCCGGTCCAGGCCGGCGGCGCAACCCGGCCCAGGCCGGCGGCGCAACCCGGCCCAGGCCGGGCTGCGCCCCCGGGGGCCGGGGAAAGCCGGGGGCCGGGGGAAAGCCGTCACGGCTCCGGCCAGAGATCCTCCGGCTCTCGCCCGCGGGTCTCGGGGAGCAGCCAGAACAGCACCATGAACAGCGCCGCAGGCAGGAAGGTGACCACCGCCGCCAGCCCGAACTGGTGGCCGGCCCCGCCACCGCGCCGAAGATGACCAGGCCGGCCACGGCTCCCAGCACGCCCGCCGCCGTTGCCCAGCCCACCACCGAGGCGCGGACGGAGGTGGGGAACAACTCGTTGACCAGCGCCCCGGCCGCCGGGGCGAAGACCGAGGCGGCGAACACCCCGAGGATGTAGCCGGCCAGCAGGGCGGGGGCGAACCCGGTGTAGGCCAGGCAGGCGAGCAGGGCCACGGCCACCATGGCCAGCGCCCCGGTCAGGCGCCGGCCGACCCGGTCCGCCAGCCACCGTCCGACCAGGAGCCCGGCCAGCCCGGCCACGCCTGCCCCCACCACCATGACCGCCGTCACGATGCCCCGCTGGTGGAGAACGTTCTGCGCGAACAGGAACACGAAACTGTTGGCCGGCCCGGTGATCACCGAGATGGCGAAGGACAGCACCACGATCACCAGCAGGCGGCGCCGGAACGGCCGGGCCACGGCGTCGAGTACGGGGATGGGATGCCCGGATTCGGCTGTGGCCACGGTGAACCGGTCAGGCTCCTGGACCCAGCGGCCCACGAGCGGCAGCAGGGCCAGGGGCACGAGCGCCAGGATGAACACGCCACGGAACCCGATCGCATGCGCCGCGAGGCTGTGCACGATGGCGATGACCCCCGCGCCGGTGCCGTAGCCGGCGGCGATGAGCGCCAGGGCCTTGGCCCGGTCCGCCGACCCGGTCTGCTCGGCCGCCGTGACCTGGGCCAGCCCGTTGGAGGCGCTCAGCAGCGGTCGCCCGCAGGCGAAGATGGCCACGAACCACCAGTAGGTGGGGCTGGCCGCCGCGACGACCGTCAAGGCCAGACCGGTGCCGACCGTGATGAGCAGCATCTTCCGGCGGCCGAAGTCGTCGGCCAGGCCGGTGATGGGAAGCGCGCCCAGCGACGCGAGGCGCATGATGGCCAGCCCGATTCCCAGGCTGGTGCCCGACAGCCCGGCCTGGTCGGAGAGGGTCGAACCGTGGCTGATCTGGCCGAATCCCCGCGCCACGTCACCGAGCGCGGCCACGACGCCGAACTGCCCGAAGCCCGACGCGAAGGCGGCGACGGCCACCCCGAGCACGGTCCGGTCGTTCCAGCGGTGCAGACGCAGTCCCGGCGGCCCCGGTACCCGGAGGGCGCCTGGATCAGTGCTCAACGCCATCTGCCCTGGTCTGTCGCATGTTCCTGCGGTCCCATCGCATCCCCCGGCCGTCTCCTGGCGGCGTCAGGGCCGTCACTCTCTGGAAGCAGCCAGCCTGATCGGCGGACCCGCCTGAGCGCAAGGGGCCGGGTCTTCGCCTACACGCGGTAGTGAGTAGGCTCGACCCAGCAAGAGGAGGTTCCATGCTGCCCCCGTTTGGCTGGCAGGCGGTCCTGGAACGCTGGGAGTTCGCGCCTGTCGTGACGGCCATCGTCGCCGTCCTCGCTGCCCTGTACCTGTGGGGGGCGTGGCGGGTCGGGCGCCGTCATCCCGCCCGGCCCTGGCCCTGGTGGCGTACGAGCCTGTTCCTGGGCGGACTCGTGGTCGTCGTGCTGGCCACCGAGAGCGGCGTCGGGGCATACGACGACGTCCTGTTCTGGGATCACATGATCCAGCACCTGATGCTGATCATGATCGCGCCGCCACTGCTGGTGCTGGGCCAACCGGTCACGCTGCTCCTGCACGCCAGCCGGAACCCGCTGCACACCTGGGCGAAGCGGGTGGTTCGGTCCCGGGTGGCCACCTTCCTCACCTGTCCGCCGGTCGTCCTGATCCTGTACACGGCGACCATCGCGGGCACGCACCTGACCGGCCTGATGAGCCTGGTCATGACGAACCCCGCGCTGCACAACGCCGAGCACGCGCTGTACCTGGTGGTCGGCTACCTGTTCTTCCTGCCGATCCTGGGCAGCGAGCCGATCCGCTGGCGGCTGTCGTACCCGATCCGGTTCGTGATCCTGGTCGTGGCCATGCCGGTGGACACGTTCACCGGGCTGGTGCTGGGCACGGAGAACACCCCGGAGAAGGGGATGACCACCGCCATGCGGCCCCCCGGGTCGCTCACCCCCGTGGCCGACCTGCACGCGGGCGGCGCGGTCATGTGGATCGGCGGCGACGCCATCATGCTCGGCTTCATGATGCTGGTCTTCCTGATGTGGGCTCACGCCGACCGGGTCGGCACACTCAGCCAGGGCTGGCTGGAAACCGTGCGCACGGCCAGTTTCGAGACCCTCGTCGCCCCGGCCCCCCGCTCGGCCGGCCCCGGCTCCGTGCCTGCCGCGCCGGGCGTGCCTGCCGCGCCGGGTGTGCCTGCCGCGGAGCCTGCCGGGGCCGCACCCGAGCCAGCCGTCGCGGGAGCACGCGGCACCATCGACGACGACGAGCACCTGGCCGCTTACAACGCCTACCTCGCCCGGCTGAACCAGCCCGGGCGCCGGCCGGGCCGGTAGCCAGGACGCGTGACCGGCCGGCTGGCCCAGCACCGTGCTCCGGCTCACCCTGGGCCTGCATCACCAGCACGCCCCGCAGTTGCTGGGCTCCAGGACGATCGGTTCCGGATTCATGGAGCGGACCGACCCCGACGCCCTGGTCATCGGGCCGACAGGGGTGGGCCTGAACCGGCGCGGCACCCTCTACGTCGCGGACAGCCTGGGTAACCGGGTCACCGCGATCCCGAACGCCCCGTTCCGGCACAGCAGCGCCGGGACTGGGTTCGTGGTCACCTCCGGCGGCGCACTGAACACGCCGCTCGGGCTCACCGTGGCGCCGGGCGGGAATGTCCTCACCGTCAACGGCGGTGACGGCAGGCTGGTCGAGACCACGCCGGCCGGCGTCCAGATCGCCAAGCGGTTCCTCGACAAGTCCGGGAGCCCGAAGGGGGCCGGTGCGCTGTTCGGCCTGGCTGTCGCGCCGTACGCCTCCGGTCTCTACTACGTGGACGACGCGGTGAACACACTTCGCCTGCTCCACTAACGGTCTGTTCGGCTCAGTCGGCACGGATGAGCGGCCGGGGCGCGGTGCCAGGGGAGAGGCGCCGCGTCCCGGCTCTTTTCGGCTCCATCAACGTCACGGGGGCGGCGTCCGCCCCGACCGCCGGCGGACCCACAGCACGAACCTCACGATCGCCACCACGGCCAGGATGCCGGGTCGCGGCGGTTGGGCGACACGCCGGCAGTGCTTTCTACATGAATCTAGGGCTCGGGCTAGAGGCAGGCATAGGCTGCTAGCTCGTGGACCCCGTACGCAATCCCTATGCGCCGGGCGCAGGCCAGCGGCCGCCCGAGCTGGCTGGCCGGGACCGGGAACTCAGCCAGTTCGAGGTCGTCCTGGAGCGGATCGCCCGCGGCCGGCCAGAACGCAGCATGGTACTCACGGGCCTGCGCGGGGTGGGCAAAACTGTGCTGCTCAACTCGTTCCGCTCGATGGCCCTGCAGCGGCTCTGGGGCACCGGCAAGATCGAGGCGCGGCCGGACCAGTCCATCCGCAGGCCGGTCGCGGGCGCCCTGCACATGGCCGTCCGCGAGCTTGCCCCTCGGCACCGGGCCCCGGACCGCATCGAGGAGTTCCTCGGGGTGCTCAAGGCGTTCGCGGCCCGGGATCCCAAGGCGCCCAAGGGCAGCTTCACGCCACACCTGGGTATCGACGTGCCCGCGGTGCGCGGCCGGGCGGACTCCGGCGACCTGGAGATCGACCTGATGGAGCTGTTCACCGACGCCGCCTCGGTGGCCGGTGACCTTAGCGTCGGTATCGCCCTGTTCATCGACGAGATGCAGGACGTGCCCGCGCCCGACATCTCCGCGCTGTGCGCCGCTACCCACGAGCTGTCCCAGACCGGCGGCCCGCTGATCGTGGTCGGTGCGGGCCTTCCGCACCTCCCCGCGGTCCTGTCCGCGAGCAAGAGCTACTCCGAACGCCTGTTCCGGTATGTGTCCATAGACCGGCTGGACCGCGCCGCCGCTGACCAGGCGCTGCTGGCGCCGGCCCAGCGGGAGGGTGCCGATTTCGAGCAGGATGCGCTGGACGCGCTGTACGAGGCGGCGGACGGCTACCCCTACTTCGTGCAGGCCTACGGCAAGGTGACCTGGGATGTGGCCACGGCCAGCCCGGTCACCGCGCAGGACGTCGCGGTGGCCGGCCCGCAGGCCGAGGGCGAGCTGGCCGTCGGCTTCTTCGGCAGCCGGTATGAGCGGGCCACCCCGGCGGAGCGCAAGTACATGCGGATGATGGCCCAGCTCGGTGACGATCCCGTGCCGACCGCTCAGGTGGCTGAGGAACTGGGCGTCAAGCCGTCCAGCGTGTCGCCGGCCCGCGACGGGCTGATCAAGAAGGGGCTGATCTACAGCTCCGAGCGTGGCCTGATCGCGTTCACCGTGCCGCACTTCGGCCGGTTCCTGCGCGCCCAGCCCGCGTGAAGCCCGGCCCGCGTGAAGCCCGGCCCGCGTGAAGCCCGGCCCGCGTGAAGCCCGGCCCGCGTGAAGCCCGGCCCGCGTGAAGCCCGGCCCGCGTGAAGCCCGGCTGCCGGGAATCTATGGCCCCTCTGGCCGAATATCGAGCTTTCTAGGCTGGCGGTTAGATGTGCCTAGATAACTGCATAGCCCCGTGCCGCCCCTGGTCCTGCGCGGGCACGGGGCCCGTTGCGTCCGGGGCCCCGCCGGCCTTCAGGGACTCAATGTCGTTCAGGGACTCAATGTCGTTCAGGGACTCAATGTCGTTCGAGGACACAATGGCGGCCAGGACCAGCGGGCGGTGCCGCTTCAACTGCACCGCGAACACCACTTCCGCGTTCTCCCCGTCCGGGCGGCACGGGAAGACGACGTACCGCCAGCACAGCTCGCGCCACATGTCGGTGGGCATCTCGGCGGTGATGGTCCTGGCGTGCCTGCGCCACGTCCGGCTGCGGTGCAGCGCCGCGAGGGTGCGCTCGGCAGGCACCTGGCGCAGCTCGCACGGGTCGGTGTAGCCCAGCCGGACCAGCGTGTCGCCGACCTCAGGTGACAAGGCGGCGATCAGCGCCAGCTCGGCGCAGACGATCCCGAGGAACAGCAGTGCCCCGTGACCCCGCGGGGGAAGGTACAGCGCCGGGCTCTCGACGGAGATCAGTGCGGCGCCGGTGAGCAGCACGGCGCGGGCGATCGGCCGGCGGCCGGCCGGCCGGCCGCTGAGATCGCCGAAGCAGCCACAGCCCAGGTCGGGGCGCCGTCCCCGCAATTCGGCCAGTGCGGCCGCGGCCACCAGGAAGAATGCGGCGGCGGCGATCCGGGCCCCGGTCGCCGCCCGGGGCGCGAACAGTGCCGTCCCGGCGCGGGTTCCCACCGGCAGCACCGTGACCAGCAGCGCCAGTGCCAGGCACATCTCGAACGTGCATAGGAGCATGGTCAGCGGGCGGCGCAACCGGAGCGGGAACAGCTGGGCGGGACCCAGGCCGGCATCTGGTGCCGCCCCGGGCGGACGCCCCCCCGTGCTTCCCGCGATCGTTGCCTCGGAGGGAACACGCTGCCGGCGCGCCCCGCCTCGCCAGCCGATACTGTGCACCGCCGGGCCCACCTTGGCCAGGCACGCGCCGATGAGTATGCCCGCAAGTAAGGGCGGCTGGATGTCGCGCAGGTCAGCCAGGAGGGTGGCGGGCAGGTCCGGGGTGGTCATGGCTGTCCTGCCGCTGATGACGGCATCTGTGGTGAGAGGGTCCCGAGGGAGGCCGTGGCGTTGAAGCAGCCGCGTTCCAGGTCGCCACCCATGGCCACGAAGCTGGCCATAGGCAGATCCGCGATCCGCCCCCGGGGCGAAGTGCCGCAGGTCACGCACCGGTCGCAGAAGAGCGGTGCGGTCGCCGCGCAGCCGGACACGCGGAGCACCCGCGCCGCGCCCGTGCACTCGTTGCGGACCCTCAGCAGGCTGCCGACCGACAGGTACGGCAGCCGCGGGCAGGCGGACCCGGCGAGCGGCTGTTCCCGGCAGGCTGTCTCCGGGTCGATGGCGGGATACCGGGCGCCTTCCTCATCCGCGGGGCCGGCGGGCTCGTGCCAGACGGCCGACCCCGCGATGCGAGCCGGGGGATGGCCACGCACCGGCGCCCTGGCGGGCGCCTCGCCGACCCGGTAGGCGGGCTGGGACGTGGCGGGGACCAGCGCCTCGAGGAAGCCGCGCCCGCGCAGCCCGATGACGTCGACCAGGTAGCCCGGCTCCAGCCGCGGGAACCGGACCTGGAGTCGGCCTATGACGTGCGGGGGGATCAGCACGGCCTGGCGCGGGGCGGTCCGGCCCTCATCGATGAGCATGCTCTCCCGGTCCCGCTCCATGATCACCCCGGTTACCCGGCCCGCATTGGCCCAGATCCGGTCGGCGACGCTGGCCTGTCCCGGGAGCGTCCGGACTACCACCATGTCCCCGCCCTCCAGGGCGGTCGGTTTGGCCGGGCGGCCACGCCACACGCTGGCCCCGGGCCGCAGCGCGATCCGCCGCTCCCCGTCGGGGCAGTACAGAATGATGATCTGCGGGCTGATATCCAGCACCGTCCCGGTGAACACGGCCGGGTCCGCGGGGCGGGGACCGCCGCTGAGCAACCCTGGGTCGGGGGTCTGCGCGGCAGCCGACCCGGGCTCCGCGGGGGATCCGGCGGCCGGCGGGTGGACCGCTGCCTTGAGCAGATACCGTCGCGCCAGGTGTCCCGCGGCAGTTGTTTCTGCGCAACGGACACAACACTCTAAGTCACCGCGTTGGGCAACCATCGACCCTCCCCAAGGCAAACATCCCAGGTCATGACGATGGGGGCGGGAGAGGCGCGCGTCAAGCGGTTCCCGCACGTTGACCGCGAAGCACCGCCTCGCCGGCACACGGCTGAACTGTGAGGTCAGCGTGTTAGCTGGGTACGGTTGGGGTGTGAGCGTCGGGGGCGATCACGTCGTGGCCGGTGCGCGGGGGAACGGGGCCACACCGCGCAGCAGGCACGCCGGGACTCAGGGTCAGGGCGATTCCGCGCGGGGCGTTGGCGCGGGCGCGCAGGTTAACCGCGCGGTCGCGGCGCGCGAACCGCAGCCCGGGCCGCCGCGCGAACCGCAGCCCGGGCCGCAGCCCGGACCACCGGCTGCGCGCGACCCGGCCTTCCACGAATACGTCACGTCCCGGAGCGGGTCGCTGCTGCGCATGGCCTACCTGCTGACCCGCAACCGGGCTGATGCCGAGGATCTCGTCCAGGCGGCGCTGGCCAAGACCTACCAGGCGTGGGACCGGATCGAGGACCGCGCCGCCGTGGACGGGTACGTGCGGCGGGCCATGGTCAACACGCACATCTCCTGGTGGCGGCGGCGCCGGGTCGAGGAGTACCCGACAGACGAGATCCCCGATCAGCCGGTCATCGATCACGCCGGTGACAGCGAGGTGCAAGACGCGCTGCGCCGGGCGATCGAGCGGCTGCCGCAGCGGATGCGGGCGGCCGTGGTGCTGCGCTATTACGAGGACATGAGCGAGGCGGAAATCGCGAACGTCCTCGGGGTCAGCCTGGGCACGGTCAAGAGCACCGTGTCCCGGGCGGTGGCCAAGCTGCGGATCGACGCCGAGCTGCTGGAAGGGTGACGGATTCCCCGCGCCGGGAGGGTGACGTCTCGCCGCAAGGCATGACACGATCCGACGAGAACGACGCGGGACCGGTGCAGGCGTCCGGCGGTGAATCACTAGGAGGTGGCCCGTGCTCAGCACGATGATGGACGTGCCCCTGACCGTGACCGGGCTGATGCGCTACGGCACGACGGTCTTCGGGGACAGCGAGGTCGTCACGTGCACGACGGACGGCGTCCGCCGCCAGTCCTACGCCCAGACCGGTGCCCGGGCCGCGCAACTCGCCGGTGCCCTGCGGGAGCTGGGCGTGGACGGGGATCAGCGGGTCGCCACCCTGTTGTGGAACAACGCCGAGCACCTGGAGGCCTACCTCGCCGTCCCCTCCATGGGGGCGGTGCTGCACACGCTGAATCTCCGGCTCGATCACAAGCAGCTCAGCTACATCGCCAACCACGCCGGCGACGATGTGATCATCACCGAGCCCACCCTCGTGCCGCTGCTGGCCGCGATCCTGCCCAGCCTGGAGACGGTCCGGCACATCGTGCTGACCGGGCCGCCCTCCGGCGAGGGGTCCGCGGATGCCGGGGCGCTGGCCGGGCACGGTCACGGGGTGCACTACTACGAGGAACTGCTGGCCGCCCAGCCGGCCACATTCAGCTGGCCCGATCTGGACGAGCGGACCGCCGCCGCGATGTGCTACACCAGCGGCACCACCGGCCAGCCGAAGGGCGTCGTCTACAGCCACCGGTCCAGCTACCTGCACGCGATGGGCGCCTGCCTGGGCAACGCGTTCGCCTTGAACGACACCGACCGGGTCATGCCGGTGGTGCCGATGTTCCACGCGAACGCCTGGGGGCTGGCCTACGCGGCGGTGCTGAGCGGCGCCGACCTGATCATGCCCGACCGGTTCCTGCAGCCGGAGCCGCTGGTCCGGCTGATCGAGGCCGAGCGGCCGACGATCGCCGGGGCGGTTCCGACCATCTGGAGCGGGGTGCTCCAGCATGTCCGGGCCCACGGCGGCGACGTGTCCTCGCTGCGCCTGGTCCCCTGCGGGGGCGCTGCGGTCCCGCACGCGCTGATGGAGGCCTTCCAGAAGGAACTCGGCGTGTTCATCCTCCAGGCCTGGGGGATGACCGAGACCTCGCCGCTGGGCAGCCTGGCCCGGCCGCCGGAAGGGATGAGCGGGGAGGAGGCCTGGCATTACCGGGACACCGCGGGCCGGCTGTTCTGCACCGTGGAGGGGCGCCTGGTCGGGGACGACGGCGCGGTGCTGCCGAACGACGGTGTCTCGGTCGGCGAGGTCCAGGTCCGCGGCCCCTGGATCACCGGGTCGTACTACAAGGACGACGACCCCGCGAAGTTCGACGACGGCTGGCTGCGCACCGGCGACGTCGGGACCATCGACCGGCTCGGGTACGTGACCCTCACCGACCGGGCCAAGGACGTGATCAAGTCCGGCGGCGAGTGGATCTCCTCCATGGAACTGGAGAACTTGCTGATGGGCCACCCCGAGGTGGCCGAGGCGGCCGTCATCGGAGTGCCCGACGAGAAGTGGGGGGAGCGCCCGCTGGCCACCGTGGTGATCAAGCAGGGCGCCACCGTCACGCCCAAGGAGCTCAAGGCCTACCTGGGCGACCGGCTGCCCCGCTGGCAGCTCCCCGAACACTGGTCGTTCATCGAGGAGGTACCGAAGACCAGCGTCGGGAAGTTCTCGAAGACCCGGATCAGGGAGGCGTACGCGGCGGGCGACTACAACGTGACCGACGTGCCCTAGCCTGGTCCGGCGCCGTCCCGGTGCCTGGCACAGGGCGATCGGGCCGGCCTGATCCTCGCTGTTTCCATGGCAGTGCGCCAACTGCTTTGGCGCGTCTGGCGGCATCCCGGTACGCTGATGCGGACCGCTTGGTCGTCGGGAGGCTTCGCCTAGTCCGGTCTATGGCGCCGCACTGCTAATGCGGTTTGGGTTTACCGCCCATCCGGGGTTCAAATCCCCGAGCCTCCGCTCGCTGAGCAGCAGCCCCCTGGTGCATCTCCGCCAGGGGGCTGCTGCCCTAGCGCGGTAGGCGGGAAGCGGAGCAAATGGCCGTGGCACAGTGGGCGGGAACCCTCCGGCGCCGCCCGACCTCCACCCCACTGTCCCCTCCAGCCTCACAAGCCCCACGCGTGCTCGCCTCCCGTTCGTGATCATGGGTTTGGTGTTGCCCTGGCAACACCAAACCCATGATCACGAACGGGCTGGGCGGCGCCGCGGCCGCAATGCCGTGTCGGACCCCCGTGGGAGGGTCCCGCGAAGGAGCCGGGGCGTAACCCGTTCGACCAGGCCTTGCGCGAGATTGCTTCTCGCCTCCTGGGCACCGTCCCGCATGGGCGCCACAGCCCGCCTTGACGCATTCCCGTATAGGAATATGATCTCCGGGGACGACCGATGAGGAGGGGAGACCGACGGTGGCGAGGCTGATCTATATGGCGATCACATCGCTGGACGGCTACATCGAAGACGACAAGGGCCACTACGACTGGGCCATGCCGGACGATGAGGTGTTCGCCTTCGTCAACGACTTCGAGCGGCCGGTCGGCACTTACCTCTACGGGCGCCGGCTGTACGAGGAGATGGCGGGCTGGGAGACCGCAGACAACCGTCCGGGTCAGGCGCCCCTCATGCTCGACTTCGCCCGGATCTGGCAGGCCGCCGACAAGGTCGTGTACTCCCGGACCCTGGACCATGCCTCTACCGCCCGGACCAGGATCGAACGGCGCTTCGACCCAGAGGCGGTCCGGAGGATGAAAGCACAGGCCGGCCGGGACATCACCGTGGGCGGTCCCGAGCTTGCTGGCCATGCCATCACGGCCGGACTGGTCGACGAGTATCACCTGGTCATCTCGCCCATCGTGCTGGGCAGCGGCAAACCGGCGCTGCCCGCCGGCGTCCGTCTCCGGCTCGAGCTGATGGCCGAGCGCCGCTTCGGCAGCGGCGTGGTTCACCTTCGCTACCGGAACGCGGCCGCCAGCCGCTGACGGTCACTGGCGGCGGCGGTCGGTGGCGCTGGCCGCGTTAGCGATGATCGCGGCGAACGGCGGGATGGCCAGGGCCACGGCCGAGAGGATGATCGCCGCGAGGACTGAATAGCGGTCCACGACCGCCCAGGAGATGACGAACAAGCCGATGCAGACCGACATGAGCACGAAGTAGAAGCGCTTGTCGCCCCGGGACGGCTGCGGACCGACTGATCCGCTCCGCCCGCCCGGCTCCTGCCCGTTCCCCTCCACAATGAGTCCAGTATGGCTAGCGCGCACGGCCGCGCCGAGCCGGGTAACCGCTGCGCCGGCCACGACGGGCGGCCTGGAGGCCGCGTCGGGAAGGGCCAGGCGCCCGCCTCCGCCCAGCCTTCACGCCCGGGCCGGCAGCAGTGTCCCTAACGGTCTGTCCGGCCCAGTGGCATCCGGATCGACCGAGTTCGCGGGCGCGTCCCGGCGCGGCATCACGCTGCCCGGATCCCCCACGTGAATGCCGCCGCGGACGTCTCCCGCGCGGACATCTCCCGACCGGTGCTCGACCCGGCGGCGCTTGAACGACCCGCGGCTCCCCGCGACGAAGATCCAGAGGATCATCGCCAAGGCGCCCGCCAGGACCACGGCCATGATGACGATGATGCCGGCGGCTGAAGTACCAGTCACTCTGGTTCACCTCCAGGCCCGGTCCCTATCCTCTTTGAACAACTAATGCATAAATTTGACGTGAGCCACGCCACAGCCCCGGGTGCCGGTGACGGGCCGCCGTGGGTGGTCCACGGGGGGTGGGGTGGCCTGCGCAGCGGTGTGGTCCGCGCCGGGGTGGCCTGCGCGGCGGGGTGGCCTGCGCGGCGGTGTGGTCCGCGCCGGGGTGGTCCGCGCCGGGGTGGTCCGCGCCGGGGGTGTCCTGCGCGCCGGGGTGGCCTGCCCGGGGTGGCCTTCGCGGCGGGCGTGGCCCGCGGGGTGTCCTGCCCTCCCCGGGAGGCGTGGCCTGCCGCTCTGCAGCCGGCCGGCACCGGCTGCCCCAGTCCGTCCCGGGTCCCCCGGCCCCGGCGGGCCCCCCGGTGTCATAATCTGGCCCCGGCCCGCCCCGGGGGAGACCTCGTCAGCGTGCCCGACCGACTGGCCGCCCGGCACGGTCATCTGCCCGGCCCGGCCTGGGCGGGCGTGCACCGACGGGGTCTGGCAGGCGTCTGTTATGCGTCACCCCGAGAGGAAGCGCACGAATGCGATTTCAGGCGATGAGTACGGTCCTGGCCGCGGCTGCTGCCGGGCTGGCCTTAGCGGCCTGCTCGACGGCCGGTTCCGGGAACACCGGCGGGCCTTCCTCGCCGGCCAGCAGTGCGTCCCCTGGCGCGCACGCCTCGGCTCCGGTGGAACCGGGCACTGCCGCGGCGGTGCGGGCCGACGCCGATGACTACCTCACCCTCTACACCGCCGGCCAGTTCGCGATCATCTACCAGATGCTGAGCGCCCCTGCCCGGCAGGCCATCAACGAGCAGGCCTGGGTGTCGGTGCACCGGGGCTGCCCGGGCGCGACCGGCGGGTTGTCCTACCGGATCCGCCGCGTCGCCGTGACCGGGAAGACCGCGGTGGTCACGGTAGCCCTGATGGGCGGGGCCGCGAAGCCGGAGAGCGCGACCGAGACCCTGGTCTACGCCGGGGGCCACTGGGGATTCTCTCCCCGGGACCTGGGGCTCTACCGGCACGGGAGCGTGCCCGCGGATGTTGCCGCGGCCAAGGCGGCGGGCGGCTGCGCCAGCTGACCGCGGGGGTGATCTGGCCGCCCGGGGTGGCGGCCGGGACGCTGCGTTCCGGCGGAGACCGGCTCGCTGATACGGCTCAGGCTGGGGGCCGGAGCCGCCGTAGCGGGTGGCCGGGCCCGGGAGGAGCTCAGGCGGTGGGGTCCGGGGCCGCCGCGGCGGGTGGCCAGGCCCGGGAGGAGCTCAGGCGGTGGGGTCCGGGGCCGCCGCGGCGGCCGGCGGCTCCAGGCGTCCCAGGATCTCCAGCGCCTCGTCGCGGGCCTGCCCGGCCAGGCCCGGCAGGACCGCCTCACGGAAGATCCGCGGCAGGACGGTCTGGCGGAAGACGACCGGGTAGGGGCGGTACTCCCCATCCGTTCCGGTTTCCCCAGTCCCCGGGCCCAGCACCTCGCGCGCCGGGCAGCTGGCAAAATGCGCGAGCACCGCCTCGTTGAACGCCTCCGGGGCCTGGCCGGCCGCCATGGCCACGATCGTGGTCAGCCTGCGCACGTCCGCCCGGGACCCGGCGGCTGCGCCCGGCGCCTCGTCGGTGGTGATGGTCCACGCCCACAGCTCGTGCGGCGTAGCCGCGTCGCACCGCGCGGTCTGCCCCTCGTCGAACGCCACCCCGTCCCAGGTGAGGTACGTGCCCGCGGCGTGGCTGGCCACCGGGTCGATGGTCAGCAGGACATTGACCACGCCGGCCTGAATCTCCGCGGGCTCCGCATCAGTCATCACGCTTACCTCCCCAGGACCGGCGCCCGCTGTCCCGTGGACGTTACCCGCCCCGCGGTACGTCCGGGTCACCGGGGATCGGGGCCGGCCCAGGGTCTGGCCGCCCCGGGACGCGTCTCGCGGCGGCGGCCGTGCCAAGCTAGGTAACAGCAGGCCCACCGGGCCCGAGTTGGGACGGAGGTCAGGCCTCCGGGTGGGTGACGTGCGGTCAGGAGGCAGCCATGCCATTGTCCGGTCGGGATTTCCTGCGCCTGTGCGGGGTGGCGATCGTGGTGGGCGGCCTGGCCGCGGCGCTGGCCCTGCTCTTCATCCCGCTCAGCGTGCAGCGGGCCCCGACCGGCGCGGTCACGGGGTGGTGCGGCCCGGGTCATACCTCCGATAACGCGATCCAGGTCCGGCTTAACCCGGGCATCGTCAACACCGGCGGCAGCCCCGGGCAGGCCGTGTCCCCGGCGCTGGACCAGCAGTTCGAGCAGTTCTGCGCGCACCAGGCGGACGGCCAGCTGATAGAGGCGGCCGTGATCGCGGTCCTGGCGCTGCTCGTCGGCCTGCCGATGATCGCCGCCCGCGGCCATCAGGATGACGTGCCGGCGCCGCCGGGCGCCGCGCCGCCCTCGCTGAGCAGTTCGGGTACCCCCGGCAGCACCGTCTGGAAGTAGGAACGCGCGGCTGAGGTCGTGCCGACGTCGAAGCCGGCGGCCTCGGACATGTACCAGCGGTGCTCGAGGATCTCGTGGAAGATCTCGGCCGGCGGGAGACGGCCGCGCAGTTCTTCGGGGATCGCAGCGACCACCGGATCGTACACATCGCCCAGCCACTGGCTGGCCGCCACGATCTCGGGCACCGGGCGGCCGCGCTTCTGCTCCAGGTAGGCACGGAAGCTGGCGATGTCGTTGAGCAGCCGGCGGGCCTGGTTCTCCTCCACGACGAGGCCGGTGCGCAGGAACAGCTGGCGCGCGTGATGCCCGGACTCCGACACCCTGGTCCGCAGCCGGAGCCGGTTCCCGTCCGGCGTGCTGATCAGCTCCACCTCGTCGGCGTCGAAGCCAAGCTCGTTGAGCCGGCGCAGCCGCTTCGCGATCCGGTAGCGCTGGTCGTCCGGGCGCAGCAGCTCTTCGCGGGTCAGCTCATCCCAGAGACGTTCGTAGCGCCGGGGCAGCTCCGCGGCGATCTCCAGCGGGTCCAGGTCCGGGCTGAGCAGCTCACCGGCCTGGAGGTCGAGGAGCTCGCCGTACACGCGTTCCTCGGCGAGCTCCACGTCGTAACGCCGCTGGCCCACGGTCAGCGAGGGATGGCGCTCGCTCGTCTCCGCGTCGACCAGGTACGCCTCGAGCGTCCCCGCGTCGTAGCGGAACAGCGTGTTGGACAGCGAGCAGTCACCCCAGAAGAAGCCAGACAGATGCAGCCGCACCAGGAGCTCGACCAGGGCGTCGAGCAGCCGGTCCGTCGGCTGGCCGCCCCGCGGGCTGGAGAACAGGGCGCGGTAGGTGGTGGAGTAATCCAGGAACCGGGTGACCAGGATCGCCTCGAGATCCAGCCCGCGGTCCACCACGATGCCCACCACATGCACCGCGGGCACGTTGAGCTCGGCCAGCTCGCGCAGCAGGCGGTACTCGCGCCGGGCCAGGCTCTCGTTGATGGCCTTGAGCGCGTACAGCTCACCGTCGTCGGCGACGAAGCGGACGACGTGCCGGGAGATGCCGCGCTGCCGGATCTCGACCAGCCGCGAGTCATGCCACTGCCCCAGCGGCTCCGCCCACGGCAGGCTCAGCAGGCCGGCCGCGTCCTCGGTGGGCGGGCTGAACACGAAACGCACGGCTGATCCCGCCTCCTGAACCCATCTGACCTGGCATCGCGTAGCCATGCTGTTATGCCGCTTGGGCACGGCTCGCCGAGTTTAGCTGGTAAACCTCTCTCAAACTTCGTGCGTCTGCGCTGCTGAGCAGGTTTGATGACCTAAGCGACGAATGTGAACGTAGCGCCAGTGTCGGCGCCTCGTTCTGCACCAGGATCTCTCGGCCTGGAGCGGCGCCGGGCTGAGAGTGGCGCTCCCAGTGCACGAGCGGCCACAGAGGGGGGCTGCGTGCTCAAGGACGACCTGGCCGGACAGCATAGGCTGGCGGATCACCCGGAACTTGCGAGCGACGAGTGCGGGCGCTCGGCGTTTGCCGAGCCTTCGCCTGAACGGCTGCCAGGCGTAGCCAGTTCCGGATCTTTGCTGCGGCATGGTTAAGGAGTGACCCGCATGCGCATGTCCGTTATCGGGACCGGGTATCTGGGTGCCGTGCACGCGGCCTGCATGGCGGATCTCGGCCACGAGGTCCTGGGTGTGGACGCCGACACCCGGAAAGTAGCCGCGCTCCAGGATGGCCGCGCCCCTTTCTTTGAGCCCGGGCTCGAGAAGATCCTGGTCCGGGCGGTAAGGTCCGGGAAGCTCCGCTTCAGCACCTCTCTGCAGGAGGCCGCCGAGTTCGGCGACGCCCACTTCATCTGCGTCGGGACTCCGCAACTGCCCCGCGGGAGCGGCGCCGACCTGAGCCATATCGAGGCGGTCGTGGACGGGCTGGCCCCGTACCTCACCCGGGACTGCCTGGTAATCGGCAAGTCCACGGTGCCAGTCGGCACCGCGGCCCGGCTGGCCGCCCGGATCTCCGGGCTCGCGCCGGCAGGCGCGGCCGCTGGGCTGGCCTGGAACCCCGAGTTCCTCCGCGAGGGTTTCGCGGTCCAGGACACGCTCCGGCCGGACCGCATCGTCGTGGGCGTGACGTCGGACGGCGCCGATGTCCTGCTGCGCGAGATCTACACCAGCGTGCTCGAGCTGGGCACCCCGTATATCACCACGGACCTGGCCACCGCGGAGCTGGTGAAAGTCGCGGCCAACGCCTTCCTGGCCACCAAGATCTCCTTCATCAACGCGGTCGCGAACGTGTGCGAGGCCGCGGGCGCCGACGTGATGACGCTCGCGGATGCGCTCGGTCACGACACCCGCATCGGGCGCCGGTTCCTCTCCGCCGGGCTGGGGTTCGGCGGCGGCTGCCTGTCCAAGGACATCCGGGCGTTCATGACCCGCGCCGACGAGCTGGGCGTGGGTGACTCCCTGCAGTTCCTGCGCGAAGTGGACCAGATCAACACGGGCCGCCGGACCCTGGCCGTCGAGCTGGCCCGCGAGCTCGCCGGCGGCTCCTTCGCCGGCCGGAACGTGGCCGTGCTGGGGGCGGCCTTCAAGCCCGACACCGACGACGTCCGGGACTCCCCCGCGCTGGACGTGGCCCGGGCCATCCAGGCCGAGGGAGCGGCTGTGCGGGTGCACGATCCCCGGGCCACGTACAACGCACGCCGGGCCTGGCCGGCCCTGGACTACGTTGAGGAGGCCGTCAAGGCCTGCGAGGCGGCGGACGTGGTGCTGCACCTCACCGAATGGCGTGAGTACCGCGAGATCGACCCGTCCGAGCTGGCTTCGGTGGTCCGGAGCCCGTGCCTGCTCGACGGGCGCAACGTGCTCCCCCTGGCCCGGTGGCGGTCGGCCGGGTGGACGGTGCGGTCCCTGGGCGGAGCAGCCGAGCTGGCCCAGGTGCCCGATTAGGCTCACGCTTAGTACGCACCGCTCGCCGCGGCAACGGGCGCTGCAGGATAACCCGATAAACCCCGATAGCCCGCACCCGGTAATAGCATCCGGCTATTACCGGAACCGTTTGTCAATGACGCCCGGGCCTGACCAGTATGCCTGCATCTCACCACACACGGGGCGATACGGCGGTGCGTAGCGACACCGCCGGTGACAAATGGGCCCAGGTTGCTTACCGGGAACCGGTGGCCGAGGCCAACCGCAGTTCCTCAGGCCGGGAACGGAACCACTCAACCGTCCGGCGGACGCCGTCCTCCACGCGGACCTCGGGCTGCCAGCCCAGCGCCTGGCTGGCCCGGGTGATGACCGGGCAGCGGCGGGTCGGGTCGTCAACCGGCAGCGGCAGATGCTCCACCGGCGAGTCCGAGCCGGTCAGCCGCAGCACCAGCTTCGCGAAGTCGGCGACGGTGAATTCTTCGGGGTTCCCTAGATTCACCGGGCCGCGCTCAGCACAGTCGATCATTCTCACGATGCCGCGGATCAGGTCGTCCACGTAACAGAAACTGCGGGTTTGGGTGCCGTCGCCGTAAATGGTCAGCGGTTCCCCATTAAGCGCCTGGGTGATGAAGTTCGAGACAACCCGCCCGTCCTGCGCGTTCATCCGCGGGCCGTAAGTGTTGAAGATACGGAGAATGCCGGCATTCACGCTGTGCGTGTCCCGGTAAGCGCGGGTCAGTGCCTCGGCAAATCTCTTGGCCTCGTCGTAAACACTTCTCGGGCCGACCGGGTTGACGTTGCCCCAGTAATCCTCGGATTGCGGGTGCACGGCCGGGTCACCGTAGACCTCGCTGGTCGAGGCGAGGACGAAACGGGCCCCGTGCCGGTGGGCCAGGCGCAGCGCGTTCTCCGTCCCCCGGCTCCCCGCGGCCAGCGTTTCGAGCGGAAGGCGCAGGTACTCCGGGGGGGACGCTGGGCTGGCCAGATGGGCAACCGCATCGACCGGGCCGGGCACGTCGAGAGCGGAACTGACGTCGGCCTCGATGAACGTGAACTCGGCCCTGCCCACCAGGTGCGCGACGTTCTTCAGCCGTCCGGTGGCCAGGTTGTCCACGCATACAGCACTGCCGCCCCGGGCAATTATCGCGTCACACAGGTGGGATCCGAGGAAGCCGGCCCCCCCGGTCACCACGACTCGCATTACTATCTCCAATCGAGCATATTGACCGGTGCGCCAGGGTAATCCGCGGGCAAATCCGCGCGGGCAAGACCAGCATTAATTCTGCCTCAGAATCTACCAGTGCCCGGAGGTGGCCGCTCCGTTCAGGGTTCGCCCGGGACGGGCGCGGCGCAGGCCGGCGGCCGCTCCGTTCGGGGTTGGGGCCTGTTCGCCCGGGACGGCGCGCCGCAGGCCCGCGGCGTTCACTGCGGGGCAGGCGGTACCACGACGATCATCGTCAGGTCCACCGGCGCGGTTCCGTCATTCCGGTAGGCGTGCGGGACGCCACCCGGGAACCGCGCCGACTGCCCGGCCGCCACCTGATAACGCTCCCCGGCCACAGTCAGGGTCAGGGTGCCGTCCTCGACCTGCACCAGTTCCCGGGTGGCCGGCATGTGCGCGTCCCCGCCGAAGCCCTCGCCCGGCTGGAGCGTCCAGCGCCACAGTTCCGCGGCCCACGGGGGTTCGGTGGCCGCGAGGATCGTCCCCGTCCCGCCGGACGGCCCGCGCCAGAGCACGCGCGCCTCACCGGGCCCGCTGATCCGGACGCTCGATTCGCTGGTCACCTCCACCAGGCGGGTCAGGGGCACGCCGAACGCGTCGCCGATCCGGGCCAGCGTACCCAGGTTGGGGTTGCCGCGGCCCTGTTCCAGCGAGACGAGGACGCCTTTGCTCACCCCCGAGCGGGCGGTCAACTGGTCCAGTGACCAGCCCCGTTCGGTCCGCAGCGCCTGCAGGGTCCGGGCGAGCGCGGCCGGGATGTCGGCAGCAGCCATCGTTTGTCCGTTCGGTTCGGTCCGGTTTCCCGGATCGCTTCGCGTCCGGCACCCGGTCGCTTCGCTCTGTGAAAATGATCGCTTCCCGCGCAGGATCCCGGTCGCGCCGCGCTCAACATCTCGTTCGCGTTGCGCCCGGACGGTCGGTACAGTGAACTATACAGTTCGCTAAACCGACCGCCGCCTGCTTTCGGCCCGCTCGTCTGGGAGCCATCGTGACCATCGTCTTCGCCCTGGCGGCCGCCGTGCTCTACGGCAGTGCCGATTTCCTCGGCGGTGCCGTGTCGCGGCGGACCCATGTCCTGTCTGTGCTCGTGGTGTCCGCCCCGGCCGGGGTCGTGGTGTTGCTGGCCGCGGCGCTGGCGGCGGGTGGCCCGGTCGGGACGGCCGGGCTGCCCTGGGCGGCGGCCGCGGGCGTGGCGGGCGGCGGCGGGCTCATCTTGTTCTACGCGGGTCTCGCCGCGGGGCCGATGCGCGTGGTGGCCCCGGTGTCGGCGCTGGTGTCCACCGTGCTCCCGGTCGGCGTGGCGATCGCGGGCGGGGAGCACCCCGGGCCGCTGGTCTACCTCGGTGGCGGCCTGTGCCTGGTGGCCACCGTGCTGGTGAGCTCGGAAGGGATCGGCCGCGGGCAGCCCGGATCTGCGCCGGCGGCCCGCGGTCTCCTGCTCGGCGTCGGGGGCGGCCTCGGGTTCGGCCTGTTCTTCCTGTTCCTGCGCTACGCGGGCGCCTCCGGGGTGCTGTGGCCCAGCGCCGTGTCCCGCATCACCGGGGCCATGGTCGTGACGGGTGCGATGGCCTGGCTGGGCGGCCTGGCCTGGCGCTCGGTCAGCCCGTGGCTGCTGGGCGCGGCGGTCGCCTCCGGGCTGCTCGATGCGGGCGCCAACGTCTGCTACGTGGCCGCCACCCGGGCCGGGCTGTTCGGCATCGCGGTGGTGCTGACCTCGCTGTACCCGGGAGTCACGGTGCTGCTGGCCCGGGTCGTCCTGGGTGAGCGGATGCGCCTGCCGCAGCTGGCCGGGCTGCTCCTGGCCGTGGCCGGCATCGCGCTCGTCAGCGTGTGACCGGAGGGGCCGTGCTGCCCGCGCCGCTACCGGGGCCTCGTGCCGCGGGCAGACTCGTGCTGCCGGACGCTCCGGTGGACCGTCCGGCAGCACGAACCCCGGGGAAGGGAGGAAAGCGCTGCTGGCGACTCAGTCGTCGCCGAAGTCTCTATTCTCCGCGACGAGGGTGTCTCCCGACACCGTCTTCCGCCCCTTGCACAAAGGACAGAGGTACGTGCTCTCCTCGCCGTCCTCGTTCTGCTGGATGAGCACGCCCTGGCCGTCGCACTGGGGGCAGGGGATCTTCTCGGCCGGGAAGATCAGGGCACAGATCTCCAGGTAGAGCTGCTCGGGATACGGCACGTGATCGATGGTGCGCAGCGCCTGGTCCTGGCCGGCCGACTCCAGGATGAACTCCCCGAAGCCCAGCAGGCGGCCGAGCGAGGAGCGCTGGAAGCTCATGTCCGTGACCTTGACCAGCGGCATCATCGCGATCTTGCGGGTGAAGACCCCGCTGGCCTGCAGCATCCGGTCCGACGTCACCACGAAGTAGTCCTCGGACCACTCCCAGGCCTTGAAGGCCAGGTAGAGCAGCAGGGCCACGGCGATCAGCACCAGGATGATGATGCCGTTGTGTGAGTGGTGCAGCACCGTGGTGCCGAGCACCAGGGCGATGAGCACCCCGGCCAGCGTGATCGAGATCGGGCCGATGAGCACCGCGGGATGCTTGCGTACCGTGATGACCTGGTGCTCGTGGGGAAGCAGGTACTTGTTGACCGCCGCCGGGCCTGCGTTGCGCGGGGCGATCAGCCTCATGGTTGGCTCACAGCGAGTTCACGAACGTGGCGAGGGAATTGCCGGCGTCCTTGAGGAAGGTCAGCAGATTATTGATGACATGAGCCGCCCCGCTAGGCTGTGTGAGCAGGTAAAAGGCCAGGAAGATGACGATCGCCCAGGTGATGATCTTCTTCAGCATGATCAGCTCCGTGGTCGTCGGCTACATCAGCCCGTTAGCTAAGTTTAGCCCAGCGTAATTGCTTTTACCAAGACTAGCGATTGCCAGGCAGCCACCGTACCTTGATCCCCCGCCGGGACGAACATCACGCGCCGCCCGGACGGAAAATTGGCGGCTTCCCGCCTCGTGGGTCCCGGATCCGGACGGCGGTAACAATAGGTGCACATCTCACTGCCTTAGGTAGTGATATCTCCCCGGGGCCGTCCGGCCCCCGGCGAGCCTGGGGATTGGCATACGGGCGTGCCGCCGATCTGGCACCATTCCTTGCTGGACGACAGCCCTGGTGAGGTGGCGATGACGGATGTGAATGGCGGCAACGTCGCCGTGATCGTCTACCGGGAGGATGACGCCTGGGACACCGAAGTCCTGCCGGTCGCCCTCACCGAGGACCTGAAGGGCCTGATCCACGCTCTCCGGCAGCAGCCGAGCCTGGGCGGGACGATTGGCCTGGTCGCGGTCGGGGATGACTTCTTCGTGGCGCTGCGCGTGCTCGGCGGGGAGGTCTCGGTGTTCCTGTCCGACCTGACGGCCGCCGTGGACTGGCCGCTGGCCAGCCAGGTGCTCGACTACCTGGACATCCCGGTCCCTGGCGAGAACGACCTGGACCAGGTGCTGCCTGCGGGGGAGATGTCCATCTTCGCCGACCTGGGAGTGGACGAGATGGATCTCGGCGCGCTGTCCGGCGACCTGGACCTGTTCCCCGACGAGGCCCTGGCCAGCATCGCCCGCCGGCTCGGCTTCGGCCAGGCGCTGGACCGTGCCCTGGACGCCGCACTCGGCCCGTGAGATCCGGGACCGCCGTGACCGCCGGCGCCCGGGGCGCTGCGCCGTGACCACCGGGTACGCGGCCGCGTTCGGGCCTGCGATGCGCGCGGCGCTCGGGGAGGCGTCGGCGGCCCTGGCCAGCACTCCTCCCGAGGTGCCGGTCGGTGCGGTGGTCGTGGACAGCGCGGGCACGATCATCGGCCGGGGCCACAACCGCCGCGAGGCCGACGCCGATCCCACGGCCCACGCCGAGATCGTGGCCATCCGCGCGGCGGCCGCCGCGGCCGGCGACTGGCGGCTGGCGGGCTGCACCCTGGTCGTCACCCTGGAACCCTGCACGATGTGCGCGGGCGCGATCAGCCTGGCGCGGATCCCGCGGCTGGTCTATGGCGCGCCCGACCCGCGGGCGGGGGCGGCCGGCTCGCTGTGGGACGTGCTGCGCGACCGCAGGCTGGACTCGCAGACCGAGGTCATCCCCGGTGTGCTCGAGGACGAGTGCGCGCGCCTGCTGCGCGGGTTCTTCGCTGGCCGCAGGCACCCGGCCGGCTGACACGGGCGGCAACCTGGGTCACATGCCCTGGTCAGGGGCTTTGGCGGGCGGGGCTACTGGCGCGGGCAGGCCCTGGTGACAAGAGTGTTGCGGCTGTCGGCCGCCGGGACTGCGGCCCGTCACGTCGGGTAGGCTCAGCGGCGGTGGAGTCGCCTAGTGGCCGAGGGCGCACGCCTCGAAAGCGTGTGAGGGGGCAACCCCTCCGTGGGTTCAAATCCCACCTCCACCGCCATAGGGATCGCCCGGGGCCCGCCGCAGCGCGCCGCGACGGTCCAGCCCTTGCACCGTCGGCATGCCCCCTTGCCGGCGGGCCGCCCAGTTCGAGGGGACGGAGTGCTAGAGCCGCAAAGCACCGCGCTGTTCATCCTCCTGATGACGGTGTTCTGCGCCCTGGTCTGCTGGATGGCTCTGGCCCGGCAGATGGTGTTCCGCGTGTTCGCGGCCTGCCTGGCGTTCGTCCCCGCGATGCTGTTCGGGGTCGCGGCCGTCAACAAGTACTACGACTACTACCAGACCTGGGGTGCGGTCGCCGCCGACCTGGGCGGCCAGGGCGCCAGCCAGGTGACGTCGGCGACCAGCCTGAACGACACGTCGGCCCGGCAGGTCAGCGCGATACTGGGCCGCCGCGTGAACGCGCGCGCCGCCGCCGTGCACGGGCAGACGATCCGGCTCACCGTGCCGGGCAAGTCGAGCCACCTGCGCCGGACCGCCTTCGTGTACCTGCCGCCGCAATATTTCCGCGCGTCGTTCAGCGGCTACCGGTTCCCGGTCATCGAGTTGCTCCCGGGCTTCCCGGGCAGCCCCGCGGACTGGATCAACGTGGTGGGCATCACCCAGGCGTACAGCACGCTGCTGGAGGACGGGGCCCCGGTGAAGCCCGCGGTGCTGGTCATGCCGGACGCCAACGGCGGCCGGCGGATCTCCCTGCAGTGCCTGAACGTGCGGCACGGGCCCCGCGACGCCACCTACCTGGCCCAGGACGTGCCGACGTACCTGGCGCACATCCTGCGGGTGCAGCCGCAGGGGCCCGCCTGGGGCATCGCCGGCTACTCCGAGGGCGGCTTCTGTGCCGCCAACCTGGCCCTGGTGTACCGGCTGCGGTACGGCGCGGCCGGCGTGATGAGCGGCTACTTCACCCCCAGCGATGACCAGCTGGGCAACCCGGTGCACACCGTCAACCCGTTCGGGCCGGACCTGCACATGCGCCGGACCAACACGCCCCGGCTGCGGATCAGCCGGCTGCCGGTCAGCGCCCGGATCCCGCCCTTCTGGCTCGGTGTCGGGGGCAAGGACATCCCGGGGCTCCGCGCCGCGCGGCAGTTCCAGCGGCTGGTCCTGGTGCGGCAGCCGGGCGTGCAGCTGATCGTGGTGCCGGGCGGCGGGCACACCATGGCCACGTGGCGGGCCCTGGTGCCCTCCCTGCTGGAGTGGATGACGCCGCTCCTGACCACCGCGGCGCAGCACCCCACGCCGGTCAGCCAGGTCGGTAAGCCCCGCGTCTCCCATAAGGGCCGGCATCACCAGGCGCGGATCAGCCAGGCGGCGCGCGGTTCAGTCCGGGACGCTGCTACCCCGCCGGCGTGAGTGCCGCGGCTGGTGCGCGCCAGCGTCCAGGTCGAGCACCCGGGCGTGCAGAACGGTCCTCTGGTGCAGGGCCGCACCGAGCGCGCGGTGCAGCCCGTCTTCCAGGTAGAGCTCGCCCCGCCACTGGATGACGTGGGGGAAGAGATCCCCGTAGAACGTCGAATCCTTGGAGAGCAGCAGCCGGAGGTCCAGCACCGCCTTCGTGGTGATCAGCTGGTCCAGCCGGACCGGGCGGGGCGGCACCTCCGCCCACTCCCGGGTGGTCCGGGCATGGTCGGGATAGGGCCTCCCTTCCCCGACCTGCTTGAAGATCACACGGTGAGTCTAGTTGAGCGCAGCACGGCCGGGGGATCGCCGAGCCGCTGCTCCCGTTGCGGATCGTGCTGGACCGCAACCGCGGTGGCGCGTACCTGTCGATCCTCATCGCGGGCAGCGGGATGTTCGGGATCTTCCTGTTCATCACCTACTACCTGCAGCAGGCCAAGGGCTATTCACCCATCGCCACGGGCCTGGCCTTCCTGCCCCTGGTCGCCATGATCATGATCTTCGCGAACTTGTCGAACATCGTGCTGATGCCGCGGGTCGGGCCCAGGCCCCTGGTCACGCTGGGGATGATCTTCGCCGCCTGCGGCATGGCCTGGCTCACGCGGATGGGGGTGCACTCCAGTTACGCGTCCGCCATACTGCCGCCGTTGCTGGTGGATGGTGCCGGTATCGGCCTGGTCATCGCGCCGTCGATCAACACCGGCACCTTCGGGGTCGCCCCGGAAGATGCCGGCGTCGCGTCGGCCAGCGTGAACACCGGCCAGCAGCTCGGCGGCTCGATCGGGACCTCACTGCTCAGCACCGTGGCCGCGGGCGCGACCGCCGCCTACCTGACCGCGCATATCAGCCCGGGCACCCCGGCCGGCGGCCCGGCACTGACCACGGTCGCCCTGGTCCACGGTTACACCACGGCGTTCTGGTGGGGCGTCGGGATCTTCGCCTTCGGCGCGGTGGTGGCCGCCGGGCTGTTCCGGTGGGGCCCGCTGGCCCCCCGAGGGCAGCCGGTCCCGGCGGACCGGGCAGGGGTCACGGGTGCCGCGGCCCAGGGATCTCCCGAGCCGGGCGTGATCCCAGGCTGATCAGCGGGGACCAGGCCCGGCCAGGCGTCGTGCGTGCGCGGGCGGGCTAGCAGCGCCCGGCGTAGGCGCCACTGGTGTACGTGGTCCAGGGGGACCAGTTGGTGCCGTTGCCGGACATGATGACCGCCGCGCGGGCGTTCCCGTACGGGTCGTACGTGGAGAGCGAGCCGTTGACCGGGTTGATCTGCCAGTAGCCCCGCTCGCCCACGGTCCCGGTGGCGAACTGGTTGCCGCCGGACTCTGCCATCGCGATGGACGCCGCGGTGACCTCGGCCGCGGGGGATCCGCCCGCCTCGACCCACAGAGCCTCCAGGCCGGAGCAGCTCAGTGTGCCGGACAGGTTCGTGGTCGTCGCCGCGGAGGGCTGGCTGGCCGACGCGGCGCCGGACGCGGCGCCCGGCCCGGATGCGGCGTGCCGGGGGGTGTACGCCGTCGTGTGCGTGCTGCCCCCGGAAGCGGACGGCTGGGCCGCCACGGCCGCCGGGGCCGGCAGGTGCCGGGGCAGGCGGAGTTCCTCGCCGACGTAGATCATGTTCGGGTTGCTGATCTTCGCCTCGTTGGCCGCGTACAGCGAGCGCCAGTCGGCGTCGTGGCCGTAGAAGCGCTCGGTGATGCTGGACAGCGTGTTCCCGGCCTGCACGGTGTACGTGCGGCCGGCCGTTGAGTGACCGGCCACCGCGTGGGCGGCGTCATCGAGGTGGGCGCGGACCACGTGCGGGACCGTCGCGGCGGGCGAGGCGGCGACCGCGCCGCCGATGTGCGGGGCCGTGGTAGCGAGCGTGCCCACCACCACAACGGCGGGGGCGGCCTTTCCTGCCGTCTGGGCGACCTTTTCCACCTGCGAAGGGGTCGTGTGCTGACCGGTCCGCCTGATCTTCCGTTTTCTGCGATGCCTGGGCAGTGAACTCACAAGACTCCTCATGCCGGAATTCGCCCGGTTACGTGGGCGAATGCGCCTTTCACCGGGCCTGACGGTCGCTGTTCCTGAGGCATGTTGCCAGGCGCCGGGGCTGCCCGCAGTCAAATCGTGCACTGAGCGCAGCCGGTCGGCCTGAGGTATAAAACGGTACGAAACAGGCACACCATATGTGGTTGCCCTCACCATTGGCGGGGGCAGCCGCGGTCTGGTCGACCGGCCTCATCGGACACAATGGGCCTTGATGGAACCTGCCGCGCAGAAACTCTCCCGGACCAGGTCAGTCCTGGTATCGGCCCGGCTGATCCTGCGGCCGTTGCCGTGGGGCGCGGTCCGCGCGATCACCGCGGGCGACCGGCTGGGCGACTGGGCCGAAGACTATCCGGCCGGCGGCGACGTCGTGATCGCCGGGCTGCTCCAGGGCGCGCACGAGGCCCCAGGTGGCCCGGGTGCGGGCCGGGCCGGGGGTGACGCCGCTGACGAGGCCTGGGGTCACCGTCAGGTGGTCGAACGGGCCAGCGGCCTGGTCGTGGGGGGGATCGGGTTCTTCGGGCCGCCGCTGGGCGGCGAGGCCGAGATTGGTTACGGCATTGTGCCCTCCCGGCAAGGCCGCGGCTACGCCACCGAGGCCGTCCAGGCGATGCTCGCGATGGCCTGGGCGGATTCCCGGGTCAGGATCGTGGTCGCGGGCACCGACCCGGGGAACGCCGCGTCCCAGCGGGTGCTGGAGAAGGCCGGCTTCCGGCAGATCACCGCAGGGGATGAGTTCCGCTACCAGCTCACTCGTCCCGCCAGGACCTGACCGTGCCGTGCTCGGCCAGGCCGCCCGGCTCGGTGTCGCGCTGGTCCCGGCCGCCCGGCTCGGTGTCGCGCTGGTCTCGTCCGCCCGGCTCGGTGTCAGGCGCCGCCAGCATCCCGGGCGCGCTACCCCGACGACGAGGGCTTCCTGGAGCGGGACGGGGTCCGGGTGTTCTACGAGGTGTACGGCGCCGGCGAGCCGTGCTGATCGCTCCCGATCTGCTGGTGACCGCGGACCCCGCCGAGGAAGAGGGACCTTTTCCTTTCGACGAGGAGCCGGAGACGCTGGCCGGATGGGCCAAGTGGAATCGCCGCTACTGGCTCCGTGACTGGCCGGGATTCCTTGGCTTCTTCTTCTCCGAAATATTCACCGAGCCGCACTCGACCAAGCAGATCGAGGACGGGATCGGCTGGGGCCTGGAGACCGACCCGCAGACCATCCTGCGCGGCGTGGACGCGGCCTGGCTGAACGACCGGGATACCGCGCTGCGGCTCTGCGCCCAGGTGCGGTGCCCGACCTTGGTTCTCCAGGGCTCGGCGGACGCCTTTGTCGGGCCGGCCCGCGGGGCCGCCGTGGCGGCAGCCATCCCGGACGCCGGGCTGGTCACGTTCGAGGGCTCAGGTCACGCGCCGCACCTGCGGGACCCGGTCGCGGCGAACCTCGTCATCCGCGACTTCGCCTGCCCGGCCGGGCCGCCGCCCCGCCGGCGCCGGGGCCCCGCGCGTCCCAAGCGCGCGCTGTACCTCTCCTCGCCGATCGGTCTTGGCCACGCCCTCCGGGACGTCGCCATCGCCGGGGAATTGCGCGCGCTCCACCCCGGCCTGCAGATCGACTGGCTAGCTCAGCATCCGGTGACCCGGGTGCTGGCGGCCCGCGGCGAGCGGGTCCACCCGGCCAGCGCATACCTGGCCAGCGAGTCCGGCCACATCGAGTCCGAGGCAGCCGAGCATGACCTGCACTCTTTCCAGGCCATCCGGCGGATGGACGAGATCCTCCTTGCCAACTTCATGATCTTTCATGATCTCGCCCGCGAGGAGGATTACGACCTGTGGATCGGCGACGAGTCCTGGGAACTGGACTACTACCTGCACGAGAACCCGGAGCTCAAGTCGGCTGGTTACGCCTGGCTGACCGACTTCGTCGGCTGGCTGCCGATGGCTGACGGAGGCGAGCATGAGGCGTACCTGACCGCCGACTACAACGCCGAGATGATCGAGCACATCGCGCGGTTCCCGCGGGTGCGCGACCGGGCCATCTTCGTGGGCGACCCGGACGACATCGTCCCGGACTCGTTCGGGCCCGGGCTGCCGTCCATCCGGGACTGGACCGAGCAGCACTACGACTTCGCGGGGTACGTCACGGGCTTCGGTCCGCACCAGATCCAGGACCGCGCGGCACTCGGTTACGGGGACAACGAACGGGTCTGCATCGTGACCGTCGGCGGATCCGCCGTGGGTGCCCGCTTGCTGCGGCGGGTGATCGCGGCGTTCCCGCAGGCCAAGGAGCAGGTGCCTGACCTGCGGATGATCATCGTGGCCGGGCCGCGGATCGACCCGGGTGTCCTGGGCGGGCTGGACGGCCTTCCGGGGCCAGGCGGCCGGGGCGGACTGGAGGTCCTACCCTACGTGCCGGACCTCTACCGGCACCTGGCCGTCTGTGACCTGGCCGTCGTCCAGGGTGGCCTGACGACCGCGATGGAGCTGACCGCGAACCGGCGCCCGTTCCTGTACTTCCCGCTCGGCCACCATTTCGAGCAGAGCATGCACGTGCGGCACCGCCTCGGGCGCTATCGCGCCGGGCGGTGCATGGACTACGAGACCTCAGGGCCTGCCGAGATTGCCGCCGCCATCGCGAGCGAGATCAGCCGCGAGGTCGACTACCTCCCGGTAACCACCGGGGGTGCGGCCCGGGCCGCCGCGCTTCTCGCGGACCTTCTGTAGCGAGGCGGGCCTCGGGGCGTGCAGCCGCCGGTCCGGTTCCATCGGCGGAGGATAGGAGATTCGAACTCCCGCGTGGTTGCCCCCAACACGCTTTCCAAGCCTGCGGATGGCTGTTCGGGAGAGGTCAGGCTCATTCGTGCATCTCGCTCGACGTGGTTACCGAATCTTAGGAATCCGGCGCAGTCGCCCGGAACGGTCTCGCTGTCGGGTCGCTCACAACCGGCGTACCAGAAAGTCCTTGAAAGAAATCCGGGAGGCGGTGTCGGATCGGACCAGAGGTGTTCGTAGCAGGGGGTGAGAGGCCGCCCGCGAGGGGCGCCCGAACCACAGGAGATGATCCGAGATGCAGTACCTGGTTTCCGTGATCGACGACACGGCCGGCCTCGCCAACCCGGATGAGATGGCGGCTATCGACGCGTTCAACGACCGGCTCCAGGCCGAGGGTCACTGGGTCTTCGCCGGTGGCCTCGGGGCGCCCAGCTCGGCCACCGTCATCGACAACCGGGGCGAGGAGGCGATGTTCACCGACGGGCCCTTCCTGGAGTCGAAGGAGTACCTCGCCGGCTTCTGGATCATGGAGGCCGCCGACCTCGACGTGGCGCTCAAGCTCGCCGCCGAGGGGTCGAAGGCCTGTAACCGGAAGATCGAGGTGCGGCCGATCCTGGGCGAGTGAGCCAGATCGACGTCCAGGAGGCGATCACCCGGGCCCACCACCAGGAGTGGGCCCGGGTGGTCGCCTCCCTGACCAGGCGTTTCGGTGACCTCGACATCGCCGAGGAGGCGGCGGCCGAGGCGTTCGCCGCCGCGGTCGGGCGGTGGCGGGCCGACGGTGTACCCCCCAGCCCCGGCGCCTGGCTGACCACCACCGCCAACCGCAAGGCCATCGACCGGATCCGGCGCGAGAGCAAGCGCGACGACAAGCAGAAGGAGGCTCAGCTGTTGTACGACGACGACCCGCCCGAGCCTCCCGGCGCCATCGACGACGAGCGGCTCCGGCTGATCTTCACCTGCTGTCACCCGGCGCTGGCGATGCAGACCCGCGTGGCGCTGACGCTGCGCATGGTCGCCGGTCTGACCGTGCCCGAGATCGCCCGTGCCTTCCTGGTGCAGGAGACCGCCATGGGGCAGCGGATCACCCGCGCGAAGGCCAAGATCAAGGCGGCTCGCATCCCTTACCGGGTGCCGTCCGCGGAGGATCTCCCGGCACGCGTCTCCGGCGTACTCGCCGTCCTCTTCCTCGTCTTCAACGAGGGCTACCTCGCGACCGGCCCCGGCACCGATCCCGTACGTCGCGACCTGACCGCCGAGGCGATCCGGCTCACTCGCCTGATCCGTGCCCTCATGCCGCAGGACGGTGAGGTGGCGGGGCTGCTGGCGCTGATGCTCCTCACCGAGGCCCGCCGCACCGCCCGGGTTTCGGCGGGCGGCGAACTGGTCACCCTCGTCGAGCAGGACCGCGGGACCTGGGACGCCGCGCTGATCGCCGAGGGTCACCGGCTGGTCCGCGAGCGCCTGGCCGCCGGGGTGGCCCCGGGCCGCTACCAGATCCTCGCCGCGATCAGCGCCGTGCACACCTCCGCCCGCGACGTACGCGACACCGACTGGTCGCAGGTCGTCGCCCTGTACGACCAGCTCGTCCGCATCGACCCCTCGCCGATCATCGCCCTCAACCGGGCCATCGCGGTCGCCGAGCTTGACGGCCCGGAGGTGGCACTGGCGGCCGTCGATCTTCTTGAGGACAAGCTGGCCGGCTATCACGCCTATCATGCGACTCGCGCCGACCTGCTGCGCCGGCTGGGCCGCAGCCAGAAGTCGCGCGCGGCGTACGGCAAAGCCATCGAGCTGGCGGGCAACACCGCCGAGACCGCCTACCTGACACGCCGCCGCGACCAGCTGGGGTAGTTCCCGCCGAGGCTGGCCGCTGCCGGGTTCACACTTTGAAACCTGCTGGTCACGATGGCGGAGGATAGGAGATTCGAACTCCTGAGGGGTTGCCCCCAACACGCTTTCCAAGCGTGCGCCCTAGGCCACTAGGCGAATCCTCCGCGGGCAAGCTTACCGGGAGCGGGGACCGGCGGAACGCGGCATGGCTGACCAGTTCTCCGGGGAGCAGGTCCGGTTCTCCCCGGATCGGGTCCGGCCGCCGGGATGCGGCGCGACCTGTCCCTGCCCGTGGCTAGACTGGTCCGCGACCCCCCGCACGGCGCTTATCCCGCCAACTCCCCCAGGGCCGGAAGGCAGCAAGGGTACGCGGGCTCTGGCGGGTGTGCGGGGGGTCCTTACCGGCACCGCGAGGGTGAGGTCATGACAGGCGACGTGCCCAGCACCGTTCCTGTGGACCTGGACCGGCCCGGTGGGCCCCCGCCGCGCCTGGCGCTCTACCGCCGCTACCGGCCGGCGACGTTCGCCGAGGTCAAGGGCCAGGACCACGTCACAGAGCCGCTCCGGCAGGCGCTCCGCACCGGGCGGGTGAATCACGCGTACCTGTTCAGCGGGCCGCGTGGCTGCGGGAAGACGACCAGTGCGCGCATCCTGGCCAGGTCGTTGAACTGCGCCGAGGGACCCACCCCCGACCCGTGCGGCAAATGCGAGTCGTGCGTGGCCCTGGCGCCGGATGGCCCGGGCAGCCTCGACGTGATCGAGATCGACGCGGCCTCCCACGGCGGCGTGGATGACGCGAGGGACCTGCGCGAGCGGGCGTTCTACTCTCCCGTCTCCGGCCGCTTCAAGATCTACATCATCGATGAGGCGCACATGGTGACCCGGGAGGGGTTCAACGCCCTCCTCAAGCTGGTCGAGGAACCCCCGCCGCACCTGAAGTTCGTGTTCGCGACCACCGAGCCGGAAAAAGTCATCGCCACGATCCGGTCGCGCACCCACCACTACCCGTTCCGCCTGGTGCCGCCCGCGATCCTGCGGGAGCTGCTGGAGGAGATCCTCAGCGCGGAGCAGATCGCCTACGAGCCGGCGGTGCTGCCGCTCGTGGTCCGCGCGGGTGCCGGCTCGGCCCGTGACTCGCTCTCGGTCCTGGACCAGCTGCTGGCCGGGGCGGGTGAGGAGGGTCTGCGCTACGACCGGACCGTCGCCCTGCTCGGGTACACCGACGAGAACCTGCTGGACGAGGTCGCAGAGGCGTTCGCGAACGAGGACGGCGCGGCCGTGTTCCGTGCCGTCAACCGGGTGATGGAAGGCGGCCACGACCCCCGCCGGTTCGCCGCGGACCTGCTCGACAGGTTCCGCGACCTGATCGTGCTGGCCGCCGTGCCGGGCGCGGGCCAGACCGGGCTGCTCGACATGCCCGCGGACCGGCTCGACCGGATGACCGAGCAGGCGGGCCGGTTCGGCCAGGCCGAGCTGACCCGGGCGGCGGAGATCATCAGCGAGGGGCTGATTCAGATGCGCGGGGCGACGTCGCCCCGGCTGCTCCTGGAGCTCACGTGCGCGCAGATCCTGCTGCCCGCGGCGTCATCGGGCGAGAAGGCCCTGCTGGTGCGGCTGGAACGCCTGGAACGCAGGCTAGAAGGCGGACAGCCCCGGGCGTCCGCCGCCGGCTCGGCTGGCGCGTCGCAGGGCCCGGCGGCCTCCCCAGCCCCGGCGGCCTCCCCCGGCGCCCCCCGGCCCGCCTCCCCAGCCCCGGCCGCCTCAGCAACCACAGCCGCTTCAGCAAGCCCAGCAACCACCGCAGCCACTGCCGCCGCGCCCCCGTCGGCCACGGCATCCCGGTCGGCTGCTGCACCTCCCTCGGCCACCGCGGACCCGGCGCCGACGTCCGCCGCGCCCGCCAGCGCCGCACCTGCTCCGCCCCCGGCCAGCGCCGCACCTGCTCCGCCCCCGGCCAGCGCCGCACCTGCTCCGCCCCCGGCCAGCGCCGCACCTGCTCCGCCCCCGGCCAGCGCCGCACCTGCTCCGCCCCCGGCCAGCGCCGCACCTGCTCCGCCCCCGGCCAGCGCCGCACCTGCTCCGCCCCCGCCCGCCAGCGCCGCACCTGCTCCGCCCGCCGGCCAGCGCCGCACCTGCCCGCCACCCCGCCGCCGGCGCTTCCTCGGAGGTCGACGTCGTCCGGCAGCGCTGGCCGGAAGTCCTCGAAGCGGTCAAGGGCAAGCGCCGGGTGGCCTGGATGCTGCTCAGCAACGCCACTGTGCACTCGGTCGAGGGGGGCGTGCTGACCATGCTGTTCCCCCGGGAAGGCGACGCCAAGGGGTTCGCGACCAGCGGCGCCGACCGCGACCTGGCCAGCGTGCTGACCTCCGTCCTGGGCCAGACCCTGCGGATCAAGGCGATGTCCGCGACGCAGCTGGCCAGCACCCCCAGTGCGCCGCGCAGCCCGCACGGTGGCCCGGACGAGCTGAGCGCCAAGGCCCCGGCGGCGGTGCAGATGCCGCCCGAGCCGCCGGATGATCCTGAGCCGCCGGAGACCCTGTCGGCTGAGGCGCAGCACGACAGCGCCCCGGCGAAGCCGGCCGCGGCGGACCTGACCGGCATGGATCTCATCAAACGGGAACTCGGTGGCCGCGTCATCGCCGAGATCGACGAGCCCTAGCAGCCGGCTCCCAGTTCGTGATCATGGGATCGGTGTTGTCATAGCAACACCGATCCCATGATCACGAACGGATTCTGTGGCTGGCGTGGCGAGTGATGCCGGTGGGATTCCCGTTGCGCCTACCCCTCCAACCCGCCGCGTGACTGGTGTGGCTACTGAGGCCAAGGGGGCGCGGGGGATCGCTGGCGGAGCGCTGTGGTGCCATTCGCGAGGCGATGCGCCTGCCCCGCCCCGCAGGCCTTAGGCTCGAAGTGACAGGCCTGTGCGCCGCCCCGGACCGGGCAGGCGCGACGGGCGTTGCAGTCGCCGTGCGAAGGTGCGGGCTGACGGTACCGAGTGAGGGCACAGTGGATCCTGGCGGTCAGATCGACATGCAGCAACTGCTCGCCGCAGCGCAGCAGATGCAGGACCAGCTCATGAGCGCTCAGCAAGAACTCGCCGACGCGGTGGTCGAGGGCAGCGCGGGTGGCGGGCTGGTGAAGGCCAAGGTCAACGGGCAGGGGGATCTCGTGGACCTGACCATCAGCCCGGCCGCCATCGACGCCTCTGACCCGGCGGAGACGGCCCAGACCATCGCCGACCTGGTCCTCGCGGCGGTCCGGGACGCCAACCGGGCCGCGGGCGAGCTGCAGCAGGAGAAGATGGGGCCGCTCGCGTCGGGTATCGGCGCGCTCGGTGGCACGGGCGAGGTGCCCGGCCTGTCCGGCATCCCGGGCATCGGGGACGTCCCCGGCCAGCCGCACGGTGGCGAGCCGCGCGGCAGCGGCGACCTGCGCGGCTGAGCGGCTGACACCAGGTGTACGAAGGCATCGTCCAGAGCCTCATCGACGAACTCGGCAGGCTGCCGGGCGTCGGCCCCAAGGGCGCGCAGCGCATCGCGTTCCACCTGCTCGCCACGGACGCCACGGACGTCCGGCGGCTGGCGTCGGTGCTGGTCGAGGTGACCGAGCGGGTCCGGTTCTGCCGGATCTGCGGCAACGTGGCCGAGGAGGATGAGTGCCGCATCTGCCGCGACCCGCGCCGCGACCTGTCGGTCATCTGCGTGGTCGAGGAGCCCAAGGACGTCGCCGCGATCGAGAAGATCCGCGAGTTCCGCGGCCGCTACCACGTGCTCGGCGGGGCGATCAGCCCGATCGACGGGATCGGCCCGGAGGACCTGCGGACCAGGGAGCTCATGGCGCGGCTGTCCGACGGCGCGGTCACCGAGGTGATCCTGGCCTGCGATCCGAACCTGGAGGGCGAGGCGACCGCGACCTACCTGGCCCGGCTGCTCAAGCCGCTCGGCATCCGGGTGACCAGGCCGGCCAGCGGGCTGCCCGTCGGCGGTGACCTGGAGTATGCGGACGAGGTCACGCTGGGCCGGGCTTTCGAGGGGCGGCGGCTCCTCGATGTCTGACCCGCGTGCTACGACGTCTCCCATGCCGGACATGCCGAACATGCAGGCATCCGCGGGAGCCACGTTGCTTAACGCGCCCCTGGCGGCGCGGCGTGTCCCATGAAACCGGACCGGAGGACGGGCAGGCTGGGGACTCGCGACGGAGCCCCAGTAACCCGCAGGACCACACCCTGGCTGCGAGGAACCCATGAGCACTGCTGACCGAGGATCACCGCCCCCGCCGACGAGCGAGGGCTGGCACCCGCTGGCCGACCGGATCGCCGGGCAGGCCCGCGACTTTCTCGACGGGGTAGCCGCCCTGGCCCACGGTGAGGGAGGCGACGAGGCGGTCCCGTTGCTGCTCCTGGAGATCTCGCAGATCCTGCTGGCCGGCGCGCAGCTGGGCGCGAGCAAGGACGTCATCCTGCCCGACAACTGGGAGCCCGACGTGGGCGCCGACCCGGACCTGGATTCGCTCCGGTCGGGCCTGGCGCGGCGGCTGGCCGACTACGACGAGTACGCCGAGCTGTTCGACCCGTACTCCGATACCGGGCTGACCGCGTTCCGCCTGTCCGACGACCTGGCCGCGGTCGCGGCGGACCTGATCCACGGGCTGCAGCACTATGAAGCCGGCCGCTCCCTGGAGGCCCTGTGGTGGTGGCAGTACTCCTACGTCAACCACTGGGGGACACACGGCAGCGCGGCGCTGCGGGCCCTGCACGCGGTGCTGGCCCACGCCATGCTGGACGTGGCCGAGGAGAACTCGCTCGCCTGAACCGTTCCGGCCCCGCCCCCCGCCGCCGGAAAACGGGGCGGGAGTTACCAGCAGGGGTAGGTACACTCAAGCCGCCAGCAGCCGGATCGGGAGGAGCGGCTCACCTGTGGCGCTTGTCGTGCAGAAGTACGGTGGATCCTCGGTGGCCGACGCCGACGGCATCAAGCGGGTGGCGCAGCGCATCGTCGCGACCCGCAAGGCCGGGCATTCCGTCGTCGTGGTGGTCTCCGCCATGGGTGACACTACCGACGAACTCCTCGACCTGGCCGCGCAGGTCAGCCCGCTGCCCCCGGGCCGTGAACTGGACATGCTGCTCACCGCGGGTGAGCGGATCTCGATGGCGCTGCTGGCCATGGCGATCGCCAACCTCGGCCTGGAGGCACGCTCGTTCACCGGGTCGCAGGCGGGAGTAATCACCGACTCCACCCACGGCAAAGCGCGGATCATCGACATCACCCCGGGCCGGATCACCGGCGCGCTGGCCGACGGGGCCATCCCGATCGTGGCCGGCTTCCAGGGTGTGTCACAGAACAGCAAGGACGTCACCACGCTGGGCCGGGGCGGTACCGACACCACGGCCGTGGCTCTGGCCGCGGCCCTTGAGGCCGATATCTGCGAGATCTACACGGACGTGGACGGGGTGTTCACCGCCGATCCCCGGATCGTCCGGACGGCCCGCCGCATCCCCTGGATCAGCTACGAGGAGATGCTGGAGATGGCCGCGTCCGGGGCCAAGATCCTCCAGTTGCGGTGCGTGGAATACGCCCGGCGCTACGCGATGCCGATCCACGTCAGGTCGTCTTTCAGCAACCGCACGGGCACCACCATCAGCGAAGCCAACGAGGAAACGGAGGCGGCCGGGGTGGAACAGGCGATCATCTCCGGAGTCGCGCACGACCGGAGCGAGGCGAAGATCACGGTGGCCGCGGTACCCGACCGGGTGGGCGTGGCCGCGCGGATCTTCCGCATCGTGGCCGCGGCCGGCATCAACATCGACATGATCGTCCAGAACGTCTCCGCCGCGGCCACCGGCCGCACCGACATCTCGTTCACGCTGCCCCGCGACGACGGGCAGGCCGCGATGGCGGCGCTGAACGGCGCGCAGCCGGACATCGGCTTCGAGACGCTGCTGTATGACGACCGGATCGGCAAGGTGTCGCTGATCGGGGCGGGGATGCGGTCACACCCGGGAGTCAGCGCCACGTTCTTCGGCGCGCTCGCCGACGCCGCGGTCAACATCGAGATGATCTCCACCTCGGAGATCAGGATCTCGGTGGTGGTGGACCAGAAGGACGTGGACCTTGCGGTCACCGCCGCGCACCGGGCCTTCGACCTGGACGCCAGCGAGGTCGAGGCCGTGGTGTACGGGGGGACGGGCCGGTGAGCAGCCGCCCAGGGGCGGCCAAGCCGACGCTGGCCGTGGTGGGCGCGACCGGCGCCGTGGGCACGGTCATGCTCGACCTGCTGTCCACCCGCGACGATGTGTGGGGCGAGGTCCGGCTGATCGCCTCGCCCCGGTCCGCGGGCCGGCACCTGCGGGTCCGCGGCGCCGACATCGAGGTCCTGGCCCTGGCCCCGGAGGTGTTCGACGGGGTCGACGTGGCCATGTTCGACGTGCCCGACGAGGTCTCCGCGCAGTGGGCCCCGGTCGCGGCGGCCCGCGGCGTGGTGGTGGTGGACAACTCGGGGGCGTTCCGGATGGACCCGGCGGTTCCCCTGGTGGTGCCCGAGGTCAACCCGAACGAGGCCGCGAACCGGCCCAAGGGCATCATCGCCAACCCGAACTGCACCACGCTGTCGCTGATCGTGGCCATGGGCGCGCTGCACCGCGCATTCGGGCTGGAAGAGATGGTGGTCAGCTCCTACCAGGCCGCCTCGGGCGCGGGCCAGGCCGGGATCGACACGCTGTACGCCCAGCTGGACAAGACCGCCGGATCGCGGATGCTCGGCCAGCGGGCCGGTGACCTGCGCGCCGTGGTCGGTGACTTCGGGCCGTTCCCCGCCCCGCTCGCCCTCAACGTGGTCCCCTGGGCCGGCTCGGTCAAGCCGGACGGCTGGTCGTCGGAGGAACTGAAGATCCGCAACGAGTCCCGCAAGATCCTCGGCCTGCCGGACCTCCGGGTGACGGCCACCTGCGTCCGGGTGCCGGTGGTGACCACTCACTCGGTGGCCGTGCACGCCGTGTTCAGCCGGGAGATCACCCGGTCGGGCGCGCAGCGGGTGCTCAGCGAGGCCCCGGGCGTGGTGCTCAACGACGACCCGGAGCGGGGCGAGTTCCCGACCCCGGCCGACGTGGTGGGCACCGACCCGACCTGGGTCGGCCGGGTCCGCCGGTCTCTCGACGACCCGTGCGCCGTGGACCTGTTCGTCTGCGGCGACAACCTGCGCAAGGGCGCCGCCCTGAACACCGCGCAGATCGCCGAGCTGGTCGCCGCCGCACTCTGACGGTCCAAAGCCACGATCAAATTCAAAGGCACGCAACGAGGACCTCGCCGGGCCCGGGACGTTCCTAGCCGGCGCTGCCGTCCGCCGGTGAACGCCGAAACGACCAGACGGCCCAGTCCTCCACCGGCTCGTACCCCAGCCGCTGGTAGAGGGCGTTGCTGGTCGGGTTGGCCAGGTCAGTGAACAGCAGCACCTGGTCGGCCCCGGCGTCCCGGGCGGCCTGGCTGACCATGCAGGTCACCGCGCCCGCGTAGCCCTGGCCGCGCAACCCGGGCGGCGTGTACACCGGGCCGACCCGCACCTGGCCGGCCGCCATCCGGGTCAGCCCGGCCATGGACACCGGCCGGCCGGCGTCCTTCCACAAGGTCAGCCCCCGGTAGGAGAGCCGGTCGTCGACCATCGCCTCCAGGTTCTCCGGGCCGGACTGCGCCTCGCGGTGGAACGCCTCCGACCAGGCAATCAGCAGACTGCGGTCGTCAGTGCCGGCCAGCCGGGCCCGCCCGGGCGGGCGCGGGTCGGGCCAGCGCAGCTCACCGAGCCGGAACAGCCGGTTCCGCATGTGCAACTCGATGGCGTCGCCGGTCAGCTCGTGCCACGCGCGGGCGAACGCTTCCGCGGCGTCCGGATCCGTGTTCACCCCGCCGACCGTGCGGCCGCGGGCGGCCAGCGCCCGCGCCAGGGCCGCCGCGGCCGGTGCGGGCACGGCGGTCAGCGCCACGGGGAACGGCGGCGTGTGCAGGAATGCCGCACTCACCTCGCCTCCCGGTCCCTGCCACCAGCCGAAGAGTGGCGCGGCGGCTCCGAAAGCCGCAGGCCCGGCGGCCCGGAGCGTCGCGATGACGCCGAGGAGGATGGTGTGCTCGGCGGGCCGCCGGGACAGCAAGCCATCCACGGTGGCCGAGTACTCGGCCAGGCTGTCACTCAGGGACCAGGGCATGCGCCCATCGTCCCCGTCCCCGCCGCTCCCGTGCAGCCCATTTTCCGCCCGCCCCGGCGCCTGCTTCCACCCGGCAGGCCTGCACGGCCTCCAGCCACGCTCTGGCGGCCCGGGCGCTGCTTTCGCCGGCCCGGCTGCGGGGCCCCGCTGAGGGCTCGCCGGGACACGGCGCGAGACGCCACGCGGGGCTGCGCGGGAGCCCTCCGAAACCCGCGCTGACATGCAGTAACAGGGCCCTGCGTCACTTTCTATATCGTTTCGTTGCGAAGCCGGAATCCCCCGCGATAGCATCCTCTTCAGCCCGGTAGAGAAGCGGGATCTCCCGGGGTTGGCGAAGCTGCCAATGCTTGAGCTATTCAGTGTTTAGTAACCAGACAATGGTAGGTAGCTGAGCAGCTCCTCCCGGGAGGCTATCTTGTCGGCGAAGGGTGACGGTTCGGCTGGGCGGTCACGCGGCCCCGCTCCCAAGAGCGGCAGGCGTGGCTACACGGTGGCCAGGCCCAGGTCAGACGCTTGGTTGTGGATCCTCAACGCCGTCGTCATAGGCACAGTAGTGCTGGCGGCCGCCGCCGCCGCGACCACGACCGGCCGCACGGTCGTCGCGGCGAGCGATCATTTCCTGCTCTATTATGCCGGCGTTCTCGCACTTATTGCGCTTACCGCGGAAGTAGGAATTGGGCTGGTCGCTTCCGACCGTATCTTCATGAAGCCCAGTGCCCGGGTCACGGCGCAGTCCCTCCACCGCGCGATGGGATTTGGCGCAATAGCTTTCCTGGCTATTCACATAGTGCTCGAGATAATTGCCGGCCGTTCGCAGCCGGCCGACGCCGTGATTCCTTTCCTTGATAAGGGAAAGACTTTCTATCTTGGCCTCGGAACCGTGGCGTCTGACATGTTGGTCGTGATCATAATGACGGGCATCTACCGGGCCCGGCTGGCCGCGAGCATGTCCCCGAAGGCATGGCGGGTCATCCACGCGTCGGCCTACGCCGCGTGGATCTTCGGGCTCGTGCACGGCCTGCTGGCCGGCCGCCCGGCCAAGTCGTTCTTCGGGTTCTCGGGCTTCGTCGCCTGGTCCTACGGCGCCTGCGTGGTCGCGGTGGCCGCCGCCCTGATGGTGCGGCTCGTGGCCAGGAACCGGGCCGGCAACGAACTGTCCAGCCACCCGGTGCCGGACAGTGGCGGCACCGGCGGGTGGGCCGCCGCGGCTGCCGCCCTGACCGGGGGCGGTGCGCTCCCCGGGGCCGCGGCGCTGACCGCGACCGCCATGCCTGCGCCCGCCCTGGCTACGGGCTCGCCGGGGGCGCTGGACGGTCCCCGGGCCAGGTCACGCCAGCCGGGCCGGACCCCCCTGGCCCTCCCCGCCGGGGCGCCGGCGGCGCACGCGGCGCATGCGGCGCACGGGGCGCCGGTGGCGCAGCAGCGTGGCCGCCAGATGCGCAGCGCCCCGTATGACGAGCGCGCGGCGTATCTCGCGGACACCCGCCGGATCGGCGCCACCGGGCCGATCGGGGCGGGCGCGAGCGGGTCGTTCGACCGGACCGGCCAGTTCGGCGGACCCGGGCAGGACCCCCGCGAGCGCACAGGCCAGTTCGGCCAGGGCGGCCACGGTCAGGGCGCGTTCGGTCAGGGCGCGTTCGGTCAGGGCGCGTTCGGGCCGGGCGCGTTCGGGCCGGGCGGCCACGGGCACGGGCCCCCTGCAGCGGGTCGGGCCGTACGAGCAGACCGGCCCGATGCCGCGGGTCGGGCCGTACGAGCAGACCGGCCCGATGCCGCAGGTCGGCCGCTACGAGGGGACCGGCAGCCAGTACGAGCGGAGCGGGCAGATCGACCGTCCGGGCCTGCACGCGCAGCCTCCGCCGGAGCAGCCCCACGGTGGTCAGGCTCCTGCTTACCGGCCGGCCGGCGGCCAGGCCGCCTACGGCCCCTCATCCGGCTCTGTGCCGCCTGCGCCGCTATGGCCTGGGCCAGCCCGCTATGGCCAGCCCGGATCCCCGACGACGCCACGCCAGCAGGACCAGACCGGCCCTTACGAGCGGCCGCACGACGACTGGTCGGGCCCGATGCAGCGGATCGGGCCCACGGCGGCGGCCCCCCGTTACGCGGCGGGCAACTACAACGACTGGTCCGGTCCCCTCGAGCGGATCGACCCGGCCGCACCGCCCTCCCAGTACGGGCTGCCTTCCCCGTATGCCACTGATGAGCAGCACGGCTGGAATGGCCAGTACGAGCGGCCGCGCGCCGAACCGCGGTACGAGCGGACCGGCGAGATCGACCGCTCGGGGCAGAACCCGTCGGGCCGCTACAGCCAGGGCCAGTACAGCCAGGGCCAGTACAGCCAGGGCCTGTATGCCCAGCCCCAGTACGGGGTGGCGGCCGGGCAGCCCTCGTACGGAGCGTCCCCGCAGTACAGCCCGCCTGGATACGCCCGGCCGCCGTATGGCCAGGAAGAGCAGCCCGGGCAGCCGATGTCGGGCCAGCGTGACCAGTTCGGCGGGTACGAGCGGCCTCATCAGGCCCAGTACCAGTCGCCCCAGTACGCACAGGCCCACTACGAGGAGGCCCAGCACCAGCCGGGCCCGCACCAGCCGGGCCAGTACCAGCGGGGCCAGTACCAGCGGGGCCAGTACCAGGAGACCCAGTACCAGGAAACCCAGTACCAGCAGGCCGGCCACCAGCCGCCGGCGGCGAACGATCGTGGCGGTCAGCCGGGCCAGTATCAGGCGCCCGGGCAGTACGAGGATCGCATGCAGTACGACAGCTACGACCAGTACCCGCCAGGATCGGCCGGCGGGCCGGGCCAGTACGGCCGGCCCGACTCCGACCCGCGGGAGCGGGCCGATCATTACGCTTCTTTCGCTGACCAGGATGCCACCTATACACGGCCGCGGCCGCCGGGCGCCCGCGATCAGTTCAGCCCGCAGGACGAGACTGACCCGCTGAACGTCGTGCCGCTGAATAGCGGGAATTTCTCGTGAACTCACTTGCACTGCCCCAGGCGATGCGGATTGGCCGGGCCCGGCTAACCGCCGGCCTGGATCGCTTTGAGCGCATTGATCTCACCACGCATCAGGAGATCTTCGGGCCCATGCGCCGGGTGACGGCGCGCCAGTTGATCGAAATGGTGGAAAGCGTTAACTTGCGGGGGCGCGGCGGAGCCGCTTTCCCTTTCGCCCGCAAGCTGCGGGCCGTGGTCGACAACGCGGCCGCCCGCAAGTGCAAGCCGATGATCCTCATCAACGGCACCGAGGGAGAGCCGGGTAGCGCCAAGGACAAGATGCTGCTGCTCCGCTCGCCCTACCTGGTGCTGGGCGGCGCCCTGCTGGCCGCCCGGGCCCTGAGCGCCAAGATGATCATCATCGGGGTGACGGACAGGTCGGTGGCGGCCTCCGTGGCCGAGGCGGCCCGGGCCGAGCCGGACCTCAAGAAGATCGTCCGCGTGGTAGAGGTTCCCGACCGGTTCGTGTCGGGCGAGGGCGGCGCCCTCACCAACGCGGTGAACGGCAAGATCGCGCTGCCGCCGGGCAAGAAGCGCCGGGCCGCGGAGAGCGGGGTGGACGGCCTGCCCACGCTGCTGTCCAACGCCGAGACGTTCGCGCAGCTCGCCGTGCTGGCCATGCTGGGCCAGGAAGGCTATGCCTCGGACGGCACCCCGGACGAGCCGGGCACGGTGCTGCTGACCGTCGGCGGCTCGGCGGGCCGCCCGGCCGTGGTGGAAGTCCCCACCGGGATCCCGCTGGGCGTGATCCTGGACATCTGCGAGGCGACCGCGTTCGATGGCGTGCTGGTCGGCGGCTACCACGGCATGTGGCTGCCCGCCGAGCTCGCCGATGACGTGCCGGTCTCCGGGCCGGCCTGGACGCGGCGGGTGGCACGCTCGGCGCCGGCATCGTGATGCCCCTCGGGGGTACCTGCCCGCTCGGCGAGGTCGCCCGGGTGGTTCGTTATCTGGCCAAAGAATCGTCCGGGCAATGCGGGCCGTGCAAGCTGGGCCTGCCCGGCCTCGCCCGTTCGATGACGGCACTGGCTGACGGATCCGGCGGCATGGACACCCTCGACACGGCGCGGCGCACCGCCGCGGTGGTCCGCGGCCGGGGCGCCTGCTCCCACCCGGACGGTGTCTCCCAGTTCGTGCTGTCCGCGCTGGACGTGTTCAGCGACGACCTCACCACGCACCTGTTCCGCGGCTCGTGCGGCCGCAAGACCCGCGGCATCCTGCCGCTGGGGCCGGAAGAGTCCGAGGTGCGGCTGAAGGTGGACTGGGCGCGCTGTGACGGGCACGGGCTGTGCGCCAAGATCGCACCGGAAATGGTCCAGCTCGACAGCCAGGGCTACCCGGCGTTCCTGGATATGCCCGTGCCGTTCTGGCTGGAGCGCGAGGCGCAGCAGGCCGTCGAGATGTGCCCCGCCATGGCGCTCAGCCTGGGCTCGGCGGCCGCATGGGAGCGCGACACGCCGCGGTCCAGCCCCGCCATCAGCGCCTCACAGCCGACCGGGCTGCTGCTGTCCAGCTCCGACAAGCAGCGGCGCCAGCTGCCGGGGGCGATCCGGCAGCTGCCCGGCCCGGGACGCTGACCTTACGCTTCGCGACGCCGGGCCCTGCTTCACCACCCGCCTGTTTCGCGCGCCGGGCTCCCGCTTGGTGCCGCTGCCTGGCCGCGCAGTAGCCTCGGGCTCCGGGGGCATCACTCGATGACGGCGGAGACGGAGAACCAGATGAGGGCTGCCCGGTTGCACGCGGTCGGAGACGTGCGGCTGGCCGACGAGCCGGTGCCGGTGCCCGGCCCGGGAGAGAGCCTGGTGCGGGTCACGGCCGTCGGCATCTGCGGCTCGGATCTGCACTGGTGGGACCAGGGCGGCATCGGTGACGCGGCGCTGGATCATCCGCTGGTGCTGGGCCACGAGGCGGCCGGGGTGATCGTGGACGGCCCGCGGCGCGGTGAGCGGGTAGCCATCGACCCCGCTATCCCGGACGGGACCTGCCGGCTCTGCCGCGAGGGTTACTACAACCTGTGCCTGCACATCCGGTTCGCGGGGCACGGCAAGCAGGACGGGGCCATGCGGGAGTTCATGACGTGGCCGGACGAGTTGCTGCACCCGCTGCCGGACGAGGTCAGTGACGCGGATGGCGCGGTGCTGGAACCCCTCGGCGTGGCCATCCACGCGTTCGACCTTGGTCATCTGCGCCTCGGGGCGCCAGCCGTGGTGGTCGGCGCAGGCCCGATCGGGTTGCTGCTCGTGCAGTTGCTCCAGGTGGCGGGCGCGGGCCCGGTGACCGTGTTCGAGCCGCTGCCGCACCGCCGCGCGGCCGCCGCCGCGCTGGGCGCGACCGCGGCCGACCCGGCGGAGGCAGCCGACCCGGCGGCCCTGGGCGCCCTGGTCGGTGAGGGCGCGGCCGTGGCCTTCGAGATCGCGGGCAGCAGCGAGGCGGTGCAGTTGGCCATGGCCGCCACGTGGGCGGGCGGGCGGGTGGTGCTGGGCGGCATCCCCGATGACGACATGACCACGTTCCGGGCGGCGATGGCCCGCCGCAAGGGGCTGACGATCGCGATGGTCCGCCGGATGAACGAGGTCTATCCCCGGGCCATCGCCCTGGCCTCGGCCAAGAAGGTGGACCTGACGTCGCTGGTCACCGACCGCTACCCGCTGGAGGACGCGGCCACCGCGTTCACGAGCGCGTCCCGCCGCGCCGGGCTGAAGGTCATCATCGAGCCCGCCCCCTGACGCCGCCGGGCTGTGCGGTCCTTGCGGGGCGGTCCTTGCTGTGCGGCCCTTGCGGGGGCGGTCCTTGCGGCGCGGGGCTAGCGGGGCGGGCCTGAACCGCCAGCGCCACGGATCACATTGATCATGGCCCCGGGGCACATTTCCCGCGCGACGTGCGCGATGGCGGGCGATTTGCCCGATTCGGGCGCACGCTCCGCGGGAAAAGTGGGCGGGAGTGGCCAGTGTGGTCGTGGGATCTGGAGCGGTTCGGCGGCGGGATGGACGCAGCGCTGAGAGGTCGGGGCGCGGGCCGGACGCGGAGGGGGCGGGGCGCGGGCCGGACGGGGAGGGGGCGGGGCGCGAGCCGGGTGGGGCGGTGCGGGAGTGGGCCGGGAGGGCCGCCCGCCGGGGCTGCGCCGCCAGGGCCGGCGACTGGCGGGTAACATCCGGCAGGTGTCCGATAGCTTCTACGTTCCCGTGGGGAACGGCACCTGGCGGGCGACCGTGCACACCACTGGCCCCTGGGACGAGCGGTTCCAGCACGGCGGGCCTCCGAGCGCGCTCATGGGCCGGGCCATCCAGCATTGTGCCCCGCGTGACGACATGATCGTGAGCCGGTTCACCTGCGAGATCCTGGGCGCTATCCCGGTCGGCGACGTCGAGGTGCAGGCCCGGGTGGTCCGCCCGGGCCGCAGCGTGGAGTTCCTGGAAGCGGTGGCCACCGTGGGCGGGCGCGACGTGACCCGGGCCAGTGCCTGGCGGGTGCTGCGCACCACCAGCGAGACGGTGCTGCCGCCGGCCGACCCCCCGCCTCAGCTGCCGCCTGAGCTGCCGGCCCATGCCGTCCGGGGCGCACCCGAGGGCTGGATCGACGGGTACCTGTCGGCCATCGAGTGGCGGCCGGTCCGCGGCCACTTCGCCGACCCGGGACCGGCCACGGTCTGGGCCCGGCTGCGGTACCCCCTGGTCGCGGGCGAGGAGACCGGGCCGCTGGAGCGGGTGCTGGCCGTGGCGGACAGCGGCAACGGCCTGTCCGGCGAACTCGACATCACCGAGTGGAATTTCATCAACCCCGAGCTCACCGTGCACCTGCACCGGGAAGCAGCGGGCGAGTGGGTCTGCCTGGACGCGCAGACCGCGATCTCCGCGGGCGGGGCCGGCCTGGCCACCTCCGTCCTCTCGGACACCAGCGGGCGGCTGGGTGTGGGCGCCCAGTCGCTGCTGATCAGCCGCCGGCGGCCAGCGCCGCCCCGAGCCGGGTCTGCTGGTACATGACCGCGTGCCGCTGCCGCCGGCTGCTGACCAGCCGGGCGTCCCGCAACGCGGAGAGGTGCTCGGACACGGTGCTCGCGGCGAGGCCGTGCCGCCGGGCCAGGGTATGGGTCGAGGCCGGCTCGGCGAGCGACTCCAGCAGGGCGCCCCGGGTGCGGCCGAGCAGCCGGGCCAGCGCATCCGACTGCGGCGTCCGGGCGGGCTGCCACAGCTCGGCGATGCCCCGGGCCGGGTAGGCCAGGGCGGGCCGGGACGGCGGGTCGATCACGGCGGCCAGGCTCGGCCAGCCGAACGCGCTCGGCATCAGCAGCAGCCCGGCTCCGCCGAGGTGCCGGCGGGCCGGTTCCATCCCCGAGATGACCAGCGAATGCCCGGTCCAGCGCACCCGGGGATGCAGGTCACCCAGCATCCGCTCCAGCCCGAAGTCCGCGAGCGTCTGGCTGCGGAAAGCCACGTCCGCCTCGATCCGGTCGCGAAGCCGCGGCCAGTGCGGTTCGACCAGCAGCTGCCAGCACTGCTCGAGGAGGTCCGCGGCCGTGTCCCGGGTGGCGGCCGGATCGTCCAGCAACTCCCGCGCGCCGGCCGGGACCGGGGTCCCGGAGCGCTCGGCCAGTGACCGCCGCACCTCGTGGGCGACCTGCTCCGGCGGGGTGGCCCGGACCCGGGCGAGCTCGCTGGCCATGTCCGCGTGCGGGGTGTCCGGGACCGGGCTGAGGAAGTCCGGCGTCCAGCCCCGCTGGGGCGTGAGCATGAGCAGTAGCCGCAGGTCCAGCCGTTCCGCCTCCGGCCGCACGGCCTCGAGCCAGGGCAGGTGGTAGTGGTGGCGCTGCGGTTCGGCGATCACCCGGATCGCGTGCACCGTCTCCCAGGTCGGCGAGACCACGAACCGGGTCCGGGCCGGGTCGTCCGGCCCGAACACCATGGTCACGCTCATCGCACCGTCCTCACGGGCCCCCAGGATTCGGCAGACACCGAATCCCTGGCTCTCATGGTAGCCGCCGGCCAGCCTGGGCCCGTGACCCCTTCCGCCCCGGCCTCCGCGACGGAGCCCGCCCCGGCCACCCGGGCCCGCTACCGCGACGTGCTCGGCGTGGCCGAGTTCCGGACCATCTTCGTGGCCAACATCGTGTCGATGCTCGGCACCGTCGTCGCCTCGGTCGCGCTCACCGTGCTCGTCTACGAGCAGACCGGGTCGGCGGCGCTGGCCGCCTCGGTGATGGCCCTGGCCTTCCTGCCCTACCTGCTGGGCGGGGTCCTCATGGGCGCGGCCGCGGACCGATGGGCTCCCCGCCGGGTCCTGGTGCTGCTCGACCTGCTCAGCGCGGTGCTGGTGGGGGCGATGGTGATCCCCGGGATGCCGGTCGCCGGGCTGCTCGTGCTCCTGTTCGCGAACGGCCTGCTCGCCCCGGTCTACCAGGGCGTGCGGGCCGCGATGCTCCCGGACGTGCTGCCGCCGGGACCGGCGTACATCCTGGGCCGTTCGATGATGCGCCTCGTCGCCCAGTCCGCGCAGATCGTCGGGGATGGTGCGGGCGGGCTGCTGCTCACGATCACGTCCCCGCGTGGTGCGCTGGCCCTCGACGCGGCGTCCTTCCTCGGCTCGGCCGTGCTGCTGCGCTACGGCCTGGCCCGGCGTCCCGCACGCCGGGCCGGGACCGGGGCCGCTTCCATGACGCGGGATTCGCTCCGCGGGATCCGCGGTGTGCTCGCCCACCGGCGGGTCCGGCGCCTCCTGCTGTTCAGCTGGCTCGTGCCGGCCTGCGCGGTAGCGCCGGAGGCCCTCGCCGCGCCGTACGCCAGCCATATCGGTGAGCCGGCCCGGGTGGTGGGCTACCTGCTCATGGCCATCCCGGCCGGGACCGTGCTGGCCGACCTGATCGCGGCCCGGATGCTGCGGGCCCGGGCGCAGCGCCGGCTCATCGTCCCCGCCGCGCTGCTGGGGTTCGTGCCGCTGGCCGGATTCGCGGCCAGCCCGGCACTGGGCGTGGCCCTGGCCCTGCTGGTGATCTGCGGCCTGGGCTCGGCGTGGGGCGCCGGGCTGGACGGGCTGATGATCGCCGAGGCCCCCGAGGAGTCGCGCGGCCGGGTCCTGGCCCTGGCCAGCGCCGGGCTGATGTTCATCCAGGGCGCCGGGTTCGCACTCTGGGGCATCGCCGCGCAGTACTTCCCGGTGACCGTGGTCATCCCGGCCGCGGCCGTGGCCGGGATCCTCGTGGTCCTGCTCCTGCGCCCCGCCCCCCTGGCACCGGACGCTGATTGCGGGTGACCGGTGACGGGCACGATGACCTGCGTGTTTGCTGATCCGTCCCGTGAGCCGGCGCTGGATCGGGCCATGCCCGCCGACGCCGTGCCGGGCTCCACGATCCCCGAGGACAGCGAGGCGGAGATCCGGCTGCGCGACGGGTCGTGGGTCTGGGCTCAGGTGATCGGGCAGCGCAAGGACCGGCACGGCCGCTGGTGCGTCGGGCTCCGCTGGTACGCCAGCCCCGCCGTCGGCGGCCGGGAAGGCTGGTATCTGTATGATCCCCGGCTGATCCGCCGCCCGCCGTTAACGCCGTGGACCATTAATGCCGTCAGCGCGGCGCGTCCGGCCGCGGCGCCGCCCCGCGCAGATCCCGTCCGTGCCGCGTCTCCCGGTAGTACCCGCCAAACCCGGGCGGCTCGGGGCCGGGCGCCGCGAACCCGGCCCCGCCCCACTCGGGCGTCCCGGAACCGCGCGTCCCGTACCCGGGCGTCCCGGAACGGGGCCGTGCATAACCAGGGCCGCTGTAATCGCCGGCCTCATAGCCACCGGCTTCCTGGCCGCCGGGGCCGTAGCCGGGCAGGCCATATCCGGGAAAATCGGGAAGATCGCGTTGCGGGGAGTCGCCGGCCTGCCGCTCGAACAAATGCCAGGCCCTGAACTCCTCGACCAGCCCGTCAAAGATCGTCCGCATAGGGCGACTCTTCCACCTAGCCGACGCGAAATCCAGGCAATGAACGATCTAGGCGAGCCCGGCCTAAAGTGCTCCGATATCCCCTGTTAACGGTGGGAACCGGAATAAAAACCAAAATTCCCCGCAACGAAGACCATGTCCCGCCCGGTCCGCGGCCTCCCCGGTGCCACGCGAGGCCAGCGGACGGCCAGCCCGGTCGCTGGTGGTGGGCCAGGTCCCGGTGCCATGGCGAGCAGCCCGGCCGATCGCAGACGCGCGCCGGACTGGCCGGCGCCGCGGAAGTCCGGAGAGGATGGAGCGGGCCCGCCCGGCCGCCACACTGGGTTGCGCAGAACTATGCTCCGGGGAATGGCCGGCGAAGAACGTCCGGCACCGAATTGTGCTGCAGATAACCGTGCTGCGGTAACCGTGGCGCGGAACTGTGGGGTGGAACTTGGGGGTGGAAATCGTGGTGCGGAACTGTGCGGGAACCCGTGCCGCGGGAACCGCGCTCCGAAGCATCGAAGTGCACCGAATGGTATTCGCACGTGGCCGGGCCGGGGCTACCCGGCTGGCCGGGTCCCCAGCCAGATGCTCCAGCGCTGCAGCGTGCCGATCCGCAGCAGCCCCCTCGCCGCCCAGGGATCCGCGCCCATGCGGGTCTCGACCTCCCGCTCGTCGTCGGCCTCGACCATGTGCAGCGTGTGCTCGCCGTCGCCCAGCGGGCCCCCGAGGAGGATGAAGCCCTCGTCAACCAGCCTGTCCATGAACGCCGCGTGCTCGGCCCAGGCGTCCTGCTCCCGGATGCCCCGGCTCGCGTCCCAGCGCGGTCCGTGCTCAGTGCTCAGCGCGAAGGTGGCCATGGTGGCACGCTACGGGCTGGCACCGACAGTGCCGGGCCGGGCACGGACGATCTCCCCGCCTCCGGCAGCCAGGAGGCCGGGTCAGGCCTGGGCCAGGACCTCCTCGGCGCGGTGGCAGGCGACCTGGCGGCCCGGCGCGGCCGGCCGCAGCAGCGGGACCTCGGTCCGGCACCGGCTGACCGCTAGCGGGCAGCGGGGGTGGAAGACACATCCCGGCGGCGGGCTGGTCGCGTCCGGGGGCTCTCCGGGCAGCGCCAGCCGGGTCCGCCGGGCAGCCCAGTCGAGCTCGGGCACGGCGGACCGCAGTGCGCGGGTGTACGGGTGGGCGGGCGCCTGCAGCAGGGCGGCGGTGGGGCCGCTCTCCGCGATCCGGCCGAGGTACAGCACGGCGGTCTGCTCGCACAGCTCACTCACGATCGCGAAGTTGTGGGTGATGAGCAGGTAGGACAGGCTCCGTTCGGCCCGCAGCCGGGCGATCAGGGCGAGCACCCGGGCCTGCGCCCGGACGTCCAGGGCGCTGGTCGGCTCGTCCAGCACCAGCAGCCTGGGCCGCACGCTGAGCGCCCGGGCGAGGGCGACGCGCTGGCGCTGCCCGCCGGAGAGCTGATGGGGGTACCGGGACACGAAGCCCGGGTCCAGGCCGACCTCGGCGAGCAGGCTGCGGGCCTGGCCCGCGGACTGCCGCCGCGACACGACGCGGTGGGCGGCGAGCGCTTCCCGGATGGAGCTGCCGATCCGCATCCGGGGGTCGAGGCTGTTGTCCGGGTCCTGGAACACGATCTGCGCGGCGCGCCGGTACTCCTGCAGCGCGCGGCCGCGCAGGACGGCGAGGTCGGTGCCCTCGAAGCGGATCTGGCCGCCGCTGACCCGGGCCAGCCGGAGCACGGCCCGGCCGATCGTCGTCTTACCGGACCCGCTCTCACCCACCAGCCCCAGGCCGAACGGCCCGGCGCCCAGCTCCAGGCTCACCCCGTCGACCGCCCGGACCGGGCCGAACCGTACCGACAAGTTCATGATCTCCAGCAGCGGCGTCATCCGGCCTGCCCGTCCTGGGCGTGCCGGTCCGGCGCGGGAGTGCCGCGGGCCGGTGCCGCGATCCGGGGCACCGCGGCCAGCAGCTCGGCCGTGTAAGGGTGCTGCGGTGCGGTCAGCACCTGGGCGGCCGGGCCCTGTTCGACGATCCGGCCGGCCTGCATGACCGCGACCCGGTCGCACAGCTCGGCCACCACCGCGAGGTCGTGGCTGATCAGCAGCACCGACATGCCCTCCCGCTCGCGCAGGCCGCGGAGCAGTTCCAGCACTTCCGCCTGGACGGTCACGTCGAGCGCGCTGGTCGGCTCGTCGGCCAGCAGCACCTCCGCCCGCAGGGCCAGCGCGATCGCGATCGCGACCCGCTGCAGCTGCCCGCCGGACAGCTGGGCGGGATAGCGGTCCAGCAGCTCGGGCGGGAGGAGCACCTCGCGCATCGCCCGGGAGGCCGCCTGGGCGGCTTCCGCCTTGCTCATCCCGTGCAGCCGGAGCGCGCCGAGCACCACCTGGCCCACCTTGAAGACCGGGCTGAACGCCATGGCCGGGCTCTGGAAGATCGCCGCGATCTGCCGCCCGCGCCGCTCCCGCATGGCCCGCTGGGACAGCGCGGTCAGCTCGGTGCCGTCCAGCCGGATGCTGCCGCTGACGCTCGCACCCACCGTGTGCGCGAGGCCGAGGATGGCCAGCGTGGTCATGGACTTGCCCGATCCGCTCTCCCCGGCCAGCCCGACGATCTCGGCCTCGCCGAGCGTGAGCTCGCCGATCTGGACGACGGGGCGGCGGCCGAACCGCACCTCGAGGTCGCTGATGGCCAGTCTCGGATGATCGGCGCTCATGGCAGCAGGCTTCTTCTCGGGTCCAGCAGGTCACGCAGGCCGTCGCCGAGCAGGTTGAACGCGAACGCGGTGACCAGGATGGCGATCCCGGGGAACGTCACCACCCACCAGTCGGTCGTGAAGTACGTCTGACCTTCCGACACCATCAGCCCCCAGTCCGGGGTGGGATCCTGCGCCCCGAGGCCGAGGAACGACAGCGCCGAGGCGGTCAGGATCACCCCGCCCACGTCGAGCGACACCTGCACGATGAGCGGGGTGACCGAGTTGGGCAGGACGTGGCGCAGGATGATCCGCCAGCGGGCGATGCCCAGCACCCGGCAGCTGTCGATGTAGGGCCGCCCGGCCACCGAGGCGGCCTGTCCCCGGATGAGCCGCGTGTACCAGGGCCACCAGGTGACCGCGATCGCGATGGTCAGGCTGGTCAGGCTCGTCGGCAGCACCGTCGCCAGGGCCAGCGCGAGCAGCAGTGACGGGAAGGCCAGGAAGATGTCGGTGACCCGCATGATCACCTCGTCAACCCAGCCGCCGAAGTAGCCGGCCACGATCCCCAGCGGGATCCCGATGCCGCACGCGATCAGCAGTACGATCACGGCCACCAGCGGCGAGATCCTGGCCCCGTACAGCACCCGGGAGAACACGTCCCGACCCACCTGATCGGTCCCGAACCAGTGCCGGGCCGAGGGCGGGCGCAGCACCATGAAGGGATGCGTGGCCGTGGCCGCGTCGCCGGGGAACGGCGCGAGCAGCGGGGCGAGCGTGGCGGCCACGACGATCAGCACCACGGTCAGGCCGCCCGCCAGCAGCAGCGGGTTGGCGCGCAGGCCCTGCCGCAGGGCCCAGCCCCGGGGCAGTACGGGAGCCGGCCCCGCGCCGGGGGTGGGCGCTTCGATCATCGCAGCCTGATCCTCGGGTCCAGGGCGGCCTGGATGATGTCCACGGCCAGGTTGGCGGCCACGTAGACCAGCGCGACGAACAGGGTCACCCCGAGGATGGCGGGCGTGTCGAGGTTCGCGACCGAGGCGGCCGTGTAGCTGCCCAGCCCCGGCCAGTCGAAGATCGCCTCGACCAGGAACGTGTTCACCAGCGAGTAGCCGAACACCAGGGCCACCGCCGCGGCCACCGGATTCCAGGCCAGCTTCATCGCGAACCTGCTGTACACCGCGCGCTCGCTGAAGCCCAGCGCGCGGACCATCTGCACGTGGGTCTCGGCCACCGTGTCCAGGACCTGGGCCCGGACCATGCGGGCGATGAGGCCGGCCGGGTAGGCGGCGACGACCAGGGCGGGCAGCACGAGGTGGGCCAGGATGCTGCCCACCATCGGCCAGTTGCCGCTGATCGTCGCGTCGATGAGGCTGAAACCGGTTCGCTGCGCGAGCGGGTGGCTGAACAGCAGGCCTGGCGAGTACTCACCGGCGGCTGGCAGCACATGCAGCCGCTGGGAGAAGACCAGCTGGAGGATGAGCGCCATCCAGAAGATCGGCATGGACACGCCGAGGATCGAGCCGGCCCGGATGGCCTGGTCGGCCAGGCCGCCTGGCCAGCGCGCGGAGATCAGCCCGAGCGGCACGGCGACGGCCAGCGCGATGATCAGCGCGACGGTCACCAGTTCCAGCGAGGCCGGGGCGGCGGTTCCGATGTCGGACAGGACGGGCTGGTGGGTGTGGATCGACAGTCCCCAGTTGCCGGTCAGGATGCCGCCGAAGTAGGCGAGCAGCTGCACCAGGGCCGGGCGGTCCAGGCCGAGGAACCGCCGCGCCGCGGCGACCTGGGCCGCCGAGGCGTGCGGGCCGGCCCAGGTGGCCGCCGGGTCACCCGGGACCACGCGGGCGATCACGAACGTCGCGACGATGACGCCGGCGACCACCAGCGCGGCCAGGCCGACCCGGCGCGCCAGATAGCCGGTCAACTGCCAGTCGGCCGGAGGCCGTAGGCGAAGACCACGTTCGCGTACGCCGGGTTGGGCTGGAAGCCGGTGAAGGACGTGCGCATCGCGTACTGGTAGTTCATGTTGTAGAGCACGTCCAGGGGCGCCTGCTGCAGAACCTCGGTCTGCATGGTCCGGTACAGCTGCTCGCCGGCCGTGCGGTCGGTCGCCAGCAGTGGTTCCACCTTGTTGATCTGCTTGTCCAGCGCCGAGTTGGAGTAGTAGGAGAGGTTGAAGTACGGCGCCTTCTCTGTCTGCAGCAGGTTGCTGAACCAGGTGTACGGGTCGGCGTAGTCCGGCCACCAGTACTCGAGGAAGATGCTCTGGTGGCCCGGGCCCGACTTCGCCTTCGCCCACTGGGTCGGCCAGGCGAGTGACTGCGTGGTGAGGTTGACGTTCAGCTTGGCCAGGCTGGACTTCAGCAGTGTGGCCACGACCTGCTCGTTCGAGTCACCCTGGGTGTAGGTCAGGGTCAGGTTCAGCGGCTTCCTGCCCGGGCCGTACCCGGCCGTCTTCAGCAGCTGGTCCGCCCTGGCGGGGTCGTAGTGATAGTTCGGCAGGTCGGTATAGTGCCCGGGCAGGCCGGCCGGGACCAGGCCGCTGGGCGTAACCGCCGCGCCCTGCAGCGCCGCGACGATCCCCGGGTAGTTGATCCCGTAGGAGATCGCCTGGCGCACCGGCAGGCTCAGCGTATGCGCGTTGAGCTGGGCCAGCAGATTCTGGAAGGACGGGATGCTCACCGTCCGGATGCCCGCCTGTCCCTGGAACGACTTCCAGATCGCCGGGCTGATCTGCTCCACGAAGTCGACCTGCCCGGACCGCAGCAGCTGGGCGGCGGTGGTGTCCTGGGGCACGACCCGGAACACCACCTTCTTGTAGTGCGGTCCCTTCCAGCCGCCCCAGTAGCCGGGGAAGGCTTTGAGTACGACCTCGAACTCCTGGCCCTTGTTCCAGGTCTGCAGCGTGTACGGGCCGGTGCCGGCGTCATGCGGGGTGTTGAGCCACTTGGCCAGCTTGGCCTGCGATCCGGCCGCCTGGGTGTCGTAGACGTAGGCCGAGTAGGAGGCGGAGGCCTCGAGGTCCAGCGGCGACGGGTACTTCAGGTGGAAGACCATGGTGTAGGTACTGGGCGCGGTGATGCTCTTCACCGCGTCCCAGACGTAGCCGGCCCCGCCGCCCAGCTTCTCCGTCCGGAGGATGGCCGCCGCCGCAGCCTGCGCGGTCATCAGCCGGCCGGTGTGGAAGTGCACCCCCTGCCGGAGGTGGAAGGTCCAGGTCAGGCCGTTACCCGAGGATGACCAGCTGGTCGCGAGCAGCGGCTTGATCGTGTGCGTGGCGGTGTCGTAGCGGGTGAGCGTCTCGTACATGTCGCTCATCGCGATGATGCCGTCGGAGTACTCGGTCGCGGGGTCCCAGCCGTCGACCATCACCGGGGTGTTGGTGTCGTAGGTGAACACCTGATTGCTGGCCTGCTGCCGGGCCGCCTGGTGCGCTGAGCCGCCACAGGCGGCCAGCAGCACCAGCAGTGCGGAGCCCGATGCAAGTAGCCCAGCGCGGTGGGGCTTCATGCCTTCCTCCGTGAGGTTGTGGTTGGGGTACTGCGACCCTGGTCGTTACGGGGCGGCGGGCCCGGCCTGGCGCTCCCGGCCCGCCGCGGGCAGCTGAACAGGAGGGTCCGGCAGGCCGCCGAGAGCGCCGGCCGCCTTCGCCCGGATCCGGATCGCCGGGGAGGTGAGGTAAGCCAGCGGGATCTCTTCCCGCTCCACGATCCGCACCGTTTCCGGATCCGCCCCGGCCGCCACGGCGCGCTCGCGCGCTTCCTCGCATGCCTCGTCGAGCGCGGCCTGCCGGCCGCCCGGGCCCACGTGGAAGATCCGGTCCACCTGGCCGCTGACCGAGGCGATCGCCGCGCCCACTGCGTTGGCCGTATCAAAATGCTCGGGGCGGATGACCTCGCTGACGCCGGGCAGGCGGTCCGGGATGAGGATGCTGCCGCCGCCGACCGCGATGAGCGCGCAGTCTTCCCGGGAGGTCTTCATCCGGTCGATCGCGTCGGCCAGCATGACGTCCGCCTGGGCCAGGGCGGCGGCGAGCGCTCCGCGGTGCGGGCGGGTCAGCGCGGGGTCGCCGAGGAGCGCCCGCCCGGCCGCGGCCGCCGCGTCGGTCAGCGTGGGGGTGGTGCCGCCGAAGACGAGCGCTTCCTGCGGCAGCAGGTAGCCGACGCTGCGCGGGCCGAGCCGCACGCCGGGTTCCCCGGCCGTGACCACGGTGCCGCCGCCGAGGGCGATCGTGACCAGGTCTGGCATCCGGAAGTTGGTGCGGATGCCGCCGATCTCAACTCCCTGCGAGGACTCCCGCGGGAACCCGTTGACCAGCACGCCTACGTCGGTGGACGTCCCGCCCACGTCGGCGACCAGCGAGTCGTCGGCTCCGGTGAGGAACGCCGCGCCGCGGACGCTGTTGGCCGGCCCGCTGCCGATCGTGAGGACCGGGTAACGCAGGGCCTGATCCAGGCCCATCAGCGTGCCGTCGTTCTGCGCGAAGAAGGTGGTCGGCCGCAGCCGGTGCGCGGCCAGCGCGTCGCGCATGGCGGTGGCCACCTCGCGGGCCACCCCGGCCAGCGCCCCGTTCAGGATCGTGGCGTTCTCCCGCTCCAGCAGGCCCAGCGAGCCGATCTCGTGGCTGAGCGAGACGTGGATGCCGCCCAGCTCACGCTTGACGATGTCGGCGGCCGCCAGCTCGTGCCGCGCCGATACCGGGGCGAAGACGCTGGTGATGGCGACCCCGTCGGCGGTGCCCGCGACCTCGCCGAGGAACCGCGCGATGGCGTCGGTGTCCAGCGGGGCCAGGTCCTGCCCGTCGAATTCGATGCCGCCGCCCACGATCACCGCGCCTGCCGAGATTGCGCTGGTGAGGTCCGGAGGCCAGCCGAACATCGGCCGGATGCTCAGTGTGGCCGGGCCGCCGATCCGGATCACCGCGATCCGGCGCAGCTTGCTGCGCTCCAGCACGGCGTTCGTCGCGTGCGTGGTGCCCAGCATGACGTGGGTGATCCGCTCCCGGTCCACCTCCGGGGTGCGCAGCACGGTGTCGATCGCGGTGGTGATCCCGCCGGTGATATCCGGCGTGCCCGGCACCTTGGCCTTGGCGATCACGCGGTCCGCGCCGTCCATGATCACTGCGTCGGTGTTGGTGCCGCCCACATCGACGCCGAGGCGGCAATCAGGAGCGGGCACCGGCGAGCTCCTCTACGGGCAGGTAGTCAAAGTCGTAACCGAACGCGCGGGGGCCGGTGATCGAGATGCCCCGCTCAGTCCGCCACACCGGGTCGCAGGCGAAGGCGATCACCACTACCCGCTGGCCGTACTTGATCCGTTCCGTCGCGATCGCGTCGGCTGTCTCCATGTCCAGCACTGAGATCAGATCTGGCACCGAGGCCAGCACGCGGCCCCGTTCCAGCGCGACCAGGTTCTCGTTCTGCAGTTCCAGCCGGATGAGGCGGCCCGCGTCCTCGCCAAGCCCCTCGATCACCACCGAGCCGCGGACGAAGCCACTCGTTGTGTGCCGCTCGACGTCCGAGACCTTCCCGGTGACCAGCTGGAACGCGCCGATCTCGGCCATTAGCGCGGCGATCGGGCTGACGGCCGCGCCGATGACCGCCTCACCGATCCGGATCGCCAGCGACACCGAGTTCCGTACCGTGGCCTCGCGCGCCTGGGCGGCGGTAAGGGAGAACTCCGTGGATGAGGCGGCCCCGCCGAACTCCACTGCGGCCGCCCGCTCCAGGCGCTCCATCCAGTGCCCCGAAATGGCCTGGAAAATGACGAGGTTGCCGCGCTCGTCGGTCATCACCGCCGGGCTCGGCGAGATCCCGGCCAGCTGCATGGTGACCTGCGGGACCTCCGGGAAGGCGCGTCCCATGCCGTCCGCGTCGACCAGGGGAAGCCCCATCCGCGCCGCCCAGCTGACTGGGAGCACGCCGTTCCCGCCGCCGATCTCGCCCGCCATCAGGGCCGCCACCCGGCGGCCGGTCAGGTACTGCAGGTGGTCGCGGAGACGTTCCCCCTCGTCGCCGTTCTCGATCTTCTCGATGCTGACCGTGGGGGCGCCTATGCTGCCGCATGGCATGATCAGCGCGTCGTCTGGCAGTTCGTCCACGTCAACCAGGGCGGCCGGGCCGTAATCCTCGGTGGCCTGGAGCGCCTGGAGCAGGGTCAGGTAGGTGTCGCCGCCGCCACCTGCGCCCAGCACCGCGCAGCCGCGAGCTAAAGCCCGCAGGGCGTCAGGGTCGAGGAGTCTCTTCACGGGGAGCCATTACCGTCCTGGCAGGCAGATATAGCGGTGCGTTAAGCATCATAGTTCCCGATGTGCGGACACACCGGGGCTATTTCCACCGATCAGCCAACTGCAGTTCGTTCTCCCGGATCAGATCGCGCAGCTCCACCGGGTCCTGCCCGCGGACGACCCGCGGCGGGCTCGACATCAGCCGTCGCGCGTAGAGGAGCCCGGCGATCCCGCGCCAGACGTGCCAGCGCGGGAACTCGTGCCCGTAGCTCCACCACTCGGGGTGCTCAGTCCCAGCAGTCATTAGATCGGTCGGGGCTTCCTTCTCCATCGCCCAGTTCTCCCTGGTGCGCCAGGATCACAGCGCGCGCCCGGCGTGGCCGGCGCGGAACGGAACCCTGAATGCAAATGATTGCAAGTCAGGGATCGGGACAGGAATGGGCGGAGTGCACTGTGATCGTGACGGATGTGTGCATTCCGCATAAAGTGCCACCTGTGCACACGGTGGACGAGATCCTGGCCAGCTCACCTCTGTCCGGGCTGAGGCGGGTCAGTGGCGGTGGCGGCTGCCGGGAGGTTGCCCTGGTCCGGCTGGCCGAGCGCTTCGCCGACCTGGATGGTTCCCCGCCGGGCAGCCTGGTCGTGCTGTCCCGGGCGGCGTCCGCGGAGGTGACCGACTACCGCCTGGACATGGCCCTGCGCTGGGCGGCGGTCAACCAGGTGGCCGCGGTGGCGGCCTTCTCCGCCGAGCAGTGGCAGCCCACCGTCACCGCGATGGATATCGCCGGGCGGGCCGACATCGCCCTGATCTCGATCCCGGCCGCCGCCGAGCTGGCCAGGCTGGTGCAGGCGATCGCCCGGGAGATCGGCGGCGGCGCCGACCGCGCCCTCGGCCGTGCGGAGGAAGGGCTGAACGCGGTGCTCTCCGCCGAGGCAGCGGGGGCCGGTCTCGACGCACTGCGCGCCGCGGTGGGCGGCGCGCTCGGGACGATCGTCGAGTTCCGCCCCCGTGGTGCGGATGCCCGTGGAGGGGATGCGCGGGGCGCCGATGCCCGCGGTCCGCAGGGCGGGCTCGCGGGGGAGGTCGCGGTGCCGGTCGTCGTCGGCGACGCAACGATCGGCGACCTGGTCGCGCCGGATGCACACGGGGACCTCGGCATCGCCGCGCGGCTCGTCCTGCACACCGCCGCGGCCTCGGCCGGGCGGCTGCTCGACCTGGCCAGGCGCGCCCGCGAGGTCCCGGCCCGCTCCCGCAGCGAACTGCTGGCCGAGCTGCTGATGTCGGAGTCCGCGGTCAACGACGATCTCCTGGACCGGGCCCGGCAGCTGAACGTCGCGCTGGGCGGCTGGCATGTCGCGGTCCGGATCGAGGCCGACGATCTCGATGGACCGGGCCCGGACGGGGCCGCCCCCGGGAGATCCGGCCCGGACGAGGTGCGCCGGTTCGAGCTGCTGGAGTCGGCGGGCCAGACTGCCCTCCAGGCCGCCGCGATGGCCGGCGGCACCTGGCACCTGTCACGGGTGGCCCGCGCCATCGTGCTGATCAAGATGACCACGTCCGACCCCGGGCCGCAGGCCGGCGCCCAGGCCGCCCGGTCTGCCGCGCGTGCGCTGCAGGCCCTGCGGGAACGGCTGCCGGCGCTCCCGTTCCGGGCCGGGGTGGGCTCGGCCCACGAGGGGCCGACCGGCCTCCGCGCCTCCGCGGCCGAGGCCCGCGCGGCGCTGTTCGCCGCGCGGGCGGCCCGCAAGCCAGCCGGGGTCGCCGCGCACGACGCGGTCGGGGTGCAGCGGATGCTGATGGAGTGGTACGCCTCGGACACGGCCCGGGCCTCCGTGCGCGACCAGCTCGCGCCGCTGGAGAAGCTCGGCCAGGCCCGGGCGGACACGGCGATCAGGACGCTCGCGGCCTACCTCGATGAGCAGGGCTCCATAGGCAAGACCGCGCAACGGCTGCACCTGCACCGCAACGCGGTAGCCAACCGCATCCGCGGCATCATCGACATGCTGGACGTGGACTTCGAGGACCCCGACCAGCGGCTCGCCCTCCAGCTCGCCTGCCGCGCCCGGCTCCTGGGCTGACCGTCATCGCAGCCGCCGCGGGCGCGGCGGTGCTGTACGCCTACGGGGCGCTGGCCCAGGCCCTGTCCGTGCCGATGCGGGCCGGCGAACTGGGCGCCAGCCATGCCCAGGCCATCACGTCGGCCAGCTTCGCCAGCGGCGTCGTGTTCTGCACGGTGGCGGGCACCATCCTGGCCATGATCCTGGCCGCCCGTGCGGCTGACCCGGCGCGGGCGTTCGTGCGCACCACGGTGATCCCGGTAGCGGTCTCGCTGGTGTTCCCGCTGGCCGCCAGCCATACCGCGGCATCGGCCAGGCTCACCCTGGCGCCGGGCCACCTCATCGCCGCGGCCATCGTCATCCCCATCCTCTCGCTGCGCCTCACGCGGGCGCGGGGGCGCCGGAACCCAGCCCGGTGAGCAGAGCGCCCAACCGGGCCAATCCAAGACACCAATGGCCGCCAATACATGCAGCTGTATAGACAAACCCGGCGTCCGGCGTTTTCATGAGAAACAGCCGGGTCGAGCTGGGTCGCGTCGGCGGGGGGACGGCCTTGCCATACTGTGGCGGATTTGGCAGGCGGTGGCGGGCGCTCACCGCGCGGCGGCGGGCGGCGGCGGGCGGCGCGGCGGCGGTGCTCGCGGCGGCAACTGCCCTGGCCGGCCCGGGGATCGCGGCGGCCTCACCGGCCCTGTCCTTCAGTCCCGCCCCGTTCGACTACGGGCAGGTCACCGTCCGGCAGTCAGCCTCGCAGACGTTCGCCCTGGCCAACTCGGGCCGGTCGGCCACCGGCAAGCTGACGGTAACGCTGACTGGATCGGCCGCGTTCACCATCACCGGCGACACCTGCAAGAGCCTGGCGCCCGGCAAGACTTGCACGGTCACGGTGCGGTTCGCGCCCGCCAGCGCCGGCACCGTGACCGCGACCCTGACCGCGCGCGGCAAGAAGAAGGCGGCTACCGCCGCCGACGCGCTCACCGGCACCGGGGAGGGGCTCGGGCAGAGCCCCGGCAGCATTTACTGGGCCGACGCCGAAGATGGCACCATCAACGCGGCCAGCCTCGACGGCAGCAACCCGCAGGCCGTCGTCAACGGGCAGGACAACCCGATCGGGGTGGCTGTGAACAACGGTCACCTCTACTGGGCCAGCAGCTTCGATAACACGATCAATGAGGCCAACCTCGACGGCAGCAACCCGCAGACCCTTGTCTCCGGGGCGAACGGGCCCACCGGGCTGGCGGTCGACAGCAGCCACATCTACTGGACCGTCGAGTTCAACTCGGTCACGACGCTCGGCGTTATCGTCGAGGCGAACCTCGATGGCAGCAACCCGCACACCATCGTCACCGGGCAGAGCGATCCATACGGGATGGCGGTCTACGGCAGCCACTTGTACTGGGCCAGTGCCGGCACTGGTGTGGCCGGGGTCGGCGCGATCTGGGCGGCCAACCTCGACGGCTCCGGCGCGCATGCCATCGTCACCGGCCAGCCCTCCGCGTTCGGAGTCGCGGTCAGCCCACCCTGAGCACGGCGGCCAGCAGGGGGAGCACCGGGCGGCTACGCGCTGTTGTCGGCAAGGTCGTTCCGGAGCACCGCAGTCTGACGTGTGCTGTCAGGTCTGCTGCCCGGCCTGGTGCTGGTTCAGGAGGTTGGCCAGCGCGGCCAGTTCAGCGGCGAGCGCCGCGCGGCCCTGGGCGGTGATGCGGACCCAGGTCCGCGGGCGGCGGCCGGTATAGCCCTTCTCCACCTCGACCATGCCTGCCTGCTCCAGCACCGTCAGGTGTTTGGACAGGTTGCCGGGAGTCAGGCCGAGCACCTCGCGCAGGTAGCCGAATTCGGCGCGCTGCGCCTCGGCGGTGATGGTGAGGATGCCGAGCCTGTGGCGCTGGTGCACCGTCTCGTCGATGCCGTTCGTCGGGTGCCCGTGCCTCGCCTGCTCGGGCTGCTGCTCTCCGGCCGCGATCATGCCCTGATCCGGTGGCGCCGCTGCACCGCGAACGCGCCTGCCCCCGCGGCGAGAAGCACGAGCGCGGGCAACAGCACGTTCGGCAGCGAAGTCAGGCTCCAGTCTGTGCCCGAGGGGCTCCAGCCGAACCGGAAGAGGATGTTCTCGGTGTTATACAGGCTCGACAGCAGCGCGGTCGCTGTGTAGACCGCGGCGATGACAGCGAGGGCCCGGCTGCGCTCTGCCCAGGCCAGGACCCACAAGCCGGCGGCGATAATCACGAACGGGAACGTGCCCCGCAATACCAGGTCGCCTGGCCAGAGCACGTGCAAGTACTGCAGCCAGCTCAGCCACTGCGGACTGCGCACCTGCGACAGCAGCGGGATCACCACGGCCGCAACGGTGAGCACGGCGACCGTGATGACATAGCCGCGTGCCGGGGTCTGCAGGCCGACCCGGCGCGCGTTCCTGCGGTACCACAGCAGCGTCAGCAGCAGCCCGGCCAGCAGCGCGGCCACCCAGTAGTACCCCAGGTACCGCTGCGTCGTCACACCAGCGAATCCGCCAAGTACCGGGAGCGGCGGGCCGCCCCGGATCACCCCGGAGCCTCCGGCCTGATCAATGGGCGAGATGTAGAACGGCACCGCCGCGCAGGTCAGCAGGCCGAAAAGGATAAGAGGGAACCAGTAGGCGTGCCGTGTGGCCCTGGCCTGGCGGCGCAGTGCCTTCATCTCGCCAAGAAGGTCGGCCTGGCCTGCAGGCCGCTCGGCGGCCCGGTCCGCGGCGTCGGCGCTTGGGGGCTCCGGCTCGCCATGAGTCTCCTGGCCCCGGGTCTCGCCGTTCACTCCCGGCTCAGGGTCTCCGCTGGCCGGATCCGTGCCCTCGCCGCTCACGGCTGCCTCCCATCGGGGCCGCCGAGCTCGCAGCCCGAGCGCACGCCCTCGCCAATAGGTTGGCACAAGAAACTTATTGGCACAAGAGTCCTGTGCTTGGGCAGCACGCGTCGGGACTTGTGCCGGTAGCCGGGCCGGGCACGCAGCCGATGGTGGTGGCATGCGGCCCGGCCCGGTGTGGTGGCGGCTTCAGGCGGTGGGGCGTGGATCTTGTGTGCCGTCCGGGCGCGGTCCAGCAGCGCAGCGATGATCGCGGCGGCCAGGGCGGCGGCCAGCGCGATCAGGGTGATCTGCCAGCCGGGCATGCCGCCTTCGGCGACGGCAACGGGTGGGGGTGGGGGGCGATGCCGCTGCCTTCGCCGGGCGGCGGCACCTGTTCCGCGAAAGCGATCCTCACGCCGACCAACTGGTCAGCCAGGCGCAGGCGGCACAGCTCACCGACCCCGCCACCGCCCGCAGGCCGTGGGCGCGAGTCGATCACATTGTCACCGACCAGGCACCATGGGTTCCGATCCTCAACCAGGCATCCACCGCATTCGTCTCCGCCCGGATTGCGAACTTCCAGGAATCCCCCATCTATGGGCCCCTCCTTGACCAGATGTGGGTCCGGTGAGAGCGGACGCCTCCCCGCGCGTGAGGCTTATACTCCGGCCGGCCGGGCAGCGCGCTTGTCAAGCCAGTCGTGCAACAGCACAAGCCAGCCTGTCGGGACGGCCATGGCCAAGACGAACCAGACCACGACGACTGGGACCGCAAAGGGCGAACCATCCTGCGCCAGAATCATTACGGGCCAGATGCCGATGAATGCGACGGTCGCCCAGGTCATTGCCGCGACCGCCTTCTTGTTCACCGATTCCCGGGCGGGCTCCGGCAGCCGGGCTCTGGTCAGCCGGGCGGGGATGTTGACGGTGAGGGCGGCCAGGTCCGCGTAGGTCCGCGACGCCAGCGCCTTGCCCACCCGCAGGTCGAACTCGTCCCTGTCCAGCCGTCCATGTACGAACGCGGCCTTGAGCACCTCGATCACCTGCTCGCGGTCGGCATGCGACGCCCGCAGGCGGCCACGACCGCCTGCACCTGCTGCTATTTCGTCACCCGGCCCTGTCACCCCCGGTACCTCCCCACGAGCACGATGCGCAAAAGCGTAGCGCGACTGCCCTTCAACCCGTCATCCCTGGAGGGGTCTGCGATGGGCTGCCGGAGAGTGAGCCCGTTGGCTCCCTTGCTGGCTCCCGTGGCCCCCTCCTGGCGGGGGAGAGGTTCCCTTGGCTCATCAGATTGAAGCGTGACAGCAACGACCCACCTGTGCTGGCTCTCCACAGGCCCCCGGGCATCCTGCTCGCCTTCAGGTGCCAACATTCCCGGCCGCTGGTTCTATGTGGGGTTCTCTGGTCGTGATGCTTGTTCGAGCGCCGTGCTGAGATCGTTCCAGAGGTCGTCGATGTGTTCGCAGCCGACGCTCAGACGAAGGAGCCCGGGGGGCACGTGACCTTGCCCTGGGAGCTTGCTGCGCCGTTCGATGGTGGTTTCGACGCCGCCCAGGCTGGTGGCGTGGACGATGACGTGCACGGCGTTGCAGAGGCGGTCAGCTGTGAGGGCGTCTGCTACCTCGAAGGCCAGCACTGCCCCGAAGCCGGTCATCTGCGCGGCGGCGGTGCGGTGCCCGGGGTCGCTCGGAAGACCGGGGTAGCGCACGCGGCTGACGGCCGGGTGTTCATTCAGCCGGCGGGCGAGTTCGCTGGCGTTGCGCTGGCCGCGGTCGAGTCGCAGGGCCAGAGTGCGCAGGCCGCGCAGCGCCAGGAAGGCCTCTAGCGCTCCGGGGGTTGCGCCCGAAAGGCCGCGGCGGTAGCGCAGGCGCTCGGCAAAGGCCTCCTCGCGGGCAATGGTGATGCCTGACAGCAGGTCGGAGTGGCCGCCAATGAACTTGGTGGCGCTATGCACGACCACGTCCGCGCCGAGGGCCAGGGGCTTTTGCAGCAGTGGCGTCGCGAACGTGTTGTCGACGCCGACGATTGCCCCGGCGTGGCGGCCGGCGGCGCACAGAGCGGCAAGGTCGGCGACCTCAAGCAGCGGATTGGAGGGGGTCTCCAGCCAGAGCAGCACCGCGCCCGCGACGGCGGTTTGGACGCTCGCGGTGTCGGTCAGATCAACGCGGTCAACGGCCCAGCGCCCTTGCTGCTGGCCGTCGGCCAGAAGCTCGCCGACCCCGAAGTAGCAATCCTTCGGAGCAACGACACGGCTGCCGACTGGCACGAGGTCGAGCACAGCAGCGACCGCGGCCATGCCGGAGGAGAAAGCCACGGCGTGACCGCCCTCCACCTGGCCCACGGCTGTCTCCAGTGCCTCCCAGGTCGGCGTGGAGTCTGTGCGCGCGTAGGCGCGGGCGTCCTCATCAATGCCGGGCGCTGCCGTGATGCTGGCATGGAAGTTAGAGGCCAGCACCACGGGAGTGTTGAGCGGCCCGCTGGCCGCGTGGCTTGGGCGGCCAGCGCATATGACCGTTGTTTCCGGGCGCAGGCCGGTGGGGGCCGGCTGGTCATCAGGTGTCATGGGCTTCTCCTGTCTCCCGGTAGTGCAGTATAGTGCTCTATATGAGGCAGTCAGGTTTGGGGGCTCGTGCCGGGGCGGACAACGTCACGCGTGCGATCGGCGGCCGGGTCCGGCAGGGACGGGGCAGCCGGGGCTGGACCCTGGACCAGCTGGCCGAGCGTTCTGGCGTCAGCCGCAGAATGCTGGTCAGCATCGAGCAGGGCTCGGCTAACCCGAGCATCGCGACGCTGCTCCGGATCAGTGACGCGCTCGGCATAGGGCTGCCCGCGCTTGTCGATCTGGACCGTGCGTCCAGGCTGCGGGTCACCCGGGCTGGCGCTGCCCCGGTGCTATGGCGGGGGGAACTCGGCGGACAGGCCGTGCTCGTCGCCGGTACGGAGCCACCGGACGTCACCGAGCTGTGGGACTGGACGCTGGGGCCGGGCGAGAGTCACTCCAGCGAGGCGCATACGGCGGGAACCCGCGAGCTGCTCCTGGTCCTTGACGGGCAGCTTGAGCTCAAAGTGGGCCAGCACGCCGAGATACTCACGCAGGGAGACTCAGCCTCGTTCGCCGGTGACCTGGCCCACGAGTACGTGAACGCCAGCACGACGCAAGTGGCGCGTTTCGCCCTGACGGTGTTCGAGCCGTCTGTCGGAGGGGGTGCGGCCCGGTGATGACTCCGTTGACCGAGACTGAGGTCACTGACAGCACACGCGCGTTCCTTGAGGCCGTCAGCGTGGCCCCCAAGGTGCTCGAGCTGCGCCCGGACTACCGCGTACTGGTGATGGTGGCCGAGGGCCTGGAACCGGGACCGCCCGACGAGATCAGTGACGAGCTGCTAGGGCGAGCCGAGATCCGGGCCCGGATCACACTCGATGGGCGGGCACCCGAAGACGTGCCCCAAGTCGCCGACTGGCGCGCCGCTTACCGGGCGTTCGGCGCCAAGCCCCAGCGCACTCGGCCGAGCGTTGAGGCGCTGCTGCGCCGCCTGGACACCGGACTGCCCCGCATCGACCGCCTCACCGACGCCTACAATGCGGTCTCGATCGCGAACCTGGTGCCCGTCGGCGGCGAGGACCTGGACCAGTACCAGGGCCCGGCCCGGCTGGTCCGGGCCGCCGGCGACGAGGGCTTCGACACCATGGCGCATGGTGAGCGCCATCGCCAGTCGGCTCATCGCCGCAGATCACGCCCCCACCAGCAGGAGACCACACACATGCTGATCCACCCCTGGGACGGCGCCATCAACGACACCGAGTGGCGCGACTGGCTAGCCGGGCACGATTTCGGGCAGCTCGCCGTCAACGACCCAGACAACGGTGCCCCGCACGTCATCCACCCACTTCGCCCTGCCGGACCGGTGTGTGGCTGGAAGGCCTCCGCTCCCATTTCGCTCCAGAATCGGCACACCCCCACAGCACTGCTACGGCGGCTGTAGTTCGTGACCGTAGGCTCGGGGACCTAGTCCGACTCCAGCGAACGTCTCAACGACTCGACGGTTCGGGCGCGCTCGCTTCTCGCCAGCAGGGCCGCAACCGGCTTCATCAACCGCATCATTCCGAAGAGCTCACCCTCCGCGACGTGATGAACGATCGTCTTGTCCCGGTCCGCCTCGAGGATGTACTCCGGTCGCGCCTCCATCAGGTCGGAGCCGAACCAGCGGAGAGTCTCGCGGAAACCGATCCGCGCCGGTGGCTCGTAGTCAGTCACTTCACCGCGGAACGTGCCCATCCTCGTGGCATCGAAGTAAGCCGTTCCCGGGCCGATAGGGCCGCCGGAGGTTTGCCCGGACCGGCGGAACAAGCCCGTGCGGCGCATCCACGTCCTGTAACCATCCAGGTCGGCCAAACGCGCGAACACGTCACTGATGGGCCGGTCAATCGTCGTGCGCGTCTCGTACCGGACGGTGGTACTAGCTCTCTTCGTCGTCATGACCTGCTGCATTTTGGGCCTCCTAACATGCCGGGTGGCGATCACGTTGTGCTCATTGGGCGTAGGCAAGGTCCCTGGGCCGCCGGCTGGGTCCCGGTCGTGTGCTGGCGGGGATCGGCGGGGGTGCGGACCGGGGCGTGGTTTTCTGGCCCGCAGCGGCTCGTGCCAGGTAGCGGTGGACCAAAGGGATGGTGGCGGCGCCTTCGCCGACCGCGGATGCGACCCGTTTGACCGATCCGCGGCGCACGTCACCGGCGGCGAACACCCCAGGCAGACTAGATGACCTATGCGTAGGGATGAGCTGCGGACATGAAGCGAGGGCGTCCATGATCATTGTGTGACGAATGGCATTGACACCCTCGCGACCGCACTCTATGTGAAAACCGATGACCTGCTGAAGCAGTTCCCGGACCTGGCACCCTGGCGGCCGCAGTCCGGCCTGCAGCCTCAGCTGGCCGATGCCGAGCTGGTCACCCTCGCTGTCATGCAGGCCCTGCTAGGTTACACCTCTGAGTCGCGGTGGATCCGGCACGCCCGCGCCCACCTGGGGCACCTGTTCCGTTACCTGCCGGGCCAGCCCGGCTATAACCGGCGGCTGCGTGCCGCCGCGGGGCTGATCACCACGCTGATCCGGATGCTCGCGGCCGATACCAGCCTGTGGACCGATGACGTCTGGATTGTCGATTCCACTCCCGTGGAATGCGGCCGGTCCCGCGAGACCGCCCACCGCTCGGACCTGGCCGGATGGGCCGAATACGGGTACTGCGCCAGCCATTCGCGGTACTTCTGGGGCCTGCGGCTGCACCTGCTTACCACCCTGCACGGGCTGCCCATCGGCTTCGCCCTGGCCGGTACCCTGGAGCAATGGCCCGTATCAGCGGTCGTATCCGCATTGCCGCGCCGGTCGAGCGGGTATTCGACACGGCCGCCGATTCGCGCAATGAGCCATCATTCAACCCGGCCATGACCGGCGTCGAGTTGCTCACCCCGCTGCCGATCGGTCTGGGCACGCGATTCCGTGCGCGCATGGGCAAGGCCGGCGGGGAGATGCTTGTTGAGCTGACCGAGTTCGAACGGCCGCACCGGCTCAGTTCGCGAACGGCCAGCTCGATGATGCAAACGACCGGAAGGCTGACCTTCGCCGCCGAGGGCGACGGCACGGTCATGAGCTGGGACTGGCAGGTGCGCCCGAGGGGCTGGATGCGGATACTCGGCCCGCTGGTCGGGGCCCTTGGCGGCCGCATGGAGCGCCGGATCTGGACCGGGCTGAAGCACCAGCTCGAAGACCCAGGAAGCGCTCGCTCCGCCTGACCACGGACCACCGTCGCCGCGGCCTCGCACGACCCACCCACACCGGCCGCCAACGGCCTCAGAGACAAGAAACACACCACGCGCGGCAAATGCGGACGTTCCCCATGAGGAGGGAGACGCCGCATAACTATTCGACGTGCCGTGAGCCGAGCACACGGCGCACCTGTCTGGCGATCCGGTGGCCGGGGCGGCCGGTTCAGTCTGCAGCGATATTTGCTGATAATCGTCGCCGTATCGCCGTGGTTGATCTCACCACGCCAATCACGAAAGGTTATCTGAATAAGCCGGCGGGTAATCACATTCAGGCGGCCCCGGCCAAAGCGTGTTGCAGCACGCGGCCGGGGCCTTTGCATGGCAACGGAACCTCGGAGGTAACAAGCCATGACGCTTGTCAGTATTGCAGCTGGCGGGGTGGCCAAGTCCCTGGTCGCGGTCACGATTTCGCTGCATCCTGGAGCAGCTCAGCCGGCCCGTCACCACATCATGGTTCAGCGGGGTGACTCGCTCAGCGCGATCAGCCTGCACGAGTACGGGACCGCTGCACAGTGGCCCGCCCTGTGGTGGGCAAACCGGCGGCAGGTACCCGACCCGTCCATGATCGTGCCCGGGGAGCGGCTGATCGTGCCCAGCGGGCTGCGGGTCAGCCGATGGCTGATCCGGGCGGCGACCGCGGCACCGCGGCACGCCGCCGCGGCGGCTGTGGCACGCCCGGCCTCTGGTGCCTCAGTGAGCGGCGGCGCGGAAGTGGCGGACACGGTGGCCCCCGCTGCCGCGCGCCGCGCGACGCCGAGCAGCTTCCGGAGCTGCGTGATCCAGCGGGAGAGCAGCGGGAACCCCAGGGCAGTCAATCCGTCCAGCGGCGCTGGGGGCCTGTACGGCTTCCTGCCGTCCACCTGGCACGGCCTCGGTTTTCCTGGCCTGCCAGAGAATGCGTCCGTGGCTGAGCAGAACTACGCCTTCGCCAAGGAGTACGCGCAGTCCGGCACCAGCGCCTGGGCCCCGTACGACGGCTGCTGAGCACCCGCCTGAGGACGCCCCGGCCTAGCCAGGCCGGGGCTTTCACGGCCTCGCTGCCTGGCCCCAATCATGGCGCGCCGAGGAACCACCGGCAGCACGTCCGCTAATCTGAACACACCCGGATCGCGGCAAATGAGGACGTGTCGCCAGAGGCCGTTAAGTTTGCAGTTCGCTCGGGACCAGATGCAGTTGTGCCATCATGAAGAACGTGGCCCATCGCCCACTTTCTGTCTCATCGTGATGTTGGGCCTGCGGCCGTGGTTGCCCGGGCCAGGGCCGCCTCCTTTGCCTCGTTGGCATGTCCGGCCGCATTGCCCGAGACCCATTTCAGCAATGGCGGAAGCAGAATGATCGGGAACACCAGCGGGAGGAGCATGCTGAGCCAGTCCCATAGGGTGTTTCCGGCATAGCCGGTCCACGTCCAGTGCAAAGCGTAACCGCCGATCACCGTAACGATCCACCCTACGGCAAGGGCGGCGATGATTGCCTTCTGATAAGGGTGCAGCCGGATCTTCGACCCGCGGGCTGACATGTCAAGTAGGGTCACCGCCGTAGCCACCGCCGCCGGCAGCACGAGCAGAACGAGCCAGTTCCAAAGCTTTTGGCCATGGAAGCCAGTCCATTTGAGCGGGATCAGGTAGCCCGCGATCACGAACCCGGTCCAGGCCACAATCACCACTGCATGGATGACGCGCCTGCCCTTCCCCATGTATTTCGTAGCCCGTATCCACAATGGGATAGTGCCAAGGACGACCGGTAGCAGCAGGAGGTTGAGCCAATCCCATAGCTGGCCGTTCTTCTGGAAACCCGTCCACTGCCATTGCCGGACGTAGCCGCCCCAGATCCCGACCAGTAGGGTGGCAGCCACCACGTACGCGGCGCCTTTCCGCGCTTTCTCGTTTCCCATGATCTTGCGCACGCCGCTAGCCGGCTCGGCGACCTCGGCGGCGCGCTTCTTGGCTGCTTCGGCGGACGGAGCCCATGGCAGGCCGGCTTCCTCCAGCTTGCCCGCCAGCGCTGCGCGCATCAGCACCGTCGCCTTGCTTACCGCCTCGGCGTCGGTTCCGGTGCCCGGATTGCCCACATTCGCTGCTCTGTCCAGGTCGACGAGGGCACTAAGCCCCAGCAACTCATCCGGCTCGATGATGCATGTCAAGGAAGCCATATCGCGGTCCCTCCCCGGCCACCTCTCTTGGACGTCCACTGCCTGCCTTGGCTGGCAGGGCAGTGAAACAGCGGAAAGGCGTTACTCAACCCGACGCGCTGCTACGGCGTCCAGGGCGGGCGGCCCTCCGCCGGAAATCTCGTGGCTGACAGCGACGATACGCCTCTGGCAGAAGGCGCGCGAGAGGCAAAACCCAGCTGACACGTATTTACCGCCGCCATAAGGAGTCTACCTGTCGAATGCGCCAAGCCGGGGTTAGGCGCGGCTGCTGCCGGGAAGAAAGGTGCACCAAAAACTACACTCCGTCGATCATGATGATCGGGCATAGCTATGCGCAGGCGAACATCGGCATGCGCTCACAGGACGCGCTGTCATCGGCATGAGCGGGCAATCGGTGGCTCGCAACGGCACATGCTTGACGGTCTGTTCCGGCCGGCACCAGCTCAAGCCGGTGATCACCCGGGGTGCCGAGACCATGAACACCATCTTCAAGCAGCACCAAGCCAAGTCGGCGTGAGGCAGTGGCCCCCGGTTTGGCCCCCAGCGTCTTTCTGCAAGATCGCCAAGGACACGTTCTAGCTGGTCGGGGTGGCCGGATTTGAACCAGCGGCCTCTTCGGTTTGGCCCCCAGCGTCTTTCTGCAAGATCGCTAAGGGGCACGCTTTACCTGGTCGGGGTGGCCGGATTTGAACCGGCGGCCTCTTCGTCCCGAACGAAGCGCGCTGCCAAGCTGCGCCACACCCCGCCGGCCAATTCGGGGCCGAGACCCCCGGGGCGGCCGATTCCCCGGAACCTCCGGCAGTCTAGCCGATCCTCGGCACCAGCGTGAGCAGCGTGGCCTCCGGGCGGCAGGCGAACCGGACCGGAGCCCACGGTGACGTGCCGAGCCCGGCCGACACGTGCAGCCACGGCCGGGTGTCGGGCTCGCCGGGATCGGGCTGGTGCGCGGGGTGCCGGTGCAGTCCGCTGACCCGCTCCCGGTCGATGCCGCAGTTGGTGACCAGCGCTCCGTACAGCGGGATACGGATCTGCCCGCCATGCGTGTGGCCAGCCAGCAGGAGGTCGTAGCCGTCCGCGGTGAACTCGTCGAGCACCCGCGGCTCCGGTGAGTGCATCACGCCCAGGCGCAGGTCCGCGGCCGGGTCGGCAGGCCCGGCGATGTCCTGGTAGCGGTCGCGCTTGGAGTGCGAGTCATGAACGCCGGCCACCTCGATATCCAGGTCGCCAGCCTTGAGCCGGCTGCGGCGGTTGTTGACGTCGAGCCACCCGGCCGCGGTCATCCCGGCTCCGAGTTCGGCCCAGGGCAGGTCCGGGATGTGCCGGAGATGCTCGTGGCTGCTGTCGCGCCACAGGTACCGCAGCGGGTTCTTGGGCGCCGGGGAGTACAGGTCGTTGGACCCGTACACGAACACACCCGGGCGGTCGAGCAGCGGGCCGAGCGCGTCCAGGAAAGGGTCCACCGCGTACGGGTGGGCGATGGAATCGCCGGTGTTCACGACCAGGTCAGGGGCGAGCGCGTCCAGCGACCTGACCCAGGACATCAGCCGGTGGCGGCCGGGGGTCAGATGCAGGTCGGAGATGTGCAGCAGCCGCAGCGGTGCAGCGCCGGCGGGCAGAACGGGAACGTCATGCCGCCGCAGGGCGAACCAGTTCCGCTCGGCGACCGATCCGTAGGCGAAGGCTGCCCCGCCCAGCATGGCCGCGGTTCCGAGGGCCTGGAGGGCTCGTGATCGCATCCCACTATGGTGCCATGCCCGCGTCGTGCCCGGCCCGCGACTGAGTGCACGCGGGGAAGGCGGCGCGCGGGCGGTTCGTTATCTGGCCAGGAACGGGAGCGCGGCGGGCAGGCGGAACAGGGTAGGCGGAACAGGGCAGGATGGGACCCATGGCAGCACTCAAGGATCAGCTGCGGGCCGACCTGACCGCCGCGATGAAGGCCCGTGATGAGCTCCGGACCCGCACCATCCGCATGGCCCTGACCGCCGTGTCCACGGCGGAGGTCGCCGGCCGGACTTCCCGCCAGCTCAGCGACGATGAGGTGATCACGGTGCTGACCAGGGAGGCGAAGCGGCGGCGGGAAGCCGCGGACGCCTTCGCCGCGGCCGGGCGGACCGAGCAGGCCTCCGCCGAGCGGGCCGAGGGGGAAGTGCTGGACGCCTACCTCCCCGCCCAGCTCGGTGACGACGAGATCAGCGCGATCGTGACCGCCGCGATCGGGCAGACCGGGGCCACCGGCATGAAGGCGATGGGCCAGGTCATGAAGGCGGTCACGCCGCAGACCGCGGGCCGCGCGGATGGCGGCCGGGTCGCCGCCGAGGTCCGCCGCCAGCTGGACCAGCAGGCCTAGCTGGCGCTCCGCTAGGGGGTGGGCGGCACGCCGGTGCCGCCACCGTTCCCGTTGCCGCCGTTCCCGGGGCCGCCCCCATTGCCGGGGCCGCCGCCGTTCCCGGGGCCGCCGCCGTTCCCGGGGCCGCCGCCGTTCCCGGGGCCGCCGCCATTTCCGGGGCCGCCGCCGTTCCCGGGGCCGCCGCCGTTCCCGGGGCCGCCGCCGTTCCCGGGGCCGCCGTTCCCGGGGCCGGGGCCCTTTTTCTTCGGCGGGGTCGGGTTGCTCTGCCCGTTGCCCATCGACCAGAGCTCGGGGGGAATGTCCGCCATGACGAAGTTCTGCGGCGGGTTGGCCAGGACCGCGTGCTCGAACGTCATCTGCCAGGTGTGCGCGGGCGCGTCCGCGCCGAACATCGATCCCGGGCAGCCGAGCCGGTAGCACGACCCGGTTCCGTACATCGGGTATTTGACCGGGTCCAGCGGGTTGAACACCGACACGAACCCGGCCAGGTCGGGGGTGTAGCCCCCGAAGGCGGCGAAGTCGAAGCTGTCTGACGTGCCGGTCTTGCCCGCCGCGGGGCGGCCGATGCCCAGGCCCGCCGCGGTCCCGACTGTCAGCACGCTCTGCAGGACGTAACTGGCCGCGTCGGCGACACCGGCCGGTATGGCCTGGTGGCAGTGGGCCTTCGCGACCGGCAGCCTGGCCCCGGTCCTGCTGACGATCCTGAGCACTGCGATCGGCTTGCAGCTCACCCCGCGGGCGGCGACGGTGGCGTAGGCCTCCGCCATGCTCATCGGGGACACGTTGACGGCGCCCAGGGTGAACGCGGGGATGTTATCGGCGGGTGGCACCTTGCCGTCCCACTTCAGCAGGGACTTGCCGTCCGCACGGGTCACGCCCATCGCGGCCGCGGTCTTGACCACGTTGCACAGGCCAACCTTGGCCTCGAGCATCGCGTAATAGATGTTCACCGACTGGGCGGTGGCCGTGTACAGGGTGAACGCGCCCTTTTCCGAAGGGGAGTCGTTGATGACGTGAAAGAAACCCGTCGGCTGGCCCTTGCAGTTGGTGTATCCGGTCAGTGTCGTGGCCGCCGGGACCTTCTGCGGGAAGCCGAACGGCACACCCTGCTCCAGGGCGGTGATGAGCGTGAACAGCTTGGACGACGAGCCGGTCTGGACCCCGATCCCGCCGTCGTACGGCGTGTTCACCGCGTAGTTCACCGTGGTCTGGTGCAACGCCATGCCGTACGAGCGGTCGTTGGCGATGGCCAGGATCCGCCCGTTGCCGGGCTGCATGAGCACCTCTGACGCCGCGTTACGGCCGGGATTGAGCCCGCTGGGCGGCTGCGGCACCATGTAGTTCACCGCCTGCCTGGCCGCGCGCTCGTCCTGCGGGTTCAGCGTGGTGTAGATCTTCAGTCCGCCGCTGCTGTTGAGGACGTTCCAGGCCTTGGAGAAGGCCTTCTGCTGCTTCATCAGCGAGACGACGTAGTCACAGAAGAACGCGGCCCTCTTGGCCGAGCCGCTGGTGCAGCCGGTCTGCAGCACGGAAAGGTGCAGCCCGAGCGGCTTCTTGCCGACGGCGACCGCGTGCGCCTTGGTGATGATGCCCAGCTGGGCCATCCGGGCGAGCACCACGTTGCGCCGGGCGAGCGCGTTCTCCGGGTGGAGGATGGGGTTGTCGGCGTCGGGGTTCTCCACCATCCCGGCCAGCAGGGCGGCCTGACGCAGGGTCAGCTTGGCTGCGCTCGTGTGGAAGTACCGCTCGGCGGCAGCCCCCACCCCGACCGCCTGGTTGCCGTAAGACGCGCCGAAGAACGCCGCGTTGAGGTAGCCCGCCAGGATCTGGTTCTTCGTCAGCGTCTTCTCGACGTGGATGGCCAGGCGCAGTTCCTTGATCTTCCGGGTCAGCGTCGGTGCGTACGCCGACTGCGCCATCTGGGCGTTCGGCGCGGTGAGGATGAGGGCGTTCTTCACGTACTGCTGGGTGAGGGTTGACCCACCCTGGACCGTTTTGTGCTCGATGTCGTTGACGATGGCGCGTACGGTGCCGCGGATGTCGATGGCGCCGTGCTGGTAGAAGCGGGAGTCCTCGATCGCCACGATCGCCTTGCGCATGACCGGGGAGATCTGGTCGTAGGTCACCGGCTCCCGGTCGATGCCCCGGGGATAGTAGTAGGCCAGCAGGTGGCCCTGGCTGTCCATGATCTCCGAGCGCACCGGGAGCTGGCCGATGATCCCGGTCTTCATGTTGTTGAACCTGTTCGCGCTGTTCCGGGTCACGAGCCCGACCGCTCCTACCGCCGGGACCAGCAAGGCCCCGGCGAGCAGCCCGGCTACCGCGGCGAGCAGCAAAACTCGGCCTGCGATACCGGCCCGTCCGATCAGTCCAGGTGTCAACACGGTCCTCAGGGTACGCCTTGCGGTTGCGCAAGATGTCCGGTCACGAGAGGCTGGTCTGCCGCGCGGAACGGTGACCACTCGGCAGGCATGGCATGGCCCAGGCGGGCTATACGCGAAATGGGCCCAACGGGCTCTGGCGCTGACCCCCTGGTCTTCCGTAAGTTACTTTTCCGCAACACCGACAACGGAAACAGGCGTGAAGACGTCTGCCCCTGGTACCGCAGGTGAACGCCATCCGGCGTGACGACCTCCCGGGCCGTGACGATCAGGAGGAGTGGGCCACATGTGGATCACAGACTGGACCGCCCGCGCCGCATGCAAGGGAACGGACCCTGACGAGCTCTTCGTCCAGGGTGCGGCGCAGAACCGGGCCAAGCTGATCTGCCGCGGCTGCACCGTCCGCACCGAATGCCTGGCCGATGCGCTGGACAACCGCATCGAGTTCGGCGTCTGGGGCGGCATGACCGAACGTGAGCGCCGGGCTCTGCTCCGCCGCCGCCCCGATGTGACGTCGTGGCGGGAACTGCTGGAGCACGCACGCAACCAGTACGAGCGCAGCTCAGACGACGAACTGGTTGCTAGCTGACAAGCCGGATGAATCGCTCAGCGAGCAGCGTCGCTAGCTGAGCCTCACCCCCCGGGCGAGTTCCTTCCCCACCGAGCGCAGGCCGTCGAGGTCATGAACGTCCTCTGGCTGCGCGAGGACCTCAGCCATCGGGATGGCCGGGTGAGCTGCTGAGAGGCTTTCTTCCAGCCGGCGCTCCCGCTCAGCCAGCTGCATCCGCTCTGCGTGCAAGCGCAGCGCGGTCGCGGTGAGCGGATGACGTGACATGGTCGCAGCCGCAGTGGGTGTCCCGGGCACGGGTTGCAGGACCTCGGCCGCGGCCAGGCTGCGCGCGGCCGACAGGTGGGGTGCGGGCGAGCGGTGCACCCGGTTGACGACCAGGCCGGCCAGCGGCATCTGGTCAGAGGACAGTCGGTCCACGAAGTACGACGCCTCACGGAGGGCGTCCGGCTCCGGGGTGGCGATGACCAGGAACGCGGTGCCCGGTGCCTGGAGCAGCCGGTAGGTGTCGTCGGCCCGCTCCCGGAACCCGCCGAACATCGTGTCGAACGCCGCGATGAAGGTCTGCACGTCGCGCAGCATCTGGGCGCCGATGACCTTGGTGATGACATTGGTCACCATGGTGAAGCCGGCGGTCACGAACTTGAGGTACGCCCGGCCGCCGGCCTTGGTCGGCGCGGTCAGCACCCGGATCAGCCGGCCGTCCAGGAACCGGCCCAGCCGCTGCGGCGCGTCCAGGAAATCGAGCGCCGACCGGCTCGGGGGGGTGTCCACCACGATCAGGTCCCACTCGTCCGCCCGGCGCAGCTGGCCCAGCTTCTCCATCGCCATGTACTCCTGCGTGCCGGCGAAGCTCGAGGAAAGCGACTGGTAGAACGGGTTGGCCAGGATCTGCTCGGCCCGGTCCGGGTCGGAGTGCGCCTCGACGATCTCGTCGAAGGTGCGCTTCATGTCCAGCATCATCGCGTGCAGGCTGCCGCCTGCGGCCTCGGCCCCAGCGCCCGGGACTGGCCGCGGGGTGTTGTCCAGCGACGACAGGCCCATGGACTGGGCGAGGCGCCGGGCGGGGTCCACGGTGAGCACGACCACGTGCCTGCCCCGCTCAGCGGCGCGCAGGCCCAGCGCTGCGGCCGTGGTGGTCTTGCCGACCCCGCCCGAGCCGCAGCACACGAGGATCCGGGTCCGCGGGTCATCCAGCAGCCGGTCCACCTCGAGGGCTGGCCCTGGCCGCATCAGGCCGCTCCCTGCTCGCGCAGCGCCGCCGACAGCCGGTACAGCCCGGCCAGGTCCATCTGGTCAGTGATCAGGGGAAGGTCGTAGGACGGCTGCCCGGCCCCGGCCAGCCGGCCGCGCTGGGCCCGCTGGGCCAGCCCTTCCCGGGCGTGCTCGGTGAGTTCCAGGGCCAGGCTGGCGGCGAGCCCTCGGCCGTCCTCGATGCCGGCCGCCTTCAGGCCGGTCTCCAGCTCATGCTGGTCCAGGGTCTGGTCCGCCGCCGCGTGCAGCTGCTCCTCGGTCAGATCCACCGGGCGCACCATGTTGATCATGATGCCGCCGAGCTGGAGGCCACCCTGGGCCAGCCCGCGCAGCTCGGCCAGGCCGTCCAGGGTCTCCTGCACCGGCATTTCCTCCAGGACTGTGACGAAATGCACGGCGGTCTGCGGGGACTTGATAACGCTCTGCACGGTGTCGGCGTGCCCGCGGATCGGCCCGACCTTGGCCAGGCCCGACACTTCCGTGGCCACGTTGAGGAATTTGCCGATCCGGCCGGTGGGCGGCGCGTCCATGACCACCGCGTCGTAGTAGAGCCGGCGGCCGGACCGGCGCCGGGTGAGCTCCACGGCCTTGCCGGTCAGCAGCACGTCACGCAGGCCCGGGGCGATCGTGGTCGCGAAGTCGACCACGCCCAGCCGGGTGAGGGCGGCCCCGGCGTGCCGGAGGTTGTAGAACATCTCCAGGTACTCGATCAGCGCCGCCTCGGGATCGGCGGCGAGCGCGTAGACCTCCCCGCCGGGCAGGGTCGCGGTGGCCGGGGCCACCGCGACCCGCCGCTCGGAGTAGGGCAGCGGCGGGGAGTCGAACAGGCGGGCGATGCCCTGGCGTCCCTCGACTTCCATGAGCAGCACGCGGCGGCCGCCGCCTGCGAGCGCGATGGCAAGTGCCCCGGCTACCGTCGTCTTGCCTGTCCCGCCCTTGCCGGTGACGACGTGCAGCCGGACACCTTCCCAGTCCGTGTCCCGCGGCCTCACTCATAGCAGGCTATCGCCGCCCGGCTACCACATCCTCCGGGAGCAGGGAGCCGGCTCGCCCCCCGCGGTGTGGTGGCACAGGCATGGATTGTCACTAGGCTGGAGCCGGAAGGGGCAGACGGCGGGGGACCTCAGCGATGAGAAGAAGGTGTGTCCGATGGTCGCAGCCCTGATTGTCATCATCGTGCTCATCGTCTTGGCGGGCGCGACGGTGGTGGGGCGCTCGCTCCGGGTGGTGCAGCAGTACGAGCAGGGCATCGTGTTCCGGTTCGGCCGGGTCCTGCCCGGGACCCGGGGTCCGGGGCTGACCATCCTGCGGCCGGTCGGTGACCGCATGCAGAAGGTCAACATGCAGATCATCGCCATGGCGGTTCCCGCCCAGGAGGGCATCACCCGGGACAACGTGAGCGTCCGGGTGGACGCGGTGGTGTACTTCCGGGTCATCGACCCCATCAAGGCGGTCGTGAACGTCCAGAACTACATGTTCGCCGTCTCCCAGCAGGCGCAGACCTCGCTGCGGTCCATCATCGGCCAGTCCGAGATGGACCAGCTCCTCGCCGAGCGTGACACCGTCAACCGTGAGCTGCGCCGGATCATCGACGAGCCGACCGAGGGACCGTGGGGCATCCGGGTCGAGCGGGTCGAGCTCAAGGACGTGAACCTGCCCGAGGGAATGAAGCGGTCCATGTCCCGGCAGGCCGAGGCCGAACGGGAACGGCGGGCCAGGATCATCTCCGCCGACGGCGAGTACCAGGCCTCCAAGCGGCTGGCGGCGGCGGCCAACGTGATGGCCCGCGACCCGGCCGCCCTGCAGCTCCGGCTGCTCCAGACCGTCGTCGAGGTCGCCGCGGAGAAGAACAGCACGCTGGTCATGCCGGTGCCGGTCGAGCTGCTCCGGTTCTTCGACCGGATGGCGCCGGGGGTGGCCGAGTCGCAGGGGGTGGCGCCGCCGCCGGCGGACACCGGGGACGCTGAGCTCGCGGCGGCCGAAGCCGCGGCCGAGGTCGGAGGGGCCGAGGAGGTACCCGGGATCGCCGACGCGCCGCTCTCGGAGATCGCCAACGCCCCGCTCCCGGAGATTCCCGAGGCGCCCGTGCCGGAGCTGGACGAGTCCGTCATCCCGCCGGTCCCCGAGGCCGTGCCCGCCCCGGAAGCCACCAGCACCGCGCCGCCTCCCGGCGGGAAGGAAGCCCCGAACGGCCGGAAGCGGTAGCTCCCCGCCAGCGCCCGCCTAAGGGGCGGAGGCTGCGCCCGCTAGGGTGTCGCCATGCAGAAATGGGAGTACGCGACGGTGCCGCTGCTGGTGCACGCGACAAAGCAGATCCTGGACAACTGGGGCGACGACGGCTGGGAGCTCGTCGCGCTGGTGCCGGGGCCCAACCCTGAGCAGCTGGTGGCCTACATGAAGCGCGCGAAGGGCGAGTCATGACGGCGGGTCCGGCTTCGGCGGGCAGTTCCCCCGAGGAGCGCCTCGCCGCCCTGGGCCTGGAGCTTCCGGTGGTGACCCCCCCGCTGGCCGCGTACGTGCCTGCGGTCCGCACGGGCCCGTACGTCTACACCGCGGGCCAGCTCCCGTTCGTCGACGGTGCCCTGCAGGTGACCGGCAAGGTGGGCGCGGACGTCAGTGTGGCGGAAGCCGCGGCGCTCGCCCGGGTGTGCGCACTGAACGCGCTCGCCGCGGTGGCGTCGGTATCCGGCGGCCTGTCGGCCGTGGTGCGGGTGGTCAAGGTGACCGGTTTCGTGGCCAGCTCACCCGACTTCACCCAGCAGGCCCAGGTCATCAACGGCGCCAGCGAGCTGCTTCTCGAGGTGTTCGGTGAGGCGGGCCGGCACGCCCGCAGCGCCGTTGGCATGGCGGTCCTCCCGCTCGACACCCCCGTGGAGGTTGAGCTGATCGCCGAGGTCAGTGACGCGCCGCGTGACTGAACCGGCCAGCGATCGGCCGGCCGGCAGCAGGCCGGCCAGCGGCCCGGGACCGCCCAGCGGGGACGTGCCGGGCCGGGCGATCTTGCGCCTGCCGGCCGCCCTGGCCGGGCAGGCCCGCGCGGTCCTGAGCGGCCGCAAGGAGCCGGTCACCCCCCGCGACGCCGCCTCGGTGCTGCTGCTCCGGCCGGCCGGCGTGGACGGGCCCGGGCCGGACGGCATCGAGGTCTACATGCTCCGCCGGGCCCGGTCCATGGCCTTCGCCCCCGGCATGTCCGCATTCCCCGGCGGCTCCGTGGACCCGCGGGACGCCGAGGAGGGCATGGCCTGGGCCGGGCCGGAGGCGCGGGAATGGGGCCGGGCCCTCGACGCTCCCGCCGCGCTGGCGCGGGCGCTGGTCTGCGCCGCGGTCCGGGAGACGTTCGAGGAGTCCGGCGTGCTGCTGGCCGGGCCAAGCCCCGCCGCCGTGGTGGCGGACACCAGCGGGCCGGACTGGGAGGCGGACCGGCAGGCCCTGCTGGATCATTCGCTGTCCCTGGCCGGCTTCCTCGGCCGCCGCGGCCTGGTGCTGCGCTCTGATCTGCTCCGCCCCTGGGCGCGCTGGATCACGCCGGTGGTCGAGGCCCGCCGCTACGACACCAGGTTCTTCATCGCCGCCATCCCGTCCGGCCAGCGGACCCGGCATGTCGGCGGCGAGGCTGAGGAGGTGGCCTGGTGGCAGCCCGACGCAGCGCTCGCGGCCGCCCGCCGGCGTGAGCTCCGGCTGATGCCGCCGACCGCGGTGTGCCTGGCCCAGGTAGGGGCGTGCGGGCAGGTCGATGCGGCGATGCTGGCCCCCCGCGACCTGCGGCCGGTGATCCCCTGGGTCGTCGAGGACGGCGACACCCTGTGGCTGACGGCCCCGCTGGACCTGGAGTACCCGCTTTGACCGTGCCGGGGGCCCCCGTTCCGGGGGGCTCCGCGGCGGGGGGCTCCGCGGCGGCGGGCGGCTCCGCGCCGGTCGATGGCTCAGGCACCACGCGGGCCCGCTGTGTCCTGGCCCCCAACCCCGGGCCCATGACGCTGAATGGAACCAACACCTGGCTGATCGCCGAGCCGGGCTCCGCGGTGGCGGTGGTGGTCGACCCCGGGCCGGACGACGAGGCGCACCTGGGACGGGTCCGGGACCTGGCCGCCGCGGCGGGTCAGCGGATCAGCCGCATCCTGCTCACCCACGGGCACCAGGACCACTCGGCCGGCGCGGCCCGGCTGGCCCGGCTGACCGGGGCGCCAGTGCTGGCCGCGGATCCCGCGCTGAGACGCGGCCCCGGTGAGACCGCCCCGGCGGGAACCCGCGCCGGCGACGGCAGCCTGGCGCCCGGGGACGTGGTCACCGAGGCAGGCTGCGAGCTGCGCGTGGTCGCCTCCCCCGGGCACACGGCCGACTCGGTCTGCCTGCTGCTGCTGGCCGACGGCGCCCTGCTCACCGGCGACACCGTGCTGGGCCGGGGTACCACCGTCATCGCCGGGGACGGCAGCCTGGCCGACTACCTGGCCACCCTGGACCGCCTGCGGGTGCTCGCCGACGAGCGGCAGCTGAGCAGGCTGCTGCCAGGTCACGGCCCGGTCCTCGCCGATCCGGCCGGGGTGCTCGACTTCTACATCACGCACCGCCGGGAGCGGCTCGCCGAGATCCGCGCCGCGCTGGCCGCCGGGGACCGGACCGGCGAGGAGATCGTCGCCCGCGTCTACACCGACGTGGACCGCAGCCTCTGGCCCTTCGCCCGGTGGTCGGTGCGGGCGCAACTCGACTACCTGGCCAGCCTGGGCGAACTGCCCCCCGGGGTCAGGGCCTGATCTCAGTGGGCGCGCTTCGCCAGCCGCTCCGCGTCGATGATCAGCACGGACTTCGCGGACAGGGTCAGCCAGCCCCGGGCAGCGAAGTCGGCCAGGGCCTTGTTCACCGTCTCCCGGGACGCCCCGACCAGCTGGGCCAGTTCCTCCTGGGTGAGGTCGTGATGGACCTGGAGCCCTTCTGGTGTCTGCTCGCCGAAGCGGTCCGCCAGGTCCAGCAGGGCCTTGGCCACCCGGCCCGGCACGTCGGTGAACACCAGGTCGGCCATCACGTCGTTGGCCCTGCGCAGCCGCTGGGCCAGGGCCCGCAGCAGGTGCAGGGACACCTCAGGGCGGCCGGTCAGCCAGTCAAGCAGCTCGTCATGGGCCAGCGCCGCGAGCCGGGTGTCAGTGACCGCTACCGCGCTCGAGGTGCGCGGGCGCGGGTCGAACAGGGAGAGCTCGCCGAACATCTCGCCCGGGCCGAGCACGCTGAGCAGGTTCTCCCGGCCGTCCGGGGACGCGCGGGTCAGTTTGATCTTGCCCTCGAGCACCACGTAGAGCCGGTCCCCACCATCGCCTTCGTCGAACAGCCGTTCTGCCCGGGCGAGTTCCAGGTCTGTCACCAGGGACCGCAGTGCTTTGGCGCCCTCGTCGTCGAGCGCCTCAAACAGCGGCGCCCGGCTGAGCACGTCCTCCGCGTGTTCCACGGGTGCCTCCTTGTGCGCGTTATATGCATAGTGTCGCGCATCACAGTCCTGCTTGCGAGCGGGCCCGGCTAGGTCATGCCCCGGGCAGGCGGTGACCGGGGCTTCCCAGGCCCGGAACCCGCCCGCAGGGCCTACTCGCCGGATTCTGCCAGCCGCTGGCGGCAGATCTCGATCTCCTTCTCGGCCTGGGCCCGGCCGACCCAGCCGCCGATCTCAACTGCCTTGCCTGGCTCCAGGGCCTTGTAGACCTCGAAGAAGTGCTGGATCTCCAGCCGGTCGAACTCGGCCACGTCGTCGATGTCGGCCAGCACGGACATCCGGGGGTCGGTGGACGCGACGCACAGGACCTTGTCGTCCAGGCCCTTCTCGTCCCGCATCCGGAACATGCCGATGGCCCGGCAGCGGATCAGGCAGCCCGGGAACGTGGGCTCTTCCAGCAGCACCAGCGCGTCGAGGGGATCCCCGTCGTCGGCCAGCGTGTCCTCGATGTACCCATAGTCAGAGGGGTACCGGGTCGAGGTGAACAGCATCCGGTCGAGCCGGATGCGCCCGCTCTCGTGGTCCATCTCATACTTGTTGCGTTGCCCTTTGGGGATCTCGACGAGTACTTCGAATTCCACGGTGTCGCTCCCTGGCCGCGAAGGTGATTGACCCGGGGCCTGGATGTCCAGGCCGCCTTCCTGGCTCGCGGGGACCGGCGTCGCTGGGCCCCGCTTCCGGAATCTAAGCATCTCGTGAGGGGATCGGCGTTGGCGAACCGGCCAGTGGTGAACCGGCCAGCACCGGACCGGCCAGCGCCGGACCGGCTGGCGGTGAACCGGCTGCGCGCCACCGTGGTGATCGCCCTCGCCATGATCAGCCTGTTCACGCTGGGGGCCGGCGTGGCCGTGGCGGACCTGATGCCCGGTCAGCTGGCCCTGTGGAACATCCCGCGGGTCGCCGCCCGGCCGGCCGCCGCCGCCAGCCGGGTGCTGGCGGGGGCCCGGTCCTCGGCCCCCGTGCCCACCAGCCGGGGCCTGTCCGCCGCGCTGTCCGGGGTGCTCGGCTCGGGGGTGCTGGGCAAGAAGGCCGGCGCGGAGGTCGTCGACCCCGGCACCGGACGGGTGCTGTTCGCCCGGGGAGCCTCGGACCTGCTCCAGCCGGCGTCCACGACCAAGCTGGTCACCGCGGCCGCCGCGCTGGACGTCCTGGGCCCCTCGGCCCGGCTGCGGACCCGCGTGGTGGCCGGCGCCTCGCCCGGATCGATCGTCCTGGTCGGCGGGGGTGATCCGACCCTGGCCGCCGGTCCCGTGCCCGCCTCGGACTACCCGCAGCCGGCCACGCTCAAGCAGCTGGCCGCCGCCACCGCCCGGGCGCTTCGCGCCGAGGGCCGCCGGACGGCCCGGGTCGGCTACGACGCCTCGCTGTACAGTGGGCCGCCGCTGGCGCCCGGATGGCCGGAGGCCTACATCACCACCGGCAACGTCACCGCGATCACCCCGCTGGAGGTCGATCAGGGCCGGCTGACCCCGGGCGGGGCCCCGGAGGACGCGGACGACCCGGGTAACTTCCGGCCCCGGTCCACCGCCCCGGCCGCGCAGGCGGCCAGCGCCTTCGCGGCGTTCCTCGGCGCGGACGGGATCGGTGTCAGCGGCCCGGCCGGCCAGCAGAAAGCCGCGCGGCATGCGGCCACGCTCGCCTCGGTCTCCTCACCGCCGCTGTCGGCCATCGTGGGCTGGATGCTGCGGGAGAGCAACAACGTGATCGCCGAGAACCTCGCCCGCCAGGTCGCGCTGCGCGAGAGGCGCCCGGCCTCGTTCAGCGGCGCGGCCGCGGCGGTCACCGCCACGGTGCGCCGGCTCGGCGTGCCCGGCGAGATCCACCTGGTCAACGGCTCAGGCCTGTCACCGCAGGACCGGATTACCCCGGGCGTGCTGGCCCACCTGGTCGCCGTGGCCGCGATGGGTGCCCAGGGCCGCCTGCGGGCCGCCATCACCGGCATGCCGGTGGCCGGTTTCTCCGGCACGCTCGCCCCGGGGCAGAGCGTCTTCAGCGGTTTCACGGACCGGTCGCGCGGCCTGGTCCGGGCGAAGACCGGCAACCTGAGCAGCGTCGCCACCCTGGCCGGCCTGGTCTACGACGCCAGCGGGCGGGTGCTGGCCTTCGCGTTCATGACCGACCAGGTCCGGCCGGCGAACCTCGGCCATGCCGCGGACGGCCTCGACCGCATGGCCTCCGCGCTGGCCGGCTGCGGATGCCGGGGCCGGTGAACCACGGCCCGGCAGGCCCCCCCGGCCCCGCGGAGCACGTACGGTGGAGGGGTGAGCAGCGGGCAGATGATCGATTGGGACGTGGCCATCTCGACCGGGGTCAGGTGGGCCCGGCCAGGACCCCAGGTCAGCCTGGGTGAGGCACGGGCGGTGGTGGCGGAGCTCCGCGCGCTCGCCGACACCGTGTCCGAACCGGTCCGGGCCGTGACTGGCATGTCCGGCCCGGGTGACGACGGCGGCTGGGTCGCGATCGTTGACCGGCCGGGATGGATCCGGGCCAACGTGGACGGGTTCCGGGTCGTCCTCGACCCGCTCGCCGAGCACCTGCGGGAGCGGGGCAACGCGCCCGGCGGCTCGGTCGTCACCGCCGTCGGTTCCCGGGTGACCGGCGTCCAGGCCGGGCTGATCCTCGCGTATCTGGCCAGCCGGGTGCTCGGGCAGTACGAGCTGTTCCTGCCGCCGGACCCGAGCGCCCCGAACGGCGTCGCCCCGGCCGGGCGGCTGACCCTGGTCGCGCCGAACATCGTCATGGTCGAGCGTGAGCTCGGCGTCAACCCGCACGACTTCCGCCGCTGGGTGTGCCTGCACGAGGAGACGCACCGGACCCAGTTCACCTCGGTGCCCTGGCTGCGCGGGTACGTCCAGGAACAGATGACGGAGTTCCTGCTCGCCTCCGACCTGGACCCGGCGACAATCCTGGGACGGCTCCGCTCCGCGGCCGACGCGGTGGCCGGGGCGGTGCGCGACGGCGGCGGGGACAGCGTCCTCGAGGCCATCCAGAGCCCCCGTCAGCGCGAGATCCTGGACCGCCTGACCAGCGTCATGACCCTGGTCGAGGGGCACGGTGACTACGTGATGGACGCCGTCGGGCCGCAGGTGGTGCCCTCGGTCGAGCAGATCAGGCAGCGGTTCAACGAGCGCCGCGGCACGGCCGGGCGGATGGAGCGCACCCTGCGCCGGATCCTCGGCATCGACCTGAAGATGAAGCAGTACGCCCAGGGCTCGCGATTCGTCAAGGCGGTCGTGGAGGAGGCGGGGATGGCCACCTTCAACAAGGTGTGGGCGTCACCGCAGACCCTCCCGACCAAGGACGAGTTCGACCGGCCTGAGCTGTGGCTCGACCGGGTGGGCCGCGGAGGCGCGCTGGCCGCAGGCAGCTGACCGGCCGTGGGCCCGCACCCGGCGGTAGCCCAGGCCCGGGCCGGTGTCCGGCGCTGCCTGGGTGACCTGGAGCCCGGGGACCTCGTCCTGGCTGCCTGCTCGGGCGGCGCCGACTCGCTGGCCCTGGCGGCCGCCCTGGCCCATGAGGCACCACGGCTGGGGCTGCGCGGTGGCGGCGTGACCGTGGACCACGGCCTCCAGGACGGCTCCGGCGCCCAGGCGGACCACGTCGTGGCGGCCCTGGGCGCCCTCGGCCTGGACCCCGTCCGCCAGGTCCGGGTGACCGTGAACGGGCTCCCGGGGGCCGGGGGCCCGGAAGCCGCAGCGCGCGAGGCCCGGTACACCGCGCTGGAGCAGGTGGCCCGCCAGACCGGGGCCGCGGTGGTGCTGCTCGGCCACACCCTGGACGACCAGGCCGAGACCGTGCTGCTCGGGCTGGCCCGCGGGTCCGGGGCGCGGGCCCTGGCCGGCATGCCCGCCCGGCGCGGCCCGCTGCGCCGCCCGCTGCTCGGCCTCAGCCGGGCCACGCTGCGCGAGGCCTGCCTGGCGCAACGGCTCGACCCGTGGGACGACCCGCACAACCGCGACCCCTCCTACGCGAGGGTCCGGATCCGCCACCAGGTGCTGCCCGCACTGGAACAGGCGCTCGGCCCCGGGATCGCCGAGGCGCTGGCCCGCAGCGCGTCCCAGCTGGCCGCGGACTGCGAGGCCCTGGATGCCATCGCCCGCGGCGAGGCGTGGCGGATCCAGCCAGTTCCTCCCCTGGGGTCCTCCCCGGAGGCGCCCCTGGGGTCCCCCCCGGAGGCTCCCGGTGGGGAAGAGGCGGTGACCACGATCCTGTCCGTTGCGGATACTGACGGGCTGGCCTCGCTGGCCCCGGCGATCCGGACCCGGGTCCTGCGCCAGGCGGCCCTGCTGGCCGGCTGTCCGGGAGGCTCGCTGACCGCGGCCCACATCGCCGCGCTCGACGCGCTGGTGACCGGGTGGCACGGCCAGCGCGGGGCCGACCTGCCCGGGGCCGTCCGGGTGCGGCGGCGGTATGGGAAGCTGCTGTTCAGCGGAGGCAGGGCAGGCAGAGGCAGGCCAGTCAGGGTGGGGCCGCCGGAATGGACCGAGGCGGAGGCTACCGGTGGACGCGAGTGACATAGGCGCGGACCTGAAGGACGTGCTGATCCCGGCGGACCGGCTGGGGTCCCGGGTGGCCGAGCTGGCGGCGCGGATCGATGCCGATTACGCCGGCCGCGAACTGCTGCTGGTCGGGGTGCTCAAGGGAGCCGTCATGGTGATGGCCGACCTGGCCCGGGCGATGCACATGCCGGTCCAGATGGACTGGATGGCGGTCTCCTCTTATGGCTCGGGGACGCGGTCCTCCGGGGTGGTGCGGATCCTCAAGGACCTCGATACCGACATCACGGGCAAGGACGTCCTGGTGGTGGAGGACATCGTTGACTCCGGGCTCACGCTGTCCTGGCTGGTCGGCAACCTGCGCTCGCGCGGCCCGGCGTCGGTGCGGGTATGTGTCATGCTGCGCAAGCCCGCCGCCGCCCGGATGGACGTGGACGTCGCGTACATCGGCTTCGACATCGAGAACGAGTTCGTGATCGGGTACGGTCTCGACTACGCCGAGAAGTACCGGAATCTTCCGTTCATTGGCACTCTCGCACCGCATGTCTACAAGGGGGAAGAGCCGCCCGGAGCCGCGGCGGAACCCGCGCCAGGGCCCGGTGCCGATCCGCCGCTGGCGGCTGGGGAGGCCTAGGGGAACAGGATCGGCGGAAAGGAGCGTTGAGGTCTGCGAAGGCTCGCTGAGCCCTGGCGGCAGCTTCTCTGTGCCGGCGGTGCTGACCGGGGTGTACCGTCGGGTATTCCGGCGGCGTGGCCGGGAATGACAAGCGCTGTCGGCTATCTAGGGAAGCCAGGCATGCTCACTCAGGCGGAAGGCAGTCCAGCCGGGATCGGCAGGACATGAAGCTGGTCAGGAGGAACCCGCGCAACACTGGCGGGGCCGGTCATCGATGGATCTGAAGCGCTATTTCCGCGGGCCGTTCGTGGCGGTCCTTGTGATGCTGCTGGTCTTCTTCGTCGTCTACGAATACGCCAGCTCAGGTAACTCGTACACCCAGACGGACACGTCCCGGGTGGTCTCCCTCATCGAGAAGGGCGACGTCAAGTCGGCACTGCTCACCGACAAAGAGCAGACGATCCAGATCACCACCAAGGCAGGCCAGAAGTACGAGGCCTCGTGGGTGGGCAACGAGGGCCAGCAGCTCGCGCAGCTGCTCCAGACGAAGCAGCCGCCGCAAGGCTGGAACGTCAACGTGCCCAAGAGCAGCTCGGTGTGGAGCCTCATCTTCAGCTGGCTGCCGTTCCTCCTGGTCATCCTGATCTTCTTCTTCATGCTGAACCAGATGCAGGGTGGCGGCTCCCGGGTAATGAACTTCGGCAAATCCAAGGCGAAACTCATTACCAAGGACACCCCGAAGACCACCTTTGCCGATGTGGCCGGGGCCGACGAGGCCATCGAGGAACTCCAGGAAATCAAGGAGTTCCTGCAGAACCCGGCCAAGTTCCAGGCCATCGGGGCCAAGATCCCCAAGGGTGTGCTGCTGTACGGCCCGCCCGGAACCGGCAAGACACTGCTCGCCCGGGCGGTGGCGGGCGAGGCCGGGGTTCCCTTCTACTCCATCTCCGGGTCTGACTTCGTCGAGATGTTCGTCGGTGTCGGTGCCTCCCGGGTCCGCGACCTGTTCGAGCAGGCCAAGGCCAACGCGCCCGCGATCGTGTTCGTGGACGAGATCGACGCGGTGGGCCGGCACCGCGGGGCCGGCTTCGGCGGCGGCCACGACGAGCGGGAGCAGACCCTCAACCAGCTGCTGGTCGAGCTGGACGGGTTCGACGTCAAGGGCGGCGTGATCGTGATCGCCGCCACGAACCGGCCGGACATCCTGGACCCGGCGCTGCTGCGCCCGGGCCGGTTCGACCGGCAGATCGTGGTGGCCCAGCCGGACCTGGCCGGCCGTCGCGGCATCCTCAAGGTGCACGCGCGCGGCAAGCCGTTCGCCCCCGACGTGGACCTCGACATCATCGCCCGGCGGACGGCCGGCTTTACCGGCGCCGACCTGGCCAACGTCATCAACGAGGGCGCGCTGCTGACCGCCCGGCACAACGGCACGCTGATCACCATGGGCGCGCTGGAGGAATCGATCGACCGGGTGATGGCCGGCCCGGAGCGCAAGAGTGTCCTGCTGTCCGAGAAGGAACGCAAGATCATCGCCTACCACGAGGGCGGGCACGCGCTGGTCGGTCACGCCCTGCCGAACGCCGACCCGGTGCACAAGATCACGATCATCCCCCGCGGCCGGGCGCTGGGCTACACCGCGTCGGCGCCACAGGAGGACAAGTTCCTGGTCACCCGCTCCGAGATGATGGACCAGCTCGCCATGCTGCTCGGCGGCCGGACCGCGGAGGAACTGGTCTTCCACGAGCCCACCACCGGCGCGGCCAACGACATCGAGAAGGCCAGCTCCGTCGCCCGGGGCATGGTCACCGAGTACGGGATGAGCGAGCGGCTCGGGGCGCGCAAGTTCGGCACCGGGGACGGCGAGCCGTTCCTGGGCCGCGAGATGTCGCACACCCGGGACTACTCGGAGGAGATCGCCTCCACGATCGACGAGGAGGTGCGCCGCCTCATCGAGTCCGCGCACGACGAGGCCTGGGAGATCCTGGTCACCTACCGCGAGGTCCTCGACGACCTGGTCCTGAACCTGATGGACAAGGAGACGCTGAGCCGCGACGAGGTGCTGCGGATCTTCGCCCCGATCAAGACGCGCCCGACCCGCGGCTCCTACACCGGGTACGGCAAGCGGCTCCCGTCCGACCGGCCGCCGGTGCTGACGCCCAAGGAGCTGGCCCTCACGGCCGCGTCGGAGGTCAACGACCATCCGGCCGCGGGTAACGGGCAGGCCGGCCCGATCGGCGGCCAGGGATCGTCCGGCCCGCCGCCGGCTGGTGGCCAGGGCCAGCCGGGTGCGTCCGGCGAGGGTCATTGAGCACCGACTTCGACGCCGCGCGTATCGAGCGCGCGGTGCAGGAGATGCTGCTCGCCATCGGCGAGGACCCTGACCGCGAGGGGCTCCGGGACACCCCGGCCCGGGTCGCCCGGGCCTTCGCGGAGCAGTTCTCCGGGCTCGGCCAGCGGGCCGAGGACGTGCTCACCACGGTGTTCGACGCCAACCATGACGAACTGGTCCTGGTGCGGGACATCGAGGTATACAGCACGTGCGAGCATCATTTGGTGCCGTTTTTCGGCGCCGCGCACATCGGCTATATACCGAATGAAAAGGGACAGATTACCGGGCTGTCCAAGCTGGCCCGGCTGGTCGATGTTTACGCCCGCCGCCCGCAGGTACAGGAACGCATGACCACCCAGATCGCGGACGGGCTGATGAACGTCCTCGAACCCCGGGGTGTCCTGGTCGTGATCGAGGCAGAACACCTGTGCATGTCGATGCGGGGGGTCCGCAAGCCGGGCGCGAAGACCGTGACCTCGGCTGTTCGCGGGATCATCAGGGAAAGTCACAGCACCCGAATGGAAGCGATGAGCTTGCTATTCGGGCGCCGCGCCAACGGGTAACGTTCCCCTTGGGCGGATTGGCCGCCGTTTTTGTGGCGCATGACTACGCTTGTGGCCTGTGATTCAGGGCGTGGCACCGATGTCTGACACTGACGAACAGCCTGCGGGCGGGGGCAAGACTTTGAGCATTGCCGGCCCGTCCGCTGGGGGCACCCCGGCTGCGAGCCGCACCGCTGCCGCTCGTCCGGCCGCCCCGCAGGACCCGGCGCCCGCCACCCCGCGGCCTCCCGACCGCAGGAACCAGCGGCGCTGGGTGCCGGTCACGGCAGGCTGGCTGTGCCTCCTGATCGGCCTGGCCGACATCGTCGAGGTCGTCCGGCCCGGCCTGGTCTACTCGACCCACCTGTCCAGGATCCACCAGTTCGTGCCCGGCACGCTGGTCGACGTCACGCACACCGTCTCCGTCATCATCGGCCTGCTGCTGCTGATGCTCTCCCACGGCCTGAAGCGGCGGAAGCGGCGCGCCTGGGAGGCGGTGACGGCGCTCCTGGCGCTCAGCGTCGTGGTGCACGTGATCCCGTTCCGCCAGGACCGGATCATCACCGCGGCCGTCTCGGCGCTGCTGGTGGGCGCCCTGCTGTACTTCCGGGGCGAGTTCTACGCGGTGGGCGACCCGCGGACCCGGTGGCGTGCGCTGTGGGTCTTCCTCGGGCTGGTGGTGGCCGACGTGGCCATCGGGCTCACGTACATCCTGCTGGCCCGGGGGCTGGCCCACGACTACTCGCTCTGGCAGCGGGCCGTGCATGTGGTGTATGGCCTGGTGGGGGTGTCCGGCCCGGTCCACTTCGTGCCCGAGAAGAACAGCGACCTGTTCGTGGTGCTGACCGGGACGCTCGGCTTGTTCACGCTGGCCGTTACCGCATACCTGTTCTTCCGGCCCGCCCGCCCCGCCGGCCGGCTGGGCCAGCAGGACGCGCAGCGGGTCCGGGACCTGCTCGAGAAGCAGGGCGACCGGGATTCCCTGGGCTACTTCACGCTGCGCAGCGACAAGAGCATCATCTGGTCGCCGACCGGGAAGTCCTGCATCGGCTACCGGGTGGTGTCCGGCGTCATGCTGGCCGGCGGGGACCCGCTCGGCGACCCGGAGGCCTGGCCGGGCGCCATCCACGCGTTTCTCGACGAGGCCGCCCGGCACGCCTGGGTGCCCGCCGTGATGGGCTGCGGCGAGCTCGCCGCCGAGGTGTGGTGCCGGGAAGGCGAGCTGACCGCGCTCGAGCTCGGCGACGAGGCCGTCGTGGATGTGGCCGGCTTCAGCCTCAAGGGCCGGTCCATGCGCAACGTGCGGCAGATGGTGAACCGGGTCGAGCGCAGCGGCTACGTGGCCGACGTGCGGCGGGCCGGCGACGTCGGCTGCGACAAGATCGCCGATTTCGCCCGGCAGGCGGGCTCGTGGCGGGGCAACCCCACCGAGCGGGGCTTCTCGATGGCCCTGGGCCGGCTGGGTGCCCCGGGCGACGAGCGCTGCGTGATCGCCACCGCCTCCGAGAACGGGGTCCTGCGCGGCATCCTGCATTTCGTGCCCTGGGGCGGTGACGGGCTCTCGCTGGACCTCATGCGCCGGGACCGCTCGGCCCAGCCGGGCGTCAACGACTTCCTCATCGTGGAGACCATCAAGGCCGCCGACTCGCTGGGAATCAAGCAGATCTCCCTGAACTTCGCGGTGTTCCGGTCCGCGCTGGAGCGCGGCGAGCGGATCGGTGCGGGGCCGGTGCTCCGGCTCTGGCGCCGGATCCTGCTGTTCGCCTCCCGCTGGTTCCAGATCGAGTCCCTGTACAAGTTCAACGCCAAGTTCGCCCCGGTCTGGGTGCCCCGGTTCTTCGTGTTCCCCGGGGCGTCGGACGCACCCCGGGTCGCCCTCGCCGCCCTGGAGGCGGAGGCCTTCCTGGTCTGGCCGAAGGTGGAGCTGCGCCGGCTGGCGCGCCGTCTCGGGCTCGGCAAGGTCCGCCGGCGCCTGGCCGCGTTACACGCATCCCTCCCGCCCAGCTGACCTGGCGTGCGGGCCACCCGATCACTCGAGCCCTTCCTGTCCCGCAGTCGTCGGTAGCACCAGCCCCCGGCGACATTTCACGCGCAACGTGCGCGATGAGGGGTGAATTGTCCGGTTCCGGCGAACGTTCCGCGTGAAATGTGCGGCGGGCCGCCCCCTTTCCGGCCACAACGGTCCGTCCGCGCGACTCTTCCCGCGGGACGCGCGTGTTCCAGGGCGATATGCCCGGTTCTGGCGCACCGTGCGCGGGAGAAGTCGGGGGAGGCGCGCCGCGCGGGCGCGGGGGCGCGAGGCGGGCGGGGACGGCGGGCGCCCGCGTAGGGTAACCCCGTGATCGTCAACGTGGCCCGGGCAGCCAGCCCTCCAGGGCTCCCAGACCCGGGGCGGTGCCTGGTCATGGGCGTGGTGAACGTCACCCCCGACTCCTTCTCGGACGGGGGCGAGTGGTTCGGAGCGGAGGCCGGGGTCCGTCACGGCCTGGAACTCCTGGCCCAGGGCGCGGACATCGTGGACGTGGGCGGGGAATCCACCCGCCCGGGCGCGCAGCGCATCACCGCCGAAGAGGAACTGCGCCGGGTCGGACCCGTGATCGGTGGCCTGGCCGCGGCAGGCGTCCCGGTCAGCGTGGACACGATGCGCGCCGAGGTGGCCGAGCGGGCCCTGGAAGCGGGCGCCCGGCTGGTCAACGACGTGAGCGGCGGCCTGGCCGACCCCCAGATGCCCCGCCTCGTCGCGGCGGCCGGCGTGCCGTATGTCGTGATGCACTGGCGCGGCCACAGTCACACCATGGATTCCAGGGCCGTGTACCAGGATGTGGTGGCCGAGGTGAGCGAGGAACTGTGCCGCCGGGTCGAGGTGGTGACGCAGGCCGGGGTGGACCCGGCCCGGATCGTCCTGGATCCCGGGCTGGGCTTCGCGAAGCGGCCCGAGCACAACTGGGCCCTGCTCACCCACCTGGATGAGGTCAGCTCACTCGGCGGCCGGACGCGCCGGATGCCGGTGCTGATCGGCGCGTCACGGAAACGGTTCCTGGGGCGGCTGCTGGCCGGCCCGGACGGGACGGCCCGCCCGTTCGCCGGCTCCGATGAGGCGACCGTCTCGGTGACCGCCCTGGCTGCCGCGGCCGGGGCATGGTGCACCCGGGTCCACCGGGTCCCGGGCAACGCGGACGCGGTGCGGGTCGCCGAGGCGTGGCGCCGGGCCGCGGGCTCCGGGACCAGAAGGGCCGGGGAAGCCGGAACAACCGGGGAAGCCGCAAGAGCCGGAGAAGCCGGAAGGACCGGAGCAGAGAGGGCCGGAGGAGCCCCCGGGGAGGCGGGATGAGCCTGGACCAGATCGCCCTGCGCGGCCTGCGCGTGCGCGGCTACCACGGGGTGCTGGACAGCGAGCGCCGCGACGGCCAGGAGTTCCTCGTGGACGCCGTGCTGTGGCTGGACACCGCGGCCGCCGCGGCCGGTGACGACCTCGCCCTGACCGTGGACTACGCGGCGCTGGCGGACCGGCTCGCCGCCATCGTGGCCGGGCCCCCGGTGCGGCTCATCGAGACGCTGGCCCAGCGCCTGGCCGACGCGGCCGTGGCGCAGCCGCGGGTCCGCGAGGCGGAGATCACCGTGCACAAGCCGCAGGCCCCGGTCGGGCACGACTTCGCGGATGTCGCGGTGACGATCCGCCGCCCGGCGCGATGACCGGCCCCGGCGGCCCCGGTGGCCCCGGCCCTGGCCACCCGGCGGCGCCCGCTGACCGCACTGGACCCGGCAGCACTGGACCCGGCAGCACTGGACCCGGCAGCACTGTCCGGCGCGCGGTCCTCGCCCTCGGCAGCAACCTGGGGGACCGGCTGGCCACGCTCCAGGGCGCCGTCGACGCCCTGCTCGCGCCGCCCGGCCTGGCCCTGGTCGCGCTGTCGCCCGTGTACGAGACCGTGCCGGTGGGCGGGCCGCCGCAGCCGGAGTATCTCAACGCCGTGCTCATCGCCGACACTGCACTGCCCGCGACGGACCTGCTGCACCGCGGCCAGGGGGTCGAGGCGGCCTTCGGGCGCGTCCGCCAGGAGGTCTGGGGTCCGCGAACCCTGGACGTGGATGTCATCGTTTACGGTGACGTGGTGAGTGACGACCCGGAGCTGACGCTCCCCCATCCCCGGGCGCAGGAACGCGCGTTCGTGCTGGCGCCCTGGCTCGACGCCGACCCGGACGCGGAGATTCCCGGGCGCGGCCGGGTAGCCGCGCTGCTGGACGCGGTGGTGGCCGGGAACCCCGGCCAGCCCGGTGTGCGGCGGCTGGCCACCCTGACGTTGCGGGCGCCGGCATGATGCCGACCCGGGTCTGGGTGCTGGTCGTCACCGCGGTGGTCAGCATGCTGGTGTCCTGGCTGGTGCTCCGCGTCGTGTACGCGTCGCTCCCGCCGCTGCCCTGGACCGCTGCGGTGGCGATGCTGCTGCTGGCCGTCGCGGAGGTCTTCAGCGGCCGGAACCTGCGGGCCCGGATCCGCGGCGGCCGGGGCCTCAAGCCCATCGCGCCACTGGCCGCCGTCCGGATGGCGGCCCTGGCCAAGGCGAGTTCGCACGCGGCCGCGGTCATCGGCGGCCTGGCCGCGGGAGCGCTGGTCTACCTGACCAGTTCGCTCAGCAAGTCCGTGCCGCGCAGCGACGCGATCACCTCAGGCGGCACGTTCGTGGCCGCGGTGCTGCTCGTGCTCGCCGCGCTCTACCTGGAGCAGAGCTGCCGGATCCCGTCGGACGATGACCAGGACGCCGACCGGCAGGGCGCCCCCCGCTGACCAGCCCCCTGCTGACCAGCCCCCTGCTGACCAGCCGCCCCCCCGCGAGCCAGTCGTTCTAGGCGCTGTTCCTGGACCACTCGTCCGGCTCAGGACCCGGGTCGGTCCCGCACGAGCGCAGGAACTCCTCACGGCGGATCTGGTCGCGCAAGTCGACCGCGTCCTCGCCGCGGACCACGAGCGGCGGAGAACTGCCCCGCTTGCGTCCGTACAGCAGCCCGCTGATCCCCCGCCAGACGTACCACGCCGGCAGTTCGGTGGCGTAGGGCCACCAGGAGGGGGGGCCGTCTAACTCATCCTCATCCATGAGAGCATTCTATAGCACTGAGAGCATTGAGTGCTACCAGGTGTTTAGACAGCTCGCAGTGGTACATACCTTGATCACGTGAGTGCGTCACCAGTGGATCCGCTCGGCGCGGACTTCGCGTACGTGCAGGTCGCGAACAACATCGCGGTGCGCATCGAGGCGGGCGAGATCACCCACAAGCTGCCGTCCGAGCGCAGCCTGGCCGAGGAGTACGGGGTCGCGTACCAGACCGTGCGACACGCCATGAAGGTGCTGCGGGACCGCGGGCTGATCATCACCCGGCAGGGCCGCGGCACGTTCGTCGCTCCCCGGCGCGACGCCGCCCCAGGCTGAGACCCGTTCTGCGGAGCTCGCGGGCGAGCGGGCGGGCTAGCGGTCCATGTCTCCCACGACAAAGAACATCGAGCCGAGGATGGGGCTGAGGTCCGCGACCCGGTGGCCGGGCAGCAGTTCCCCGAGCACCTGGACGTTGCTGAACGAGGCCGAGCGCACCTTCAGCCGCCACGGTGTCTTCCCGCCCCGGGACACCAGGTAGTACCCGCTCAGGCCCAGCGGGCCCTCGGTCCAGGCGTACGTGTGCCCCTCGGGGATCTTCAGCACCTTGGGGATCCGGGCACTCAGCGGGCCTGGCGGCAGGCTGGCCAGGCGGGACGCGCAGGCATCCACCAGGTCCAGGGACACGGCGACCTGATCCAGCAGGCACTCGAACCTGGCCAGGCAGTCACCCTCGCTCCGGGTGACCACCCGCAACGCAGCGGCCAGATCCCCGTAGGCCAGGTAAGGCTCGTCGCGGCGCAGGTCGAAGTCCACCCCGGAGGCCCGGGCCGCCGGGCCGCTGACCCCGAACTGGCGCACCTGCTCGCCCGACAGCACGCCCACACCCCGGGTCCGGCCGCGGAAGCGCTCGCTGCCCCGCACGATCGCGCCGATCCGCGGCAGGTCCGCGCGGGCCTGGGCCGCGGCCGCGCCGGCCCGGCCCAGCCACCCCTGGGGCAGTTCCTCCTTCAGCCCGCCGACCCGGTTGAACATGTAGTGCATCCGGCCGCCGGAGACCTCCTCCATGACCGACTGGAGCAGCTCCCGGATCCGGTAAGCGGCGGCCGCCGCCTCGCCCGTCCCCTCGGCGCCGCCCGCGGCCTCCGGCGGGTACGAGCCGAGGAAGGCGAGGTGGCTGAGGACCCGGTTGAGCTCGGCGAGCAGCGTCCGGGCCCACACGCCGCGGGGCGGCACCTCGATGCCGGCCAGCCGCTCCGCGGCCAGCACCACGCCGAGTTCGCTCGCGAACGCGCCCAGCCAGTCGTGCCGGTTGGCCAGGACGATGATCTGCCGGTAGTCGCGGGCCTCGAATAGTTTCTCTGCCCCGCGGTGCACGTAGCCGATGACCGGGTCGGCCGTCACGATCCGGTCGCCCTCCAGGGTCAGCCGCAGCCGCAGCATCCCGTGCCCGGACGGGTGCCCGGCGCCCAGGTTGATCAGCAGGCCGCCGCGGTCCGGATCGCCGTCGGTCCCGGCCCCAGCCCCGGCTTCCGGCCCAGCCCCAGCCTCAGCCCCCGGGCCGGGCCGGGCCGCCCAGCTGCTGGTGACCGCCTCGGCCTGACGCTGCGCCATGCGCCCATCGTGTCAGAACCTGGCCAGCGGCCAGGCCCGCTAGCACCCCAGGCCTTCCAGTGCAGCGGGCAGCGGTATGCCCACCGCCTGGATCAGCCAGCCGAACCCGCCGAGCCCGGCCGGGTCGGTCAGCTCCGCCTCCTCCGCGGCCATCCGCAGCGCGGTCAGGTAGCGGGCCGGGTCGTGGTCGGCCTGGCTGAGCGGCGGCCGGCGGCCGGTCAGCCCCAGCGCCCGCAGGGCCAGCCGCTGAGTGGTGAGCAGGGTCCGGGTGGCGCCGGCCGCGGTCCCGGCCGCCGCGCAGGCGTCCAGGGCCACGTGGGCGGTGATGTCCCGCGACCCGTCCGGGACCGGCCGCACCGCCCGGCCGTCCCGGAACCCGGCCAGGGTCCCGGCCAGCGGCCTGCCCGCCAGCGAGTGCGCGTAGTCCGCGGCGAGGGCGAGGCCGCCGTCGAGCCGCCCGATCACGTCGGCCCAGGCTGTGCACCGCGGGTGACCCAGCTCGGCCCGGTCGCCCGGATGGTGCAGCGGCCACCACCGGCGCAGCCAGTCCTGCTCCGCCGGGCCGGCGGGCGGCCCGGTCCGCTCCGCGCCGCTGCCGGGATCCACCAGCACGATCCGCGGCCCGTCCGGGGTCAGCTCGGCCACGTCGACAGGAATGTTGTCCAGCCACTCGCTGGCGATGACCAGCCCCCGGATCCGGGCAGGCAGCGCTTGCGACCAGCGGATCCGGTCATCGCACCCGGGTGAGTGAGGTGCGATCTCGACGGCTCGCGGAACAAGCCGTTGGAGAAAAGAAGGTCCCGGGCCATCCACAGCCGGGCCTGCGGGCAGGTGCTGCGCGAGCGTCAGGACCTGGCCCAGCAACTCTCCCTGGCCGGCCCCGATGTCCACCAGGTCGAGCGGGTCCGGGTGGCCGAGCGCGGCGTCCGCGTGGCGGAGCAGGGCGAGGATGGCCCCTGCGTAGCGCGGCGACGCGTGCGCCGAGGTACGGAAGTGCGCCGCGGGGCGCTCGCCGCGGGTATAGAAGCCCGCCCGGCCGTACAGCGCGTCCTGCGTGGCGGCCCGCCATGTGGTCCACACCGAGCCGACTCTAGTAGCCGCCTGGATATGCTGATCGTTGCCGTCTGGCACCCGCGGCGAGGGCCAGCGAGAGGACCCATGAGAGGAACGCCGAGGCGATGGGGGACCCAGCGGAGCGCCCGGCCCGGCTCAAGGTCGGCGTGATCGGCGCGGGGCGCGTCGGCACCGTCCTGGGTGCCGCGCTGGAACGGGCCGGCCACCCGGTGATCGCGGTCTCCGCCGTGTCCGACCGGTCACTCGAGCAGGCGGGGCGGACGCTGCCGGGGGCGGCGGTCATGCGCCCGCCGGAGCTGCTGGCCGCCGTGGACCTCGCCCTGCTCACCGTCCCCGACGACGCGCTGCCCGGCCTGGTCTCGGGCCTGGCCGCGACCGACGCGCCGCTCGCCGGGCGGCTGATGGTGCACACCAGCGGCCGGCACGGCGCCGCGGTGCTGGAGCCCGCGACCGTGCGGGGGGGCCTCCCGATCGCGCTGCATCCGGTCATGACGTTCACCGGGCGCCCCGACGACCTCGACCGGCTGACCGGGATCAGCTTCGGGGTGACTGCCCCGGAACCGTTGCGGCCCGCGGCCGAGGCCCTGGTCATCGAGATGGGCGGCGAGCCCGTGCTCATCGACGAGGCCCACCGCCCGCTGTACCACGCGGGGCTGGCCAGCGCGGCCAACCACCTGGTGGCCCTGGTGGCGCAGTCGTCCGACCTGCTCCGGGCGGCCGGGGTGAGCGAGCCGGCCCGGATGCTCGCGCCGCTGCTGTCGGCCGCCCTGGACAACGCGCTCCGGCTCGGTGACGCGGGCCTGACCGGCCCCGTCGCCCGCGGCGACGCGGACACCGTGGCCGAGCATGTGCAGGCGCTGGCCAGCGCCTCGCCCGAGGCCCTGCGCGCGTACGTGGCCCTGGCCCGGCTGACTGCCGACCGCGCGCTGGCGACGGGCATGCTCACCACCGCGGACGCCCAGCGGCTGCTCGACGTGCTGGGCGGGGCCCCCCGATGATGCCGATCGTGGCACGGACCAGGAATGGCCTGGCCGCTGCGCGGCGCGGGCTCGGGTCCCCGGTCGTGCTCGTGCCGACCATGGGCGCCCTGCACGACGGCCACCGCGAGCTCTTGCGCCGGGCCCGGGAGATCGCTTCCCCTAACGGCTGTGTCGTGGTGTCGGTGTTCGTGAACCCGCTGCAGTTCGGGGCGGGTGAGGACCTCGACCGCTACCCGCGCACGATGGACGCCGACGTGCGCATCGCGGCCGAGGACGGGGCGGACCTGGTGTTCGCGCCGAGCGTGGCCCAGATGTACCCGCGGCCCCAGCTGATCACCGTGGATCCCGGGCCGGTGGGCCGGATCCTGGAAGGGGAGTCCCGGCCCGGGCACTTCGCCGGCGTCCTGACCGTGGTGGCGAAGCTGCTCGGCCTGGTCCGCCCGGATGTGGCCGTGTTCGGTGAGAAAGACGCGCAGCAGCTCGCGCTGGTCAGCCGGATGGCCGCGGACCTCGACCTGGGCACCCGGATCGCCGGGGTGCCCACCGTGCGCGACCCCGACGGGCTGGCGATCTCCAGCCGGAACCGGTTCCTGTCCCCGGCCGAGCGGCGGACGGCGCTGCTGCTGCCCGCGGCGCTGCGGGCCGGCCAGGAGGCCGCCGCGTACGGCCCGGCCGCGGTCCGCAAGGCGGCCGGCGAGGTGCTGGGCACGCTCACGGACCCGCCGCTGCGGCTGGACTACCTGGCGCTGGTTGACCCGGACACGTTCACGGAGGTCGCCGACGACCATACCGGCCCGGCCCGGCTCCTGGTGGCCGCGCGGGCCGGCGCCATCCGGCTGATCGACAACATCCTGCTGAGCCTGGAGTGCCATGCTGCTGACCATTGACGTGGGCAACACCAACACCGTACTGGGCATGTTCGACGGCGACCGGATCGTCGAGCACTGGCGGATCAACACCGACCCGGACCGGACCGCCGACGAGATCGCGGTGCTGCTCCGCGGGCTGTTGGAGCACAGCTCGCTGGTCAAGGACGCGGACGTGAGCGGCATCGCGCTGTGCTCCACGGTGCCGTCGGTGCTGCACGAGATGCGGGAGATGTGCCGCCGGTACTACGCGGACATCCCCTCGCTGATCATCGAGCCCGGGGTGCGTACCGGGGTGTCGGTCCGGATGGACAACCCCAAGGAAGTAGGCAGCGACCGGATCATGAACACGGTCGCGGCGGTCCACCTGTACGGCGGGCCGGCCATCGTGGTCGACTTCGGCACGTCCACCAACTTCGACGCGGCCAGCGCGAAAGGCGAGTTCGTCGGCGGGGCGCTCGCCCCCGGCATCGAGATCTCGGTAGACGCGCTGACCCGGCGCGCCGCCCAGCTGCTCAAGGTGGAACTGACCCGGCCGCACCACGTCATCGGCAAGAACACAGTCGAGGCACTGCAGTCCGGCATCATCTTCGGGTTCGCGGGCCAGGTCGAGGGCATCGCCCGGCGGATGGCCCGCGAGCTGGCCCCGGAGGACCCGGACTCGGTGACGGTCATCGCGACCGGGGGGCTGGCCCCGCTGGTCATCGACGAGGTGAGCGTTATCGACGCCTACGAGCCGTGGCTGACCCTGATCGGGCTGCGCCTGGTGTTCGAGCGCAACCACCTCACCGCGTGGCCGGGGGCGTCGCGGGGCTTTCCGGGCCCGGCGGCGTCACGGCCCGCTCCGGGGCCGGCGGCGTCCCGGGACGCTCCAGGTAGGTCCGGTCCGGCCGGGTGAAGCCGAACCGCTCGTACAGGCCGTGCGCGTCGGCGGTGTGCAGCGTCCACCGGAACGACGCGCCGGGGCCGCGGTCGATCATCGTGGCCACCAGTTCCACGCCCAGGCCGTGACCGCGGAACTGCTTGTCGATGTAGACGTCGGCCAGGTAGGCGAACCCGCCCCCGTCCGAGACGGCCCGGGCGAACCCGACCATGGCGCCGGTCGCGCTGTCGTAGACGCCGACCACCCGCCAGGCGTTGTCGAGCTGCTGCTCGACCACGCTGCGGGTCCGCCAGCGTCCCCAGTACGCCTCCGTGGACAGGAACATCCACAGCGTGTCCCGGTCCACCCGGCGCGGATCGTCGTCCAGCTCGAACTGCCCTGCGGTCCATTGCACGCCAGTGACTGTATCGGGGTGAGTCGCGCCCTTTCTCCCGGTCCCGGCCCGCCGGTCCCAGGCCAGTCACCCCAGTCACCACCGTCATCCAGACCCTCCCGTCACACTCATCACCCAGATCCCTCCCGTCACACCCTCCCAATTCGTGATCATGGGTTTGCTGTTGCTCTGGCAACAGCAAACCCATGATCACCAACGGCTGGGTACGCTCGGGCGGGTGGACCAGGATGGCGAGCGGGATGGCAGGGCCGAGGGCACGCTGGCGGCCGGTACAGAGGATGCGAGCGTGCCGGAGCAGATGCGGGTCCGGCTGGACAAGCGCCAGCGGCTGCTCGACGAGGGCGCGGACCCCTACCCGGTCGGTTTCCCGCGCACCGCGACCATCGCCGAGGTCCGGGAGCGATACCCCGATCTGGAGCCGGACACCTACACCGGGGACCGGGTCGGCGTCACCGGCCGGGTCATGCTGTCCCGGTCCGGCGGGAAGCTCAGCTTCGCCACGATCCGGGACGGTACCGGCGACATCCAGGTCATGATCTCCCTGGACCGGGTCGGCCCGGAGGCGCTGGCCGCCTGGAAGCGGGACGTGGACCTCGGGGACCACATCGGGGTGGAAGGCGAGGTGATCTCCTCCCGCCGCGGTGAGCTGTCCGTCCTCGCCGACCGCTACGCGATCACCGCCAAGGGCCTGCGGCCGCTGCCGGAAAAGCACCTGGGGCTCAGCGACGTGGAGTCCCGGGTGCGCCACCGTTATGTGGACCTGATCGTCAACCCGGACGCCAGGCGGATGGCCGGGATCCGGGCCGCCGTGCTGCAGTCGATCCGCTCCGACCTGCACCAGCGGGGCTTCCTCGAGGTGGAGACGCCGGTGCTGCAGGCGGTGCACGGCGGCGCCAACGCGCGCCCGTTCGTGACCCGGATCAACGCCTACAACATGGAGCTCTTCCTGCGGATCGCGCTGGAACTGCACCTGAAACGGCTGGTGGTCGGCGGTATCGAGAAGGTCTACGAGATCGGCCGGATCTTCCGCAACGAGGGGGTCGACTCCACCCACAATCCCGAGTTCACGATGCTGGAGGCGTACGAGGCCTATGGCGACTACGACACCGTGGCCACCCTGACCCGGGAACTGATCCAGAACGCGGCCACGGCCGTGTACGGGGCGCCGGTGGCGCGCCGGGCCGGGCAGGAGTATGACCTCAGCGGCGACTGGCCGGCCAGGACCGTGTACGGCGCGATCTCCGGGGCCCTCGGCACCGAGATCGACCCGGGCACGGGCGAGGAGCGGCTGCGCAAGCTGTGCGCCCAGGCGGGGGTGCCTGCCGAGCCGGGCTGGGACCATGGCCAGATCGTGCTGGAGATGTACGAGCGGCTGGTGGAGGAGCGGACCGTCGAGCCCACCTTCTACCGTGACTTCCCCGTCGGCGTGTCCCCGCTGACCCGGGCGCACCGGGAGGACCCGCGCCTGGCTGAGCGCTGGGACCTGGTCGCGTTCGGCACCGAGCTCGGAACCGGGTACTCGGAGCTGGTCGACCCGGTCGAGGAACGCCGCAGGCTCACCGCCCAGTCGCTGCTCGCCGCGGGCGGCGATCCGGAGGCCATGCAACTGGACGAGGACTTCCTGCAGGCGCTGGAGTACGGGATGCCGCCGACCGGCGGCGTCGGGGTCGGCATCGACCGGGTCCTGATCATGCTGACCGGCGAGAACATCCGGGAGACGACCCTGTTCCCGCTGGTGCGCCCGCAGTGACCAGCCCGGCCGGGTAGCCGCCGCGGGGTCAGCCTCGGCCCTCGGCCTCGTCCACGCGCGCGAACATGGCCAGCAGCTGCATCCGCTGCGCCTGCGGCAGGCTCCCGAACCGTGCCATGGCCTCCTCGGGCGTCCGGACGTCAGCGAACGCGGCCAGCGGCGTGTCCGACCGCGCCAGCCGCTCCGCCGATGTCACTCCCCATCGTCCCGCTGCGCATCGGTAGTCCCTGCGTAGAAGACGATCCCGGGTCGGGGGACTGCGTCTCAGACGATGCGGACCGCGCCCACGAACACGTCCCACATGACCGGCTGGACCTGGACGACCTGGCCGGTCGAGGGGGCGTCCACCATCAGGCCGCCGCCCAGGTAGATGCCGACGTGGTCGATGCCCGGGTAGAAGAACACCAGATCGCCTGGCTCAAGCTGGCTCCGGGAGATGTGCTCACCCATGTTGTACTGCGAGACGGTGTAATGCGGGAGGCTGATGCCGACCCGCGCGTAGGCCCACATCACCAGCCCGGAGCAGTCGAAGGTGCCCGGGCCCGCCGCGCCCCACACGTACGGGTCACCCCGCCGGGTCATCGCGTAGCGCAGCGCCTCCGCGCCGACCGTGTTGGCGGTGGGCAGGTTGATGTCCGGGTAGTTGCCGGTGCGCTGGTAGATGCTCATGGCCTGGGAAAACGCGGCGCTGTTGAGCCTGTTCACCTTGCCCTGGATGACCTGCTTCTTGGCTGCCATCGTCTTGGCCAGGGTGGTCACCTTGGTCTCCTGCTGCACGGCGGTGTCGTGCGCCCGGCGGGCAGCCGCCTCGGCGGTGGCGAGCGCACTGACCCGGTCGCCGTTCTCGGTCTGCAGCTGCTGCATGATCGCGGCCCGGCTGAGCATCGAGCCGGAGTCCGGGGACGTGAGGACCTGCAGCGGGGTGGCCAGGCCGCCGTTCATGTAGCTCTCCGCGGCGAGCTGGCCGATCGCGGCCTGGCCCGACACGAGCCTGATGGCGTCCTGCCGGTACGTGGTCATCGCGGTCTCAGCCTCGGCGCGGGCCTCGGTGAGCTGGATGCGCAGCCCGTCGTACTGCTCGCTCAGCACGTCGATCTGGTGTCCCAGGCTCTTGGCCTGCGCTACCAGGCTGGCCAGGCTGGGCTGCGGGCGGCTGACGGCCGCGCTGCCAGCAGCGGCGGGCAGGACCAGGCTGGCGATCGCGGCCACTCCGCCCACGATGGCTGCCTGCTGCCAGAGGCGGCGGGTGAACCCGGCGGTACGCCGCCGCCGTGCCTTCGGCGCAAGTCCCACTGTGAGCCAGCGTTCCACGAGCTCTCCTCTCTCATCCCGCCTGCCGGGTTAGCTGACGGGTTCGGGCCAGAGGAGCCCTACCGCTGGGCGCAGCGACGCGCCCGCTCGCGGATTCACCCCGGGAACGTGGGTCCCCGGCTTCCTGGCCGCATCCAGCGGCACAGGAACTCGGCGGCCGTGCCGCGCTCTGGGGGCTGAAGTGCAGCACGTGACAGCGATGCAGATTAATGGATTGCCGGCCGGTCGGTGGCCCGAACGGCAGAATCGCCGTCCGGTTGCTGGCAGGCGGCCCGCCGATTGCCTTGCGACTGCTTCGGCGAGTTTGACCCGTTGCGCACCAGCGGACGGGCACGGCCGCGCACAGCGATTTCCTGTTCTCCGCGGGTGAGTGTTTGCCCAGTTCACAGGCCCTGCCGCCGACCAGGGGAGAACAAGCCGAGATCAGGACGTGATGGGCGGCTGGTCACTGTGGGCTGGCTATATCGGCAATCCGTCATTAACCGATTACGTAGAGTCTGAAAAGGATGCTTCCTGTGCTCGTGGCTCATCCAGGGAGCGGCAGCTGATGCGTCCGTGGCGGGCCAGCCGCCGCAGGCCGGCGGCTAGGGTGTGCGGGCGATGAAGCACATCATCAGGCGGGCCCGTACCCGCGATATCCGGGCCATCGCCGGCCTGGTCGCCGAGAACGTCGCGTCCGGCCGGGTGCTGCGCAAGGCCACCGTCACCCTGTACGAGGACGTTCAGGAGTTCTGGGTCGCCGAGCGGATCAGCGACCACCAGGTGGTTGGCTGCGGGGCGCTGCACGTGATGTGGGAGGACCTGGCCGAGATCCGCACGGTGGCGGTGGATGAGGGCTGCCAGGGGCACGGCATCGGGCACCGCCTGGTCGAGGCGCTGCTCGACAGCGCCCGGGAGGTCGGCGTCGCGCGGGTCTTCGTGCTCACGTTCGCGACCGGCTTCTTCGCCCGGCACGGGTTCGAGGAGATCGAGGGCACGCCGGTCTCGCACGAGGTCTACGCGGAACTGCTGCGCTCCTACGACGAGGGCGTCGCGGAGTTTCTCGACCTCGGCCGGGTCAAGCCCAACACCCTCGGCAACAGCCGGATGCTGCTCCGCCTGCCCCCGCTCCCCGAGACCCCGCTCCCGGGGGCGGCCCTGTCCGGCCCGCCCCTTCCTGGCGGCTGACCGGGCCGTCCCCGCTCAGAGCAGCCGGAGCTGCCGGTCGGCGGGACGCCGGGCCCGCGCGGGCGCCGAGCGGTCCAGCAGGCCCGGGTCGATCGCGGACAGGAACGGCGAGATCCCCGTCTCGCCGTTGCTGCCCTGCCTGCCGCGCCGCGCCGCACAGGTCAGCAGCAGGTGAGCGCGGGCCCTGGTCATGCCCACGAACAGCAGGCGGCGTTCCTCCGCCGGATCCGGGCGGTCGTCCGGCGCCGCACCGGGCAGCCACAGCGGCAGCAATCCCCGCTCGCAGCCGGACACGAAGACCACCTCGAACTCCAGCCCCTTGGCCGCGTGCAGGGTCAGCAGAGCGATCGCGTCCGCACGGGGGTCCAGGGCATCGACCTCGGCGCCGAGCGCGATCTCGGTCCGGAACCGCTCCATGTCGTCGCCGCAGCGCCGGGCGAGCGGCGCCAGGACCCCGCCCGCCGTGCGCAGGTCGGTGCCGGACAGGCCGCCCCGGCGCGTGCCCGGCGTCCGGGTTGCGTCCGCGTCCGCGGCCAGACGGCCCACCACCCCCCGCAGCTGGTGCGCGACCGCCGTCCCGGCCGGAAGGGTTCCCGGGCCGCGGGCCAGCGTCAGCTCCCGGAGGATCTCGGTGACCCCGGGCCGCCGGTCGAGGAGGTCGTGGGAGCGCTTCTGGAACGGCAGGCCGGCCCGGGTCAGGCCCTGGCCGAGCGACGCGGCCTGCGCGTCCGTCCGGTACAGCACCGCGATGTCGGCGAGCCCGATGCCGCCGTGGCCTTGGCCGTCGGCCCGGCCGCTGTCCAGTGAGTGGAATGATGACCCGCCGAGCAGGCGGTCGATGGCCTCGGCAATCCAGGCGGCCTCGCCAGCCGGGTCGGCGGCCTCGTGGACGCTGATCCGGCTGGGATTGGTCCCGGCGGCTGCCCGCAGCACCCGGCCCGGTGCCAGCGTGGCGGGCGCGATGGCCTGCAGGGCCCCGGCCACGATGGCCGGGCTGGAACGGTAGTTCGCCGTGAGCACTGCTGTGGACGCCCCCGGGTAGTCCTCCCCGAACCGCAGGAAGAAGCCCACGTCCGCGCCCCGGAAGCGGTAGATGGCCTGGTCCGGGTCACCGATCACGGTCAGGCCCGCCCCGTCCCCGGCTAGCAGCCGCAGCAGCGCGTACTGCGCCGCGTCGATGTCCTGGTACTCGTTGACGCTGATCTGCGGCCAGCGCCCGCGGAGCCGGGCGGCCACCGCCGGCGCGCCGTCCAGTACCGCGACCGCCAACTCCACCAGGCCGTCGAAGTCCACCAGGCCCCGGGCGGCCAGGCCCTCGCGCAGCAGCACCCGCCGCTGCGGGTCGGCGGCCGCCCCGGCCAGCAGGGCCCGGCCGCCGCGGGGTGTGCCGGCGAGCTCGGTGGCCATCTCCAGCACGGCCTGGTCGTCGGCGACCGTGAAGCCGGACGCCAGCCCGGCGAGCTCGTGATGCTCGCGCAAGATCATCAGCCCCAGCCCGTGGAACGTGGTCACGGTGAGCTGGGCGGCCCGCCGGCCGAGCAGCGCGGTCAGGCGCTCGCGCATCTCCTCCGCGGCCCGGCGAGTGAAGGTGAGGGCCAGGCAGGCCCCGGGGGGGACGCCCCGCTCGGCCACGCCGGCCGCGAGGCGGTGGGTCAGCGTGCGCGTCTTGCCGGTGCCCGGCCCGGCGATGATCATGAGTGGCGCCCCGGCCGCCGCGGCGGCCCGCTGCTCCGGGTCGAGCCGGTCCAGCAGGGAGCCACCCGTGGTGTCTTCCGGAGAACCCGGCCCGCTAACGGCCCTATCGGCCGCTCCGTTCCCCGCCGCCTGATCCTTCGCGGCCGGCTTGGCCGCGGCGCCGTCGTGGGCTGCTCCGTTCCTGGCCCCCAGATCCTCCGCGGTCGGCTCGGCCCTGGTGGCCCCCGGTCCCGGGCGGGAGGCCGGGGTCCCGCACTCCCGGGCCAGCCCGGTCTGCCTTCCCGGCCGCCGGGGCGCGGGGACGGTCCCTCCCAGGGATCCGGGGGCGGCCAGGTCGAACAGGGCGGCCGTACCCCGGTCAAGTTCACCCGGCCCGAAGAGCCGGATCACCCCGTACTCGCCGTCGTAGCCGGCCTCCTTGTGCGCGGCGCCGGCCCGCAGCCTGGTGATGGCCTCGCCGAGCAGGCTGCCACCGGCCCGGTTCAGCTCGCCGGGCGGGGCGTCGAGCAGGATGGCCAGTTCCGGGCCCAGCGCCGCGACCAGCCGGCCTACCTCGGCGTCAACCTTCTTGCTCTTGGGCCCGGTCCCGAGGAGCTCGCCCACCACGTCCGGCAGCGAGACCAGGTTCACCGAACCCGCGGCCTTGTCGGGCCAGTAGCCCGCTGGCCGGTCGGCGAGCTCGGTCACCCGGTTCAGCACCCCGATCGTCAGCGGCTGGCCACAGCCGGGGCATATTCCCCCGCGGGCGGCCGACTGCCCGGGTTCCAGCCGGACGCCGCACTTACGGTGGCCGTCCAGGTGGTAACGGCCGCCCTCGGGGAAGAAATTGACGGTGCCGTGCAGGCCAGCCCCGGTGCGCAAGGCGTGCTCGATCGCAAAGAAATCCAGTTCAACGTCAAGCGTTGTCGCCTCACGGCCGAGCATCGGGGGAGAGTGCGCGTCTGAATTACTGACCAGCCGATAACTGTCAAGGGAAGAACACGTCCAGTTCATGGGTGGGTCAGAGGACAGTCCGGTCTCTACCGCGAACACCTGGCCAGCGAGGTCGCCGTAACAGTCGGCGACGACATCGAAACCGGATTTGGATCCCAGTACCGCGAACCATGGGGTCCAGATATGGGCGGGCACGAGATAGCAGCCGGGGCCTGCGTTCAGCGTGATGTCCAGCAGGTGCCGTGAGTCGAGACCGAGAATGGGCCGTCCGTCAGAGGCCAGGTTGCCGACCTTCGCAAGGGCCGCTGTGATCTTCCCCGCCGCCTCTAGCGTGGGCGCATACAACAGGTGATGGACCTTGCGCGTGCGCTCACCCGCCCGGTAGATGGTCGATATCTCCGCAGAGAGCATGAAACGTACCGGCTGATCACAAGCCGGCGGCGAGTTCCGCCGTAGCCGATCCGCCAGGTCGGGGCGGAGTTGCAGTAAGCCCGGTTCGGCGGGAACGAGCGTCTCGCGAAGTTCTTCGGCCCAGCCGGGATGGGTGAAGTCGCCGGTCCCGACGACCGTGACGCCCTTGCGCAGCGCCCACCAGGCGAGCCCGGGAATGTCACAGTTCTTGCTGCACGCCCGGGAGAAGCGTGAGTGGATATGCAAGTCGGCGTGAAACATCGCGCGTCGCGGCCGCTTTCTCCGTAGTCGTGCCGATCCTGCTGACCTTGGCGCAGCCCCGCCCCGCGGTACCGCCTGCCCCGGCCTCCTGCCCCGGCAGTTATTACTGCTGCCCCGTCCGGTGTGGCCAGGGCCAGGGCCAGGCCGGGCCATGGCCCCGCCCGGATTGGCCCGCCGGGATTGGGCCGCCCAGATTGGCCTGCCGGTCCGGCCTTCCTGCAATGGCCTGCCTGGACGACCTGGCCCGGACTGTGCTGCTCAGGCTGGCCAAGTCGGACGGGTTGGCCGGACCAGCCTGCCCCGGGCAGGCCCTGCGGCTTGCTGGCGCGGGGCGGCCCCGCCACCCGGGATTCGCCTGCCTGTCTGGGATCCTGCCACGGCGGGGCACGCCGCGGGGCATGGTTCGGATCCGGGCCTCCTGATCAGGATGGCCGCGGCGGCCGAGCAGGCTCCCGCTCCCGGTCCGGCTCCCGCCCGGTGCTGGTAACCCCGGCCCGAGCGGGTCCGTCCCGCAACGGGGAGGGCGCGGGCAGCACCCCATTGCCTATGAGCAACAATGCATAAGTAGGCCCGCGGTGGATGACCCAATGTTCATCGGCGGTTACAGCGATCAACCGGCAGAGAGGTGACCGCCGGGCGGGCGGGAAGGCCAGTACGACGGCCGGAAAGGAGTGCGTCTTGCTCGGTGACCTGGCCGCTCTCACGCCTCCCGCGGTGGTCTGCGTGGCCTTCCTGATCGGGGTGGGACTCTTCCTGCGACATCAGCTTGGCCCCAGGCGTGAGTCTGCAGAAGAGCAGTACCCGGAGGATATTTCCGGCGACGGCGGGATTCCGCACAGTGATGACGCCCGGAGTGATGCTTCGGAGTCGGCAGCATCGCCCGATCACGGTGAGCGGTAGAACACGTTCAGAACCACGCGGCAACCGCCAGTGGAGGCGTGATACATCGGCGCTCCTCTTTGCGGGTGCCCTATCCATGTTTGATTACTCTGAGTTACAGTTGTCTTCCAGGTAGTCCGCTTGCCCATGCCGCTCAGAGAACTCTGACCGCGTTTCCAGGAGCATGAATTGGCAAACGCAAGCAGTGCATGGTATATCTTTGGCAACCTAAAATAGTTGCTCCAGCGGAAGGGCTGGCACCCATGGCGCAAAAGGTTCAGGTGCTCCTCGTCGATGACCTCGATGGAGGTGAGGCGACCGAGACCGTGGCCTTCAGTCTCGATGGCACCACGTACGAGATCGACCTCAGTTCAGAAAACGCGACCAAGCTCCGCAAAGAGTTTGCTCCCTACGTTGACCATGCTCGCAAGGCGAGTGGTGGCGCGGCCGGCGGCCGCCGCCGGCGCACCCGGACCGGTCCGGGCCGGGAGCGTAGCTCGGAAATCCGGGCATGGGCCAAACAGCGTGGCTACAAGGTGAGCGAGCGGGGCCGGATTCCCGCGCAGATCATCTCGGAGTACGACGCAGCCCACTAAGGGATTGCGCCAAAGGGCCCGCAGGTGCCCTGTGGTGTGCCAGTTTGCCGTTGGGCGCTGGAGCACGCCACAGGACCCGTGCGGGCCCTGCGCTTGCGGGGCCCGTGCTTGGGCCCCCGGCCAACTGCGCCGCTGACCGGCGGTGCGTTATCGGGCCGCACGTCATCGAGCGCGGCGGGTCAGCATTTGGCCGGTGCGCGGAACGGCCTCTCAAGCCGCCGGTACTGTCTTGCCTGCGGTCACGGCCCTGAGCTCCTCGAGCGATTCCCGGATGCAGCGCGGCAGGTCTGCCTGGCTGCCCTCTGTGGTCCAGCGCTCGAACGCGACCCTGAACACGGCGATGCCCGCCTCGGCCGTCAGGCTCGCGGCTGGATCGGTGACGCCCCGCTGGCGCAGCACGCCGGCCATCGCCGACGCGAGCGAGGCCAGCTTGATCAGCTCGCGCTCCCGGAGCTCTGCGTTCGCGGCGATGACGGCCTGCCGCTGCCGGGCGTAGTCACGGCGTTCGGCGAACAGGTCACCAGTGGCCTCGAGGGCCGCGGCGACCGCGTCGAGCGGCGCGGCGGATTCAGGTGCTCCGGCCAGGGCTGTCACGAGGAAGTCCTGCAGCGCGGCGGCGCCCGCGAACAGCACTTCGCGCTTGTCGCTGAAGTGCCGGAAGAATGTCCGCTCGGTGAGTCCCGCCCGCCTGGCAATCTCCGCGACCGTCGTGGGCTCGAACCCTCGCTCGACGTAGAGCTCCATGGCCGCCTGTTCCAGCCGGCCCCGCGCGTTCGGCTCCCATCGGCCCATAGCCCGATCCTAGTCGATGACAGTTTCTGACATCACATGCTACGCTGATGACAGCAACTGACATCGACCTGGTCCCCGCAGGACCCATGCTGAGGACCGGCAGCACTGGAGGTTCTTCATGCGCGTATTCGTCACGGGCGCGTCCGGCTGGATCGGCTCCGCCGTCGTGCCCGAACTCATCGGCGCCGGTCATCAGGTCACCGGGCTGGCCCGCTCGGACGCCTCGGCCGCTGCCCTGTCCGCGGCCGGGGCGCAGGTCCAGCGAGCTGCTGGACTGGCAGCCGACCCACCCCGGGCTCATCGACGATCTCGATAAGGGCCGCTACTTCGACGGCCCCTCTGCATGACCCGTCGCAGCCACCGCTGATCCGCACCCCGGGAACGCTGCGCCGGTGCCGGCCGCGTGGTGAACTTCCCGCGCGCACCGCTCGTTGTACGGAATATGAACCGGCGCTGGTCGTAGCGGGGGCGGGGGCGTTCGCTTGCGGCGTACAGGGAACACCTTCGCCCCTCCCCGGGGTTGGATGGGATGAAGGTCCTCGTGCCGGGGAATTGTTTACTCAAGTGCCGCATATCGCGCGGTGCGTCGTCCGGCATGCGGGCTACCATGCGGAAGGGACGGGCCCCGGACATCCGGACATCTGGGTCCCCCCGACCGCTCTGTGAGGAGCGAGGCGATGTTCGAAAGGTTTACCGACCGGGCGCGGAGAGTTGTGGTGCTGGCTCAAGAAGAAGCCAGGATGCTCAACCACAACTACATCGGCACGGAGCACATCCTGCTTGGCCTGATCCACGAGGGTGAGGGCGTGGCAGCCAAGGCGCTGGAATCCCTGGGAATCAGCCTGGAGGCTGTACGCCAGCAGGTTGAAGAGATAATCGGCCAGGGCCAGCAGGCACCTTCCGGGCATATCCCGTTTACGCCGCGAGCGAAGAAGGTGCTCGAGCTCTCGCTGCGCGAGGCGCTGCAGCTCGGGCACAACTACATCGGCACCGAGCACATCCTGCTCGGCCTTATCCGCGAGGGTGAGGGTGTGGCGGCCCAGGTGCTGGTCAAGCTGGGCGCCGACCTGAACCGGGTGCGCCAGCAGGTGATCCAGCTACTGCACGGCTATCAGGGCAAGGAGCCTGCCGCGGCGGGCGCGCCGTCGGAGTCGGCTCCGTCCACCTCTCTGGTGCTGGACCAGTTCGGCCGGAACCTGACCCAGGGCGCCCGGGAGGGCAAGCTGGACCCGGTGATCGGCCGGGAGAAAGAAATCGAGCGGGTCATGCAGGTGCTGTCCCGCCGGACCAAGAACAACCCGGTGCTCGTGGGCGAGCCGGGGGTAGGCAAGACCGCCGTGGTCGAGGGGCTGGCCCAGAAGATCGTCAAGGGCGAGGTGCCCGAGACGCTGAAGGACAAGCAGCTCTACACGCTGGACCTCGGAGCCCTGGTGGCCGGTTCGCGCTACCGCGGTGACTTCGAGGAACGGCTGAAGAAGGTCCTGAAGGAGATCCGGACCCGCGGCGACATCATCCTGTTCATCGACGAGCTGCACACGCTGGTCGGGGCGGGCGCTGCCGAGGGAGCGATCGACGCTGCCTCGATCCTGAAGCCGATGCTGGCCCGCGGCGAGCTTCAGACCATTGGCGCCACCACGCTGGACGAGTACCGCAAGCACCTGGAGAAGGACGCCGCGCTCGAGCGCCGGTTCCAGCCCATCCAGGTGGCCGAGCCGACGATCTCGCACACCATTGAGATCCTCAAGGGCCTGCGCGACCGGTACGAGGCCCACCACCGGGTGTCCATCACCGATGGGGCCCTGGTGGCCTCGGCCCAGCTGGCGGACCGCTACATCAGCGACCGCTTCCTGCCGGACAAGGCCATCGACCTGATCGACGAGGCAGGCTCACGGATGCGGATCCGCCGGATGACCGCACCGCCGGACCTGCGCGAGTACGACGAGAAGATCGCCCAGGTGCGCCGGGAGAAGGAGTCGGCCATCGACTCCCAGGACTTCGAGAAGGCGGCTGCCCTCCGGGACAACGAGAAGCAGCTGATCGCCAAGAAGGAGACCCGGGAGAAGGAGTGGAAGGCCGGCGACATGGACGTCGTCGCCGAGGTCAACGAGGAGCTCATCGCCGAGGTCCTGGCCACCGCGACCGGCATCCCGGTGTTCAAGCTCACCGAGGAGGAGTCCCAGCGGCTGCTCCGCATGGAGGATGAGCTGCACCGGCGGGTCATCGGGCAGAACGACGCCATCAGGGCGCTGTCCCAGGCCATCCGGCGGACCCGGGCCGGCCTGAAGGACCCCAAGCGTCCTGGTGGGTCGTTCATCTTCGCCGGCCCGTCCGGAGTCGGCAAGACGGAGCTGTCCAAGACGCTGGCAGAGTTCCTGTTCGGCGAGGAAGACGCGCTGATCCAGCTCGACATGAGCGAGTACATGGAGAAGCACACGGTGTCCCGGCTGTTCGGCTCACCGCCCGGGTACGTGGGTTACGAAGAAGGTGGCCAGCTCACCGAGAAGGTGCGCCGCAGGCCGTTCTCGGTGGTCCTGTTTGACGAGATCGAGAAGGCCCACCCGGACATCTTCAACTCGCTGCTGCAGATCCTGGAGGACGGCCGGCTGACCGACGCCCAGGGCAGGCTGGTGGACTTCAAGAACACGGTCATCATCATGACGACCAACCTGGGCACCAGGGACATTTCCAAGGGGGTGTCCGTGGGCTTCGCCCGGTCGGGTGAGTCGAAGGGCTCTTACGACCGGATGAAGTCCAAGGTGAACGAGGAGCTGAAGCACCACTTCAGGCCGGAGTTCCTCAACCGCGTGGACGACACCATCGTGTTCCACCAGCTGACCGAGGCCGAGATCGTCGAGATCGTCGATCTGATGATCGCCAAGGTGGACGAGCGGCTCCGGGACCGTGACATGGGCCTGGAACTGCGTCCGGCCGCCAAGGCGCTGCTGGCGGAGCGGGGTTACGACCCGGTGCTCGGGGCGCGGCCACTGCGGCGCACCATCCAGCGGTCGATCGAGGACGCCCTGTCCGAGAAGATCCTGTTCGGTGAGCTGAAGGCCGGCCAGATCGTCATCGTGGACGCGGAAGGCACCGGCGAGGACGCGCAGTTCACGTTCAAGGGCGTGCCCAAGCCGGACGCCGTGCCGGACTCTGTGCCCGAGGAGGTCGGCAGCGGTGCCGCGGTCGAGCGCGGGGCCACCGCCCCGCCGCAGGAGTGACCGGGTACACCAGCCCCAGATAGCGAGAACGCTGAGCGGCGGCCCCACCGGGGCCGCCGCTCAGCGCATGTAGTCCCCCGGACTATGGAGCGCACGCGCCGGGGGGGCGGAGCCCGCCGCAGGCGGGTGCTCGCCGAGCCGGTGTTCGGCGCGTAGCGGCAAGCGGGGGGTCCAGGGGGTCGTCGCCACGGAGGGAAATGGCGGGGGGTCCAGGGGGGTCGTCGCCACGGAGGGAAATGGCGGGGGGTCCAGGGGGGTCGTCGCCACGGAGGGAAATGGCGGGGGGTCCAGGGGGGTCGTCGCCACGGAGGGAAATGGCGGGGGGTCCAGGGGGGTCGTCCCCCCGGACTAGAACTGCGTCCCGGGCAGCGCGAACCGCCCGTCCGGCAGCGGATCCACCAGGCCGTCCGCCACCAGGCCGTCCAGGGCCCGGCTGCGCTGCAGCTGATCTGCCCAGGCCGCCTCGAGCTGGGAACCCGGCACCGGGCCGGCGCAGTCGCGGAGCACCGCCAGCAGCCGCCCGCGGCACTGCCGGTCCGTGCCCGCGTACTTCTGGCTGCGGCGCGGCCCGCCGTCCGCCGGATGCCCGGCCCGGCGCCACGCGCAGCTAGCCGCCACCGGGCAGGCGGCGCACCGCGGCCGGACCGCGGTGCAGACCAGGGCGCCCAGTTCCATGACCGCCACCGACCACCGTGCGGCCACCGCGGGCTGCTCCGGCAGCAGTGACTCCGCCAGCCGCCGCTCCGCCGCCGACGTGCTGGGTGACGGCAGCTCCCGGCCGCCTACCAGCCGCGCCAGCACCCTCCGCACGTTGGTGTCCAGCACCGCGTGCCGCTGCCCGAACGCGAAGCTGGCCACTGCGGCGGCCGTGTAGGAGCCGATTCCGGGGAGCGCGCGCAGGGCCTCAGCTGAGGCCGGGACCTCCCCGCCGTGCCGCTCCACCAGGGCCTGCGCCGTCGCATGCAGCCGGATCGCCCGCCGCGGGTAGCCGAGCCGTCCCCAGGCCCGCACTGCTTCACCGGCCGGGGACGCAGCCAGCGAGGCCGGGGTTGGCCATCGGGTCACCCAGCCCGCATACACCGGCAGTACCCGGGCTACGGGCGTCTGCTGCAGCATGATCTCGCTGACCAGGACCGCCCACGGCGTGGCCTCCGGCCGGCGCCACGGCAGGTCCCGCTGATGAGCGGCGTACCAGCCCAGGATCGCCCCCGTGGCCTGGGGCACCGGGTTCGGGCTCGGCAGGTTGGGGGCCGGCAGGTCCGGGGTCACCGGGTCCGCAGTCATCATGGCGTCTCGATCCTCGCACGTTCGGTGCGCGCCGAGACGGCCCGGGCGGGCGGATCGACGGGCGGGTGCGGGTTTACCGGAGGATCCCGCCCGGGCCTGCCCAAAAGCGCTCCAGAATCGTCGCTGACCTGCAATAATGTCGGTCCTTCGCGGCGGGTCTCCAAGATCAGCGAGGGTTCCCGGCGGATACTGCTCGCATGCCTCGCGGTTCAGCTGACCCGCCCAAAAGCGCAGGTGAGGTCAACGTCTACTGGCGGCGCAGGGTCATCGCGCTGGCCGCCGGCATCGGCCTGCTCGGGCTCGTCACCTGGACCGTGAACGGCGTGCTGGGCGGGGGGACCATGCGGGCCAGCGATCTCTCGCAGACGAGCACGCAGCACGGCTCCCACCACTCCGCTCAGCCGGCCCCGGGGGCCACGTCTGCCGCCACGCCCGCCAGCACTGCAGGTCACGCGAGCGCCACCCCGTCCGCCACGGGAAAGCCTGGGCCCAGCCCGTCGTCATCCGCGAAGCGCGGCGCTTCCGCGACACGGCGCCCCTCGGGCCAAGGCGGCCGCAAGGGGCACGGACCCGGGGCCTGCCCGCACGCCGCACTCGTGCTGAGCCTGTTCTCGGCCCGGTACAGCTATCCAGCGCACGCCCGGCCGGAATTCACGGTGGACGTGGTTTCCACCGCTCCCGGCCGCTGCACCGCCGACCTGGGCCCTGCGCACGTGCACGTGGTGATCAGGGCGGGCGGGAAGAATCCAGTCTGGGACTCTGCGGACTGCGCCCGGGCCGCTGCCCAGGCGACCGTGCTGGCCCGGGGCGTGCCCGCCGTCGTCCAGCTCTCCTGGAACCGGCAGACCTCGGCGGCGGCCTGCCGGTCCCGGCACCGGGCCGCCCGGCCTGGGACCTACACCGCCACCGCCTACAGCGGGAACCTGAGCAGCCACGCCATGATCTTCGTGCTCAAGGGACACGGAATCGCGAGGCCGTAGCCGTAACCACGGCATGCCGTAACCACGGCGATCATGCTCAAGGGTCACGCCATGACGGTGCCGTAACCACGGCATGCCGTAACCACGGCGCGCCCAGGCGTGCGCCCATCGGGGACATAAGTGCTCGTGCGGAGGGCTCAGGAGTACTTCTCCAGCAGGGTCACCTCGGCCAGCCGGGACAGGCCCTCCCGGGCCGCGCGCGCGTGGGACTCCGTCACCCCGTCCACCGCCTGCAACTCGGCGACGCTGGCCGCCAGCAGCTTGTGCAGCCCGCCGAAGTGCGCCACCAGCCGTTCCGCGGCGTCCGCGGGCAGTCGCGGGACCTTGGCCAGCAGCCGGTACCCCCGGGGCTCGACCGACGCGTCGAGCGTGCCGGACCCGCCGAGCCCGAGCACGGTGGCCACCGTCGCCATGTCCAGCAGTTCTTCCGGGGAAAGCCGCCCCAGCTCGTCCAGTACCCTGCCGATCCCGGCGCACGGGGTCACGCCGGCGGGCGCCGGGAGGTAGTCCTGCACCACCAGCTGGCGCTCGAAGTCGCTGCCCGCGATGAGCTCGTCCAGCTGGAGCGCGAGCAGCCGCCCGTCGGTGCCCAGCTCGATCTTGTAACCCTCGATCTCACCCGCGATCCGCCGGACCATTTCCAGCCGCTGCGCCACCATGGTCACGTCACGCGCGGTGGCCAGGTCCTCGATCTCGTGCGCGGTCAAGGTCCCCGACACCTCATCCAGCCGGAACTTGTAGCGCTCCAGCGTGGCCAGGGCCTGGTTGGCCCGGGACAGGATCGCCGCTGAATCCTCCAGGACGTACCGGGCTCCATCCAGGTACAGGGCGATGATCCGCATGGACTTGCTGACCGAGATCACCGGGCAGCCGGTCTGCCTGCCGACCCGCTCTGCGGTCCGGTGCCTGGTCCCCGACTCGTCAGTCGGCAGCGTGGGGTCCGGGACCAGGTGCACGGCCGCTCGGACGATGTACCCGGCCGCGTCGTCGAGCACGATGGCGCCGTCCATCTTGGCCAGCTCGCGTAGCCGGGTCGCGGAGAACGGCACCCTCAGCTCGAACCCGCCGGTGCACACCTCGTCCACGGCGGGCCCGTCGCCGACCACGATCAGCGCGCCGGTGTTCCCGCGGAGGATGCGCTCAAGCCCGTCGCGCAGCATGGTGCCCGGCGCCAGTGCGGCCAGTGCGGCCCAGCGGCGCTCGTCACCGTGCCTGACGTCGCTGTGCTTGGCGTCGGTCGGCGGCACACGGCTCCCGGGGGTTGCTGGACTGGACCCAGTGTATCGGCGGCTCCAGGTCACCGGCCGGCAAATCAGCCGCCGAAGGCGGCGGCCATCGCCTCCCGGATGTCCTCGACCTCCCGCACCTCGATCCCCCCGGCAGAGCCCCTTGTAGCGGAGTCCCTTGCAGCAGACTCCCGTGTAGCAGACTCCCGTGTAGCAGAGTCCCTCGTAGCAGAGCCCCTGGTGGTAGAGCCCCTGGTGGCAGGGTCCTTCGCGGCTGAGCCCTTTGCCGCCGGGTCTTTCCCGGCCCAGCCTGCGGGCACGATCGCCAGCCGGAACCCCATCCGCTCCGCCTCGGCCAGCCGGCGCTGGACCCCGGTGACCCGGCGCACCTCGCCCGCCAGGCCCACCTCGCCGACCGCCACCACGGAGCCGGGCACGCTGAGATCCACCACGGCGCTGGCCAGGGCCAGCGCCACGGCCAGGTCCACCGACGGCTCGCCGAGCCGGACCCCGCCCACGGTGGCTGCGTAGACGTCCTGCTTGCCCAGCTTGAGGTCGGCGCGCCGGGACAGCACCGCGATGACCATGCCGACCCGGGACGCGTCCAGCCCGGAGGTGACCCGGCGCGGGATGTCCAGCGTGGACGGCGCCACCAGCGTCTGCACCTCGCTGAGCAGCGGGCGGCGGCCCTCCAGCGTGACGGTCACGCACGTGCCTGGCACCGCGTTGCGGCGGTGGGTGAGGAACAGGCCGCTCGGGTCGGGAAGCTCGGTGATGCCCTGCTCCCCGAGGTCGAAGCAGCCTATCTCGTCGGTCGGGCCGTAACGGTTCTTCACCGCCCGGACCATGCGGAACTGGGCGTGCCGGTCCCCCTCGAAGTGCAGTACCACGTCCACCAGGTGTTCCAGGGCCCGCGGCCCGGCAATGGACCCGTCCTTGGTCACGTGCCCGACCAGCACCGTGGTCACCGCGTGCTGCTTGGCCACCGCGATCAGGGCGGCGGTGACCGCCCGTATCTGGCTGACCCCGCCGGGGGTGCCGTCCACCCCCTCCATGGTGATCGTCTGGACCGAGTCGACGATGAGCAGCCGGGGCCGCACCACCGCCACGTGGCCCAGCAGCGCGGCCAGGTCGGTCTCCGCGGCCAGGTAGAGGTTTCCGGCCACGGCACCGATCCGGTCCGCGCGCAGCCGGACCTGCGCGGCGGATTCCTCGCCGGTGATGTACAGGACCGGGCCTGCCGCAGCAGCGTGCGTCCCCGCCTCCAGCAGCAAGGTGGACTTGCCCACGCCCGGCTCGCCTGCCAGCAGCACTACCGCCCCGGGCACCAGGCCCCCACCCAGCACCCGGTCCAGCTCGTCAAGCCCGGTCGGGCGGGCTCCAGCGGCAGTGGCGTCCACCTCGCCGATGGGCAGCGCCGGGCTAGCCGGGGCGAGGGCGGCCGGCGGCCCTCCCAGGCCAGCACCTCCCAGGCCAGCACCGCCCAGGCCAGCACCGTTCAGGCCAGCACCGTTCAGGCCAGCACCGTTCAGGCCAGCACCGTCCAGGCCAGCACCGCCCAGGCCTGTGCGGCCCAGGCCCAGCCCGTCCAGCCCGCCGAGCCCGGCGAGCGCGGCGGCGCCGAAGCCGGCCGCCCGGGCGGGCCGGGCGGCGGCCTGCTCGACCGTGCCCCAGGCCCGGCACTCGCCGCAGCGGCCCGACCATTTCGTCGTGCGCCACCCGCATTCCGCGCACTGGAACGCCGGGCCCGCCGAGGACTTCGCCATGCGTTGGACGCTACCGGCGGGCACCGACAGCCGGGCCGGCGACACACCCTGGCGGCGACACTCCTGCGCCTCCGGCGGTGAGCAGCCGCGCGCGTCACGCCGCATAAGCTGGCCAGGGCGGACCGATCGGTGCCCGGAGGTCCCGGGACACGGTCCGCGCCGGAGTGCGGAAGGAGCCACGGTGAGCCAAGCGGGCACGACGCCGCGACGCCTGGTGGCGCTATCGACCGCGTCGGTCTATCCGGACCGTACGCCGGATGCGTTCGAGGTCGCGGCGCGCCTGGGTTACGACGGGGTCGAGGTCATGGTTACCCCGGATGCGGTCAGCCAGGACGTTGAGGTACTGCGGCGGCTGGCCGACTACCACAGCGTGCCGGTGCTCGCGGTCCACGCGCCCTGCCTGCTGATCACCCAGCGGGTCTGGGGCCGCGAGCCGTGGGGGAAGCTGGTCCGGGCCAAGGACGTGGCCGAGGAGCTGGGCGCGCGGGTGGTCGTGGTGCACCCCCCGTTCCGCTGGCAGCGCGACTACGCCCGGGACTTCGCGGCTGGCCTGGCCCGGATGCAGGACGAGACCGACGTGCTGTTCGCGGTGGAGAACATGTTCCCGCTCCGGGCCCGGGGGGCGGAGGTGGCGCCGTACGCGCCGTCCTGGAACCCGGTCCCGATGGACTACCCGCACGTCACGCTGGATCTGTCGCACACGGCCGTGTCCGGGTCCGACGCGCTGGCCATGGCGGACGAGCTCGGCGGCCGGCTCGCCCACGTTCACCTCGCCGACGGCACCGGGCTGGCCAACCGCGACGAGCACCTGGTCCCCGGCCGCGGCACCCAGCCGTGCGCGCAGTTGCTGCACCGGCTCGCGGCCGAGGACTACCAGGGGGTGGTCGTGCTCGAGGTCAAGACCTTCCGTGCGGCAACCCAGGAGGCCCGGCAGGCTGACCTGGCCGAGGCGCTCGAATTCGCCCGGGTCAACCTGGCCTCGCCGGGGGATGCCCCGGCGGGCGCAGCACCACCCGGCCCGCCCCCGGCGGGCGCAGCTCCGGCGGGCCCGCCCCCGGCCACGCCGTCCCCGGCCACGCCGTCCCCGGCCACGCCGTCCCCGGCCACGCCGTCCCCGGCCACGCCGTCCCCGGCCACGCCGTCCCCGGCCACGCCGTCCCCGGCCACGCCGTCCCCGGCCACGCCGTCCCCGGCCAGCGCACCGTCGGCCCGGTTCGGCATGACCGCGCACCCGCTAAGCACCAGCCGCTGACCATCCACCCCGCCTACCCGCCACCCACCCGCCACCCATCTGCCACCCAGCCGCCGGCCGCGCCGTCGGCCATGGCGCTGGACGCGGCCTCGACCGAGGATGCATGCTGCCCGTCATGACTTCGAACGCTCCCGCTCCCGCCAGGCCGGGGACCCTGATCACCGTGGCGCCGACCGGCGCGGAATCGGACAAGGCGTCCGTGCCCGCGCTGCCGGTCACCCTGGACGAGCTGACCACCACCGCGATTGAATGCCGCGCCGCCGGGGCCGCCGTGATCCACGTGCACATCCGGGACGGCCAGGCTCGGCCGACCCTGGACCTCGACCGGCTCAAGGACACCGTCCGGGCCCTGCGTGAGAGCACCGACCTGATCATCCAGCTGTCCACCGGCGGCGCTGTCACCGACAGCTTCGACGACCGGCTCGCGGTGCTCGAGGCGGCGCCGGACGCCTGCTCGCTGACCTGTGGCACGGTCAACTTCGGCGACGACGTGTTCGCCAACCCCTGGCCGTTCATCCGCGAGCTTTACGCGCGGACCCAGGGGGCCGGGGTCGTGCCCGAGTTCGAGCTGTTCGACCTGGGGCAGGTGGCCACGCTGCACCGGCTGCTGGATGAGCTGGGGCCGCCGCACGGCGGCCATGTGCACTGCGACCTCGTGATGGGCGTGCCGGGCGGCATGCCGGGCACCGTGGCCGCGCTGGTGGCGGCCGTGGCCGCGCTGCCCGCGGGCGCCACGTGGTCGGCCACCGGGATCGGCCGGACCGCGCTGCCGGTGCTGATGGGTGCGCTCGGCGCCGGCGGCCACCTGCGGGTCGGCATGGAAGACACCACCTCGTTCGCCCGGGGCCGTCCCGTGGCCCGCAACGCCGAACTCGTCGAGCGCGCAGCCATCCTGGCGGGGCTGGCCCAGCGGCCGCCGCTGGAGCCGGACGAAGCCCGTCAGATGCTTGGGGTGAGCAGCCGTCACTGAACCGCCCATTGTCGCCGAGGTTGTCCGGTCGGGGTTCGTCGAGTCGAGGCACCACGTTTCGTTGCGGATAATCGGAACCGACGGGGCGCCGCAGCTGGCCGCCGGCCAGGGGGACGTGCCCATGTTCCCCCGCTCGGCGAACAAGCCGATGCAGGCCGCCGGGATGCTGCGCTGCGGTCTGGATCTCGACGGCACGCTGCTGGCGCTCGCGGCGGCCAGCCATTCCGGTGAGGACTTCCACGTCGCCGGCGTGCTGGAGATCCTGGCCGGGGCCGGGCTGACCGAGGATGACCTGCAGTGCCCGCGGGCGCTGCCCCGGGAGGAGGTGTTCCAGCACGAGTACCTGCGCGAAGGCCGGGAGCCTGACCGGGTGCACATGAACTGCTCCGGCAAGCACGCTGCCATGCTGGCCACCTGCGTCGCAGCCGGGTGGCCTACGGGCACCTACACCGATCCAGGCCACCCGCTCCAGTTGGCGCTGCGCAGCACGATCGAGGACCTGGCCGGTGAGCCGTCCGCGGCGGTGGGGGTGGACGGATGCGGCGCCCCCGTGGTCGCCCTGTCCCTGGCCGGGCTGGCCCGGGCGTTCCAGGCCCTGGTCACGGCGCCGCCGGGCACGCCCGAGCGGCGGGTGGCCGACGCGATGCGGGCCCATCCTGAATGGACGTCAGGCAGCCTGCGCCCGGAGCGGGCGCTGATGGCCACGGTCCCGGGACTGCTGCTCAAGGCGGGCGCCGAGGGCGTGCAGGCGTTCGCGCTGGCCGACGGCCGCGCCGGGGTGTTCAAGATCGAGGACGGCTCGTACCGGGCCCGGGAGCCACTCACGGTCGCCATGCTGCGGCGGCTCGGCGTGACCACCGCGCCGGGGGTACCGGACTCGGCGCTGGACGAGATCGCCGCTGTGCCGGTGATGGGCGGGAGCCGGCCCGTCGGCGAGGTCCGCGCCACGCTCCCCGGCTGAGGACCCCGCCCCGGTGTGCTTGCTGGGCGTTTGCAAAAGCAAGCACTCTTTGATTCACTGGATATGTGAGTCCTATGCGAGTGAGTTCCATCGGTGAGTACATCAAGGAGCAACGGGAGCAGGCGAAGATCTCGCTGCGCCAGCTGGCCTCCCAGGCGGGGGTGTCCAACCCGTACCTGAGCCAGATCGAGCGCGGCGTGCGCCGGCCGAGCGCGGAGATCCTGCAGCAGATCGCCAAGGGCCTGCGGATCTCCGCGGAGGCCCTGTACGTCCAGGCCGGGATCCTGGAGGACCGTCCGCCCGACTCGGGGGTCCGCGCCGCCGTGCTGGCCGCGCCGGAGCTGACCGAGCGGCAGAAGCAGGTGCTCCTGGAGATCTACGACTCGTTCCGCCGCGAAGCCGCGGCGCAGTCGCTGGAAGACGCCGAGGACGCCGCCGTCGCGGCGGAGGTGGCGGCGATCCAGGAGGCTGCGGCCGAGGCGACCGCGGCCGAGGCGACCGCGGCCGAGGCCACCGCGGCCGGGGCCACCGCGGCCGAGGCTGCTGCCGGGGCCGCCCGCGCGCCGGGCGCCACCGGAAGCGCCTGGAAGCAGGCGACCGACCCCCCAGGACTCGATGAAGAGGTTGACGACCCCCTCGCGGCAGCGGAGCCGTCGGGCACGCACGAGGCGGCTGTGCCGCCTCACTCAGCGGGTCTGCCGGACGGGCGGACCAGGAAGGAAGAAGGACGATGAACCGCGCCACCATTGACGTGAAGACCGAAGTGCGCAAGCTGGCCAGCAGCAAGCCGGTGCACGCCGCCGCCGGAGCGGGGGTACTGGCCTCCGCGGCCCTGCGCGAGCTGCCGGCGAAGATCGCCCGCTGGCGCAGCGACGGCTCGCTGGCCGCCCTGCCCGGCCTCGCCAGCGAGTACATGACGACCGCCCGGACCAAGGCGGTCCAGGAGTACGACAAGCTCGCCATGCACGGTGCGAAGGTGCTCAACGGGAAGACCGCCCTGCCCGGTAAGGGCAAGAAGGGCTGACGGGCCGGGTGCGGAACGTGCCTGCCGCCGGGCGGGAGACGGGCTTTGTTCCCGGTTCCCGCCCGGACCGGATAGCCTGATGCTGTGTTGCTGAACGCAGGAGCGATGAGCCCGCTCTACTGGTTCCTCGAGATACTGGCGATCGCCGCCTTTGTCTGCGAGGTTTGGGGTTTCGTGGACGCACTGCGCCAGCCGTCGAAAGCGTTCCTGGCGGCCGGTAAGCAGAACAAGCCGCTCTGGCTGATCATCCTCGGCGTGGCTTCGGTGATCGGGCTCTACCTCGGAGTCCTGTCCGGGGGGTTCGGCGCCGTGGGCATCCTGCCGATCGCGGCGTTCGTGGCCTCGGCTATCTACCTCACCGACGTCCGTCCCAAGGTCCGGGAGTTCCGGGGCAGCAACGGAAGCAGCCAGGGTCCCTACGGGCCCTGGTAAGCCCGGGCTCTCCCTGTGCGCACCCACCGGCTGGAACTCGACGACCAGACCCTCCGGGAATGGGACGCGGCCGTGCTGGCCTCCAGCCCGGACGGGATCGTGCTGGACTCCTCCGCCTTCTACCCCGGCGGCGGGGGCCAGCCCCCCGACCACGGGGTGCTGCTGTGGGGCGGCGTGCAGACCCGCATCGTGGGTGCCCGCAAGGGTGACGACCTCTACCTGATCCCCGCCGACGGCGACCCGCTGCCGCCGCCCGGCACCGCGGTCCGCGGCGCCGTCGAGGACGGCCGGCGGACCGCGCTGATGCGTACCCATACCGCCCTGCACGTGCTCGGCGGCGTGGTCTTCCGGGACTTCGGCGCGCTGGTCACCGGCGGGAACATGGAGCCGCTGACCGCGCGGATGGATTTCAACCTCACCGAGGTGCCGCCTGGCTTCCGGGACGCGGTCGAGGCCGCGTGCAACGCCGAGCTCGCCGCCGACCGCCGGATCGATGTCCGGGTCCTGCCCCGCGAGCAGGCGTTCGCCATCCCGGACATCATCCGAACCGCGACCAATCTGGTCCCGCCCGGGGTCAAGGAGGTACGGATCATCGATATCGTCGGCCTCGACCAGCAGGCGGACGGGGGCACGCACGTGGCCTCGACCCGCCAGGTCGGCGGGATCGCTGTCGTCAAGATCGAGAACAAGGGCAAGGGGTTCCGCCGGGTCCGCATCCAGGTCAGCGACCACACTCCCGGCTGACGGTCCCCCGCCTGTTGCCCGGTGGCCAGTTAGAGCGGCATCACCAGGAGCGCGGCCGGGACCACGACGAGGGCCGCGGCCGTCCCGCAGACCAGGACCCGGGCGGGAAGCGAAATCCCCGGCGAGGGCATCAGCAGCCGCTCCACCCGGGCGGTCACGCCGCTATCGGCCAGCGCAGCGTCATCGTCGGCCATGGCCAGGGTGCCCGCGGGAGTGCCCGGAGTGCCCGCGGACCCGACCCGGATCAGCGCGGTGACGAGTTCGCGGGCCGGCCGCTGACGTGCCGCGTGATCATCCGCGAGCATCTCGACCAGCAGCGCCACCGACGCGTAGGACCGCTGCACGAGCACCGACCAGGGGAAGGCCCGGGCGAGCGCGGTGAACGGGAGCAGCACGAGATCGTGGCGCTCCCGGAGGTGGGCCCGCTCGTGGGCCAGGACCGCGGCCAGCTCCGCCTGGTCGAGCAGGTCGAGCGCGCCGGCGCTGATCACGATGCGGGAGCGCAGCCCGGGCACGCAGTAGGCGGCGGCGGCGGGATAGTCGACGACCAGGGCGCCAGGTACTTTGGGGTCACCGTGCGCGAGCAGGCTCAGCAGCGCGCGGTGCCGCCGGCGGTCCCGGAGCACCGCCACGGCCGAAGCGACCATGACCCAGCAGAGCAGCGCGAACAGGGCCGCGGAGGCGCCCAGGAAGAACAGCCGCAGTACGGCGAGCAAGCCGGGTGGCCGGACCTCGCTGGCCACCTTGCGGACCGCGTTATCGAGCATGGTGAGGACGCCGCCGGCCACGCCGGTACCGCCCGGATCCGCGCCCAGCGCCGCCAGGGTCCCGATCGCGGCCACTCCCCAGCCCAGTCCCATGGCCTGCCACAGCATGATGGCCGCCGCCGGGGACCGGCGCGGCCAGCGCGCTGTGGCCAGCTCCGCGGCGGCGGGGACCAGCCCCACCGCGACGGTGGCCAGAACGAGGACGGGGGAAAGCACGGAAAATCAGCTCCCGGCGGGATCTCCGCCAATCTCCAGGGCTCGGCGCAGCACCCGTGCCTCATTTCCCGACACGCGACGCGCGAAACTCGCGAGCGCGGCTGAGCGGTCGCCGGTCTGGTCGAGGGCGAAAAGCATAAGCTCGGTGACGTATGCTTCCCGGCTCGCGGCGGCGCGGTACAGCCAGGCCCGTCCGTCCCGCTCTCGCCGGGCGAACCCTTTCTTGGCCAGTCGGTCCAGGACGGTCATCACCGTGGTGTGAGCCAGATCCCGGTCGGTAAGCCTACTGCCAACCTGGCGTACGGTGAGCTGAGTCTCACTTTCCCAGAGAACGTCCATAATGGCGCGTTCGAGTTCGCCCAGTCGGTTCACGCAGTTACTCTACCTACCGGCTTTGCGCCCGGGCAGACCCAACCCCGCCCGGGCGTCCCGCCCCGGGGTGGCCGGCCCGCCCGGGGTCCCCGCCGGTGCGGATGGCCCGGCCGTCAGGTCAGCCAGTAGACGTTGTAGTGCTCGTGATGCATCCGGGCGACCGGGATCAGCCCGACGGGCCGGCCGTCCGCGATGGCCTGGAACTGCAGCCGCCGGCCGGGAAGCCGGGTGACGGACTCAGGGCTCAGCCGGGGCATCGGCATGGATCCGGTCCCGCCGTAGCCGCCGCTGAGCACGGCCGGGCCGTAGGTGAGGGCCTGCACGGCGGGCTGGTCCGGCGTGCGGTTCAGGGTCAGCGCCATGGGCAGGGTCAAGTCCACCCGGTCTCCCGGCCGCCATAGCCGGTCGATGACCAGCCAGGTACCCGGGGTGAGCGGGGCGGCCAGCGGCTCGCCATTCACCCGGGCGCGCGGCCGGGTGGCCAGCCAGCCTGGCAGCCGGATGCGCAGGGCCATCCGGGCCGACCCGGAGACGACCGTGAGGCGGGTGGCGGCCTCATCCGGGAACCCGGTGGCCTGGCGGATCGTCACCCCGGCCGGCTCCCAGCGGACCTCGGACGGGATGAACAGGTTGACGAACAGCCCGCGGGTATCCCGCGAGTAGATGGTGTCCGCGAACTTGGCCTGGGTCTCCATCCCGGTCGCGTCGTCGCAGGAGAAGTTGTGGTAGTTGGTCGAGTAGACGTCCGGGTTGGTGCCCAGGAACGGTGGCTGCCGCTTGAAGGCGGCCGGTGACAGGCCCGTGTAATAGATGTTGAATCCGTGCGGGGACCGCGGGTCCTGCTCGCCGAGCATCTGGTTGAACAGCGTCCGCTCGTAGTAGTCGAGCAGGTCCACCCGGTGCGGCTGGTGGAAGTGCAGCAGCCGGGTCAGCTTCAGCATGTTGTAGCTGCAGCAGTTCTCGCAGGTCCGGTTGCTCAGCTGCCCGGCGATCACGCCGGGTGCGTGCCAGTGCTCGTAGTTGCTGGTGCCGCCGATGACGTAGGCGTGGTGGCCGGTGACGATCCGCCAGAAGTTGGCGCCGATGTCGTGGTAGCGCAGGTCGCCGGTTTCCTCCCAGATCCGGATGCAGGCGATCATCTTCGGGATGTTGGTGTTGGCGTGCAGGCCCTGCAGGTCGTCCTGGCCGCGGGCCAGCGGGTCGAAGACCCGGGCGTGGTAGAACCGCTGAGCCGTGCGCAGGTAGCTCTCGTCCCAGGTCAGCCGGTACAGGTTGGCCAGCGACTCGGCGATGCCGCCGTGCTCGGTCTCCAGGATCCGCTGCATATGCGGGTAGGAGAGCCGGCCGGTGCGCCAGCCGACCCAATCGCCGAGCCGGGCCGCCACCTCCAGCGCCCGGCCGTTCCCGGCCAGCTCGTGCTGGTCGATCAGCCCGGCCATGATCTTGTGGATCATGTAATACGGCGACCACACCGGCAGGCCGGCCTCCAGCCGGTCGAAGAAGGTCTCCGGGAAAGCCGACAGGTAGCCGTCGTGGAAGCCCGCCGCCCGGTCCCGGGCCTGGTAGCGGGCCAGCTGGTCGACCAGGTAGGCACCCTTGTCCGCGGCAGCCCGGTTCCCGGTGTTGGCGTAGGTGAGGGCCAGCCCGGACATCAGGTGGCCGGTGCAGTGCCCGCGGACCAGGGAGCCCGGCCGCTCCCAGCCGCCGCACGGCCGGGCCGACGACGGCAGGCCGTAGTTCAGCCGGAACGTGTGCAGCAGCCGGTCCGGGTCGACGAACGTCAGGTAGTTCGTGTTCCGCGCCTGGTTGGCCCGCATGGGGCTGTCCAGCAGCCGGACCGCGGACAGCGGGAACGCGGCGGTGAGCCCGGCCGTCCCGTCCGCGACGTACTGGCTCGTCCAGTTGCCCGAGATGGCGTCCAGCCGGCCGGGAAGGATCCCGCCCAGCACCGCCCCCGCCGCACCGCCGCCGAGCGCGGTGAGGACCGCCCTCCTGCTGACCCGATGCGAGGACATGCCACCGCCCCCTGAAGGTCTGCCCACCGCGGCTGTGCCCGGATGACCCTCCTTGATCAGAACTCACACCAGCCAGGGCGTCAATGCCCGGCTCCGCGGACATTCCCCGGCCCGGCGGCCGGGAACGGCGCGGCATCTGAACGGCGGGCCAGTCCGGCTAGGATGTGCTGGTCATCGCCGAGGGGAGGACACCGGTGTCCGAGGATTCGCCTCGCTTCCGCGCGGTACTGGAGAACTTCGCCCCGTACCAGCCGGGCCGCCGGGTGTCCGCGCCGGACGGACGGTCCTACAAACTGTCCTCGAACGAGTCCCCTTTCGGGCCGCTGCCGTCGGTGGCGCAGGTCATTGCCCAGGCCGCCCTGGACGTGAATCGCTATCCAGATAACGGTTCGATCGCGCTGACCGAAGCGGTCGCCCAGCGGTTCGGGGTGCCGCCGGAGCACATCGCGGTGGGCTGTGGCTCGGTCGGGGTGACCCAGCAGCTGCTCGAGGCGGTCGGCGAGCCGGATGCGGAAGTGCTCTACGCCTGGCGCTCGTTCGAGGCCTATCCCACCCTGGTCGCCCTGTCCTCGGCGGCTGCGGTCACCGTGCCGCTGCGGGACGAGACGCACGACCTGCCAGCCATGGCGGACGCGATCACCCGCCGGACCAGGCTCATCTTCGTCTGCAACCCGAACAACCCGACCGGCACCGTCGTGCACACCGGCGAGCTGGCGGCGTTCCTGGACCGGGTGCCCGCGGACACCCTCGTCGTGCTGGACGAGGCCTACGCCGAGTACGTCCGGGACCCGCGGGTCCCGGATGGGATGGCCCTGTACCGGGACCACCCGAACGTGGCCGTGCTGCGCACCTTCTCCAAGGCTTACGGGCTGGCCGGGCTGCGGGTCGGCTTCCTCGTGGCGCACCAGCCGGTCGCCGCGGCGGTGCGCAAGACCATGCTGCCGTTCACGGTGAACGCGCTCGCGCAGGCCGCCGCCATCGCGTCGCTGGCCGCCGAGGCGGAGCTGCTCGAGCGGGTGGACGCGGTGGTCAAGGAGCGATCCCGGGTCCGGGACGAGCTGCTCGCGCAGGGATGGCCGGTACCGCCGACCGAGGCGAACTTCGTCTGGCTCCGGCTGGGCCGCGGCACCCAGGATTTCGCGGCCGCCTGCGCGCGGGCCGGGGTCGCGGTCCGGCCGTTCGGCGTGGAAGGCGCGCGGATCTCGGTCGGTGATCACGACGCGAACGACGCGTTCCTGGCCGTGGCGCACGCTTATTCGCGCCGCCACTGAGTGGCCCCGCGGGGCGCCCCGCCTCGCCGACGCGGCCGGGGACGCCCCCGTCACCGCGTGGCGCCGCGGCGCTCCAGCTTCTCGGTGACCAGCCGGTAGAACTGCCGTGGCCGTCCCGGCTGCGGTGCCCGGCTCGGCGGCAGCGGCCAGGCCAGTCCCTCCTCGACCAGGCTGTGCAGCAGCCGCCGGGCGGTACGGGGGGTGACGCCCAGCACCCGGCCGGCGGTTTCGGCGTCGACCACGAGCGCGCTGTCGCTGCCGGCGAGCTTGTCGGCCAGCCGGGACAGGGTCTCCAGGCCGCGGGGCCGGCTGGCCTCCGCGGCCTGGGCCGCCGGGTGCCGGGGCGCGGGGACCAGGGCGATACCCTCCCGGTCCAGCGCGAAGCCGCGGGACCCGGCAGCCACGTGCGACCGGGACAGGGCCGCCTGTGCGTGCGTCTCCGCGTCCTGCGCGGTGCGGCCCATGCCGATGCCCACTTCCAGCGCGATGCCGAGCTCGGTGCGGGCCCGCTCGCTGAACGGGGGGACCCGGAACCCGTCGGTGGCGGCGGCCAGTGAGCCGCGGGTCGCGGTGACCAGGAAGCAGTGGTCGCTGACCGGGCTGACCGAGGCGTGCATCCGCTGGGCCTCCTGGACCAGGAACCGGTGCACGGTGAGCCGCAGTTCCTCACGGGCGTGCCGCGGCGAGGAACGGCGGGAGGTGTCCCGCAGCGTGGGCACCTCGACCAGGGCCACCGCGAGCTGGGCTTCCTCCAGGCGGCGGTTGCCGGCGAGCAGCGTCGCTGTGCGCAGCGCAGCCCGGATCGCGCTGCTGGTGGGCCGCAGGATCCGGACGGGCACGTCGGCGGCGGAGAGCCGCTGGGCGACCGACTGGAGACAGGTGAACGCGACCGTGATCTCGTCCCGCCGCCACAGCCGCTCGTGGAACGCCGCCAGCGTGGCCGCGTTCGCGGCGTCCTCCCGGACGTGCACGCCGGCCGAGGGCACGCCCAGCTCGGCGAACGCGTCCTCCACGTCGGCCCGGCTGAGTACGTCCACGCTGACCCGGCTGAGGTCCTGGCCTAGTTCCCGGGTCGCGCGGAGCAGCGCGGCGTACAGCGCGCTGCCCGACAGCGGCACGTACGTCGCCGGAACGCGGAGCGTGCCGGCCCGCCGGGCGTATTCGTAAGGCACCTGGCTGGCGAACAGGCAGGCGTCGATGCCCGGCCCGAGCCGCAGCACCTTGTCGGCGGCTTCCTGCTCACTGCGGTATGCCGCGGCCACGAGCCTGCGGGCGGGGGCGGCTGAGGTCCCGCTGCCCGGCGCTCCGGCGGGACCGGCGGCGGGGTGAACGGCCCCGCCTGGCAGCCCGCTCGCCTGCGGGCTGCCGGACAGCATGATCCGTTCCACGAGGTCATGCGGCCCGACGATGCCGATGGTCAGCTCGGCGGCGGGCTGGCGTTGCGCGGTCATGGCCGGCTACCTCCCGGTGCTGGCCACTGGCCAGTGGCGCCACAGGCGGCGCGTGCCGGCCGGGCCGGGCCGGCCGCGCCAGATGGGCCGGCAACTCCTAATGTGCTGCCGGCCGCGGGGTACTCCCTGTGCTGTGAAGTCACTCTCAAACCCTTACGCTGCAACGATTGCATGATCGTATATTTCGTAACCTGTCCGCGCGGTCCGGGGAAGGGAATCGGCGGACTGTTTCGTGCAATGTCACATTTTCCGGGGAGCGGAACCCACTGCGGGCCCGCGGGCCGGCGGCCTGGCCGGGTGCAGCGCAGCCAGGTCAGCGCCGGCCAGGTCAGCGCCGGCTGCTTATCCGGGCTCAGCTGCCAGCGGGACCAGCCGCCCGCGTGGTCAGCCGCTTTCCTCCGCGGTGATGTCAGCGCCCAGCGTGGTCAGCCGCTCCGCGACCGCAGCGTGGCCGCGGTCGATGAGGTAGCCCGGCGCGACCACCGTCTCGCCCTCGGCGCCCAGCCCGGCGAGGATGAGCGCGATCCCGGTGCGCAGGTCGTGCGCGACGACCTTGGTGCCCTTGAGCGTGGACGGGCCATGCACGATGACCACGTTGCCGCTGTCCACCTCGACCTTGGCGCCCATCTTGTTCAGCTCCCCGACCAGGCCGTAGCGGCCGTCGAAGATGGTCTCCCGGATGTAGCTGGTGCCATCGGCCAGGCAGCTCAGCGCCATGATCGGCGACTGGAGGTCGGTCGCGAAGCCCGGGTACGGGCTGGTGATCACGTTGATCGGCCGCAGTGTGCGCTCCCGGCGGACCTGGAGGACCGCGCCCTTCGGGGTGAATTCCACCCCCATCTGCTCGAGCTTCCAGCGGACCACGCCGAAGTGCTCCAGGGACGCGCCGACCAGGTTCAGCTCGCCGCCGGTGATGGCGGCCGCCATGGCCAGGACGCCCGCGTCGATCCGGTCGGGCATCACGGTGTGCTCGGTCGCGGTCAGCTGGCTGACGCCGCGCACGGTGACGAAGCCGGTGCCGCCGCCGCTGATGTCCGCGCCCATCTTGGTCAGGAACGCGATGACGTCGAGCACTTCCGGCTCGAGTGCGCAGTTGTCGATGATGGTGGTGCCGGGGGCCAGGCTGGCCGCCATGATCAGGTTCTCGGTGCCGGTGTGCGACGGGGTGTCCAGGTAGAGGTGGGCGCCCTGCAGCTTGCCCGCCTTGACGTGGATCTTGTCTTCCTGCTCGTCCACGATGGCGCCGAGCCGGGCGAAGCCGCGGTAGTGGAAGTCCAGGTTCCGGCTGCCCAGGTTGCAGCCGCCGATGCCCTCGATGACGGCCTCGCCGAACCGGTGCAGCAGGGCCGGGACGAAGAGCACCGAGCCGCGGAACCGGCGGGCGATCTCGGCCGGCAGGACGAAGCTGGTCAGGTTGGAGGCATCCACCACGAGGGTGCGCTCGGCCTCGTGGAACTTGACCACTGCGCCCACGGCCTGAGCCAGTTCGACCGCCCGGCGGACGTCCTCGATTGCGGGGACGTTACGCAGCACGGTCCGGCCTTCTCCGGTGAGCAGCGACGCGGCGATCATCTTGAGCGCGGCGTTCTTGGCGCCCTGAACGAAGACCGTGCCCTGGAGCGGGATCCCGCCTCGTACGCGGTAGCAGGTCTCGGGGCCAATGGTCATGGGGCTGAAGCTCCTGTCCTTCGGAAACGCGAGGTCAACGGCTTGCCGCGGTCGCGGCAGAGTGCTGCTGCCCGGCGCCCGAGCGGGATGCGGGCTGGCGGGAAGCCTCGTACCTGTTCCTAGGCCAGTATCCCACCGGCCCGGTCCCCCTTTGGCGACAGTCATATTCGGGCCTCCCATGACCGCGCCCTTCAGCGGAGCGGTCTGGCTGGCCAGGCTGTCACGGCAGTCATACCCACTGTCGTCCAGTGATGCGCTCATATGCCTCGATGTAGCTTGCGCGAGTCTGCTCGACCACATGGCCGGGCAGGGCCGGGGGCGGCTCTGTGTCCCGTTTGTCCCAGCCGGCCTCGGGCGAGTCTAGCCAGTCTCGGACAATCTGCTTGTCGAATGAGACTTGTGGCCGGCCGGGCCGCCACTGGCTCGCAGGCCACAGCCGGGACGAATCGGGTGTGAGAACCTCGTCCGCCAGCAGCAGACGGCCGCCCGGATCGAAGCCGAGCTCGATCTTGGTGTCGGCCACCAGGATGCCGTGCCGGGCGGCGACGGCCGCTCCGCGGCGGTACACCTCCAGCGTGATCCGCTGCAGCTCAGCGGCGACGTCGGCGCCCACCAGCGCAGCCGCTGTGGACAGCGGGATGTTCTCGTCGTGCTGCCCGCGCGGCGCCTTGGTCGCCGGGGTGAAGATCGGCTCGGGCAGCTGGGAGCCGTCGGTGAGCCCGGGGGGGAGCGGCACCCCGCAGACGGACCCGTACTTCCGGTACTCGCGCAGCCCGGAGCCGGCCAGGTACCCGCGGGCGACGCACTCCACCGGCACCATCGACAGCCGGCGGCAGGCCATGGCCCGGCCGGCGAACTCCGCCGGGATCTCCGCCTCGATGAGGTGGTTCGGGACCAGGTCGGTGAGTTGCCCGAACCACCACAGTGACAGCTGGGTAAGAATCTTCCCTTTGTCCGGGATGGGGGTGGGCAGCACATGGTCGTAGGCCGACACCCGGTCGGAGGCGACGAGCAGCAGCCGGTCGTCGCCCCAGCTGTAGACGTCGCGGACCTTGCCGGAGTACAGCAGCGCCAGCGGCGCCCCGTTCACGTCGCGAACGTTCTCCGGCTTGCTCACGAGAGGTGCTCCAGCCGCTCGAAGACCGGGCCGAGCCGTGCCACGTACCGTTCGGGGCGGCACACCTCGTCCAGCGCCGCCTCGTCCAGGGTACGGCCGCGCGCGCCGGCCTCGGCGCGGAGCGTCTCCCGCAGCGGCGTCCCCGTCTGCCACGTGCTCATGGCGGCCGCCTGGGCCAGCGCATAAGCGTCTTCCCGGGACATCCCGGAGTCAACCAGGGCGAGCAGGATACTCGAGGTGTAGATCAGCCCCCCGGTCGATTCCAGGTTCGCCCTCATCCGGGCCGGGTCCACCACCAGGCCCTCCACCAGCCCGGTGGTGAGGTTCAGCACGTAGTCGGTGGCGATCGCCGCGTCCGGCAGAGCGATCCGCTCCACGCTGGAATGAGAAATGTCACGTTCGTGCCAGAGCGGCATGCCTTCCATGACCGGGGTCACGTAGCCGCGGACGATCCGGGCGATGCCGCAGATCCGCTCGGAGCGGATCGGGTTCTTCTTGTGCGGCATCGCGGAGGAACCCTTCTGGCCAGCCCGGAAGGGCTCGGCCAGCTCCCGCACCTCGGTCCGCTGCCCATGCCGGACCTCCAGGGCGATCGCCTCGCAGACCGTGGCGGTCACCGCCAGGGCGCTGATCCATTCCGAGATGCCGTCCCTGAATACCACCTGGGTGGCCACGTCCGCGGGACGGAGCCCCAGCTCCGGCATGACGGCCGCCTCGATGGCCGGGTCGATATTGGAGTACGTGCCGACCGGGCCGGACAGCTTGCCGACCGCGACCGCGTCCCGGGCCCGGATGAGCCGGTCCCGGCTGCGGGCCATGGCGAACGCGAAGTCGGCGACCCGGTGCCCCCAGACATCCGGCTCGGCGTGGATCCCGTGCGTCCGCCCCACCCGGAGTGTGCCGCGGTGCGTCAGCCCGTGCCCGCGCAGCGCGGCGACCAGCCGGGTTGCCTCCGCCACCAGCAGGTCGGTCGCCTCGGCCAGTTGCAGCGCCAGCGCCGTGTCCAGCAGGTCGGAGGACGTCATCCCGTAGTGGACGTAGGCGGCCGCCTCCCGCGGTGTGGTGTTGTCGGCCCAGGCGCTCAGGAACGCGATCACATCGTGCTCGGTGACCGCCTCGACCGCGGCGACCGCTGCTGCGCTGGGCGGGGCCGCGGCCCGGACCGCCTCCACCGACCCGGCCGGCACAGTCCCGGCCTTGGCGTGCGCCTCGAGGACCAGGGTTTCGACCCGGCACCACAGCTCGTACTTGTGTTCCTCGCTCCAGACCCGGCCCATCGCGGGCCTCGTGTACCTCTCGATCACGTGCTCTATCCTCGCGCATCACTCACGCGGGCCGGCCTCGCGCCAGGGCCGGCAGCAGCGGCCGGCCGGATCGGCGCGGTGATTTTCGTCACTGCGGTGAGTCTGGGGCGGTCGGCCGCGCCTTTTGCGCCGCCCCGGTAGCGGACGTGCCCCGGAGGCGCTCGGCGGCGAGCATCGCGGCCAGCCCGGCCAGCAGCACGATCAGCTGGGCCTCGATCGCCACGGTGGCCCCCAGCGCCGCCGTGGCCAGCGCGAACAGGGCCGTGACCAGGCGCGGCCAGACCGGGCCGAGCTGCAGCGCCCGGCGGAACGCGGCGTGCCCGGCCAGGAACAGCGCCGCCCCGCCGCCGATGGCCAGGGCCTGGGCGGCCGGATGGGGCTGGGCGGCGTGCCCGATGGTCAGCTTCACCCCGGCGGCCAGCCCCACCACACCGAGCAGGATCGGGATGTGCGGGTAGAAGTACGCGGACAGGGCGAGTGACGGCCGCCGCCCGCGGGGCGCCCGGGCCATGGCCACGGCGGCCAGCTCGTCGTCCGCGCCGCCGAAGTAGATCCACCACAGCGCCGCCGACACGCCGAGGCCGAGCACGGCCGCCAGCACGATCTGCGCGTCCAGCGGGTGCTCGGCGGCGCCGATGCCGACGGAGGCGACTGACTCGCCCAGGGCCACGATGACCAGCGCCCCATGCCGCTCGGCGAAGTGCGCCGGGGCGATCTCGAACCGGCCGCCGACGCGCACCACCAGCGGCGACAGCACCTGGATGGCCAGCGCCGCCGTCCACAGCAGGTAGGCCGCCAGGCCGCTGGTCAGCCCGGCCACCAGGACCAGCAGCGCCGAGCTGAGGTTGACCGGGACTATCCGGATGATGTTCCGGTTGACCCGGTAATAGAGCCCGCCATGCACGCACACCACGATCAGGTAACCGAGACCGAGGTAGATGCCGCTCGCGCCTGACCTGGAGTCGCCGAACCCGTTCCGGATGGCCAGCCCCACGACCAGGAACCCGGCCATGCCGAGCAGCAGGAGCAGCCGCTCGGGTGTCCGGTCCGGAGTGCGGGTGTTGGTCAGCCACGCGTATCCGCCGTACATCCACCACAGCACCCCGAACACGAGCAGCACCGAGGCGATCGAGGTGGCGGAAAAGCCGTTGCCGTCCAGCAGCGCGGACAGCTGGGTGAGGGTGAACGCGAAGACCAGGTCGAAGAACAGTTCCAGAGTGCTGACCCGCAGCGGGGCGTCGGACCCGGGAACCTGGCCCTCTGGCGGTGGGCTGCTGCCGGACGGGGATGGTTCGCAGGTCACGGGCTGGCCTGGGCCGGCCGTCCTGCCGCGTGCCCGGCGATGTCAGTGCGGTACCAGCCACCGCGCATCTCGATCTGCCCCGCGGCCTGGTAAGCCACCGCGCGGGCAGCGGCCACATCGGGGCCGGTGCCGACCACGTTGAGCACCCGGCCGCCGGCCGACACGAGGTGACCCGCGTCGTCGGTCCGGGTGCCCGCGTGCAGCACGTACGCGCCCGGGACCCGCCCGGCCGCCGCCATCCCGGTGATCTCGTCGCCAGCGACGGGCTGGGCCGGGTAGCCCTCGGCCGCGATCACCACGGTCACCGCGGCCCCGTCCGCCCAGCGCAGCGCGGGCACGCCAGCCAGGGATCCGGACGCCGCCGCGGCCAGCAGCCCGCCCAGCGGGGTGGCCAGCCGGTCCAGCACCACCTGGGTCTCCGGGTCACCGAACCGGGCGTTGAACTCCACCACCCGGACACCCGCCGGGGTCAGGCTCAGTCCCGCGTACAGCAGGCCCCGGTAGGGAGTGCCGCGGTGGCGCAGCTCATCCACGGCGGGCTGGACGACCGTGGCCATTATTTCCTCGGCCAGGCCGGGTGGCGCCCAGGGCAGCGGGACATACGCGCCCATGCCCCCGGTGTTCGGTCCCTGGTCCCCGTCCCCGGCGCGCTTGAAGTCCTGCGCGGCCAGCAGCGGGACCGCGGCGGCCCCGTCGGCCAGCGCGAACAGTGACACCTCCGGCCCGTCCAGGAACTCCTCGATGACCACCGTTCCGCAGGCTTCCGCGTGCGCCCGGGCGGTGGCCAGGTCGCTGGTGACCACCACGCCCTTGCCCCCGGCCAGGCCGTCCGCCTTGACCACGTAGGGCGGCCCGAGTTCGGCCAGCGCCGCGTCCGCCTGGTCGCTGGTCTCGCAGGTGTACGCCTCGGCGGTGGGGATCCCGGCGGCCTGCATGATGTGCTTGGCGAATGATTTGGAGCCCTCGATGGCCGCGGCCCGGCGGCTCGGCCCGAAGCACAGAATGCCGGACGCGCGCAGTGCGTCGGCCACCCCGGCGACCAGCGGCGCTTCCGGGCCGACCACGACCAGGTCGGCGCGGGTCGCCCGGGCCAGGCCAGCCACCTGCCCGGTGTCGGTGAGGTTCACCGGGTGCTGGTGGGCGAGTTCCGCGATGCCCGGGTTACCTGGCGCCGCATGCAGGTCGGTGACGTCCGGGTCGGCGGACAGCGCCCGGGCCAGCGCGTGCTCGCGGCCGCCCGAACCGAGGAGAAGGACTCGCACGCGCGTGAGCCTACCCGTGCCTACGCCCGGGCCCGCGGCGGAACCGGGCCGCCGGTAAGAGAGACTGCGAGCATGGATGTGGACGTGGCCATACCCCGGAGCGCTGATGCCGGGGAGTTCGTCGCGGCGGTGCAGGCGAGCCGGACGCTGCACCACCGCTGGCTCGACCCTGCGGACACCCCGGAGCGCTTCGCCGCGTACCTGGAGCGGGCCGCCCGCGACGATCAGGCCGCCTACCTGATCCGCCACCATCTCTGCGGGGCCGTGGTCGGTTACGTGAACGTCAACAACATCGTGCGAGGCGGCTTCCAGTCCGGCTTCCTGGGCTACGGCGCGTTCGCTTCGCACGCCGGCCAGGGCTTCATGACCAGGGGACTGCGGGCCGTGCTCGACATCGTGTTCGCCGACCTGGGCCTGCACCGGGTGGAGGCGAATATCCAGCCCGCCAACCGGCGCTCGGTCAATCTGGTCCGGCGGCTGGGGTTCGAGAAAGAAGGCCTCTCGCCGGGCTACCTCATGGTGGACGGGGAGTGGCGTGACCATGAGCGCTGGGCACTGCGGGCCGAAACCTGGGCTGGCCGGGCTGCCCGCCGTTGACCCCCAAGCGGCGCGGCCGGGTTTCAGGCGAGGCGGCCGGGTTTCAGGCGGCCGGGTTTCAGGCGAGCGGGCGCAGCTGCAGGGTCTGGTCGCGGCGCGGGCCGGTGCCGATGGCCGCGACCGGCGCGCCGATCATGTCCTCCAGCATCTTGACGTAGGCCTGCGCGTTGCGGGGCAGGTCAGCGAACTCCCCGGCCTGCGAGATGTCCTCCCGCCAGCCATCCAGGTACTCGTAGACCGGCGTCGCGTGGTGGAAGTCGGTCTGGGTCAGCGGGATCTCGTCGTGCCGCGTGCCGCCCACGTCGTAGGCCACGCAGACCGGGACCCGGTCCAGGCCGGACAGCACGTCGAGCTTGGTGATGAAGTAGTCGGTGATCCCGTTGACCCGGGTGGAGTAGCGGGCGACCACCGCGTCGAACCACCCGGTGCGCCGCGGGCGGCCGGTGGTCACCCCGAACTCGCCTCCGGCCTTGCGCAGCCATTCGCCCTGCTCGCCGGTCAGCTCGGTGGGGAACGGGCCTGCCCCCACCCGGGTCGTGTAGGCCTTGAGGATCCCGATCGTCTTGGTGATCCGGGTCGGGCCGATACCCGAGCCCACGCAGGCGCCGCCCGCGGTCGGGCTGGAGGACGTGACGAACGGGTACGTGCCGTGATCGACGTCGAGCATGGTGGCCTGGGCGCCCTCCAGCAAGATGGCCTTGCCCTCGTCCAGCGCCTGGTTCAGCACCAGCCCCGTATCCGCAACGTACGAGCGGATCTGCTCGCCGTACCCCAGATACTCCTCGGCGACAGCGGCCGCGTCGATGCCGCGGCGGTTGTAGACCTTGGTGAGGACCTGGTTGCGCTCGCGGAGGACCAGCTCCAGCTTCTGGTTCAGGATCCCCGGGTCGAGCAGGTCCTGGATCCGGATCCCGGTCCTGGCCACCTTGTCCGCGTAGGCGGGTCCGATGCCCCGGCCCGTGGTGCCGATCCGGGCGCTGCCCAGGTACCGCTCGGTGACCTTATCCAGGGCGCGGTGGTAGGGCATGATCAGGTGCGCGTTCGCGGAGATAAGCAGGTCCTCGCAGAAGACGCCGCGCTTCCTGAGGTCGTCGATCTCCCGGAGCAGCACCTCGGGGTCGACCACGACGCCGTTGCCGATAACCGGGACCACCCGGGGGGACAGCACGCCCGAGGGAAGCAGGTGCAGCGCGTAGCTCTCGTCCCCGATCACGACGGTATGACCGGCGTTGTTGCCGCCCTGGTACCGGACGACGTAGTCCACCCGGTCGCCGAGGAGGTCGGTGGCCTTGCCCTTGCCCTCGTCACCCCACTGCGCACCCACGACCACAATGGCCGGCATCCCACCAGCCCCTTCCAGGCCTCGCCCCGGTTGCGGAGTTGAGGGTACTCCACGTCCTGCGCTGCGCGTTACGCCAGGTGCTGCAGGTCAGGAACCACTGGCTGCCTTTCTTCAGGACGCCGGTCTTCAGGACGCGTCGAGCGCGACCACCGCGGCGGCGCTGGAGTCCGCCAGGAAGATCTGGCAGCGCTCTTCCTCCTCGGCCTCGCCAAGCGCCCCGGCGGCCCGGCCCAGCGCGTGCAGCGAGCGGAGGAAACCACGGTTGGGCTCGTGCTCCCAGGGGACCGGCCCCTGGCCTTTCCAGCCGGCCCGGCGCAGCTGGTCGAGGCCGCGGTGGTACCCGGTGCGGGCGTAGGCGTACCCGGCGACCGTTTCGCCGCGGTCCAGGGCCTGCTCGGCCAGTTCGGCCCAGGCGGCCAGGCAGGCCGGGTTGGCCGCCGCGACGGTCGAGGGATCGGCTCCGGAGGCCAGTTCCCCGGCGCACGGGTCGTCAGGCAGGTAGACCGGGGGCGGCCCGGCCATGAGGTTGCGGTGGTCCATGCCCCCATCCTGCCGCGCCGCCCGCGATGATGTGCGCTCAGCCCGTGCAGCCGGGGATCGGGCTGGCCAGCTCGCAGTTGCCGAGCCCCGCACTCTTCCCGCCCTGCGTGGCCTTCCCCCGGGATGAGCTGGCTTATCACGTAAGCGGTGCACTTGAATCGTGCAAATCACCTGTGCCGGTGCACCTCTGACATGAAATGTCGGTAAGAGGGCCAGCCTGGGCTGGTGCGATTCGAGTTGACGGGAGTGCAGACCACCGCGCAGCTACACGCGGCGGGCTTGCCCAGTCGCCGGATCCGGCGTCTCGTCCGGCAGGGTGCACTGCGCCCGCGCACTTCGCTGCCCCGTCGGCCTCGCCGATGGTGCGGTAGCGCCGCCACAGGAAGTCCACCCGGCCGATGACCCCGTCGTCGTCGCCGACCCAGACCTGCAGGTCCGGTGCCGGGAGACCGGCCTGGTGAAATACCGGCCCGCCGCGAGATCGCCGGTGAGCACGATCCGGTCCGCCGTAGCCACCTCGGGCTCGGCCAGCACGCTTTCCAGCGCGGGCAGCACCCCGTGAACGTCGGACAGGACCGCGACCTGGCGGGCTGGCGTCTCCATAGGGCCAGCCTGCCCGCCCGGGGCCCCGGGCAGGCAGAGCTTTCCGCCCGGTCCAGACCCGTCCGGACCGATTACCCGGTCAGCTCATCTTGGTGCCCGCGGACATCAGGTCCTCGCAGGCCCGCAGGACCCGCGCGCCCATGCCGGCCTCGCCGGCTTTGCCCCAGGCCCGGGGGTCGTACTGCTTCTTGTTGCCGACCTCGCTGTCAACCTTCAGCACGCCGTCGTAGTTGCGGAACATATGGTCCGCGACCGGCCTGGTGAACGCGTACTGCGTGTCGGTGTCAACGTTCATCTTGACCACGCCGTAAGAGATGGCCTCGCGGATCTCCTCCAGCGCGGAACCGGAACCACCGTGGAACACCAGGTAGAACGGCTTCTCCTGGCCGTACTTGGCGCCCACGGCGTCCTGGATCTCCTTCAGGATCGGGGGCCGGAGGGTGACGTGGCCCGGCTTGTAGACGCCGTGCACGTTGCCGAACGTGGCGGCGAGCAGGTAGCGGCCCCGCTCACCGAGCCCGAGCGCCTCGGCCACCGCCGTGGCGTCGGCCGGTGTGCTGTACAGCTTCTCGTTCATCTCCCCGGTGACGCCGTCTTCCTCGCCGCCGACCACGCCGATCTCCATCTCCATGATGGTGCGGGCTTTGGCGCACTCGTCGAGCAGTTCGGACGCGAGGGTGATGTTCTCCTCCAACGGCACCGCGGACCCGTCCCACATGTGCGAGTTGAAGAGCGGCTCCTCACCCCGGGCCACCCGCTCCTGCGAGATCTTGACCAGCGGGCGCATGAACCCGTCGAGCTTGTTCTTGGGGCAGTGGTCGGTGTGCAGGGCGATCTGCACCGGGTACTTGTCGGCGACCGACCGGGCGAAGCTGGCCAGGGCGGCCGAGCCGGTCACCATGTCCTTGACTGCCTGGCCGGACAGGTACTCGGCGCCCCCGGTGGAGACCTGGATGATGCCGTCGCTCTCCGCGTCCGCGAAGCCGCGGAGAGCCGCGTTCAGAGTCTGGCTGGAGGTGACGTTGATCGCGGGATAGGCGAAACCACGCTCCTTGGCGCGGTCCAGCATCTGCGCGTAGACCTCTGGGGTGGCGATTGGCATGACGATTGGCTCCTGTCTTGGTGCTTGGGTCCAGTATCGGGGACGGGACCACCCGCTGACAGCCGCCGAAGGTCCCGGCCTGGAGAACTAACGCCCCGCAATATGCGTCCGGCATCTGTGCCTGGCTCTGCCGGCGCCCCGCCCGCGACCGTCCGGAAACTGTGCCTGGCTCTGCCCGCCGATCCGCCCGCCGTGCCGTGTCCCGTGCCCAGAATCGGCCGGTTAAAGCTCGCGCAGCCTCGCCCGATGCGGACCGGCACGGTGCCCTGCATGCTGTACAACAGTGAGCTATGGAGAGCTTTCTCAGCGAGGCAGGCCTGGCCGCCGTCTTTCTCTTCGGCTTTCTCGAGGCCTGCTGCGTCCCGATTCCGTCGGAGATCACGTTCGGGTTCGCGGGAGTCCTGGCCGGTGAGGGACATTTCAGCATCGTGGCGGTGATCGTCGTCGGCACGGTGGCGGAACTGCTCGGTTCCTTCGTCGCGTACACGGTGGGACGCGTCGGTGAGCGGCCACTGGTGCACAGATTCGGCCGTTACCTCCTTATCTCCCACGCCGATATCGACCGGGCGGAACGCTTCTTCGCCGGCCGGGGGGCCTGGGCAGTGCCGCTGGGCCGGTGCCTGCCCGTGGTTCGCACGTTCGTGTCGATCGTGGCCGGCTTCACCCAGATGCCCGCGCTGCTGTTCGGGATTCTCAGCCTCATCGGGACGGCCATCTGGGTGACCGCGATCTCGCTGATCGGTTACAGCCTGAGCAGTACCTGGCAGAGCATCGCGCACGGTATCGCGCTGGCGGGCTACGTGATCGCGGCCGTGGCCATCCTCGCCATTGTCGCGTTCGTGATGTACCGGCTGCGTGAGTTCCGCAAGGAGTCCGCCCTGGCCAGTCCCGCCGCGGCCGGTCCGGCCGCTGGCGCCCCCACGTCAGGTGGCGCGGCTGCGGGCGGCCGCAGCGGGCCGCGGCACAGCCGCACCGCGCCCCAGGACACCAGCCGCACCGCGCCCCAGGACGACGCCCGCACGGCGGGCCAGGACGATCAGCCCAGGCCCAGGTCACCCATGTCGTAAGCGGCCAGGTAGGGCAGGCCCCGCGCGGTCACCGGCCCCCGGGCACCGCGTTCCACGATCACGGCCACGCCCACGACCTCGGCCCCCGCCTCGCGCAGCGCGTCCACCGCGCTCAGCACGGAGGCGCCGGTGGTGGAGGTGTCCTCGACGGCGAGTACCCGGCGCCCGGCAACGTCCGGGCCCTCGATGCGCCGTTGCAGGCCGTGCGACTTGCCTTCCTTGCGCACCACGAACGCGTCCAGCGACTGCCCGGCCGCGCTGGCCGCGTGCATCATCGCGGTGGCGACCGGATCGGCGCCGAGGGTGAGCCCGCCGACCGCGTCGTAGCCCAGGCCCGCGGTGAGGTCGAGCATCACCCGGCCGGCCAGGGGCGCCGCCCGCCCGCTGAGCAAGATCCGGCGCAGGTCGATGTACCAGGTCGCCCGCTGGCCCGACGACAGCACGAAGTCGCCGTGCACCACGGCCATGTCCTTAATCATCTGCAGCAGGTCGTCGCGGTCGCTCACGTTGGCGAGCCTACCCAGCCGCCCGCTACGGCCCCGGGGCCGGGCAGGGCCGCCGGGCAGGGGCGCCGGGCAGGGGCGCCGGGCAGGGCCGCCCGGGCAGGGGCGCCGCCGGGCAGGGCCGCCGCCGGGCAGGGCCGCCCGGGCAGGGCCGCCCGGGCCAGGCCCGGGCTGCGGCCGGGCGGGAGGGGCTCAACCGAGGCTGGCCAGGATCTCCTGCTCCGTGGCCGGGTCCAGGCCGATGCCGGGCCGACGCTCGAACGACCCCAGGTCGCCGCCCCGCGTGGCCGCGTCCCGGCGCAGCCAGGACCAGGTGTCGCGGACCGTATCGCTGAGCGGCCGGTACCGGATGCCCGTCCGCAGCGCCCGGTCCCCGGTGACATTCCAGATGCCCGCGAACTCCGGCGTGTCCGGGGCCCACATCGGCAGCTCCATCCAGGGCTCGACCCCGGCGGCCAGCAGCACGGCGTCCGGCACCCAGCGCAATTGCACCGGGCCATCCGGGCCAGGCCCGGTGACCTCGCCGCAGTCGGTCAGCAGTTCCCCGAACGTGGTTCCCGCGGCCCCCGGCACGTTGACCACGCCCGGAATGCCCCGCCGGGTGTTGTCGACCAGCCACGCGGCGAGGTCCCGCGCGTCGGTCATGCAGAGCGGCCGGCCGGGTTCGCCGGGGGCGAGGACCGTCCCGCCCCGGGCGATCCGGCTCAGCCACCAGGGCAACCGTCCCACGTTCTCGTGCGGCCCGACGATCAGCCCGGGCCGCACGATGAGGTGCCGGCCGGGCAACTGCTGCGCCACGGCCCGCTCGCTGCCCGCCTTGAGCTCGCCGTACCCGAGTTCGTCCACGTCGCCGCCGGAGTCTGGCGGGCAGTCGAGCACCGGGGACTCCTCGCTGACCGGCACCTCACCGAACCCGCGGTACACCGAGAGCGAGGAGACGTAGGTGTAATGGCGGACCCGTGGAGCCAGCAGCCGGGCGGACGCGGCCACGTGCCGCGGCGCGATGACCGAGGTGTCGATCACCAGGTCAAAATCCCGCTCAGCCATCCTGAGCAGGTGCGTGGAGTTGGTACGGTCTCCGTGCAGTGCCTCGGCACCCGGCCGGGGCTCGCCGCTCAGCCCCCGCGAGAAGGTTGTGACGTCGTAGCCACGCCGGATCGCTTCGTCCACGATGGCACGCCCCAGGAACCGGGTACCCCCGAGAACAAGAAGTCGCATGAGGGATGATTCTGCCCGGCCCGGAGCAATTGCCGGGGGCGCTTCTGCCGAGAGCGGACTTCTCAGGTTCGGAGGTCGCGCGACCTCGCGCGATCCATCACGCGGCTGGCTGGGCGCTGGTAACGTCACGCGTCGAGGAAAGGACGGTGTCGCGTGGATCGGTGCGCGCTGTTCGTGGACGCGGGCTACGTGCTGGCGGATGGCGCGATGGCCGTCCACGGAACCCGCCACCGGGAGTCCGTATCCTGGGATTACGCCGGCCTGCTGTCGTTCATGGGCAGCATCGCCCGGGAGAGAACCGGCCGCCCGCTGCTCCGCTGCTACTGGTATGAGGCTACCGTCGAGGGCCGCCGGACGTCCGAGCACGACTCGCTGGCAGATCTTCCCGGCCTGAAGCTGCGGCTGGGCCGGACCCGGCCGGGCCAGCGTGAGGGCGTGGAGGGCGAGATCCGCCGCGACCTGACCACCCTGGCCCGCAACAACGCGATCAGCGACGCTCTCCTGGCCAGCGCCGAGGAGGACCTGGCCCAGGTCGTCGCCGACGTGCAGGATCTCGGCATCCGGGTGACGATCGTGCATATCACCGTGGACGGCAACTGGACCATTTCCCGCAGCCTGCGCCAGGAATGTGACGACATCATCGAGATTGGCGACGGGCATCTGCGGCCCTTTACCCAGCTCGTGGCCGGAACGGACTCGCTGGGTGGCGAGGAGCCCTACCAGCTGGCCGTGTCCGCGGCCCGCGCGCTCACCAACGGGCACAGCCCGGTCGTCGGACCGCTCGGGCAGCAGGCGCTGTCCGCCGGATCGCACCCCGCCCCGCCCACGATCTACACCGCCCCCGTGGTGGCCGAGTACCAGCGCGCGGCGCAGCCGGGCGCGCAGCCGGCCACCGCCCAGCTCCCGGATGCGCAGCTCGCGGCCCCGCAGGCGCCAGCCGGCCAGCCGGCCCCGCTGCCGCGCCGTCAGCCGTCCGGGCCCATCGAGCGCGAGTCCATGGAGGCCACCCGCGGCGGGCCGTCCCGCGCACCCGGCGGCGCCCAGGATCCTGGCGTACCGCCGCAGAGTGCGCAGAGTCTGCCGGCTGCCTCAGGACTGCAGGCGCAGCCTGGCGTTTCCGAGCCGCAACGAGCCCCAGGCCCGGGCCAGCGCCAGCCGGGAATGGGCGGCGTGCCGGGCCAGCCCGGGTCTCCGGGGGGTCAGCCGGGCCGACCGGGACCGCAGCCGATGCCCCCGCAGTCCTACGCCCCGCCCTCGCAGCCCGCCCAGGGAATGCCGGCTCCGGGAAGGCCGGCCCACCAGAACGGCAGCGGCCAGCAGCCCATGCCGGAGCAGCAGACCATACCGGGGCAGCCCATCCCCGGGCCGGGTATATCCGGCCAGAGCCTGCACGGGCAGCACGCGGCACCCCCTGCGCCGCCGGCCCCGTCGTCTCCCGGCCTCCCCGACCCGAGGGCGCGCGGCGCGCATGCTCAGCCGCCGGCGGCTGAGCAGAATCCCTACCAGGCGCCGCCGGCCTCGTTCCGCGGGCCGGCCCAGGACGTCCCGTCCCGGCCGTACCAGCAAGGCCCGTACGGTGTACTGCCCCCGGAGCAGATGATGCCCGGCCAGCCGTACGGCCAGCCCGTGCCGCCCGCCCCGGCCGGGCCGGGCCAGAACCCGGGTGGCGCGTACGTCCCGCCGCAAAGCCCGTACGGCACGCCGCAGTCCGCGCTGCCGCCGCAGTCCCCGGTGCCGCAGACCCCGGGGCAGCAAACCCCGGGGCAGCACACCCCGCCGCAGTCCCCGCTGCCGCCGCCGGTGCCGCCATCGCCCGTGCCGCCGCCCGCTCCCGTGCCGCCGCCATCCGTGCCGCCGCCGGCTCCCGGGCCGCACGACGCGGCAGGGCCGGGGCAGGGGCTGCCGCTCGCCGACGCGGTCCAGGCCGCTCACGCCGAGGGTTTCGAATTCGGCCAGTCCGTGGCCCGTGAGGCCCCGGCACTGTGGCTGGAGGCGGTCCTGGCCCGCAAGCCGCGCATGCCGTCTGACCTGGAAGCGAGGCTCCTGCAGGACTCGGCGCTGCCCATCGATTCGCTGCTGCACGACGAGACCCGGCATGCGTTGCGCCGCGGCTTCTGGGACGCCCTGGAGCGATCGCGCAGATAGCGCCGTTTCCGTACCTTGAGTTCGTTCGTGGCGTTGGAAGGGGTCCCGGGTTGGGTACGTCCCCGGACGTGGTGGTGCTGACGCGCGACATGTTTGATGAGATCGAGTTCGACGCTGCGGCGAGCGGTGATCACCGCACCGCCGCGCAGCAGATGATCAGCCTGGCCGCCACCGGCACCCAGACTGAGGAATTCCCCCGGTCCGAAGCCTTCCTGCGGGCCGGTGAGCAGTGGATGCTCGCCGACGAGCCCGCCGCCGCGGCCCAGGGTTTCCGCCAGGCGCTCGCGGACGGCGGCCCGGCCTTCGTCGATCCGCGGGTCCCGCTGGCCCGCGCCCTGTTCATGATGGACAAGCCGGACGAGGCCGAGATCCTGATCCAGCAGATCGAGCGGGAGAAACCCGACGACCCGCGGCTGTGTGACCTGGTGGCCGAGCTCCTGGTCGAGCGGTCAGACCTGCGCGGCGCGCTGCGCTGGACGACCATCGGCGTGGGGCTGTGCCTGGGCCGGCTGGGCGCCGGGTGGGACCCGGACGCATCCGCCCGGCCCGCAGCCCGCCCGGCCCAGTTCTCCGCCAACGGGGATCCGACCGAGCTCCGGCTCCTCCTCTCGTTGCGCTACCGCATCCGGGTCAACCTCGGCCTGCCCGAGGACGACTACGACCGGCTGCTGGACGAGCTCCCGTCCGGGCCGGCCACCCCGGCCTCGGACAGCTGAGCCCGCCGCACGACCAGCGCGTCCGTCGCCGGGTCCAGGTCGACCTCGACCCGGTCGCCGTCGAGGATCTGGCCGGATAGCAGGGCCCGGGCCAGCTGGTCACCGATCGCTGACTGGATCAGCCTGCGCAGCGGCCGCGCGCCGTAGATCGGGTCGAACCCGGTCAAGGCCAGCCACTCCCGCGCCCCGGGCGTGACCTGGAGCGTGAGCCGCCGGTCGCCCAGCCGCTTGCCCAGCCGCGCCACCTGGAGGTCAACGATCCGGCTCAGTTCCTCGGTGGACAGCGAGTCGAACAGGATGACGTCGTCCAGCCGGTTCAGGAATTCCGGCTTGAACGTGGCGTGAACCACCTTCATCACCGCGACCCGCTTGGCCTCCTCGCTCAGCGCCGGGTCCGCGATGTACTGGGACCCGAGGTTGGAGGTGAGGATCAGGATCGTGTTCCGGAAGTCCACGGTCCGGCCCTGGCCGTCGGTCAGCCGGCCGTCGTCGAGGACCTGGAGGAGGATGTCGAACACCTCGGGGTGGGCCTTCTCCACCTCGTCGAGGAGCACCACGCTGTACGGGCGCCGGCGGACCACCTCAGTCAGCTGGCCGCCTTCCTCGTAGCCCACGTAGCCGGGCGGCGCGCCGACCAGCCGGGCCACCGAGTGCTTCTCGCCGTACTCGCTCATGTCGATGCGCACCATGGCACGCTCGTCATCGAACAGGAACTCGGCCAGCGCCTTGGCCAGCTCGGTCTTGCCCACGCCTGTGGGCCCGAGGAACAGGAACGACCCCATCGGCCGGTCCGGGTCGGCCACCCCGGCCCGCGACCGGCGCACCGCGTCGGCCACGGCCTGGACGGCGCGGCCCTGGCCGATGATGCGCGTGCCCAGTTCCTCCTCCATCCGCAGGAGCTTGCCGGTCTCACCTTCCAGCAGCCGCCCGGCGGGGATGCCGGTCCAGGACGCCACCACGTCGGCGACGTCGTCCGGCCCGACTTCCTCCTTGACCATCGGCGCCTCGCCGCCGGCGGTGACGCTCGCGTCGTTGCTGGCCGCGGCGGCGGTGGCCGCGGCGATCTCGGCTTCCAGCCGGGGGATCTCCCCGTACCGCAGCCGCGAGGCGCCCTCGAAGTCGGCGTCCCGCTCGGCCCGCTCGGCCTGGCCTTCGGCGTCGTCGAGCTGCTTCTTGAGGTCACCCACCTTGTTCAGGCTGGACTTCTCCCGCTCCCAGCGGGCCACCAGCGCGGTCAGCTGTTCCTGGTGGTCGGCCAGGTCGGCGCGGAGCCGCTCCAGCCGCTCCTTGCTCGCCGGGTCGGCCTCCTTGGCCAGCGCCATCTCCTGCATCTTCATCCGGTCCACCGACCGCTGCAGCTCGTCGATCTCGACCGGGCGCGAGTCGATCTCCATCCGGAGCCTCGACGCGGCCTCGTCGATCAGGTCGATGGCCTTGTCCGGCAGGAACCGGGCGGTGATGTAGCGGTCCGACAGGGTCGCCGCGGCCACCAGGGCCGCGTCGGAGATCTGCACCTTGTGGTGGGCCTCGTACCGTCCCTTGAGCCCGCGCAGGATCGCGATCGTGTCCTCGACCGACGGCTCGCCCACGAACACCTGCTGGAAGCGCCGCTCCAGGGCGGGGTCCTTCTCGATCCGCTGGCGGAACTCGTCCATCGTGGTCGCGCCGACCATGCGAAGCTCGCCGCGGGCCAGCATCGGCTTCAGCATGTTGCCCGCGTCCATGGCGCCCTCGGCCGCGCCCGCGCCGACGACCGTGTGCAGCTCGTCGATGAAGGTGATGACCTCACCGTCGCTCTGCTTGATCTCGTTCAGGACGGCCTTGAGCCGCTCCTCGAACTCGCCGCGGTACTTGGCCCCGGCCACCATCGCGCTGAGGTCCAGGGCGACCAGCCGCTTGCCCCGCAGTGACTCGGGCACGTCCCCGGCCACGATGCGCTGGGCCAGGCCCTCGACGACCGCGGTCTTGCCCACGCCGGGCTCGCCGATCAGGACAGGGTTGTTCTTGGTCCGGCGGGACAGCACCTGGATGACCCGGCGGATCTCCGCGTCCCGGCCGATAACCGGGTCGAGGGCACCGTCCCGGGCCTGCTCGGTCAGGTCGATCCCGTACTTCTCCAGCGCCTGGTAGGTCTCCTCCGGGTTCTCGGTGGTGACCCGGGCGTTCCCGCGGATCTTCTGGAACGCGCCGAGCAGCTCGTCCGGACCGGCCCCGGCCTTGCGCAGCAGGTCAGCGGCCTGGCCCCCGTCGGCCGCCAGGCCGACCAGGAGGTGCTCGGTCGAGACGTACTCATCGCCCATCTCCCGGGCGCGTTTGGCCGCGGTGGCCAGCGCCAGGGAGAACGGCCGCGCCGTGTCCGGGGCGCTGACCGTGGATCCCGCGGCCTTGGGCAGCCGGGCGATCTGGTCCTCGGTGCTGCGGAGCACCTCGGCGGGGTCAGACCCGACCGCACGCAGCAACGGCGCCGCGGTCCCGCCCTCCTGGCTGATCAGCGCGGCCAGCAGGTGCAGCGGTTCCACGTGCGGGTTGCCCTCGGTGGTGGCCCGCCGGATGGCGGCCGACACTGCCTCTTGGCTCTTTCGGGTGAGCTTGTCGTCCATGGTTGCTTTCTGGACCCGTCCTGGGTCCGGTGGTTTTCGTTGCGGATGATTCGGATGGGTGCGCGGCGGGTCAGCCGGGCGCGGCGGGCAGCTCGCCCTCGCCGGGGACGGCTTGCTCTCCGGCGCGGCGCCGGGGCGCGGTGGGCAGGGCCCGGGGCTCCGGCCGGGCCGCGGGAGGGCCCGCGGCCGGGCCGCTGCCCGGCCGGTGCACCGGGACAAGCTGGGCGCCGCCCGTCCTGCCCCGGAGCAGGCCCGCCAGCCGGGCCGCTACCGAGCGGGTGGATTCGAGCTCGACGCGCAGCTGGGCGAGTTCCGCGCTCACGTCGGCCAGGAGCTGCTGATGCCGCTGCAGCTCCTGGTCCAGCGCGAGGATGCGCTTGATGCCGGAGAGGTTGACTCCCTCCTCCTGGGACAGGCGCTGGACCTCGCGCAGCGCCAGCACGTCGCGCAGCGAGTACCGGCGGCCCTGGCCCCGGGTCCGGCTGGGGGAGACCAGGCCGAGCTTGTCGTAGTACCGGAGCGTCTGCGGGTGCATGCCGGCCAGCTGGGCGGCGACGGAGATGACGTACACGGGCGAGTCGTCCGAGAGTCCGAACGGGCTACTCATGGCCGTCGCCGCCCTGCTGGTCCGGGGGGGGCGACCCCCCTGGACCCCCCGCCATCCGCTGACTCGGCGAGAACACGCCTCCGGCGCGCCTTCCCTCGCCAGCGGATCACATGCTGGTCCCTATCCATGTCATACGCTCCGGGCGCGCTGCAGCAGGTCATCGCGCGGGTCCTGCCCGGCGGTGGCCTCCCGGAAGTCCTCCAGGGCCTTCCGGGCCGGGCCGTTCACGTGCTGGGGTACCTGGACCTGCACGGTGACGAGCAGGTCCCCGTTGGTGCCGTCGCTGCGGCGCACGCCCTTGCCCCGCACCCGGAAGGTGCGGCCGTTCGGGGTGCCGGCGGGGATCCGGACGCTGACCGGTGCCCCGCGGTGCGACGGAACCTTGATCTCCGCGCCCAGCGTGGCCTCGGGGAACGTGACGGGGACCGTGACCGTGAGGTTGTGCCCGGACCGGCCGAACACCGGGTGCGCCGTGACGTGCACCCGCACGTACAGGTCCCCGGCGGGGCCGCCGCGCTCGCCCGGGGCGCCCTTGCCCTTGAGCTTGATCCGCTGGCCGTCGGCGACGCCGGCGGGGATGCGCGCCTGGATGGTCCGGGTGCTCATCGCCCGCCCGCTCCCGGAGCACACCGGGCACGGGTCATCGACCACCAGCCCGCGGCCGCGGCACTCGTGGCACGGCTCGGAGAAGGCGAAACTGCCCAGGTTCTTGCTCTCCTGGCCAGTCCCCTGGCAGTTCGGGCAGACCCGCGGCACCGTGCCGGCCTTGGCCCCGGTGCCCCGGCAGGTCGGGCAGGGTCCCTCGCCGGCCAGCCGCAGGCTGACCGTGGTGCCCTCCAGCGCGTCGCTGAACGACAGCGAGGTCTCCGTCTCCACGTCGGAGCCGCGCCGCGGCCGGCTCTGCGCCGTGCGGGCCCCGCCACCGCGGCCGCCGAACACGCCGCCGAGGATGTCGCCGAGCCCGCCGCCCGCGCCCCCGCCGCCGGCTGTGCCGCCGCCGCCGAACAGGTCGCCGAGGTCGAAGTTGAAGCCCCCGCCGCCCGCGCCGCCTGGGGCGCCCTGGCCGGCACCCGGAACCCGCCGCCGAACAGCGAGCGCGCGTCGTCATACTCCTTGCGCCGCTTGGTGTCGGACAGCGTGTTGTAGGCCTCGGAAATCTCCTTGAACCGCTCCTCCGCCTTCGGGTCACTCTTGTTGGCGTCGGGGTGGTACTTGCGGGCGAGCTTGCGGTAAGACTTCTTGATCTCGTCCGCAGACGCGGTCTTGGAGACGCCCAGGACCTTGTAGTAGTCCTTCTCGAGGAAGTCCTTCGTGCTCACTTACTACCTCTCCCCGGGGGTCAGTTGTTTCCCGCCGGAGTTCCCCGTGGCTGTCGCGCTTCGGCCTGGTCATCCGGGGCTGGTCCGTCGCTGGGTTCCGCGACCGCGACGCGGGCCGGGCGGATGATCCGCTCGCCCACCTTGTAGCCCGGCTGCAGGATCTGGACCGCGGTCGGCTCGGTCACGTCCGGTGAATACGAGTGCATCAGGGCCTCGTGGACCAGCGGGTCGAACGGCTCGCCTGGCTCGCCGAAGCTCTCCAGGCCCAGCTTGGCCGCGATGGTTTCCAGCGACTCGCCGACCGACTTGAACGCGCCGTTCAGGTCCCCGTGCTCACGCGCCCGGCCGATGTCATCCAGCACCGGGAGCAGCGAGCTCAGCACGTTGGCCAGGGCCTGCTCGCGGACGGCCAGCCGGTCCCGATCGACGCGCTTGCGGTAGTTGGCGTACTCCGCGTGCACGCGCTGCAGGTCCGCGGTGCGCTCGGCCAGCTGGGCGGCCAGCGCGTCCCCGCCCGGGCCGGCGGGCGTGGCCGCGCCGGCGGGCGTGGCCGCGGGCGGCGTCCCGCCGGCCGCCTCCGGTCCGGGGGTGCCGCCCGGCTGCCCGGGAGCCCCCTGGTCACGGGCCCGGCCCGGCTCGCCCTGGGGCTGGGCGGCGCCGGCCTGGCCCGTACCGGGCTGGCCGGGGCCGGCCTGGCCCGCACCAGGCTGACCCTCAGGTCCGCCCTGGGGCTGGCCCGGGGACCGGCCTGCACCGTCCCCGCCGGGGGGCTGGGCCCCCGCGGCACCGCCTGGTGCCGCGGGACGGGCCCCAGTCCCGCCCGGCTTGGAGACCGAGTGCCGGCCCGGCCGGGCAGGCTTGCCAGAAGCGCCGTCCCGGCGCCCCTGCGGGTCCCTGACCTGGCCGGTCACCGGGTCGATGCGCCTGAGGTCACGGATCACCGGCCCGTTGTTGGTGTCCTCTGGCGAATTCATCAGGCGGCGCCACCTTCGCCGGTATGCGGCTTGTCCTCGTCAACGATCTCGGCGTCGACGACCTCGTCGTCGTTCGCGGTCTCGTCAGCGGCACCCGCCTGGGTGTCCTCCGCCGCGCTGGCCTGGGTCTGCGCATAGATGGCGGTGCCCATCTTCTGGCTGACCGTGGCGGCCTTCTCGGTGGCCTCCTTGATCGCCTCGAGATCGGTGCCCTCGAGCGCCTTCTTCAGGTCGGCGATGGCGGACTCCACCTCGGACTTGATGTCGTCCGGGACCTTGTCCGCGTTCTCGCCCAGGAACTTCTCCGTCTGGTAGGCGAGGGTGTCCGCGCGGTTGCGCACCTCGGCCTCCTCGCGGCGGGCGGCGTCCTCCGCGGCGAACTGCTCCGCGTCGGCCATCATCCGGTTGATCTCGTCCTTGGACAGCGCGGACCCGCCGGAGATGGTGACCCGCTGCTCCTTGCCGGTGCCCAGGTCCTTGGCGGACACGTTGACGATCCCGTTGGCGTCGATGTCGAAGGCGACCTCGATCTGCGGGATGCCGCGCGGCGCGGGAGCCAGGCCGGACAGCTCGAACATGCCGAGCTTCTTGTTGTACGCGGCGATCTCGCGCTCACCCTGGAACACCTGGATCTGCACGGACGGCTGATTGTCGTCGGCCGTGGTGAAGATCTCCGACCGCTTGGTCGGGATCGTGGTGTTGCGCTCGATCAGCTTGGTGAAGATGCCGCCCTTGGTCTCGATGCCCAGCGACAGCGGGGTCACGTCCAGCAGCAGGACGTCCTTGACCTCGCCCTTGAGCACGCCGGCCTGCAGAGCCGCGCCCACGGCGACGACCTCGTCCGGGTTGACGCCCTTGTTGGGCTCCTTGCCGCCGAGCAGGTCCTTGACCAGATCGACCACGGCGGGCATCCGGGTGGACCCGCCGACCAGCACCACGTGCTGGATGTCGACGAGCTTGGTGTTGCCGTCCTTGATGACCTGCTGGAACGGCCCCTTGCAGCGGTCGAGCAGGTCCGAGGTCATCTTCTGGAACTCAGCCCGGGTGAGCTTGGTGTCCAGATGCAGCGGGCCCTGCTCGGAGTGGGTGATGTAGGGCAGGTTGATCGTGGTCTCGGCGGAGCCGGACAGCTCGATCTTGGCCTTCTCCGCGGACTCGCGCAGCCGCTGCAGCGCCATCTTGTCCTTGGACAGGTCGGTGCCGTAGTTGTTCTTGAAGTCCTGCACCAGCCAGTCCACGATGCGCTGGTCCCAGTCGTCCCCACCGAGGTGGTTGTCGCCGCTGGTCGCCTTCACCTCGACCACGCCGTCGCCGACTTCCAGCAGCGAGACGTCGAAGGTACCGCCGCCCAGGTCGAAGACCAGGATGGTGGCCTCGCCCTCCTTCTCCAGGTGGTAGGCGAGGGCCGCAGAGGTGGGCTCGTTGATGATGCGGAGCACGTTCAGGCCCGCGATCTGGCCGGCCTCCTTGGTGGCCTGCCGCTGGGCGTCGCTGAAGTACGCCGGGACCGTGATCACCGCGTCGGTGATCGTCTCGCCCAGGTAGGACTCCGCGTCCCTCTTGAGCTTCTGCAGGATGAACGCGCTGATCTGCTGCGCGGTAAACTTCTTGTCGTCGATCTTGACGGTCCAGTCGGTGCCCATCTGGCGCTTGACCGAGCGGATCGTGCGGTTGACGTTCGTCACCGCCTGCCGCTTGGCGACCTCGCCCACCAGCACCTCGCCGTTCTTGGCGAAGGCCACGACGGACGGGGTGGTCCGGGAGCCTTCCGCGTTGGCGATGACTGTCGGCTCGCCGCCTTCCAGAACCGCGACGACGGAGTTGGTGGTTCCGAGGTCGATACCTACCGCACGTGCCATGTGTTGTCCCTGTGTGTGATCGTTGCTTACCTTGAGCCTGGTCGGCTCAAGTCTGCCAGGTACACTCACCCCTGGCAAATGAGTTGAGTCTACTGGGCTCAACTTCCGGGGTTCCAAAAAGATTCCGCAGCGTGGCATGCCCGCCCGGGAAGCGGGTCATGCTACGCCGCGGAGGCGTTAGTGCTGGTCAGGGCCGAGGTCTAGCTGATGGCCGCCTGGGCGGTCCAGCCGGTGCTGTCCCAGGATTCTATGAGTGCGCACCCTGGCGCAGTACTCATTCCCCCGCCGGAATTCCCGGCAGGGCGGCCGTGCGCCGTCCATGGTCGGAGCACGCGAGACGGCCGCGCGGCGCGGCGTGACCGCCGGGAGGGGTCACGCCACGCCGCGCTGGGTGGTGCTAGCAGCTGCGCAGGATCAGCGCGGTGCGGTCACCGCCGTCCAGGTGGTGCCGTCCCAGACCTCGGTCAGCGGGGACAGGGCACCAGTGGCGGTGGGGCTGCTCACCCCCACCGCGACGCAGTGCGTCGCCGACGGGCAGGACACCGACACGAGGGCGCTGAACGCTACCGGGCTGGGCGTGGTCAGCACCGTCCAGGACGTGCCGTTCCACTGCTCGGCCAGGGTCGTGTCGCTGGTGTCCGCCGGGTCCATGTAGTCCCCCACCGCGACGCAGTTGGTGGCCGAGGTGCACGAGACGGAGTTCAGCTCAGTGATATCGCCCGGAGCCGGGTTGGCAGGGCTGAGGACCGCCCATGTCCCGCCGGTCCAACGCTCGGCCAGCGGGGCCAGGGAAATCGCTGGGCTCGTCGTGCCTGCGACGCCGACGGCCACGCAGTCCTTGACCGCGGTGCAGGACACGCTTTCCAGCAGGTTGAGCTGCTGCGGGCTGGCCACGGACTGGTCCGACCAGCTCTTCCCGTTCCAGTGCGCGGCGAGTGCCTTGCCGGCGCTGTTCGAGCCGACGGCCGTGCAGTTCCCGGTGGCGGGGCAGGACACGCCGTCCAGCGCACCCAGGTGCTTGGTGGTCCGGGCCGACCACGTCCGCCCGTTCCAGTGCTCGGCCAGGGTCATCCCGGTGAGCCGCTGGCCCACGGCCGTGCAGTCCTTGGCCCACCGGCACGAGATGCCGAACGGCTGTCCGCCCGTCGCCGGCTTCGAGTCCGGCTGGATCGTCCAGCGGTGGCCGTTCCAGCCCTCACCCAGCAGCCGGGCGAAGGATTTGCTGTAGGAGTAACCCGCAGCCATGCACGCGGTGGGCGACGTGCAGGACACCCCGCCGTCGAGCGTGCCGCCCAGCCAGCCGCCGGTGTTGGTGGTAGGCGTGGACTGCACGGTCCAGCTGGTCCCGTTCCAGCGTTCGGCCAGGGGCTTGAGGTTCTTGCCGGTCCGGGTAGTGGCCGTCCCGGCCGCGGTGCACTGCGACCGGCCGGTGCAAGACACGCCGTCGAGGTACGCCCCGCTGAAGCCGGGGCTGGCGGCGGCCATCCGGGCCTGCGCCGACATGGAGCCGCTTCCCGTGGCCCCGGCCCGGTCCCAGGGGGCTAGCCACCGCGCGGCCGGGTTGGTCACGGCGGCCGCCGCACTGCTGGACGGCGTGCTGCCGGACGTCGGGGACGCGGCCGCGGGTCCGGCGGCCATCATCGCACTGGCCAAGACCGCGGCTGTGATTCCCGCGCTGAAGGCCGGTGCCATAGCCCGACGGCCCGGCCAGGGGAGGCTGATCCGCCACCTGGCCCCGCTCCGCGGGGCCGGTGGCCCATCGCCGCTGGCCAGGCCCGTGCTGGCCATGCGTTTCCCTGCCATGCCATCCTCCGTTGGATTAGGCCCCCCAGCAATGACTGCAAACACATCAAAGACGCGCAAACCGGGTCATTGGTTGGCCGGGAGCCGGATCCTTTTCGGCGCGGTTCCGCCCGCCGGTCCGCCCGCCGGTTCCAGCCGCCGCCGGGGGATTGGACCCGGTCCAGCCGGACCCTCGTCCGGGTCCGGCTGAGGGTGTCTCCGGGTGCGGCTGAGGGTCTCATCCGGTGCGGTTGCGGCCGTCCTCGGTCGCCTATTCCGGTCGTCCTCCGGGCCGGCCCAAGTGGGCGCGCAGGCAGACCAGGTTACTCGCCGGTAGGATGTCGGCAGGTTGCGTGACATGTCTCTTGATCGCCCGGCTGCAACGCCTTGATCATGGGCCAGGGTGGCGCGGCGTACGCTGGCAGCCGGCGCACCGCCGGGCCCGGCTGGGCCCGGGGCCGCTTGAGGAGGTTTTCGTGGTCGTGCGGATCGTGGTCGGCCTGGCGCTGACGGTGGTGGCATTCGCGCTGGCCGGGCGCCGGCAGTGGTGGCTGGTCCGGGTGGGCCGGGCCGGGCAGCCGGCGCCGGAGCGGATCGCCGCGGTGCGCTCGCACCCGGCCCGCGACGCCGAGGTGCAGGCGACCGAGGTGATCGGCCAGCGCAAGCTGCTGAAGTGGACGGTGCCCGGGGCCGCGCACGCGGCGACGTTCTGGGGGTTCATCGTCCTGCTGCTGACCATCATCGAGGCCTACGGCAACCTGTTCAGCAAGACGTTCGCGATCCCGGGCATCGGGCACTGGGCGTTCATCGGGTTCATCGAGGACCTGTTCGCGGTCGGGGTGCTGGCGGGCATCATCACGTTCGCGGTGATCCGGCTGCGCAGCAACCCGGAGCGGGAAGGCCGGAAGTCACGGTTCGCTGGCAGCCACACCGGCGCGGCGTGGCTGGTGCTCGGGATGATCTTCCTGGTCATCGCGACGCTGCTGATCTACCGGGGAGCGCAGATCAACACCGGCGACTTCCCCTACCCGCATGGCGCGTTCGCCTCGCAGATCGTCGGGCACTGGCTCGCGCCGCTCGGCACCGGGCCGAACAAGGTCATCGAGACCGTGTTCCTGCTCGCCCAGCTGGCGGTGGTGCTCGGCTTCCTGGTCTTCCTGAGCTACTCCAAGCATCTGCACATCATCACCGCGCCCGTCAACGTGCTGTTCTCCCGCCGCCCGAACGCGCTGCGCGGGCTCGAGCCCATGCGCAGCAACGGGAAGGTGCTGGACTTCGAGGAAGCCGACCCCGACACCGACGTGTTCGGGCTGGGGAAGATCGAGGACTTCACCTGGAAGGGCCTGCTGGACATGGCCACCTGCACCGAGTGCGGGCGGTGCCAGTCACAGTGCCCGGCGTGGGCCACCGGGAAGCCGTTGTCTCCCAAGCAGGTGATCCTGGACCTGCGCGATCACGCCCTGGCCAAGGCGCCGTACCTGCTGGCCGCCGACGATGCGCAGCGTGAGGCGCTGCCGGAGGCGGTCAAGATCGAGGCGGGCCGCCCGCTCGTCGGCACCGCCGACCAGAATGGCGTGATCGACCCGGACGTGCTGTGGTCATGTACCAACTGCGGCGCGTGTGTCGAGGAGTGCCCGGTGGACATCGAGCACATCGACCACATCGACGGCATGCGCCGCCACCAGGTCCTCATCGAGTCGGCCTTCCCGACCGAAGCCTCCGGGATGCTGAAGAACCTGGAAAACAAGGGCGACCCGTGGGGCATGGGGAGCGCCCGGCGCCTGGCCTGGGCCGAGGAACTCGACTTCGAGGTCCCGGTGGCAGACGGGAAGCTGGACGCCGGCGTCGAGTACCTGTTCTGGGTGGGCTGCGCCGGGGCCCTGGAGGACCGGGCCAAGAAGACCACCAAGGCCATCGCCACCCTGCTGCATCAGGCCGGGGTGAACTTCGCCATCCTCGGCCCGGCCGAGACCTGCACCGGGGACCCCGCCAGGCGGATGGGCAACGAGTTCGTCTACTCCATGCTGGCCCAGCAGAACATCGAGACGCTCGACGAGGCGGGCGTGGCCACCGGCACGGGGAAGACGATCGTGGCGTCCTGCCCGCACTGCTTCAACACCATCGCGAACGAGTATCCGCAGCTCGGCGGGAACTATGAGGTAGTCCATCACACCCAGCTGCTGGCCCGGCTGGTCGAGCAGGGCACGCTCACCCCGGTCAGCGCGGTCGAGGAGAAGATCACCTACCACGACCCTTGCTTCCTGGGCCGGCACAACAAGGTGTTCACCCCGCCGCGCGAGATCATGGAAGCCGTCCCCGGCGTCCAGGCCCAGGACATGCACCGGTGCAAGAACCGCGGCTTCTGCTGCGGCGCGGGCGGGGCCCGGATGTGGATGGAAGAGCGGATCGGCAAGCGGATCAACACCGAGCGCATCGACGAGGCGCTCGGTACCGACCCCGACACCATCTCCACCGGCTGCCCGTACTGCCTGGTCATGCTGGGCGACGCCGTGGCCGCCAAGAAAGCCAGCGGCGAAGCCAAGGACACCCTGGAAGTCGTGGACGTGGCCCAGGTCCTGGCCCGTTCCATGCAGCCGCCCGCGCCGCCCGCCGCGCCGCCGCCGACCGCCCCCGCCGCGCCGGCCCCGGCCGACCAGCCCACGGGCTGACCGGCGGGACGGGCAGCCGGGGACCGTGGACAGCAAGCGGGCGGAGGCGTTCAGCGACGGCGTCTTCGCGATCGCGATCACCCTGCTCGTGCTGGACCTGCGGTTGCCCCCGGCAGACGGCCACACGCTGGTCTACCTGCTGGTGCACGACTGGCCGCAGTACTTCGCCTACGTGGTCAGCTTCCTGACCATCGGGATCATGTGGATGAACCACCACACGATCCTGGCCCACGTCACCCGGGTGGACCGCCCGCTGCTGGTCATCAACCTGCTGCTGCTCATGGGCGTGGTGGCCATCCCCTTTCCGACCTCGCTGGTCGCGGAGGAATTGCGGCACACCGGCGGCGTCGCGGCGACCGTCACCTACGGGCTGGTGCTGATCGCGGTCTCCTTCGGCTTCGCCGGCCTGTGGATCTACGTGGTGACGCACGCGGAGTCGCTGGGCGGCCAGGCTCGGCCGGAGGCGCTGCGCCGCTCGATACCCGGGTTCACCGGCGGGCTGCTCGTCTACGCCGCCGCCACGCTCGTCGCGGCGTTCGGGCAGCCGCTGGCCGCGCTGGTCATCTACGGCCTGATCGGGGTCTATTACCTGTTCGAGCACCTGCCCAGCCCGTCATCCGCCCCGGCCGGTCCCTGACCTGCGGGATGCGCGGGACGTGACCCGGGCCGGTCAGACCGTTGGGGAAATTCCGGCGGGATCAGGGGGCGGGTGACTCGGCAGGAAGCCAGATCCTGACCCGGGTCCCGTAGCCGGCCCGCGACTCCAGCACCGCCTGGCCGCCATGGGCGGCCGCGATGGCCTGCACGATGGAGAGCCCCAGCCCGCTGCCCGCGCCCCGGCCGTCCTCGCTGGCGGTGCGGTCAGCCCCGCGGTGGAAGCGGTCGAACGCGCGGGCCGCATCCTCCTGGGACATGCCCGGTCCGGCGTCCGCGACCTCGAGCACGGCGCCGCCGCGGACCGGCGCCAGCCGCACCGCGACCGGCGTCGCCGGGGGCGTGTGCTCGCGGACGTTGCCGAGCAGGTTGGCCAGCACCTGCCGGATCCGCGCCTCGTCCACCACGGCGATCAGCCGGTCCGGGGCCTCCGCCGTGACCGGGCGCCCCGGCTCCACCGCCCGGGCGTCCGCGGCGGCGTCCCGGACCAGCATGGACAGGTCGGTTTCGGCCAGGTCCAGCGAGGAGGTACGGTCCAGCCGGGCCAGCTCGAGGAGCTCGGCCACCAGCGTGCTCATCCGCTGGGATTCCTGCTCGATGCGGCGCATCGCATCCGGCAGCTGGCCCGGGCCGAGCGCCCCCTGCCGGTAGAGCTCGGCGTAGCCGCGGATCGTGGTCAGCGGCGTGCGCAGCTCGTGCGATGCGTCGGCGGCGAACTGGCGGACCTTCTGCTCCGAGCGCCAGCGGGCGCCGAACGCCTGCTGGATCCGGTCCAGCATCGCGTTGATCGCCCCGCCGAGCTGGCCCACCTCCGTGCTGTCATCCGCGTCCGGCATCCGGGCGGTCAGGTCACCGCGTGAGGTGATCTGCTGCGCGGTGCTCGCCATCTGGTTCAGCGGGGCCAGGCCCCGGCCGATCAGCCAGCGCCCGCTGACCGCCAGCAGCAGGATCAGCGCGCCCCCCGTGACCAGCTCCACGAGCACGATGGCGCCGACCTGCCCGGTGACGGCGCTGACCGGGCGTGCGACCACCAGCACCCCGCGTATCCCGCCGTTGGCCCGGGCGGGGAGCAGCCTGGCCACCGCGCGCAGCCGGGGCCCGGCAGTGCGCCGCCCCGTGGTTGGGGACCCCGTGGTTGGGGACCCCGTGGTTGGGGGCCCCGTGGTTGGGGGCACCGCGAACGGCTGGCCGCCGATGTAGTAGCGGGCGACGTGCCTGGTGATCAGGTTCGCCACGGCGGCCGCCAGTTCACTGGTCGCGGCGGAGCTGCCGGTCAGCGGCCGAACCTGCACCGGGAAGTAGGTGATCTCGACCGCCACGTAGTCGCCGGGATTGCTGGCGATCTGCCGCGGGCTGTGCTGCGCCGCGGCGATGAGCTGGGAGTTGAACTCGCCGCCGAGCCGCCGGCTCAGCACGATCGTGCTCACCACCCCCATGATCAGCAGGAAGGCGGCGGTCACGCAGATCAGCAGGACGAGCAGCCGGGCGCGCAGCGACAGCATCCCGCTGGCCCGCCGCCCCGGGCCGGGCGGGTCCGCAGGGCCTGGTGCGGTCGCGGGGCCGGGCGGGTCCGCCGGGCCTGGTACGGCAGCCCGGGCGGGTCCGCGGGGGCGGGCGCGGTCATCCCTCCGGCCGGGCGCCCGGCCGCAGGCTGTACCCCACCCCGCGCTGCGTGTGGATCAACGGCGGGCCCAGCGGATCGAGCTTGTGCCGCAGGTAGCTAACGTACGTCTCGACGATCTGGGACTGCCCGGCGTAGTCCCAGCCCCACACGTTCTCCAGCAGCTGGGCGCGGGTCAGCACCCGTCCCTGGTGCCGCATCAGGTGCGCGAGCAGCCGGAACTCCGTCGGGGACAGTTCCACGGCTGTGCCCGCGCGGTGCACGGTCCACCGTGACTCGTCCAGCTCCAGGTCCCCCGCGTGCAGGATCCCCTGGTCCGCCGGGGTGTCGCCGCCGGGGCGGGAGGCGCGCCTGAGCACGGCCCGCACCCGGGCCACCAGCGCTTCCACCGAGAACGGCTTCGTGACGTAGTCATCGCCGCCCAGGGCCAGCCCGGTCACCGTGTCGGACGAGGTGTCCCGTGCGGTCAGGAAGATCACCGGCACCTCGTTGCCCGCGGCCCTGAGTCTCCGGCATACCTCGAAGCCGTCCAGGTCGGGCAGCATCACGTCGAGCACGATCAGATCCGGGCGGGCCGCCTCGGCCTGCCGCAGCGCGTCCTTCCCGCTGGACGCGGTCATGACCGCGCAGCCGTGGAACTTCAGCGCGACCTGTACCAGCTCACGGATGTTGGGCTCGTCGTCAACGACGAGCACCTGGGGGATCCGGTCGTTGTCTGTCATCACCTGGGAGGGGGTCGGCCAGCAAAGATTACCGGCTCCCGCAGGCGGGGCCTGCGGGAGCCGGCCGGGTCCCCCGTCAGCTTCCGGAGGCGGAACTGGCGGCCACGGGACTCGCGGATGGTCAGCTTCCAGATGGGCTGGAGGACGAGGGTGACGGGCTGGACGAGGAGGGAGCCGACGGCGGCCGGATCACGACCAGCCGGGCATCCTTGGCCCCGGAGACCACCGGGCCGCCCACCCAGACCGGCTCGCCCGCGGCCAGCCCGCTCGTGGCGGTCTTCTTCCCGTTCTCGCGGACGATGCTGTCGTTCCCCAGGACCCACGTCCAGGTGGTGCCGTCGCTCGCGCCCACCACGACGTCGCTGCCGCTGACGGACTGGACGATGCCTCGCTGGAAGGCCAGCGTGCGGATGGTGCCACCCTTGCCCCGGAACGTGAACTGCCCGTCGATACCGCGCAGCAGTGCCACCCGGGCCAGGCGGTGCCGCCACCCCAGGCAGCGGCGGCCCGCGGCCCGCAGGGCCGCCCGGGCCAGTGCCGGGTGCCCGGCCTGCCGGGCGGCGCGGGCCGTCTTCAGCGCTCTGGCGCACGGATGCGCCAGCGCGGCCGCTCCCGCGCTGCCTGCGGCTGCGCCCGCGGCGGACGACGAGGTCAGTGACAGGGTGCCGGGGGTGCCCGCCGAGTTGAGCGCGCTGCTCAGGGCGGCGGCCTGGGCGCTGGGCCCGGCCGCGGTCCCCGCAGTGCCAGCGGCCGGCGACGAGTGCCCGGCCAGCGAGACGCCGGCGACAATGCCGCCTATGGCCAGCGCCCCGGCCGCCACCAGCCCGACCGTCCAGTGCAGCGGGTTCCGCCGCCGCGGGCCCTGGCCCGGGCCGCCCGCCTGGCCCTGGTAGCGCGGGTCCTGATAGCCCGCGTCCTGGTAGCCGGGGTCGCGGTACCCGGGGTCCTGGTGCCCGGGCCCGCGGCTCCCGCCGGCTCCAGCACTCATCGGCCAGAACTGCTCAGTCGGGCGGGATTCCCTCGACGGGTCCCCGCCCGGGGGCTCATACATGTTGTCCATGACGACGAGCCTGCCCGGCCCGGCTGTGACATCAGGCGGCGAACCCTGGGATTTCCCTGGGAGCAGGCTCCGGAATGACTGGAACCCCGGGTGCCCGGGATCTCGTCACATGCGCTCGGGGACCGGGATCCCGAGGATGTCCAGCCCGGTCAGCAGGACGCGCAGGGTGAGAGCGGACAGCGCGAGCCGGCTGTCCCGGATGGACGGCTCAGCCTGAAGCACCGGGCACTGCTCGTAGAACGTGGTGAACGCGCTCGCCACATCGAACAGGAACGACGCGAGCAGGTGTGGCTGCGTGCTCTCCCCGGCCTGCCGGACCACGGCTCCAAACCCGAGCAGGCGCAGCGCGAGACCCCGCTCGGCTGGCTCATCCAGCGTGATCGGGGCGCGGGCGCCGTCCGGGTCGAGGCCGGCCCGGCGGAAGATGGACCGGATCCGCGTGGTCGCATACTGCAGGTAGGGCCCGGTGTTCCCCCTGAACGAGATCATGCGATCCCAGTCGAATACGTACTCGCTGTCCCGTGCGGTGGACAGGTCGGCGTACTTGATCGCGCCGATCCCGACCGCCTCGGCGATGGCGGCGCGCTCGCTCTCGTCGAACTCTGGGCTGGTGTTGAGATCGTCGAACACCTTGCGCGCGCGCTCGACGCCTTCCCGCAGCAGCTCGCTCAGCTTGATCGAGTCGCCGGCCCGGGTGCGCAGCAGCTTCCCGTCGGTCCCCAGCACGTTGCCTATCTGCGCATGCTCGAACCGGGCCGCGGCCGGAATCCACCCCGCCTGCCTGGCCACCGCGAAGACCATCTGGAAGTGCAGGGCCTGGGACGAGCCCACGACATAGATCGCCCGGTCCACATGCAGGTCCCGGATCCGGTACCGGATAGTGGCCAGGTCGCTCGTGGAGTAGTTGTAGCCCCCGTCCCGCTTGCGGATGATCACTGGCAACGGCTCACCATCCCGCCCGGTGAACCCGGGCGGGAACGCGCACAGCGCACCGTCGCTGATGACCGCGACCCCGCTCGCCTCCAGCTCGGCGCACACCTGGGCCAGCAGGTCGTTATAGAAGCTCTCCCCGCGGATGTCCTCGTCGGTCAGCGTGACCCCGAGCTGGCGATATATCCGGTGCAGGTAGTCCAGCGACATGTCGACCAGGTGCTGCCATAGCTGGAGGGTGCCCTCGTCGCCGCCCTGCAGCGACACCACCCGCTGCCGTGCGCGCTCAGCGAACTCCGGGTCGGAGTCGAACTTGCGCCGCGCCGCCTGGTAGAAGGCGTTCGGGTTGCTTCGCAGCTGGTCGGCGTCGGCGGAGTCCTCGCCCACGTCGAGTAGATGCTCGATCAGCATCCCGAATGGGGTGCCCCAGTCGCCCAGGTGGTTGTCCCGGATCACTTCCTGACCGGCGAACTCAAGGATCCGGGCCAGCGCGTCACCGACGATGGTCGTGCGCAAGTGGCCGACGTGCATCTCTTTGGCCACGTTGGGTGATGAGTACTCCACCACCACCCGCGGGGCCGGATCGGCCTGCGCCACACCCAGCCGTGGGTCAGCGAGCTGCCCGCTGGCCTGCCCGGCGATCCAGCCCGGCAGCAGCCTGAAGTTGATGAACCCCGGGCCGCTCACCTCGGGCGGCTCCGCCACGCCGGTCACGTCGAGGTGCCGGATGATGTCCGCGGCGATGTCGCGCGGCGGCCGCCCCAGCTGCCTGGCCAGCGGCAGGGCCGCGTTGGACTGGTAATCCGCGAACGACGAGGGCCGGATCACGGGGTCAGCCGACTCGTATCCGGGGCCGAACGCCGCACTGAGCGCAGCCGACACCCGCTGCGCGAGAACATCCCGGGGATCCGCCATGCTCCAAGCCTAGCGACCACGCCGGGTCGGCCCGCGCCAGAAGATCCGTGATCGGCGCGGCTCCGTTCCGGCGCAGGCTCAGTTCCGGCGGAGGAAATGGCCGCCGCGGCCGTGACCGAGCCGTTCCCGGATCCTCTCGGTGATCTGGCCCTTGACCAGATCCGCGGCGAGCAGGCAGGCGGACGTGATGCCGCGGGGGGTGGAGGCACCGTGGGCGATGACGATGGTCCCCTCCAGGCCGAGCAGGGCGGCGCCGCCGTACGTTTCGGAGTCCATCCGCCCGCGCAGCTCGCGCAGACCGCGGCGCTGCAGCACCGTGCCGAGCCGGGCCACCCGGGAACCGCCCAGCACATCGCGCAACTGCCCGGCGGCGAACCCCATCGCCCCCTCGAGGGTCTTGAGTGCGACGTTGCCGGTAAAACCGTCCGTCACGATGACGTCCGTCTTGCCGGTCAGCAGGTCCGTGCCCTCGACGTTGCCGGTGAAGCGGATCGGCAGGGCGCCGTGCGGGGGCGGTGCGGCGAGCAGTTCGTGCGCCCGCCGGGTCAGCTTGTTGCCTTTGCCCGGCTCGGCCCCGATGGTGAGCAGCCCTACCGACGGATCGGGGATCGTGTGCGCGATCTGGGCGTAGGCCACCCCCAGCTGAGCGAACTGGAGAAGCATCTCCGGCTTGGGATCGGCGATGGCGCCGGCGTCGAGAAGGAACGTGGGCCGGGGCTGGGTCGGCAGCACCACCACCAGGGCGGGCCGGAGCAGCCCGGGCACGGAGCGTAGCCGGAGCCGGGCGGTGGCCACGACGCCGCCGGTCGAGCCGGCCGAGACCACGGCTGCGGCCTGGCCCCGCCGGATCAGCTGGCAGGCTACGGCCACGCTGGACCGTGGCCGCCGCCAGCTGGCCAGCGCGCCCTCGTCCATCGCGATCGTGTCCTCGGCCGCTGCGATCCGTAGCAGCCCGGCTACCTCGGGGTGCTCGGCCATCAGTTCGCGCAGTTCAGCAGGCCGTCCGGCCAGGATCACCGGGGCCCGCAGCGTGGCCGCGGCGGCCGCGGCGCCAGCCACAGCCACGGCCGGGCCGTTGTCACCGCCCATGGCGTCGACCACGATGACCTGCTCGCCAAGGCCGGCGTGGATTCCTCGAGCACGGGCCCAAGCCTCTCACCCCCGGGGCAGTGGCATGGACGAGGGCCTTCCGGCGGCGCCCGCCACGAGCCAGAGTGCCCGCCGGCCCGGCCGCAGGATTGATCATCCGCCCACCGGGGTAACCATCTGTCACGATCTGGGCCCGGGATTGCCAGTTCCGGGCAAAGTGACAAAACGTAATGAAAGGATGATTCAGACCGTCCTGGTGGGGGCCGCAACGCGGGGACCAGCGATGAGTCGTGGGGACCTGGCGGCCAGTCATGGCTGGCGACAAGCCGGACCAGCGGGTCACTAACGGGATGCAGGCGGGCAGACCGGCGGAGCCGGGCTGATTGCCAACGCTGCTTCAGCGTTTCCCCAGCGTGACCCGCTTGCATGGTCCGGCGTGGCGGTTCGCGCCGATGTCGCTGTCATGCCGGTGCCGCCGTCGTGCCGAGGTGGCCTCGGCGCTGCCGAACGCAGCTGATGCCCAGAACAGCTGAGTTCGGCGGCGTAAAACCGTCAGCCGCGGGCCACAGGGACTCGCATCCCGGCAAGGCCGCCGGGATCGCGACCGACCGGAGGGAGACCCGTGAGTGGCATCCGGCAGATAGTGCCAGTACCTGATGGGGGTCAACGTTTCCGTGCCTACACTGCGAAACACCTGGACGCGCTGACCATACGGGCCGGCCTGGGCGAGGCCGAGCGGCTGGCGGTCCGGGCTGTGGGGAGCGTGTTGCCCTTCCGGACCAACGCCTACGTCATCGACGAACTAATCGACTGGGGCGCAGCCCCCGACGACCCGCTCTACCGCCTGGTCTTCCCGCAGGCTGACATGCTGCCGGCCGCGGACGTGGCCCGGATCGCCGCGCTCCTGGCGCGCGGCGCGCCCGAGCCGGAGATCACGGCTGCGGCACATGAGGTACGGATGCGGCTGAACCCGCATCCCGCCGGGCAACTGGCGCTCAACATCCCAGATCTCGACGACGAGCCGTTGCCCGGGGTGCAGCACAAATATCCCGAGACCGTCCTGGTCTTCCCCAGGCAGGGCCAGACCTGCCACGCGTACTGCGCGTACTGCTTCCGCTGGGCCCAGTTCGTGGACGAGCCTGATCTCAAGATGGCCACGGCCGACCTGAGCCGGGTTACGGGTTATCTCCGGCAGCATCGCGAGGTGACGAGCGTGCTCATCACCGGCGGCGACCCGATGATCATGGGCGCGACCGTGCTGCGCCGCTACATCGAGCCGCTGCTCGAACCGGGGCTGGAGCACATCGAGTCGATCCGGATCGGCAGCAAGGCGCTGGCCTACTGGCCGCAACGGTTCGTGTCCGATCCTGACGCCGACGACACGCTGCGCCTGTTCGAGCAGGTCGTGGCCTCGGGGCGGTCGCTCGCGTTCATGGCGCACTTCTCCCACCCGCGGGAGCTGGGATCGGCGCTGGCCGCCGAGGCCAGCAGCCGGATCCGCTCTACCGGGGCGGTGATCCGCACCCAGGCCCCGCTGATCAGGACGATCAATGACGACCCGGCGATCTGGTCCACCATGTGGCGGACCCAGCTACGGATGGGAATGGTGCCGTACTACATGTTCGTGGAGCGGGACACCGGCCCGCAGGACTACTTCGCGGTGCCGCTCTCACGGGCGCATGGCATCTTCAGCGACGCGTACCGGCAGGTCGCGGGGCTGTGCCGCACCGTGCGCGGGCCGTCGATGTCGGCGACTCCGGGCAAGGTCTGCGTGGACGGGATCGCGGACGTGGCCGGCCAGCGGGTTTTCGTCTTGCACATGATCCAGGCTCGCGATCCCGACCTGGTGGGCAGGCCCTTCTTCGCGCACTACGACCCGGACGCCACCTGGCTCAGCGACCTGCGGCCCGCGTTCGCGGGCCGCTTCCCCTTCGAGCCCGCCGACGCCGAGGAACTGCCCAGCATCTGGTCCCCGGAGGTCTTCGAGCCGGCTAGCTGACCGGCCCGGGAGCGGGCGCGGGTTCTGGCTCGCGCCCGCTCCCGGCGGATCAGGCCGCCGGGGCCGGCTGCTCGGCCGCGATCTCCGGGGCTGCGGGCTCCGGCGTCCGCCGGCCCTCCTTGAGCATGAGGCAGCTGACCGCGCCCACCGCCAGCAGGATGACCGGCAGCAGCATGGTCGCGCGCATGGCGTTGACGTAGCCGAACGTGAACACGTCATGACCGATTCGCAACAGCTCGGCCATCAGGCGGGCGGGCAGGCCCGTGGGCAGCTTGATCCCGGAGCCGTTCTGGCCGGCCCCGACCTGGATCCCGTTGCTGGCCGCGCGCTTGATCCCGGCCACGAACGGTGCGCGCAGCGCGGGCGGCAGAGCCGCCGACCGCGTCGCGGCCTGGCTGTTCATGGAGGAGACCAGCCGGTTCTGCAGCAGCGCGCCCACCGCCGCGGTGCCGATGACCAGACCGACCTGGCGGACGGTGTTCAGCACGCCGGAAGCCGCCCCGGCCATCCGCGGGTCGATGTTCCGCATGGCCACCGTGACCATGGGCGCGAATACGCAGCCCATCCCGATCCCGGCCACGATCAGCGCGGGCAGGAAGTCATACCACGTCGATGTGGTGGTGGCCTCCAGCGCGACCCACCCCATCCCGCCCCCGAACAGGATCAGGCCCAGCATCAGGATGTACTTGCCGCCGATCTTGTCGGTGAGCCGCCCGGCCACCGGCGCCACGACCATCGATAGCAGCGAGGCCGGGGCCATGGTCAGGCCGGCCCGCAGCGCGGAGAACCCCAGCACCGACTGCAGGTAGATGGTGAAGGGCAGGAAGATTCCCATCATGCCGACCGCCAGCGTCCCGGACACCCAGTTGACCACCGCGTAGTTCCGGTCCCGGAACAGCGCGAACGGCACCAGCGGCTCGCGGTCCTGTGTCCGCCACTGCAGTACCAGGAACGCGATCAACAGCAGCACACCGATCCCCAGCACCAGCGGGATGCTGATGAACGACGTGATCGTGCCCCAGCCGTACTTCTGCCCCTCGACCAGGCCATAGCAGATAGCCAGCAGCCCGGCGCTGGCCAGCAGCACGCCGGGGATGTCGATCCGGTGCCGCCGCCCCGGCCGCATGTCCGGGATGATGATGAAGGTCAGGATCAGCGCGATCACGCCGAACGGCAGGTTGACGAAGAAGATCCAGCGCCAGTCGAACGCGGTCACCAGCAGGCCGCCCAGGGTCGGCCCGGCGATGGTCGCCACCCCCGCGACCGCGCCCCAGACGCCGAATGCGGCGCCGCGGCGCTCGGCGGGAAAGGTGTTGGTGATGATGGTCAGCGTCTGCGGCATCAGCATGGCCGCGCCCAGCCCCTGGACCGCGCGGAACGCGATCAGCCAGCCCGGGCTGGGGGCCAGGCCGCAGGCGGCGGAGGCCACCGTGAACACGGAGATGCCCGTGGCGAACATGATCCGCGGCCCGATCAGGTCACCGAGCCGGCCCGAGGTGATCACCAGCACGGCGAGCACCAGGGCGTAGGCGTTGATCACCCACAGAACGTCATCGAGTGAGGCGTGCAGCCTGGTGATGATGTCCGGGATCGCGATGTTCACGATGGTCAGGTCGAGCAGCGTCATGAAGAACCCGAGCGAGACGACCAGCAGTACCGCCCACGGGTTCGCGTGGAACTTCCTCACCGCATGCTCCCTGTTGCCCGGCGCATGTTCCGCCTGGTCCAGGCGGAATGGCCGGAATAGCCTGGCTCCCAGTTATCTTCCCGATCGTAGACCGGCCCACCGACAAGCCGGTGCCACGCCGACGCCGCCGCAAGTCCGAACCCTGTTCGGTTGGGGGGAGGGACGGCGAAGTATGCTCCCGGCCATGAACCTGAACGGAACCGCAGCGATCATCTCCGGCGCCGCCAGTGGGCTGGGTGCGGCGGTGGCCCGCCGGCTCGCCGCCGCGGGGGCCACCGCCGTCGTGGCCGACCTTAATGAGGAGCTCGGCAAGGCCGTCGCCGCCGAGACTGGCGGCCTGTTCGTGAAGACGGACGTCGCCGACGAGGACTCGGTCACCGCGGCCGTCGAATCCGCCGTGGGCGCCGGGGTCCCGCTGCGGACCGTGGTGAACTGTGCCGGCATCGGCTGGGCCGCCCGGACCGTGGGCCGCGACGGTACCCCGCACGACCTTGCGTCATACCGCAAGGTCATCGACATCAACCTCATCGGCACGTTCAACCTGATGCGGATCGGGGCCGCGGCCATCGCCCAGACCGAGCCGGCCGACGCTGACAACCTCCGCGGCGTGGTCATCAACACCTCGTCGGTGGCGGGCCTGGAGGGCCAGATCGGCCAGGTCGCCTACTCGGCGTCCAAGGGCGGCATCATCGGCATGACGGTGCCGGCGGCCCGCGACCTCGCCGCCATCGGCGTGCGGGTGAACACGATCTGCCCGGGCATCATCGACACCCCGATCTACGGGTTCAGCCCGGACAGTGAGGCGTTCAAGGCCAAGCTGGCCGCCCCGGTGCTGTTCCCGAAGCGCATGGGCACCGCGGCCGAGTTTGCCCACCTGGTCCAGGCGCTCATCGAGAACGATTACATGAACGCCGAGGTCATCCGCTTCGACGGGGGGATCCGCTTCCAGCCCAAGTAGTCACCCGGGCCGCCCCGTCCTGCCGACCAGGGACGGTCCCGGTCGTTCCGGTCAGGGCCGGGAGGACAGTCCCGGTGCTCCGCTGAGGGTGCCACGCGGCTGGCTGGGCTGGTGCTGCCGCGCCCTGACTGCCCTGGCTCCCGGTGACGCACGCGATGGTGTGGCTGACCGCGGCCACGGCGCCGGCGCGGGCGGCCGCGGGCTGGCCCGGGCTGCTGCTGGGGGTGCTGGCGTCCGGAGCGCTGCTGGGCGGGGCACTGCTGCTGGGCGGGGCGCTCGTCGCTGCCCCGGTGCTCTGGCCGCCGCCCTGGCCCGGCATGATGTCCTGGATGACTTCCTGGCCCGCGGACGCAGCAGCGCTGGTGGCCGCCGGGACAGCAGTCTCGTTCGTGCAGGGGTCCGTGACCCTCTCACGGGCCTTACTTTCCGGACAAAGCCCGGACAGCTGCCAGACCTTCATGTATGCCTGCGGCCAGCATGAACGCCGCGAGTCAACGAGAAGAAGATAACCATCAGGGAGGCAGCACGGTGGCGGACACTTCGGGAAGCGCGGCAGCGGACGTTCCGGGACCGGGTAACCCGGCCGCGGGCACCACGCCTGCGGGCGCTTCGGATGCGGTGCTGTGCGGGGTAGACGGCCCGGTAGCGGTCGTCACCATCAACCGGCCCGCCGCCCGGAACGCGGTGAACGGGGCGGTGGCCGCCGGGATGGCCGCCACCCTGGACGACCTGGAGGCGCGCCCGGACGTTCAGGTCATCGTGCTCACCGGGGCGGGTGGCACGTTCTGCGCGGGCATGGACCTGAAGGGCTTCCTGGCGGGGGAGAACCCGAACGCGGGCGGGCGGGGGTTCGCCGGGATCGTCGAGCGGCCGCAGGCCAAGCCGGTCATCGCCGCGGTCGAGGGCTACGCGCTGGCCGGCGGGTTCGAGGTGGCGCTCAGCTGCGACCTCATCGTGGCCAGCGAGGGAGCGGCCTTTGGCCTGCCGGAGGTGACCCGTGGCCTGGTCGCGGCGGCAGGCGGCCTGCTCCGGCTGCCCCGGCGGATCCCCTACCACCTGGCCATGGAGGTCGCGCTGACCGGGGAGCGCATCCCGGCCCCCCAACTGCACCGCGCGGGACTCATCAACCGCCTGGTACCGGCCGGTCAGGCCCTGGCCGTGGCCATCGACCTGGCCCGCAGGCTCAGCCAGAACGCGCCGCTCGCCCTGGCCGCCACCAAGCGGGTGATCGTGGAGTCCGCCGACTGGCCGGCGGACGAGCAGTTCGCCCGGCAGGACGAGATCACCACCCCGGTATTCGGCTCAGCGGACGCCATCGAGGGTGCGGCCGCGTTCGCCGAAAAGCGGCCCCCGGTCTGGCGTGGCCAGTGAGGCCAGCTGAGACAACAGAGGCCAGCGGGCCGCCCCGCCGCCGGGCGGCCTGCCTGGCCTGGCCCACGCGGCCCGCGTCCGCCCCTTAAGATCGGGGCGCAGAGGACCGGCCCACACCAGCGGCTCACCACCAGACTCTCTCGTTGGGGACACGATGTGCGGAATCGTCGGCTGCCTGGCACTGGCCCTGGAGGCAGATCCGGATCAGGACTGGGTGCATACCGCCACTGAGCGGATCACCCACCGGGGACCGGATGACGAGGGGTTCTACGCCGACCCCGACGTCGCCCTGGGCTTCCGGCGGCTGGCGATCATCGACCTGTCCCCCGGCGGTCACCAGCCGATGCGGTCCGCGGACGGCCGCTACTGGATGGTCTACAACGGCGAGATCTACAACTACGTCGAGCTCGGCGAGGAACTCCGCCAGCAGGGGGTGACGCTGCGGACCACCTCGGACTCCGAGGTCTTGCTGGAGATGTACGCGCTGCTCGGCAAGGACGTCGTGCACCGGCTGCGCGGGATGTTCGCGTTCGCGATCTGGGACACGTGGACCCGGGAACTGTTCTGCGCCCGGGACCAGTTCGGCATCAAGCCCTTCTACTACACCGTCGACCAGACCCAGGAGCACGACTGGCTGGACGGGCAGGCGCCGGGGTCCGGGCCGGCCGCGGGGCAGGCCCCCGAGGCCTCCGCGTGGGACACCCGCCCGGCGGGGCGGCACGCCGCCGGGCGGGCCGTCCCGGTGCCTGCTGCTGCGCCGCCGTCGTCCGGGCGGCACGGACGTCACGAGGCAGGGGCTGTTCAGCCAGCACCGGATCCGGGCCAGCCCGGGCCGGGCCAGCCAGGGCGCGGCCAGCCCGGTGCCAGCCAGCCCGGTGCCAGCCAGTCCGGCATGGGCGCCCCCGGCTGGCTGCTGCGGTTCGCCTCGGAACGCAAATGCCTGGCCAGCCCAGGCGAGCTGAGCACCCTGGACCGGGATGCACTCCGGCAGTACCTCGCCTTCCAGTTCGTGCCGCCGCCGGCGGCGCTGACCCCGCCGATCCGGGTGCTTCCGCCCGGGCACGCGATGATCGCGCGGCCGGGCGGCAGCGTGGACGTGTTCCGCTACTGGCGCGCGGACCTGCGGCCCGCGCCGGCCCCGAGCGAGAGCACCGCCGCCTCGATCCTGGCCGTGATGCGTGACTCGATCGCTGTCCACCTGCGCAGCGATGCGCCGCTCGGGGCGTTCCTGTCCGGCGGCATCGACTCGGCGGCGATCTGCGCGCTGGCCGCCGAACACCGCCCGGACCTGCTCACGTTCACCGTCGGATTCGAGCGCGAGGGCTACAGCGAGATCGACCGCGCGCAGGAGACCGCCGCCGCGATCGGCGTGAAGTCGACCCCCTACGTGATCAGCGCGGAGGAGTTCTTCACCCACCTGCCGCGGATCATCTGGCACCTGGACGACCCGATGGCTGACGCCGCGGCGGTGCCGCTGTGGTTCGTGGCCCGCGAGGCCAGCAAGCACGTCAAGGTGGTGCTGTCCGGCGAAGGCTCGGACGAGTTGTTCGGCGGCTACGCCATCTATCACCAGCCCGGCGTGGTCCGGGCCGGGGAACGGCTGCCGGGACTGGCCCGCGTGCCGCTGAAGCGGGCCGCCTCGATGCTCCCGGCCGGGGTCAAGGGCAAGGGCTTCCTGGAGCGCACCTCGACCCCGCTGCGCGAGCGCTACATCGGGAACGCGCACGTGTTCACCGGCGACCAGGTGGACCTGATCGCCCGGGGGCCCGGATCTCCAGGGGCCAGCGCGTATGCGGTCACCGCCCCGATCTATGACCAGGCCGCCGACGCCGGGCTGGACGACACGTCCACCATGCAGCTGGTGGACATCAACACCTGGCTGCACGGCGACATCCTGGTGAAGGCAGACCGGATGACGATGGCTCACAGCCTGGAGCTGCGGGTGCCGTTCCTGGACCGGGAGGTCATGACGGTGGCGGCCCGGCTGGCCCGGGAGGAAAAGATCGGCGCCGGCACCACCAAGCTGGCACTGCGCCAGGCCATGGGCTCAGTGCTGCCGCAGGCCGCAGCGGAACGGGCCAAGCTCGGGTTCCCGGTGCCGATCGGGCACTGGCTCAAGGGCGAGATGTACGGATGGGCGGACCGCCTGCTGCGCGAGGCCAAAACCGACCAGTGGATCGACCGGGACGCCGCGCTCAGCCTGCTGGAGAGGTTCCGGGCGGGTGAGCCCGACGTCAGCTGGCGGCACATCTGGGTACTGGTCGTGTTCTCGCTGTGGCACCAGATCTACGTGGAGCGGGTGTACGACCCGGCCGCGCTCGGCTGGGAGCACGTACCCCATCCGGGCATCGCCTGGTAGATCCCGCCTGGCAGACGCCCGGGCTGACCTGGGAGTCAGCCCGTCATCGGGGCCAGGCCCGAACCCGGGCCAGGACCGTAAGCCGCCAGCTTGTCGCGCAGTCGGCCGCGGCCGCGGTGCAGCCGTGACATAACGGTTCCGATCGGGGTGCCCATGATCTCGGCGATCTCTTTGTAGGCATAGCCCTCGATGTCGGCCAGGTAGACCGCGACCCGGAACTCCTCGGGCAGGTCGCGCAGCGCGCGCAGGATCTCCGAGTCGGCGAGCCGGTCGAGCGCCTCCGCCTCGGCGGAGCGGGCCTGCGCGGCCAGCGGGTCTGCGGGCAGCTGCCACTCCTGGAAGTCACCCCCGGACGCCTGCCGGGGCTCACGGCGGCGCTTGCGGTAGGTGTTGATGAACGTGTTGGCCAGGATTCGGTGCAGCCAGGCCTTGAGGTTGGTGCCCGGGCGGAACTGGTGGAACGCGGCGTACGCCTTGGCCGAGGTTTCCTGGACGAGGTCCTCGGCGTCAGTCGGGTTACGGGTCATGCGGAGCGCAGCGGGGTACAGCTGACCAAGGAACGGCACGACATCCTGCTCGAACCGCCGGTCCCGGTCTGGTGCCTCTTCGCTAGTCCCCATCGGTCACTCCACTCGATCGCTACCCTTTCACCCCTAAAGACGTATGGGAACACCCATCCGGCTCGGTGAATCGGGTCACTTTTTCCCCCGTTGTTCGTGCTCTCTTTACTACTCCCTGAATCTGAGAGATTCCTGAAGGCCGGCTGTGCGTTATGGTTGCCCCTACCAGTACTTCGGGGCCGACCCGTCCCCCGGACTGGCCGGCCGGCGCGGAGATCCTCATCGCCGCAGCCGACGGGATTCCTGTCTCCAGTGTCGCAGCCGTCCCCCGCCCGGCTCCTGGCAGCCCCGGGGGATCCATCCTTGCCCCGGAGGACGCCGCCGGACCTGACGGTTAGCCGGGAGGGGCACGATCGGCGGTGCCCAGCGGGGCGGAATGCGCGGCCCGCGGGTGCGCCGCGCCACAATGATGCGGGTGACCAGCGTTCGCCCACCCCGCCAGGTGCCACCCCGCCAGGTGCCACCCCGCCAGGTGCCACCCCGCCAGGTTCCAGGCCGGGACGTGCCGGGCGAGCAGGCGCTGGTGGAGCTGGCCAGCCAGCTGGGCGCGGCCAGCGTGGCGGGCTGGTCTGCGGCGGAACGTGATCTGGTGGCCCGCGCGGCCGGCTGCGCCCCCATGAGCGTGCGGGCGGCCGCGGCCCGGGACCGGATCCGGGCCGGGGGGGACCCGCTCGGAGACGCGTTCTGTGCGCTGCGCGGCCCGTCGGGACGGCGGGTCCTCGGGCAGACGTTCACCCCGCCGCCGGTCATCGAGAGCATGATCGCCTGGGCGGCGGGCACGGGGATCCGCCCGGCCCGGGTCGTGGATCCCGGCTCCGGGTCGGCCCGGATGCTCCTGGCCGCTGGCCGCCGCTGGCCGCAGGCGTCCCTGGTCGGCGTCGAGATAGACCCACTGGCCGCGATCGTGGGCCGGGCCAGCCTGGCCGCGGCCGGCTTCGCCAGCCGGTCCTCGGTCCTGCTCGACGACTACCGCACCGCGGCTTTTCCCCCGGCCGGCGGCCCCACGCTGTTCCTGGGCAACCCGCCCTACGTGCGGCATCACCAGATCGCCGCCACGGGGAAGGAGTGGCTGCGCCGCGCCGCCCGCGAGCAGGGGGTGCCCGCCAGCGGGCTGTCCGGGCTGCACGCCCATTTCTTCCTGGCCACCGCGGGGCATGCGATCCCGGGCGACCTGGGCGTGCTCATCACCGCCGCCGAGTGGCTGGACGTGAACTACGGCCGCCTGGTCCGGGAGCTGCTACTCGGCGCGCTCGGCGGCCGGGCCGTCCACCTGGTCGAGCCGGCGGTGCCGGTGTTCGCGGACGCGGCGGCCACCTCGGTCATCACCTGCTTCCGGCCGGGCACCGTCCCGGAGGCGATCGCGATGCGCCGGGTGTCCGGCCCGGCGGATCTGGGCGCGCTGGCCGGCGGCACGCCGGTGCCCACGGCCGTCCTCCGCGCCGCCTCCCGCTGGGGGCCGCTGCTCCGCCCGGCCGCTCCCGGGCCGCAGCCCACCCGGCCGCAGCCGGCCGGGCCGCAGCCCGCCGGGCGGGAGGATCCTCAGCCGGCCGGGCGAGAGGGTCCCGGGCCCGCCGCGCCAACACCCGGATCCCCCTGGCCGGCCGGCCGGCCGGGAAGCCTCCCGGAGGGCCATGTCGAGCTGGGTGAGCTGTGCCGGGTCCACCGGGGCCAGGTCACGGGCGCGAACGCGGTGTGGGTGACGGCCGGGCCGCACCCGCTGGTCCCGGCCCGGTTCTGTATCCGCGCGGTGACGCGGGCCCGCGAACTCATCGAGGCCGGCCCGGTCCTGCCGCCCGGCACCCCGCTGCGCCTGGTCATCAGCCTCCCCGCCGACCTGGGGGACCTGCCCGCCGCGGAACACGCCGCCGTGGCCTGCTTCCTCCGCCATGCCACGGCGGCGGGGGCCGCGGGCTCGTACGTGGCGCGGCATCGCAGGCCGTGGTGGCGGGTCCGGCTCGGCGAGCCACCGCCGATCCTGGCCAGCTACATGAGCCGCCGGCCGCCGGTGTTCGTGCGGAACCAGGCGGCCGCCCGCTACCTGAACATCGCCCACGGGCTGTACCCGCGCGACCCGCTTCCGCCCGGGGTCCTCGACACCCTCGCCGCATACCTGGGCCGGTCCGTGACCCAGGGCCAGGGCCGGGTGTACGCGGGCGGCCTGGTCAAGTTCGAGCCGCGGGAGATGGAGCGGCTGCCGGTGCCGGGACCGGCGCTGCTGGCCGCCTGGGCCGGCGAAGCCGCCGATCCGCGCCCGCTCCGCTAGATCCAGCCGTGGTACCACATGTGCGACAGCCATGACGTATACGGAATGATCTTGGCGGTCAGGACCGGGTACATGTACGCGAAGTTCAGCAGCACCCCGAGCAGGTAGGCGCCCACCACGGCCGCACCTACCGTGCGGCGCATCGCCGACGCCCGGGCCGGGCCGATGATCAGCCCGAGGCACAAGGTGATCGACAGGATCAGGAACGGCTCGAACTCCAGCGCGTAGAAGAAGAACTCGGTGCGGTGGTCGTGCAGCGCGAACCAGAACCAGGGCAGCCAGCCCACGGCCACGGCCAGCAGCAGCGCCCCGGCCCGCCAGTCCCGCCGGGTCAGCCACCAGGCCACGCAGACCAGCAGCGTGGCGATCGACGCCCACCAGATCAGCGGCGTGCCGATGGCCAGCACTTCCTGGGCCTTGGAGCTGGCGCAGGCACCGTGGGTGCCACCCGCGGGGCACTGCCAGAAGAACGCCACCGGCCTGCTCATGACCAGCCAGGTCCACGGCTGCGACTGGTACGGGTGGTGCGTGGTCAGGCCCAGGTGGAACTGGAGCATCTGCTTCTGGTACTGCGCGAACGAGGCCAGCGCGGAGATCACCGGGATGTGGGGGCCGTTCTGCGCCGCCCACTGCCGGTCGTACCCGGTACTGGTGAAGAACCAGCCGGACCAGGTGATCACGTACACGACGAGTGGCACCAGGCCGAACCAGGCCGGCAGCCAGCGGTGCCGCCGCAGGGTGCCGAGGACGCCGCCCGGCAGCCCCGCGGCCCGCCGGGCGCCGGCATCCCAGGCGATGACCAGCCCGGCCAGGCCGAGCAGGTACCAGATCGCGTCCCACTTCGAGGCCAGGGCCAGGCCGATGCAGACCCCGGCGCCCACCCGCCACCAGGGGATCCGCCGCCACCGGGCCCCGCGCGAGGGGGACCCGGACGCGCGGCCGGGTTGCAGGCCGGCCAGGTCCGCGTCCCGCAGCTCGCCTGCACCGCCCGCACCCGGTGCGCCGCCCAGAAACCCGCCCAGGGCCCGGCCCGTTGCCGCGTCCACCGCGGCGGCCAGCCGGGCCCGGGTGACGTCCCGGTCCACGACCAGGCAGCCGAACGCCGCCAGCACCCAGAACATCAGGAAGATGTCCAGCAGCGCCGTGCGGCTCATCACGAACTCGAGCCCGTCCAGCGCCATCAGGAGGCCGGCGATGCAGCCGAGCAGCGTGGACCGGGTCATCCGGCGGGCGATCCGGGCCAGCAGCAGGATGGCCAGCGACCCGATCAGCGCGGACGCGAACCGCCAGCCGAACGAGTTGATGCCGAACGTCCACTCGCCGAACGCGATGAACAGCTTCCCGACCGGCGGGTGCACGACGAACTCACCGCCGCTGGAGAAGATGTGCGTGTTCCCCTGCACGAGCATCGAGTTCCGGGCGCTCACGTAGTTGTGCTCGACGCCGTACCGCAGGATGCCCAGCGCGTCCGGAACGTAGTACGTCTCGTCGAAGATGACCTTGTCTGGCACCTTGAGCTGGTTGAACCGCAGGAACGCGCCGAACACCGTCACCAGCAGCGGGCCCAGCCAGCCCCAGAGCGTGCTCCCGGGCGTGGGCGGGACCATCCGGGCGAGGAGGCCGGATGGCTGGTCGGTGGTCGCGGCGGCCGTCTGCGCGGTCGCCCGGGAGGCCATCATCGGACACATGGTATGGGGATGGGCAAGCATTGCGGCGCCAGATCGCGACGCAGCGGTGTGCCCGGCGCCCAGACCCAGCACGGGGACCCAGCACGGGGACGTAGCGTGGTGCCGGCATGAAAACCATCGACCCTGCGCCCGGCGACTCTGGCCCTGGCGACCCGGCCACCGGCGGCTTCGGCACGCTCACGGTCGCCGCGGTTCCGATCGGGCGGCCCGGTGACGCGTCACCGCTGCTCGCGCAGGCCCTCGCCGGGGCGCCCGTGGTGGCGGCCGAGGACACCAGGCGGCTGCGGCGGCTGGCCGCCACCCTGGGCGTCGAGCTGACCGGCCGGGTTGTCTCGTACTGGGACGCGGTCGAGCGGCGCCGTGGTGACCAGCTGCTCGACGCGCTCCGCCAGGGTCAGGACGTGCTGCTGGTCTCCGACGCGGGCATGCCCGCGATCAGTGACCCCGGGTACCGGCTGGTGGCGGCTGCGGCCGGGGCGGGCGCCCGGGTCAGGGTGCTGCCCGGGCCGTCCGCGGTGACCGCCGCGCTGGCCGTGTCCGGCCTGCCCAGCGACCGGTTCTGCTTCGAGGGCTTCCCGCCGCCCAAGGCCGGCAAGCGGGCCCGCCGTTTCGCCGAGCTGGCCACCGAGCCCCGCACGCTGGTGTTCTTCGAGTCCGGCAAACGGACCGGGGTGACCCTGGGTGAGCTGGCCGCGGCGTTCGGGCCCGGGCGGCGCGCGGTGGTCTGCCGGGAGCTGACCAAGACACACGAGGAGATCCGCCGGGGCACGCTGGCCGAGCTGGCCGGCTGGGCCGGCGGCGGCTTGCTGGGCGAGGTCACGCTGGTGGTCGAGGGCGACCCGGGGGAACCGCGGCTCAGCCCGGCGGACGCGGCGGCTGAGGTGGCCCGCCGGGCCGCGGGCGGCCAGCCGCGGACCGAGGTGATCGCGGCCGTGGCCCGGGAGCATGGCCTGCGCCGGCGCGAGGTGTACGACGCCGTGCTCGCAGCCCGCCGCGGCGGCTCCGGCGGCCCGGATGCGCAGGCCCCGGAGGGCCCGGCCGGTACCACGCCTTCGGGCTAATCCGTTCGGGACCTGCCCGGAGTTGCCCCTAGGCTGGACCCATGTCCGCGACGACCCGTCACATCCTGACCGCGCCCGCCTGGCCGTACGCCAACGGGCCCCGCCACATCGGCCATGTCTCCGGCTTCGGCCTGCCGTCCGACATGTTCAGCCGGTACCAGCGGATGGCGGGGAACCGGGTGCTGATGGTCAGCGGCACCGATGAGCACGGGACGCCGATCCAGGTCGCCGCGGACGCCGAGGGGCTGACCACCCGCGAGCTCGCCGACCGCTACAACCGGGTGATCGCGGAGGACCTGCGCGCGCTGGGCCTCTCCTATGACCTGTTCACCCGGACCACGACCCATAACCACTACGCGGTGACCCAGGAGATCTTCCTGGGCCTGCTCAAGAACGGCTACATCTTCCCCAAGACCACGCTGGGCGCGATCTCCCCGTCCACCGGGCGCACCCTGCCGGACCGCTACATCGAGGGCACCTGCCCGATCTGCGGCTACGAGCACGCCCGCGGCGACCAGTGCGACAACTGCGGCAACCAGCTCGACCCGGTCAACCTGATCAATCCCCGGTCGAAGATCAACGGGGAGACGCCCAAGTTCGCCGAGACCGAGCAGTACTTCCTCGACCTGCCCGCGTTCTCTGAGGTGCTCCGCACGTGGCTGGAGAGCAAGACTGGCCAGTGGCGGCCGAACGTGCTCAACTTCTCCCTGAACCTGCTGGACGAGCTGCGGCCCCGGGCGATCACCCGGGACCTGGACTGGGGCGTCCCGGTCCCGCTGGACGGCTGGCGGGATCGCACCGACAAGCGGATCTACGTCTGGTTCGACGCGGTCATCGGCTACCTCTCCGCCTCCATCGAATGGGCCCGCCGGTCCGGCGACCCGGACGCCTGGCGGGCGTGGTGGCAGGCTCCCGGCGCCGAGTCCTACTACTTCATGGGCAAGGACAACATCGTCTTCCACTCCGAGATCTGGCCCGCGATGCTGCTCGGCTACAACGGCCAGGGCGCCAAGGGAGGCGCCCCCGGCACCCTCGGCGCGCTGAACCTGCCGACCGAGGTGGTCTCCAGCGAGTACCTCACGATGGAGGGCCGGAAGTTCTCCTCGTCCCGGTCCGTCGTGATCTACGTGCGCGATTTCCTGGAGCGCTACGACGTGGACGCGCTGCGCTACTACGTCGCGGTCGCGGGCCCGGAGAACCAGGACACCGACTTCACCTGGAGCGAACTGCTCCGCCGCAACAACGACGAGCTGGTCGCCACCTGGGGCAACCTGGTCAACCGCTCGGTCTCGTTCGCGGCCCGCAACATCGGCTCGATCCCGGAACCCGGCAAGCTGACCGACGCCGACCACGAGATCCTGGAGCGGTCCCGGCAGGCCTTCGCCCGGGTCGGCGGCGCCCTGGACCGGTCCCGGTTCAAGGCCGGGGTCAACGACGCCATGCGCGCCGTCGGCGACGCCAACAAATACATGTCCGACCAGGCCCCGTGGAAGCTGCGTGAGTCCGACCCGGACCGGATGCGCACGATCATGCACGTGGTGCTGCAGTTGGTGGACGACGCGAAGACCATGCTCACGCCGTTCCTGCCCGAGTCCTCGTCCACGGTGTACCGGATGCTGGGCGGCGAGGGCACCTGGACCGGGATGCCCCGGATCGACGAGGTGGACGAGGACGGCGGCCCGTCCTACCCGGTGATCACCGGGGACTACGACGCGGCCGCCCGGTGGGAGTCCCGGCCGATCATGCCGGGCACCCCGCTGGCCGCGCCGAAGCCGCTGTTCACCAAGCTGGACCCCTCGATCGTCGACGAGGAACTGGCCCGGCTCGAGCAGCCGTGACCGGGCCGGCGCAGTGAGCACGGCAGAGTGAGCACGCCTGCCGCCGACCAGTACGGGCGGCCGCCCGCCCCCGACCCGGAGCCGCTGCCGGGCACCGCGTTCGACAGTCACTGTCATCTGAACCTGGTGCCCGGCCCGGTCTCCGGCGTGGTGGCCCGCGCCGCCGCCTGCGGCATCTCGCGGATGATCACCGTGGGCACCGACCTGCCCTCCTCGTACTGGGCCGTGGCCTGCGCCGCGGACCACGACGCGGTGTACGCCGCGGTCGCGATTCATCCAAACGACACCATGGCCGTCAGCGGTTCCGTTGCGGAGAAGGAAGCGGCCCGGGAGGAGATCGCCGCGCTCGCGAGCGAGCCGCGGGTGCGGGCGGTGGGCGAGACCGGGCTGGACTACTACTGGGACGACGCGCCGCCCGAGCTGCAGCAGGAGTGGTTCCGGGCGCACATCGCGATCGCCAGGCAGGCCGGCAAGGCGCTGATGATCCACGACCGCGACGCGCACGACGACGTCCTGCGCATCCTGGACGAGGAGGGGCCGCCGGAGCGGGTCGTGTTCCACTGCTTCTCCGGGGACGCCGCGATGGCCAAGCGCTGCGTGGCCGCCGGCTACGTGCTGAGCTTCGCCGGGACCCTGACGTTCAAGAACGCCCAGCCGCTGCGCGACGCCGCTGCGGTCGCGCCGCCGGAGGCCCTGCTGGTCGAGACCGACGCCCCGTTCCTGACCCCGGTGCCCAACCGCGGCCGGTCGAACTCCCCGGTCCAGGTGGTGCACACGCTGCGGGCCCTGGCCGCCCTCAGGCAGATGGACGTGGCCGAGCTGTGCGCGATCATCGAGGCGACCGGCCAGCGCGTCTTCGGCCCGTGGTGAGTGGGCTGCTGGGACCGTCCGAGATCCGGGAACTCGCCGGGCGGCTGGGCGTCCGGCCGTCGAAGCGGCTCGGCCAGAACTTCGTCACCGACGCGGGCACGGTCCGGCGCATCGTGTCGCTCGCCGCGCTGGACCCCGACGACGTCGTGCTCGAGGTCGGGCCCGGGTTCGGCTCGCTGACGCTGGGCCTGCTCCCGGCCGCCCGCCAGGTCACGGCGATCGAGGTCGATCCGGCGCTGGCCGCCGCGCTCCCGGTGACCGTCGCCGCTCATGCACCTTCTTTTCCGCAACGGCTGACCGTGCTGTCCGCCGACGCCCTGCGGGTCGGGGCCGGGGAACTGCCAGGAGACCCCCCGACGGCGCTGGTCGCCAACCTGCCGTACAACGTGGCGGTGCCGGTCGTCCTGCACCTGCTGGCCGAGCTCCCCACGCTGCGCCGGGGGCTGGTCATGGTGCAGGCCGAGGTGGCCGACCGGATGACCGCGCCCCCCGGCAGCCGGGTCTACGGCGTGCCGTCGGTCAAGCTGGCCTGGTACGCGGACTCGCGCCGGGCCGGGCCGGTGCCGCGCACGGTGTTCTGGCCGGTGCCCAACGTGGACTCCGGGCTGGTCGCGTTCACCCGCCGCAACCCCCCGGCGGTGGATGTGCCGCGCGCCGACGTGTTCGCGGTGGTCGACGCGGCGTTCTCACAGCGCCGCAAGACCCTCCGCGCGGCCCTGGCCACCTGGGCCGGGTCAGCCGCGGGCGCGGAACGGATCCTGCGCGCGGCCGGCGTGGACCCGGGGGCGCGGGGTGAGTCGCTCGGGGTCGACGGGTTCGCCCGGATCGCGGCCGCCGCCCGGGCAGGCATCCCGTGATCGCGCCGGGCCCTTCGCGTGGCGATTCCGTGATCGCGCCCGCCCCTCCGCGTGGCGCTTGCGTGATCACGGTCGATATGTGCCACATGGCGTCCCTTTTTGACCGGGATCATGGCTGGTGGGCGGGGATGGGGCCATCCGGGGTGGCGGCTACGATCGGGGGATCGTGACCGCTGTGACTGCGCGGGTACCCGCGAAGGTGAATCTCCAGCTCTCCGTGGGACCGCCCGGTGCGGACGGCTACCACGACCTGGTGACGGTGTTCCATGCCCTGGCGCTGTTCGACGAGGTCACCGTGGCCTCCGCGCACACCGACAGCGTGGTGGTCACCGGCGAGGGTGCGCACAGCGTCCCGCTGGGCCCGGACAACCTTGCCGCGCGTGCCGTCGCCGCTCTGCTCGACGCGGTCGGGCCCGGGGTCAGGGACGCGCCCGGCCTGGCCATCGAGATCAGGAAGCGGATCCCGGTCGCGGCCGGGCTGGCCGGCGGCAGCGCCGACGCGGCGGGGGCGCTGGTCGCCTGCAACGAGCTGTGGGGTGCCGGGCTGAGCCACGCCGAACTCGGCGAGGTGGCCGCGAACGTGGGCAGCGACGTCGGGTTCGCGCTGCTTGGCGGGACCGCCGTGGGCCTCGGCCGGGGCGACCGGGTCTCGCCGGCCCTGGCCGCCGGGACGTATCACTGGGTGCTCGCGTTCGCAGACGGGCAGCTGTCCACCCCCGCGGTGTACGCGGCGTGTGACCGGCTCCGGGCCGCCCGGGCGGATCGTGCCGGGCGGGCCGGCCCCTCCGGGAAGGCCGACCCCCCTGAACCCCCTGGCCCGCCGCAGCTGGACACGGCCCTGATGGCCGCGCTGCGCGCGGGCGACCCGGCCGAGCTGGGCCCGCTGCTCAGCAACGACCTGCAGCCCGCCGCGGTGTCGCTGCTGCCCCGGCTGCGCCAGGCGCTGGCCGTCGGCCGAGAGCACGGCGCACTCGGCGCCATCGTGTCCGGCTCCGGGCCCACCTGCGCGTTCCTGGCCCGGGACGGGGCGCACGCACGCGACCTGGCCGTCGCGCTGGCCGGGGCCGGGGTGTGCCGGACGGTGGCCAGCGTGACCGGCCCCGCCCCCGGCGCAACCTTGATCAGCGTGCCGACCGGGGGATCCGCGCGCACATGAACACTCCCGCGGTGAACCTGGTCAACCTGGAGCGGGCGGTCAAGGCGTACGGGCAGCGGCCGCTGCTGGACGGGGTGTCCGCCGGCGTCGCGGCCGGTGACCGGATCGGCATCGTCGGCCGCAACGGCGCGGGCAAGAGCACTCTGCTGTCGGTCCTGGCCGGGACCGCGGAACTGGACAGTGGCCGGGCCACCCGCACCAGGGGGCTGCGGACCGGGGTGCTGGCCCAGCGCAGTGAGCTCACCGGGACCGTTGCGTCGGTCGTCGTGGGGGACCTGCCCGAGCACGCCTGGGCCGCGAACCCCCGGACCCGGTCGGTGCTGGCCGCGCTGCTGGCGGGGATCGACCTGGCCGCCCCGGCGGACCGGCTGTCCGGCGGCGAGTCGCGGCGAGTCGCGCTGGCCTCCGTCCTGATCGGCGAGCACGACCTGCTGCTCCTGGACGAGCCCACCAACCACCTGGACGTGGAGGCCATCGACTGGCTGGCTCACCACCTGGCCGGGCGGCCGGAGGCGCTGGCCGCGGTGACCCACGACCGCTGGTTCCTGGACGCGGTGTGCAACCGCACGTGGGAGCTGGCCGACGGGCGGGTGCACGCCTACGACGGCGGGTATTCCGCCTACGTGCTGGCCCGGGCGGAGCGAGCCCGGGTCGCCGAGGCCACCGACCGGCGCCGGCGCAACCTGCTGCGCAAGGAGCTGGCCTGGCTGCGCCGCGGGCCGCCCGCCCGGACCAGCAAGCCCCGCTTCCGGGTCGACGCGGCCAACGCGCTGATCGAGGGTGAACCGCCCGCGCGGGACGGGGTGGAGCTGATCCGGCTGGCGACCGCGCGGCTGGGGCGGACCGTGATCGAGGCGGAGGACGTCAGCGTGACGGTCCAACCGGCGTCTCCTCCGGCGTCCTTTCCGGTGTCCCCTCGGGTGTCCCCGGAGGCGGGGAGCCCGCGGGCTCTGCTCCGGGACGTGACCTGGCAGCTCGGCCCCGGTGAGCGGGTCGGCCTGATCGGGCCGAACGGCAGCGGCAAGAGCACGCTGCTGGACCTGCTCGCCGGCGTGGACGAGGCCGGCGAGGGTGGCGGTCCTGGTGAACAGGCTGACGGGAGCGACCCCGGCGAGCAGGACGGGGGCGACTCGGCCGGGATGGGCGGGTTGCGGCTGGCGGTGAGCGGCGAGATCGTCCGGGGGAAGACGGTCCGGCTGGGTTACCTGCACCAGCGTGATGCCGGGCTGGATCCCGCGCTCACCCCGCGCGAGGCGGTCACCGAGGTACGTGGCACTCTCGACTCCGCCCAGGGTGCGGCGGCCGCGAGCCAGTTGCTCGACCGGCTCGGCCTGCGCGGCGATACCCAGTGGACGCCCGCCGCCGACCTGTCCGGCGGGGAGCGGCGCCGGCTCCAGCTGCTCCGGATCCTGGTGGACGAGCCGAACGTGCTGTTCCTCGACGAGCCCACCAACGACCTGGACGTGGACACGCTGACCGAGCTCGAGGACCTGCTGGACGGATGGCCCGGATCCCTGGTGCTGGTCAGCCACGACCGCTACTTCCTGGAGCGGGTCACTGACCATGTCGTCGCCCTGCTCGGGGACGGGAACCTGTCCTATCTGCCGGGCGGGGTGGACGAGTACCTGCGCCGCCGCTCCGCGGCTGCGGGCGGCGGCGGTGCCGCTGGACCGGCGGGTGGTGCCGGTGCGGGCGCCCGGCCGGCCGCCGCTGGCGCTTCCGCTGGCGCCTCCGTGTCCGGTGCGGCTGGTGCGCCCGCCCAGCCCGGCGGGACCCAGCCCGGCGGGGCGGGCGCCCAGCGGGCCGCGCGTAAGGAGATGGCGCGGCTGGAGCGCCAGATCGACCGGCTCAGCAGCCAGGAAGACAAGCTGGCCGCCGTGCTCGCCGAGCACGCCACCGACTACGTCCGGCTCACCGAGCTCGGCGCGGAGCTGCGCGCGGTCCAGGAGGAGAAAGCCCGCCTCGAGGAGCAGTGGCTCGAGGCGGCCGAAGACGTCTGAGCGCCCGGAACATCAGCGCGGTGCATTGTGTGCGTCTGGAGGCTAGGCGTCCAGCGGGGCGAGCAGGACCCGGAGCAGGTCGGCCAGGGTCTGGCGGTCGGCCTCGCTGAGCCCGCTGAGCAGCGCGTGCTCGCTGCGCAGGAGGTCGGCCAGGGCCGCGTCGACCCGGGCCACCCCGGCCGGGGTCAGGGTGACCAGCACCCCGCGGCGGTCCTGGGGGTCGGGCTCCCGGCGGACCAGGCCGGCCTGGGCGAGGCGGTCCACCCGGTTGGTCATCGTGCCGGAGGTGACCAGCGTCGTGCGGAGCAGTGCTCCCGGGCTGAGCTGATAGGGGGCACCCTGCCGGCGCAAGGCGGACAGGACGTCGAACTCCCAGGTCTCAAGGCCGTGCCCGAGGAAGGCCACCCGCCGGGCCCGGTCCAGGTGCCGGGCCAGCCGGGACACGCGGCTGAGCACCTGGAGCGGCTCCACGTCCAGGTCGGGCCGCTCAGAGTGCCAGGCGGCCACGAGATCGTCGACCTCGTCGCGAGCCGGTGCCGCCGGGCGGCCCCGGCGGTCCGGGCTCGCGGCTGCGTGGGCCGGGGCCCCAGCTGCGTGGGCCGGGGCCCCAGCTGCGTGACCCGCGGCTGCGTGGGGCGGGCCGGCGGGCTGCTCATCCATGCGGGCAGCATATCTCTTGACATCAAGAGTGTGGTCCCGGTAGACAGGGGCCAGTCAGATATCTCGATGTCGAGAGAAATTGGCGGGCTCATGTGGGATCCAGGCACCTATCTGCGGTTCGGCAACGAGCGGGCGCGTCCGTTCTTCGACCTGCTCAGCCGGGTCGGCGCGGAGGACCCGGCGTTCGTGGCCGACCTGGGCTGCGGCCCCGGCAACCTGACCGCCGCGCTGGCCGCGCGCTGGCCGGGCGCCCGGGTGCTGGGCGTGGACAACTCGCCGGAGATGATCGAGGCCGCCCAGGCGGAAGCCGCGACGCCGGAGATGATCGAGGCCGCCCGGGCGGAAGCCGGGGGGCCGGGAACGGGCCGCCGTGCCAGGGCCGCGGTTGAGCCCGGACAGCTGGAGTTCCGGCTGGCTGACATCCGGGCCTGGCGGCCCGAGCAGCCGGTGGACGTAATCACCTGTAACGCCGTACTGCAGTGGATCCCCGGCCACGAGGAACTGCTGACCGAGTGGGTGCGCTGGCTGGCCCCGGGCGGCTGGCTGGCCTTCCAGCTCCCCGGCAACTTCGACCAGCCCAGCCACACCATCCTGCGGGAGCTGGCCGGCGAACCACAGTGGAAGCCGCTGCTCGGCGGCGCCCAGCTGAACCGGCAGGCCGGCGACCCCGCGGACTACCTGGCCCTGCTGGCCGGGGCAGGCTGTGAGGTGGACGCGTGGGAGACCACCTACCTGCACGTGCTGCCCGGCAAGGACGCGGTGGTGGACTGGTACCGCGGCAGCGGGCTGCGCCCGGTGCTGGCCGCCCTGCCCCCGGCGCTGGCGGACGAGTTCGTGGCCACGTACCGGGGCCGGATCCAGACGGCCTACCCGGCTGCGCCGTACGGCACGGTACTGCCGTTCCGGCGCGTGTTCGTGGTCGCCCGGGTCACGACCGGGCACGCTTGACTACGTCGCTGGAGATCCGGGGCTTGGTCTCGAGCTGTGACAGTCCGTTCCAGGCCAGGTTGATGAGGTGCGCCGCGACCTCTTCCATCTTCGGCTTGCGGGCGTCCAGCCACCACTGCCCGGTCATCGCCACCATGCCCACCAGCATCTGCGCGTACATCGGCACCAGCTTCGGGTCATAGCCGCGGTCCGCGAAGAAGTCGCTCAGGATGTATTCGACCTGACTCGCGATATCGCTGATCAGGCTGCCGAACGTGCCCGAGCCTGAGGCCGGGTGAGAGTCGCGGACCAGGATGCGGAAGCCGTCGGCGTCGTCCTCGATGTACTTGAGCAGGACAACCGCCGCTGCCTCGAACTTCTCCCTGGTGTGCTCGCCGCCCAGGATCCGGGTGGCCATCCCGAGCAGCCGCTCGACCTCGCGGTCTACCACCACCGCGTAGAGGCCTTCTTTGCCGCCGAAGTGCTCGTAGACCACCGGCTTGGACACGCCCGCCTGCGCCGCGATCTCCTCGATGGAGGTGCCTTCGAAGCCACGTTCCGCGAACAGCCGCCGGCCGATGTCCAGCAGCTGCTCGCGGCGTTCTTTTCCGGTCATCCGCTTGCGCTGGTTCGAGCCCGAGTCCGAGTTGGTCACCCGCCCATCATGACGCCATCACGCAGCCTTCCGGTCACCTGTCTTCGGCGCCTGGCGGTCGGTCATGGAGCCGAGCGACTTGCCGCGTACTCCGGTCAGCCGGGCGGACAGCCGCTCCCCGTCCGGCCAGCGGACGTCGTAGGCCCAGCCGAGGTCCTCGGCCCAGGCGATGACCCGGGCGCTGATGTCGATCTGGCCCTTGAGCGCACCGTGCCGGGCGCAGGTCGGGTCGGAGTGGTGCAGGTTGTGCCAGGACTCGCCGAACGACGGGATGGCCAGCCAGGCGACGTTGCGGGACTTGTCGCGCACCTCGAAGTCCTCGTTGCCGAACGTGTGGCAGACCGAGTTGATCGACCAGGTCACGTGGTGCAGCAGGCAGATGCGGACCAGGCTGGCCCAGAAGAACGCGGTGAGCGCGCCGGCGATGGACATCGACCACAGGCCGCCGATCAGGGCGGGGGCGAGCAGGGACACGGCGACCAGGCCGGGGAACCACCGGGAGATGCGGCTGACGTCCTTGTCCGCCAGCAGGTCCGGGCAGAACCTGGCCTGTGAGGTCCGGTTCGGGTTGAAGAGCCATCCGACGTGCGCGTAGCCGAAGCCCTTGGTGAGCGCCTTCCAGTCGGTCCCGAACCGCCACGGCGAGTGCGGGTCGCCTTCCTTGTCGCTGTACTTGTGGTGCCGCCGGTGGTCGGCGACCCAGACCAGAACCGGCCCTTCGATGGCCAGGCTGCCCGCGATGGCCAGCGCGCTCTTCAGTCCCCGGTTCGCCTTGAACGACGAATGGGTGAAGTAGCGATGGAAGCCCATGCTGATCCCCATCCCGGAGATCACGTAGAAGACCAGCGCGATCACCACGTCGTGCCAGCCGAGCCAGCCGAGGTTCCAGGCCAGCGGGATGGCGGCCAGGACGGCGAGCAGCGGGATGACGACGAACAGGCCGACCAGGAAGCGGTCCAGGGTGCCGCTCGGCTCGGGCTCGATTTCCGGCAAGGGCGTGCGGCGGGTGACCGTGGGGGTCGCCGCCGGGATGGTCCGGTCCGGGACGGTCTCGGGGGAGGCAGTCATTGGGGTGAACCTCGCTTGCTCTAGGGGCCTTGGAGGTCGGGCCTCGCGCCTGTTCCGGAGCAGCTACCCAGCTCCGCGGAACTTATGACGCTTACGTCAGCGTAACCTACGAAACCGTAAGTTATGCAAGGTCGGTCCAAAGTTTTCTCCATGTGGCCGCCCGGTCACATGCAGAGTAGCCGCTCCGCCCGTCTCGAATACCGAGACGTGATGCCACGGCGGGCGCCGCGGAATCCGGTGCCGATATCGGCACTACCCAGGCAGCGACCGAACCCACATCGCCGGATCCCGTCGCTGGGGACTGCAGCCGCCTCGTCCACGGCCCGGTAGAGTTTGGGCCGAGAATCGAACGGTCCCGGGTCGTCTAGCCTGGCAGGACAACGGGTTTTGGTCCCGTCAACAGAGGTTCGAATCCTCTCCCGGGAGCTCTGTAGCAGGTGAACCAGGTTCGATACCTAGCTGCGTTTCTCCGGCGTATTTGGGCCCGCTGAGTCGGCCATGATCGTGCTGGCCCAGCCATCGATCTGCCGGTAAAGGTCGGCACTGCGCTGGACCTCGACGCGCAGGCAGCCGTGATAGTCCTCACCCACGTTCGTACGGACTGTCCTTGGGTTGTGCGTTTTGAGGACCGTCCGGCGAAATTGGCGTGGATCCGCCTGAGTGACCCTCTGCCAGAACCGTTCCGCGCCGGGCACATCGGCCGTCTCGTGAATGTGTACGCGATAAGTCAGGTCCTCCCGGCCGATACCGACCGTATCCAGAAACCTGAGGAAGAACCTGATCAGCGCTGGATCGCTGTTGACGAAGACCACGCGATCCTGTCCCCCGCGGGGCTTGGTCTTCGCCCCCTCGCACCAGTAGGCGATCGCCCCGGCGATCAGGATCTCCCGTTCGGTCAAAGGGCCGATCTCGGCGGCCGCCGCAGCGCGGACCGCCTCACGCCGGGCCTCACGAAGTGGGCGCTCTGCGGCCCAGTACCGCTGCGCCCCCTCGGCCGAGCGTTTCCGGCATTCCTCGTAGCTGAGCCGCTCGGGCCGAGGCATGTCCCTGACCCAAAGTGAGACTGAGCTCTTGGACACGCCTAAAGCCGCGACGATGTCCTCGTAGTCGAGGCCCTGGGCGCGGAGCTCACGTGCTTTGGCGTGCAAGTCGTCTTTGGCCCGGGGGCGGCGCGTCCATTCCGGCGGCGGCTCCCCTCGCAGGGCCTCGTTCAAGGTCTGGTTGCTGCCGATGCCGAGAATCTGCTTGATCTCCCGGCGGGAGTGCCCGGCCCGGCGTAATGCGACGGTCCGCTCCCGGAGCGTTTCGGCCGAGCCTGGGGACGTCCGGCTATCGCTGGCTAACCTAATCGAATCCATATTCGAATGCTAGCGAGGGGTACCGACAAAGCTGTCTCGCTGGGACATGTGGGACCAAAGGGTTCGCTGGGACATGCGGGTTGAAAGGGTCCGGCCGCCGCCCTGCCAGCCCGTGCGGGGCCGGCCACGTTCAGCCGAGCAGGAGCTTCAACCCCACCCCAACCCGCGTCGACGGGACTGGCCGGACGGTATCCTGCGAGGGTCGGGCGCGTGAACTGAAGGTTCCGGGGTGAACGGGCCGGACCAGCGCGGGCCACGATGGCGCGACCGGGGAAGCGGATCCCGGTATCCGGGGAGCAACCGAGGAGCACCGCCAAGTGAGTGTGAGCCGTCCGGCTGCGGTCATCATCCTGGCCGCGGGCGAAGGTACGCGGATGAAGTCCGATACCCCCAAGGTTCTGCACCAGATCTGCGGCGAGACCTTGCTGGGGCACGTCCTGGCCACCGCGCGCGAAACAGATCCGGTTCGTCTCATCGTGGTGGTGGGCCACCGCCGCCGCGAGGTCACCAAGTACCTGGCCGGCCACGCGCCGGATGCACAGGCCGTAGTCCAGCACCGCCAGGGCGGCACCGGCCACGCGGTCCGGACCGTGATCGAGGAAGTAGGGCTGGACCACGGCACGATCGTGGTCACCTACGCCGACGCCCCGTTGCTGCGCGGCACGACGCTGGCCGCCCTGGTCCGTGAGCACCAGGCCACCGACGCGGCCGCCACCGTCCTCACCGCCCGGGTCCCGGACCCGCACGGCTACGGCCGCATCATCCGGGACGAGTCCGGGGAGTTCCTGGCCATCGTCGAGGAAGCCGACGCCACCCCCGCGCAGCGGGCCGTTGACGAGATCAACTCCGGGGTCTACGCGTTCGAGGCGCACCTGCTTGGTGACGCGGTGAAGCGGGTGCCGACCGACAACGCGAAAGGTGAGGAGTATCTCACCGACGTGGTCGCCATCCTGCGCGCCGAGGGCCAGCACGTGGCGTCGGTGACCCTGGACGACCCCGACGAGGTGCTGGGCGTGAACGACCGGGCCCAGCTGGCCCGGGCGCGGCACATCTTCAACGCGCGCTTGCTCGGCACCTGGATGGGCGCGGGCGTCACGATCGTGGACCCCGCGACGACCTGGATCGATACCGGGGTCAGCCTCGCGCGCGACGTCGAGATCGGGCCGGGAACCCAGCTTGAAGGCCGCACCGCGGTGGCGGCGGGAGCCCGGATCGGCCCGGGGTCACAGCTGCGGGACACGGACGTCGGCGAGGGGGCCACCGTCATCCAGTCCTTCTGCCGGGACGCCGACATCGGCGCGGGCGCGGTCGTGGGCCCATTCGCCTATCTCCCCCCGGGCAGCAAGGTCGATGCAGGCGGCTCCGCAGAGGGTAGGAACAATGCAGCAACCGGCGCTGGCGGGCAGATGACTGGCGGCGGGCGGGGTCGTCCTGGCCACCCGGATCGCGGCGGACAGGGTTCTGGCGGGCAGGTGGCCGGGGAACGGCGCGCCGGGGGACAGGACGCCGCGACGAGTGAGGGAGCTCAGGACGCGTGACCGGCATCACGGCGACCGGCGAGAAGAAGCTGATGCTTTTCTCCGGCCGGGCCCACCCCGAACTGACCAGTGAAATCGCCCACAACCTCGGCATTGAACCTGCTCCGGCTCGGCTCTTCGACTTCGCCAACGGCGAGATCTTCGTCCGTTTTCTGGAGTCGGTGCGCGGCAGCGACGCGTTCGTGGTGCAGAGCCACACTGCGCCGATCAATCAGTGGATCATGGAGCAGCTGATCATGGTCGATGCGCTCAAGCGCGCGTCGGCCAAGCGGATCACCGTGGTGGCGCCGTTCTTCGGCTACGCCCGCCAGGACAAGAAGAGCCGTGGCCGGGAGCCGATCTCGGCCCGGCTGATGGCTGACCTGTTCCTCACCGCGGGCGCCGACCGGATCATGGCCGTCGACCTGCACACCGCGCAGATCCAGGGTTTCTTCGACGGCCCGGTGGACCACCTGTTCGCGCTGCCCATCCTGGCCGGCTACATCGAGGGCAACCTGGACGTCTCGCAGGTCACGGTCGTGGCCCCGGACGCCGGGCGGGTCCGGGTCTGTGAGCGGTGGACCGACCGGCTCGGCAGCCCGCTGGCCATCATCCACAAGCGCCGCGATCCGGACGTAGCTAACAAGGTGGTGGTCTCCGAGGTGGTCGGGAAGGTGGCCGGGCGGACCTGCATCGTGGTGGACGACATGATCGACACCGGGGCCACGATCATCAAGGCGGCCGACGCGCTGTTCGAGCAGGGCGCGGCCAAGGTCATCGTCACCGCCACGCACGGCGTCCTGTCCAGCAACGCAGTAGACGGGCTGAAGAACTCACGGATCAGTGAGGTCATCGTCACCAACACGCTGCCGATCGCGGACGACAGCCGGTTCGACAAGCTGACCGTGCTGTCGATCGCGCCACTGATCGCCAGGGCGATCACCGAGGTGTTCAGCGACGGATCGGTGACCAGCCTCTTCGACGGCCAGAGCTGACCGAGCGGCCAGGGTTCACCAAGCGGCCAGAGCTGACCGAGCGGCCAGGGTTCACCGAGCGGCCAGGGTTCACCGAGCGGCCAGGGCTGACGGGGCGGCCGAACCTGACCAGGGTGACGGACACGGCGAAGGTGACCGCTGTCTTCGCCCCCGCAAGCGACGAAGACGGCGGCCACCAGCTCGGCGCCCGAATGCGGCGTGTGCCGGCTCCCCTCGATCCGGGATCGGGTTCCCTGGTCAGGGCTGGTGCACGCATACCAGCCCTGACCAGGGGAGATCGCGGACCGCGCCCCCGCTTGGCCGTCCGCGATTATCCCGGCCGTCCCCCCGCTGGTTCCCCTGCCGGCCACTTCGTTCCTGCTTGCCGTGGCTGAGTACGACAATGGCAGGGGGCTCTTGCGTCACGATTGATCCGTGATTGAGCCACGGACGGGCAGTGTGTCCGGCAACACCCCCGCCGGAAGCTGCCCAGATGGCCAGATCTGGGTCATCATTAAGTGACGGCTTTCCCCGTTCCGTGACTCACCGTGTCCGGGACGGGTGCCCCCCAGCGAACGAGGCGCGATCGATGCAGTTTCGGATACTTGGGCCGGTCGAGGTCCGGGTGGACGGAGGCTGGAACAGCATCAGCGCCACCAAGTGGCGCACGGTGCTGGCTGTGCTCCTGTTGCGGGCGGGCGAGGTCGTCTCGACCGATCAGCTGATCAGCGAGGTCTGGCCGGAGGACGCGCCGGCCACGGCCGTCAACCTGATCAGCGTCTACGTGCTCCGGCTGCGCCGGCTGATCGGCGACCCGGACGGCCAGATCCTGGTGACCCGCTCTCGCGGGTATCAGCTGCTGGCCGCCCCGGACGACATCGACGCGCAGCGGTTCACCCGGCTGGCCGCCGAGGGCCGGGCAGCCTTGTCGGCGGGGGACGGCCCGCAGGCGGCGCGGTTGCTCGGCGAGGCCCTCGGCCTGTGGCACGGGAGCCGGGCCCTGGCCGACGTTCCCGACTCCGAAGTCGTGAGCGCCGCGGCGAGCGGACTCGGGGAAGCCCGCATCGCGGCCCTGGAGCTGCGCATCAACGCCGACCTCGGCTGCGGGCGCCACGCGCAGGTGGTGCCGGAGTTGCGCAGGCTGCTGGCGGAACACCCGCTCCGGGAAGGGCTGTGGGCGCTGCTCATGCGCGCCCTCTACGGCTCGGGCCGGCTCGCCGAGGCCCTGGGGGCCTACGCCCAGGCCCGCGAGGTGATCGCCGAGGAACTCGGTTCGGACCCCAGTGCCGAGCTGCAGCAGCTCCATGAGCAGATGCTGCGGTCCGGCACGGGCTCAGGCCCGCAATTCTCCGCAACGAAAACCGCCGCGGCGGACTCCCCCTTCATGGCCCAGCCATCAGTGGCTCGGGCCGGGATCCCGCCCCCTGCCGCGGGCAGGATGGATCCCGGGGCGGCCGGGCCGGGACCCACGGCATCCGGACCGGGTTCCGCGGAAGCCGGGCCGGGACCCGCGGAAGCCGGACCGGATTCCGCGGTGGCGGGGCCCGGTTCCGCAGCGTCCGGATCGGGGCCGGTGGCGTCGGGGCCGGGTTCCGCGGCGGCCGGGCCGCCGCCCCCTGTCACCGGGTACGTCCGGTCAGTCGTCCTGTCCCAGGTCGCGCAGCTCCCGGCGGACATCCCCGACTTCACCGGCCGGGGCGAGCACGTGCAGAAGCTGCATGACCTGCTGGCCCGCCCGGGGCGCCCGGACAGCCCCGGCGCGGTCGTGGTCGCGGCGGTGATCGGGGCCGGGGGGCTGGGGAAGACCACTCTCGCGGTCCACGCCGCCCACCAGCTGCGCAGCCATTTCCCCGATGGCCAGTTGTACGCCAACCTGCACGGCGCCAGCGCCCAGCTGGTCCCGCCCGGGGACGTGCTGGCCCGCTTCCTGCGCGATCTGGGCATGGACCCGGAGCGGATTCCCGCGGGCGAAGAGGAACGCGCGGCGCAGTTCCGGAGCTGGGTGACGGACCGCAAGGTGCTCATCGTCCTGGACGACGCGAAAGACGCCGCCCACGTGCGGCCGCTGCTCCCGGGGAGCGCCTCGTGCGCGGTCCTGGTCACCACCCGCAGCCGCATGCCCGACCTGGCTGGCAGCCGCTTCGTCGACCTCGACGTGCTCGAACCCGCCGAGGCCACCGACATGTTCGCGGGCATCATCGGCCGGGATCGGGCCGAGGCCGAGCCGGAGGCGACCGCGGATGTGGTCACTGCCTGCGCCGGCCTGCCCCTGGCGATCAGGATCGCCGGCGCCCGGCTCGCCGCCCGGGGCGGCTGGAGCGTGCGTACCATCGCCACCCGGCTGGCAGACCAGCGCCGCAGACTGGACTGGCTGAGAACCGGGGATCTGGCCGTGCGGGCCTGCTTCGAGGTCAGCTTCTCCAGCCTGCCCCGGTCCGGGTCAGGCGGGGTGGACCCGGCGCATGCCTTCCGCATGCTGGGGCTCTGGCAGGGGCCGACCATCGGGCTGGCCGCGGCGGCCGCCCTGCTCGGGCAGCCGGACGAGGACGTCGCGGAGGCCCTCGAAATCCTGGTCGACGCACAACTGCTGCAGGCTCCGGCGCCCGACCGCTACCGCTTCCACGACCTGCTCCGGGCCTACGCGGCGGAACGCGCCACGGCGGACGAACCGGAACAAGCCCGCATGGCGGCCGTCCGGCGGCTGCTGGACTGGTACCTGCACAGCGTGGCCGGGATGGCCAGGATCGTGTCCCCGAACCGTGATCAGGTCCCGCTCGACCCGCCCGGAGGCCCCGTGGAGCCGCTCAGCTTCGCTGCTCCCGATGAAGCGCTGAACTGGTGCGAGACCGAGCGTACGAACCTGGTCGTCGCGACCCGGCAGGCGGCCGCAGGCGGCCTGGACGCGATCGCATGGAAACTGCCGGTCGCGGCGCTCAGCTTCTTCAACCGCCGCACCTACCGGGCTGAGTGGGTAACGACGCACCGCATCGCGCTGGCCAGCGCAGGCCGTGCCGGAGACCGGGCCGCGGAGGCCTGGGTGCTGAACAGCCTCGGCATCGTCTACGCGCAGCAGGGTCTGCCCGAGGCCATAGCGTGCTTCGAGCAGGCCCTGACCATCCGCCGCGAGGCCGGTGACGAGCGCGGCGAGGCGCAAGCCGCGAACAACCTGGCCAACACCTACCTGCTGCTGCGACGGTTCGGCGAGCTGGAGCCCTTCCAGCAGGCGCTCGCGATCCAGCGGCGGCTCGGCTACCGCTTCGGTGAGGCGGTGGCCCTCAACAACCTGGGCGAGGCCTACCGCCACCTCGGGCGCCTCGATGAGTCCATCAGCTGCCTCGATCTGGCCGGGCAGATCTTCAGTGCCGTGGGGGACACTCATGGGGAGGGCTACGCCTGGCATTACCTGGGGCAGGCCTTCCTCGAGTCCGGCCGCGTCGATGAGGCCCTGGACCACCTGACCCGGGCCCTGCGGGTCCGCCGGGCCGGCGGCGAGCGACTGGCCGAGGCGCAGACCCTGACCGAGCTTGGCCGGGCCCAGCGGGCCGCGGACAGGCCCGAGGATGCACGTCAATCGTGGTCCCGTGCACTGTCGGTGTTCGAGGCGCTGGACGACCAGGCCCAGGCGGTCGAGGTGCGCGCGGAACTCGCGACGATCAACGCCCCGACGGCTCCATAAGGTCCTGTCCCTCGCGTCCTGTCCTCGGTTCGCCGCGCAGGGAACAACTGTGTAGCTGTTTCGCCGTCCCACGCCGGCTCGTAATGGGCGTTTTCGGCTCCACCCGGTCGCTACGATGCTGCCGGAAAACAGCGTCACTCGTCCCGGCCCACGGGGGCTGGCAGAGGGGAGTGCAGGCATGGCGGAAAACGAGTCCGAGGAATCGCCGCGGATGGAGCATGAGTCCAAGCCTGCCAAGGGGCACGAGTCGAAGCCGGCCAAGGGGCACGAGTCGCAAGCCGGCCAAGGGGCACGAGTCCAAGCCTGCCAAGGGGCACGAGTCCAAGCCGGCCAAGGGGCATGAGTCCAAGCCGGCCATGGAGCATGAGTCCAAGCCGGCCATGGAGCATGAGTCCAAGCCGGCCATGGAGCACGAGGGGGATGCCTAGCCGCTCCGGATACTGCCACCCGGACGGACTGTGGAGGGCACGCTGGCCATGCAGCAGGATGGCCATGCAGCAGGATGGCCATGCAGCAGGACGGCACGCGCTGGCCGCGTCGCGTAAGGTCCGGCCCGCTCCGTGGGATGAGGCCACGCTCACGACGTACCAGGAGTCCGCGCCGGGGATGACCCACGACGCGATTCCCGGGATGACCCACGACCAGCCCCCGGCCCGGCCCGCGGCGGCAGGGACGGCCAGTTGTGAGCTAGACTCCGACAGGCACGCTGTGTGTGGCGTGCCTGTCGGTTGTCGTATGCGGCCCAGTGTCCCGAGCGGGCATCCGGAGAGCGCACCGGCAATCTCATCCGCTTTGTAGGGAGCAAGTACCGTGCCCGAGGTCCGTATCGCCGCAGAGCCGCGCACCGAGTTCGGCAAAGGTGCCGCCCGCCGGGAGCGCCGCGCAGGCCGCGTTCCTGCCGTGCTGTATGGCCACGGCACCGACACGCGGCACCTCACCCTTCCCGGCCACGACGTGATGATGGCGCTGAAGACCGCGAACGTGCTGATCCGCCTGGATGGCCTGCCCGGCGGGAACCAGCTGGTCCTGCCGAAGGCCGTGCAGCGCAACCCGATCCGGGGCTCGGTGGAGCACGTGGACCTGATCATGGTCCGCCGCGGTGAGAAGGTCACCGTGGACATCCCGATCCAGGTGACCGGCGAGGTGTACTCCGGCGGCCTGCTCGACCAGCAGATGGTCCAGATCTCGATCGAGGCCGAGGCCACGCACATCCCGACCGGTATCGAGGTCAGCGTGGAAGACATGCAGATCGGCGCGTCGGTGTATGCCCGTGACCTGGAGCTGCCCTCCGGCTCGTCGCTGGCCGGCGACCCGGAGGCGATGGTCTTGCACGTGATCGCCGCGCCGACCGCCGAGCAGCTGGAAGCCGAGATCGGCGTGCCCGAGGCGGCAGCCGCCCCGGCCGAGCCGGCCCCGGTTCCCGAGGGCGAGGCCCCGGCCGAACCGGCTCCGGCGGACGAATAACCTCGCCGGGCCGTTCGCGGGCAGGCAGCGGTGCGCGCCCGGTGGGACGGCTGGCGCCGTGTGCTCCGCAGCGCCGGTGGCACGGGGCTGGCCAGCACAGGGAGCCGAGACGAGAAGGACATGGCCGACGAACGCTGGCTGATCGTCGGACTGGGCAATCCCGGGCCCGGCTACGCAGGTAACCGGCACAACGCCGGGTACATGGTGGCCGACGAGATCGCCGCCCGGATCGGCGGCCGGTTCCGGGCCGGCAAGTTCCGGTCCGCCGTCGCTGACGGGCATCTTGACGGGACGCCCATCACCGTGGCCAAGCCGCTGACCTTCATGAACGAGTCCGGTGGCCCGGTCGCGGGGCTCCGCGGCTACTACCACCTGGACCCCGGGCACATCGTGGTCATCCACGACGAGCTGGATCTGCCGTTCGGGACGATCAGGCTCAAGCTGGGTGGTGGCGACAACGGGCACAACGGGCTCCGCTCGGTGTCCGCCGCCCTGGGCACCCGGGACTACAACCGGGTGCGGGTCGGCATCGGCCGCCCCCCCGGCCGGATGGACCCGGCCGCGTTCGTGCTGCGGGACTTCAGCGCCGCCGAGCGCAAGGAACTGCCGTTCCTGATCGACCGGGGCGCCGACGCGACGGCCGCCCTGCTGGTCATGGGGCTGGCCGCGGCCCAGAACACGTTCCACGGCGAGGCCCCGGACGGGGCCCGGCGTGAGTGAGCACCAGCCGTCATCGGGCCGGCCAGCCCGGGCTATTTTCCCGCTCACACTGCATCGCCAGCGCCAGGGCGCTAGTTTCGCCACCATGAAGGCCCTGGTCCTGGCGGGGGGTGCGGGGACGCGGCTGCGGCCGATCACGCACACCTCGGCCAAGCAACTACTTCCCGTCGCGAACAAGCCCGTCCTGTTCTATGGCCTGGAGGCCATCCGGGACGCGGGCATCACCGAGGTGGGCCTGGTCGTGGGCGACACCGAGCCCGCCATCACAGACAGCGAGATCGAGTACTCCATCGTGCTGCGCGGCGCGTCCATCAGCGGTGTGCAGCGGATCGAGGCGTCTATCATCGGGCGCGACGTGGAGGTGACACCCGCACCGCGGGTGCCCAAGGCGCACCGGCTCATTCTCGGTGATCACAGCAAGGTGCAGATCAGCTCATGAGGATCCTGGTAACTGGCGGGGCCGGATTCATCGGCTCCCACTACGTCCGCACCCTCCTCTCCGGCGGCTACCCCGGATACGACGGGGCCGGGGTGACGGTCCTGGACAAGCTCACCTATGCGGGCAACCTGGCCAACCTGGACCCGGTCGCGGACAACCCCCGGCTGCGCTTCGTCCAGGGGGACATCTGCGACGCCCCGCTCCTGGCGTCTCTGCTCCCCGGCCACGACGCGGTACTCAACTTCGCCGCGGAGACCCACGTTGACCGCTCCATAGACGGCGCCTCCGATTTCGTCGCCGCGAACGTGGTCGGCGTGCAGGTCCTGCTGCAGGCCTGCCTGGACGTTGGAGTGTCCCGGGTGGTGCAAGTCTCCACTGATGAGGTCTACGGCAGCATCGCAGAAGGTTCCTGGGCCGAGGACGCCCCGCTCGCCCCGAACTCCCCCTACTCGGCCGCGAAGGCGGGCGGCGACCTGATGGCCCGGGCCTACGCCTGGACCCACGGCCTGAACGTCAGCATCACCCGCTGCTGCAACAACTACGGCCCCTACCAGTTCCCGGAGAAGGTCATCCCTCTGTTCGTGACCAACCTCCTGGACGGGCTGACGGTGCCCCTGTACGGCGACGGCGGTAACGTCCGCGACTGGATCCACGTTGACGACCACTGCCGGGGCATCCAGCTGGTGCTCGAGCAGGGTGCGGCGGCCGCCGTCTACCACATCAACGGCGACACGGAACTGTCGAACCTGGATCTGACGCGCGCCATCCTGGGGCAGTGCGGCGCAGGGTGGGACCTGGTGACCCCGGTGGCGGACCGCAAGGGCCATGACCGGCGTTACTCGCTCGACGACCGGGCACTGCGGGCGCTCGGGTACGCGCCGCGTATCCCGTTCGCCGAGGGCCTCGCCGCGACCGTGCGCTGGTACGCGGACCACTGCCCGTGGTGGGAGCCGCTGAAACGGCCTCCGGCGAGGGCCGGGGGGATGACCGGCCGGGGCGGCGAGCCCGAGAAGGCCGGACTGGGCGGCCCGGCCCGGTGACCCGCTGGCTGGTGACCGGGGCCCAGGGGATGCTGGGCCGGGACCTGGTCACCACGGTGGCCGGGCCCGGCCACGAGGTGGCCGGGCCCGATCGCGCGGAACTGGACATCACCGACGCGGCGGCGGTCCGCCGGGCCCTGCTGCGGTGGCGGCCGGCCGTGGTCGTCAACTGCGCGGCCTGGACCGCGGTGGACGCGCTCGGGGTCAACGGGACGGCCGTGGCCGGGCTCGCGGCCGAGTGCGCCGCGCGGGGCAGCGCGCTGATCCACCTGTCTACCGATTACGTGTTCGACGGCCAGGCCCGGGAGCCGTATCCGGAACTGGCCGGGGCGGCACCCCGGACCGCCTACGGCCGCACCAAGCTGGCCGGTGAGAAGGCCGTGCTGGGGCAGCCGGGACTGGCCGGCTACGTCGTCCGCACGGCCTGGCTGTACGGCGCGCACGGGCGCAACTTCGTCTCCGCGATGATCGCCAAGGCACGCGGCGGCACGGACGTCGGCGTGGTTGACGACCAGTACGGGCAGCCCACCTGGACGGTGGATGTGGCGCTCCAGATCGCCGCGCTGGTCGAGGCGGGCGGCCCGCCCGGCGTCTATCACGCCACCAGTTCCGGGCAGACCACCTGGTTCGGCCTGGCCGGGGAGGTGTTCCGGCTGGCGGGCGCCGAACCGGCGCAGGTCAGACCGATCGGGAGCGCGGCGCTGGCCCGGCCCGCGCCGCGGCCCGGCTACAGCGTGCTCGGCCATGCCGCCTGGGCCCGGGCGGGCCTGGACCCGATCGGCGACTGGCGGGCCGCCCTGCACCGGGCCTTCCCCGTCCTGGCCGCCGTCCCCGCGGTCACCCCCGCACCCTGAAGCGGCGGAATCGGCCCCGGGTCCAGGCGGTCACCGGCCCGGCTGCCCCACCTGGTCCCGGCGCCGGCTGGCGTAAGCCGCACAGGTGCCGTAGTCGGGCAGGATCCCGGCCGCCCGCGCCTCGGCCAGGGTCGGGGCGGCCGCGTCCTTGCCGGAGAGCACCGGCTCCAGGCCCGGGGGCCAGGCGATGCCGAGGGCGGGATCGAGCGGGTGCACGCCGTGCTCCCGGCCGGGCGCGTACGGGGTTGAGCACAGGTACAGCACGGTGGCGTCCTCGGTCAGGGCCATGAACGCGTGCCCGAGTCCCTCGGCCAGCAGCACAGCCCGCCGGTCCTCGTCGTCCAGCCGGATCCCCTGCCACCGGCCGAACGTCGGTGAGCCCACCCGGAGGTCCACTATCACGTCCAGGATCGCGCCGCGGACGCAGCTCACGTACTTGGCCTGCCCGGGCGGCACGTCGGCGAAATGGATGCCGCGGAGCACCCCGCGGCGCGACACCGAGCAGTTGGCCTGGGCGATATCCATCGGGTAGCCGAGCCCGGCGGCCAGGTCGCTGGCCCGGAACCACTCCAGGACGCTGCCCCGGTCGTCCGGGTGGATCCGCGGGGTGTAGCGCCAGGTGCCGTCGATGCCGAGCGGTTCCACTGCGCGCTCCCTCCGTCGGTTCTGGTGGCCGCGGGCGACTCCTGGGCGCGTGGCCTGGCCCACCGGCACAGGCGTCAGCCAGCCACACGTCAGCGAACGCACAGTGTGCGTATCTCCGCCGTAGCGTTGTAAAGCCTCGCAGGCCCGGCCGCCAACGTCCCCAGTGACCGTGTCAGGAGTCGCTTGTCCAGATGCACGTCCACGCTATTCTCGCTGACCGCCCGCGCGCGGGTCCCTGAGTCCCGGGATTCAGGAGGCCTGTAGCAGGAGTCGGAGCCTGGCCAGGCAGCGCCCGCGGGTCGGGCCGATGCTGCCTACCGGCAACCCGAGCTCGTCGGATATCTCGGCATAGGAAGCTGGCGGATCTGCCATGAGCAGTTCGAGCATCCGTTGCCACTGCGGGGGAAGGCGGGTGAGCGCCTCTCGAACGGACTGGGCTCGCTCGTCGGCGAGAAGGCGCTCATCGACCTCAGGTTCGTGCGCCACGACGCCAGAAATGGTAGCGTCATCCCGCACCAGGACGATCTTCTTACGTGCGGCCAGGTGGCGCAGGCACTCATGCCGCGCGGTGGTCGCCAGCCAGGAGCCCACCCGGGCGGGGTACTCGAGGCGGTCGATGTGCTCGAACAACCTCAGCCACGTCGCCTGGACCACGTCGGCGGCATCGCTTTCTACCAGTTTGAAGTCGCGGGTCATAGCCCAGACGAGCCTCCCGTACTGCTCCACCAGGCGCTCCCACGCCCACTGCTCTCCTCTGCCGGCGCGTCGTACCAGTTGTGCGACATCCAACGCGCTAAGATCCGGTTCCACCATCGGTGTGACGTCCCCCCCTAAGCCCGAGTTCCCCAAGTCGCCAAGTCCTCACTGACGGCACGACAAAAAATTTCGTCATCACTGACGGCACGTGAAGTGCAGGCGAAGCGGACAGTAGCCGCGAACCCTCACGAACATAAAGAAGACGCGCAGCTCGGCCGGGTGGTTCACGCGTCCGGGGGATGAGTTAACTGCGCGCCACGAAAAGTGGTGCCGCCGCTGCATGCCTGGGCCGCGGTGCTCCTCGTCCACGCCAGGTCACCGGCCCGGACGATGTCGCGTATCACGCCCACCTCCTCGGTGCTCATATACGGCAGGGTCCGAGAGCTACGCCTGCCGTCAGCACGTCAGGTCGAGGAGAACCATGCCTGCGTCTCATCCGTGCCGCCTGTGCGGTGCCAGTCTCACGCGCACGTTCGTGGACCTGGGGATGTCTCCGCTGTGCGAGAGCTACGTCGCCGCGGAACGACTCGACGAGGCCGAGGCCTTCTACCCCCTGCACGTCCGCCTGTGCGACTCCTGCCTGCTCGTGCAGTTGCCTGCGTACGTGTCTGGCGAGGACATCTTTTCTGACTACGCGTACTTCTCCTCGTACTCGGACTCCTGGGTAGCGCACGCGGAGCGCTACGCGGAGGCGATGATCTCCCGGCTGGAGCTGACGGAAGGCAGCCTGGTCACCGAGGTGGCCAGCAACGATGGTTACCTGCTGCAGCATTTCCTGGCCCGCGGGGTCCCCGTGCTGGGGGTAGAGCCGGCGGCGAACGTGGCGGAGGCCGCGCGGTCCCGGGGGATCAGGACCATGGTCGAGTTCCTGGGAGCGGAAACGGGCCAGCAGATCGCCGGGGAACACGGACAGGCGGACCTGGTCGCGGCCAACAACGTCTTCGCTCACGTCCCGGACATCCGGGGTTTCGCCGCCGGACTCCGGGCGCTGGTCAAGGACACCGGCCTGGTGACCCTGGAGTTCCCGCATCTGCTCCGGCTCATCGAGGGGCGCCAGTACGACACCATCTATCACGAGCATTTCTCGTACCTATCGCTGCTCACCTCCTCCCGGGTCCTGGCCACGGCCGGCCTGAGGGTGGTGGATGTCGAGGAACTCAGCACGCACGGCGGGTCACTGCGGGTCTACGCCCGCCCCGAGGAGAGCGCCGGTGAGCCGGCGGCCCGGGTGAAGGCGGTCCTCGCGGAGGAAGAGGCGGCCGGGCTGCACACGGTGGCCGGGCATGAGGGGTTCGCCCGGGCCGTGCTGCAGATCAAGAGCGACCTGCTGGAGTTCCTGCTCACGGCGGCGCGCGAGGGCCGTTCGGTGGCCGGGTACGGAGCCCCGGGCAAGGGCAACACGCTCCTGAACCACTGTGGCATCCGCACGGACCTCGTCCAGTACACCGTGGACCGGAGCCCGGTCAAGCAGGGCAAGTTCCTCCCGGGCAGCCGTATCCCGATCTACGCACCTGAGCATCTGGCCGAAACCCGGCCTGACTACGTCCTGGTCCTGCCGTGGAACCTCCGGGAGGAGATCAGTGCGCAGCTTGACTACATCCGGTCCTGGGGGGGGCGGCTGGTGTTCCCGATCCCCATACTCGACGTTGTCTGACTTGGGGGAGTTACCGTGAAGGTCGTCTTGTTCTGTGGTGGCCTGGGAATGCGGATGCGCGACGGCGTGACCAACGCGCCCAAGCCGATGGCCATGGTCGGCCACCGGCCGCTCCTGTGGCACGTCATGCGCTACTACGCACATTTCGGGCACCGCGACTTTGTGCTCTGCCTCGGTTACGGCGCGGCTGCGGTCAAGGACTTCTTCTTGCACTACGACGAGACCGGGTCCAACGATTTCGTCCTGGAAAACGGTGCCCGTGAGGTAAAGCTGTTCAGCACCGACATCTCCGACTGGCGTATCACCTTCGTCGACACCGGCCTGAACTCCCCGATCGGCGAGCGGCTGCGGCGCGTGCGGCGCTTCGTGGCCGATGAGCCGATGTTCCTGGCCAATTATGCGGACGTCCTCACGAACGCGCATCTGCCGGACATGATCGGGCGGCTCGAGGAGAGCGACGCGGTGGCCAGCCTGCTCGCGGTCCCCCCGCAGTCCTCGCACCACGTGGTCGATATCAACGACAATGGGATCATCACGCAGGTAACGCCGATGCGGGACCTGCGGCAGTGGGAGAACGGCGGCTATTTCGTGCTCCGCCCCGAGATCTTCGATCACCTCAACGAAGGTGAAGATCTTGTTGAGGATGCCATCATGCGGCGGCTGGTCCCACAACGGCGGGTGCTGGCCTATCCGTACAAGGGCTACTGGTCCCCCGCGGACACCGTCAAGGAACGTGCCCAGCTGGATGACATGTATCACCGGGGGAATTGCCCCTGGATGATCTGGGATCCGGAACGATCCGGGATATCGGCCGGGGCTGCCGGGGCAGGGGCCGGGGGACCGCTGGCCGCCACGTCAGCGGCGGAGTGATGCGGTGATGTTGCCGTTGCCGCTGAAAGCGCCCCCGGACCGGCCGCTCTCCGTGCTAGCGGTCGGGGCGCACCCGGATGACATCGAGATCGGGGCCGGCGGAACGCTGCTCACCCTGGCTGAGCATCAGCCCGGGCTTCAGGTTCGCTACGTGGTGCTGACCGGGACGGCCGATCGCCACGAAGAGGCACGCAGCGCTGCGCGGGCATTCCTGCCCTCGGCGGACCTCACCATCGAACTGCACGACCTGCCGGAGGGCCGGTTTCCGGCGATCTGGGGGCGGGTCAAGGAGGTGCTGGAGAGCGTAGCCCGGTCCTGCTCTCCCGACCTTGTCGTCGCCCCGTCGCATGGTGACGCCCATCAGGATCACCGCGTTATCGGCGAGATCATTCCCACCGTCCTGCGTGACCAGCTGTATCTCGCCTATGAGATCCCTAAATGGGACGGCGACATGGGCCGGCCGGCCATGTACTTCCCGCTGACCGACGAGATCGCCCAGCGCAAGGTCGAGCTACTGCACAAGTCGTTCCCCTCCCAGCACGGCCGTGACTGGTGGGACGACGAGGTCTTCCTGGGCCTGGCCAGGCTGCGCGGCATGGAGTGCCGGGCCTCCTACGCCGAGGCCTTTACCTGTACCAAATCAGTTATCAGATTCTTTCCCGGCTGAAATCAGCCGGGAAACGTGAGTGGGGGGCGGCAGATGTCTATCTTCGTTGACCTGGATGTGCCGGCGGACGAGTTGCGGCAGACCCTGTACGGGGGAAACCTGATCATCCTGACGCAGTTGCCGACGGTCAGAAGTCTCGTAGAGTACACCAGGGAGCAACTCGCCGAGCTGTTCTCGCCGTACGACCCGGAGCACGCCCACGAGTACTTCGACAAGGTCGAAATGGCCCGGATGCTGGGCGCCTGGAAGCCCACGTTCATCCATTCGGACAGGTCCAAGGACCTGGTACGCCAGATCATCACGGATGCCGGTTTCCCCGCAGAGCACACCCACTACGACGTCCCCAAGCCGCGTACGTCCTTCCCCGCCGGGCATCTCACGACGGGCGTAGCCTTCGCTTTCCCGTGGCATCGCGACGTGTGGTACAGCGCGCCCGCTCAGCAGATCAACTGGTGGCTGCCCATCTTTGCGGCGCGGCCAGACAATTCCATGAGCTTTGACCTGCCGAGTTTCGACCAGCGTGTGCCCAACAGCTCAAAGAGCTTCGATTATTACCAGAACAATGCCGTGCGGCTGACCACCGCGACTCAGGTGACCACGGAACGGCAGGCGCGCCCTAGAGCACTGGATCACAAGCCGGTCCATGAACTGGTAGCCCTGCCCGCGCCGGGGGCTATCCTGCTCTTCTCGGGCGCCCAGCTGCACACGTCCATACCTAACACCTCCGGACTGGCCCGGTACAGTATCGACTTCCGCACCGTCGACACACGAGACCTGCAGGCAGGCCGGGGTGCGCCGCTCGTAGACGTCGAATGCACAGGCACGTCCATCCGGGACTTCCGGAACGTAGCCGACGACAGTACCTTTGATGAAGACACGATCACGCAGATCTTCGGTGCGCCCCCACCCGGAGTGCTTCTCGTGTTCAGCAACGCCGAGGCAGAGAAGTCCGCCAGGGCCATGACCGGCTGACGTGCAGATGATGTAGGGCGGGTGGGGGGCATGCCGACGGTTGCGCGGGCGGATCGCAGAGCGAAATTCTTCCGGGTGCTTGCGGTCCTGCTTTCCTGCGGCCTGCTGCTCCTGATTCTTGAGCCCGTCCAGCCGGCCCGTGCCGCAGCAACAGCTACGGATGATTTCAACCGGGCGGATGGGGGCCTGGGGTCGAACTGGACGGCGGTCAGTAGTGGCGGGCTGGCGGTCTCCTCGCAGGTCGCGGTGGGCACGTCCAGCGGCGGGGAGACCGGCGACACGTGGACCGGCTCGTCGTTCGGCAGTAACCAGTTCTCGCAGATCACGCTGACGTCGGCGCAGCCGTCGGGTGGTCAGTGGATCGCGGCGATGGTGCGGGCGCAGACCAACGGGCAGACCGGGTACGCGGGCTTTTACTTCTGGAATTACGGCAATCCGGAGCTGATGCTGTTCAAGCGGACCTCGGGTAACTGGACGCAGCTGGGCGGGGTTTACAGTTCGGGGGTGCTGCCGGCGGGCACGCAGCTGCAGGTCAGGGCGGTCGGGTTGACGATCTCGCTCATCCAGAATGGGGTGCAGCGGCTGTCGGTCACCGACACCGGCATCACCGCTGGCGCGCCGGGAATCATGGCCTATGGCACGACCGCGGCGGACAACTGGTCGGGCGGGCCGGCGACGGGCAGCGCGACCTACACGGTGGGTGGCAGTGTGTCGGGGTTGTCGGGGACGGTGGTGCTGCAGGACAACGGCGGGGACAACCTGTCGCTGCCGGCGAGCGGGCCGTTCACCTTCGCGACCGCGCTGGCCGGCGGGACGGCCTATAACGTCACGGTCAAGACCAACCCCGCCGGGCAGACCTGCACCGTCTCCAACGGCACCGGCACCATCGCCGCCGCCAACATCACCAACGTGGCGGTGAGCTGCGCCAACGTTGCGACCTACACGGTGGGTGGCAGTGTGTCGGGGTTGTCGGGGACGGTGGTGCTGCAGGACAACGGCGGGGACAACCTGTCGGTGCTGGCGAGCGGGCCGTTCACCTTCGCGACGGCGCTGGCCGGCGGCGCGGCCTATAACGTGACGGTCAAGACCAACCCCGCCGGGCAGAGCTGCACCGTGTCCGGCGGATCGGGGACGATCGGCTCCGCGAACGTCACCAACGTGGCGGTGAGCTGCACGAACGTTGCGACCTACACGGTGGGTGGCAGTGTGTCGGGGTTGTCGGGGACGGTGGTGCTGCAGGACAACGGCGGGGACAACCTGTCCCTGTCGGCGAACGGGCCGTTCACGTTCGCCACCGCCCTGGCCGCGGGGACCGCCTACACCGTCACCGTGCTGAGCAACCCCGCCGCCCAGACCTGCACCGTGTCCGGCGGATCGGGGACGATCGCTTCGGCCAACGTCACCACTGTAACGCTCACCTGCGCGGCCGGCGCTACGGATGATTTCAACCGGGCGGATGGGGGCCTGGGGTCGAACTGGACGGCGGTCAGTAGTGGCGGGCTGGCGGTCTCCTCGCAGGTCGCGGTGGGCACGTCCAGCGGCGGGGAGACCGGCGACACGTGGACCGGCTCGTCGTTCGGCAGTAACCAGTTCTCGCAGATCACGCTGACGTCGGCGCAGCCGTCGGGTGGTCAGTGGATCGCGGCGATGGTGCGGGCGCAGACCAACGGGCAGACCGGGTACGCGGGCTTTTACTTCTGGAATTACGGCAATCCGGAGCTGATGCTGTTCAAGCGGACCTCGGGTAACTGGACGCAGCTGGGCGGGGTTTACAGTTCGGGGGTGCTGCCGGCGGGCACGCAGCTGCAGGTCAGGGCGGTCGGGTCGACGATCTCGCTCATCCAGAATGGGGTGCAGCGGCTGTCGGTCACCGACACCGGCATCACCGCTGGCGCGCCGGGAATCATGGCCTATGGCACGACCGCGGCGGACAACTGGTCGGGCGGGCCGGCGACGGGCAGCGCGACCTACACGGTGGGTGGCAGTGTGTCGGGGTTGTCGGGGACGGTGGTGCTGCAGGACAACGGCGGGGACAACCTGTCGCTGCCGGCGAGCGGGCCGTTCACCTTCGCGACCGCGCTGGCCGGCGGGACGGCCTATAACGTCACGGTCAAGACCAACCCCGCCGGGCAGACCTGCACCGTCTCCAACGGCACCGGCACCATCGCCGCCGCCAACATCACCAACGTGGCGGTGAGCTGCGCCAACGTTGCGACCTACACGGTGGGTGGCAGTGTGTCGGGGTTGTCGGGGACGGTGGTGCTGCAGGACAACGGCGGGGACAACCTGTCGGTGCTGGCGAGCGGGCCGTTCACCTTCGCGACGGCGCTGGCCGGCGGCGCGGCCTATAACGTGACGGTCAAGACCAACCCCGCCGGGCAGAGCTGCACCGTGTCCGGCGGATCGGGGACGATCGGCTCCGCGAACGTCACCAACGTGGCGGTGAGCTGCACGAACGTTGCGACCTACACGGTGGGTGGCAGTGTGTCGGGGTTGTCGGGGACGGTGGTGCTGCAGGACAACGGCGGGGACAACCTGTCCCTGTCGGCGAACGGGCCGTTCACGTTCGCCACCGCCCTGGCCGCGGGGACCGCCTACACCGTCACCGTGCTGAGCAACCCCGCCGCCCAGACCTGCACCGTGTCCGGCGGATCGGGGACGATCGCTTCGGCCAACGTCACCACTGTAACGCTCACCTGCGCGGCCGGCGCTACGGATGATTTCAACCGGGCGGATGGGGGCCTGGGGTCGAACTGGACGGCGGTCAGTAGTGGCGGGCTGGCGGTCTCCTCGCAGGTCGCGGTGGGCACGTCCAGCGGCGGGGAGACCGGCGACACGTGGACCGGCTCGTCGTTCGGCAGTAACCAGTTCTCGCAGATCACGCTGACGTCGGCGCAGCCGTCGGGTGGTCAGTGGATCGCGGCGATGGTGCGGGCGCAGACCAACGGGCAGACCGGGTACGCGGGCTTTTACTTCTGGAATTACGGCAATCCGGAGCTGATGCTGTTCAAGCGGACCTCGGGTAACTGGACGCAGCTGGGCGGGGTTTACAGTTCGGGGGTGCTGCCGGCGGGCACGCAGCTGCAGGTCAGGGCGGTCGGGTCGACGATCTCGCTCATCCAGAATGGGGTGCAGCGGCTGTCGGTCACCGACACCGGCATCACCGCTGGCGCGCCGGGAATCATGGCCTATGGCACGACCGCGGCGGACAACTGGTCGGGCGGGCCGGCGACGGGCAGCGCGACCTACACGGTGGGTGGCAGTGTGTCGGGGTTGTCGGGGACGGTGGTGCTGCAGGACAACGGCGGGGACAACCTGTCGCTGCCGGCGAGCGGGCCGTTCACCTTCGCGACCGCGCTGGCCGGCGGGACGGCCTATAACGTCACGGTCAAGACCAACCCCGCCGGGCAGACCTGCACCGTCTCCAACGGCACCGGCACCATCGCCGCCGCCAACATCACCAACGTGACCGTCACCTGCGCCGCCAGTTCCACCACGTCGAGCGCGTCGGATGATTTCAACCGGGCCGACGGCAGCCTCGGCCCCAACTGGACCGACATCAGCGACGGCGGACTGGCGGTCTCCGCCCAGGCGGTGGCCGGAACCGTGGCCTCCGGGAACTCCGGGGACATCCGGACGGGGGAGTCCTATGACAGCAACCAGTTCTCGCAGATCGAAGTCTCCGCCACGCAGCTGACCGGCAATCAGTGGATCGGGCCCGCGGTGCGGGTCCAGGCGGGCGGCCAGGAGGCCTACGTCGGCATCTACAACTGGAACAACGGCAGCCCGAGCCTCATGCTGTTCGAGCGGAACGGCGGCAGCTGGTCCCAGATCGGCAGCACGTACAACTGCGGGCCGCTGGCCGCGGGGACCAAGCTCAAGCTCATGGTGGTCGGTGACACGATCGCGTTCCTGCAGGACGGGGTCGAGCGGATCGCGGCCGCGGCCACCGATCTCTCCGGTGGGGCGCCCGGCATCCTCGCCAACGGCACCCCACAGGCCGACAACTGGTCGGGTGGCGAGGCCGATTCTGAGATTCACAACCTGAGCACCGACGCCAGCGGCGTGCAGTCCTACGATGTCATCTCCGCCAACAACGGGCCCGGGCCCCAGGTGGTACGGGTCCTGCGGCCCACGAACCCGGCTCCCGGCGTGGCGCACAACTTCCTCTTCGTGCTGCCGGTCGAGGAAGGGCTGGGCAGCACATTCGGCGACGGGCTACAGGTCCTGCAAGGGCTCGACGCCCAGGACAAGTACAACCTGACCGTCATCGAGCCGTCGTTCAGCATCCAATCCTGGTACGCGGACAACCCGACCAACCCCGATCTCCAGCACGAGACGTTCCTGACCCAGGAACTAGTGCCGTGGGTGAAGCAGAACCTGGCGACCAGTGGCACCGAGCAGAACTGGCTGATCGGCTTCTCGAAGTCCGGCATTGGCGGGCAGGACCTCATCCTGAGGCATCCGGATATCTTCACGCTGGCTGCCTCGTGGGACTTCCCGGCGGACATCTCGTCCTACGACCAGTACAGCAACTCGGCGGATTCCTACGGCACGGACGCGAACTTCCAGGCCAACTACCGGCTGACCGCCTCGTTCCTGGCCGCACACAAGGCGCCGTTCCTGACCAATAACCGGATCTGGATCGGCGGGTACGCGCTATACGGGCAAGACATGTCCGACTATGACTCCCTGCTGACGTCGGCAGGCATAGTCCACTCCATGGAACCACCGCAGTCCATGACCCACGAATGGGACAGCGGCTGGGTCCCGATAGCCCTGGCCGCGCTGTCCGCGGACAGCACCAACCTGCGTTGAGTCATCCTGCTCGGTGGGCGTATCCACGAACTGCAACGCAACGCCCAGGAAGGGCCGGGCCGATCAGGGGAAGAAGGCCAGGAAGGCGCCGCCGTTCGCGACCTGGCTCGCTCCGCCGCCCCGCGTGGCCGGGGTGACCTCGACGTCTACCCAGTAGCACGGGGCTCCGCCCGTGGCGTAGGTGTCGGTCCAGGCGAAGGCGGTCCCCTGATGGTAGGTGCTCTGGCCGGGGCTTGTCGCTGTTGCGAGGCTCGGGGCCGAGAGCGGGCCGGCCCCGATGCCGTTGCCGCCCGATCCGGTGGACCAGTAGTCGATCGTAGCCAGATTCCACATCTGCGGGCTGGCGGCCGCGTTGCATACCGCCACCTTGTAGTCCCCCGCGGGGAGAGTAAGGCCGCCGTAGGCACAGGCTGCCCACCCTGACCCGGCAGCTCCCGACCACGCGGGGGATGCGTTCTCGGTGCCGCTGACGAGGGTCCGCGAGGACACTTGCCAGATCCCGCATGAGGTCGGCAGCTGAGCCGTCCCGGGCGGAGAGTAGAACCAGATCTTGTCCAGGGTGCAGTCGTCGGACAGCCTGAACTCGGTGGCCAGAGTGAAGTTGAGCGCACTGTCTTCGATAGTGTTCGGCGGGACCGGCAGACCGGGCCAGAGCCGGTATGACGCCGTCTCCGGGGCGATGTCACTCACCTGGACGTCCACCCAGAAGTTGGCCGAGCCCGAGCCCTGATTCGGCATCAGTTCCGTGGCGTCAGCGCTCCCGACTCCGAAACAGCCCTGGGCGGACCAGTTGTGTGGCACCGGGTTAGAGGCCCCGGTGTCCGAAAATGCCGCCAGCGGGCCGTTGGTGATCCCGGCGCTGTAGGGCTGGCCGCTGCCGAACTGGTTGCTGGTCGCCGGGAATCCGTGCACGGCGGCCCACCCCGTCGCGGCCAGATAAGGAACGGACGAGGTCAGGGCGATCGGCGTCGGCAGCGGCGCGTAGTTCCACTGACCTGCGGTCAGCGGGCCGGAGGTGACCGCGGCCCCGGGCACGAGACTTCCGGTGTTGGTGTTGGTGATTTGCCACAGCGCGAACTTTTGCGGCCCGGTGTCACCGCCCGCAGGTACCCACCACCAGAATCCCTCGAACCAGTAACCGTTCTGGGTGACCTGGAAGGCCAACCCGGCCAGGAAGTTCCCGCTGTACGAGATCAGGCCCGGGCCCTGCCCGGGACGCCCCGCCACTCCGTCCATCAGTCGGTACACGGTCATCCGAATCCCCCGCGCCGGCCCGCCAGAGGGGGCGTCCGGCGCTTGCCATGTGCGCCTGGCCCGGCTGAGCGGCCAGGCTGCCGGCCTCGCTTACGGAAAGAACGTCAGGAATGCGCCGGAATTCACTGCCGTGGGCGGCGGGGCCGCGGCGCCCGGCGTGACCTCGACGTCGATCCAGCGGTTCTCGCCGTTGTCCTTGGTGTCGAACTGGTACGGGTAGGCGAATGGCCCGTCCTGGTAGGTGCCGTTAGCGGGGACGGGGGTGCCCAGGCTGTTCGATATGGCCGGGGCGCCATTTGCGACGTTCGGCGAACTCAGCGGGCCGGCGGTGATCCCGTTGGCCCCGGCCCCGGCCCCGAAATAGTCCACATATTCGGTGTAGAACCGCTGCCCGCCGCCGTAGTAGACCGACACCTTGTAGTCCCCGGCGGGCAGGGTGACCCCGCTATACGGGCACGCTACCCAGCCGCTGCCCGCCGTGCCCGACCACGACGGCGAGGTGTTGTCCGTGCCCGCCACCACAGCGCGGGTGGTCACGTTCCAGATGGCGCACCGGGACGGCAGAACGGATACGCCGGGCGGACTGTAGAACCAGATGTTGTTCAGGGTGCAGGTCTGTGACAGCTTGAATTCGGTCCCCGAGGTCTGCTCCCCCGTGTCGATGCTGACCGTGTTGGGAGGGGTCGGGTAGTTCGGCCAGAGCCGGTAGGACGCCCCGGCCGGGGCTGTGTCGCTGACCTGGACGTCCATCCAGAAGTTGCTTGAACTGGACCCGTAGGCAGGCATGGTCGCGGCCGGATCGGTACCAGCCACGCTGAACGGGCCCTGGCTAACCGAGAAGGGCGCCGGCTGTGTCCCCGCCTGATCGGAGTATGCGGCCAGCGGGCCATTGGTGATCCCGCCGCTGTGGGGGTCACCGCTGCCGAACTGGTTGTTGGTGTCCGGGAATCCGCCGGTAAGTCCAGTCGCCGCGACATAGCCGACGCCGATAGTCAGCGGGACCGGAGTGGGCAGTGCCACATAGTTCCATTGCCCCGCGGTCAAGGTGCCCGAGGTGACCGTGGCGCTGGCGATGAGGGTGCCGGTAGCGTCGGTATAGACCTGCCAGAGGGCGAACTTCTGCGGCGTCGTGGGCTGGCCACTGTCGCACACCCACCACCAGTACCCGTCGAACCAGATCCCGCCGCTGGTGACCTGGAACGCCACACCCGCCAGGAACGGTCCGGTGTAGGAAATGGCGCTGGATGGGCCATTCGTGGCGGAGAACAGCCGGTAGCTGGTCATTTAGCTGAATCCGTTCACGAAGGCGGCCAGCAGCCACTTGCCCTTGGCCCTGTTGTAGATGAACCCCAGCAGGTCCGTCTGGCCAGCCGTGCTGCTCAGGGTGGGCTGGGGCAGCCCGGCCGAGAACTCGAAGCCGCCGTCCCAGGTAACCGAGGCAGACCCGGCGGAACCCTGGGTGACCTGGAAGATGATCTGCTGTCCGTTGGCCGGGTTAGCTGGGGTACCCATCGTCCGGTTCCCGCCGAGGGTGACCCGGAAGTCGTTCCCCAAGGAGGCATCGACGGCGATGGTCGCCGCATCGGCGAGGGAAACGACCGCCGGCGCCACTGCTCCCGGGGCCACCGTCGTGGCGGCGGCGTCGGTCTGCTGTCCGGCCCGGGCTGCGGCTTGCCGGTTCAGGACGGCGCGCCCCGCAGCCAGTGCCGGCGATGCCTGAACCAGCAGCGACCCGCTCGCGGCCCCCAAGGCGCCCAGACCGGCCACGTACCTGAAGATCCTCCGGCGGCTCAGCGCCGGGCCGAAGGTCAGCCGTTGGCGTCTAGCAGAAAATATCCTGCCCATTGTCACCCCCTCCCCTCAGAAGCTTTTCCAGCTGGCGCACAGGCCGGCTGCCCGGGCGGCGGCAATGTCAGCTGCGGCGGATCCGCGATGGTAGATGCTCAAGTCATTGGGCGAGTAGCCCCAACGGCCCTTGACGTAGCTGAACACTTCTTCGCCGCGGCGATGCTCCGGTCGTCCCACCGTGACCGTCTCGGTGACGATCGCCGCGTTGCCGAAGGCGGTTACGACCTTGATGACCCTGGCTGCCGTCGCGGTGGACTGGCAGCCGTGGTGCACTTTCACCCATAGGCCCCGCGGGATCTGTCGCCGCACAGCCGGGACCAGCAGGTCCCACGAGGCCGCATAGTGGCCTGCCACGTACTGGCGGTCGAAGCGCACGGCAGCCGCCCGGGCGCCGGCCTGGGCGTTGGGTTCAGCGGGCGCGGTCTGGGTCGCCTCGGCCTCGTGGTCGGCCGGGCCGGTGGCTGAGGGCGTGGAGGCAGAATTACTGCAGCCAGCCAGGCCCGCAATAATCAGGCCGGCTAGGAAGACCTTCGTAAACCGCATCGTGGCGGCTGTCCTTTCACTGACGTGCTAATCGGCACCGGCTAGATGTGCGCGAGCCGGGCCGCCAGGGCGGCTCAGGCCGGGGTGACCTCGGCATCGACCCAGTAGTTCTCGCCGTTGCCCGTCGAATACGTCTGCGGGTAAGCCCACGAGCCCTGATGGTAGGTGCCCTGTCCCGGACCCGTGGCTGCACCGGCACCGGGGGCGGTCACTGGCCCTGTCGTGATGCCGTCCGCGCCGGTCCCGCCACTGGTCCAGTAGTTGAGGGTGACCTGGTACCACTCGGAACCGCCGCCGTAGTAGACGGCCACCTTGTAGTCCCCGGCCGCAAGCGTGACGCCGTTGTAGCCGCAGGACACCCAGCCGGACCCCGCTGCCCCGGACCATGACGGCGAGGTGTTGTCCGTGCCCGCGACGGCCATCTGGGAACCGACGTCCCAGATCGCGCACCTGGTCGGCAGCGCTCCGGCACCGGGCGCGGAGTAGAACCAGATCTTGTCCAGTGTGCAGGACGCCGAAAGCTGGAATTCCGTGGCCAGGGTGTAGCCCGTGGTATCCGAGTCGATGTGGCCCGGGATCGTCGGGTAACTGGGCCACAGCCGGTAGGACGCTCCGGTGGGCGCGCTGGTGTTGACCAGGACATCCATCCAGAAGTTGCAGGTGTTGGATCCGTAGATGGGCATCGTCGCGGCCGGGTCGGTGCCCGCGACGCTGAATACGCCCTGGGCCGTATTGAATGGTGACGGCAGGGATCCCGTGGCGTCGGAATACGCGGTCAGCGGGCCGTGGGTGATCCCGCCACTGTAGGGGTCGCCGCTGCCGAACTGGTTGTTGGTGTCCGGGAAGCTGCCAGTGAACCCGGTCGCGGCGACGTATGTGGCCCCGACGGCCAACGGTACCGGCGACGACAGCCTCACGTAGTTCCACTGCCCGGCGTTGAGGGAGTCTGAGGTCGCCGTGCCCTCAGCGACCAGTGACCCGCTGGATCCCGTGCCGTACAGGCACCACAGCGCGAATTTCTGCGGCGCGGTCGACTGACTGCTGTCGCACACCCACCACCAGAAGCCATCCAGCCAGCAGTCGCCGCTGGTCACGCCGAATACGACACCACAGATGAAGGGACCGGAATAGGAAACGGGGCTGGCTGGGCCGTTGGTAGACGGGAACAGTCGGTAGGTGCCCGGGGGCGGGGTGTTAACCACGGTGGTGGCGAAACCGGTCACGAACGCGGCCATCAGCCACTTGCCCTTGGCGGCGTTGTACACGAAGGCGAGCAGGTCGGTCTGGCCGGCTGTGGTGCTCAAGGTGGGCTGCGGCAGCCCGGTGGCGAAGGAGTAGGCACTGCTCCAGGTGATCGAAGCCGACCCGCCGGAACCCTGGGTGATCTGGAAGGTGATCTTCTGCCCGTCGGCCGGATTGGCCGGGTTGCCCATCGTGCGGTCCGCGCCGATGGTCACCCGGAAGTCATTGCCGAGAGAGGCATCGACGGCGATCGTAGCCGCGTCGGCCAGCGACACCACGGCGGGAGCCACTGCGTCAGACTGAACCGTCGTGCCGGCCGCGAGGGCCGACTGTCCGGCCAGGCCCCGGAACTGCCGGGCTGTGACCGCGTCCGTGGCGGCGAGCGCCGGGGCGGCGCCCGCCTGAGACACGACCGCGCCGCCCGCTGCCCCGAGAGCCGCTACCCCGACCGCGCGCTTGAAGATCCCCCGGCGGCTGAGCGCTCCGGAGAGCGGCTCTTCCTGGCGAGCCGAAGTTTGCCTGCCCACTGATGTCCCTCCCCCCGCAGGGACATGGCAGTCCCCACATGGACACAAGACGCCTATCCCGCCAGCCGGGTTTACGTGCTCATGACCGCAAAATGCATGGCCTGGCCGTGACGCCGTTCCGCGTGCTAGCGGGCGGCCTGCCCGGCCTCGACCGGCGTCGACCTTCCGGCCGGGAACAGCAGGCCGGACAGCACAGTGAACTGCTCATTGATACTCCGCGCCTTGGCTGCATTACGCTCAGCCATCATCTGCTGGAGCTCGCCGCGGCGCTTTTCCAGTTCGGTGAATCGCTGGATGAGCTGGTCAACGTCGAACGACGACGCGGACTCGGTGAAGTCGGCCAGGCCCATGTCCGCCATGAGCGGCCCGAACTTCTCCGCGTAGCCCAGCGCTATGGTCGGCTTGCCCAGCTTGAGCGCGCAGATCACGTTGTGGTACCGGGTGGCCACCACGGTGCCCACCGGGGTCAGGGACTGCATCAGCGCCGCGAAGGACAGGCCCGGCTCGATGACTATCCGGCTAGGGTCGAGATCGGGTCGATGACAGCGCACCCCGGCGCGGATCTGCTCCGCGACGCTCACGTCGAACTTGCTGTCCCCCCCGAACAGGAGGACCCGGTGGCCCCCGTCCACCAGCCACTGGGTGAACTGGGTCATGTTCTCGACGTAGGTGGCGTGAATCTCCGCCGCATGCCGACGGTCGTCGTTGCCCCCGTAGTAATCCATCACGCCGACACCGACAGTTTGCGGATCGCCAGGGTCATAAGGCGGCGTGGGCATGCCGAACGCGAGGTCGGGGTAGACACGGTCCCCGGACGTGTCCATGCCTCGACGCAGCATCGCGTCCCGCGAGTAGCTGTCGCGGTACGACCGGTAGAAGGCCAGCCGCGCGGTCCAGTTGGACAGGGACCGCGTGGCCCGCTGCCTGATGTCGTTGGCCCCCACGCTCACGAACGCGACCTTGGTCCGGAACAGCTTCCCTGACACGCTGAGTACGAACAGCGTGTAGGGGAAGCCCCAGGGCCGGGTGGGAAGGGTGGCCTCCAGCGCGCCGGCTCCCGGGACGAACACGACATCGTGCCGCCGTACCCATGACGCGATCCGGGCCGCGTCGAAGCCCTTCCCCAGCGCCTTGAGGAATGGCGCGGTGACACCGGATGCCCGGTCCTCGAACCGCTGGTACCAGTACAGCGGGATGGCCTCGAGGCCGTAGCGCGACTGGAGCCGCTCCGACCCCCCGGACATGGCGTCCAGGGCGGCCTCGGGGTGGGCGTCGCGGAGGTAGCGAAGCATGGTCTCCATCGAGACGTCATTGCCGGAATTGCCTGAGCCAAGCAGGCCGAAGAGTCCGACTCTGGGAGCAGTGGCGTCCCTCTGGCGGCCGCCACCGGGTGGTTCACGACGGGTCATGGCTTCCTACTCTCACGCCGCCGGGCGGCGTGCTGGCGGACGACCGAATCAGGGCTACTCGTCACGCGGACGCCGGGGCTTCGGTGCCGGCCGTGCGGCGCAGCATCTCGTTCACCACCCCGGCTGACAGCAGTTCCTCGATCCTGCGCAAGCGCACGAATCGGGAGGACATGAAGTCGTCGTGACTCATGCCGTGCTCGGTGTAGGCGGCGACCAGCTCGTCCACTCCGTCCCGCACAGTCCAGCGCAGCTTCAGGGCCGGGAACGTGTCGTTCAGCTTGGCGAAGTCCACCCGGTAATTCCGCAGGTCCGGCCCGGCCCCGTCGGCGAACGACACCTTAGATCCGGGCACCGCATCGCGGACCATCTCGGCGACCTCCCGGATCTGCACGTTGTCCTCAGGGCGTCCAACGTTGAACGCCTCGTTGTGCACCCGCTCCCGCGGCGCCTCGAGAACGGCGAGGAACGCGCGGGAGATATCCTCGATATGAACCAGCGGCCGCCACGGCGACCCGTCGCTTTCCATGCGCACCTCGCCAGCCGTCATCGCGATGGCCGTCAGGTTGTTCACGACGATGTCCAGCCGCAGCCGCGGCGAGGCGCCGTAAGCGGTGGCGTTACGCAGGTAGGTGGGGCTGAAGTCGTCGCTGGCCAGCAGCGCGAGTTCGCGCTCGGCCTGGACCTTGGTCTCGCCATACGGGGTGACCGGGAACAGTTCGGCGTCCTCGGCCACCGCGCTGGAGCCGGCCGCCCCGTACAGGCTGCACGACGAGGCGAAGGCGAACCGCGTAATGCCCGCGTCCCGGGCCGCGCGCGCCAGCTGCAGCGTCCCATCCAGGTTGACCGAGTACGTCGTCGCGGGGTTGAGGTGGCCGAGCGGGTCGTTGGACAGCGCAGCCAGGCAGACCACCGCGTCGTAGCCGGCCAGTTCGGCGGGCGTCACGTCCCGCATGTCCCGGGCCGGGCGACCCCGGATGTCCTCGGGCCCGGGCCCGAGGTCGCACCCTTCGTAGAGGCCGAGATCCAGCCCGTCAACCTGGTGACCGGCCGCGCGCAGGAACGGGACGAGAATCGCCCCGATGTAGCCGCGATCACCCGCAACAAGGACCCGCATGGCTTCTTCCCCCAGAATCTGGCGCGAACCGGATGGAGTGGCGAGGTGAGCACCCGCCTCTCAGAAGATCGGCGGGAGCCCGGTCCTGATACATGGCCGGGCGGGCTCTTCATGAACCCAGAGCGTCCGCCACTACCCACTGGCCACCGGCCGCCTCGACGCCCGGATAAGCGGCCCGGACCTCGTCCAGCAGATCAGACAGGAAGAGAAGGACAGAATCCGGCTGGTCAGCGGCCAGCTGGGCCGGGCTGGCCACCGGGATGTCCGTCCCCGGCATCCGCAGGTGCTGTTTGGCCGGCGAGGCGTCCACGACCGTGGGGAGAAGCTCTCTGTCCACGTCTGCCCGGCGCAGCAGGGCGACCGCACGGGAGGCGGCGCCGTAGCCGACGACGGTCTGGCCGGCCGAGCGCTGGGACACGAGCCAGTCATGGATGGCCTTGGCCCGGGCCTCGGTGTCGCGCTGGAGCCCGCTGAGCACCGCGGGATCCCGGACCCCCAGCTCGGCCTCGTCCGCCAGAATCGCGGTCACCGAGCCGTCCGGGGCCATGCCCAGGTCCTCGGTGCGGCGGGCGGCCAGCAGCACTGTGCCGCCGTACAGCTCGAACTGCCACGCCACACGCGGGGTGAAGCCGTGTGCGGCCAGCATGGAGGTCAGCGCCGTGGTGGAGTAGTAGGCGTAATGCCCGTGCCGCAGCGCGTTCCACTGCCCGCAGCGGATGATCGTCCCCAGTGAGTGATACTGCACCAGCAACACGCCCCCCGGGGTGACCCGGGCGGCGCGCTCGGCCAGCGCCCCGTACTGGTCGGCGGAGTGCATCAGCCCGAAGCAGTCGAGCACCACATCCGCTGGCTCGCCGTCGCCCGCTGGCGTGAGCCCCCGGTCGGCCAGCAATCCCAGCCAGGAACCCCCATGCGGGCTGCCGTACTCGGCGACCAGGGTTCCGGCCGACAGGAGCCCGGCTGCGGCGGCCCGCTCCACCGCATCGGCCGCCTGCCGGCCGAGGGCCGCCGGCTCGGTGCCCCTCGGCTCCTCAGGGATCGCCGGATCGGCCACCAGCTGGGCCAGGCCACACGTGCCGCACAGCCACATCTGCAGCGGGTACACGGGGTCAGGGCCGGGGTCATCGCGCTTCGGGAAAAAGTCGCAGGGCGGCTGGTCGCCAAGGTCGAGGACGACAGTCCCGCTCCGGTCACGGCAGGACCGGCAGGCCAGCTCAGTCACGTGCGCCTCGTGGCGAGCATACGAAGAAATACTCGACGGCCAGCCGCGGGGACAGGACCGGGATGTTCACGTTCACGTGCATGTTCGCGGCCATGACGAGCGGCAGGCGCGGCTGCCCCCCGTGCCAGTTGTGCGAGGTGGGAAAAATTCTGCTGATGGTGAAGTAGCGGCCCAGGCTCTCGCGGAAGTCAGCGAAAGGCCGGACATTACTGAAGGGCTCGAATATATATTTGCTGCGGTGCCCAAAATTGGTGTAGGTCACAATGAATCTGCCACCCTCGGTCAGCAACTGCGCTATCTCGGCGAATTTCGTTTCCTGGAAATCACCGACATATTCAAACAGCCCCTGCGCGACGATGATGTCAAACCGCCTGTCACCGAACTTGATCGGTGTCTTCAGGATATCGGCCTCGATCAGGTTCGGCGCCGGGCTGTGGATGGCTATGTCGATCCCGTAGTAGTTGATGCCGTCACGCAGCAAGTGCATGAGGGTGGCTGGACCGCAGCCAACGTCGAGCAGATCACACCCGTTCCCGGGAGCGATCCTGTTGACGATCCTGGCTGTTTTCTGGAGCCGGTAGTGCGGCCGGGCATGCTTCAGGTTCTCTTTTATCCAGAAATCTCTCTTATAAGAGTCCGCGATACTGCGGATGGATTCACCGGGACCAGTATCGGGCCCTTTTGCCGGGTCATTAACAACCATTCCTGGCCGCCCTCTCCTGGCCGGCCACGAGGGCGTCGATCTGGATGGGCGGCAGGGACCCGGAGGACGGGCTGGCCTGCTGGCCGCTGCCCGGGCGGGCCCGGCTGGTTAGCCACGACGCCAGGTACCGGTAGCACTCCCGCCGGTCCGCGCCGGACAGCGGTGCCCGCCGGATGGCCGCGATATAACCCCAGATGTACTCGCCGTAGAGGCGGACGGCCGGATGCCGCCACGGGTCGGCCCGGCGCGGGTCCATGTTCACGCACCGGCTCCGCATCGTCGGGCTCGCCCGCCCTGCCTGGCCAGCGTGCTCGCGCCGGAAGTACAGCCAGTCAGGCACCTGGTAGAACGGTCCGTGCAGGGCGATCTCGGCGATGATCGTATGGTCCGCGTGATGGTAGCTGTCCTTCTTCGCCGCCCTGCGGAGGACGTGGGTCCTGATGACGCCGTAGTCGTCGTCGCCGCCACTGTCGAACAGGACGCTCCGGAACCGCTCCGGTGCCCGCAGGGAGGCCGTGCTCAGCGGATATTCGAACGCCTCCGTCACATGTCCGCGGTTGTCGATCTTCGCGGTCCAGCAGTGTGCGAGCACGACGTGCGGGTGCTCATCGAGTGCATCAACACAGCGCTTGAGCAGGTCACGGGCGTACAGGTCGTCGTTCGACGCCCATTTGAACAGTGCACTCCGGGCCTGCTCGGCGACGAAGTTGTGGTTCGGGGCTAGCCCGATATTGTGCGGCTGGCGGAAATAGCTGACCCGCCGGTCCAGCATCTCGTAGTGGCGGCAGATGTCGGCGGTGCCGTCGGTCGAGGCGTTATCCGAAATGATCAGCTCGAAGTCGGTGTAGCTCTGCCCCAGGAGCGCATCAATCGCCTCGGCCAGGTACTTCTCGCCGTTGTATACCGGAAGTCCTACGCTCAGCCTGGGTGGCGCGCTCATCGCCCGCCGCCTTCGTGCCGGGCAGTCCGCGGGAACGAGCCGACCCCGGCCCCGCGGTGACCAAGATCGTGTGCGATGTGGCTCCGCACCGCTACCCCCAAACTTCTCCAGATGTCGGATGGGGCGAGGCGGACCGGCCATCCCCTACCAGGGGATCGGCAGTGGGGGGGTTCTGATACATCCACGGGCCTTCTTTCGCGGCCAGCCGGCCTTGGCCGTATCACTACGTGGTGCGCATCGCTCCTATGGGGGTCGGTTGCGGAGCGTCTGAGACCTTGCGGGTGAGGTGGGACGATGAGGGTTGCGGTGATCGGGCTCGGCGATGTCGGGACGGTGACTGCGGCGTGCCTGGCTTCGCATGGCGCTGAAGCGCTCCCCTGCTATCCCGGACCCCGCTGATGAGCCTGAACGACCCGGGGAGCGGGGAGGCGTTGGGTCTGCGCCGGGCCGCGAGGGTGGTGTGGCGGCATAAGGTCATCCTGGGCGTGGCGGTGCTGCTGGGCCTTTTTGCGGGTGCCGCCGTGGGCGTGCTGAATCCGCCCATGCTCACCAGCAAGACACTCGTGCTGCTCCCGCCGACCGTGAAGAGCCTCACCGGCGGGCCGACCCACAACATCACGACCCAGCTCGCCATCGCGGGGAGTAATCCGGTGATGGCGGGGGCGGCGGGCCGGGTGCAGCCGCCGGTGCCGCTGCCGGCGCTGCGGAGCCGGGTGCAGGTGACCAGCCCGAGCCCGCAGATCATCTCGATCAGTGGCAGCGGAACGACCGCGGCGCAGGCACAGTCGGTCGCCAACGCCGTCGCCCGCTCCTACATCGCGTACCTCACCTCGCCGGGCAGCCCCCACCCGCTGATAGCGGAGCCGGCGACGCCGGGGGCGGGGACGCCGGCGGTGGTCCGGCTGGTGGTGGCGGGGGTTCTGGGGGCGCTGGCGGGCCTGCTGGCCGGTGTGGTGGTGGCGCTGGCGGTCAGCCGGGGAGACCGGCGGCTGCGTGAGCGTGACGAGATCGCCGATGCGATCGGGGTCCCGGTGCTGGCGTCGGTCCCGGCCGGGCGTCCTGGTGACGCCGCGGGCTGGGTGCGGCTGCTGGAGGACTACGAGCCGGCGGCGGTGCAGGCGTGGGGACTGCGGAAGGCGCTGCATCATCTGGGCGTGATGGAGGCCCGGGGCCCGGGTGTGTCGGTGGCTGTCGTGTCGCTGTCGTCAGACCGCCAGGCGCTGGCGCTGGGCCCGCAGCTGGCCGCGTACGGGGCATCGCTGGGTATCCCCACGGTGTTCGTGCTGGGCCCGCAGCAGGATGAGAATGCCACCGCGATGCTGCGTACCGCGTGCTCGGGGCCGCCGGAAGCCCGGTCGTGGCGGTCGGGGCGGCTGCGGGCCGGGGTGCGCGGCCGTGACGCCAAGCCGCCCGAGGCGCCGCTGACCGTGGTCACCTGTGTCGTCGATGCCCAGGAGCCCCGGGTCGCGGACACGATGCGGGCCAGCGTGACGGTGCTGGCCGTGTCGGCCGGCGCAGCGACCGCCGAGCAGCTGGCCCGGGTGGCGGTCAGCGCGGCCAGTGACGGCCGCCAGATCACCGGGATCCTGGTCGCCAACCCCGACCCCGCCGACCACACCACCGGCCGCCTCCCCCAGCCGGCCCGGCGCGGGTTGCCGTCGCTGGTCAGTGCGCTCTCCGAAAAGAGGTGGTGACGGTGCCCAGGGAAGCCGGCGGCGGTGTGATCCAGCGGCCCCGGGCCGGCTCCACCACTGAGCCGCCTGGCGACGATTACTCCGCCGGCCTTCCCAGCGGGCGTTTCATCGCCGCAATCATGCGCCGCGGTGCCCCCGTCTGGGCCGCCATCGCCCTGCTGGGGGTGGTCACCGGCCTCGGCCTGAGCGTGGCGCTCCCGCCCGCCGTCCAGGCGTCCACCACGATCCTGCTCACTCACAACCCAAACGATCAGCCCCAGGCGGCGATCCTCACCGACCTGACCCTGGCGCAGAGCCGGGCCGTGGCCCAGCGCGCCGTACAGGAATTGGGCCTCAAGCAGAGCGTCAGCAGCTTTCTGGCCGCCTATACGGTGTCGGAACTCACCGACCGGGTGCTCATGATCACGGTCGGTGCGCCATCGGGCACTGCGGCGGTGGCCCGGGCACGTGCCGTCGCCAGCGCGTTCCTGGCATACCGGGCCCAGAAGCTTCGGGCGCAGCAACAGCTCGTCCTGAACGCCTTCGGCCCGCTGATTACCCGGGCCCAAGCGCATGTCGACTCCCTGGCCGGCCAGGTCGTGACGGCGCTCGCTCAGCCACGGTCCGCCGCACAGCGTGCCCGGCTGAAGCACCTGGAGGCGCAGAGCCGGTCCGCGAACAGGGTACTAGGCGCGTTGCAGGTGGGCGCCATCGATTATCAGGTGACCACGGCCACGGAGGTGGGGGGCAGCGCCGTCCTCGACCCGCCTGCCCCGATCACCCACGCGCACAGATTTCTCACGCCTGGCCTGCTGATCGCCATGCTCTATGCGGGCATGGGCCTGATCGCGGGGCTGGCGGTGGGTCTGGGGTTGGTGGTGGTGCGGGCGCTGGTGTCTGACCGGCTGCGGCGCCGTGATGATGTGGCGCATGCACTGGGTGTGCCGGTCCGGCTGAGTGTGGGCCCGGTGCGGGTGTCGCGCTGGCTGCCGGGGCGCAGCGGGCTGGCGGGGGCGCGGCGTCCGGGTGTGCAGCGCATCGCGGTGCATCTGCGGGATGCGCTGCCGCGGCGGGGCAGGCGGCCTGCGGCGCTGGCGGTGCTGGCCGTGGATGATCTGCCGGTGGCGGCCTTGTCTGTGGTGGCGGCGGCGCTGTCGTGCGTGCGGGAGGGTCTGCAGGTGGTGCTGGCGGACTTGTGCCCGGGGGCTCCGGCGGCGCGGCTGCTGGGGGTGCGGGAGCCGGGGACCGGCGCGGTCAGCGTGGAGGGCGGGCAGCTGGTGGTCGTGGTCCCTGGCCAGGACGACGTGGGGCCAGCCGGGCCGTTGCGTCCTGCGTCCGCGTCGGCTAGGGGGCCGGCCCCGGAGGTGGTCCGGGCCTGTGGTCCGGCGGAGGTGTTGTTCACGCTGGCGCAGCTGGATCCGGCGCTCGGCGGGGAGCACCTGGCTACCTGGGCCAGTGGCGCGGTGGCGGTGGTGACCGCCGGGCGGTCGTCGTGGGCGAAGATCCACGCTGTGGGGGAGATGGCCCGGCTCGCCGGGACGCCCCTGGTCTCGGCCGTGCTCGTCGGGGCGGACAAGACCGACGAGAGCCTCGGCGCTGCCCCCCCAGCCGGGCCCGCCCAGGCCGGGCCGGTTCCGGCGCCGGCCCGCAGCGAAGCCTGACCGCCGGCCGCCTCCGCCGCCGGCCCTCCGATGGCAGGTGGGGTCAGCCGCCGGAGACGGCGGCGGAGGGTGATGGAGCGGAGCCGGCCTGGCTGCGATAGATGCTGCCCGAGTCCTGCCCGAACGGGCCGCGGCACTGACCGCTCTGGCGCTCGCCGAGGGTGCTGCACTTGTCGCCCTTCGACACCACGCCGGTCCAGTCAGCCCAGCCGACCTGGTTCCCCTGGTTCCAGGCGTAGAAGGTGGACGGGCCGTGATAGGCATTGCCGGACCAGGCATTGTGCGAGAAGAAGGTGACCTGGCTGAGCACGGCCCAGCCCGCCGGCTGATTGTAAGGCGGGGCCACGCCGTACTCGGCGAACATGCCGCCTGCGCCGCATGCTGGCCAGTCGCGCTGGCTGCAGTGCGTGATGGCCGCCGGATTGAAGTAGATGGCGTTGCGTGAGACGCTGACGTTCGCGGACCACCATCCGCAGCCATTCCACCAGTCCGCCGCGGGCGATCCGGTGCGCGCGGGGGCATAGGTGGTGGTGTTAATGGACGCTGTGCGCAGGTTGGACTTGCATGTAGCCTTGGTGAACGGCCGCGGGTGGCCCTGACCGACGAGTGTGCAGACGGCGTCGAAACCTGCTGAGCAGAAGCGATCGGAGTTCTGCCACAGGAAAATGTTGCCCCCGTTGTTGACCAGGGTATTCCCGCTGATCACAGACCTGTGCTGGTAAGCGGGCTGCCGGGAGCATGAGGCTTCCGGGCAGGCTGGCACCCCGCCAAAGGCGGTATCGCTGCCGCTCTGACTGACATAGATGGCCGGAGTCGGGAACCCGGGGTTGCTCAGGCCGACCGCCCATCCATTGTTGGCCAGGTAGTTGCCGGTTATCGAGAAATTGTACGAGATCTCCTCGATGATCGCCTGGCCGTCGTTATTCATGATTGTGTTGCCGACATATGTGGTGTTGGCGTTGTCTGTGTCGGCCCAGATACCCGGTCCCCAGTTATTGTGGATGAAGTTTCCCCGGATGGTGACGCCGTCCGTCTGCCAGAGCTTGAAGCCGCCCTGGTTTCCGTCCCTGAACGAGGCGACGCAGTGCGGGTTCCGGTACTGCGGTGGCACCGGGTTGTGCTTCGACCACCCGAGGGCCTTATTGCTGAACAGTCCCTCGAAGTCGCAGGTGTCGTTGTAGCTGATCTCGTTGTCGGCGATCGTGATGTTGTAGGGGCCGCTGGTCAGCGAGTCGCGGCCCCAGGAGGCGACCCCCGAGGATTGGAAACCGTACTGCCCGTTCAGGGTCAGGCAGTTGCCTTTGAGCGTGTTATCCGCACCGGCGATCACCCCGGCGCCGGGCACGTTGAGCCTGATGGTGTTGTACCGGAGCGTCCAGCCTGTGTTGGAACTCTGATTGACTGCCGCAGCGTCCCCTCGGGGCTGGAATTTCTCGATAGTCAGGTACTCGATGGTCACGCCGGGCTGGTTCCCATTGGAATAGTTCGAGTCGATGGCCCAGGGATACCCGGAATATTCGCCCGATACGACCGATGACTTGCCGTGTGACCGGCCGCCCACGAAGGCATCATTCTTGCTGGCCTGGAAAGAGCCGATGTGAATACCGGGCAGCAGGTAATAGACGGTGTGCGGGGCGAGCTGATACGAGGCGTAACTATGTTTGCCGGCCGGGAGCACGACGCCCGCCGTGGCTTTCGGGAAATCCGAGTGGGGCGTGCCGTACGTGGGCAGCCCGGGCTTACCGCTCGGGTACGTCCCTGCCTTGCCGTCGTATCTATACGGGGAATCGAGGATGGGATGACCGCAAATCCGGGCCGCCAGGGGTGCGGCGCTGGCGGCGACGCCGAGGTTAGCCCGGCCGGCCGGCGGCGCGGACGGGCTGGTCGCCTCGCCGGCGCTGCACGAGGCCAGGGCGACGACCAGGGCAATGAGCGGGGCAACGAACGGGACCCGTGCCCATGTAAGCGCCAGGCGACCAGCGGGCCGCTGCCGCACCTCAGGTGCCCTGGCCATTGCCTGCCCTAGCCGGGTTTCCCCAGGCCGCCCCGATCCCGTCGCCCGGCCACCAGTGGTTGACGGGGCTCTCCTTGAAAAACAGGTAGTGACGGCCTGTCCGCTCGGCCCAGTCCGACAGGGCCGCGGAATCGTGGGCGTTGTCCGACAGGATGATGGCCCCGGGCCGCAGGTTCGGCTCGACCGCCTTGAGCTCACTGCTCTCATATTCGTAGGTGTGCAGGCTGTCGTGAAGGAACAGTTCGACGTCGTTCATGTCGGCCAGCACCTCGACGGAGTTGCCGGTACGGCGGTCGATGACGCTGGCGTAGGGGTCCCGGATCAAATACCCGGCTTCCGCGTCGATGTCGATCGTCGTGAGCTGCCCGTGCCCGTTACGGAGAAGTGCCGCAGCGATCACGCAGGAGCCAAGGCCAAGGTGGGTGCCGGTTTCCACCACGCGGTCAGGCTGGGTGGCCCGGACAAACGCGTACCACCCGAACCGCCGGGCCCAGTGCGGCTCCTGCGCGCATATCCTCCACCGGGGATTGGACGCGAGCCGCCGGGTCAGGTGCTCGATGAGGCCCTGGTCGTGCTCCAGTTCCGCCGCCCAGTCCCGCACGTGCCCGATACCGGCGCCGGTGACCGTGGAGACGAACCAGCAGAGCTGATCCCGGTTGAGCGGATCCAGGTCATAGGTGTAGTTCGTGGTCTCGCGGCTGCGCACCAGCCAGCTGACCGATCGTCCGATGACCCGGGCGTCATAACGCGCCACGGCCATGGTGCGCAATGGCAGCGCCGCTCCCCGGGCCACCGGGGAACTGGCCAGGTGACGCCGGATTCTCGTTTGCATGGTCACAATTTCCCCCAACAGGTCAAGCCGCCTTCCAGGCGGTGATTCAGGTCCTTTCCCGGCTGCCGCCCCGGCTCCGGCCACGGCCGCCGCGATGCTGCCGCGCTCACTGGGCTCCGGGACTGGCGGCGCGCCATACCGGGTGGGCGATCGCGAAACGGTAAATCTCGAGCAGGTGCTCGATGCTGGCCTGCGGATCGAATCGCTGCTCGTAGGTCTTCCGGGCTTGCTCGCCGAGAGCCTCGTAGCGCTCGGGCCGCACCTCGGCCTCCTCAATGGCCAGCGCCAGCGCCACGGGGTCACCTGGCTGGACCAGGACACCGTTGACTCCGGGGCTGATCAATTCCAGGAACGAGGCATGCCCGGCCGCGATGGCTGGAGTACCCATCGCCATGGCCTCGACGGCGACCAGGCCGAACGTCTCCTCCCAGACAGACGGCACCAGTACCGCCCGTGCCCGGGACATCACGCGGGCACAGCGGCTAGCGTCCACCTGGCCCAGCATCTGGACCGATGGACGGCTCTGCGCCCAGGCGGCCACTTCGTCCTGGAGCGGGCCGGTGCCGGCGATGACCAGGCTCAGCCCGGGGGTGCCTGCCCCGCTGCGGTAGCGGTCCCACGCCATCATCAGCAGGCGCAGGCCCTTGGCCTCGTCCAGTCGTCCGGCGTAGACCACGATCGGCTCACGTGCCCCCGCGGGAACCTCCCGGTGGGGGATCAGATTGTGCCGCACGAAGATCCGGTCATGGGCCAGGCCCAGTCCGCTGAGCAGATCCCGCTGAGACGCGGAGATGAACACATACGCGGACACCAGCGAGCGCCAGGCCGGGCGGTGCACGGTCATACTCAGCGCCACCGGCGCCGTGGCCAGGCGGGACGCCCGGTAGCAGCCGCGCAGCACCGCCGGGACGGGCAGCCCACGCGCGCAGCGATGGCAGACAGCGCCCTGCCGGAAGAAGTCTCCGCTGGCACACGCGAGCTTGTAGTTGTGCACGGTGGCCACGACCGGGACCGCCGAGGTGCGGCAGGCGTACAGCACAGCCGGGCTCAGCAGGGGAAACGTGTTGTGCACGTGGACCACGTCGGGCTGGTGCTCGCGCAGGACCGCGACCAAGGCCCGGTGTGACTCCCGGCTCCAGAGCGTCCGGGCTGGCAGCGAGGCCTTCTTCGCCCGTGACCAATGCTCTATCTCATCGCTGTGCTGCTCGAGCCGGATGACCTCGTGACCGGCCGCGGCCAGCGCCTCACCTTCCTGGTCGAAGACCCGGTTCTCCCCGCTCGGCGCGGCCGAACGGTAGCGGTTGTGGACCAGCACCATCTTCATCCCGGCCTCCGGCCCGCCGGTGGGACTAGCAACGATGCGGCCAGGGTGAGTTCAAGCAGGTAGGCCGAGGCATCGCTGAGTCCGGTCTCGGTCAGTGAGGTGATGATGAGGTACGTGACGATGAACAGCGCGAGGGCCCGGGCCGCGCCCCGCGGCTGGAAGTAGGCGCTCACCAGGACGAACAGCAGCATCATCGCGGATAGCGTCACCCCGATGATGCCGAGGTCCAGATAGGCGGCGAGCCAGTTGCTGTCGATGGGGAGGCCGTTGAAGGCCTTGTTCGACAGGCCGTAACCGAAGAGCACCTGGAACTGGTCGCGCGGCGCGCTCAGCACGGCACCCCAGACGGTGGTGCGGCCGGTCAGGCTGGTCAGCTCACGCGAGTTCTCGCCGCGGGCCAGCCAGGTGGTGAGTACGCCGCCGAAGATGATGACGGTGGTCGACACCGCGAGGCCCGCTGTCATGAACGTCTTGCGCACCCGGGCACTGGCCAGGAACACACTCAGCCCGCCCACCATGATGCCCGCCAGCATCGCGATCAGCTCGGTCCTGGTATGCGTCAGCAGGAGGGTGAGCGCGCAGAGGGGAATGGTGAGCAGGGCGACGCGGCCGCGTATCTGGCCGCACAGCCAGAGCAGGGTGAGTAGACCGAGGGTCACCGCTGCGAAGTCTGCGACCTGCGTGGGCGGGATCGGCCAGAACGTGCCGGAAAGCCTGCCCTGGGCGAGGGCCCGGCCAGGCGAGATCAGCAAGCCCACCAGAACCGAGCCGAGCACCACGCCGAGCGCCGCGAGCTGGCACTTGACCAGGAGCATGTCCCGCCGGCCCCACCACGGGGTCAGCAACCAGAGCGTGGCGACGAACCCCGCCAGGCGGAAGGTCCGGTACAGCGTCCCGATCACGTGACCCAGCGGGTGCAGGCCGGACACCAGGGCCTCGATGACCAGCAGGGTCAGCAAGCAGAGGAAAACGTTCGGGCGGATGCTCACCCGGCGGTTCACCGTGAGGGCCAGCAGCAGGGCCGCCGGCATGGAGCCCTGAGTGATCAGTTTCCCGATCACCGACGGGATCGGGATGATCAGCGGCAGCCCGTTCCAGGTCCCGGCGGCAAACGTCAGGACGTTGAGGAAGAGCAGGCCCCAGACCAGGCCCACCCGGATGCGTCTCGAGCGTTCCAGCGCTGCCGCGCGATCCGCCGGCGGCGCGCCAGGGCGGGGACGGGCAACGACGGACAGGCTCATAGGCTGGTGATCCGTATCGCCGGGTCTGCCGGAGCCGGGGGGACCGGGAGGGTGCTGGGCCCGGCCTGGGCGGGCCCAGCTGGGGGGGCAGCGCCGAGGCTCTCGTCGGTCTTGTCCGCCCCGACGAGCACGGCCGAGACCAGGGGCGTCCCGGCGAGCCGGGCCATCTCCCCCACAGCGTGGATCTTCGCCCACGACGACCGCCCGGCGGTCACCACCGCCACCGCGCCACTGGCCCAGGTAGCCAGGTGCTCCCCGCCGAGCGCCGGATCCAGCTGCGCCAGCGTGAACAACACCTCCGCCGGACCACAGGCCCGGACCACCTCCGGGGCCGGCCCCTAGCCGACGCGGACGCAGGACGCAACGGCCCGGCTGGCCCCACGTCGTCCTGGCCAGGGACCACGACCACCAGCTGCCCGCCCTCCACGCTGACCGCGCCGGTCCCCGGCTCCCGCACCCCCAGCAGCCGCGCCGCCGGAGCCCCCGGGCACAAGTCCGCCAGCACCACCTGCAGACCCTCCCGCACGCACGACAGCGCCGCCGCCACCACAGACAAGGCCGCCACCGGCAGATCATCCACGGCCAGCACCGCCAGCGCCGCAGGCCGCCTGCCCCGCCGCGGCAGCGCATCCCGCAGATGCACCGCGATGCGCTGCACACCCGGACGCCGCGCCCCCGCCAGCCCGCTGCGCCCCGGCAGCCAGCGCGACACCCGCACCGGGCCCACACTCAGCCGGACCGGCACACCCAGTGCATGCGCCACATCATCACGGCGCCGCAGCCGGTCAGACACCAGCGCCCGCACCACCACCAACCCCAGACCCACCGCCAGCCCCGCGATCAGGCCCATGCCGATGTAAAGGGCGGCGTGCTTGACGTGCGACGACTGCGCCGGGGTAGCGGCATCGAGAACCTGGCTGCCCTGCACCAGCTGCGTCGTGCTCAGGCGGACATTTACCTGGTTGCCGGTGATCGCCTGCTGAAGGGCCTGCAACTGGGTTTGTGCCTGGGTGCTCTGGGCGCGCAGCGCGGTCAGCCTGGCCTGCTGCGCAGGCGTGGCAGGCTGGGTGCCGAGCCGGTTGATCTCCGTGCTCAGCGTGCTGATCTGCTGCTTAGCCTGGGTGACCTCCGACTGCAGCGCCGTGATCTCCTGGTGCTGCTGCGCTTCCAGCTGCTGGGCCCGGACCGCCAGGAACGACCCGGCCACGGCCCGCGCCCGGGCCACCGCCGCGGTGTCCGATGGTCCGCTTGCCGTGATCTGAAGCACCCGGTCGGTGACCGCTGTGACCTTGTAGGTACCGAGGAAACTGATGGCGTTCTCCTGCAGGCCCAGCTGATGCTCGGCGCGCTGGGCGACGGTGCGGCTCTGCGCCAGTGCGATGTCCGTGAGAATCGCGTCGGTGGGCAGCTCAGCGGGATTGGGCACCAGCACGACCGACGTTGATGCCTGGTAGGACCGGTGCTGGAGATAGAGGCCGAGGCCGAGGATCATGCCGACCACGGCGGCCGCCGCCAAGAATCGGACGCTGCGCCGTCCGGCAGCGGCGATGAAACCCCACCCGGGCAGCCCGGCGGAGTATTCCTCGCCGGGCGGGTCAGCAGCGGCCAACCCGTCGAAGACAGGAACCTGCCCGGGCACGTCAGGGGCCGGGAAGCGGACCGTGGGGGCGTCCGCGGATCCCCCCACGGTCCGGTCGCCGTCACTCACAATGAATTCTCCGATGTCGTGCCGGTCAGGCGGGTCGGTCGTCGCCGGTTCCCTGGCGGCACCGGCTGGGGGAGGCGGCCGGTGGTGTGGTCGGCGGGGTCGGGGTTGGCGACCAGGATCCCGGTGATCTGGCGGCCGTCACTGGCCGCGCTGACCGCCACCCGGGCCAGCTGCTCGGCGGTCGCTGCGCCGGCCGACACGGCCAGCACCGTCACGCTGGCCCGCATCGTGTCCGCGACCCGGGGCTCCTGGGCATCGACGACACAGGTGACCACGGTCAGCGGCGCCTCGGGCGGCTTGGCGTCACGGCCGCGCACCCCGGCCCGCAGCCGCCCCGACCGCCACGACCGGGCTTCCGGCGGCCCCGAGCACGCGGTACGCAGCATCGCGGTGGCATTCTCATCCTGCTGCGGGCCCAGCACGAACACCGTGGGGATACCCAGCGATGCCCCGTACGCGGCCAGCTGCGGGCCCAGCGCCAGCGCCTGGCGGTCTGACGACAGCGACACGACAGCCACCGACACACCCGGGCCCCGGGCCTCCATCACGCCCAGATGATGCAGCGCCTTCCGCAGTCCCCACGCCTGCACCGCCGCCGGCTCGTAGTCCTCCAGCAGCCGCACCCAGCCCGCGGCGTCACCAGGACGCCCGGCCGGGACCGACGCCAGCACCGGGACCCCGATCGCATCGGCGATCTCGTCACGCTCACGCAGCCGCCGGTCTCCCCGGCTGACCGCCAGCGCCACCACCACACCGGCCAGCAGGCCCGCCAGCGCCCCCAGAACCCCCGCCACCACCAGCCGGACCACCGCCGGCGTCCCCGCCCCCGGCGTCGCCGGCTCCAGGACATGCGCCTGCTCCCGGACGCCCGGGCTGGTGGTGGATCTGAGGTACGCGATGTAGGAGCGGGCGACGGCGTTGGCGACCGACTGTGCCTGCGCCGCGGTCGTTCCGCTGCCACTGATCGAGATGATCTGCGGGCTCGGGCTGGTCACCTGCACCCGGCTCCGCAGCGCTGCCAGCGGCACCGGCGGCTGCACCCGGCCCGCCGCCCCCACCATCACCGGATTACTCCCCGCGATGACCACCTGGGTCCGGATGTACTTGCTCGCCGAGGGCGGGAGCAGCACGAGTGTCTTGCTGGTGAGCATGGGCGGATTCAGCACGCCCACGGCGGCACCCGCAAAAAGGCCCAGCAGCACCGCCACGCCCAGGATGACCTTATGCCGCCACACCACCCTCGCGGCCCGGCGCAGATCCAACGCCTGCTCGCTCATCCGGCCTCCGCTAGAATTCACGGCAATTCCCGCGCCAAGACGTCAGATACGGCCAATGATACGGCTGGTTGGACCAATGAGGATTCTTCTGGTGGTTCGGCACCGGTAAATTCCAGCCGCGTCGTGAACGGCTCTCCGGGCACGCTCAGCCCGACACCGAGCAGGGTCACGGCTGGGACGCGGCGGCCGAGACCGCCCGAGTACCAGCCGAGAATCGGGTCGGTCTCGCCACGGTGCAGGCTCCACCGCAGGCCACCGGGCAGCTCCAGCAGCGCCGCGCCGGGAGTGGCGGCGTCTGGCCAGCGCAGGATCGCGCTGGCCGTATCGAGTTCTGCCGCCACTTCCGGGCCTAGGTGGAAGGCCAGCCGCACCTCGTGACCACCGCTGATCTCGTCGCTGATCTCGATACTGCGCAGGGCCCGGTCCAGCCGGACGGTGCGGCGGTGCCGGGCCGGCGGGTCGAGGGTGTCGTAGCCGGCATGTTCCGCGGTCCAGCTGATGATGTCGCCAACTTCGCGGACGTCGGTCTCCTCGGCCCCGGCATGCCGCAGCCAGAGAAACGGGCCGCCTTCGGTGGACTGGCTCCGTCCGCCAATCTCGGCGGTGTTGTGCGCGATAGTTGACCGGAAATAGGACCGCCAGGCGGGCTCGCCGTGGTAACAGTACGTGCCGGGATCGGCGAGGATGTCCACGCCGCCGGCGCGGACCTCGACCGACAGCGCATCGGCGTGCGCGTGCGCGGCGATGCTCAGGTAGCCATGGGGGCCGCCGTCGCAGCGGCACCAGATCTCGGGACGCTCAGCTGGCGGGGTGCGTAGCAGGGTGAGGCCAGCGTCGGGGAAGCGCCAGGGCCGCCTGACCGGCCGGCTCGCCACCTGCCGCGGTGTCCCGGCCAGCGCGCCCATGAGTGAGCTGCCGACGTCGGTCCCGGCCGCCGGCCACCAGTCCAGCCGGCCGAACACCGCCCCGCCGACCGCCAGCAGTGACCGCCAGCTATCCCGGGCCGGGGCGTCCAGCAGCAGCGCGCGGCCTTCGTCGCCGTCACCCTGGCGGGGTGGCTGCAGCCGTTCGTCGAGCAGCGCGGCGGCACTGTCCACCATCGCGCACAGCCGCGCCCAGGCGGCCAACCCGATCGGGAATCCGCTGGCTCCCGCTTCGACGGCGGCCACCAGGCCAAGCTCGGCGACGAAGCACTGGTAGTCGGAGGCGAGCTCTCGGCCGACACCCGACGGGAAGGTGTTGCGGATCACCTCGCGTTCGAGCAGGTGCGCGGACGCCCGCCGCCACCGCCCGCTCTCCGGGAACCAGGGGAAGGCGCAGCTGGCCACGAGCTGCCCGGCCGCTTCGGCGATGACGTGGTTGTTCGCCGATGAGCCGCGGCTGCGGAACGCCGCGAGGTACTGCTGGTGCCAGCGGACCTGCCGGACCGCGAGGTCGTCGCGTTCGAAAAGGTCGGCCACGCCGGGCCAGTCCGCCAGAAGGCGCCGGATCCAGGCCATGCTGATCAGTCGGATGCCGGCCTCGATGCCGCTCGTCCAGTGGATGCCGGAGAGAAAAGGGTTCTCCCGCCACCACGAGCGGAGCTGGTCGGCTACCCGCTCGGCGTACCGCTCGTCGTGGCTGAGGAACCACGCACTGGCCAGCAGGGTCAGGTGGTGCAGCCGGGAGACTTCCCACACCTGCTTGACGTTGCCCGTCTGCTCCTCGGAGCGGTGGTTGACCCGGAAGGCGTACCGGTCGGCCGGTGACCGGCGGCCGGTGACCGGATCGAGGAACCAGTCGGGCCTGGCCAGGTCGGTCCGGGTGACGCCGAGTACGTCCCAGCTGCCGTCCAGCAGCTGGGCCGCGGAGGCCAGGACGGCCGACCGTGCGCCAGGGGGCACCCTCGTCATGGCGTCCGGTGGCAGGGTGGCCGTGAAGCGGCGCTCGGCGGGGGGGAGCGGGCTCAGCCCCGCGAGCTGGTCACGCCGTACCTGCCGACGGGACCAGGCGGCCCGCCTGGCCTGATCCCGGGCGCGCCAGGCCACCTCGGCCGGTGACATCCGCGCTGCCCGCCGGGCGTACCAGGCCACCCGCGAGGTGGCGGCCCCACTCATACCCGCTCCGGACGGCCGCTGACCCGGCTCTCCGCTACCGCGATCGTGGCCAGCGTGGTGGCGGCCAGTGAATCGAGCGAGACCGGCATCGGCGCGCCGGCCTGGACAGCCTCGATGAAGGATGCGAGCTGCGCCCGCTGCCCCTTGTCCGGGCCTCCGCGGGCCTTGCTGGTGCGGCGCTTGCGCCCGGTCCACACGCTGGCCTGGGTGAAGTTGTCGAGCCGGGCGCTGCAGCCGCCAGAGCCGGCGTCCAGCGTCTCTTTGGGGAAGCGTGAGTTCCCGCTGGTGAGGTAGCTAATGGTCCCGGTCGCTCCGTTGGCGAAGCGCACGACGGCCTGGATGTCATCGGGATCGGTCCCGGAAGCGGCGTAGACCTCCTCAGGGAGGCTGTCCGCCCACCAGCTGAGCGTGTCGATGAAGTGGCCGCCTTCGCCGGTGAACCGGGACCCTTCGAGTTCCTCGTTGAGATACCAGCTGCCCGCGTCCAGCTGCCCGGCGTTGACCAGGTAACGCGTGCTCGACTCGGCGGCCTGCGGGCCGAACCGCGCCCGCATGTCAGCCAGCAGCGGCGCGAAGCGCCGGTTGAACCCCACCATCAGACGGTCGTGTCCCGTCTTCTCCACGACGTCCAGGATCCGCCCGATCTCGTCCCGGGTGAGCGCCAGCGGCTTCTCCACGAAGACCGTCTTGCCGGTCTCCAGAGCCCGGCACACCAGGTCCGCGTGGGTGTGATGCCTCGTCGCGATGAAGATCACGTCTAGCGACGTGTCCTCCAGCACGGCGTCAGCACTGGTCGATGCGGTGGTGAAGCCGAAGCGCTTCTGCGCGTTGACGGCCGACAGCGACCTGGTGGTCGCCACGTGGCTGAGCTGGACGGCAGGGTTCCCGGCCAGGTGCGGCAGCAGCATCGAGGTGGCGTAGTTACCGGCCCCGATGAACCCAACCGCCAGCTGGCCCTGTTTGGCCGCGCGCGGCGCTGAGCCCGGGCCGCCGGAGACCACCCGGCTCGTGGCGGGCGGCCCGGTGCGGGTATCTGGCTTCGGGTACTCCAGCAGCACACCCACGGCGGGCAGCGTGCCTGCCGCCAGGTCGCCGTAGACAGCGGTCGCGTCCCCGATCGGGAAGGTCCCGGTGATCAGCGATTCGACCTCGATGTCCTTGTGCGCGAGAAGGTCCAGGAAGCATTCGAGGTTGCGCCGCTCGGTCCACCGGACGTACCCGGCGGGGTAGTCGATGCCCTCGAGCTCGTAGCGCTGGTCATACCGGCCGGGCCCGTAGGACCGGGAGAACCGGATGTCCAGCTCCTTGTCGTAGTACGCGTTCCAGGGCAGGTCCAGGCGCGTCTTGCCGATGTCCACCACCCGGGCCCGGTCCCGGGCCAGCTTGGCGGCGATCTCGACCGGGCCGTTGGAGTGCCCGCCCGCGGTCAGCAGCACATGGTCGGCGCCCCGGCCGCCGGTCATCTCGGTGAGCGCCTGCTCCACGGCGGCCAGGCCCTCACCGTCAGGGGAGCCACAGCGCACCGCACCCGCCCGTTCGGCTAGCTGGCAGCGATCGCCGTTCAGGTCCAGGCCGACCACCCGGACCCCCGCCGCAACCAGGAGCCGGACGGCCAGCTGGCCGACGAGTCCCAGGCCGATGACGCACGCGGTCTCGCCCAGCTGGACCTCGGCCTGCCGCACCCCCTGCATGGCGATGGCCCCCACCGTCGAGAAGGCCGCATGCTCAGGCGCGACGTCCCGCGGTACCGCGACGCACATATTGACCGGGATCCAGTTGTACTCCGCGTGCAGCGCATACTCGTTGCCCGCCGCCGCGACCAGCTGGCCCACGTGGAATTCTGAGGCACCCTGGCCCACCTTGGTGACCACACCGCACAGTGAGTAGCCCAGCGGCGTGTAGGAATCCAGCTTGGACATGGCTTTCTTGTAGGTGGTCATCAGCCCTTGCTGGGACACCGAGTCCATGACCTTGCGCACCTGGTCCGGGCGAGCCCGCGCCATGCCGATCAGGGACATCTTGGCCTCGGTCACCTTCATCATCTCGGTGCCCGTCGAGATGAGCGAGTAGAGCGACTGCACCACCACGCCACCCGGCCTGCAGACCGGGGCGGGCACGTCAAGCACGGCGAGTTCGCCCGACTTGTAGTTCTGAGCTATCTGCTTCATCTCGCCCTCTGGTCGCGAGTCATCATGTCGGTTGTCATGACGCCACGCCCATGGACTGGGCGTGGCGGTACCACAGCTCCAGGGTCAGTAGCTGCCAGATCTGCTTGGACCGGTCCTCGCGGCCAGCCTGGTCGTCGGCGATGAGCTGCGACAGCGCGCCGCGGCGGAGCATCCCCGAGTCCACCAGTTCACCGCGGACCAGGACGTCCTGGATGACGTCCTTCAGGTCATCGCGTACCCAGGCGCGGAGCGGCGCGCTGAACGAGGCCTTCGGCCGGTACACGATCTCCTTCGGTAGCCAGGCCTCAGCGGCACGTTTCAGCGCGACCTTGCCCTGCCGGCCGCGGATCTTGTCACGGCCCGGTACCGAGAACGCGGCGCGGGCCACCAAGGGATCAACGAACGGGACGCGGACCTCGACCGAGGCGGCCATGCTGGCCCGGTCGGTGTAGGCCAGGTTCAGGCCGGGCAGGAAAAGCCGGGAGTCGGCCAGGCACATCCGGTTGACCTCGTCGCCCAGCGCGTTGTCGGAGTAGATCTCCGCGTGCTCCGCCAGCACCGCGTCAACGTGCCCGGCCAGGTCCGGACTGAGCAGGGCGGTGAGCTCGTCCGCGTCGTACAGCGTGTAACTACGCCGGAAGCGCGGTTCCTCGGGCAGGTCCGCGAAGGTCAGGAAACGCTTGGCCCATCGTGCGTAGCGCAGGCCGCGGCCGGCCGCGACGACCGGAAGCCGGCCGGTGGCCGTCGAGACCGCCGCCCGGACCGGGCCAGGTACCCGGCTGTATTTGCTGGCCAGAACACAGGCCAGATGCTTCCGGTAGCCGCCGAACAATTCGTCCGCGCCCATGCCGGACAGCACGACCTTCACGCCGCGCTCTCGGGCCGCGTCGCACATGAGCAGGGTGTTGATCGCTGCTGGGTCGCCGATAGGCTCGTCCAGGACGTCGACTATCCGCGGCAGCATCCTGGTGATGTCGGGCGAGATCTCGATCTCGTGGAGCGAGATGCCGTAGCGGGCTGCGACCTTACGCGCGTAGGCGGCGTCGTCGGGCATCGCCTCCAGCCGCTGGTCTTGCGCCCGGAAGGCGATCGTGTAGGCGTCGATGGCCGGATTGGCCCGGTGCGCCAGGACCGTGATGATGCTGGAATCCAGTCCCCCGGACAGGAAACTCGACACCGGGACGTCGGAGACCAGGTGAGCGAGGACTGATTCCTCGATCACGCCGCCCAGGTCCGCGGGCGGCTCCGCGGCAGCCGCGGCGGCCACGTCCGCGACCCGCCAGTAGCGCTGCAGCGAAGAGCCGCCGCCGGGGCGGAAGCGCGCCCACGACCCGGGCGGCAGCTTGCGCACACCATCAATGGCGCAGCGCTGCTCCGGAAGCCAGTAATAGAGCATCGACGCGACCAGCGCCCCGGGCTCCATCCGCAGTTCTGAGCCGACCGCGGATACCAGGGCCTTCAGCTCGGAGGCAAAGACCACTCCGCTGCCCCGGGGAAGGTAGTACAGCGGCTTGATGCCGAGCGGATCGCGGGCCAGGATGAGTTCCCCGGTGGCCTCATCGAACAGCGCGAAGGCGAACATGCCGCGGAACCGCTGCAGCGCGTCCGGCCCCCAGCGGCGCCAAGCTTCGAGCACAACCTCGGTATCGGAGCTGGTGCTGAAGCGGACACCGCCGGCCGCCAGTTCAGTACGCAGGTCCTTGTAGTTGTACAACTCGCCGTTGTAGATGAGCGTCATGCCGTCGCGCCGCAGGGGCTGGTCCGCCAGGGCGCTGAGGTCGATGATCGACAGGCGCCGGAAGCCAAGCTGCACGGCCGGACCGCGGCCGGTGCTGGCCCATGTCCCCCTGGAGTCAGGCCCGCGGTGGGCGATGCGGTCACTCATGACGTCCACCAGCTTGGCGCCGTCCGCCTGCTGGTAGCACCCAGCGATCCCGCACATCTCAGGTCCCGGCCCGGTCGGTCAGCCGCCGGTATACATCGAGGTAGGCGCGTCGCTGGTGGCACCAGGCCAGATGCTCTTCCACCCGGGCGCGCCCGAGCTTGCCGAGGCGGGCCCGCCACGGCTCGTCATCCATGAGGTCAACCAGAGCGCTGGCGTATTCCTGCACGTCGTTGGGGGTAACGTAAACACCGGCCTCGGCGGCCGAGACGCGCGTCTCCCGCAGGTCGAACGCCAGTACGGGCAGCTCGAACGCCATGTACTCCATGGTCTTGTTCATGGTTGAGACGTCGTTGAGCGGGTTCTTCGGGTCGGGCGACAGGCCGACGTCAGCGGTGGACATGATGCGCCGGACGAGATCGTCCGGCGCCCGGCCGGTGAACTCCACGTAGTCGCCCAGATCCAGCTCATCACGCAGGGCCACCAGCTCGTCGAAACAGTCGCCGCTGCCGATCAGCGTGAACGCGATATCAGTGCGGCCGAGCTTGTGCACGACGATGTCGGCGGCCCGCAAGACGATGTCGACGCCGTCCTGCGGCCCCATGACGCCGATGTAGGCGGCGAGAAACCGGCGGCCCCGGCGGAGTTCCTCCTGTTCCGGGCCCCGCCGCAGGAGATCGGGGTCGGGACCGGTCCGGACGACGGTGACGGCCGAGGGCGACTTGCCACTGCGCCGGATCGCGATGTCCCGGTAGGAGTCGTTCGTGGAGATCACGTGGTCCGCGGTCTGGTGGGTCCGCCGCTCGAGCGCGCGTAGCCCGCGGTAAGGCAGCCGCGGCCCGTCGGGAAACCGGGATTCGTAGAGTTCCGGGCACAGGTCGTGGTGGTCGAACACGAACCGGGTGCCGTCCACCGCGCGCAGGACCCGAGCGATCGGCCAGAAGATATCCGGGGGATTGCAGGCCTGGAGCACTCTGAACCGGCCCCGTCGGCGTGCCCGCAGGGTGCCCCACGCGGACGCGGCGAACGAGTACACGTACTCGGCGATGAACCCGGCTTTGCTGCCGCCGGGCGCGTACGGCCGGTACTTATACAGTTCGACCGTATCCAGGATCGCGTACCCCGGGTCGCCGGCTCCCTTGGGACACACCACAGCGACCTGGTGACCATCCGCAACGAGCGCCTGGCACTCGAGCCACACCCGCCGGTCGAAGGGCACCGGGAGATTCTGGACAATGATGAGGACGCGGCTCACCAGCTGAGTCCGTCGTAGCCGGGGAGCGCTTCGATGTCGCTGCCGAGACGTCCGCTGAGGTCGATCAGGCGGGGAGGCGGGGTGGTGAGCAGTGCGTCAACGACCGCGGTGTCGCGTGAGGAGACGACGGCCACCCCGGCTCCGTGCAGCGCCTGCGCCGGCTCGCGGGTGAGCAGCCGCTCCAGGTGGGGCAGCCTGGACTCGACGTAGCGGCGGTTCGCGCCCACCAGGCGGGCCGGGTTGACGACTGGGTCGTAGATGCGCACGTCGAATCCCTTGCCGGTCAGCCGTTCAGCCACCTCAACATTCGGGCTTTCCCGCAGATCATCGGTGTCTGACTTGAAGCTCAGCCCCAGCAGGGCCACGGCACGGGTATCGGCGGCGACCACCCGGTCCACCACCTCGCTGACCACGAGCTCGTTCGTGGCCAGCGTGCCTGCCAGCAGCGGCAGGTCCGCCCCGTTCACCCGGGCCAGGTGCAGCAGCGACCTCAGGTCCTTGGGCAGGCAGGACCCGCCGAAGGCGAACCCCGGTCGCAGGTAAGCCGGCGAGATATTCAGGACCCGGTCCTCGCAGAACAGGGACATGACCTCGCGGGAATCGACGCCCAGCAGCCGCAGCAGCCGGGATAGCTCGTTCACGAAGGAGACCTTGGTGGCGTGGAAGGCGTTGCACGCGTACTTCAGGGACTCCGCGGTCCGGACGTCCACGACACGCGCCGGCTGCCCCGCCATACCGAACAAGGTGGTGACCGTTTCCGCGACCCGGGGATCGGCGGTCCCGACCACCACGAAAGGTGGCGCGGCGAAGTCGGCGATCCCCGTTCCCTCCCGCAGGAACTCCGGGCACATTCCCGCGCCGGCCGTGACCTGCGCGCCGGCCAGGCCGTCCGTGAGCGCCGGGATCACTACCTCCTCGACGGTGCCAGGCGGGACAGTGCTGCGGATAACGACGCTGTGCTGGCCTGACGCCGGCGGCGTCCCGGCCCGCAGGGCCGCCGTGATGTCATCCACCGCCCGCCGGACATAAAAGAGGTCGGTCCCGCCACGCGCCGACGACGGTGTCCCCACACACACCAGCGACACATCAGCCCGGTCCAGTGCCTGCGCGCATGACGTGGTGGCATGCAAGGAGCCGCCCGCCACCATCCGCCCAACCAGCTCATCAAGCCCAGGCTCGGCCACCGGGCTGCGTCCCTCGCAGATCTCACCCACCTTCGCAGCGTCAACGTCAACACCCCAGACGTCATGGCTGCGCGAAGCCAGGCACGCGGCCGTCACCGTCCCGACATAGCCCAGCCCGACCACCGCAACCTTCATCGCCTCACCTCACACACGGGTCCGGCCCGCCGGACCGTGGCGCAGCTAGATGCCAATGTGCATAGGAGCACCGAGCGCCGGCCGTGATACCGCGATCCGGCTGGAGGTCTCGCATGCCGCAGAAATGGCCATGAATACTCACTCAAAGTGATGGTGTCATTCCAATGTGTAATCGCTGGCTTCGCTATCCGAGTTATGATGGGCGGGCCGCCATATGTCATCTCACGGCCGGTTATGCGCATCGGGGTCGGGGATGTATCAGCCGGGCATCGCCGCGGGTCCCGTGGTTGCGGAGTGGTCGCCCGGTTGCCATGGCCGAGTTGTCGTACCGAGTCTGGGGTGGGCTTGCCATGAAGATGCTGGTCGCGGGGGACCGTGGCTTGATGGGGACGGTCGGCGCGCGCCCATGCCCGGCCAGAGAGCCGGTGATGCTCCCACCTGCCCCAGGCAGCCCGTGACGGTCACCATCCCGCGGGGCCCGCGTGGCTGCTGAAGCGGGCACCAACGTCGGGAGCGCGCTCGGGAGATCAAGGGCGGCGGTCGTGCGGCGGCTGCCAGCCCAGGTGGTCCGCCGCCTGGGCTGGGGGGTCGCCGACCAGGCGGTATCCAGCCTGACCAACTTCGCCGTGACCCTCTACGTCGCCAAGGTGCTTGGCGCTACCCAGTTTGGCGCCTTCAGCCTGGTCTACGTGACGTATTCCGTCGCGCTCAACGCCTCACGTGGCCTGTCCACCGACCCGCTGATGGTCAGGTTCAGCGGGACGGACCTTCCCGCCTGGCGGCGTGCCGTCGCAAGCTGCACCGGGACGGCCGCTGCCGTGGGACTGATCGCCGGCGGCGGCGTGCTGGTCGCGGCCGCGTTCCTGAACGGCACGACACAGCTGGCTTTTGTCGCGCTCGGGGTGACGCTGCCGGGGCTCTTGCTGCAGGACAGCTGGCGCTACTCGTTCTTCGCGCTCGGGCGCGGCAGCCAGGCTTTCCTCAACGACCTGATCTGGGCGTCGGCCCTCGTTCCAGGCCTGCTATTCCTGCGGGTGATGGGCCACGCGAACGTGTTCTCGTTCGTTCTCGCCTGGGGGGCGGCGGCCACGGTCGCCGCCGCCGCCGGACCTCTGCAGGCGCGGGTCCTGCCCCGGATCTCCAGGGCCCGGAGCTGGCTTTCGGAGCATCGCGATCTAGGGCCCCGCTACCTCGCGGAGAACACCTCCAACAGCGGCGCCTCGCAGTTGCGACTCTACGGTGTCGGCATAGTGGCCGGCCTCGCTGCTGTGGGCTACGTCCAGGCCGCCACCACGCTGATGGGGCCGTTCCTGGTCATCTACATGGGCATATCCCTCGTCACCGTCCCGGAGGCCGCCCGGGTTCTCCGCCGCTCCCCTCGCCATCTGCGGCTGTACTGCGTGCTGGTCAGCGCGGTACTCGCGCTCATGGGCCTGGCCTGGGGAGCCGTGCTGATGGTGGCGCTGCCGCGAGGACTCGGGGACCTGCTGCTGGGCCGGATATGGCGCCCCGCCTACCCGCTGGTGCTGCCGATGACCATCTCCGTCGTGGGGGCGTGCGCCTCCGCGGGTGCGACGTCAGGCCTGCACGCTCTGGGCGCGGCACGGCGAAGTTTGCGCGCCATGCTCCTGGCATCGGCCGCTTACCTGGGCTGCGGCCTGATCGGCGCGGTCGTCGGAGGGGCCGCCGGGTCAGTAGACGGCATCGCCGTGGCGACATGGATCGGCGCGCTCCTGTGGTGGTGGCAGCTACGTGGGGGACTGCGGGAGTTCGGCCGTATGCCCGCGGGCGACCAGGCCCGCCCGGACCGGGCCCGCCCGGACCAGCCGGGGCCGGGCCGCCAGGCGGGGCGGCATCGCGCCATCCGCGGGCCAGCTCTCACCCCGTCGGCTGAGGTCACGGCCCCACTTGACCTCCGAGCGGTGGCGGCCGCGTCCACCCGGTCGCCTGCGAGACCGAGATCCCGGGCGCAGCGATCCCGGCGGGCGCGGATGCCCGTGGTGGCCAGGGTTGCGGTTATCGCGGCGGTTATTGTCGTCCCGGCTGCGGCGGCTGCGGGCTGGATGCTGATCCGCGAGCCGGCCAGAGCCCATGGGTCCCCGGTTGCCCAGGCACCCGCCACCGCAAAGGGGCATGTGCGTAAGTCAGTCACCGAGCCGGTCCGACCCAAGGCCACCTTGCAGGCACTGACCCCCGCCAGCGCCGAGCCGTTCAACCCCTACGGCACCGGCCCAGAGAACAGCCAGCTGGCGCCCCTGGCCATCGACACCCGCCTGGCCACGGCGTGGACTACCGAGTGGTACAGGACCGCGAACTTCGGGAAGCTAAAGCCCGGAACGGGCCTGCTCCTGGATATGGGCCGTGCGGTGACCGTCACCCGCGTCCGGCTCTTGCTCGGCAGGGCCCGGGGGGCTGATGTCCAGCTGCGCGCCGGGACCGTGGCGACTTCGCTGAATGACCTGCCGCCGGTCAGTCACGCCACCGGCGTCGGCGGCTTGGTCCTGCTCCGGCTCCGCCAGCCGGTGACCGCCCGCTATCTGCTCATCTGGTTTACCAGACTGCCACCGGACACCTCCGGTACCTTCCAGGCCAGCGTCTACAACGTCAGGCTGGAGGGACCGGCATGACCGTGCCCTCGCCGCGGGCCGGCGCACGCGCCCGCGCGTCCTACGGAAGGAATATCCCGTGAAGGTCCGCGCCGTTCCGCGTATCGCCGGAACCCTGTTGTTCGAGCCGACTCCGCACGTGGACGAGCGGGGCTTCTTCAGCCGGACCTTCGATGCAGACATCACGCGCGCCGCGGGGATCGACCCAGCCGGGTTTGCCCAGGACAGCATCTCCCGTACCGCGCTCGGTGTGGTCCGGGGCCTCCACGTCCGCCGCGGGGACGGTGAGGCGAAGCTCGTACGGTGCTCCTACGGTGCGATCTTCGACGTCGTGGTGGATCTGCGGCCCGCCTCACCGACCTACCGCAACTGGGAAAGCTTCGATCTGCGGGGCGACACGCAGGTTTCGCTCTACGTGCCGGCGGGCTGCGCCCACGGCTTCCAGGCCCTCACCGACCCGGCGGACGTCTCCTATCGGATCGACCGCCCCCACGACCCGGCCGAGGACGTGTCCATTGCGTTCGACGACCCTGAGCTGGCCATTCCGTGGCCGCTGCCGGTTGCGGCCATGTCTTCACGGGACCGGCTCGCCCCGCCGCTGGCGGCCGCGACGACGCTGCTGGGTGAGCGCAGCCCAGCCGCTCCCTAACAGGCTCGCTGGACGACCAGCGCCTTGAACGTGGCGCCCCATTCGTAAGCGATCTGGTAAGGCCAGTCGTACCAGGGCTGTTGCACCGCGACCGCGTAGAGCTGGCCGCCGAAGCAGCGGCCGACCCGGATCCGGGCGCGGGTGTCCTGCGCCCGCGAGGTGACCAGGACGATCGACCGCCAGTGGTACCGCCCGGCGAGGCGGCCGACGGACTCGGCCTCGCCGCGGGTCGACGCCGGATCCGGCTCGAAGCAGATCAGCCTGACGCCCGGCGGGTCCGGCGGGCACACGCTGCCATACCCCCGGTAGCCACGCGACACGACCAGCACCCGCGCCCGTTGCGCGCGGGCAAGTTGCAGCGCCTTATCCAGTCTGCCGCCTGGCCCGGCGAGCACGACGATGGCGCTGACGTGCGCCGGCATCCCCTGAGCCGGCCACACCATCAGCCGGGCGGTAGCCGCGCCGAATACGAGGAGCACAGCCAGGAGGGCCGAGGCCACCGCGCGCCGTGGCCGGCGCGCGAAGCGGGCCCGGCGTGTGGCCGGGCGCGTGAACTTGCCCCTGATACCGAGAATGAGCGCGCCCCCCCGGAACCGCGGCCCCAGCGTTCCTCCGGCGGGGTCCCGGCCTAGCTCCGCTGGGGTAGCAGCGGGTCCGCCAGGCTAGCAGCGGCCGGTGACCGGGACGCTCCCGCCCTGGCTTTCGTCTTCGTTCACCGTACCGGAAGCGTTCCGTGCCCCTGGGAGTCAGAGTTCACGATTTCACCAGTCAAGTGGCTGTCTGGCTACATGACCCTCTCGGCGGTGCTGCTCCTTTTCTCCATGTGGAGGGTGAACCGTCCCAGTTGCTCGCGCGTCTCTCATATGTCCCGCCAGCGGGTCCGGCGGGCAGGGCAAGGGGGGTGGGGTCGTGTCGGGGGATACGTTCAGCAGTGCCTCTATGGCGAACGGCCGGCCCCGAAGCCAGGCTGGGTGGGCCAGTCCCGCTGCCGGGTGGACGAATGCCTACCGTCTGAGGGCTGCGAGTCTTGACTTTCTCTGCGCCCTCGCGGCAGGTTTCCTCGCCTACGAAATACGCTTCGACAGACAGGGATACCTGTCCGCCGAGTACCTCCTGCTGAGTACCACACTGCCGGTGCTGTGGATCGCCTCGATCGCCCTGGCCGGGGGCTACGATTCGCGCTTCATCGGAGTGGGCTCCGATGAATTCCGCAAGATACTCAATGCGGCCGTGAGCCTGACCGCGGGCATCGCCCTCATCTCGTATGCGTTGAAATTCGACCTCGCCCGAGGTTACGTCGTGCTTGCTCTTCCGTCCGCCACGGTCTTTGACCTGCTCGCCCGGTATCGCCTCCGCAAGCGGCTGCACAAGCTGCGCAGCTCCGGTGCCTGCATGGCCCGGGTCGTCGCGGTCGGCCATGCGTCCGCGGTCGCCGATCTTATCGCCGAACTGCGCCGCAGCACCCACCACGGATTGTCCGTGGTCGGTGCATGCCTGGCGGGCGGAACCATGCTGAACGAGATCGCCGGGGTTCCGGTCTACGGCGGCCTGGGCAACGTGCCTGAAGCGGTCGGCCGTGCCGGGGCGGACACGGTCGCTGTGCTGTCCTGCCCGGAGATGAGCGGCATCAAGCTCCGCGAGCTGGCCTGGGATCTGGAGAAGACCGGCACTGACATGTGCGTCGCGGCGGCGCTACTGGACGTGGCGGGCCCGCGCACCACCATCCGCCCGGTGGCCGGCTTGCCGCTGATACACATGGATCATCCGGAGTTGGCGGGCGGCAAGCAGGTACTCAAGGCCGCGTTCGACAAGTTCATGGCACTGACCGCGGTGACCCTGCTGTCCCCGCTGTTCGCGATGGTCATGCTGGCCATCAAGCTGGACGGCCACGGCCCGGTCTTCTTCCGGCAGACCCGGGTCGGTAAGGATGGCGACACGTTTTCGGTGTGGAAGTTCCGCACCATGGTGGTGGACGCCGAGCAGCGGAAGGCGGAGCTGGCCTCTCTCAACGAGGCGGCTGCCTCCTATCTGTTCAAGATGCGCAGGGATCCCCGGGTGACGAGGGTCGGTACCTGGCTGCGCCGCTATTCACTGGATGAGCTGCCCCAGCTATTCAACGTGCTGGCCGGCCACATGTCCCTGGTGGGCCCCCGCCCGGCGCTGCCCGCGGAGGCGGCCAAGTACGGCCACCACATGCGGCGCAGGCTGGCGGTCAAGCCGGGGATCACCGGGCTCTGGCAGGTCAACGGCCGTTCGGACCTGGCCTGGGATGAGGCAGTCCGGCTCGACTTGCGCTACGTGGAAAACTGGTCGCTAGTCCTCGATCTACAAATCTTGTGGAAGACCGGGTCCGCGGTCGTCCACGGGCACGGGG
>CAWAJB010000026.1:0-105145 GCA_963782185.1 uncultured Actinomycetes bacterium
ACGACAAAGGCGAAGTCCTCTACGACCTGCCCGGCCCAACCGGCGCAACCCCCCACCGGTAAGGACGCTGGCATTAGCACCCTGCTCGGCGACCTGCATGAACGCCACCTAGTACTACAGGGCTAGATCTTGATGTTGGTTAGTGAACTCGGCTGCTACCTGTGCCATTGTTGGAAGCGTGGACATACCCCTCGCAAAGCAGGCTGATCTCCCTGACGGTGCGGTAACAAGAGAAGATCTCGCCGCGTGGGATGCAGAGTTTAAGGATATCTGCGCTCGAGTTGAGCCGCTGTTCTACCGGACGGATTCCCGTGCCCATGCTGTGCGATATCTGCGGGGCCTGCTTGCTCCTTTGGAGCGCAAGAACGGGTGGACAATCGCCGAGCATGCCGGCCTGCACGAGCCGAAGGCGCTCCAGCGGTTCCTGAACCTCACGCCGTGGGATGCCGATAGGCTACGTGATCTCGTCCGTGACTACGCGATGGAGCATTTCGCTGACCCGCGCGGGGTACTGATCGCGGACCCGACGGGATTCGCGAAGAAGGGCCGGAAATCAGCCGGCGTCCAACGGCAGTACTCAGGCACGCTGGGACGCATAGACAACTGCCAGATCGGCACGTTCCTCGCCTACGCAAACCCATCCGGTGATCGTGTCCTGATCGACCGCGAATTGTATGTGCCGGAGCATTCATGGTTTGGTGACCGGGACCGGTGTGCCGAAGCGGGCATTCCCGCCGATCTGGAGTTCACCACGCGACCGCAGCAGGCAGCGGCCATGATCGGACGGGCCCTGGAGGCCGGGGTGCCGTTCGCCTGGTTCGTCGCCGACGAGGAATTCGGGCAGAACCCGGGCCTGTGCGCATTCCTGGAGGAACGCGAGATCCCCTATGTGATGGCCATCCCGAAAAACACCGGCCTCACCGGCCCGGAAGGCGATAAGAAAACCATCGAGGAAACTGCCCGTCAAGTGCGGGCCCATGACTGGCAGCGCCGGGCCTGCGGCATCGGCAGCAAAGGATTCCGCGTCTACGACTGGGCACTGCTCAATACTGGCCAGCCCGGCTGCCAGTACATGATCCGGCGCTCCATCGATGACGGCGAACTCGCCTACTACCACTGCCACAACCCACGGGGAGAAGGATTCGGAGAGCTTGTCCGGGCAGCTGGGATGCGCTGGCCCATCGAGGAATCATTCGAGGCAGCGAAAGGCGAGGCTGGGCTGGGCAACTACCAGGTCCGCCTCTACGACGCCTGGTACCGGCATATCACTCTCGCAATGCTCGCCCTGGCCTTCCTCGCGGTCATGAGGCACAAATCCAAAAAGGGGACCCGCCACCTGTGGACAACCAGAACGACCTGACAGGACAAACACCCAGAAAAGATGACAGAACCACAAAACACCACCCCCGCTCCGGCACGCAGGCCCCGCCGCCTGATCGGACTTACCATCGGTGAGGTCCGGCGCCTGTTCAACCTCCCCCGCCACGACCGCCACGCCGTTGACCACGGGCTTTACTGGTCCGCATGGCGCCGCGAGCACCAAGCCGAAGCACGCCAGCATCACTTCCGGCGCCGCCTGCGCCTTCAGGTCATGCAGATCTAGCCCTGTAGTACTAGCCACCAACCGCTCCCAAGAAGGGCAGTAGTGCAACCTGAGGTTTCGCTCTCGGCGCCTGCGGCGGGCTGGCCACAATCCTGATGCCCTCTGCTGTGAACACGGCATCGAAGGAGCCGGTGAACTGGCCGGCGCGATCCCTGATCAGGAACCTGACCGAAGCCGAACGCCGGCCGGGGTCCATCAGGAAGTTACGCGCCGCTTGTGTCGTCCAGGCGCCGCCGGGGTTGGCGGTGATGCCGGCCAGGTGAACGTGGCGGGTGCCGTGCTCGATGACGATCAGGGCGTAGAGGCGCCGCAGCAGCACGGTGTCCACGTGAACAAAGTCGACCGCCAGAATGCCGCGCGCCTGCGCGGTCAGGAACTGCTTCCAGGTCGGCCCGGACCGCTGGGGCACGGGATCGATCCCGGCGGCGTGCAGGATCTGCCACACCGTGGAGGCCGCGATCGGGTGGCCGAGCCTGACGAGCTCGCCCTGCACGCGCCGGTGCCTGTGCCGTGCCAAAACTCGGGCACGGGTTCTGAGCTGGTGTTCTGCCATCGTCAGGATGCTCTCCGGTACTCGCTGATCAAGCCGTGGACGACCTGTCTGCGCTCGATCCTGTCCCGCTCGAAAAAAAATAAGATTCGGCAGGTGACCTTCAGGCCTTCCGTGCGTCAGGCGGCATGCGCGTACTCGGTGATCAAGCCGTCCGAGCCGGGGAACAGTGTTGCTGCGCAGAGATGATCCAACGCAACGAAGCCTCTGGTCAGGTTGATCGCTAGCCGCGGGGGGCGCCGGCCCGGCGGTAGAGGGCCAGCCGGCTGGCCAGCCGAGCCGCCCGGTCGCTGCCGGCGACGACCCGGCCGAGTTCCCAGGCTAGTTCCGCGGCGGCCCGCTCGCAGGCCAGCCCGGGCTGCTGCGGATCCTCGGCGATCACTGTGTCGACCAGGCCGTCCGCGGCCAGGTCCGGGGCGCAGATCCGCTGCCGGGCGGCCAGCTCGGCCGCATGCCCGGCGTCGCGGTAGATGATGGCGCTGGCGCCCTCCGGCGGCAGGGCCGCCAGCCACCCGTGCTGGAGCGCGAGCACCCGGTCTGCGGGGAACAAGGCGAGCGCCGCGCCGCCCGCGCCCTGGCCGAGCAGCAGCGACACCGTGGGCACGTCCAGGTTGACCAGCTCGGCCAGGGTCACGGCCAGTTCGGCGGCCAGCCCGCCCTCCTCGGCCTGCTGCGACAGCTCGGCACCGGTGGTATCGATGACGGTCACCAGCGGCAGCCGCAACTCCGCGGCCACCCGCATGCCGCGCCGGGCCAGCCTCATCGCGGCCGGCCCGGGGACGGGGGCCAGCCGGTCCTGCCCCACCAGCACGCACGGGTTGCCGCTGAACCGGGCCAGGGCTAGCACGATCGTGTTCTCCTGCAGCGTCACCACCTCGACGCCGGCCGCCGCGAGCAGCTGGTGCACGCCAGGCCGGCCGGCGCTGCGGGTGCGCAGCACCGACTCCCAGGCGGGGGACGGCTGGACCTCCCCGGCGGGCGGCCGGGGCACGCTGCGTCGCCGCGCGGCGGCGACGGCCAGCACGCTGTCGACGAACCCGGCCAGCTCCCGCGGCTCGACCACCGCGTTGACCAGGCCGCATGCGTGCAGGTTCTCGGCGGTCTGCACGCCCTCGGGCAGCGGGGTGCCGTGCAGGGTGCTGAGCACGCGCGGGCCGAGGAAGCCGATGAGTGCTCCCGGCTCGGCCGCGGTGATGTGCCCGAGCGATCCCCAGGAGGCGAACACCCCGCCCGTGGTCGGATGCCGCAGGTAGGCCAGGCAGGGCAGGTGGGCTGCCCGATACGCGCCGATCGCCGCGGTGATCCTGGCCATCTGCAAGAAGGCGGCCGTGCCTTCCTGCATGCGTGTCCCGCCCGAGGCGGGCAGCGCGATCAGCGGGAGCCGCTGCGCGGCCGCCCGGTCGATGGCCGCTACCAGCCGCTGGCCCTCCGCTACCCCGATGGAGCCGCCGAGGAAGGCGAATTCCGACGCCGCCACCGCTACCGGGCGCCCCCGGATCCGGCCCGAGCCGGTGATCACCGACTCGTCCAGCCCGGTCTTGTCCCGGGCGGCGGCCAGCTCGGCGGCATACGCCGGATCCTGCTTGGCCTCGGCAGGCGGGGTGTCCCAGGAACTGAACGTCCCGCGATCGAGCAGGGCGGCGAGCGTCTCACGGGCGCCCATCGCGCCCGGTTGCCAGGTCCTGCGCGCAACCATCATGCTCCCCAATCGGCGGGTATCCGGCTCGTGACAGCGCGTCCGGAACCCACCCGGCTCTCCCCCTGCCCGGGCCCGGTCGGGCCGGCGTTCTCGTGGCGTGCCGGTCCGGCGGGCCCGCTCTGCTTCCATTGTCCTGGCTATGGGCGGGCCGAGCCAGCCTCCGCGTGCGCCCGGCCCGCCCGCGGGCGGCCCCGATAGCCTGGCGCCGTGGCTGACGTGCGGGTGGTGGTCCGTTACCGCAGGGCCGTGCGTTACGGGCTGCACGCCTGCTGGCCGCGCTGGAGATGGCCGGTACGGACTGCGAGGTGCGGCTGGGCGTGACGGCCGGGACTGCGCGGAGCTGATCGCGGCTAGCCCGGTCGGCGTGACCCTGGTTCTGTGGTCGTTCTACTCGCCGGACGTCGGCGCCATGGCCGCGGAACTGGCGGCCGTGCGCGCCGCCGCGCCCGAGCCGGCCTGTGCGTGCCGAAAACTTCGTCCATGTCATGGGACCAGCCGGCCGATATTCGTGGATCAGCCCAGCGACCCGGGCGTGCCTCCGGACGCGGTAGTGCGCAAGATCGGCCAGTTCGGGTAGCGCTTTCAGCGGCGCGGCGCCGCGCAGGAAGCGATGCGGCCGGTGCTGATTATGGTGGGTCTCGTAATCGCTTAGGAGCCCCGCAGATAGGCCTGGTTCCAGATAAGGGTGCGGTCCAGGAGTGCGCCCGGTCGCGTGCTCTATCACGGCGAGGACATGGGCTTGGGTGCCGTCGGAGCAGGTTGACCGATAAGAAAGTCGCAGGCCAGGATTGCGTCGGCCTGGGAGTGCAGGAATTGTGACCAGGTCGGCCCGGTCCGTCGCCGGGCGGGGTTGATGCCGCTGGTCTTGAGGATCCCCAGAGATCCATGGTGTCATGGCCGGGCAAGATGTCCCTGAGGGCAAGGACCTATGCCTCTGCCCGGGTGAGCCGCTGGCTCGTTTTACTTCCGGTGTATTCGTCGGCGATGAGGTGTGCTGGATGTCAGCTTCGGTACCGCCCAGGCAGGCTGGCGAATCTGATCCACGGCCGTGTGCTGGGCAGCGCCTCGGCCGAGGCCTACAGCGAAGGGAACTCCGGCCTGGCCCGGGTCGGGCCGCCGGGCTCTGTTCGGGCCTATCCAGGCTCCGGGGTGGCCAGGGTGAAAAGAGGACGTGCCATGACTGAAAATGACGACCTGCCCGCAGAGGTGCGACGGCAAGACGAAGAGGACGAACTGCAGGTCGCCGGGCAGCTAGCCGAGCTACGCAAGGACACGGAAGCCACTCAAAATGAGGACCTGCCCGCAGAGGTGCGACGGCAAGACGAAGAGGACGAACTGCAGGTCGCCGGGCAGCTAGCCGAGCTACGCAAGGACACGGAAGACATCAGGTATGTGGATCTTGGCCCGACGGTCCCAATGTTGCGTGTGGGCTACCATAAGGAGCACGGGCAGCCCTATGTGTACCTTGTGGCCCTGAAAGGACCACAAGGTAATCTGGAGGTGGCCAGCCAGGCAGGGATATCAATCGACGATGCGCTGCTGTACGTCCGCGGAATCCTCGATGCAGTCGCGAAAGCACTGAAGTCGTGAATAGTCCCAGCGGCTCTGTTGTGTTGTGCCATGCCTTCTCACGCCGGGGCAGCCGCAGCCACGCGGCTAGTCGCATGGTAAGGAGGAACACGAACCGCGGGCACATGATCGGTGATCATCACGGGGGAGCGCTGGGCGAGCAACTCTGCTGATTCAGAGCCGTGGATGCGATTCTCGGCACCCACAGGCACAAACCGCCATCCTGCCCCAACATGGTAATCCGGCTAAACCGCAGGTCACAGCCTCTGCGGCGAGTTCGGAAGCGGTACAGGCTGAAGGCTTGGCTCCGGCCGATGCGCGGCCTGAAACGCCACTCTTCAGTACCAATCCTGGCCACAGGTCACGCGTAGTTCAGAATCTGCGCCGCGGCCATTACGACATCGCCACCGACGTCCCCGCCTGCTACAAGCTCCGTACGATCTTCGATGAATTCGCGCTGACGCTGTAGCCGACCACGTGTACTACGCATCAACGCTGCCCAGATCGCCCAACGCAACAGCGTCGATCAGGCCCCGAACCCACCGTAACTTCGGCCTAGGGTGTTTCGGGTGCGGGTGGTGGCCTTGGGGCCTGAGAGTACCCATTGGCGCTTTCTAGTTCGGCTGACCCGGCCGGGTGAGTGATGGCGGCTGCGACGCAGCCGATGAACGTCCGGATGGTCGCGGTGGCTGCCAGGCGCAAGATCGCCTGGTCAAGCCTGGCGCCGACTGCGCCGAGCGGCAGCCGGTAAGCACCGGCGAGCGTGAGCAGCGTGGCGTGTTCCCCTGCCGGGATCAGTGTGATGTCAGCGTCCAGGGCCGGGAACAGTCTGCCGCCCGGACCGGTGGCTTCCCATCTCAGTGTCAGGACGCACCGCTTGCCGTGGTCCACCAGATCCCGGAAGTGCACCTCGACCAGCCGGGGTACCTCCGGCGCTGAGCCCAGCGGACCGACCCGCTCCAGGCCGGTGATAGCTTCGCTGTAGGCCTCCTGCGAAGCGTCTTTCAGCGGGTTGCCGTGAATCAGATTGGCCAGCCGGGTGCGGGCCGCGGCGAAGCCGACCTCCAGGCGCACCTCGTCGCCGACGAACATCACACCAGTCAACCCGCCGGGCGGAGAGCCGAATGCGGACCTAGGTCCCTGATCCAGACACCATAGGTCCCCCCGACAGCTGCGACCGGGACAGGTATCTGAGGACGGGGGCGGTGCTGGTCAGCTGGCCCCGTTCGGCGGCGCGGGGCTGGGCGGGCGCTGGCCGCGGCTGGCGAAGGCGTGATCGCGGATGTCCTGGATCGTCTCGTCCAGGCGCGCCAGAGCGTCGGTGATGCGCTCCCGGGCCACATCGCTGGGCAGGTCGGCCGCGGCCTGCAGGCTCAGACCGACCTGATAGAGGCTGCGGACAACACGGTCGAGCAGTTCCTGGCTGCGGTCGGCTTGCTCGGCGATGGCCGCCCACGCGAGATCCGCGAGATCTTCGCGCTTGCGGACCTCGGTCGCATCCTGGATCACGGTCAGCGTGAAATGACCGGTTGCGGTTGGCACGGGACTGAGGCTGATCTCGACCGGGACCGTGGCGCCGTCTTTGCGCAGGCCGACAAGCCGCGCCCGGTCGCGCATAGGGCGGGGCGAGGGCTCCCGCGCATAAGTGGCGCGGTGGCCGCGGTGGGCGGCGCGCAGGTGGGCCGGGACCAGGTCCTCGACTGGGCGGCCGATCAGCTCGTCCCGCCCGTATCCGAGCATGTCCGCCAGCCGCCGGTTGGCCAGCACGATCCGCCCGTCGTCATCGGTCAGCGCCAGGCCATCGCCCAAGGCGTCGATCAGCTGCCACAGCAGCGCCGGGGTGATCGCCGCAGACCCTGGCCCCGCACCACTCTGACGCGCCCTGAAAAACTGGCGAGCTGATCCGCGAGTACCGGCACCCTCGCCGGGACGGAACTGCCCAGCAGGTGCATCCGCCGTGATGGCTGCTTCCAGCGACGGGTAGATCGGTATCTGGCGGTCGAGTCCCTCGATGCCCAGGACCCGCCGGACGGTCTGGGCGGTGACTACCAGTTTCAGCTGGGTGCGGCTGACGACCGCGCGCTGATAGGCGCGCGCAACGGCATTCGCGCCAGCGTGATCGCACGAAAGCGTCGCGGTCATGTCCGCGATCACGGCAGCAGCCCCGCCGTTGATCACCGCCAGTAGCTCCTCGCGGATCTGGCCGGCATTGGAGACAGTGATGTGCTCCGGCAGGGTCAGGACCGCCTGCCGGCCTGCCCACCACAGTGGGAAGGTGTCATCAAGCACACCAGTAACCCAAACAGACATACGGACCCGTACACAAGCAGAGCAGTCCATTTGCCGCCCCGCTGGGCAGGGGAAGCGATCAGCTCGCCCCCGCCCGCCGCTGCAACACTGCTGCCAGGGCTGTGGGGCAGCAGCCGATATTAGGCGACGGCTGCGGAGCCGGAGCCGAGGCAGCGGCCTCAGGTGGACAACGCTGGACGCTCCGCCCGTTGCTACGGATCAGATGATCTGAGGGAACCGACACCAACCCGCCAGGCCGTGCCACGTCCATGCCAGAACGGGGCTGGAAACCAAGGTCACTCGCGGTCGTTCAGGGGAACGCGATGAGCGGCTGCGCTGGGCATCGGAGGTACATCGCCGGTCGAGGGCGGTCAGTAGCTTGGCCGGTGGGCCGCGGCCGCGCAGGCTCGGCAGGTACGCGGTGCGCCTTCTGCGTGCGATCCGCTCGCGCCGCCCGGCTGGGCGCGCCGGGGGGAGAGCCGGGAACCCGCGGCGCGCCTGCCGTTTGCGGTCCGCTCGCATCGCCCGGGAGCACCGGGCCCGTCGGCGGACAGCGGCGACCACGGGCTGCGGCAGGCCGGTGCTTCAGTGACGTGCCCAGCCGAAGCCGCCGATGGCAGGGTGACAATTAGGAGATTTTGGACGTGGCAGGACTCAGCTGGACTTAATGGGACATGGTCCAAAACGCGCGTCGCGCTGGCCAGGCACACTCCGGGACTACGGACGCCACACGGACGGAACGCCGATTTCACGCGGCGGGAAATGGAGAGTCCGCAGGCCAGCGGGCATTCCGATGAGTCGGGATGGGCTCACTGTAAAAACCGTCGGCTAAGCCTACGTTGGTTCGAACCCAACACCTGCCACTCAAAACCCCAGGTCAGACCGATGGCTGTGGGCCAGTGGTGGGCCAGATCTTGGAGTCTTGAGCCTGCATTCCCGCACCCAAGGACGTCTAACCTGTCTGGGTGGAGGCCCCGGGTCCAGCTGTGTCCCGCTGGGTCCAGCTGTGGCACGGACGCATGACGGACGGGATTCCCGGGGTCTGCGCCGGCTCTTGTGGGGGGCCAGTGGCTGGGGTTGAGGGCCTCCTCGATGTGCTGGCTGGCGATCTGTTCGCAGCTGGGTATGCAGTGTGCATAGACGGCGAGCAGGATGCGCACGCTGTGCCCGGCGCGGGCAGCGACCTCGGCGGGCGGGGCACCGGAGGCCAGCCACAGGCCGGCTGACGGGCAAGGCCAGCCTGGCCAGGGCGACGCGCCCCGGCGAGGTGAACTCGGCGGCGACTGTGGCGCTGAGCGGCCCATGATGTTCACTGTGGCGGCCCGCACAGGCGACGTAGGTGCTGCGTTGCCGAATCTGCCCGCCTGCGACGAACGACTCCGCCACGTCGTCGCCCGGGCGAACGTTGCCTGACGCGGCACTCTAGCCGACGAAGATCAACACTGAGTTCGTCGTCCAGCGAATCTCGCGGATCTCGCTGTCGGTGCTGCGGTACACGACCACGTGCCGGGTGTCGTTGCTTTCCACGGAGTACGCGGCGGGCTTGTCGGTGGCGCTCCGGGCGAGGGCGGACACGCCGAGGTCGACGTGGGCCGGCGTCGCGGTGCCGACTACCCACCGGACTTCGTTGAGGTGGTTGTTCGCGGAGCGGTAGATCACGTGCTTGGTGTTCAGGCCGGAGCTGTAGTAGGCGGCTGGGTCGCTGGCTGCCGGCGGCGCACCGGGAGTCGCGGTGGTCACGTTCCAGCCGCTGACCGGCGCAGACCCGGCCCACCACAGCTCGTGCAGGTCTCCGTCGTCGCTGCGGTAGACGACCTGATGGGTGTCGTTCCGGGAAGTGTAGTAGGCGGCCGGCTGGCCTGCCGCCAGCGGGGTTGCGGCGACCCCGGAGAGGTTGTCGTGCCCGACCGCACCGCTGCCGGACCAGTACAGGCTGTGGATGTTGCGGTCGTCACCCCGGTAGACGACGAAGTTGGCGCCGTGGGTGGTGTCGAGATATGCGGCCGGGTCGCCGATCGCGGGCGGGGCGCCGTGCCAGGAGATGTTCCCGTGGCCGACCGCGTCGGCGCCGGCCCAGTACAGCTCGCGCAGCGATCCGTCCTCGGTCCGGTAGATCACGTGATGGGTGGCGGCGACCGCCTCGAAGTAGCCGACGGGGTTGCCGAACGCGAGCGGCGCGCCGACCGAGCCGGTGAGGTTGTCGTGGCCTACCGCGCCGGTGGACCAGTAGAGACTGTGGACGTTTCCGTCGTCGCCGCGGTAGACCACGACCTGCTGACCGGCGGCGGTGTCGGCGTAGCTGGCCGGCGCGCCGCTCGCGGTGGGCGCGCCTACCGCCGCACCGGTCAGGTTCGTCGTGCCGGTCTGCCCGGCGGCGTCGCGCCACAGTTCGTGCAGGCGGCCGTCGGTGTCCCGGTAGACGATGTTCTGCACGCCCAGCGCCGGGACCAGGCAGATGGCGGGGGCGCCCGCCGCGGCAGGCGTCGCGTACTCGGCCGACGGTCGGACAGTCTCGTACGCGAGCGGACCCGCGGGGATAGCGACGATCTCGCCGGTGAGCCGGTAGTCGTCCACGATCGCGGTACCCGCTTGTTCCTGCAGAAGGCGTTGGAACCGGGCGTCTATCGGCTGTGCCGGGTCGGCGGAGAACGCGTCGCCGTGCGCGGTGAACACGTGCGCGCCGATCAGCTCGTCGCCGTCGATGAAGCTCAGTACGTTGCGCCAAAATCCCTGTGCCCCGGCGATCGCATCCTCTACGGCGCTGGCGACCTTGGCGATCAGCCTAGTGATGTCCTCGGGGGTCGGGTCCTGCTTGCGTATGCCGAACGTCGGGATCAGCTCGTTGATGCCCTGTTCCAGGGCGTGGTCGAACGCCAGGTGGCCGGCCGCCGCGCCCTCGTCGCTGGCCTGGTTCTCCTCCAGCAGCGCCACTACCACGCCGACGGTCCCGGGTACGGAGAAGTCTGGCGGCAGGTTGGTTCGCTCTGCGGCCCGGATCGGCGTCAGCGACAGCCGTAGCTCGCCCAGCTCGGCGGGGATCGGCACGTCGTCCCCCTCGGCGACGCTGCGGTCGCGGAGGTCGCCGTGGCTTCCCGGCGTGGCGACGAACGTGCACGCGCCGTTCAGGAACAGGCCGGGCTGCCCATCGTCGGCCAGGTCGAGGACGACGGTGTCGCCGTCGATCTTGAAGAAAGCGGTCCATAGGTACGGCTCCGAGGTGCCAAATTCCGACTGCCGCAGGCAGTGGATCTGGTCAAGGCAGGTCAGCGTTTGCAACGCGTCGGCCATGGCTGGTGCCTTCTCTCCACACTGAGCCGTGGTTAGCCCGGCTCTTGTCTGACCGTGTCCGGCTGCGGCAATGCTTGTATTTCGGTGAGCTGGCGCACCGCTTCGGCCCTGGTTCGGCACTGCAGCTTTTGCATGCTGCTGTGGACGTGCATCTCGACGGTGCGCGGGCTGATGAACAAGGTGCGGCCGATTTGCCTGCTGGTGTTTCCCTGTGCTACCAGCTGCATAACATCCAGTTCGCGGCTGGTGAGGCCTGCGGCCACACGGCGCGAGTACGGGTGGCGGCGTGGTGTGTCGCCGAGCTGGCGGAGTGCTGCGGTGCAGCTTTCGCGCAGGTGGCGGGCGCCGAGCTGGTGGGCGGTGGCGTGCGCGGCGTGCAGCAGTTCCCGCGCATGCGCGTGCGCGCCGAGCCGGGTGGCGGCGGCGGCCGTGCGCCGCTGGGCTTGAGCTGCCTGCAGCGGCAGGTCCAGGCGGCTGAACATCTCGGCTGCCCTGCTCAGCTGGTGTGCTGCTGCCTCCGGCTGGTCTGCCAGCAGAGTCTCGCCGCGGGCGTGTGCGAGGGCGGCGATCGCTTCCGGCTGGGAGGTGGCCTCGGCTATCTGCGACAGGGCGGCGGCGCAGGCGCTGGCGTCGGCGCCCAGGCCCTGTTCGGTGAAGAATGTGGCCGTCCACTGCAGGATCGGCACGCTGTAGTGCCTCTCCTGGGTCTGGGCGAGGCGGGCGAGTATCTGCCGGGCTCGGCCGGCGGCGTCGCGGTGAGCGCCGGCCGTGTCTTCCAGGACGCACAGGCCCCATGAGGAAAGCAGCTCCATGGCGGTGAGCTCGATCCGGGTGGCGGTAAGATGGCTTTCCAGCAGGTGGGGGCGGGCCAGCCTGGCCGCTCCCCGCATGGCGTGCACCAGGCCGAGCAGCCCGGTGCCGACAGCTCGCGCATGCGGCGCGGCCGCCGTTGCGAGCACGTCCTCGCAGACGCCGGCTGTGCGGTCCCACTCGCCCCGGGCGAACAGGACCACGCTGGCACAGGCCCGGCAGAGCTGCCCGACGGCATCGGCTCCGTGTGCGTCGCAGTATTGGTAGGCAGCGGCATACGCGGCTGTCGCAGCCCTGTAGTCTCCGGAATGCTCGAGCGCGTCGGCCAGCCGCTGCTGCAGCTCGGCGGCGGTGTCTGGGAGCGACTGGGCGAGCGCCTGATCCAGCGCCCTGCGCAGAGCGGCGATCCCGTCGCGGGGCTGGCCCTGCCGCGACAGCACATTGCCGCGCAGGCCCTGGATGCGCAGCAGCAGATCGGTCCGGCCGCAGGCCTGGGCGTCTGCCGAGGCGGCGCTCAGGGTAGCCAGGGCAGCGGAGAAGCTGGCGGCTGAGCGCAGGTGGGCGGCGATGGCAAGCCGGTCGATGGCCGCCTCGGCCGGGATGCCCGCAGCCGAGAAGGCCGCAGCCGCCGCTTCCCGTGCCGTCAGCGCGGATTCCCATTGGCCGCGCAGCTCATGGGCGAGAGCCAGCCGCCGGCAGGTGCTGGCCAGGGCGCGGCTGTCGCCGTGTCGCTCATGCCCATCGGCGAGCTCGCGCAGCAACATGACTGCGTCGGCGTACTCCGAGCACATCTCAGCGCATCGGGCAAGCCGGTCGATGACTGTCAGCCGGGAGTCGTCGTGCTCGCCCGATGGCCAGTGTTCGAGCGCTGTCCGCAGCGCGCGGGCGGCGTCCCGGTAGGCGTGTACCGCATAATGCTCTTCGGCCGCCGCGAGCAGCGCCCGCCGGGCGGCCCCGAAATCCCTCGCGGCAAGATGGTGCACCGCGATCAGCGCGGGTGCCGCATTGTGGCCGGCCAGCGTGCTGGCCAGTGCCCGGTGCAGGCGGCGGCGGCGGGTCCACGGAATGTCGGCATAGGCCGCCTCCTGGGCCAGCGGGTGGCGGAACGCGGCCTGGCCGTCGCGGGCCTCGGTCAGCAGTCCTGATGCGGTGAACCCGTCTGGCCACGCCGCCGCGGCGGCGACCGCCAGGACGATATCGACGTCGAATTCAATGCCCGCCACGGCGGCGGTCTCCAGCAATGCCCGTTCCTCTGCGGTCAGCCGCGACGCCCGCAGCAGGACCGCCTCCCGCACGCCCTCAGGCACCGGGGCAGCGTCCGCACCAGCCAGCGTGACCGCGCCGTCATGGTAGGCCAGACGGCCGGCGTCTCGCAGCGCGAAGGCCAGTTCCTCGACGGCGAACGGGAGCCCGTCGGCCCGGCTGGCCACCACCGCGGCCAGCGCCGGCTGCGGCGCCGCCCCCCACAAGCTGGTCAGCATGTGCGTCACGTCGTCATCGCCGAGTGGGCCGAGCTCGATCTCGGCGAGCCGGTGGTTTCTGCGCAGCAACGCCCGGACGGCGCGCAGGCGATGACCACGGGGGAGCTCATCGCTGCGGTAACAGCCAGCCAGGGCCACCGGGAGGCCGCATGCCGCATCGGCCAGAGCCACCAGCAAATCGAGGCTCGCCTCATCCGCCCACTGCAGGTCGTCGAGGAACAGCGTCAGCGGCCGGCCGCCAGCTACGGCGGCCAGCACCGAGCACACGGCCGTGGCCACAGCCGCAGGGCTGGGCTCGGCCGGCAGGGCGCCGAGCTCGGGCATGACCTGTGCGAGAACACCCGGGAGCGGCTGCGCGGCGCTGCGGACAGCCGGGCGCAGCGCGCTGGCCACCAGCTCATAGGCCGGACACGCCCACGCGGCCGCCCGGCCACGCAGGACGGGGGTGGAGGTGGTGGCGAGAACATGCTCGACCAGCGTGGTCTTGCCCGCTCCCGCCTCGCCGGTGACCAGAACCACAGGCACCGGCCCGCCTCGCGAGACCGCCAGGCGGCTGCGGAGCGCAGCGCACTCAGCGTCGCGCCCGACAAGCAACCCGTCCATGACCACAGCCTGCACCCTCGCCGCGTGTCCCGGTAGGCGCCAGCCCGGCCAGGAGCGCGCCTCACAGGCCAGGCTGGACGCCTGGATGTCAGTAGCTGAAGGTTGTGGCGCCGTCATCGCCGATCCACTCCCACAGCTGGACGCTGCCGGCCAGTTCGGCGCCGGTGATCAGGCTGCCCTCGTCGAGCTGCTTGGCGTTAAAACAGACCGGGCAGACCATGTACCGCCCGCCCGCCTTCTCGTACCGGGCGAGCAGGTCGGGCAGCGCCGGGCAGCCGTCGCAGGCGACGCCCGCGGCCACGCCGACCAGCGCCAGCCGGACGGCTTCCTTGGCCTGGAAGATGACAGTCGGCCGACCAGATTCGGCAGCACCGACCGCGACGAGGAACGCGACGGTCACCTCCTCCGGGTCCTCCAGGCCGGTGGTGAGACTGATCACTGCCTTGCCAGCCATTGCTGCCTCGCTCCCCAAGGTGCAACGGGCCGGTTCCGGCCCTGCGCACGCCTCGCCAGTGAGCAGACGGTAGGACAGGCGCAAGCTCGCGGGATACCGCAGAATTACGGTATTTCCGTCGCCGATTCCGGCAGGCAGCCCGGCCGAGTTCCGGCGGCTGTCGCAAACCTGGCGCTGACAACCCGCCGGCACCGCGCGCACGCACGCTTCATCCGCTCTACCCGCCCCGCCATGGCTGACGACACTCAGCGCTCGGCGTCACCAGCCTGGACGCCACCCGCGCCAGCCCTGGCCATCGCCGGCCTCGTCCGCGGCCAGCAGGCGATCGAGTCCCTGCACTGGCTCTGCGACACCCTCTACCGCGAAGACAATTCCACCCTCCGCATCCACTCCGGGCCACGGGCCATGGCACTTTGAGGAACCGCGCCGTCGGAGCCCTCCACCTGGCCGGGTGGTACGACACCACCGAAGCCAGCCGCTGGGCCAGCCGCAACATGGGCCGGCCCTTCACCATTCCCGGACTCACATCACGATCATTACTACGGCCGTGGGCAACCGCTCGCAAGGGGCAGGGCAGCTATCAGGAAGTTGGACAGCACCAGGAGCGATGCCAGATAGTAGCCCCGATATCAAACGATGATCGGCCCGCCGTCCGCGCCAGCCGCAGCCTCGCATCGGTGCCGGCCGGCCCTCGGAAAGGAGTCGCCCGCCATGGCCGAGAGCGAACTGTTCGACAGGGGCCTTCAAGCGCGGCGGGAAGTCCTCGGCGCTGAGTACGTTAACGCGAACCTCGCTGACACCGACGAGTTCATGATGGCCTTCCAGCGCGTCGTGACTGAGTGGGCGTGGGGGTACGCGTGGAGCAGGCCAGGTCTGGATCGCAAGACACGGAGCATGCTGAATCTTGCGATCTTGACGGCGCTGGGGCGGCCCGACGAGCTGGGCATCTATGTGAAGGGCGCGATCGCTACAGGCGTATCGGTCGACGAGATCCAGGAGATATTGATTCACGCCACCGTGTACTGCGGCACACCAGCCGGGCGCCAGGCGTTCCGGGCAGCGCATGAGGCTCTCCTGGCCGAGGGCGTGCTGGATCGCCCCAGCTGAGCGCCTGGAACCGAGGTTGTGCCATCACGTCACCACGGCCGTTGGGAAGACACCCCGTATTACCGGGGCTTCGCCTCACTTCATGATCAGGTCCGCCGGGGCCGATACCGGACCGGGACACAACATCACGCCCCGGCAGCCCGGGAACGGCCAGCGCTGGCCCTAGAACGATCTTGAAACAGCCGTGGCCGCGCCGCGCCGGGCACGGCGTCGTCGTCCTGCTCAAGGTCTACGCCAACAGCATCGACGGCCAGGCCGGCGCCGCCAACCAGCGCATCGGCGACGCCCTGGACGAACCCGGCAGTGAGTGACTCTTGAGGGTCGCGGCGAGACGATCTCGACGCGGTGGCCACGGCGATCGCGGGGGTGCCCGAGCTGGCCGCCGAGCTCGGCAAGCACATCGAGGCGCTCGACGTCAACCCGCTGATCTGCGGACCGGACGGCGCCGTCGCCGTCGGCGCGCTGGCAGTTCCGCACCGAACGACCCCTCCTGTCAGCTGATCGCGCGCGTCGGAAGCAGCGCATGAACGCCCCAGGACTGGTTCGCCACCTGCGTGATCCTCAGGTCGAGCACCGGGCTGGCCAACGCCAGCGCCGTTGCCTTGCCAACTCTGTAGCTGGCCTGCAGCCAGGTCAGCATCGCGTCGAGTGCGTCTCCCATGGCTGCGTTGAGATCTGGGCTGAAGCCAAAGGTGATCTGGCCAGCTGGAGTCTCCGCGTGCACCCCTGGAACCGTGTAGTGGGTCAAAACGGGGTGGGCCGTGTACGTCCGGAAGAAGACGGGCCGTTCCCGGGTTGGTCACCAGCGAGGTTAAATCACTTGGCGGCCAGCTGCCCGGCCCGTTAGTGTCGGCGGCTGACCTGCTTTGATCGGAGTTTCTGGTGTTTTCGCGTGCGCTGGCGCGCCGTCTGCCGGGAGCGCTGCGGCGCTTCCCCGTCCTGGGTATCCGTGATTTCCGGCTGCTGCTGGCCGACCGCCTGCTAGCCCCGGCCGCCTATGCGTTCTCGCTGGTCGGGGTCTCGTTCGCGGTGCTGCACACCACCGGGTCCACCTTCGACCTGTCCCTGGTGCTGGCCGCGCAGATCCTGCCATCGCTGATCTTCACGCTGGCCGGCGGTGTGATCGCCGACCGGATCCGGCCCCAGCTGGTGATCATCGCGGGCAATCTTATGATCGCCCTGGGCGAGGGCACGTTCGGGATCCTGGTCCTGACCGGGCATCCGCGGCTCTGGCAGATGATCGCGCTGGAGACCATGACCGGGACGGGCATGGCGATCTTCTACCCAGCCTCCCAGGCGCTGCTGCCCCGGCTGGTTCCCGGCGGGCTGCTGCAGCAGGCCAGCACGATCAGCCGGATGGCCATGAACGGCGGCCAGATGGCCGGGGCCGCGCTGGCCGGGCTGGCGGTGACCGCGTTCGGCCCGGGCTGGGCGCTGCTGGCGTGCGGGACCGGCATGCTCGGGACTGTGCCGCTGATGCTGAGCCTGCGGGTGACGGCGCACGAGCGGGTCCAGGAGAGCAGCATGCTCCGGGACCTGCGGGAGGGATGGTCGGAGTTCCGCTCGCACACCTGGCTCTGGGTGATCGTGGCGCAGTTCGGCGTGATCCTCATGGCCTGGTACGGCTCGTTCGAGGTCCTCGGGCCCGTGGTCGCCCTCGCCCACCTCGGCGGGGCGGCCGGCTGGGGCGCGATCACCGCCTCGGAGTCGATCGGCCTGATCGTCGGCGGGCTGGTCTCGCTCAAGTTCACGCCGCGACGGCCCATGCTGTTCGTCGTGGTGATCGGCGGGGCCATCGCGCTCTCGCCGGTGTCGCTCGCGGGGCCCTGGCCGCTGCCGCTGGTCTGCCTGGCGTCGCTGGCCCTCGGCATCACGATGGAGATCATGATGGTCCAGTGGACCGTCGCGCTGGCCCGGAACATCCCGCCGCGCATCCAGGCCCGGGTCTCGTCCTACGACGCGCTCGGGTCCGTCATGGCCATGCCGGCCGGGGCGCTCGTGGCCGGCCCGATCGCCAGCGTGATCGGGGTATCGGCGACCCAGTACGGTGCCGCCGCGCTGATCATCGGCGTCTCCGTGCTGGCGCTGATCCCGCGCGACATCCGCCAGATGCGCGCCGTTCCCCCCACCGCGCTCCCCGCCAGCCCCGGCCCCGCTAGCCACGGTGATGGCCGCCCGGTTCCCGGCGATGTCCCGGCTCTGGACGACCGGCCCCTGCCTGTCGCAGCCGGCCGCCCGTAACCGCTGCCCGCACGCGCCAGCCGCCCTCCCGGCGGGTGTGCGTGCCGACAATCCATCCGTGGCAGGGCCCATGCGCGCGATTCCCGCCCACGCCGTCATGTCTGACCGCGAGCCAGCCGGTTCCCGGGCGGCCGCCGAGTGGGCGCAGGATCGGATGCGTCGGCGTGGTGGTGGCTGGGGGGTCTGCGCCCGGCAACGACCAGCCCATACCCGGCGGTGAGCGCCGCGGCGTCGTCACGGCGCGCGCCAGGGTCTGCAGGTGACCACGTACTACGTGGTCGGCTCGTGGTGGCCGAGGTAAGACTCTGGGTGATCCTGTGCCCAGCGGTCAAGGATCTTCGCCAGCGCAGCGGCCTGCCCACCTCCGGGCAGGCAGGTTCTTCTTCAGCGCGAATGCCAGGACGATGTCGCGTTCGGACGCGAAGTCCGCAGCGTGCGCATGTGGCGACTGCCACGAGGCCTCGGCGCGTGCGGTGACGACCGCGAGCGGCACCAGCCGCTGCGGCGTGTGCGGTCCGTCAGCGCGGCGGCCAGCCGGGGTACTTGCGCGGGCAGCACCACCATGGTGAGGGTGCCTGCATCATTGACCGCCCCGCCTCGCGACCGCTGGGATTGGCATATGAGAGCAGCGCGGCTCACCCTGCGCGCCCACCTGCAGGCGGGCGGGCCGGGCGGTGTCGTGCGATGACCGCGATCTGGCTGTTCCTGCGGACGGAGTCCCGGCGCCGCTGGCGGGCCTGGCTGTCCCTCGCGCTGATCGTCGGCGTCTTCGCTGGCGGGGTGGTGACCGCTGCGGCGGGGGCGCGGCGGACCGGCTCCGCGTACCCCCGCTTCCTCGACTGGAGCAGGGCACCCGATGCTCTGGTCGACGCCGAGCCGTACAACCCGAGCTACGCCCGGCTCTCGCCTGCTGTGGTGATGCGGGTTCCCCAGGCCGCGGACGCCACCGTGATCAAGTCGTTCGGCGTGACCCCGGGCATCGTCCAGTTCATCGCACCGGCCAGTAACGCGATCCCGGGCGGCTTCTGGAAAAGGAAGATTCTTTCCGGCCGTCTCGCCGATCCCGCCCGGCCCGGCGAGGTCAACGTCTCGTTCACCCTGGCCCAGCGGTTCCACCTGCGGGTCGGCGACCCGCTGCGGCTGGTGCTGACCCAGGTCGGCCGGCGGGTGCCGTTCGTGTTCCATGTCGCCGGCATCGACGCGGCGCAGATGGAGTTCCCGCCGCAGCCGTCGAATGGCACCTATATCGCCTGGGGCACCCCCGCCTTCTACCGCCAGCACCGGGCGCTGGACGGATTCGTCCAGGTAGCGCTGCGGTTCCACCACGCCAGCCGGGACTGGCCCGCGGTGCAGCGGGAACTGAGCCAGAACACGCATAGCAAGCTCGTGGAGGCCACACTGCTTTCTACCCAGTCGGTGAACACCCAGCGCTCGATCCGCCCGCAGGCCGTGGCGCTGTGGCTGCTCGCGGCGCTGTTCGGCGTCATCGGGCTGCTCATCGTGGGCCAGCTGCTGGCCCGGCTGAGCTTCCTGGAAGCTACCGGGTACGGCACCTTGCGCGCGCTGGGGATGAGCCGCGCGCAGCTGATGACCGCGGGCCTGGGCCGGGCGGCGGCGATCGGCGCCGCGGGCGGGGTCATCGCCGCGGTGCTGGGCGTCGCGCTGTCCCCGCTGCTGCCAGTGGGCCTGGCCCAGGTGGCAGAACCACACCCCGGGATCCACGCGGATGTTCGTGTCCTGGCCGCCGGCCTGGCCGCCGCGGTCCTGGTCACCACTGGCTGCGCGGCGTGGCCAGGGTGGCGGGCCGCAGCCGAGCGGCCGCTGGCCAGGCGGGCCGAACCCGGCCAGCGGCAGCGGCGCCGCGGGGTCATCTCCCGGCTGGCGGCAGCCGGGCCGGTCCCGCTGGCCATGGGCATCCGGCTGGCCCTGCACCGCGGCGCGGGCAAGGCGGCGGTGCCGGTCCGCAGCGCGGTCGCCAGCGCGGCCGTGGGCGTGGCCGCGCTCAGCGCCGCGATCGTGTTCGCCGCCAGCCTCAGCCACCTGCTCGCCTCGCCTGCCCTGTACGGCGTGACCTGGGACGCTGCCGTGACCAACAATTCCGGGACCGGCACCGGCCCGGTGGTGGCCACGGTCAAGCGGGACCGGCAGGTGGCGGCGTGTGCCACCGGCTGGACCGGGGCACCGTTGCGGGCCGGGCGCACCGAGTTCGAGGCGATCGTGCTTGAGATGCCCGGCGGCGCGTCGTTCGTCCCGGCGCCGGTGACCGGCCGGCTGCCCCGGAGCAGCCGGGAGATCGCGCTCGGCACCAAGACCCTGCGCCAGCTGCACGCTCCGGTCGGCACCACCATCCAGGTCTCGCTGGCCGAATACCCAGCCCGCCCGATGACCATCGTCGGGACCACCGTGTTCCCTACCCTGAGCGATAGGCTCGGCCTTGGAACCGGCGCCGCCCTGACCCCTGGCGGCGTGCTTGACCTGCTGCCGGCGAAGGCCGAGAACCCGCCGCCCGCCGTGGTGTTCGTCCGGTTCCGGCCGGGTGTCGGGCCGCAGGCAGGCCGCCAGGCGCTCACCGCGCGGCTGGCCAAGGCCGGCTCGTTCACGGTAGACGGCCCGGCCACCCCGACCGACCTGGTCAACTTCGGCCAGGTGCAGGACCTGCCGCAGGTACTCGGCATCGGGCTCGCCGTGGTCGCCCTGCTGACCATCACACACCTGCTGATGACCTCAGTGCGGCGGCGGCAACGCGACTTCGCGATCTTGCGGGCGCTCGGCTTCACCTCATGGCAGGTCCGCGGCACGCTCTGCTGGCAGGCACTCACGCTGGCCGGGATCGCCCTGCTGATCGGTGTCCCGGCCGGGATCGCGTGCGGCCGGCTGTGCTGGCAGGTCTTCGCAGATCAACTCGGCATCACACCGGTAGTAGCCGTGCCGACCGCGGTGCTGTCCATCATGGCGGCCAGCTGGCTGACCGCCGCCGCGGTGATCGCCGCCCTACCGGGCGAGACGGCCACGCGGAACCCCCCGGCCCGAGTGCTGCACAGCGAGTAGCCCGCCCCACCAGCCCATGATCCACTAAGCGATCGCTCTCATAACCGCCGCCTCCTGCCGGGTCAGGTTCAGCAAGCGCAGCAGCCGGGCATTCTCCGCACGCAACCGTGCCAATTCCACGGCTAGCGCTGAATGTCCGTTGTCGTCGGTGACTTGCTCGCTCACAGTAACCACGGTACGGCCTGGCCGTTCGGTTTCTGCCAGGCGCGTGACGCCTTGATGTTGGCGGCCGCGGCGGCGCAGCGGCTCCCTGACCATCTATAGACAGTGCATAACGTTAAAAGGAGTATCCGGCAGGAGCCGACTGGGGCTTCAGCTCGACTGAAGTACTACGTGGCCGGCCAGTGGTGGCCGAGGTAGGGCTCTGGGTGATCCTGTGCCCAGCGGTCGAGGATCTTCGCCAGCGCAGCGGCCTGCCCACCTCCGGCAGGCGGATTCTTCTTCAGCACGAATGCCAGGACGATGTCGCGCTCGGACGCGAAGTCCGCGACGTTCTCGGTGACGACCGCCCGGCCTTCGGCCCGGGCGGTCGCCGCCACATGGGCATCCTCGGCACCGCGAAGACCGATCTCGGCGACGTGGACTGCGTCATGACCGCATGTCTCGCGCAGCATCACTGCTGTGGCTGTGGGGAACATCTCGTCGAGCAGGAAGGCAGTCATGCCAGCAGCGCCTGCCGCTGCTGGGACATGCCGCGGCTTCGCTCTGCCACGGCCTGGTTCCGCTCGATTCGTTCCCTGATCTCGGTGGGGTGCTCGGCGGCGTAGTCGAGGGCGATCCTGATCAGCCGGGGATGCAGATCCGATTCTGCGCCCAGCAGGCTGATCCGCTGTTCCTCGCTGCCGTCGAGTTCTTGAAGGCGTGCGATCACTTCCCAGACGTCGGGGCCCGCGGCGAGCGCGGCGCGTCGGTCATGTGCTGGGCCCCGGAAGATGATCCCCGGGTAGTCGAGCTGGTCAATGCCTTCAACAATGAGCAGGTCGAGCAGAGCTGTAGCGGTCATGCCCTCGCGGGCCGCGCGTGTAGCGAGCTGGGTCCTGGCGGCATCGCTGATGCGAAACGATGTGCTGGTAGCCATGATCATCTCCTAATCTCATCACCAGTGTACCCCAACGTAGCGCAAGTGCGGTATAGGCCACTGGCTTGGTGATCGTCGGCGGCCTCAGGCGGGTGTGAACGTTCTGTAACCGAGCGGAGGACCCTGTGGGTGCGGGGCGAGGCCTCTTCTGGCTGTGCAGCGGGTCAGCGAACCTCGAAAACGGGTCGGTCCTGTGCCTGGAGGCAGAACCGTTCTGAAAATGGCCGTCCCCCTGTCCTCGCATCAGAATGGAGGATCGGTCCCGGTGCGCCTCGGTACGCTTGCCCGGTGGCTGTGTTGAGCAAAGCAGAACTTGCAGCGATGGCCGAGGAAGCTACGGTTGACGCTTACGGCGACGATGAGCAGGCAATGGGGTTCCACGCGATGATCGTGTACAACCTGAAGATCCCATTCGTGACCAGTGTCTTGGGTGTCGAGGTCACCGTGGAGCACATTGGCCTTGGCGAGGACAACAGCATCCCTGGCCCTGTGCACCCGTGGCGGAATCCGCCAGGCGGTCCGGGTGCTGGATCTTCCGCTTCCAGAGCCGCCGCCTGCTGGGGCGCATTGGATCGATGCCTATCGGCACCGGCTGGGCTGAGCAGCATGGGAAGTTCCCGAAGTCCCTTCCGCCCCAGGCGCAGGCCTGGACTGAGGCGCGCCAGCAGTACCACCTCTCGCATGCGCAGGTGCAGATGGCTCGGGAACTTGGCCTCAACGCACGCAAGCTCGGCAAGATCGTCGACCACCGGCAGGAACCGTGAAAGCGCCATTGCCTCAGTTCATCGAGGACCTCTACCTCAAGAGGTTCGGCCGGGAAAGGCCCTAGGCCGTCACGTCGGCTGAGAGAGGGCGCGGCCGACCGCAGCAAGGAAGGAGACACGCGATGCTGCAGCTGCGGACAGCTGCGGTGAGCACCTGAAGGTGCCCTGCCTGGTCGCGGGGATGGCCGCGGGTGCGGACAGCATCGATGACCTGGACGTGCTGCGCCACGGCGCGATGAGCGAGCTGTTCACCGGGATCCGGGCGCCGTCCACGCTGGGATCGTTCTTGCGCTCATTCACCTGGGGCAATGTCCGGCAGCTGGATGCAGTGGCCCGCCGGATGCTGGCCGAGCTGGCCCGCCAGGCGCCGCTGCTACCCGGCGGCGAGGTGCTGGCGTTCGTCGACATCGACGCGATGCAAAAGCGAATCTACGGGCACGCCAAGCAGGGCGCCGGGTTCGGGCACACCAAGATCCAGGGCAAGACCGTCCTGGTCCGCGGCCTGAACGCGCTGGCCGCCGTAGTCTCCACCCCGCTGGCCGCCCCGGTGATCGCGGCGACCCGGCTGCGTGGCGGCACCGCGAACTCCGCCCGCGGCGCCGCGTCACTGGCCACCGAGGCGATCAGCGCGGCCCGCCAGGCCGGGTGCTCTGGCCAGTTAGTCCGAAGTTCCCCCCAAACCGATTGGTTAACGCGTTTGACCAGGTGGTAGAGCCCTTGATCACGGAAATTACATGTCTACGTAGTCATGAGCTGAGGCTGTTTCACCTGGTCAGCGCCCACATTGGTTCGCTGCCGGGGGGAACTACGGGTTAGTGGTCCGGATCGACTCCGCCTACCACTCCGCCGCGATGCTCGGCGCCATCCGCCGCGCCGGGGCGTATTTCTCCGTCACCGTCCCCCTGCGCCGCGACGTCCGCGCCGCGATCGAGGCCATCCCTGAGGACGCCTGGACTCCCATCACCTACCCGCGGGCGATCTGGGACGAGAACCAGAACCGGCTGATCTCCGACGCCCAGGTCGCCGAAGTGCCCTACACCGCGTTCGCAAAGAAGAAGAAGGGCAGCGCGATCACCGCCCGGCTGATCGTCCGCCGGGTCCGCGACCTCAACCCGGCAGCCAGCCAGGGCCAGGGCGAGCTCTTCACGCCTGGCGCTACCACGCGCTCTTCACCGACAGCCCATTCGAGATGACCCAGGCCGAGGCACATCACCGCGACCACGCCATCATCGAGCAGGTCTTCGCCGACTGGAACGACGGCCCGCTCGCCCACCTGCCCTCCGGGCACTTCCCGGCCAACGCCGCCTGGCTCACCCTGGCCGCCATCACCGCCAACCTGACCCGCGCCGCCGGCACGCTCGCCTCCCCCTTCCACGCCCGGGCACGCGGCGCCACCATCCGGGCCGGCCTGATCACCGTCGCCGCCCGGATCGCCCGCCACGGCCGCGGCCACATCACCCTGCACCTGCCCGAAGAATGGCACCGCGAGGCCGAATGGATGAACCTCTTCGATGCCGCCTGCGGCCCGCCACTCCCTGCAGCGGCCTGACCAGCCCAGATCCGGTCACCGCGCCCGCACAGGCCCCCGGCCACCAGCCCAGCTCCCCGGCGAGATACCCGGACAGGCCGCAGAACCAGCCAGCGGCAGGAAACCCATGCCCAGCCGGCTCGCTCAAGAACAAATCCCGACGGGCCCGGGCCGGAAAAGATCACTCACAACTACACGGTGGATCGAGGCACTTAGCCTACGTTGGTTCGAACCCAACACCTGCCACCCAAAACCCCAGGTCAGGCCCGGTCCGGTGTTTCCGGATGCCGGGCCTGCGGCGTGTCCGGGAGCGGTTCGGCAGACCGTTCCCCGGTTGCCGTGGGCCAGTGGTGGGCCAGATTCTGGCTGGTCAGCGGCTCGCTCCGGATGGGTGCACGGGGCCGCCGGTCCCGGGCAGTGATGGGTGGAGCCGGCCGCTCGGATCGGTATTTCCGCAGGTCAGGGATGTCTAACCTGATATGGGTGTAGGCCCCGGATCCCACTGTGTCCCGCTGGGTCCAGCTGTGGCACGGACGCATGACGGACGGGATTCTTGGCGTCTGCGCCGTGTCTTGTGGGCCAGCCGGGGGCCACCGGCTGGGGTTGAGGGCTTCCTCGATGTGCTGGCTGGCGATCTGGTCGCAGCCGGGTATGCAGTGGGCGTAGACGGCGAGCAGGACGCGCACGCTGTGCCCGGCGCGGGCAGCGACTTCGGCGGGCGGGGCACCGGAGGCCAGCCACAGCGACAGCGCGGCATGACGCAGGTCGTAGGGACGCAGGCGCGCCGCGCCCGGCATGGCCGAGGCGCCGCGGGCCTGGTGCCAGATCCGGCCGTAGCGGCTTTCACTGAGCGGCCCGCCGCGGGCACCCCGGAACAGCCGCCCATCGACGGCGGACCCGTAGGTGTGCAGGTGATGGAGCAAGAGCCGGACGAGTTGTGGGGGATCGGGACTGTCCTGCTGGCGCCGCCGGGCCGGTGTTTCAGGCCGCGGGGCTCGCGTGGCGTGCCGTTTCCGGTCCAGGCCCGAGCAGACCGGGGTAGGGATCCGGTGAGCGTCAGCTGTCCCCAGCCCTTTGCCGGGAGGGCACAGGATGTGGCACGGAGTGCGACAGCTTCGGCGGGCCGCAGCGCCGCGTAGTACAGGCAGCCGAAGAACGCGGTCAGCTCCGGGCAGATCCTGGTGACCTCGGCCAGGACCGTTTGCACCTCGGCAGGGGTAGCAGCTGACTGCGGGCCTGCCGCGAAGCGGGACCCCTGCGGCTGCCATGAGATGCGGTCCAGAGGGCTGGCCGCGAGGAGGCCGAGTTCGGCCGCGTAGCCGAGGGAGCAGTGGAAGACAGTCCGCTTGCGGGTGATGGTCGCAGCCGCCGCACGGCTCCCATCCAGCCGCAGGGCCAGGGTGTCGAGCGCCCGCCGGGTCACGGCCGGATCGGCCAGGGCGGCCAGTGGCAGGCAGTGATGCCGGGCCCAGGCCAGTGCCGCGGTGTCCGCCGGCCCGGGGCGAGTGCCTGCCCGCGCCGGGTTGAACGCGTGCCCGTAGAGGGCGCCGCGCAGTATCGCTGCGGGCGGCCTGTCCCGGCCGGGCGTGAGGAGGGCCGGGGTGACGGTCGCCAGCGCATCGGCGATCCCAGCCCCGGTGTGGGCTGCGGCCAGGGGCCATTTCATGGCCGCATAGGCGGCCGCGTGGTCCAGCCAGCTGATGGTGGCAGGCAGGCATGTGGTCCAGGATGCCGGTTCCCCGGTCCTGGCGGAGAAGTCGAGGCCTTGGCGGGCAGCGCGGATGAGCTCGGCCCGGTAACTGTCCGCCAGGGCGCGGGTGATGAACGACCTTGACCGGCCCCGGCCGACGGCATGCCAGCGGACCTCCAACGGGCGGCGGCGGTCCGGCCTGCGGCGGATCGCATGGATACGGACATCAAACGCGTTCATGTTAGATATCCCCCTCGGCCACCCCGGTACGCCAGCGCTCACATGACCAGCAGCGCCAGTCCCTGGCTGACCCGGAGATCAGGCCCCCGGGTCAGGTAGCCATCAGGAAGGTCAACGCGATTAGCGGGCGGCCTGCCCAGAAGCACAAGAAGCCAGCCCCGACGGCCAGCTGTCAGCAAGCGGGATCCACAGCACCGGCAGCCACGGAGGGCGAGCACGACAGCATGCGTCGGCGCAATACATTCGGCGCCGAACGCCGACTATTTACGTCTCGCCGAGGGTGGCCGTTATCACCCTATCGAGCACAGATCAGCCCGTTCGGGGGGCCTCAGCGGTCTCCGCTACCGGCGGAGTCGTGAGACATCCGCCGCCGGTTTCTCCCGGCGCGATCATGTGACGCGGGCGTCCCGCTAGGGGATCGGCTTACGGGCACCCTGTCCGTGGTCAGGTGACCACCCCGCCTGCCCCGTAGGAGGTCCCGCTTGCGGGCGGGGTGGCCAAGGCCGTGGCGAGATCTTGACTTAGCGGTCGAGAACTCTTAGTCTTTCGCACATGGGTCGGCCGCGCAGCTTCGACGATGACGTCGTCATTGAGCGTGCGATGGACGTGTTCTGGACGCATGGGTACGCGAATACCTCCCCCGCACAGCTGGCTGAGGCGACCGGCGTCGCGAAGGGCAGCCTCTACAACGCGTTCAACAGCAAGCGCGAACTGTTCGACCGCGCTCTCATCCGCTATGACCGTCAGGTGGCCGAGCTAGCAGAAGAGCTGCTGTCTCGGCCGGGAACGACCCGGGAGTGCCTGCGGGCCGCGCTGCGCTTCATCGTCAACTTCGATCTGGCCCAGCAGTCACCGAGGGGCTGCCTCGTAGGCAACACTGCCGTCGAACTGGCCGGACATGATGCACAGATCGCTCAGACCATCCGCACCATGCAGGACCGCCAGACCGCTGCACTGACTGCCCGCATCGAGCAGGGCAAGCGCAGCGGTGACGTCGGCGACGAGATCGACGCGCCGGCCTTCGCGGAGTTTCTTGCCACCACGCTCGCCGGTCTGCGAGTCATGGTGATGACCCACGACGCACCGACCCTGTACCGCGTCATCGACTCGGCACTTCTCGCTCTTCGCTGAATCCACTCGCCTCGGCGATCGATTCGTCACGACCTCATTTTAGACCGCTAGTTCAAGAAAGGAACGTCATGGATCTGCAACTCCACGGCAAAACAGCGGTGGTGACCGGCGCGAGCCGCGGCATCGGACTGGCCGTCTCCCGCGCGCTCGCGCACGAGGGCGTCCGCGTGCTCGGCGCCGCGCGGACTATCACACCGGAACTGGACGAGGTGACGGCCGCGACGGTGGCCGCCGACCTGTCCACTCCGGAGGGGGCGGCGGCCGTCGTGGCCGGCGCACTGACTGAACTGGGCGGGATCGACATCCTCGTCAACAACGTCGGGGCCGGCGACGCAGACCGCGTTGCGCTCGGCGGGTTCCTCGACGTCGGCGACGAGCAGTGGCGAGACCTGTTCGACCTCAACCTGTTCAGCGCGGTCTGGATGACGCGCGCGGCGCTGCCGAGTCTGCTCGAGCGACGCGGCGCGATCCTGAACGTGGCGTCGATCAACTCGCGGGTCCCGGCCACCGGGCCGGTCGGCTACAGCGAGGCGAAGGCTGCGCTCACAGCCTTCAGCAAGCGACTGAGCGAGGAGTTCGCGCCGCGGGGAGTGCGCGTCAACACCGTGTCGCCCGGAGTCGTCGGCACCTCACTATGGCGCGACCCCGAAGGCTTCGGCGGCAAGGTCGCTGCTGCCAACGGTCTTGGCCACCAGGAGTTCCTGGCTGCCATTCCCGCGCAGGCCGGCATCGCCTCGGGCCGGATCACCGAGCCCGAAGAGGTGGCAGCGCTCATCACCTTCCTAGCTTCCGATGCTGCGGCCAACATCGTCGGCACTGACGTCGTCATCGACGGCGGAATGATCAAGACAAGCTGACCGCATCCACGTCCGCCTGGTACGAAGGAGCCCGACATGACCAACGACATGAACTACTTCGAGATCGGAACGCCCGACCCCGAGGCGTCCAGAGCGTTCTACGGTGCCCTGTTCGACTGGAAGTTCGGCGCGCCGTCGATGCCCGCCCGGTACAGCATGATCAACGAGAACCGCGGCGGACTCTGGGACACAGCAGAGACCGGCGCGGACAACTGGGCAATCTTCTACGTCCAAGTCAACAACGTGCACGACGCGATCGAGCGCGCACAACAGCTCGGCGCCACAGTAGTCGTGCCGGTCATCGACAACGGGATGATCGAATTCGGACACCTCACCGATCCGCTGGGTAACCGATTCGGCATCTGGCAACGCAAGGTCGTCGCCCAATAGGAACGCACGGCGACGCGACGACCACCGAGAAATCGTGCGAGCCAGCATCAACGCAGCCCCGCGACCGCCGCAGGCGCGATCCGACTTGTCCCGTAGGTCGATCCCCTTATGAGACATGGTCACTTGGCGGACTCAACCCTCCGTCGCGTGTCCGGAGCCGGCGGCCTTTATCCCCGATGGGTGGTGATGAGCCAGGCGCACGAATCGAAGAATACGCCGCCGGCGGACGCCCTGGTGACCGCGGACATCGCCTGTGATGCTGTGCTGTACCAGCAGTACACGCCGAGAGGTGCGGGTCTGGCGGAGTTGCTGGACATGGGCGGGACGGACCCGGATCGTGATCCATCAGGCGACTGGGATGATCGCCGCTCAGGTGAATGACACCATCTCCAACGCGCTCGCCCGGCGGCGCGCCGCGGCGTTCGTGAGCGGGCGCCCGATGCACGAGATCGCGCAGGATGTCGTTGAGCGGCGGATGCGGTTCGATGAGTGAGGTTGGTGGCGGCACGGCCGCCCAGTCCGGAGGCTCTGGCCAGGATGACCGAAGGGGCGGCGACGCCGTGCTGGGCCCGGGCCTTCGTACGCTTGGCAGACACGCTGGCCAGCGACTTTGGCATCGTCGATTTCCTGCAGGGCCTGTCCGCCGACTCGGTTGCGATCTTGGGAGCCGAGGCGGCCGGGGTCATGCTCGCCGACGCGCGTGGCGGGCTGCGGCTGATCGCATCCTCCGACGAGCGGATGCGGCTGCTTGAACTCTTCGAGCTCCAGGGCGCGCAGGGCCCGTGCCTGGACGCGTTGTCCACGGGCCGGGCCGTGCAGGCGAGCGCAGCCGACAGCCGCATCCGCTGGCCGGTCTTCGCCCCGCATGCGTCCGATGCAGGGTTCCAGATGATGTGCGCGGTCCCGCTGCGAGTACGTACGGACGTCATCGGTGCCATGAACCTGTTCCGGGGCACTGACGAGCCGTTCACCCATGCCGAGATGGACATAGCGCAGGCCTTGGGGGAAATGGCAGCCATCGGGCTGATCCAGGAACGGGCCCTGCGGGAACGCACCCTGCTGACCGAGCAGTTGCAGGCCGCCCTGTTCAGCCGGGTGGTCATCGAGCAGGCCAAGGGAATGCTCGCCGAGTACCTGGGGATGACCGTGGACGAGGCATTCCAGCTGCTTCGGAACTACGCGCGTGACCGCAACCGCAAGCTCTCCCACGTCGCCAGCGACGTGGTTGAACGTAAGATCCCGAGCACCGCGCTGCTCACACGGCCCGGTCAGGAGGCCTACGAGGCGGTGCGGACGTCGTCGGCAGTGATGCTGAAGCCCGCGGCGTCCACGTCGGCGCCCTGGTCAGCCAGGTCGCGCGGACGGTAGTCGTAGCGGAGGCCCTTGGACAGGGCTGAGGCGAAGACTGTGGAGTTGGCCGGCACGCCGACGACGTGTCGGCTGGTGATCAGAGACCGAATGTCGCCGGTTGCGAGCAGCTCACGGCGACAGGTCGTCCAGCCATACCGCCCCTGTCCCGCCCTAGGACCGGTGCCAGGCCTACCTGTTGACTTGCCCTAGGATCGGTGGCGGCCTGGCTCGGTCCAGGCGCCCGGTTCGTCGTTCTCAATTCGGCTGAATCGGATGTGCCGGAGGGGTCGCTGGGGTTGGCCAGCGCCCGCTGGCGTGACAGTATCCAGCGCATGTCCGGCCGGAGGAGTACGGCCATCGGCAGCGGCTGGCCGGTGACTCAGCGGCGTGCCCGGCCGGGTCCAGGACGGCAGTTAGGACCGTGAGATGCAGCTGGACTCAGCTGGACTTGATGGGACATGATCCAAAACCTGCGTCGCGCTGACCAGGCACACTCCGGGACGACGGACGCCACACGGACAGAACGCGGTTTTCACGCGGCGGGAAATGGAGAAATAGCAGGTCAGTGGCTATTCCGGTGGGCCGGGATCGGCTCACTGTAAAACCGTCGGCTTAGCCTACGTTGGTTCGAACCCAACACCTGCCACCCAGCAAAACCCCAGGTGATCCTGGGGTTTTCGTCATTGCGGGCGATGCCATGCGCAGCGCTGCGCGCCAGCGGCGGGTGAGGGGTGCCGCCCGGAGCCACTCCGCCATCCAGACGGCTGTGACCTGTGGAAACGGCTCGCGGTGAGCCGTTGCGGGCCTGAGTCAGGCGCCGCTGAGGAGATCCGCAACGGCGGCTGCGGAACCCTCACGGAACAGCATCCGCGCCGGCGGTCATGGCTCGGTGATGGCCGCCGGCCCGTCCAGGTCCAGCGGCATATGGCAGCGGCCCGCAGGCTGGCAGGATGCCGTGCTCAGGGCCTGGCCACGAGCCGAAGCGCGCTGCCTGGGCCCTCTGGCTGGGCACGAACGTGGCTCTCAAGGGGAGCGGTGCGGAACACCGCAGGCACCACCGGGCCCCGGTCCGGAATAGTTACCCGATGCAGGCAGCGGCCGCGGCGCCTGGCTCACTCGCCCACCCGAAGCCGGTCCGCGCCACGGGGGCGCCTTGCCTCAATGCCCACGCTAACCACTCCGGTCAGGTCGCCATCCGGGCCAGCCAGAGAACCGGGCCAGGCCCGCCGCGATGCCACGCCGCAAGGGGCCCCGCCAACCCAGCGTGGGGCATCCACGCACAGCCAGCTTTCAGCCACGCCAGGTGACCAGACCCCAGAACGCCAGGCAGCCCCAGCTGGCCGTTCTGGCATGACCGGCAGCGACCACCAGACCACCCCAGCCCGGACACACCCGCGAATCGCCACGGCCCACGTCGACCGGATCTGCGTGAATAGCGGGCGTTCGCCTCACGCATGCTTATGCGCTGTTTGGCATGTTCGCTCGCAACCTTGGGAGCAAACCGGAGGCCGCGACGATCGGCAACTCAGCATCGTCATTCGTATCCAGGCTCCTGCCAACTCGGAGCGAGTGACTACTGGGCGGGCCGCGCATGTGCGGCATTCAGATCATCCAGTTATGCGTTCCGGTATGCCAGGGCGACAGTGGCTCTGCCGGGTATCGTTCCGGGTGCGGAGCCTGACGGTGAAGCCGTCGTCGGCGTGCCTGAGCGCGACGTCGATGTCGAGCTGGTGCATGGCCCAGAGCCCAAGTCCAAGTCGCCGGTCCGAGATGTTGCTTGGAGCCGGGACTAGGCCTGCCAGGCGATCGGCTGGGCCGCGGCCTTTGTCGTGAACCGTGACCACGATGCGGCCCGGTGTGACCCGGATGCGTACGGTCGCGGGCGGGCGGCCGTGGCGCTGTGCGTTGCTGACTGCTTCGGAGACGCCGATCAGCAGGTCGTCGAGCGTGGTCCCGGGGATGCGGCCGGGCCGATCTGCGCGAGCGCGTGCCGGGCATCGGCGGCGGATCGGTTGACCAGCTCGATAGTGGGCGCAGAGTCTTCGAGCGGATCGGGTGCGTAGGGGAGGCCTTCGAATACCAAGGCGCCTTGGTAGCGGTCGCTCGCCCGGCGCTCTCCCGACGGCGAGACGACGCGGGGATGTGTTCGTTCGACCACATCGAGCACCGCCTGAGGCGCGGTCGCGGTGTCGTACGGCCCCATACCGGGAAGTCCTGCCAGACGGTGTTGACGGCCGATTCGTAGCGGTCCCATCCCTCGAACCGTCCCCCGTTGCCCGGATGGGGCACGTCCCCGGCAATCCGGATTGCCCGGCGTCCAGGGCGACATGAAATTCAAAGAGCCGCCGGTAGGTTGCGATCGCCCGGGCCGGCGTTGCGTACAGGCTTTTATCGCCGATGAACGTCACGGCGGACGGATCGGTGAGCCACGACCACAGCAGGCCGCTCTTACGGTCGTCATAACCGATGATGACAGGCTCGCCCGCGGCGATGCCCTCTTCGACGAACGGCACGATCAGGGCGCGGAACTCGGCATCGGAGCCGTAGAAGCCGGCCTCGTGGAAGTGGCCCACGTGGCCGCGCGCCGCGTCAGTTCTCATCACAAGAGCGCCCAGGACCTGGGGTGCCGGGTCCAGCGCGGTCCTGGTGAGCCGGGGCTGCCGTGGTAGGGCTGCCGCGGGGGCCTGCGGCAGGCCCGGGTTCGGCGGCGTCGCCGGAGGCGGCCAGCACGGCGAGGAACGGGCCGGCCTGGAGCCCTTCCTGGGCGGGGTGGCGGAACGAGCTGTCGGGGTTCACGGTGTACCAGGTGCGGCGTCCGGTCCGGGTGCGGGTGAGGTAGCCCGCGGCTTCCAGGTCGGCCACGATGGCCTGCACGGTGCGCTCGGTGATGCCGGCGGTGGCGCTGATGTCGCGGATCCGGGCTCCAGGGTTGCGGGCGATCTCCACCAGCACGTGCCCGTGCCCGGTCAGCAGCGTCCAGCTGCCGTCGCGCTCGCCAGGATCACTCATATCCCCTGATCATATCCTCGCGAGAGATTTCACGCGATATTTTTCGCATGTTTTTATTGACAGGTCTCCGCCGGGCGCCGATCCTGGTAGTGCCACAGGCCGGGCCCGATGTGGGGAGGGATGGCGATGACCACAGCCCTCGGCGGGAAGCTTGCCGCCCCAGGTTGGTGAACTGAGCATGACAATCAAACTTGATGGAGGCGTGTGATGACGAGCATGACGAGGCAGTACAGTGCGGTGGCGAGCCAGGCCAGCGAGGCGGTGGAGAAGGCCGCTGACTCCTGGGTCCAGGGCGTGCGGAAGGTGGCAGACCGGTTCCCGACGCTGCCGCAGGTCGATCTGGTCCCGGCGGTGGAACACTATTTCGACTTCGTGCAGTGGGCCCTGGACCTGAACCGCGGCATCACTATCAGGTGGGCGCAGGCGGCGGGCACCTTGTCGGGCGCGGTCCGGGAGCAGGCGGAGTCGGCCGGCCAGGTCGCGCTGGAGCGGGCCGAGTCGGTGGGTGACGTCGTGCGGGAGCGGGCGGAGTCTTTCGAGCAGGCGGCCACCCGGCAGGCCGCACAGGCCGAGCAGGCAGCCGCCCGGCAGGCGGAACAGGCCAGGCAGGCCGAGGAGGAGCTGGCCCGTGAGGCCCGCCGGCTGGAGCGCGAGCAGGCCAGGAAGGCACATCAGCGGGCCCGCGAGCGCTACGAGGGCCAGACCAAGGCCGAGCTGAGCGAGCAGCTGGCCCAGCGGGACCTGCCCAAGACCGGCACGGTCGACGAGCTTATCGAGCGCCTGGTCGAGGCAGACACGCACTGAGACAGGTGATGGAGCCGTCCCGGGCCCGCGGACGCCAGCGGTAAGCGCACTCCGGCACCAGCTTCCGCGGCCGGTGACGATTCCGGCCAGGACCCGGGGCAGCGGCCCCGGGTCCTGGTCGTGGAGCCGGAGAGCGGGGCAAAGTGGCGTAGCCTCCCCCACTTTGTCCCGCTCTCCGATAGGGCCCGTGACGAGGATCGGTACAGGATCCTGAGCGTCACGTTCACTGCTGTTACTTTCTCCGCCCTGGCTGCGCCCTGGTCGGCGGTTACCGCGACCTGCGCAGTCTCGGCATCACGGACTGCCCGGTGACGGCTATGACGGTCACGCATTGTGACGGACGGGATATTGTCCCGGGGCTGCCGTGGTAGGGCTGCCGCGGGGGCCTGCGGCAGGCCCGGGTTCGGCGGCGTCGCCGGAGGCGGCCAGCACGGCGAGGAACGGGCCGGCCTGGAGCCCTTCCTGGGCGGGGTGGCGGAACGAGCTGTCGGGGTTCACGGTGTACCAGGTGCGGCGTCCGGTCCGGGTGCGGGTGAGGTAGCCCGCGGCTTCCAGGTCGGCCACGATGGCCTGCACGGTGCGCTCGGTGATGTCGGCGGTGGCGCTGATGTCGCGGATCCGGGCTCCAGGGTTGCGGGCGATCTCCACCAGCACGTGCCCGTGCCCGGTCAGCAGCGTCCAGCTGCCGTCGCGCTCGCCAGGATCACTCATATCCCCTGATCATATCCTCGCGAGAGATTTCACGCGATATTTTTCGCATGTTTTTATTGACAGGTCTCCGCCGGGCGCCGATCCTGGTAGTGCCACAGGCCGGGCCCGATGTGGGGAGGGATGGCGATGACCACAGCCCTCGGCCGGAAGCTTGCCGCCCCAGGTCAGAAGCTGCAGTCCGCCTCACCTCAGCCAGGCAGGGCCGGGCCGGCGGTGTCACCGCAGCAGCCGCGGCTGGCTGTGGTCAAGCTGCCTGGCGAGATCGATGTCAGCAATGACGGCCAGGTCCAGGACACGCTGACCAGCGCGCTGGACGGCGGGACGGCGGTACTGGTCGCTGATGCGGGCGAGACGACCTTCTGCGGGTGCTCGGGGGTGACCGCGCTGCTACTTACTCATCACCGGGCAGCCGCTGCCGGAGCCCAGCTACGGATCGTGGTGGGCGGTCCCTCGATGCGGCGGATACTGGAGCTGACCGCCGCCGATCAGGTACTCAATACCTACCCCACCCTGGCCGCGGCGCTCGCCGATGGGCAGACACCTGATCGATCATGATCCATTACCCGGGTGCCACGCGAACATCGTGGATCAAGCCGCGCGGGGGCTGGCCACACGACGAGCGAGCGTGCCCATCTGTGCATAGGCACGCGCACGGTCAAACACCCAATTCGGGCACGAGCGACACTGGTGCACTGTTGACCGCCGCCCGGCAGCACCCAGATCACCCTGATACGCATCTCACCGCGGTCGGCGGACATGGCTTCCGCTGCCGTGCGTAGGCGGGTAGGTGCGCGGGTAGCAAAGACGTCTCCGCGTTGTCGGGGGTCGGGAAATCCCGGGTTCGACCCACCGAGCGTTAGACCGAACTTACGTGATCTTGAAGTTGCCGGGACCGTGCTGACCGGGGATGATGCTGCGGGATTGGTGCGGCGGGTGGCGGGTTGAGTGGCTACGTGAGGGTGAGCGGGACGGGGGCGCCGAGTAGTTCGAAGACGCGCCGCTGGACGGGGGTGGGGGTGGTGAGCTTGTCCGTTTTCTGGCCGCTGAAGGTGATGGTCTGGCGGGTGAGGGTGGACAGGTGGCCGAGCAGGTCCTGGTAGCTGCTGACTGGCAGCTTGCCGGGGGTGTGCTTGGCGGCGTCTTTGGCCTTGGCTTGCTGTGACCGCTGGGCGGGGGCGACCGGGTCGGCGGGGGCGGGGATGTGCTGGTCGGTGAAGGTGAGCCCGGCGAGGGCCTGGCGCAGGTGCCAGGTGAGGTAGCAGGCGAGCATGCAGATCAGCACGTGACCGCGGACCCGGCCGGCGAGGTAGTGGTGGATGGGCCGCAGGTCCAGGTCGTCGGCCTTGGTGATGCGGAAGTCCCGTTCGACGTGCTTGAGGTCCTTGTAGGCGGTGATCACGCCGGCGGCGTCCAGGATGCCGCCGGTGACGCTGGTGCGGATCACGTAGATCCCGTCGAGGGCGGCCTCGGCGGCGATCTTCTCCAGGTCGCGGCGCCAGGTAAAGCTGCCATCGGTGACCTCGGTGATGAAGTGCTTGCCGGCCTTCCGCTTATTGATCACCTTCCCGATCCGGATCCCGATCTTGTCCTGGTCCTTCAGCCGCCCGGCGGCGGCCGAGGCCTGGATCTTGGCCAGGTCCTTCTCGGTGTCGGCGAGCAGCTCTTCGCGGGTGCGGGCACGGTCGGCGGCCAGGACCGGGTTGTGGCAGCAGATCAGCCGCTCGCCGGGGTAGTCCGGGTGGGTGATCTCGGCGAAGTTCTGGGTGTCGAACAGGCTCATCTGCAGCGGGCCGTCGTCTTTGGCCAGCTTCGAGATGGCGGGGGCCTTCAGCGCGGTGATCCAGTCCATGCCGTCCAGCTTGCGCAGGTCCGCGATCCGGGTGCCGGTGATCATCCCCCGGTCACCGGCCATGATCAGGCGGTCGATGCCGAAGTCCGCGCGGACCCGGGTGATCGCGGTCTTGAACGACTCGGGGTCGCTGGTGTTGCCGGGGAAGACCTCGACCGCCACCGGGCGGCCCTGCCGGTCGGTGAGCAGCCCGTACTCGACCTGCCGGCGGCCGCGCTTGCCGTCGCGGGAGTGCCCGAACGCGGCCAGCTCGCAGCAGCTGCCCTCCACCCACGAGGATGACAGGTCGAACATCGCGATCCCGCCCGGGCGAAGGTGGCGGGCGGCCAGCTTCTTCTCGATCTCGCGCTGCCGGGCGGTCAGCCAGTCCATCGCGGCGTAGATCTCATCAGTGCCGGCGTCCGCCACCCCCAGGTCGGTCCCCAGCGTGGTGTCCCCAGCGGCCCACCAGCGCGCGGTGGACAGCTTCGACTCCGGCCGCACCGCCCGGGAGATGATCAGCGCGCAGGCGATGCCGCGTTCCCGGCAGGCCGGGCCCAGCAGCGCCCGCAGGCCGAGTTTCGAGGCCATCACGTGCGCCGCGGCCACGTTTCCGTGCGGCACCGACCGCTGCACCTCGAACGCGTCCTCGGCATCCACCAGGGTGCGGCCCCTCAGCGTCGCCCGCAGCGCGGCGATCGACTCCTCCGGCAGGCCGGTCAGGTTCGCCAGCGTCTCCTTGCGGGGCCGGCCATGCTCGTCGCGGAACGAGCGGCGCAGCAGGTACGTCGGGTAGGACCGGCGCTCGCCACCGGCCGTGGTGTAGTGGCGACCAGCCTGGTCCACATGCATCCTGCCGCCGCGTGTTCTCACAGCAGGATTCAACCACGCCCATCACCCAGAGTCCACTATTTTAGTGGTTACACTGAGAGGCGTGTCGCGAGGATGTCTGCACGTCAGGCAGGCGATCAGCTATCTAAGATCACGTAAGTTCGGGTTAGACCATCCTGGATAAATATGCATCGTCACACCTGCGCCGAGAATGCGCGCGTCTGCCGCATATGGCGCGTGTCAGGTCGGGCAGGATCCGGCCACCGGGGTCGAGGCCTTCGCTCCCGCTACCGGCGGCCGGTTGTGCCCGGCGACGTCCTTCAAACTAGTCACGCCGCACTGAGTCCGCGGCTGCCATCGAGGTACGTCGGGAGATGACTCACGCCGCGTGACGGGGAGAACGCTCGCCGAACCACCGATCTGGTCGTCAATCCAGTCTCCGGCTGGCACTTCGATGCCACGACCGAGTGGATTATCTGTGCTCGCCATGCGGGGTGACCTTTGATCCTACGGTCCAGTCAGCGACTGGGGCCTTGGGTAAGTCTCGCGGGCGGAGATCAGTGCGCGGGACGCTCGGTTCCGCCAGTGACCTTCTGCAGGGGCGTGCGGCAGGCTGTAGGCACCGCGGTTGTCGCCGGCCGAGGACGGGTAGGCGAATCTGCTGGCGACGGCCGGCGCGGGATCGATGATCTCTCTGGTCGCGTCCTTCCATTCGGCGGTGCCCGTGATCGTGGGCCGCGGGCTGTCGGGTTCCGGCTGCCGCGGTGATCACCGAGCACGGGAGCGGCACGCGCTCGCCGTGGCCTGTCGCGGCCTCAGTGTGCGAGCAGCACGGCGATGAGCACGTCGGCCAGCCAGCGCTGGTAGGCCTCCGGGCTGCGGCCCGATTCTTTGACATGCAGGACGTACAGCTCGGGCACGGTCAGTGCCCACAGTGTGTCGGCTGCGTCGGGCACGCTGGTGCGCAGTGTGGTCTTGGCTGCGAGCCGTTGCGCGCTGGTGCGGGAGCGGGCGAGCCGCTCGTTGTTGATGTCTTGCCACAGGGCGGCGATCTCGCTGTCGCGGGCGGCGGTGGCGCGCACGAGCTCGAGCAGGGGTGCGGCCCGGTCGTTGAGCCGCCGGGCGTTGCGGGCGATCAGCTGGAGCTGCTGCTCGGCGGTGGGCGCGTCGAGCTGCTCTTGCCACCAGGCTTGCCGGTCGACGGGTCCGTCCGGGCCGCCGGTCATGGCGGTGGCGACGGCGGCGGTGAGCAGGTTGCGCTTGTTGGTGCAGGTCTTGTAGACAGTCGGCACCGCGACGCCGGCCCGGGCGGCGACGTCCTCGATCCGGGTTCCCTCATAGCCGCGTGCTTCGAATTCGGCGTGGGCGGCTTCGATGATGCGGAGCCGGGTGGCGGCCGCCTGGGCCTGGCGGAGCGGCGAATTCTGGCGCCGGGGGCTGACTTCAGCGGTCATTGGGTATAGTCTCACTCTATCCAGTAGAGACTCACTATCCTACAGGGGCATCGTAGCGGGAGGGGCCGATGACGAGCGCGGGCCCGGCGCGATCCGCGGGCGCGATGAGTGTTTCTTCCCCGGTTGCGGTGATCGGCGCGGGCAACGTCGGCTGTGCGCTGGCCGCCGATCTGGCCCTGCAAGGCGCCGAGGTCCGCCTGTTCAACCGCTCACCCAGGCGGCTCGCCGCGATCCGGGACGCCGGCGGCATCACCGTGACCGGCGAGATCGACGGGTTCGCGGCGCCCGCCCTGGTGACCGGATCGCTGGCAGAGGCCGTCGATGGCGCCGAGGTGGTGGCCGTCACCGTCCCGACGGCGTCGTTGCCGGCCTATGCGGCCGCGCTCGCCCAGGCGACGACCGGTGAGCAGCTGATCTGGCTGAACCCGGGGCACAGCGGCGGCGCGCTGTACCTCGCCGCGGAGCTGGCGCGGGCGGGCCGGGGTGAGCGCACGATCTGCCAGCTGACCACCGCCTCGCACATCAGCCGGCTGACCGGCCCGGCCACCGTCCGGGTATTGCTGCGCAGCCGGGCGTCGCTCGCGGCGCTCCCGGCCAGCCGTCTGGAAGAGTGCCACCGGCGGCTGGACGCGCTGCTGCCGGGCCTGTTCGGCCGGGCACAAAGCGTGCTCGAGGCCGACCTGGCGAACCTCAACGCGATCTTGCACCCGCCGGGGATGGTGTGCAACGCGGGCTGGATCGAGGCCACCGCAGGCAAGTTCGGCTTCTACGCCGAGGGCAGCGGTCCCGCGGTCGCCCAGGTGATGGAGGCGATCGACCGCGAGCGGCTGGCGCTGGCCGGCAGGCTGGGCGTGCGGGCCGTCCCCTTTGCCGAGCTGTTCCACCGGCACTGTTGCATTGGCCGATCAGTGCGCATGACAGAGCGCGCTGACGAGAATGACCGGGCTGTCAGATGGCCATCGAGAGCTGGTCGAATGCTGTGCGGATCCGGTGGCGGGCGGGGACGTCGGTAGCGAGTTCGTAGTGGCCGCGGCGCAGGTTCTGGACGAAGGCATGTCCGGCGGCCAGGGTCCGCGCGGAACGGTGGCGTTTCAGGCCGCGCATCGGCCGGAGCCGGGCTTTCAGTCGTCCGTGATCGGCTTCGACCGGGTTGTTCGCATAGCGCTCGACGGTATGCAGGGCTGAGGGGATTAGTTCGTCCAGGACCCGCGGATAGGCCGGGGCGCGGTCGGTGGTGACCTCGGCCGGGATGGTGCCGGCGTGCAGCGCCCGGGTGAAGAACCGCCGGGCCGCGGCCAGGTCGCGGCGCTGGGACAGCAGCACGTCAATGACCTGGCCGTGCTGGTCGATCGCCCGGTACAGATAGGTCCACCGGCCAGCGACCTTGACGTACGTCTCATCGGCGAACCACCGGTCACCGGGAACGGGGCGGCACGGCCGGGCGGCCTCGATGAACTCCGCCGTGAACCGCTGCACCCATCGGTAGATGGTGACGTGATCGACGGTGATGTCGCGCTCGGCGAGCAATTCTTCGACGTCGCGGTAGGACAGCCCGTACCGCAGGTACCAGCGGACCGCGACTGAGATCACCTCAGGCGGGAACCGGAAGCCTGCGAAGACAGAGGTCGTACGGCGCGCAGTCACCCCACCAGTCTCCGGCCATCCGCGATCGACCAATGCAACAGTGCCCGCGCACCTGATCGAGCGGCACCACCAGGCGCAGCTGGGCACGGTGGGCGGCGGCGCAGTGATGAGCTAGCACCAACTGACTGATGCCAGAGGAATCGCAGAAAACCGTTGCGGTCATGTCCGCGATCACGATGGTGACGCCGGGGCTGAAGGCCGCACACAGCTGCTGGCCTACTGCGGCCCCGTTAGCGATGTCGATCTCAGTCGGCAGCGGAACGATCACCGGCGTGGACAGGTATTCCGGATTGGCCACGGGGCCATCCCTTGGTGGAGCGGCAACTGAGCCGCGATCGGGGCTTCCCCGGCGGCCAGCTACCGGCTCACCGGGCCTTTACGGGCCTGTCGTTTGCCACAAGCGGGCGCGCAAGCGCGCTCGCTCCCCCCGAGATCCTAACCGTTCAGCCAGGCCACAGCGCTACGGTCGGCGGAGACAGCACGACCCGGGGGACCATCCGTCCGGCGGCCATGCCGGTCTAGCCGGCGGCCATGGCTGGATGCGTGAAACCCGTGCCTTCCCCTGGGGCAGCGGGTCGCCGACACCAGATCTCCGCCCGCCGCGGCGTGATCATCTCCGGCGCCTCGGGAACCGGTAAGACCACCGCGTTGTCGCAGCTCGGCCGCGCGCACGAGCTGGCCGCCCGCCGCGCCACCCCGAGGACCGGCATCGGCTGCCGGTCGTCTACATCACCGTCCCGCCGGCGGGGACGCCGACGCTGGGTCACCGCTGGCTTCACCATGCGCGGGCCTGGTCGGCGGCGCGGACGGCAACCTCGGCCACGTCGTGCACGGTGTGTGAGCCATCTCTGAGCAGCCAGGCCGCCCACGTTCGATAGCCGCCAGGCGCTGCTGGCCGTGCCTGGTCGCCGCAGAAGCCTGCCAGGGGGTGGCGGAGCGTCCAGGCCGGGCGGCCTGCACGGCGTGCATACCGAAGATGTGCCGGGCACCGCTGTTCCGCTCTGCTCTGACCTCGGCGCTAGGGATCAAGGTCAGACGCTCGACGGGTGAACAAACTGATCGTCGGCCTCGTCCCGGGCACGGCCAGCACACCGTAGGACGGCCCGCGATGGTCACGCCCTGCCGTGGCGGCATGCACAGGTATGTATCGACACAGCCGTTTCGCCAGTTGGGTGATCGGTGCGCTCAGGCGGATTCGGCGGTGACCTCACGATGACCGTGCAGCGCCGCCGTGTCAGCGGCTGCCCGGCCGGAATACCAGCCTTCGGAGTCACTTACGCGGCCGGTCCGGTGATACGAGACGCTGCCGCCGAACATCTCATCGACCGCGTCGTCAACGGCCTGGTGCCGGGCAGCGAGCACGGGCAGCAAATTCCGGCCTGGCGCCTCGGCCGCCACCTGGCGTTCCGCGGCCCCCTTAGCGCCAGCCAGCCGCTCTCCGATCCGGATGGCGTAGGACATGAGGAACGACTGGCGGAACGCCCGGGTGCGCGACCGGCCGTACTGATCCCGCTTCGCGCCGGCCCGCAGCATCGCGGTGTTCGCCTGCACGAGCAGCGAGGTGAACAGTAGCTCAACCGCGTCGAGATCGGCGGGGAAGCCGATCACCGCCGACATTCCCAGGCTCTTGTACCACACGGCACGGCACCGGTTGGCCTTGGCGACCTCCTCGAGCAGTTGCGCCTTCGGCCCTTCGTACGGGTTGTCCACCGGCAGCCGCTGGCTGGCTGGCTCGTCCTTCCTGCCCGCCTCAGCCGCGAGCAGCGCGTGGTCGATGCTGTACTTCGCCATCAGCTCCTGCGCCCTCGCGGACAGCGCCTCGGCCTCCTCGGTGAACTCCGTGGATTCCGCCTTCGCGAGGAGGGCACGGATCTTGCCGAGGATCCGCTCGTCGGCGGTCCGCTCCTCGCCAGCCGCGGCGTCCGGCCTGGCCGCGGCACCGGGCCGTACCGTACCGGGCAGCGGGCACAGCTGGGGCAGCACCGGCAGGTGGCCGAGCATGAGGAGCAGCTCCAGCGCCGTTATCAATGTGGCCTGCGGGCTGTCCCCCTCCCGGCCGCGCCACCGGCCGAAGTAAGCGTCGTCACTTCCCCACCACACCTCGGCCCGGAGGGCGGACAGCTGTGCCAGCCAGCGGTCGTCCACTGTGGCGGCAGCGTAGCCGCGCATCTCGCCGGCGATCATGTCAGTGGCCATCCGGGCATGCGAGTCACCCTTCTCCCGGCCCGCATGCCGCACCAGCTCAGCGGGCTGCCAGCCGTGCCGCCAGGCGCCGGACACCGAGACGCGCAGGTAACTGACCAGCTCACGGCTGACGGTAGCGTCCCAGCCGGGCACCTGCCGCTGGCCGGCCAGCGCCTCCACCCACTCCATGAACTGGTCCTGCAGGCCGTGCGCAAGGGCGTGGAGCGCCTCGGTCACACCCACGGCTGCAAGCTCCCGCTGAGACGGCTGTTTTGCCTGGGGCGGCGGCTCCTGCCGGATGTCGCGCCGCGGCCCGCACCCCTGCCGGGGCGGAATATCATGCCGCTGCGTCTGGTGCGGCGGCCGCGACGGGCCGGACGGCGATGACGCGGATGGCCGCGCCGCGCGCCGCAGCTTGCGCTCCCTCTCCTGCTTCAGGCGCCGTTGCCGGCTCGCCTTGCCCACGACACAGACCTCCCTGGCTTCGACCCCGCGGAAGATCCTGCCACGAGGCACTGACGAACCCGCGAGAGGCGTGCCGGCGGTCGGCTTCCACAGCGCACGGCTCGGTGCCCAGTGGCGCATCCTGTACCGGATCGACGAATCAAAGCGCGTTGTGGTCGTGCAGGACATACAGCATCGCTCGAATGCTTACCGTGGCGGCTAGGCTCGCCCCATGTCACCTGTATCTCGCGGTCGCACGCCGAAGAAGCGAGGGAAGTCTCAGCAGCGCACGAAGCGTTCCGCGCCCTCTCCCGGCCCAGGGCGGGTGAACGCGGCGGAACCCTGGCTCTCCGGGCTGAACGTCGGGCGCAGGCCATCAATCGACGCGTTCTTGGGGCTGCCTGACCGTCCGGAGTGGTTCACGCCGTCGCAAGAGCGCGTGCTCGCGGCTTCGCGTGGCCTGCTCGCGGCACAGGGGCCGCGGGCGCTGGAACAGGCGACGGCCGAACTGATCGGTGTCGAGCTTCACCGCGCGGTGCGCGCGAAGCGTTCCGGGCTGCGGTTCGATCTGTGGGCGACGGAGCTTACCGGCCGCGCCGTCGACCGGATGGTAGATGCCGCTGGCCGGGGCAACGGTGCGTGGCAGGGGCCATGGCGGCTGCTGCGCGGTCTCGCCTCGATCGGGTCCTACGGGCTCGGCGCCTTCGCCAGCCAGCAGGCGTCGGAGGCCGCCAACAAGCTGCCCCCTGACAGGCTGGCCGCGCAGCCGGCCTGGCTGGAGCTGCTGCCGGACATCCAGGCCACCGGTGACGTGTGGGTGATGCAGGACGCGTACGGGACGCGGTTCGCGGTGATCGCCGGCTTCTGCTATCCGGGCGGCATCGATCCATCGGTGTATCTGTTCGACATCGATGCCTGCGGGACGATCCGTCTCGCCGGAGCTGGCGTGTTCGATGACGTGGAGCAGGCAGCCGCCGCCTGGCGGGAACAGGCCGGTGTTAGCGCGGAGGGATTGGTGCCTGTCCCGGCGACGGCCGTATCACTGGCCTGCCTGGTGTACTGCGAGCATGCCGAGCAAATCCTCAGCGGCAGCGAGCCACGAGCGCTGATGGACAATTGGTTCCGTGGCCCCCGCCGGATGCGGGACGTCACCGATGCGCTGCGCGGCCGGGGCGCCAGCCTGCCCAGCCCGCGTCCGCTGTACCGCGACATCAACTTCGAGCCGATGGCAGCCGAGTTCACCGGCTGGTTTTCGGTGCGGTTCGGCCATGCTCCCAGCCGGGACGCGGTGGAGACGCTGGCGGAGGAGTGGCTGGAGGGGATGCTGCCCGGTACCGAGCATGCGGTCTCCCCTCACCGGTCACAGTTCTACCGTGCGCTCATCGGCGACTGGATGGACGATCCTGTCACGGACGCGGCGCTGGCCCTGCTTCCGGAGTGGGTCCGCTGGAATGGCGAGCAGGCCGGTGTCCCCGCTCACCTAATCGAGCGCGCCGTCTCAGCCGCTTCGGCGTGACGGGCCACGCTGCCGTTACACCATGGTAGAAGTTTGGTGTAATCTATCGACGTGGCGTTGAACATTAAGAACGACGAAGTCGAGCGGCTCGCCGCCGAGGTGGCGCGCATGACCGGAGAGTCCAAGACGGAGGCCATCCGCCGTGCGCTCGCCGAGCGGCGCCAGCGTCTGGCCTACCGGGTCAGCCCCGGTGACCGGGAAGCGCACGCGCTCCGGTTCCTTGAGCGTGAGGTCTGGCCCCGGATACCGGCAGACCAGCTCGGCCGCAGGCTCAGCAGGGGCGAAGAGGACGAGATCCTTGGCTACGGCCCGGAGGGCGTGTGATCGTCGACACCTCGGCGCTGGTCGCCATCACCTTCGCCGAACCCGGCCACCAGGATCTCATCGCCAAACTGACCGACGCGCCCCCGGCAGGGATCGGCACCCCAACCCTCGCCGAGACCGGACTGGTGCTTGCATCCAGGCTCGGCCGGGACCCGCGCGATCTTGTCATCCGCCTGCTCGACGAGTTCAGCATCGAGGAGGTCCCGTTCGGCGGCCAGCACTGGCGGGAAGCTACTGACGCCTACCTGCGGTTCGGCAAGGGACGGCACAAGGCCCGGCTGAACTTCGGCGACTGCCTGACCTACGCGGTCGCACGACTGGCAGACGAACCCCTGCTGTTCACCGGTGATGATTTCCCGCAGACCGACCTCGAACTGGCATGAGCAACCGCTGACGGCACCGGCACGGGCCAGCCCTGCCAGCATCCCGGCCGGCATCGGCCTGGCTGCTGCCGTGAGCCACGGCGGGCCGCAGGCCACGCCACCGGCCTGGACCCTGATAGCCGTCATGCTGGGACCCTGCTCGCAGTAGCCCCGCTCACCTCCGTTCCGGCCCGCATCGCCGCCCGCCGCCCCGCAGCCGAGATCCTCCAGGCCGAGACAGCCTGATCCTGGTACCGGCGCCCCGGCGTCAGCCTGTGATGATGAGATCGGGGTGGCCCCAGGACACCGGGCTGGCCGCTGCTGGGCCCCGTCCAGGCATGCCGTACAGCCCGGCGGCAACCTTGCCTTCGTTTTACTCGGGCCCGGAGGTGTCGCAGCCCATGTGTATCTGCTACTCGCAGGAGCGCGAGCGCGGTTACATCTGCGGACGCACGACCGTGATGCACTGTCGGCTAGGTTAGGCAGGGGAAGGTTCGTGTCGCAAGCGCGTTGAAGAGGTGCGTTCGCCGAGACGGAGGTTGGGGCCCCGCGGCTGCGTGATCACGTTCGGCTGGTCTCAGCGGGTTCTCGATCACCAAGGCCGCTGGGTGAGCGCGCTGGTTTGGCGTGGTGGCGAGTGAGCCGTCCCTGAGTCACCGCGACGCCTATGATCACGATCGCTGCGCCGACGGGTTCGTTCCAGCCGAGCGGTTCGCGCAGGATCACGACGCCGAGAAGGACACCGACGACCGGGGTCAGGTAGGTGACCGTCGAGGCGTTGGTCGCGCCCCAGGCAGTGACGACGTTGTTGTTCCACACATAGGCCAGTCCGGTGCCGACCGCACCCAGTGCCAGCACACTGATGACCACCGTTGCGGACAGATGAACCGGCCCAGTGGCCAGGACCGGAGCGAGGACGAGCATAACCGCCGCGCCGAGGCCGACCTGCACCGTCGCGGCGGGGACGGCGTCCAGCCCGAGCGGTGATACGAAGCGACGCAGATAGACGAACGCCAGCCCATAGCTGGCGGTGGCCAGCAGGCATCCGCCCTGCGCGGTCACACCGCTTCCGCCGACACCGTTCCACGGAGCCAGCACGACCAGCACGCCGACGAACCCGGTGAGCAGGCCGGCCAGCCGTGCCCTGGTAGGACGCTCAGCCGGCAAGGCAGCGAGGGCCACCAGCATCGTCATCAGAGGCGTGGTCGCGTTGTGGTGGTCCCGGTTCGATGATCTGGCCGTTGAAGCAGTTGCGTCTTCGTCTTCACCCCCGCAGGACCACCCAGAGGTCGGAGAAGTCGCCCTCTCCCTCGGCGCCCGGGGCGCGGGTCTGCGGCACGAACCCCGCCGCCAACTGCCGTCCGGCTTCGATCGCGATCTCCGTGCGGCGGCGGGCGACGTAGTCCCGCACCGTCGAGTACGACGCCTCGCCGGCCTGGTGCTCGTCAACCAGGCGGGGAGGTTACCGGGGGTGAGCTGGTGGTGGCTCTGCCGGGGCGCGGGCGGTGAGCTGGGTGATGGCGGGAGCGGAGATGTCCAGGCCGGTCAGGTCCAGGCCCGCGGCGGCCAGCGGCAGGTAGTTCCGGCCGTTGCCGCAGCCGATGTACAGGCCGACTGTTATCCCGGCTGTGCGGGCGGCTGCGAAGATGTCCTGAGTGAACCGCACGGGGGCTCCCCGGCGTACCGGCCGGCCTGGTACTCGGCGTCCCACGCGGTTGCGTCGCTCCGGTCGCTGGTCATAGCGGGCCCTCAGCCTGCCGCCGTGGTGCCGGTTCGCGCGGTGGCTCCAGGTGACTGCGGCCAGAGCAGGACAGTGAGGCCCGGCCATTGGTGGCGCCACCGGGTGGTCTTGGCCTCGTAGATCTCCAGGGGCGCGAGTACCGGATTGGGCCGTACCACGAGGTTGAATACGTCGGCGAGGCCGTGCGGGGCGTAGATCCGCCACCGGCCATTGGTCTGCTGGCGGACGCCGAGGCAGGCGGTGGTGGCCTCGTAGGTGTCGATCGCCGCCTCCGTCGAGTCGTGCGGCGGGCAGGGGATGCCGAATTTCTGCTCGTACCACAGGTGGACGCGGGCCTGGTTGCGGATCTGGACCGGCGCGGGCAGCCCGGCGAAGATCTCGTGGCCGGCCTGGATGACCGCGTCCTCGGCCTCCCAGGACAGGTCCGAGCTGTCGAAGTAGGCGAGATCGTAGTCGAGGATGCCCGCTTCGGGTGGCTGGCCGGTGACCACGTTCCACACTGTCTGATACAGGCACCCGGCGACCAGGTACCAGCCCGGCAGCCCCATTCCCGCCGCACGGGCGAGCACCTCGGTCAGCGTGCCATTGCGGGCCAGTGCCTCTCGGAACTGCGTTACTTGCTCATCGATGGGAAGCTGGCCGGCCCGCATGCTGCCATCCCTATCAGCTCCCGCCGACATGCAAGCTGCCGTGCGCGGCGTCGTCGTGGCGCGCGATGCCCGCTGGGGGTCAGCTCCGCGGTCGGTGCCGGGATGGCCCGCTCGCATGCCCTCCTTTGGGCATGTTGTGCCCGCTCCTCATCGTGCCTGCCGACCTCAAATCCCGTTGCTGATCCGCCGCCCGGCTCGCCATCTTTGAGCTATCTGATTTAGCCCACGCACCTACGCATTACTAATGATCATGGCGGCCTCCGGCCGACCCGGGCGGGCCGCGGGCAGCCGGGAGGAGGTGAGCACATGGCTGGAATCATCACCATCTCCAAGGGGCACGACGCCTCCTACCCGTGGCGGCAGATCGGCACCGCCGAACGAGCCGCCGGCACCAAGCCGGCGGACAAGGGGGTCGGCTACTACCTCTCCCCAGCGGAGAAAGGCGGCGAGCCGCCCGGCACCTGGACCAGCAGGGGAGTCGCCGAGTTGGGTCTTCGACCGGACGGCATCGTCAAACGTGAAGTCTTCGAGCGCCTCTACGGTCACCATCTCGACCCTCGCGACCCGGCAGGCCAGACCCGTCTCGGCCGCGCTCCCAGCCGGTTCCGCTCGGCTGAGGACATCTACGCTGCGCTGCTCGCCGCCGAGCCGGAGGCAACCGCCGAGCGCCGCGCCCACTTACTGATCGAGGCCAAGGCCCAGGTCCGTACACCCGACCTGTACTGGGACGCCACGTTCAGCGTGTCGAAGTCCATCTCCCTTTTTCACGCCAGCGCCCTGGCCAACGCGGCTGCGGCAGCCCAGCACGAGGATAAGGAGAGTGCGGAGGCTTGGCAGCAGGTCGCCGACGGCATCTGGGACGCGATCATGGAAGGCAACGCGGCGGCCCTGGATTACCTGCAGCGCGAGGCCGGGCAGACCCGCGCCGGTTACCACCCGGGCGGCCGGTGGGAGGACGCCCGTGAATGGGTGATCGCCTCGTTCCGCCAGCACACCAGCCGCGACGGCGACCCCCAGCTCCACGTGCACAACCTGATCCTGCACAAAGTGCGCCGTGAATCCGACGGCCAATGGCGAGCGCTGGACTCGATGTCCCTGTACCGGCACCGCCCCGCCGCCTCCGCGATCGCTGCCCTGGCTACGGAGAACGCGCTGACCCTCCGGTTCGGCGTCCGGTGGGTCCAGCGCCAGGACGGCCACGGCCGGGAGATCGTCGGCGCCGGGCAGGCCGTGATGGATACCTTCTCCTCCCGGCGGCAGAGCATCAGCCCGCTCACGGCGCGCCTGGCGCGGGAGTATGAGGCGCAGTTCGGGCGCGCCCCGGACGCACGCGCACTGACCACCTTGCGCCAGTGGGCCAACCACGCCACCCGGCGCGGCAAGGACACCGGCGCGCTCGACCTGGCCGCGCTGGTGCGCCAGTGGTCAGCGCAAGCCCGCGCCAGCGAAGCGGGCGCCCTCGAACCCCTCGCGCCCAAAGTCATGGGCACCCCCAAGCGGACCCCACTCGCTGAGCCGACGGAACCAGAAGGACCAGCGCAGGCGCACCCCGCGCCGCTCACCGACGCGCAAGCACGCCGCGTCGTCCAGGAAGCGGTAGCCGCGGTGCAGGCCGCCCAGTCCACGTGGACCGAGGCGGACCTGATCCGCCACATGGGCGAGCGCCTCCCCACACAGCTCGGCTCGATGACCTCGGCGCAGGCCGCCGCCCTGCTCTCTGCCCTGGCCCGCCAGGCCCTGGCCACCGAGGCGGTCATGCTGGCCGCGCCGGAATGGCCCCGCGTCCCCGACACCCTGCGCCGCGCGTCCGGCGAAAGCCTCGGTCGCCGCCCGCGCCCGGGTGCACCGGTCCTTCATCCACCGCCACCACGACCTGCGCGCCGCCGTCATCGCCGCCGCCGAAGACCCACCCACCAGCAGCCCCGCCCCGGCCGCCACCGTCAGCCGCCGCTCGCTGCTGGCCGACAACGCCAACCTGCGCGAACGCAACCGGCGTCTCGAACACCACGCCCACGCACTCGAGCAGCGCCTGTCCGAACTGCTCGGCACCCAGATCAGCCAGCGCACCGGGCTCGGCCCGCCCGCCGACCTCACCGCCCTTCGCGAGCAGGCCGACACCCTCCGCCAGCAGGCCCTCGACCTGCGCAGAACCCTGGAAGAACGCGGGGAGGAACTCGCCGCCGCCCGGGAAGCCAACCGGCGGATGATGGCCGAACTCAACCACCACCGCTGAAACCACCGGCCAGCCATAGCCGAGCGCCAGTGCACGTGCCCGACACCTGTCGCGCACCAAACAGAGCCACAAAACACCTGCTGGCCAGCAGAAACACGAACCCTCAAGATCGCGAGCCCAAGAGAAACGCCGATGAGGGTGTCGCTGGCCAGGGCGTACACGGCGGCGGGCATCACCCAGATGGTGGTGTCCCGCCAGCCGCGCCCGGCGGCCATCGCGTTCATCGCCAGGGACAGGCCGACGCAGGCGACGTTCAGTGTGCGGGGCCGCAGCGCGCGGCGGCCGTGCAGCGCTAACGCGATGCCCAGGGCAGCGAAGATCAGCGCCCCGGCGTCGGGGATGCCTGCTTCGAGCGCGGAGATCACCGGGACGTGCTCGACCTGGCGGACCATGACGTACTGGGCATCCCAGCTGACCACCGCGGCGGCCGCGGCGAGGACCGCGAGGGCGGCCATCGCGTTGCGCAGCCAGGCCCGCCCGGTATCTGGCACCGTCACCGTCGGCGGCGGAGCGCCGTTCAGGGTGGGCAGGGCGTCCTCGGCGGGCGGGGTGGCTGGCCAGGGCCTGGTGGTGCTCGCTGCGTGCGTCACGGTGATCCGGGCCTCCTCGGGTTGACACCGGCAAGGCGTTGACACATCTTATTTAAACTAGATGCTCATGCACTGTCAAACGAGTTCGCGGCCTGTCCGGGAGGTGCTGGTTATGGCAAACTTGTATAGCCAAGACAGCGGAGAAGAGGTCGGCGTGTCACCACGGTCACGGGCAGACAGCGCGGGCGCTGTGCCCGAGCGCAGGGACGTCTACGAACGGCTGGCTGATGAGCTGCGGCAGGGCATCGTGTCCGGCCGGTACAAGCCGGGGGACCGGCTGCCGTCCACTCTGGAGCTGATGGAACGCACCGGGGTCGCGAACCTGACTGTCCGCGGCGCCTACCGGGTCCTGGTCGAGGAAGGCCTCGTCGAGTCGGTCAGCAAGAAGGGCTTCTACGTCCGCCGCCCCAACGCCATGACCTGGCGGATGAATCCGCCGAAGGGCAGCCGCCGGGTCTCTCCGGACATTCTCGACCGGTGGGCCGCCGACGCCGACGATGCGGGACTGGCGCATCGGGAGGACATCAGCGTCGCGATCGAGGACGCGTCGGTGCTCGTGCTGGGCACCCCGGTAGGGGACCGGTTCGGGCTGCCGGGAGGATCGCGGGTCCTGGTTCGCCGCGCTGTCCGCTATACGGGCTCTGCCTCGGAGGATGCCCTGGGCGAGGTTGCAGATTCGCTGGCCGACCAGTACTTCCCCTACGAAGCGGTCCGCGACACCCCGCTGGCGTCGCCCGCCCCGGCCAGCCCGGCGGAGATCCTCGCCGGACTCGGGCACAAGCTGCGCGGGCATGTTAACCAACTGCGGCCACGCCTGGCGACGACCGAGGAGCGGCGGCTGCTCAGCCTGCCGCAGGTTTCCGTCGTGCTCGAACTGGCCCGCACCGTGCATGCAGCCGACGGCACGCCCGTGGCGGTCCTGCACCAGGTCCGCCGGGGTGACGGAGCGACCTTCCAGTACGAGGTCAGCTATCCGGGCAAGTAGCCTCCTACCGGGATGCCCGGCGGGCGCGAGACCCTGACCCGCTGGTCGCCAGACCGTTTGACAGTGAGCTAAATCTGATTTAAACAAGATATATGTGGCTTCGTGGTGTCGGCGCGGAGCGGGCACTCCTAGGTGCTGTCTTACTGGACCCCGCGGGGCAGCAGCGGGCGCTCGACTTAGTGCAGGCCGATGACATGTGCCGGCCGTGGAATGCCCAGGTGCTGGAGGCGATGTGGCGTGTCCGTGACCAGGGCGCGCTGCCGGATCCGCTGGCGGTGTACCGGGAGATGCAGAACGACCCCGACCTCCCGCCCAGCGTGGCAGGAGATGCCGTTCCGCTGGCGGAACTTATGGAGGCAGCACCGCGCGCCAGGCACGCGCCCGCGTACGCGGTCATGGTGGCCGAGAGCGGCATGCGGAACCGCCTGTGCATCGCCGGGTGCCGCATGGTGCAGGCGTCCGAGACCGGCGAGCTCGAGGCAGCCTGGCGGATGGCCGCGCAAGCTCACAACGAGGTCGATGCCTGCACGGCACGCTGGCTCGCCCTGCCCGCCCCGCTGCGCCGCGAATCGCGCGGGGAGACCATGGCCGCGGCCACCACTCCAGGTAGTCAGCGCGCGGAGGCACAGATCCCCCGTCCAAGTGGCGAGGAGGCCGCCATTGCCGGCGGTGCAGCGGTGCGGGATCTTGCCGCGGCCCCGGCCCGGCTCGCCGCGGTCCGTGCGTGGTTGCGGCCGGAGCATTTCGCCCGCCCCGAGCACGGTGCTTTATACGCGGTGATGCGGGACATGGACGCCGCCGGGATGTCCGTCGATCCGGTGACGGTTACCTGGGAAGCGGCCCGCCAGGGCGTGCACGCCGAGCCGGAAAGCCTGACCGGGGGTATGGGGCCGTTCGCTGAAGCCAGTGCCCGGAAGGTGTACCGGCATGCACAGCTCGCCTACGTGACGCAGACAGGCAGGGACATCCAGGCCGCGGCCATTAGCCCGAGGTCCTCTCCGCGCCAGCTGCTGCAGATGGCAGGGGACAGGTTGTGCACTCTGGAGAAGCGGGCGGCACCTCGGATGGCACCAGAGCGCGAGAACGCCCATCCTCTGCCAGGTCGTGCCGCGGCCGGCCGATGCGCAGCCGTCGAGCCCGAACGGGAGGCGGCGCAATGACGTGCTCACGCAGTCGCTGCCAAGGGGAGCTGTGCATAACCGGCGCGGATGACGCGATTGTCCACAGGCTGGTGTCTCGCTATCGGCAACGGGCTGCCGCGCTGTCATGGTTCCCAGACCCGGGTGTAAAGGAGAGGTGACGTGGCTTCCCTCCACGGCGCTCGTGCACGGCTGGAACTTGCCGTTGACCTGACGACGTTCATGGACGCTGCCTACGACGCGTTCGAGGACTTGCTAGCCGTCATCCGCGAGCACGAGGATCGGGCCAATGGCCTGTTCGCGGCGTTCATGTTCGCTGCGGCGTCGGCTGCGAACGGCCGCGACGCCATCTTGTTCGCACCCTCCCTCCCACCTTCCCGCAACGCCGACCGGCCCGCGCCGGAAGGAGCGGCACCAGATCGCGCCGTTGAGGATGCCGCGGATGCTGCCGCCGGCCTGGGTCACCTGCTGGCTGCTCGTCTCCTTGAGGCTGGACAGGCAGCTGCGGATCCTGGTGACCGGGCCGCATGCCTGGCCGCTGCCCAGTGCGCCGGGGAGATCTGCGTCTTGCTTCGCGGGAGTGCGCCGTGAACGGCCAGGCCGTGTTCGGGGACTTCTTGGACTCTTCCCGCGGCCAGCTCGGCTCGTCCCCCGGCCGTCGCGGGGCAACCGACGGGGGCGGTGACGTGCAGCAGGTTAACGACAGCCTGCTGCGGGTCCTGGTCTTGATGGGCCGGTACGTGCAGGACGTCACAGCCGGGTCCGGCACGGTGCCCGCTCGGGGCCGGCGCCTGCTGACCGCGTGGGGACGGGCAGGCGCTGAGGCGCGGGAGGCGCTCAGCAACGCCGCCGCGTCTTTGCGCGAACCGGGCGCGCAGCGACGGCGCGCGGGGCTGGCAGCCAGCGAGCTAGCATGGCGGCTGGACGCGGTATCAGTCTCGTTGGCCGCTGGGCGGGATCTGCTGTACACCCATGTCGGGCGAAGGCCCGGCGGGGAGCGGGAGTTGCGCTCAGAGTGGGGACTCGTGATCACCTCGCCCGCGGTGAGACGGGCAGTGCTGAGCGAGATGGCGGCGCTGGCCCGGCAGATCGCCCCGCTGGGCGCCCGGTTCGCGCTCTCGCCCGGCTCGTATGGGACGCCCGAGGCGCGCCGCAAGCTGAACGCTTCCTGCCAGTGGCTATGGGTGCTGAACACCTGCGTCGAGACCGCGCAACAGGAAGACCCGGTCCATCCAGCTGACATCGAGCTGCTGTGTGCCATTCCGGTCAACGCGGCTCCGCCGCGCCTGTGGGTGCCGAAAACCCATGCCACCTGGGCGTATGCACCGAGGAGGCCGTTAGGGTCAACGCCCGCGCGTGGCGGTTGGTGGCAGGTTTGCACGCGGGCGGCCGTGCGATGATTTTCGGCTTGTGGGCTTGAAGCTGATCTTCCTCGTTGCCACCCGTGCCGTGTCGGTGCTGGGCCTGTCCCGGCGGGAGGCGTGGTGGAAGGACGCCGAGATCCTGATGCTGCGCCATCAGCTTGCTGTCGCCCTGCGCGAGCGGCCTCGCGTTCATTCGCGATTGACGTGGCCGGACCGGGCGTGGCTGGCCCTGCTCGCCGGGATGCTGCCAGCAGACCGGCTGGCCGCGATGCGGCTGATCGTCACTCCCGCCACGATCTTGCGCTGGCATCGCGACATCGTCCGCCGACGCTGGGCACGGGTGTCGCGCCGCGGCCGCTCGGGTCGTCCGCCGACGCGCCGTAATGTTCGGTCAGTGGTGCTGCGACTGGCCCGTGAGAATGAGTCGTGGGGCTACCGCCGTGTCCACGGCGAGCTCGCAGCGCTCGGCATCACGGTAGCGCCATCAACGGTCTGGCAGATATTCAAGGACGCCGGGATCGACCCTGCGCCCCGCCGGGACGGCCCTGGCTGGGCAGAGTTCCTGCGGTTCCAGGCACAGGGGATCCTGGCGCTGGACTTCTTCACCGCTGACCTGCTCAATGGCACGAAGGTGTACGTCCTTGCGGTGATCGAGCACGGCAACCGGCGCGTCCGCGTCTTGGGCGCCACGGAGCACCCGGTCCAGTCCTGGGTTATCCAGCAGGCCCGGAACCTGCGTGCGCCACGAGGCGCACTGCTGTATCGCCCGCGTAGCGGGCAGGGACTGGAGGAGGTGTCTTTGGATCTGATGGCTGACCCGTGATCCGAAAGGTGAGTGGGGAAAATAGCAGGCCAGGAAACCGGTGACCGTGCCCAGGCGTACGGGGCGGTGCGCCGGGGGATCCGCGCGATATGGCGAAAGCTGGATTGCCTGAAGCCCAGTCTCCGGAAGGTGTGATCCGGGCACCCGCCGGAAAGACGCCTGTAACCGGTGCCGGCCCCTGCCGTGAGGTGAGCAGGTACTTGCGGCAATCCTCTGGGGTGCAGGAGCGATGCCCTGCCGGGGCATTGAAGGAGACGAACGGGACGCCTAAGTCGCGCTGGTACGTACGGCAGTTGTGAACGTGGGATCGCCTAAGGGACGCGAGTTCTATGGCGACGGAGTGCCCGTAGTAGTCGCCGGGGTGACGTCCGGCCAATCTGGCGACCGTTAATGGCGGTCCACAGGGCGAAGGGGCACAGGCGATGGATGATCCAGGCCAGGAGGTATGCGTAATGCAGGAAGCCGCAGTGGTGCTGGAGGTCCTCCGTGAGCGTGGCAGGAAGGGCCTGCCGCTCAGCGAGCTTTACCGTCAGATGTTCAATCCAGCCATGTACCTGCTGGCTTACGGCCGTATCTACTCCAACCAGGGGGCGATGACGCCGGGGGCCTGCGGGGAGACCGCTGATGGCATGTCCGAGGCGATGATCGGTGAGATCATCGAGTTGATGCGGTTCGAGCGGTACCGGTTCGCCCCGGCCCGCCGGGTGTATATCCCGAAGAAGAACGGCACGCTGCGGCCTCTTGGCATACCGTCATGGCGGGACAAGCTCACCGGCGAGGTGGTCCGCCTGATCCTTGAGGCGGTCTATGAGCCGGTGTTCTCGTCCCGGTCGCACGGGTTCCGGAAAGGACGGGGCTGCCATACCGCGCTGCGGCAGGTACGCGACGCCTGGACCGGGACTGTGTGGTTCATCGAGGGCGACATCTCCGACTGCTATGGATCGGTCGATCACGAGATCCTGATGCGGATACTGGCGGAGAAGATCGAGGACCAGCGGTTCCTCCGGCTCATCCGCGGCATGCTGCGGGCCGGGTACCTGGAGGACTGGGAGTTCAGGGACACGCTCAGCGGTACCCCGCAAGGCGGCGTGGTCTCCCCGGTCCTGAGCAACATCTACCTGCATAAGCTCGACGAGTTCGTCGAGAGGGAACTGATCCCGCAGTACACGCGGGGAAAGCACCGGGCACCGAACCCTGAGTACCAGGAAGTGAAGAACCGGCTGCGAAACGCGCGGCGGCACGGGGACCGGGCGGCAGCCCGGGACCTGAGACGCCAGCTGCGCGCATTCCCCGCAGGCGACCCGATGGACCCTGGCTACCGGCGGCTCTTCTACTGCCGCTATGCAGATGATCATCTGCTGGGGTTCACCGGGCCGAAGGCCGAAGCCGAGCAGATCAAGGCGGAGCTGGCGCGGTTCCTGCGAGAGACCCTCGCCCTGGAGCTCAACCCGGACAAGACCCTGATCACCCACGCCCGCACCCAGCCGGCGCGGTTCCTCGGCTATGACATTATCGTCCAGCACTGCAACACGCGGATCACCCACGGCCTCCGTTCGGCCAACGGGAAGGTCGCGCTGCGGGTACCGCCGGACGTGGTCAAGGCCCAGTGCGCCCGCTACCGGTCCCGGGGCAAACCCTGGCACCGGTCCTGGCTCCAGAACCTGCCCGACCATGACATCGTGCGGATCTACGGGGCCGAATACCGGGGCGTCGTGAACTACTACCTGCTCGCCCAGGACGTCTCGCGGCTCGGCACCTTGTGCTGGACCGCCCTGACATCGATGCTGAAGACCCTGGCCGCCAAGCACAAGTCCACCGTCGCCAAGATGGCCGCCCGGTTCGCGGCGAAGGCCATCACAGCCGACGGCCCCAGGACCTGCTTCGAGGCCAGGATCCGGCGGGAGGGCAAGAAGGACCTGGTAGCACGATTCGGCGGGATACCCCTCAGGCAAGACAGGCGCGCGGTCATCACCGACCCCGCCCCGGTCCCGGTCACCGCCCCGCGCAAGGAGCTGATCCACCGGCTCCGCAAGCGGCGGTGCGAGCTATGCGAGCACGGCGCCACGGTGGCAGTCCACCAGGTCACCGCGCTCACCAGCCTCGGCGGGCCAGGACCGGGCCAGCCCGCGTGGGCCGCCCTCATGGCCAAGATGCGGCGCAAGACGCTCATCGTCTGCAGCATCTGCCATGACTGGATCCACGCGAACCCCGTCGCACACGCGGCATAAATCGCTGAAGAGCCCGGTGCACCGAAACGGTGCACGCCGGGTTCGGAGGGAGGCTGCCCGGAAAAGGCCCGGGTTCATGCAGCATGAATCCGGGACCTCGCCGGGCAGCCCACCCTACTCATGGACCTCGAGGATGCCGGGACACGGGCGAAGTTCGTCTTGCATGACCGGGACGCCAGCTTCACGCAGGCGTTCGATGCCGTGTTCCAGGCGGCTGGTATCCGGGTCATCCGCTCTGCCGTTCAGGCACCGCGGATGAATTCGGTCATGGAGCGGTGGGTTGGCAGCTGCCGGCGGGAGCTGCTGGACAGGACCCTGATCTGGAACCAGCGCCACCTGATGATGGTGCTGCGGGAGTACGAGGACTTCTACAATTCGCACCGGCCGCACCGCGCCCTAGACCAGGCCGCGCCGCTGCGGCCCCTGCCGGATCACGTGACCGACTTGGATCATTTCCGGGTCCGGCGGCATGACCGCGCGGGTGGCGTCATCCACGAATATCGCCTGGTGGCATAGGTTTTCGGCACCTACAGGACGCCGCTGCTGTCCGGACCGCCGCAGGTTCCCGGGCGCCGGGTGCCTGGAACGCGGCTGGCAGGCGTGCCGCGACCGTGTCACGCGTCCGGCTCGGGGCGGCCGCCTGCCCGGCGCGTGAGATACCAGCGCACGACCTCCACGCCACCTGCCACCGCGAAGGCGATCCCGAGCGCAAGCAGAAGCCCCTTCCAAGGTGCATCCTCGAACGCCCTCCCGCCGAAGTACCCGAGCAACGATGCGTAGAGGGCCCAGATGAGCGCCGCGACGGCATCGAACAGGGCAAAGCGGCGCCACGGGAACAGCGCTGCCCCCGCGCTGAGCGTGACGGCGGTCCGCCCGCCCGGTATGAAACGGGCGACGGCGATCAACTCTCCCCCGCGCACTGCGAGCTGGCGCTCGGCCCAGTCGATGGTCTTCCGCGCCTTATCGCCGTGAAAGAAGCGCTTCTTCGCGCGGGTTCCGAAGCGGCGGCCGATCAGATACGCGGCGTTGTCGCCGAGAAACGCGCCACCGGCAGCGGCGGCGATGATCAGCGGCAGATAGAGGCCACCGGCAGCGGCCACCACGCCCGCAGTGATCACCGACGCCTCGCTCGGTACCACCGGCACGAGCGCGTCGAGGAAGGCGAAGAGGAAGACGATGCCGTATGCCCACCCCGACGCATCGGAGACGAGCCGCGTGAATTGACCGAACACAGCTACCACCGCAACGACACGACGGCGGCCTGTAGCGAACTACCCAGCCCGGGGACAGGCTCGCGGCGGTGACCGTCAGCGCGACCATCGTCGGCCATCTAACAGACCATACGCTGCCATGCAAGGCTTCCCCGGCGCGCCGGGCGGCACAGGATGATGGAGAGCTACCCGGCCGGCGTCGCAGATTGGGGGCAGGCTCGTGCATGCAGGACTGGTGAGCCGGTGGAGCTGACCGTAATCATCGCCGGGCTCCTGCTCACCGTCGGCGGCCTCGGGGTGCTGGGAGGCCTGGTACTGCGCGTCGGGGACGGGTCCCTGCGGAGGGTGCACTCGTGCTGTCGCTCATCCTGGGACTGGCCGCTGTCGGGGTGTGCGTCAATTTTGTGGTGAGTGGCCGGTAGCCTGGCTGGCCCGCTGGTCAGGCGGTGCGCGTCTGAGTGTTCGGGTTGTTGCAGATGGCTTCCCAGGTGCTGCTGGCTTCCCTGCAGCGGAGGGCGATGATCGAGTCGGCTCCGGTGACGGTCCAGTGCATGCCGGACTGCTTGAGGCGCTGGCCGATGACGGTCTTGCGGCTGGCCTCGACGACGCCGGAGCCGACGAACAGGCCGCGTGAGCGGAACCAGTGGTAGCGCATGCGGGGGGCGTTGTTGAGGAAGTAGCCGAGTTCCCTGTCGGCTTCGTCTTTCTTGACGCCCTCGAGGGGGTACTTTGCGGACGGCGGCCTCGATGCCGTCGATATAACCGTGGTCGAGGTCTTCCAGGCGGGCGGCGGCTTTGTGCTTACCTTGGCTGCCGCTTTACAGTAATCAGCTCTGGAGTAGCTCGATCGCGCATGCTCCGGCCGGTAGCCGCCCTGACCAGGTGCCGGGACTCCTCGACCAGCCGGCGGGCCGTGCTTCGGTGCGGCGCAAGCGGGAGGCGGACAATCAGAGCCCCTGGCCGGGTGACGAAACGCAGCCGTGGCTCGAGAGTCGACGATTCGCCGTCGAGGCCGGCCGGCATCGGGCCGTCGGCGTCTACGGTCAGTGTCGCGGCACTCCACCGGGAGTACCCCGAAGACAGGTGTCCGCGGCCGAACAGCTCCAGCAAGGCCAACCGCGCGGCGGCGCGGCCGTCATCGACCCGGATGGTCAGCACACCGAGCGACCCCGAGTCCAGGCGCGGACGCCAGGCGCTGTGCCCCAGGCCCCCGAGCCGGTAGGGGTTGTTGGACACCAGCAACGCGTGCGCCCCGGCATGTTCCGCGCCGTCCGGCGCCCGGAAACGCAGCGGCAACGGCGCCGAGCCAGGCCCGATCAAGTCGGGCAATTCGTCCATGACTGCCCGCACCTTGGAGCGCCGGTAGTGCCGTGACCTGACCATCGCCGCGTAGATGCCGAGCGAGACGTTGTTCACGAACACCTGGCCGTTGACCTCGGCCAGGTCTACCGGGACCTCCACCCCGCGCCGAAAGGCCGTCATCGCGTGCGCCAGGTCGTTCGGGTCCAGTCCGAGGTCGAGAGCGAAGTGGTTGCGGGTGCCGGCCGGCACGCACACGAAGGGCAGCCCGTGCCTGGACGCTACCGCCGCTACCGGGGCCATCGATCCGTCGCCGCCGGCGACGCCGAGCACCCCGGCACCCCCCGCCACCAAGTCCTCGGCCAGCTCACACAGGTCATCCCCCGGCCGCACCGGGACGACGTCCGCCCCCGACAGCCGGGCCAGGCCGGCGAGGTCGAGGCGCGACGCCTTCCCGCTGCCGGAGCGGGGATTGAGCAGCAGGACCGCGCGGCCAGCACCCGTCACCTGAGCTCCGCGGCGCCTACTGCCCCGTCGCGGACGTCGCCCCGCCGGTAGCAGCGCGAAGCGGGCCGAGGCCATCGAGAACCCGAACAGGAGCATGGCGACCAGCAAGGCTCCCGGCCGATGCGCCAGCACGTGCAGCACCGGTGCCACCACCGCGGCCAGCACTATCAGGCCGGCCACCACCCGGGCCAGCCCACGCCGGGTCACCACATGCCATCCGGCGATCACTGCAGCCGGTAGCGCCACCAGGATGCCCAGCATCGACCACGGGTGAACGCGTACCGCTGCGCACATCACCACCAGCGCCGCCACCGCGGACCCCAAAGCCACGATGGCAGCCGCGCGGTACACACGATCAGCCCCGGCCACACCCGCCCCCATGCTCAGTTCCTGTCCTCACGCCCATCGTCGCGCAGGCATTGGCGGGTCACCACAGCCGCCGTGTCCCCGAAGCCGTCCCAGCGATGACATTGGTTTGCGTCTGACTTCGTGAGCTAGTTCCCGGGGGACATACCTGGCCACCGGAATGCGTGCCGGACCGGACTGGGCGCTGATCACGTCGAATCGGATTACGAACCCGGCCGGGAAGAAGGCGGGTCGGCGGCTGGCGCCGAGTGAGAAGTACGAGGTGCACATCTCGGTGCTGACCTGGCAGGCCACGCAGGCGCTGGCGGCCTCAATGCGCGGGATGGGCCGGACAGACGGTCCTGGCCCGGGCCGTGGCCTGCCATAGCTGTTATGAGGACGTCTGCCCGCAGCCGTGCGCTCTGTGCGGCACCTTGGACGGGCGCTGCGGCCGCGCCGGGCGGGGCCGCAGCGGCCGGCGCGGCGAGCACGGCGACCGCCGTCCCCGGAGGGATTGGTCATGATGCCGCAGCCCGGTGCCGGTCGCAGCCGGGCGGCTGCTTTGCGCGGCTGGCTGACCGGGCTGCCACTGCGGAGACCACGCTGAAGCTCACCGGAGTGCACATCGAGCAGCTCGGCGGCCCGGCCTGGTGTGGGATATGTCACTGCCGGCGACGACCACGAAGTGCGAGCTGAGGCCATCCGCCAAGCCCGCCCTGCGTGGCCGGGGACAAGCCCGGCTCCGCCGGCGTGCCTTGGCGCACTGGCAGATTCGCCCGCTTCGGCGCCCCCGCGATGCTGGCGAAGTGAACGCGGTCTTGTAAACGCAGCGCCAGGCATAGCGCAGAATGAGAGCATGGCCTGGTTGCGCCAAAGCAAGGAGATAGCGCTATTCGCCGTGTCCAGTGTGCTGCTGCTGGCGGGCGGCGTGGCGTGGTTGCTGGCTGCCGGGACGCCCGCTAGGGTCTTGTGGATCGCCGGCACCGTGCTGGGCCTTGTCTTCTCGGTGTCCTGGACAGTCGGCGCGATCTGGCGCCGCCAGCCGAGCGTCAACGTCATCGCGGTGCTCGCCCTGGCCGGCGCCCTCGCGGTCAAAGAGCCGTTCGCCGGCGCCGTGATCACGGTGATGCTCGCCAGCGGGCAGCTCCTGGAGGCCCGGGCGGCCGCGCGGGCGCGGCGCGAGCTGAGCCTGCTGGTCGAGCGGGCCCCGCGGACGGCCCGGCGCCGCGTCGAGGGCGGCGTCGTCGAGGTCCCGGTGGACGACGTCGTCGCCGGTGACCGGCTGCTCGTGGGTGCGGGAGGGATCGTCCCGGTGGACGGGCGGCTCCTCAGCTCGGCCGTGCTGGACGAATCCGCTCTCACGGGGGAGTCGCGGCCGGCGGAGCGAATCGCCGGCGAGGACGTTCGCAGCGGTGTGGTCAACGCGGGGCAGCCGATCGACCTTGTCGCGACGGCGGCGGCCGCGGAGTCCACGTACGCCGGGGTGGTGCGCCTGGTCGAGCAGGCCCAGGCCTCGTCGGCGCCGTTCGTCCGCGCCGCCGACCGGTTCGCCGTTCTGTTCGTCCCGCTCACGCTCGTCCTCGCGGCAGCGGCCTGGGCGCTCAGCGGGGACCCGGTCCGCGCCGTCGCCGTGCTCGTCGTCGCGACGCCGTGCCCGCTGCTGCTCGCGGCCCCGATCGCGATCATGTCCGGCCTGTCCCGCGCCGCGCACATCGGCGTCGTTATCAAGGGCGGCGGCGCCCTCGAACGCCTGGCCGCTGGGCAGGTGATGCTCTTCGACAAGACCGGCACGCTGACCCAGGGGCGGCCGGGGCTGGCCGACGTGGTCACGGCGGGCGGCCGGATGGACGCGGATGAGCTGCTGCGGCTCGCCGCCTCGCTCGATCAGGTCTCGGCGCATGTCCTCGCGAGCGCCATCGTCACCGCCGCCACCAGTCGCGGGCTTGCGCTGGAGATGCCGGCCGACGTTCGGGAGGTGCACGGCTACGGCCTGGAGGGGACCGTCGGCCTTCACCGGGTGAGGCTCGGCAAGGCCACGTGGATCGTCGGCGGCGAGCCGCCACCGTGGGTGCGCCAGGTGCGTCGGCGCGCTGACCTGGACGGCTCGCTGACGGTCTTCGCCGCCGTCGACGGCGAGCCCGCTGGCGCCTTCCTCCTCGAGGACCCGATCCGGCCCGACGCGCCCCGGATGGTGCGCGCGCTGCGCGAGGCCGGGGTCACGCGTGTCGTCCTGGTCACCGGCGACCGCGCGGACATCGCGGACATGGTCGGGCGGGTCGTGGGCGTCAACACCGTGCTGGCCGACTGCGACCCCGCGGACAAGCTCGCCGCGATCGAACGCGAGTCGGCGCACGGTGCGACGATCATGGTCGGGGACGGGGTCAACGACGCTCCCGCGCTCGCGGCGGCCGGTGCCGGGGTGGCCCTCGCCGCGCGCGGGGCCACCGCGTCATCCGAGGCGGCCGACGTTGTTCTCACGGTCAACCGGGTCAACGCCCTGGCCGACGCGATCCTCATCGCGCGCCGCTCGAAGGGGATCGCCCTGCAGGCCGTCCTCATCGGCATGGGCCTGTCGCTCGTGGCGATGGTCGCCGCCGCAGCCGGGCTCCTCCAGCCGGCGGCGGGCGCGCTCTTGCAAGAGGTCATCGACGTGCTGGCGATCGGCATCGCCCTGCGGGCAGTGCTACCCGGCGCGATCCACACGATCGCGATGCCGCCGGCAGACGTCGCCACCGCGCTCCGGCTGCGGGCCGAGCACGACGCCGTGCTGCCGGCGGTCGAGCAGATCCGATCGGTGGCTGACGGACTGTCAACGCGCGGCTGCGACCTCGCCCCGGTGCGCACGTTGCTGGACCTGCTGGAGGGCGAACTGCTCCCGCACGAGCGGGCCGACGAGGCGCTGCTCGTCCCCCTGGTGGCCCGGGCGCTCGACGGGACGGACGCGACGGCGGCGATGAGCCGCACGCACGCGGAGATCGAGCACCAGGTCAGCCGGCTGCGCCGGCTTCTCACGGGCCTCGGCAACGAGACCGTGCAGCCCGAGGACGTCATCGAACTCCGGCGCCTGCTCTACGGGCTGTACGCCGTGCTCCGGCTGCACAACGCACAAGAGGAAGAGGGCGCCTTCAGCCTCGTGCCCAACGGGGCCGCGATCGGTCAGGCGACCGCCACCGGGGCTCGAGCCGCCCGGGAGCCGACCCCCGGCGCGGGACCGCGGAGTGACGTGAGCCCCGGCACCGGCCCGGGCTCCCGCGACCGCGCGCAGTAGGCAGCCGCGGCACTGTCCCTGCCGGTGAACGTCAGGCCGCACTGATACACCTCCGCCGGGCCTGCGGGGTGCGGGAACCCGGGTCGATGCTATTGACCTGCGAGTTCATGGCCTGTGACCAGCAGCCGCCGGTCCGCTCAGTTCAGCTTCGGCTGGCGCGGCTGCCGCCGCTGCAGGACGGCGAGCTGGTGACGCAGGACCAAGATCTCTGCGGTCTTCCATGTCTGCTCACGCCGGGATAGCTGCAGCCACGCGGCTAGTCGCGTGGTCAGGAGGAACATGAACTGCAGGCACATGACAGGTGATCATCACGGCCGGACGGCAGGAAGGGCAACTCTGCTGGTCAGAGCCATGGATGAGATTCTCGGCACGCTCAGGTGGCCGTAAGGCCCCGCGCAGGAGCAGCCGCCGCGGGCCTGGATGCCGAACAGGTCGTTCAGCAGTGCCACGACGAAATTGTGGTGCAGGTAACGCCCCTCGCCGTACCTGATGCGGAAGGAGATGACCGCCAGCCGGCGTGCCTGCTGGCTGCCGAGGATCTCGATCTGCGGGTTGGCCGCCCAGCGGTGCAGGACGCTGCGCCAGAGTTGTTCCTCGCGGGCGGCGATGAGGCCGGTGCCGATCGCCTGCTTGAGGCCGAACACCAGGCCGGCCCGGATCGACTCCACGATGGCCGGGGTGCCGCCTTCCTCGCGGGCAACAGGGTCATCGAGGTAGCGGTGGCCGACCGGGTCGACGAACGCCACCGTGCCGCCGCCCGGCACGGTGGGCACGCTGTTGCGGACCAGGACCCGGCGCACCACCAGCACTCCCGGCGTCTGCGGGCCGCCGGGGAACTTATGCGGGGACAGGAAAACGGCATCCTTGTGATCACCAGCACCCGGCGCGGAGGCCGCGACCCGGATCGGCACGTAGGGCCCGGCGGCGTAGTCCCAGAAGGACAGCGCCCCGTGAGCGTGCAGCAGCCGCGCCACGGCGTCGGTGTCGGTGAGGATCCCGGTGACGTTGGAGGCGGCCGAGAAGCTGCCGATGCGCAGCGGCCGGCCGGCGAACCGGGTGAGCTGACGGTCCAGGTCGGCCAGGTCGATGTGGCCGTCGGAGTCCTCGGCAATCACCACGACGTCGGCGACTGCCTCGCGCCAGGGCAGCTCGTTGGAGTGATGCTCGTACGGGCCGACGAACACCACCGGCCGCTCGGCGGCGGGGATCCGTGCCGACAGCTGGTACCGCTCATCGAGCCCGTTCGGGATGCGCAGCTCCAGGATGCCGATCAGCTTGCTGACCGCCGCGGTGGCGCCGGATCCGCAGAAGATGACCAGGTCATCCCCGGTCCCGCCAACAGCGTCGCGGATGATCTGCCGTGCGTCCTCGCGCAGGCGGCTGGTCGCCAGCCCGGTCCCGGAACTCTCCGTGTGCGTGTTCGCATAGCGCGGCAGCACCTCCTCGCGGATGAAGTCCTCGATGAAATCCAGCGACCGCCCAGAGGCCGTGTAGTCGGCATAAGTCATCCGCCGCGGGCCGAACGGGCCGTCCATCAGCTCGCCCTCGCCGACGATTCCCCGCCTGACCCGCTCCAGCAACGGTGACGTCGGCAGCTGCGCAGTAACGACTCCGCTGTCCTCTCGTGTACGGACCACGCTCACGGCAGCCGCTTTCCCGGCGGTCAGGCAGCAGCCAGCGCAGATGCTCGCACTCGCCCTGCAGCTCAAGGCGGCGCCATAAAACCGCGCCCGGGGAGATCTGGCTGGCGTGCAGCAGGGCGGCCCGCCGCTGCCTGGTGCGGTCCACCCGGACACACAGATTGATCCGGCTGGGCGGCTGGCCGGTGAACGCCGCACCGGTCTCCGCGCGTAGCTGGTCGGTGATTGTCTCAGGCAGGACCCAGGCCAGCACGGGCAGGCCCGCCTCAGTCGCCGCGCGTACGGCGGCGCGGGTCGCGGCTTGGTGGTCGGGATGACCGGTGATGCCGGCCTAATCGAAGACCAGCAGGCCGTCCACGCCCAGGCGAGCCGCCAGCCGGCCGACATGGCCTGACAGCTCACTCAGCGAAGCAGCGACCAGGCACCCGTCGGGGTAGCCGAGCAGCGTCACGCCAGCCACCCCGAGCTCCGCGGCCGCCTGCCGGAGTTCCCTGGCCCGCTCCTCGTGCAGCTCGGCATCGTTCTCGTTCAGGGTGGACGCCTCACCACGGGTGAAGCACAGCACATGCACCGATGCTCCGTCCTTGGCGAACTGGTCGCCGATCGCGCCCAGCCCAAAAGTCTCATCGTCCGGATGGGCCACCACCGCGAGTATCTGACGCCAGCCAGGCAGCACCTGCGCCGGCCGGGTTATCGGCATCCGGGCGGTGTCGGCCGGGCTGCGGCCCTGGGCCCCTGGCATCATGGCCGGCTCAGCTGGCTGGCTGCCGCCCGTTGGGCTGGGCGGCCCGCTCGGCGTAGAACTCCCCGAAGGCGTCGAACGCACGCGCCCCGTAGACGGTGGCGGGCCCGCCGTTCATCAGGAATGTGACGCCGATCGCCTCGGCGGCTTCCGCCGGGGTGGCGCCGTGCTGAACCGCGGCGTGCGCGTGCGCCGCGATGCACCCGTCGCATTCCTTGCTGACCGCGATCGCCAGCGCGATTAGTTCCTTCGTCTTGGCGTCCAATGCGCCCGGCGCCAGCGCGGAGTCATGCAGCTGCTTGTAGCCCGCGTACACCTGCGGGATCGCGTGCCGCAGCTGGCGGGTGGGCACCCGCAGTTCCTCCCGGACCGCCTTCCCGTAACTCATCAGAGGCTCCTCCCAGCTTGAGATACCACCGGGAGTATGCAACGGCCATGTCTCCGGGCACCATGGCCGGAAGTCCCGCCTGCGCCGCCACACGGCCCCCCGCGCAGACCTTGCCCGGCGGATCGCCCACTGCAGCCCGGCAGCATCGTGTGTGAGTCAGTGGCGGGTGGTGCCGTTCCGCATACTCAAGGCTGCGGGGCAGCGGGCAGGGCGGCGAGCGCGGCCCGGAGCTTGCTGGCGGCTGCCTCGGCGACAGGCTGGAGGGAAGGCTCGCCGGTCACGGTCACCATCGTCTGCGGGTCGAGCGCTTCTACGAAGGTCCTGCCCTCATCGGCGCGGATCACCACGTTGCAGGGCAGCAGCAGCCCGGCCGAGATGTCGGTGGCCAGTGCCCGGTGGGCGCTGGATCTGGGGTGCCGGGAGGGACACAACGCGGTGTGACTCGCCACTCGGGGGTTGCAGGTGACCGCCGTGGACTTCGGGAGGTCGGCCTGCACAAAGCCCGGGGCGGCGCATGTTCGCTGGCCGCAATCGCTGCGGGTCCTCGCCTCGAGTAGTGCGACCCAGGCTCGCCGGCCCTCGGCGGAGTCAGGGGTTGGCCACACTCGGCCAGTACTGCACCGCTCCCGGCCGGGGCTTTCGGTCCTGGTGAAACGCCTATCTGCGGGAAGACCCTGGGGCTGAGCAGAGGCCTGGCCCGGGCAGGAACGCCCGGTGATAACCGTGTGGCGGACGGCCTAGCGGCGGAAAGGAAGCGCAGCGCCAGGGTGGGCGACGCCAGCGCGGGCGTCCGCGGGATGCCCCGTTCAACGATCTGCGTGATGCCGGGCACCAGCCGCTTGTGGAGGAGGTTCCTGCGATGAGGTACCAGACCAGGATCGTCGGTGACGCGGTGGAGGTCACCTCGTCCCACACCGGCACCGTATACACCTACACGATCCCGCCTGGTATCAGCCCGGGCGGCTACGCGCTGCGGTGCGCCGAACGGGCCAGGGTCAGCGAGTGCCTGGCCACCATCCTGATTGGCGGCCACCGCAAAGGTAGCCGGAGCGGCAGGTACCTGCATCTCCCACGAAGGTGAGCCGAGCTGGCGGGTGGGTCCCGCCCGGCGGGCTCAACGCGTGGCTGGCCGCGAACCAGTCGGTCACCACCTGACCATGGCGAAGCTGCGGCAGGCCGGTTACTGGCAGGTGCATCGTTGCTCCTGCGGGACGCTGGCCAGGACCTGGTCGGCGTGGGCACCGCAGCCGGCCCAGGTGAGCTTCCGGCAGCGATCACAGATCGCAGGGCTGCACATGGAGGCTCCTCCGCTCCTGTTGGCGCGCACATGAGGCGCCCGGGCTGAGGCTAGTATACCCAAGGGGGTATATTTCCGGCACCCGGGGGGTTCCATGCCGTCGCTGAGTTATACCCTGCGTTGAAGGGCTTGGCGAGCTAGTCGTCGGCGCCGGCCTCAAGCCCGCGGGAGCAGGGGTGTGGCCGCCATGCACAGCCGCGTGCGAGATGTGATGACCGGCAATGTCGTATCCGTCCCAGAGACGGCCGGGTACAAGGATATCGTCACCATGATGCAGTGGCGCGGCGTGAGCGCGTTCCCCGTGGTCGATGCGGCAGGTCGTGTCGTCGGCGTGGTATCGGAGGCGGATCTGCTGCTCAAGGAGGTCGGGCCGGAATTGTTCGCCGGGCCGGGCGGGTCCGTGCTGGCGTCGGGCCGCCGCGGGGAACGTGCTAAGGCAGCCGCTGTGACAGCGGCCGAACTGATGAGTAGGCCCGCGGTGACAATCGCCCCGGACGCGAGTGTGACCGGGGCAGCCAAGCTGATGTACACGCGGCGGGTGAAACGGCTCCCGGTGGTGGACGACATCGGCCGGCTTGTCGGCATCGTGAGTCGCGTGGATGTGCTGAGCGTTTTCACGACGCCGGATGAGCAGATCCGCGGCGAGGTGCTTGACAAAGTCATTGGCGGTGAATTGCAGCTGGACCCGGACGCGTTCGACGTGTCTGTGACGTCCGGCATCGTCACGATCTCCGGGCTGGCAGAGCGCCGGGGCGTGGCATCTGAGCTGATCGACGCTGTCCGCTACCTGGAGGGCGTAGTCAACGTACGTGACAGGATCAGCTGTCCCCATGAAGAGCCGCCGAGGCTCGCCAGGGGCATCTGACCAGCACGCGGACGGCAGCTGGCCGAACGGGCACGTCGGGCGCGGCCAGCCCGCCAGGTGAACTAGGCGATGAGGGTGATTGAGCAGCGGGAGATTGGTGGGCGGTGCTGTGGGCGACACGCTTGAGGTGGTCTGGGATGATGCGCTCGCGGCGTATGATTTCGGGCCCGGGCATCCGTTCGCCCCGGTCCGCATCGAGCTGACGATGGCACTGGCCCGCGGGCTTGGCGTGTTCGATGCCCCGGGGGTGTCGCTGGCGGTCCCGGAGCCGGCCTGCGACGCGCTGCTCGAGTCCCTGCACGACCCCGCCTACATCGCGGCTGTCCGGCGCGCGGGCGGCAAAGAGGCGCTGCCCGACCCGGTGTTCGGCCTCGGCACCGTGGACAACCCCGTGTTCGCCGGGATGCATGAGGCGTCCGCGCTGGTGGTCGGCGCCACCGTTGCCGCGGCGAGCGCTGTCTGGGGTGGCGTGGCCGGGCATGCCGCCAACCTGGCGGGCGGCCTGCATCATGCGATGCCCGCCGGGGCCAGCGGGTTCTGCGTGTACAACGATCCGGTGATCGCGATCAAGTGGCTGCTCGCCCACGGCGCCGACCGGATCGGCTATGTTGACCTGGACGTGCACCACGGCGATGGCGTGCTGGCGGCCTTCTACGCAGATCCCCGGGTGCTGACGATCAGCATGCATGAGCATCCGCGCACGCTGTTCCCCGGCACCGGCCTGCCGGGCGAGACCGGTTCGGGCGCGGGCGCGGGGTACGCCGTCAACGTCGCGCTGCCCGCTGGCACCGGCGACACGGGCTGGCTGCGGGCGTTTGATGCGGTCGTCCCGCCGCTGCTGCGGGTATTCCGGCCGCAGGTGCTGGTCAGCCAGCACGGCTGTGACGGGCACCGGCTGGACCCGCTGGCCCATTTCGATCTGAGCGTGGACGCGATGAAGGCCGCCTACGCCGCAGTGCACCAGCTGGCGCACGAGACCGCGGGCGGGCGCTGGGTGCTCCTCGGCGGTGGCGGCTACGCGCTGGTGCAGGTGGTGCCGAGAGCGTGGAGCCATCTGCTTGCCGAAGCGGCCGGCCAGCCGGTCGACCCCCGCGCGCAGACACCGCCGGCCTGGCGGGAGTATGCCCAGGCGCGGACCGGTGAGCCCGCGCCGGAATGGATGACCGACGGGGAACCCGCCGCGTACCGGCCGTTCCGGGAAGGCTACGATCCATCTGACCAGGTGGATCGGTCGATCATGGCGACCCGGGTGGCGGTGTTTCCGCACCACGGGCTCCACCCGTGGCCCTGACGGCTACTAATACGAGACTGGCCCCAGCCAGCGGCGCGGCAGCACCCAGCGGAGCTGGGTCCTGGTTCCGGTTTCACGCGGCGGGTGCAAGCGTGACCTTGTGGCCGAGGGCTTCGAGTTTGGCGATGAGCCGCTGGGTCTCTTTCGCCGGGTCGCTGCGGCTGGCGTAGAAGTCGGGCCCGAGGTCGGCGTAGGTGGTGCCGGAGGCTAGCACGTGCCAGACGATCACGATCAGGGTGTGCGCGATGGCCACGATGGCGCGTTTCTTGGCGGCGGGGTTACGGTAGCCGCCGAACCGCAGTACCAGCCGGTGATACCGGGCTTTGAGCCGGCCGCTGGTGCGGACCGCGGACCAGGCGCACTCCACCAGCAGGGGCTGCAGGTGCTTGCTGCCTTTGCGGGGCTTGCCATGCTTGCGTTTCCCGGCCGATTCATGGTTGCCCGGGCACAGCCCAGCCCACGACGCCAGGTGGCTGGCCGTGGCGAAGAATTCTCCGGGACTAGTGCCGATCTCAGAGATGATCGCGGCCGCGGCCAGCTGGCCGATCCCGGGGATCGCAGCCAGCAGGTCCCGCTGCCGGGCAAAAGGGACCATCATCGCCTCCACCTGCGCGTCCAGCTTCGCGATCATCTCGTTCAGGTGGGCGATGTGGTCCAGGTGCAGCTGGCACATCAGCGCGTGATGGTCATCGAAGCGGCCCTCCAGCGCCTGCGACAGGTCACCGATCTTGGACCGCATCCGGCCCCGCGCCAGCTCAGCCAGCACCTCCCCGCGCCGCTCCCCGTCAATCAGGCTCCGGATCATCGCCAGCCCAGAGACCGTGTCGATGGAGGAGGCCACCGAGTCCAGCTTGATCCCGGCGTCCTGGAGCACGCCGCCCAGCCTTTGTGTTTCCGACCCCCGCTCCTGGACGATTTTGCGGCGGTAGCGGACCACATCACGGACCGCCTTGATGTCTTCCGGGGGGATGAAGCTGCCCCGCAGCAGCCCGCACTCCAGCAACTCCGCCAGCCAGGACGCATCCACCGCATCGGTCTTGCGGCCCGGCACGTTCTTGACGTGCGCGGCGTTGCACACGAGTACCTGCTCGAACACGGCCGGTTCCAGCAGCGCGTGATACACCGGCATCGTGTACACGCCGGTGGCCTCCATCGCCACATGGGTGACGCCCTGCGACGCCAGCCAGCACGCCATCTCCCGCAGCACCCCGTAGAACGCCCCGAACTTGCGGACCTGGGTGTCCCGCCTGCCCGGCCCAGAACCTGGCGTCCGGACCGCCACGGTGACCTGCTCCTTGTGCACGTCGATCCCCGCGCACCGCTCATACAGCACCTGCATCCCGGGCACCCCTCTCACGTCCAGCCAGGATGATCAGGTGCGCTGCCCGCGAAGCCCATCAAAATCAAAGACACTAATACCCGCGCTCGCAGCGGCAACCGGGAACACCCGGCACACGCAGGGCTTCCGCGTCAATCTAACCGACGGCCTCAACCGGGCCAAGGCGTACCGACGTCAACGGACAGCGCACCTGCCCAGTCTCATCCACCCGTGGACAGCCCGACAGGGCGATCTGGATCTAACCGGAAAATCACCCACCCCAGCCAGGTGCGCGGCAGCGCCGGCGGAGCCGGCTCGCTGGCCCGCCGGTGATGTGGTGAGCGGTCAGGCGGCCTTAGTGAGGGCGACGGTGTACCCGAGGGCTTCGAGCTGGCGGAGGTGGTTGCGGGTCTTGCGGTTCTTGTCGATCCGGCTGGCGTGGTAGCCGGCGCCGAGGTCTTGGTAGCGGGTGGCGCGGCCGGCGAGGAGGTGGCGAGGTAGGCTCCCGGGCGCGGTGCCGGTGTAGCCGCCGGTCGTCTCCCGCGAGCCCCCTCCCGCACCCGGCGTTCGACTCTCACCGCACCGGGCGCTCCCTGTGTCTTTCCCGCTGGTCAGCCGCTGGTGTCCGCGGCTGCTGGTTTCGGGGTCCATGGGGTCGCGATGGTGTTGCCGCGGTAGCGGTACCGGGTCACGACGACGCTGGACGCGCCGGTGAAGGCGACCCCGTTGCAGGCGAATCTCCACCCCTGGTCACAGAAGCGACGCCGGAGTGCTTTCATCCCGAGCCGGTGCTTGCCCGCGTACTTGGCGCGTATCCAGCGCATCAGCCGGTCCCACGCGTGGTGGTCGACCGCGTCGAATATCGCCTTGGACACCCCGTGCCGGAAGTAGTTCGCCCACCCCGCCAGTGACCTGTTCAAGCTCGTGATCAGCTCGGCCATGTCTTGGTGGCGGGTTGACCTGTACGTCCTGGCCGTGTCCTTGATGGCCTTGATGGCCTGGACGGCCTTGCGGGACGGCCTGGTGTAGACGTAGTGCTTCTGCGTTCCCCGTTTCCGCATCCTGCGGATATGGAAGCCGAGGAAGTCGAAGCCCTCATCGATGTGGGCCACCCGGGTCTTCTCCGGTGCCCGTTCCGGCGCAGTACCGTCGTTCTCGTGCCGGAGCGCCAGCAGCTCGGCGTTCTTCGCCCGGTCCCCGCGGAACACCAGCACAGTCAGGCCGGATAACCAGCGCATCAGCAGACAGACGATCTTGAGCAGCACCTGGTCAGCCAACCATCACCGCACCAGCCTCGCAGGCGAAGCGGGCAGGTCAACAACACGATCGAGTTTCCGGGCGGCACAGGGGTGATGGTGGTGACAGGCTGCCCGGAGACGCCGAGAATGATCATGGTCACGCCGGTGCTGTCCGCCAGCGCCTGCGCCCCGGCCAGGTCGGCTTTCTGCCACGATCCGGCCTTGTTGTAGGCGGCGGCCAGGGCGGCGGCGATGTCGTGGCGCGCGTGAACGCGCTGGGCGGCCACCAGGCTGGCGGCCTGGCTGCGCACCGAGACCGCGGCCAGCACCGCCAGTAGCGCGACCGCGCCCACCCCGACGAGCGTGAAGGCGGCGAACAGCCGCCAGCCCAGCGGTCCCAGCAGTCTCCGGCCAGAGGACTCCATGCTCCCAGGGAACGCGGTCCGCTCCGTATGCGGTCAGGGGCATTGGCCGTGGCCACCCGGGGCGTCCGCCCCTCGCACGGGCATAGGCACGGTGCTCGGATGAGGGGAGACGGGACGGTGATGCGTGATGGCACAGTGCGCGCTGGTCGTCGAGGACGAACGCAAGATCCGTGACCTGCTGCGCACCTACCTCGAACACGACGGGCTGACCGTGATCTCCACCGGGTCCGGCGCCGAGGCGATCACGCTCCCCGGTCCCGGCCCGGCTCAGGCCTGCGCTGCGGGCGGCCCTCCGGGTGGCAGCAGCCAGCGCAGGTGCTCGCAGTCGCCCTGCAGTTGCAGCCGCCGCCACAAGACAGCGGCCGGTGAGATCTGGCTGGCGTGCATCAGGGCAGCGCGGCGCTGCCGGGCCCGGTCCACCCGGACGCACAGATCGACCCGGCCAGGTGGCTGGCCCGCGAAGGTCCCGCCGGTCTCGGCCCGGAGCCGGTCAGCGACCACGTCCTGCAGCGTCCAGGCCAGGACGGGCAGGCGGCCCGCCGGCGCGGCGAGCAGGGCGGCGCGGGTGGCGGCCTGGTGGTCGGGATGGCCGGTGATGCCGGTGTCGTCGAAGACCAGCAGGCCCTCGGCGCCGGTCCGCGCGGCCAGCCGGGTGACCTGGGCGGACAGTTCCTCCGGCGCCACCTCAGCGAGGTGGCCGTCTGGGTAGTCAAGCAGGGTCACGGTGGCGGCCCCGAGTTCAGCTGCGGCCTGGCGGAGTTCGGCGTCCCGCGCCTGGCTGAGCTCGGCGTGGTTCTCGTTCAGCGTGGAAGCCTCGCCGTGGGTGAAGCACAGCACATGCACGGCGGCGCCACCCGCGGCGAGGCTGTCCGCTATCGCGCCGAGCCCGAAGGTCTCGTCGTCGGGGTGGGCGACCACCACGAGCGCGTGCCGCCAGTCCGGCAGCCGCCGCCCGGGCCGGGGCAGGACTTCCCCGCCCGCGGCTGCCTGCTGCCCGTCCCGGCCGCTGTTCCGCGTGATCATCGTCAGCGCCCGGTCAGCGGGCCCGCAGCGGAGTGTGCAGCAGCGGCGCGGCCAGGCAGACGCCCGCCGCCCCGGCGGCCAGCGGGACCACGCCGATCACCACGAGGACCAGGCCGCCGGTCCCGCCGATCATTATCCCGGCGATGATCAGCGCCAGGCCGGCCAGCACCCGCCCGGCCCGTCCCGCCATCCCGTTCATGAGCTTGACAACGCGCATCACGCGCCTCCTAAAAATACCCCTACAGGTATATCTGTTCATGCTAGCCCACCGGAGCCGGCACTTATTCCCGCGGACAGCCCGGACAGCATGGAACGCCGCGTCACCGTGCCGCTCGTGCTCGTGGCTGGGCACATGCTCATCCGCAGCCTCCCGGGCCTGGTGTGATCCTGCAGCCCGCATCACATACCCCGCAGGGTATAGTCTGTGACTGGAATATGAGGAGAAGCTGATGAAGATCGATGACGACGCCGAGGGCCAGGTGCTCAACCGGCTCCGCCGCGCCCAGGGTCAGCTGGCCGGGGTCATCTCCATGATCGAGTCCGGGCGAGACTGCACCGACGTGGTCACCCAGCTCGCCGCGGTATCCCGGGCTCTGGACCGGGCCGGTTTCAAGATCGTAGCCAGTGGGATGCGCCAGTGCCTCACCGCGGGGGACGGCGATTCCCCCATGACCGAGGAGCAGATGGAGAAGATGTTCCTCACCCTGTCCTGACGTTGGAAGCAGACATGGGTTACGGCATCAGCATCCGAATCGATGCCCAGTTCGCGAGGCGGCGGCCCAGCTATGGGACGCGCTCAAGGCACAGGGCTCCGGCGTGCTGACCGTGATCGACGTGCGGGCGACCCTGCGCGACAAGGCTGGCCAGGAGATGGAGGATTCCCTGATCCCCGGCGCCTGCAACCCGCCTCTGGCCCAGCAGGCACTCGGCGTGGATTCCTCGATCGGCCTGCTGCTGCCGTGCAACGTGTTGCTGGGCACCAGGCCAGACCATCGTTGATGCGCCCGGCCCGCAGACCATGGTGACCGTCACCGGCCAGCCCGCACTCCAGCCGGTCGCCGACGAGGCGGCCCGCAGGCTGCGGGCCACACTGGACTGCCTGCGGGAGAGCCGCGGAACACGCTGAGGCCAGCCGGCTTGACGTCCCGGAGGCTTGAGGGCGAACAGGGCCAGTATGCAGTGCGGGTAGCCCTGTGGGTGGGACACCCAGCGATGAGGCGGATGCACCCAGCCAAGATAAGCACGGCCAGCGGCCCGGCGAGCAATGCCCAACTGAGCAGCGCCCCGCCGAAGCGACCCCGCCGAACGCGCTGGCGATGAGCGGGAAACTCAGCCACCGGACGGCTGGGGCATGCCCGATCCGGGCTGGAGGCTTCCGGCGTAGTAGCCGAACGGGAGGTGCTGCCTGCCGAACCGGATCACCGTCATCGGGTGGCCGGCCAGGCCGGTGGCAACGCCGGTCAGCGCGACCATCACCCATAAGACGGGGTTAGTGCTACTTCCCCCGCAAACTTCCGATCCGTGCCCCTTGAGCGACGGGCACCAGGGACGAAATCCCAGCTAACCGGGCCAGTGGTCCCTGGCGGTACAGGAAATGCCACGGTGAGTATGGGAGGGGAGAAGCAGCACAGGAGCAGTTTCGCTCGCGTGGCGGTCTGGGTGTGCGGCCTTCTCGGGAAGGAACCGGCAGCCATGACAGGATCGTTCTGGGCGCCCATCGTCATCCCCATCGTGGTCGTGCCCGCCCTTGCGGCGTGGCTGGCCCTGGTGTGGTACGCCGACGCCCATCCCAGGTGGAAGGCGCACAGCGCAGTGCCCACGCCCAGTATCACCGGCGCGATGGTCCGTGCAGATATCAGCAGGCAGATCCCGCGGGGAGACGCTGTGATGGTGGCGGGGAGCGAACGGGACGCGGGAGTGAATCGCGTTCACGAGGAGGGGGTACGAGTGCCCTCGACCCCGCCCCGGCGAGCCGCATAACACGCGGCGGCGCGGTCGGCCCGCTAACACCCCAGGACGTCGTGCCCGCTGGACTTCGTGCACGGCAGAGACGACGGCCAGGCAGTCGCCGTCCGGCGGCGGCCCGTTCCTCGCCGGGGCCAGGCCCGGCACGGTAACTCAGGCGGCGGAGCCTCCCGGGAATCGGCGGTCGCGCGAAGCGTTAAGGAAATATACCCCTACGGGTATTTTTGCAGTCGGAGGGAGTGCGGCCTGATGGTGGCAGAGACTTCCAGCGCGGCGATCATCCGCGAATACGCGGGCTCGCGGACAATGGACGGCCGGGACGTGCAGGTCGGGCTGCTCGCGCCGGATGGTGCGGAACGGCCCGCCTGGCAGGTTGGCCTGAACGTCGGGCGGTCGCCGGGCCACGGCGACGACGCTTCGGCGGGGCTGACCCCGGCGGAGGCGCGGCGGCTCGCCGCGGCACTGACCGGGCAAGCTGCAACCGCCGAGCAGCAAGCCGGGACCGGCGTGATCAGCGCGGGCACGGCGGACCGGGTCGAGGTCGCGCATGCGGGCGGCGAGTCGTATGCGATCACCACGCGCACCCACACCGTGCTGACGGACCAGCCTGCCAGCGCCGGGGGAGCGGACACCGCTCCCACCCCGACGGAGCTTCTCGTCGCCGCACTCGCCTCGTGTGTAGCCTTCTACGCCGGCCGCTACCTGGTGCGGCATGGCCTGGCCGGCGTGGCCGCGGGTGAGCGCCGATTTCACCATGGCCGCCGACCGGCCCGCCCGCGTCGGCGCGATTCAGCTGCGCGTCGTCGTGCCAGCCGGGGTCCCGGCGGAACGCAGGGCCCCGCTGCTGGCCGTGGCATCGCACTGCACCGTGCGCAACACTCTGCGCCAGGAACCCGGCATCACCATCGACCTGGCATGACGCGGTGGTAGGCGGGACCAGCAGCCCGCCAGAGGCGCCTATTGCACGCCGCTCCTACCGCCAGCTACACGCTGGCCGGCTGAGCCTGGCCAGTAACCTGGCTGGCCGGTCAGCCGTCAGTGTGCCTTGCGCACCATGGGCAGCATCCGCAGGTTGATCGTGCCGAACCGGCACAGCTGCAGCGGGATCGACCTGCGCCTGCGCAGCGTGCGGGGAGTCGGCAGCGGTGCCACGGCGATCCGGTCATCGGTGGTGTCCATCAGAGCCTCTTTGCCTTAATTAGTACGGGTCAGCGGTCGCTAGGACCGGTGCTGGGCTGGCCGAGGCTGCCCGCGCTGGTCCTTCATCGGCCTCGCCGTGGTCGCGGAGCTGGCCACCGCCCACGGCATCATCATCATCATCATCATCATCATCATCTCCGCCGCCAGCCCGCCCGGCAGCGGGACCGCATTCACCCTGACCCTGCCCGCCTCCTGACACGCTGATGTCCCGGCCACCCGGGGCGGCCGGGACATCATGCCTCACCCTTCCTCCGGGTTCAGCCGTCACCGCAGCATCACCGTGGTGCACGCGGGTCATCATCCCGCCGCCGGTCCCCGCAGCCTGCTGGCCATCCGGGCGCACAAGGCGCCCGACCTCGGCAAAGACCGAACGGGTAATCATGTCCGGGAACATGTGCCAGGCGACGTTGGACATCACCGCATCGAAGCATCTGGCTGAGAAGGGAAGCGGCGCGGCCATGCCGGCGACGAGAAAACCTGACACTCGAGCCGAATTTGGCTCGAGCCCGCCCGGCAGCCTCAGCCGACATGCTGATCGCCGTGACTGAATAGCCTTCCCGAGCCAGGCGTGCCGCGTCATTCCCGGTTCCGCACCCCAGTTCAAGGATGGTTGCGCCTCCGCCTCCCCGAGTGGGACCAGGAACGGCTCGACCCGCCGCCCTCCCCAGTCGAGATAATCCCCCGACTCGCGCAACTCGCGGAAGTACTGATCCCAGAACAGCGCGCCAGCGTAGCTCACGTCGCAAAAGCTACACCGGCCGACTGCAGCGGCTACGGAGTCGCCGGGCGCAAATCCCGGTGCACGGCGCCGGTTTTACAGGAAGCCCATTACCCCCGTTTCCTATAGCCGCTAGCCGGTGGGTCCACATTCCCGTGGGCGTGAATCTGGCCACTGTCCGTTGGCATCCGGGCCTGGCAAGTCGCCTCGTCAGCGCCACGCAAGCCGCGACCACCGGGCCCTGTATCGCCCGCCGCTCCCGGCCGCGGTCAGCGTGATCGGCGCAAGAACCCGAGCAACGACGGGCGCGCCGCGCGTGGCGGGCAAGCGCACTGGTCGTTCTCGGGTACGCGGGACATCACAGCGTCGACGTGGCGTCCGCAGCCCTGCCACGTCGTCTTGCCGCAACGCGCACACCGTGCCGGTGAGCACACGATCGATCACCTCTTACTTACTGGTCTTGCCATGAGGTACATGGCCTGATCGCAAGATCATACCCTAGGGGGTATTGAATCCTGTACATGCCAGGCGTGATTGCCGCAGCACACGGTTGTGAGCTCGCCGGCTCCCCCGGTCCAGCCCGGCCGCGGACCAGTGCTGGTCCGCCACGAGCTATCGGCACCCACGTACGCGCAAGAGGCGGCGATGACCCGGCGCTGGCCGCCCAGGAAAGCGCGTGCGCCCACGAGCGTCCCGCCACGGCCGAGCGGGGCGGACTCAGCGGCAGGTTGGCAGTGTCGCCGAGGGAGAACACGTCACGCCAGTTCGCGCTCGGCAGCGCGCTTGCCCGCCTGCAGGTAGCCGAAGGGCATGCGGGGCTGGGCGGCCCCCGCACCCGGGCAGGCCGCCCGCCGCCGCCAGCCACGCTGTTCTGCAGCCAAGCGCACCGGATTACGTATACCCCTTGGGGTATTTGCGTCCAGGGACCTCCGCCGGCTATCTTCGGGACCAGCGTCATATACCCCCATGGGTATTTAGAGGAGGTTCTTGTGGTCCCCGAAGTTGATGTGCACACGTTCGCCGCACGCACGGCTTCGGCAGCTTCTGCTCGGCCACCCAGGCGGAAGGCAACTCCTCCACCATCGGGCAGGAGCGGCGGCTGAACCCGGCGCTGGCGCTCGGCGAGCAGGAGTGCGTGGAGACGCTCCTCGCCGGGCTCAGCTGCGGCGGCGCATCGAGGCCGGCGAATGGGTGGCAGACCTGCGCACCCGCACCGCGTTCGCGGCCGGGCACGTCGCAGGCACGTTCAGCTTCCCGCTGGACGGCAGTTTCGCCACTTACGTGGGCTGGCTGATCCCCTGGGGAACGCCGCTGACCCTGCTCGGCCAGACTGCGCAGGAGGTCGCCGGCGCCCAGCGGGAACTGGTGCGGATCGGCATCGACCGGCCAGCGGCGGCGGCCACCGGCACCCCGGCCGAGTGGGCTGGCGGTCAGCCGCTGCGCAGCTACCCGGTCGCGGACTTCGCCAGCCTGGCGGCGGTCCGCCACCACCGCCCCGTCGTGGTACTGGACGTGCGCCGTGACCGGGAATGAGCCGAGTCACACATCGACGGCACCGTGCACATCCCGCTGCACGGCCTGCTCGCCCGCCTCGGCGAGGTTCCCGGCGGCGAGGTTTGGGTGCACTGCCGTTCTGGTTACCGGGCGTCCGTCGCGGCGTCCCTCCTCGACGCCGCGGGACGGGCCGTCGTCGCGATCGACGACGAGTTCGACCGTGCGTCCGGCGCGGGCCTTCCCCTGGTCAGCAGTGCAGCAGCGGGGAGGGCCGCATGAGCGGATGGCTGAGCCGGCTGTTCCCCAGGCGGCCAAAGGTGGACCCGGAGCAGGCCCGGGACATGCTGGGCCAGAGCGCGATCCTCCTGGACGTTCGTGAGGACGCCGGGTGGCGGACCGGGCACGCACCCAAGGCCAGGCGCATCCCACTGAGCCGCCTCCCCGCCCGGCTGCGGGACCTGCCGTTCACAGATACCCTGATGGGTATATCTCGCCGAACAGGCCCAAGGGCTGGCAGCAGAATTCACCGAAGAGTGATGGACCGGAGCAGTGGCATAGTGGACAGCCAGGAATGGGACCAGCGCTACGCGGACGCCGGGCTGGTGTGGACGGCCCAGCCGAACCGGTTTGTCGTGGACGAGCTGCAGCCTCTGCCACCGGGGCGGGCAGTGGACCTCGGTACCAGTGAGGGCCGCAACGCGATATGGCTTGCTGGCCGCGGCTGGCAGGTGACCGCGGTGGACTTTTCCGCCGTCGGGCTGGACAAGGGCCGGCGCCTAGCCGGGGCGCACGGTCTGGCCATCGACTGGGTGCACGCCGATCTGCGCGACTATCAGCCTGGGGAAGCTCTTTCGACCTCGTCCTTGTCGCCTACCTGCAGCTTCGCGAGGCGGAGCTGGACGGCGTGCTGCGCCGGGCCGCGGCAGCGCTCGCGCCCGGGGGTGTGCTGCTGGTCGTGGGCCACGACCTGACCAACCTGACGGAGGGCACCGGCGGCCCGCCGGATCCGGCTGTGCTGTACACGCCGGAATCCATCACCCGCGCCCTCGAGGGTCTCACTGTGCTGCGGGCGGAGCGGGTCCGGCGCCCGGTCGGCACTGGCGAGGCGGTGGACACCCTGGTCCGCGCCGTCCGGGATTGATCAGGGCCCGCCATGCCCGGGCTGGGCGGGCCTTGTCCCTGCCTGCGCTCATCGCCTTTGCCGTCCCCAGCTTTGGCGCTGCCCTGGCTGGGTGCGGGAACTCGCAGCCTCCGGCGACGCCCGGGGTGGTGCTGATGGTGGCAGGGAAGAACTTCTGCGGGGGGAATATAGCTGCTCAGATCGGCGGCCGCCACGTGCGGATGACCTCGATCATCAGCAGCCCCAGCGAACTCTCACCTGTATGAGGCTGATGTCGCCAACGCTCACCGTGGCGGGGGCGGGACTGGTAATCGAAACGGTGCCTGTGCCGCTCGAAAATATGATTCGGTCCGGTGAGCTGCGGGTTCTCGATGGTAGAGCAGCGTGAGTGCATTTCGCTGGTCAGGCCGCCGCCCAGGACAGGTCTTCGGCGGATCTGCGCGGCATTCCGGCAGACCGTTCAGGGCGCCGGCGGGCCAAGTGCAGGCCAGCTCGCCGCAGGTCAGCGGCCTGCGGCGGAGCCATGCCGGTCCCGTGCGGGCAGGGTTACTGCAAGCTAGACGGCAAACCCGGCGTTCTCCCAGCAGGCATTTCTGTCCGGGTCATGTCACGCCTGCGCGATCTTGAGTTCCGGCCAGCTCTGCAGCGGCAACGCGACGACGCCGCCACGAAGGGGTCTAGATCGGCCATGAGAAGATTTCTTGACGTCATCTTCAACGCCTCGACACCTGAGGCATTGTGACCCCGCCTGTTACGGCGGGGTTGTCAAGCCATGCGCGCGTACCTCTGTCACTTCTCGGCGGGCATCCAGACGTCCTCGCCCGCCCTCCGCAGCACGAAGCCGTCCCGGCCGACCAGCACCGCGACATCGTTGGCGTATGCGCGGCTATTGTCGCTCTCGCAGACGACTGCCCGCACGATCCCGGCCGCGCGCGTGCGGTCTTGCTCAACTTCCAGGTACACGCCAGGCCGGTCAAGCTGGATGCGGTTGATCACGCGTCCCTCCAAAGGGGAATGGCCATGCCCGCGTGGGCGTCACGGGCAAGGCCAAGCCTCGCATTTCCGGCGCGCCCGCCGCGGACAGGGGGACCGGTCACTCCTGCTTCCGGCCGCCGGCATTGACAACGCTACGCGCAATGCCGCATCTTCGGGCCTGCGCCGCCCCCTTACCTTCTTCAGTAGGGTCGGCCGCTCCTGTGCCCGGCATGCCGGAATCTCCCGCATCCCATTGCCCGCGAGTTCATTCTCAGCGGCAGCGGCCATGCCCGGTCAGGGCCGTTCGTCACTCGAGGGGGACCCGCCGTCCGCTGGTGCCACGCTGGGTGTGCGGCTGGCCTGACCCGGCGGCACGCGTACCGGGCGGTTCCCCCGTTCGAGATGGCGGGTGCGGCGGGCCGTCCCGGGCTCGTCTTCCGTGCGGACGAGACGCCGGCCGGGCCCGCACGCCGGATCCGGGTGTCCGGCGGGACCATCGAGGGCACGACGCTCATGTGCCCTGGGCACGGTAGCCGGTTCGACGTCTGCACTGGGGATCGCCTGCGCAGGCCTGCAGACACGTGCATCACGGGCCGCCTTCCCAGGCCAGCCGCCGGGATGCCCGCCGGGCGAAACCGGGTCAGCCGGAGGCGGCCAGGGCCTGCTGGCAGATGTGGCGGTCATGGACGGCGGCGCTATCACCGATACTGGCACGATGGGGATTTACCAGGACCAGGTCCTTCCCCGCGTCATAGACGCGGTGATGAGCCGCCGCGAGTTCGCGCCGATACGTGGCCGCGTGTGTGGTGGGCTTGAGGGGGAGGTCCTCGAGATCGGTTTCGGGTCGGGTTTCAACTTTCCGCACTACCCGCCTGCTGTTGCTCGTGTGCGGGCGGTCGATCCGGCGGCCGTGGGCCGGCGGCTGGCAGCTAAGAGGGTGGCGGCGAGCGGGGTTCCGGTGGAGTACATCGGGCTCGACGGGCAGGCGCTTCCGGTGGAGCCGGCCAGCGTGGGCCACGTGGTGGCGACCTGGACACTATGCACTATTCCTGACGTCGAGCGCGCCCTCGGCGAGGTTTACCGGGTGCTGCGTCCCGGAGGCTCGTTTCATTTCGTGGAGCACGGCCGCTCCCGGACCCCGGGGTGGCCCGCTGGCAGGACTGGCTGACTGTGTTCCAGCGACGTCTGGCCGGCGGGTGTCACCTCAACCGGCCGATCAGCCGGCTGGTGGCTGACTCTGGCCTCGAGCTGACCGGGATGGGCAACTACTACATGGAGGGCCCCAAGCCGTTCGGCTACATGTTCGAGGGCAGGGCAATCGAGGCGTGAGCGCCACCGGCGGTAAGGCTGCGCAGGGCTGGCGTCAGTGATGATGTCCCGGATTGCGGAAGAGGCCGGTATCAGGCGGGCGCCGCATATGTGGGGCGGCCCGCGCGAGGCCGGCTGACGGCTCGCCGATGGCCGCAGGCCCACCGGCCGGGATCCAGCAGGTCTTCGTGTCAGGGTCTGCGGCGGAGGCTGCCCGCGTAGTGGATGCCGGTGGCCTGGATCAGCCCGGCGTTGATGGCCGCTTGCCCGGCCGTGCCGGCGGTACCGGCCAGGTCGTGGAAGAAGTAGGGGCCGCGCTCGCAGGTTCGCCGGATGCGTTCGCCGCATTCCAGGAGTTCTACAACCAGCGGACCGGCCAGCCAGACGGCCAGCAGCCAGCCGGATGAGCGGGGGCACTTCCGGGCCCGCGCAGCGCTGGGCCTGGCGCGGTGGCCCTGGCAGCCGTCTACCTCCCGCTGCGGCTGGCGGCCTGAGTGCTGGGCAGTGGCAGTGTCCAGGGCGGGCCGGGCGGGACCGGGGCGGGGCGGAAGCGGCGCAGCCGCAGGCTGTTGGATACGACGAACACTGAGCTGAACGCCATGGCGGCGGCGGCGATGAGGGGGTTGAGGAAGCCGAGCGCGGCCAGCGGGATGGCGGCCGTGTTGTAGGCGAAGGCCCAGAACAGGTTGCCCTTGATGATGCGCAGGGTGCGCCGGGACAGCCGGATCGCGTCGGGGGCCGCCAGCAGGTCCCCGCGGACCAGGGTGAGGTCGGCTGCCTCCATCGCGGCGTCGGTGCCGGTGCCCATGGCCAGGCCCAGGTCGGCCTGGGCCAGGGCGGCGGCGTCGTTGACGCCGTCACCGGCCATGGCCACCACCCGCCCGGCGTCCTGCAGGCGCTTGATGGCCGCGGCTTTCCCGGCTGGCAGCACCCCGGCGATGACCTCGGTGATTCCCGCCTGGCCGGCAACCGTCCGGGCAGCGCGGTGATTGTCCCCGGTGAGCAGCACCGGCTCCAGGCCCATCCGGCGCAGCCTGGCCACGGCCTCCGCCGACGTGGGCTTGATCGTGTCGGCGACCACCAGCAGACCGCGGACCTGCCCGTCCCACCCTGCGAAAACGGCAGTCTGCCCAGCTGCCTCCGCCTCGCCTGCCCGGGCGGCGAGGGCCGCGGGGATGGGCTGTGCCCACTCGGTCTTGATCCAGTCCTGGCGGCCGGCCAGCACCGCGTGGCCGTCGGCCACCCCGGACACGCCGACCCCATGGTGGCTGGTGAAATCCTCAACGCCGGGCAGGCTGGTGCCGGGCTGGTCGCGGGCGGCGGCGGCGATGACTGCGGCGATCGGGTGCCCGGAGGCGTCTTCCACCGCCCCGGCCAGGCGGAGCACCTGGGCCGGGTCCTCGCCGGGTGCGGCGGCCACGCCGGCCAGGGTCATCCGCCCGGTCGTGACGGTGCCGGTCTTATCCAGTACCACCGTGTCGATGGTGCGGGTGGACTCCAGGACCTCTGGTCCCTTGATCAGGATGCCGAGCTGGGCGCCCCGGCCGGTGCCCACCAGCAGGGCGGTTGGCGTGGCCAGCCCCATCGCGCACGGGCAGGCGATGATCAGTACCGCGACCGCGGCCGTGAACGCCGCACCCGCGGGCTGCCCGGCGGCCAGCCACCCGATGAGCGTGCTGAGGGCAATACCGAGGACGACGGGGACGAAGACCGCGGAGATCCGGTCAGCCAGCCGCTGTACCGGCGCCTTGCGGGCCTGGGCATCGGTGACTAGCCGGGTGATCTGGGCCAGTTGCGTGTCGGCGCCGACTCGTGTCGCGCGCACGACCAGGCGGCCGCTGATGCTGACGGTCGCGCCGGTGACCGCGTCCCCGGCGGTGACCTCGGCCGGAATCGGCTCCCCGGTCAGCATGGAGGTGTCGACCGCGGAACTGCCGGATTCCACCACGCCGTCGGTGGCGATCTTCTCACCCGGGCGGACCACGAACCGGTCACCGGCCTGCAGTTGCCGGGCCGGGATCCTGGTCTCGGTGCCGTCCCGCAGCACTGCGACGTCCCTGGCGCCCAGCGACAGCAGCGCCCGCAGCGCCGCACCCGCGCGGCGCTTCGCGCGGGCCTCGAAGTACCGGCCCAGCAGGATCAGCACCGTCACCCCCGAGGCGACATCCAGGTAGATGTCGGCACCTGCGGTGCCGCGCGCCAGCAGGGCGGCGTCCATGTGCGCCCCGGCCCGGCCTGCCGCCCCGAAAAACAGTGCGTACAGCGACCACAGGTAGGCTGCGCCGACCCCGACCGAGATCAGGGTGTCCATGGTGGCGGCGCCGTGCCTGGCGCCGGTGAACGCGGCGCGGTGGAACGGCCATGCTCCCCACACCGCCACCGGCGAGGCCAGCGCCAGCGAGGCCCACTGCCAGTTCCGGAACTGTGCCGCCGGGACCATCGCCAGCACCACCACCGGGACCGTAAGCGCCAGCGATACCAGCAGCCGCTGCCGGAGCGCGGCCTGCTCGTCCCGGGCATTATCCGGTGGTGCCGCTTCCGGCCCGGCGATCCCGGGCTCTGCGGGAGGTGGCAGCGAGGCGGTGTACCCGGCCTGTTCCACGGTCAGGACCAGATCGTCTGGGCTGACCGCAGCCGGGAAGCTGACCCGCGCGGTCTCGGTGGCGAAGTTGACGGTCGCGGTGACCCCGTCCAGCTTGTTGAGCTTCTTCTCCACCCGCGCCGCACACGACGCGCACGTCATCCCGCCGATCGACAGCTCCACGCTGCGCCCCGGACCACCCGGGGTGGCAACTGCCTGGTCACTGGCGACCGTGCCCATCGGCTTCCTGCTCCTTCCTGCGTGCCGGCCGCGTTTTGCGGCGGCAGGCCCGGCCCGGTTACTGCGCTGCGAGAGGGTAGTTCCCGGCCTCAGCCAGGGCGGCGGCAACCGCCTGCTCGTCCAGCGGGGCGTCGCTGACTACCGTCACCAGGGACTCCCCGCCCGGGGCCAGGTCCACCAGCACGGACGACACACCGCCCAGTGCGGCGAGCTCGCCGGTGACGGCGTTGACGCAGTGGTGGCAGGTCATCCCGGTCACGTGGTACGTCATCGTCGCTGCCATGCCGCTCCTCTCGTGAATGCAGGGTGCGGACCCGGAGCAGCCCGCGGTCTGCCGGAGGCCTCGCGGATCCGGCCGGTCACGGCCTCCCCGCTGTCGCCGCAGTTCCACTCCCTCTCCCGATGTAAACCCTGCGCCCCGCATACCCAGGGAGGGTAGGGGCATCGGCCCTCAGGGAGGAGGACGTAGGTCGCTACCCCTGGGGGTATCGAAGGATGCGAGTGCTGCGCTGAGCGTTTCCACCCGGGATTGGCACGCAGCCGCCTGGCGGGCATGTGGGCGATAGGGGAATGCTGGGACCGCGGCCATCGTTGATACCCCTGGGGGTATCGTGGGATGCCCGGCGAAATGAGGAGGCTTAGCATGGCGACGGTCGAGCTGACATCGGAGAATTTCGAGGCCATGACCGGCAGGGAGGGGCTGGCGCTGGTCGATTTCTGGGCGTCGTGGTGCGGGCCGTGCCGCGTTTTCGGGCCGGTGTTCGAGCGGGTGTCCGGCCAGCATGCGGATGCGGTGTTCGGCAAGGTGGACACCGAGGCGCAGCCGGCGCTGGCGGGCAGGTTCGGGATCTCTTCCATCCCGACCCTGATGGTGATCCGCGACGGGATCATGCTCTACGCCCAGCCCGGCGCGCTGCCGGAGCCGGCCCTGGAGCAGCTGATCGCCAAGGCCCGCGAGCTCGACATGGACGAGGTCCGTGCGAGCATCGCGGAACGCAGCCGGTCCGCCCCGTCCGGGGGGTCCTGAGCCTTCCCGGCTCGCCGGGCGGCCATCGGCCAGGCAGACTTCAGCCGCGATGCGGCCCTCTCTGCTAGGCCGAAGTTACGGTCAGCTGGGTAGGTGTTTTCGGGCTTGACCTGGTGTTCTGCCGGGCTGGCCAGGTTTTGTCCTGCCTACTTCAAGGTGAGCGGGATCGGGACGCCGATCAGGCTGAAGGCCTCGCGCTGGGTGCTGGTGGGCACCCGCACCGCCACCGGCCGGCCGGCCGGGTCGGTGAGCAGCCCGTACTCGATCTGCAGCCGGCCTTTCTTGCCGTCCCGGGAGTACCCGCGGGCGGCCAGCGGGCAGTGCGTGCCTTCCATCCACGAGCTGGACAAGCCGGACAGCGCCATCCGCGACGGGTTCGCCTCCGGGGCCAGGTGCCGGGCGGCCAGGCCCGCCTCGATGCCGTCCTGGCGGCCGGCGAGCCAGTCCATCGCCGCGTAGATGTCATCGGTGGACGCCCGGGCCACGCCCAGGTCGGCGCCCAGCGTGGCGTCATCCCACCAGGCCAGGGTGGACAGCTTCGACGCGGGAGCCACGACCCGGGAGATGATCAGCGCCATCGCCAGGTCCCGCTGCGGGCCCGCCGGGCCGAGCAGCGCGGGCAGGCCCAGGGTGCGGGCCATGGCGTGCACCGCGGCGACGTGCCCGTGCGGCAGGGGCCGGGTGATGGTGGCCGCCTCGCCGGCGGGGACCAGCTGCTGGCCCTTCAGCCCGGCGTCGATCAGGTCGATCACGTGGTCCGGCAGCACGGACAGGTTGGCGACGGTCTCGTTCTTGACCGTGCCGGCGTCCCGGTAGGTGCGCCGCAGGTACGCCGAGGAGTAGTCCTTGCGGTTGCCCTGCTTGTCCACGTAGCCGGTCTTCGTGACTCTGACTACGTGAACCTTACCTGTGTTCCGCACCATACCCAGGCCATAACCGTATTCAGGAGCGGAACATGGGACAACACGCCCATTTGTTCTGACTACGTTCCGTGCCCGGAGGTCACCGTATCCGCAGTTCAGGAGGCAACGCCTACGAAGAGTTACGGCAACTTCGGGCTCTCGACCCATAGGGTCGCTAGGCAAGCATGAACGCGGGCGGTATGGCCACCGGCTACAGCTCAGGGCCGCGGTCCGTTCCGGGTTCTGGGAATCAACGGCCCACCTCCATCTCCCAGCCGGAGGTGGCAGGCCACACACTCTATACCCCTGAGGGTATAGTAACCTTTAGACTATTAAGCGGGGAGGCTGCCCGCTGGTCTGGCGGCCGCCCGCCGGGGTTGAGGGGCTGGCATGAGCGGAGCCGGTGCGGGACAGGGTGTTTCCGCTGTGGCGGGGAAGCTGCCGACGTCACCGTTGCTGGAGCGGGTCAGGCGGGGAATCGTCGGCGAGGGCGAGCTGATGGACGGCCCGTTCGGCCCGCGGCGGATGACTTATGCCGACTACACGGCCTCTGGGCGGTCGCTGGATTTCATCGAGGACTTCATCCGCGAGGAGGTGCTGCCGCGCTATGCGAACACGCACACGGAGAGTTCCGGGACCGGGCTGGCGACCAGCCGCCTGCGCGAGGACGCACGGCAGATCATCCGCGACGCTGTTGGCGGGACCGGGGATGACCTGGTCATCTTCTGCGGATCCGGCGCCACCGCGGCGGTCAGCAAGCTGATCGGCATCCTGGAGCTGCGCATCCCGAACGGGCTCGATGAGCGGTACCAGCTGTCGGCACGGATCCCCGCCGCCGAGCGGCCGGTGGTGTTCGTCGGCCCGTACGAGCATCACTCCAACGAGCTGCCCTGGCGCGAGGCAGTCGCCGACGTCGTGGTGATTGCCGAGGACTCCGACGGCCACATCGACCTGGCCGACCTGGACCGTCAGCTCACCCGGTTCGCCGGCTGGCGGTCATCTCCTTCCGCATCAGGTACGGCGAGGGGCGTTACCTGCACCACAATTTCGTCGTGGCACTGCTGAACGACCTGTTCGGCATCCAGGCCCGCGGCGGCTGCTCCTGCGCGGGGCCTTACGGCCACCGGCTGCTGGCTATCTCGCCGTCGCGCTCGCACGCGCTGCGCGAGGAGATCGGTCACGGCTGCGACGGGGTCAAGCCCGGCTGGACCCGGGTCAACCTGAATTACTTCATCTCCGCCGCCACCGCCGGCTACATCACGGATGCCATCGACCTGATAGCCGCGGCAGGTTACCGGCTGCTGCCTGACTACCGCTTCGATCCGCGGACCGGCCTGTGGCGCCACGCCCAGGGCGCCCCGCAGGCCCCGTTGCGGCTGTCCGCGGTGTCCTACCGCCCGGATGGCGAGATGGCTTACCGTCACATCCGTGCCCAGGCCAGCGAAGATGCTTTCCCTGGTTACCTGCGACAGGCACGAAGTCTGCTGGCGGACTGCCCGGCGCGCCTGGACGAGGGGCCGACTGGGCTCAGCCCCGAGTTCGAGGCCCTGCGCTGGTTCCCGCTCCCCCCAGGCTGCCTCGGGTACCAGCCAGCAGGCCCCCCGGCAGAAGTGGCAGATCACCCGGTGCCTGGGCCCGGCCGGGTACGGTAACTCAGGCTGCCCTGCTGGCCGTGGCCTCGTACTGCACCGTCCACATCGGCCCGCGCCAGGAACCCGGGGTCACCATCGACCTGGCGAGACCCTGCTCAGGGCCGCCCTGGCAGACCGCCTCAACCGCGGCCGATGGCCGTCGCCCTCCTGGCCTTGCATACTCACGGTGGCCGATCCGGGAAGCGGTCAGTGCGCTTTGCGGACCATGCGGAGCATCCGCAGGTTGATCTGGCCGAAGCGCCATAGCTGCAGCGGGATTGAGCTGCGCCTGCGCAGGGTGCGGGTGGTGGGCAGGGGTGCGGCCGCGATCCGGTCGTTGCTGATGTCCATGGGAGTCCTCCAGGCTTCGCGCGGGACAGCGGGGCGTTGCAGCGGCCGCGGGCGGGTGGCCGGCCCGCGGCGCCGCCTCATTCAGGCAGGAATGCCCAGCCGGGGCGTGCCTTGGCCTTGTAGATGAACACGTAGTGGAGCAGGTGCTTGATCCAGTGCGCGGCCAGCCCGATCTCCCCGTAGGTGTCTTTCACGCTCCGCCCGTGGACTGGGAACCGGGCATAGTCCGGGACGACGGGGTACATCGTCATCGCCGCGGCGGTGCCGGTGCGGATCCCCGCGCCGGCGGAGGCGATGCAGGCCGCGCCCATGGCCGCCATGGATGCGGTGTGCGCCGGCTGGGCGGCGCCCCGCTGGATCATGTCCGCGATGCTGCGGGCGACCTGGCGGCCCATGACCGCTGACGGCATCCCGGTGCGCGGGGGAGCGGGTGCGATCACCGTGCCGTTGGGGCTGGTGCGCTGGGCCGAGATGGCGTGCGGCGGGGCGAACGCGATCCCGATCCCGAAAAGGCTGGCGCACCGGGGGGACTGGTAGGTCTGCGGCCAGTCCTCCGCGCGCCACTGTTCACGACGTTTCGGGGTGTAGTCGGCGTCAACCTTCAGGAAGCCGCTGGGGGCGAACAGCTCCGCGGTGATCTCGGTCCCGGCCCGGTCATAGGCCTTCAGGTCCGCGCCCCGGAACGGGGGCAGCAGCATGGCGAAATCGAAGGCCAGCACGTCCCGCGCGCCGTCGAGGGTCTCGTAGTAGATCTTGCCCGGCTCGACCCGCTCGACATGGGCGCGCAGGATGGCCTTGACCCCGCGCTCGCGGAACAGCGACTCGGTCCAGATCTGGCTGGAGGACAGGAAGCCCCGCTGCCGGAACACCATCCCGCCGACGCCGAAGTCACCCAGTTCGTACTCGTTGCTCAGGTAGATCACGTCGGCCAGGTCCCGCAGCCCGCGGGTGCGCAGCTCGTGCTCGACGTTGAAGGTGTACTCGAACGCCGCGCCCTCACAGGTGCACATCCCGTGCCCCACCCCGATGACCAGGGTCTGCCGCTGCCCGGCCCGCAGCTTCTCGATCACGCCGTCCAGCGCCCGCGCTGCCTGCACCGCGTGCCCAGGCGTGCACACCGACAGCGAGTTCCCGTCCGGTCCCAGCCCCGGTGTGGCGGCGAAGTTCAGCTTCGGCCCGGTGGCGTTGATCAGGTAGTCGTAACCCAGCCGCTGCTGCTCGCCCGCCCGGCCTGGGAGGGTGGACACGATGTCCACGGCTGGCCGCCCATCGTGGCTATCGCCTTCCGGCCAGATCGCCACCGCCCGGGCCTGGTGGAACTCGATGCCCTGGCGCCGGTACACCGGCGCCAGCGGGAACGTCACCGCCTCCGGCGGCATCCGCCCGACCCCGACCCAGATGTTCGACGGGATCCAGTTCCAGTCCGCGTTCGGCGACACGACCACCACCTCGTGGCCCTTGCCGAGCAACCGCCGCAGATGCAGGGCAGCGGTGTGCCCCGAAATCCCGGCCCCGAGGATCACTACACGCGCCATGACCCGCCCCCAACAGCAGTCCGCAGGCTCGTCATCGAGCCATCAGTCAGCATACCCCTAGGGGTATATGTTAGGCAAATCTGGTCACGTGTTCCCGTGCCAGCATGTTTCGCTGATCTCGCTGTGCGGGGACCTGGGGCTGTGGAGAGGCGCGCGGGTGATGCGGCACCATGGGGAACGGAGCGGGTGATGCGGCACCATGGGGAACGGATGTGCTGAGCGAATCCGCGGAACCGCAGATGAAGACCCGCCCGGTGGTGTCTGTGGTCCAGGCGGCAGCCCGATGGGGTGATTGCGGCATGGCGCGACTTGCCGGTGCCGGCAGGAGACCGTCTGCCGCGCTTGGGCAGGCACGGGCCTGGCGGGCGGCCCGCGGTGGGCCCGCCGGCTGCTGGCCGGCCCGGCGCCGGGCTGGGCGGGCCTGGTCCCTGACCGTGTTCACCGCCTTCGCCGTCCTCGGCCCTGGCGCTGCCCTGGCCGGATGCGCGAGCTCGGAGCCGCCGGTGACGCCTGGAGTGGTGCGGGTGGTGACGGGTGAGAATTTCTGGGGGAATATCGCCGCTCAGATCGGCGGCCGCCACGTGCGGGTGACCTCCGTCATCAGCAGCCCGAACGCGGATCCGCACCTGTATGAGGCAGACGTCGCTAACGCGATCGCGGTGGCTGAGGCAGGGCTGGTAATCGAGAACGGCGCCGGGTATGACGCATTCCTGCCGCAGTTGCTGGGCGCCACCAGGCATCCCGGCCGGATCGTGGTATCGGCCCAGCAGGTCCTCGGGGCGGCCAGCCCGGGCGTGAACCCGCATTTCTGGTACGACATCCCCCGGGTGCCGCAGGTAGCCCATGCGATCGAGGCGGCGCTGGCCAGGCTCGACTCCCGGGATGCCACAGTGTTCGCCGCTGGCCTGGTGGCCTTCGACCGCTCCCTCCGGCCCGTCGAGTCGGTGATCGCCCAGATCCGCCGCCGCTACCCTGGCGCACCGGTGGCTTACACCGAGCGGGTGCCCGGGTACCTGCTGGCAGCCGCCGGCCTCCGGGTGCTGACCCCGCCGGGGTTCGCTGCCGCCATCGAGGATGGCGTTAACCCGGGCCCGGGGGATACTGCGGTGATGGACGGGCTGATCACCGGGCGCCAGGTAAAGGTGCTGCTGTATAACGCGCAGGCAGTGAGCCCGGTAACGCAGCATGTCCGGTCCCTGGCCCGGCAGGCTGGCATCCCGGTGGTGGCGGTGACCGAGACTATGCCGCCCTCCTATCACAGCTACCAGGCATGGCAGCTCGCCCAGGCCAGCGCTCTCTTGCGTGCGCTCGGGAGCTGACTGATGCGCTCGCGGGCTGGCATGAGCGGCAGTGGCGGGGCGGCGATCGCGTTGCGGGACGCCACCTTGCGGTTCGGTCATCACGTGATCTGGGAGAACCTTGACCTGGACGTGGCGCCGGGGGAGTGCCTGGCCATCCTCGGCCCGAACGGGGCGGGCAAGACCACGCTGCTGAAGGTGCTGCTGGGCCTGCTCCCGCTGTCAGCTGGCACGGTCACCATCGACGGCCGGCCGCCGGGGCGGGGCAGCGCCCAGATCGGCTACCTTGCCCAGCAGCGGGCTTTCGACCCCGACCTGCCGATCCGCGGCCGGGACCTGGTCCAGTTCGGTGTCGACGGGCACCGGCGCGGCCTGCCGTGGACCCGCGCCCGCCAGGTTGACGCCACCATCGCCGCGGTCGGCGCGGCCTCTTATGCGGGCGCACCGGTCGGGCTGCTGTCGGGCGGGCAGCAGCAGCGGCTTCGCATCGCCCAGGCCCTGGTCGGCGGCCCGCGGCTGCTGCTGTGCGACGAGCCGCTCCTCTCCCTCGATCCTGCCTCCCAGCAGGCGGTTGTGGCCCTGCTCAGCCGGTATCACCGCGAGCACGGCACCACCGTGGTGTTCGTCACCCACGAGATCACCCCGGTCGCCGGGCTGGTCGACCGGGTCCTGTACGTGGCCGGTGGCCGGTGGGCAGCGGGCAGCCCGGAGACCGTGATGACCACCGGGACCCTCAGCGCGCTGTACGGCAGCCACATCGACGTGATCAAAGTCCACGGTCGCATCGTTGTCGTCGGCGGGGACAGCGCAGCTGGTGTCGTCCACCATCCTGATGGCGCTCCGGAAGCCGGCCCGCCTGAGCACCATCACCACCACCCGGATGGGCATGGCTGATGGGCATCGGTTTCCTGCTCAGCCAGCCGTTCGCCCAGCACGCGCTGGCCGCCGCCGCGCTCGTCGCCGTTACCGGCGGCCTGATCAGCCCGTTCGTGGTCACCAGGGGGATGGCGTTCGCCGTGCACGGCACCGCCGAGCTCGCCTTCACCGGGGCCGCCGCCGGGCTGCTCGTGGCGAACAACCCCGTGCTCGGGGCGCTGGCCGGGTCCCTGGTCGTGGCCGCGCTCATCGCCACCCTCGGCGCCCGCCCGCGCGAACGTGACTCAGCGATCGGGGCCATCCTGGCCTTCGGGATGGGCATCGGGATCCTGCTGCTCGGCTACTACCAGGGCTTCGCGACCGCGGCGACGAACATCTTGTTCGGGAACATCTTCGGGGTCTCCGGCGGCCAGCTGCTCATCCTGCTGGCGATCGGGCTGATCGTCGTGGTGGTGATGGGCATCTGGTACCGGCCGCTGCTGTTCGCCTCGATCGACCCGGAAACCGCCGGGGCACGCGGCGTCCCGGTCCGCCGCCTCGGGCTGATCTTCCTCCTGGTGCTCGCCCTCACCGTGACCGGCGCCGCCCAGGTGGTCGGCACCCTGCTCGTGCTCAGCCTGGCCATCACCCCCGCCGCCGCCGCCCAGCGGCTATCGGCCAGCCCCCTGGTCATCGGTGGCCTGTCGGTCCTGTTCGCCGTGGTCGCGGCCGACGGCGGGCTGCTGATCAACTTCGAGGTCAGCAACGTCAAAGCGAGCGTGTTCATCACCAGCCTCAGCTTCACGATCTACCTCCTCGCCCGCCTCGCCGGCCCAGCGCTGCGGGGACGCCGGCACTACCACCACGAAGGCCACCAACTCCGCCACGCCGCCCAGGGCGCCAGCCTGGCGCCCCCGGATGCCGTGCCGGGCGGGCCCGCCGACGCTACCGCGCTGGAACAGGGCGCCAGCCCAGAGGGGCCGCCCGCACGCCACGCGCAGCCACCGGACCTGCCTGAATGACCTGCCCGTGCTCCGGTCGCAGCCCCTGGCCCGGGGGCAGGCCCGGGACGTGCAAGCCGGAGTCAGGGCCAGGGATCAGCCCGCATGGGGAGACTGGGCGCAGCCGGGGCAGATGCCGGTGACCTCAAGTTCATGCTCGATGTCGCGGTAGCCGTTGCGGGCGGCAATCTGCGCGATCCACTGTCCCAGGCTGGGGCTGGTGATCTCCACCACGCGGCCGCAGCGCCGGCAGATGAGGTGATGGTGGTGCCCGGGGCCGCAGCGCCGGTACAGCATCTCACCCCGCGCCGAGCGGGCCATGTCTAGTTCACCGGCCCTGACTAGCGCGTGCAGAGTCCGGTAGACCGTGGCGCGGCCAGCCTTCTCGCCCCGCGTGCACAGCAGCCGGTGGAGGTCCTGGGCAGTGCGGAAATCGGCCGACTCATCCAGCAGCGCGTTGATCGCTGACATCTGCCGGGTGCGGCGCGGCCCGGTGCCCGCAGGCGGCAGCACTCCCGTGGCGCCCGGGCGTTCCGGTCGCCGGAGGTGCCGGGTGACTTCCCCCGGGCCGGGCTCACCGGCCCGGGGCCTGCCTGGCCTCAGTACCCTGCTCCCGTAGCTCTTCCAGGTCCCGGCGGACCCGGGCCAGCTCGTCTTCAAGATCCTCAAGGTAGTCTTCGAGGTCCCGCGTGCGGGCCCGCCTGCCGCTCCGGGCATAGGGCGGGCCTGGCGGGGGGCCGTACTCGTGACCAGGGCCGTAGCCGGGGCACCAGTGGTGCAGGTGCCCGTGACTGTGACTGTGACCGTGACTGTGACTGCAGCACATGGCCAGCCTCCTGTCCTCCTTCACTTCCCCCCTGGCTGCTGTTTAGCTCGCGTTCCGCCGTCGCGGCAGGGTCTTTGGTCCGGTAATGCGGCACCCTCGGCCGGGTCGCCGCGGTTGCAGCAGGCTATGAGCGCGCCGTCGTGACCTGGGCTCGCCAGTCGGCAGGGTGGGGCCCGTTGTGACGCTTCCCGCCACGGTGCTGGGTGTTCCGGCGGGGGCAGCTGTCGTGATGGCGTGATGGCGCCGTGGCCATTCATCGTGGTTGCCGGCGTGTCATCGTGGTTGGCGGCGTGGCCGTCGGGTTGTGCATGGGATTGTTCGGCGTTGGTTGCTCGTCGGTGGCCACGCCCGTGCTCGCGCTGCTCGGCGTGCCCGCGCTGATCGCGGTCGCCTCGCCGCTGCCAGCCCCCATTCCCGCCGCGGCGGTGGATGCGGTGCCCTACCTCCGGTCCGGGAAGTCCGGCCGCGCGCCGCGGCCTGGTCGGTGCTCGGCGGGATTCCCGGGACGGTCGCCGGGGGACCTGCTGTCCCGCCACGCCGGGAGCCCGGCGCTGCTCATCGCCTCCGGCGTCGTGCTGGTCGTGGTGGGCCTGCGCATCCTGTGGCCGATTGAGCAGCAGAAGCGTGAGGCCGGAACCCGGCGCCGCCACAACCGGCTGCTGCTGGTCGCCGCCACGGCGGGCATCGGCGTGTTCACCGGGTTGCTGGCCAACGGCGGCGGGTTCCTGCTCGTCCCCGCTTACCTGCTGATCTTCGGCCTGCGGATGCGCCAGGCGGTCGGCACCAGCCTGGTCGTCATCGCCGTGCTGGCCGCGCCGACACTCGCGGGTCCACTGGGCCCTAGCGACCAAGGATCGCTGGGGCACATCAGTTAGCCGGTCGCAGGTGAGTTCGCGGCCGGGCTGCTGCCGGGGGGTGTGACCGGGAGCCAGCTGGCGCAACGGATCCAGGGGCCGGTGCTGCAGAAGGCGTTCGGCTGGTTCCTGGTCGCCTTCGGGGTCTCCTTCACCATCTACCGGGTCGCGGGACGCTGATGCCGCGGTGCAGGATGTGAAGCCGGGCGGAGGATGGGAGGGATGCGCTGGCGGGGCGGAGCGCACGGGCAGCCGCCGGGCCGCAGTGCAGGGCCGCGGCCGGCTACGGCGCTGGCGTGGGCGCGCCGTCCGCAGGCCGCTGCCGTGGCCGCCGCGCCCGCCGACCCGGACCGGGGTGGGAGGCGGTCGTGGTCGGGGGAGTATGGGCGGGCGTTCAACGGCTGGCAGTATGCGGTCATGAAGCCGCTGTTCCAGCAGTGCGGCATCCAGCTGTGGGACCCGGAGGTGGGGGACGGATCGACTTCGGCACTGAGGATCACGAGCGGGCGATGCTGGGCAGCCACGCGCAGCTGCCAGTTCCGCCAGATCAGTGACCAGGCACACTCGCCATCTCTTGGGCCTGCGCTACATCGGCCCCCCGCGCTCCGGTTCGCATTCGAGTTCCAGGGTGGCATTCTCGATCCCGAACCGCTCGGCAAGGATTACCCGCCGCAGTGCCGCTGCGCAGCGCTGGGCGCCGGCGAGCGATGGCTCCCCGGCGAGCACCACGTGGGCGGACAGGGCAGGGACATCGGAGGCAAGGCTCCACAGATGCAGGTGATGAACGCCCGCCACGTGGGGATGCCCGAGCAGTGCCTCCTCCACCTGCCGGGCATCCAGGCCGCGCGGTGCTCCTTCCATGAGCACGTGCGTCGTACGGCTGATCAGGCCGGACACAGCCCATGCGGCGAGGGCCGCGGTGATGAGCGAAGCGACCGGGTCGGCTGTCCGCAGACCCCATCCGAGGATGAGGACGGCCGCGGCGATCGCGGTCAGTGAGCCGGCCGCGTCAACTGCCAGGTGAATGTAGGCGCCACGCATATTGAGGCTCCGCCCCGCGGCCCGGGCGAGCAGCACCGAGCTGGCCCCGTTCACTGCCAGTGCCGTGACAGCGACCGCCAGCATCCCTCCGGCTTGGACGGGGGGTGGCGCGGCGAGGCGGTGGATCGCTTCCAGCACGACCCAGGCCATCACCGCGACCAGCAGCAGCGCATTAAGCTGCGCGGCGAGCACCTCGGCCCGCTCGAAGCCGAACGTGTGCTTCGCCGTGGGGCGCCGGCGGGCCAGGCCGATGGCGGCCACGGACACCGCGAGCGCTGAGACGTCGGCGAGCAGGTGACCGGCGTCGGCCATCAGCACCAAGGACCCGAAGGCCAGGCCGCCGGCGGCTTCGATGACCAGCAGAATTGCGTTGGCGATCAGCGCCGCCTGAAGCGCCCGCCGCTCCTGGCCCCCTCGAGCAGCCGGCAGATGCTCCTCGGCATGCCCGCCCTGGGGACTGGGCCTGGAGGATGGTGCATGTAGCGGACGCAACTCCGGCTCACGGTCATGATCGCCAGTCCGCATGGCTGCTTACCCAAGGGGCAGGTCGAGTCCACCTCCGGGTTGCCTCCCACGACTAAATGTAAGGCCGTGCCACAGACAGCAGGAAGGGCCGTTCGTCCCCACCGCCAGACCGCTGAAGGTGCCCCGGCGAAGAGCCTGCGCCGTGCCAAAACTCGGGCAGCGCGGCCATGACGGCGCGGCCGGCCCAGTCCGGCCTCGGGCGGGCGACCTGACGGCGCAGCACCGCGACCTCGTGCCGCAGCATCAAGATCTCCGTATCCTTCGCGGTGTCGCTCCGCGCGAGCAGCGCCATCCAGCCGAACAGCCGGACCATGAGCAGGTAACAGCCGGACCATGAGCAGGTAGACGAGGCGAACGAGCACGAGCGCCGAGGGTAGAAGCCCCAGTAAGATGCTCTGCGCGAGTTCTGGCACCTCACAGGCGATGGCGTGGATCTGGCTGACGTACTGGCGGCGCGGGCTCGCTGGCCATATGGGATGCTGACGTGGTTGATGGACCAGGCGCCTGAGGTGCTGCCCAATGTTGCATGCGAGGATCGAGCGGCCCCGGGCGCAGCGCGGCGGCAGGGGACGCGATGCCCCGGCTGGCTGACGCCGACGTGCTCCGGGCTGAGGTCGGCCACAGCATCGCGGTGGAGTTGTCTTTATGACCAGTCCTGGCGGGCAAGCACGCCGCCTCGGCCCACTGCGCTGGCCGGGCATTTCGCGCGGCCGGGGGCCGGGACGGGGCAGCGAACGGTTGCGGCGGCCACAGCCGCTGCTGAAGCACCGGCTTCCATCCGGGCGCGGCGCCATGGAACAGCCCAACATCACCAGCCACGGAGCCGGCGTCCTCACCCCCCGGTTCTGGGTGCTGGTAGTCCTGGCCGGCATTGCCGCCGGGCTGCTCGGCGCGCTGATGATGGCGCTCCTGTTCAACGTGCAGTACGCCGCGTTCGGCTACCGCTCCGGGACCCTGCAGCACGGGGTCGAGCAGGCATCCGCATTGCGGCGGGTCGCTTCATTGCTGATCGCAGGCGCGTTCGGCGGCGTCGCGTGGTATCTGCTGCGGCGTTACACCAGGGGCGAGCCGTCCGAGATCGACGAGGCGGTCTGGAGCGGAGACGGGCGGCTGTCGTTCCGGCGCTGCCTGGGCACGTCGGTGATCTCTGAGGTCGTCATCGGCATGGGCGCCTCGATCGGCCGCGAAGCCGCGCCCAAGCTGCTGGGTGGCGCGTCGGCAAGCATCCTGGCCGGGCGGGGCGGCCTGTCGGCTCAGCAGCGGCGGCTGCTCGTCGCCTGCGCTGGCGGCGCCGGGCTCGCCGCGGTCTACAACGTCCCGCTCGCCGGCGCCCTGTTCACCGCTGAGATCCTCATTGGCAGCATCACCCTTCCGGTCATGCTGCCGGCCATCGCCTGCTCATGGATCGCCACCGCCGCCGCCTGGATCTACCTGCCCAATCACGCCACCTATACCGGCATTCCGGACTACCGCTTCACTGGGTCGCTGATGACCTGGTCGCTGCTGGCCGGGCCGGTCATCGGGCTGATCTCGGCCGGCTACATCCGCCTCATCGGCTGGGTGTCGTACCACCGCGCGCGGGGAACCAGGGCGCTGTTCGCCCCGGTCGCAGCCTTCGGCATCCTCGGCATCATCGGTATCTGGTACCCGCAACTGTTCGGGAACGGCCTGGACATGGCCCGGGACGCGTTCCTCGGCATCGGCAGCCTCAGCCTGCTGCTCGCCCTGTTCGCGCTCAAGCCGCTCGTCACCGCAATGTGCCTGGGCAGCAGCGCATCCGGCGGGCTTTTCACCCCGACACTCAGCACCGGCGCAGTCCTTGGCGGCGCACTCGGCATCGCCTGGAATCTGGCCTGGCCAGGTTCCCCGTCCGGCGCGTTCGCCATGGTCGGCGCCGCGGCCATGATCGGCGCGGCGATGCAGGCGCCGCTATCCGGCCTTGCCCTGGTGCTCGAGCTCACCCACAGCGGCTTCGGGCTCATGGTGCCCATGATGGCGGCCACTGTCATCGCCACCGTGGTCGCCTTCTACGTCAACGGGTACTCCATCTACTCTGCCCGGCTCCCGGCGTACACCGCGGACAGCGCGCCCACCGCGTCAGCCGGGGGGCAGCCATAGCAGGCCGTCCCGCCGACCCGCTGGCGGCAGCCCTCTTTCCTTTGCCGGCGGCGAGCCCCTGGCAGCCTGGCGTAGTTTGCCAGGGCTGGCGAGCGGATCTGCGCAGTCTCCAGGCGTGTGGGCGACACGCGCACCCAGCCCGCAAGGGTGGGCGGAGCTGCGCCGAGGCGTGCCGCTGTGCAGAGCTTTCGCGCTTGAGAAACGACTTGGACCCGCAAGGCGCAAACCCTGTCGGCGGCACGTGAATACTGACCCCGGCGTGGCATCTGAATTTTGACCCTCTGCCCGATGACTCTGGCTCTAGCCGAGCCAGGGGGTGGAAGGGGTGCTTTGCGTGGAGGACTGGGCTGAGATCCGCAGGCTGCACCGGGCGGAGAAGATGCCTATCAAGGTGATCGCCCGGGTGATGGGGGTCTCGCGGAACACGGTGCGGGCGGCGGTGGCCAGTGACCGGCCGCCGAAGTATGAGCGGCCGGCGAAGGGATCGGTCACGGATGCGGCGGAGCCGCGGATCCGGGAACTGCTCAAGGCGTATCCGTCGATGCCGGCGACGGTGATCGCGGAGCGGATCGGGTGGCAGCATTCGGTGCGGGTGCTGCGGGACCGGGTCGCTGAGCTGCGGCCGGCGTATCTGCCGCCGGATCCGGCGTCGCGGACGGCGTATGCGGCGGGTGAGATCGCCCAGTGCGATTTCTGGTTCCCGCCGGTCACCATTCCGGCGGGCTGCGGGCTGGTGCGCAAGCCGGCGCAGCTGCCGGTGCTGACCATGGTGTGCGTATTCGCGATGGCTGATGGCTGTGCTGCTCCCGACCCGCACCGCGGCGGATCTGTTCGCGGGCTGGTGGCAGCACATCAGCGGGCTGGGGGCGGTGCCGCGGGTGCTGGTCTGGGACGGCGAGGGCGCGATCGGCCGGTGGCGGGCCGGGCGGGCGGAGCTGACCGGTGACTGCCAGGCGTTCCGCGGGACCCTGGCCGCGAAGGTGGTGGTCTACAAGCCCGCCGACCCTGAGGCGAAGGGAATCATCGAGCGGGCCCATGACTACCTGGAACGCTCGTTCCTGCCCGGCCGGTCGTTCACTTCACCGGCGGACTTCAACACCCAGCTGGCCGGGTGGCTGGCGCTGGTGAACACCCGGCCGCGCCGGGCGCTGGGCTGCTCCCCGACGGAGCGGATCGGTGCCGATAAGGCAGCTATGCTCCCGCTGCCGCCAGTGGCCCCGGTGACGGGGTGGCGGGTCTCAGCAAGGCTGGCGCGTGACCACTACGTGCGGCTGGATTCCAACGACTACTCCGTCCATCCCGCGGTGATCGGCCGGCGGATCGAGGTCACCGCGGACCTGGCCCGGGTGCGCGTGCATTGCGAGGGGCGCCTGGCCGCTGACCATGAGCGGTCCTGGGCGTGGCATCAGAGCATCAGCGATCCCCCGCACGTCGCTGCGGCGCGGGCCATGCGCAGCCAGCGGGTCACTGCCTTGCGGGCGGCACCTGAGCCGGAGGTGCAGATCCGGGCGCTGGCCGACTACGACACCGCGCTCGGCCTGGACGGGGGTGCCGCGCGATGGCCGCGAAGACGGCTGCCCGGGACACCACCGCGGAGATCGCGTTCCTGACCCGGGCGCTGAAGGCGCCGACGTTGCGGGAGTCAGTGCCGCGGCTGGCAGAGCGGGCCCGGGCCGAATCGTGGACCCATGAGGAGTTCCTCGCCGCCTGCCTGCAACGCGAGGTCGCCGCCCGCGAAAGCCATGGCGGGGAAGGCCGGATCCGGGCCGCCCGGTTCCCCTCACGCAAGAGCCTGGAGGAGTTCGACTTCGACCACGCCCGCGGGCTGAAACGCGACGTGATCGCCCACCTGGGCACCCTGGATTTCACCACCGCCCGCGACAACGTCGTGTTCCTCGGGCCGTCCAGTCATGGTTAACACTGCGCCTTTCTTTCATCGGGGTGTGTCAAACAGTCCATCTGCTGGGTGTTCGACCTGGATGCGGAGGCCTTGACGCTGTCCGCGGTTGACGAGCACAGCGTTCAGTTCCCCGCGCTGGACCTTGTGCAACACGGTCTGCCGGGCGATCCCGAGTGCCGACGCGGCCTGGTCGAGGGGCAGCCAGCCGTCGGGGACTTCGGGGCGGAGACGGTCGCGGAGGGCCTGGTCGACGCGGATCCGCCAGGGTGCGGCGGGGGTGAGCTGCTCGCCGGTGATGAATCCGTCGCGCAGCCACCGGTAGATCGTGTATTTGCTGATGCCGAGCTGGGCGGCGGCCTGGGGGACGGTGACCACGACGCTATCTTCGGGGCTGGCAGTGACAGTTTCTGGTCCGCCCGCCTCATAGGCCGGGATCTGCCGGGAGGCCCGCAGGTCCCGGACCCGGGTCTTGGTCCAGGTCAGACCGGTGGCGGTGCGGCGGTGCTGTTTGGAAAGGATCAGCGCGATCGTCTTGTCGTCGTAGTGCGCGGCGAGCCGGCGGACGAGGCAGACGGTGTCCTCGCTGGTGGTGCGGGTATGGCTACCTGTCCTGGTCATCTGCATAGATAGCTCTGTGGCCGCGCCGCCCTGCCAGATGATCCGCAGGCCTGCGACGCGTTCCTGGTCATGGATGGTGACCACGACCTCGGTGATCACGGCGCGGATCAGCTGCTTGCGTTCGGGAATGGTGGTCGTCGGCGCGCTGAACACCGCCTTGACGTCTGCGCCGGCTGTGGTGATCCAGGTGAGTTCCTGGCTGGTCAGCGCTACCGGCCGGCGGGCCTGCTGGGTGCGCAGGTCGTTTTCTGCCTGGCGGACGTCGGCCAGCTTGTCCTCCCAGGCGCGTTCGAGGGTGCGGGCGACCAGCCGGTTCTCTGGCTCGACCGCGTCGTACTGGCGGCTGGCCCGGCTCGCTTCATACCGGGCGCGCTCGACAGCCAGCTCGAAGGCGGCCAGCCGCTGCCGGTAGTGCTGCTCAGCTTCGGCCAGCGCCTTGGCGGTGGCCTCCAGGCAGGCGGGTTCCAGCACGGTGAACAACTCGGCCAGGACGGTCTTTTCCAGCCGGCCGCCGCCGATGCTGCAGCAGCCGCGCTCAGTGCCATACAGCTGCTTGGCCCGGGCGCAGACGTAGCGGGGGCTGTTGCCTTCCGGCCCGGAGTAGCCGGTCTGCATGATCCGCCCGCACCGGCCGCAGCGCAGCAGGCCCTGCAGCAGCGCCGCGCCTTCCCGCGGGGCACCGCCGCCGTGACCGCGCGGTGGCCGCCAGTTCGCCCGCAGCCGCGTGGTGTTGGCCTCGTACTTCTCCCAGGTGATGAACCCGGGATGATGGTCAGGGATCAGCACGGCCCACTGCTCGCGGGGCAGTACCCGAACCCCGCTGATCACCTTCCCGGAGGCGTCCACCCGTTTCCAGGCGCGGGTGCGGCCGAACACGAACGCCCCCGCATACGCGGGGTTGGTCAGGAAGTCATGCACCGCCGGGTATGACGCCGGCGCCCAGGTGATCCGGCTGGAGCCGGTCGGCCGGCGGGGCAGCAGCAGCCCGTCTTCCAGCAGCGACAGCAGCACCTGGCGGGCCGAGCCGAGCTCATCGAAACGCTGGTAGACCGCCGCGATCGCCGCGGCTACCGCCTCATCCGGGGTCAGGATGACACGGTCGTTCTCGTCGTAGTCCAGCCCGACCGGCAGGCCCTGCCGCAGCTCACCACGGGCAGCCTTGTGCCGCAGTCCCTCGGTCAGCCGGGACCGGATCAGGTGCAGCTCGGCCTCTTATGCGGACATCGTCCCCTTAAGGCCCAGGACAAGCCGGTCGTTAAAGCTGCCCGGGTGATAGATGCCGTCTGCGTCGGCGATCAGCGTGTCAGTCAGCGCGCACAGATCCAGCAGCTGGTACCAGTCCGCGTTGGAGCGGGCCAGCCGGGAGCATTCCAGCGCCAAGACGATCCCGGCCTTGCCCAGCCCCACGTCGGCGACCAGCTCGGAGAACCCGGTCCGGCCCGCCGCCGAGGCACCTGAGCGGCCGAGGTCCTCATCGACCACGACGACCTGGTGGGCGGGCCAGCCGAGCATGACCGCCCGCTGCCGCAGGTCGTACTGGCGGGCCAGGGACTCGGTGTTGGCCCGCACCTGCAGCAAAGTGGACTGGCGCACATACACATACGCGTCGCGGGCCCGGTGGGATGCGGTGATCTTCTCGCCTGAGATCAGCAGCACCGGGCCATCCGCCAGGTCAGTCACCGCAGCCCTCCTGCCCGGCGGCAGGGACCGGGGCCTGGTCATCACCAGCAAGGACACCGCGGGCGATGATCCGGGCCAGCAACGCCAGCACCTCAGCCCTGGCCTGCTCGGGCAGTCCGTGCCACTGCCCGGCCGCCGGCCCGGCCTGGCCAGCGAACAGAGAAAGCTGGCGGGCAGGCGCTATCCTCAAGACGCGCATGGGTTCACCTCTCCCGAAGTCGTGGGCGCGATCAGGGATGAGGTGAACCTATTTGCGTCCTAACCTCCCGGCACGGGCAATCCGCAGCCCCGGAGTCCTCACCCCGGCCGGCCGTTGCCAGCGCCGTCTCAGCAGAGTTCACCGCCTCGTCAAATGGGTTGCCCATCTGCAGCGCCCGGCGATACCCCGGGTCGTCCAGCACTCGGAAGTCAAAGAAAACGTCCGCCCCCAGCCGCTGCTCGGCCAGCTGGCGAATGCCATCAGCCCACACCCCCCACGCCAGCCGGGCTTCCTCCAGCTCCGCGACAGCCCGCCCCAGATGCCAGCGCGCCCGGCCCAGCTCACAGCCACCACACGCCGGGAGCGCCCCGGCTCCCCACGTCATCACCGGCCCGCCAGCGCCACGACGAGTTCCCGCAGCCGCCGCCACCCTGCCGCGTCCAGCACCACACCCGGGCCAGCTGACTCCGCCGGACCGAGCACGTCAGTGGCATCCGCCTGGATCGTCCCCGGCGATCCGTCCGGCAGCTCGATCACCAGAACCAGCCCGCCGTTCAGCCGCTTGAACGACCGGGCCGCCACCAGCCGCCCCGACAGCGGATGAGTCTTCGAGATAACCCGCACCTCGCACGGCAGCACCGCACGAAGATGTTGCAGTCTGTCGCCTTCTCTCCCGGCACCGGCAAAACCCACCTGGCCATCGGGCTGGCGATCCGGGCCTGCCAGGCCGGGCACCGGGTCCTGTTCGCCACCGCCGCCGAATGGGTCGCCCGCCTCGCCGACGCCAGAGCTTCCTCCACAGGTTAAGCGGGCGGCGGCCACATGATCTTGGTTATCGCTGCCAGCGGGGGTCGGCGATTCCTGGCTGAGGGTTTCCAGTTCGGTGATGAGGTCGCGCAGGCGGCACTCCAGGTTGTCGAACCAGGGCTGGTAGTCGGCGAGCTGGTCGTCGGACAGGATCCGGGTGATGGTTTTGCCGTTTATCTTGCGGGTCCACTGGTGGTAGGGGCCGTGCAGCTGGGGCGGGGCGGCGTGGTACCGGCAGTTCGGGTAGCCGCAGCGGGTCATCCGCAAAGCAGATCCCAGGGCCATCGCGCACCTGCGATCGCCCAGGCAACCCCCTCATCAGGGTGACAAGGCGGACCCGCCCGCCGTAGTGGGCAGATGCTACTCACCATGATCACGTCGTGCTGTGGCCAGAGCCGAACCGTTCAGCCCGCGCCGCGGGCCGCGCTGCGTGCGTCCCCGCCAGGACCAGTGACGACCCGTATCGCCATCGAGCCGAGCATGCGGTGCATGCCCGGACCCACATGGCAGACAGCGACCGCATCTACCTGGTTGTCCCGGAGGAACCGTGCCACGCGGGCGTGATGTGCGCCCTCGGTCCCCTGATCGTGCAGCGTTCCCCAGCTGACGGTGAACTCCTGCCAGTCACAGATCTCCCCGTCGGCCACGTCGGCGACCGCGACGCGGTCGGCTCGGCCCCAGCGCGGGTCAACCTGGCCATCATCGGTGATTGGCACACATACCCTCATGCCCGAAGACCTCCTTACCGGGACCGCAAAGTTCTGGCGCCTTCCGGGTCCCCCGGTTCCTGGTCAAATCATGCCCTGCAGCCTGCTCTGGGACCCCGGCCCGCGAGGTCTGGTATCAGCCAGCCCGCTCCTGCAGCGGCGAGGTGCACTAGCTCAT
>CAWAJB010000027.1:0-545357 GCA_963782185.1 uncultured Actinomycetes bacterium
CGCCCGGTCCAGTTCCAGGTGAACGTTACGACATATCTTGCTTCGAGTTAGCAGCGGTTTCATTCAATGAACTGACATCATTCAGCACCAGCCACTTCAGAACAGCGGTCAAGCAACCTCAACAACACTGAATGCGCCAGTCCGGCAGCGGTACTCAGAACCGACTCGACGAAAGTCTGGATCGGGCCCATGACGGTCTATCGAACGGTCCCTGTTATGGCGCTTGGCTCTTCCCGAATTAGCCCGAGGGCCGCCGCAGCGAGCGTGTCGATTTGGCGCAGGAGGTCGGCCGGAGCAGCAGCAAGGTCGAGCGGGTACTGGACTATGTCGATCCATGTGTGCCTCACACGCTGGACGCCTGGCGGAGCGTTTCCTTGTGCGTAGACGAGCCATCCACGTCGGAGCTGGAGCGCCGTGCAGTAGGCGAGCATCTGATAGACGTCGGCGTTCGGGTAACCGGAGGAGGCGTCTTCCAGCTTGTACTTGGCGTCGAAGACGGCGACCGGCTGGGTAGCCACCAGGTGCACGACATCCGGCAGGATCGCGATCTTCAGTTGCTCGTCCAGGTGACCGGGGTACTGGGCCTCAGTATGGCCGGGATGAGGCGCGAGAGCTTCGCGCAGAGCGACCGTGACGAAGTCCTCGAAGACCTTCGCCATGGACACAACGAATGCGGCGACGCTGACCCCGCCAGGGCCAGGCTCAGCTGACTGATTCCGCAGCACGATCTCCGCCAGTCGCAGCGCCGCGGCGTAGCGGGCGTTGAGCCGGGTGAGCCGCCAAATGGGCAGGGGCGTGCCCGGCAGCAGCACCTGCACGCCATCCAGCCGACCATCGAGGTGGGCCAGCCGGGCACTCAACTCCCTCCGGAGCCCGGGCACAGCGAGCATGCGCCGCAAGGCGGTGCGAATGAGCTGATTTTCCGGAATGTCTGGCGCGTACTCGTCGTAGCGCACTTCTAGCGGTAGCGGCAGCCCAGGACGTCGCGCTACCTGGTCGGCGACCCGGATCCGCCCGCGCACCAGTGGAAGGGACTCATCGATAGTCACGTACCCCTGCAGCACACCTGGCCCGAGCGCACGTTCCACATGGCGCGCGAGCGACTCAGCGAGCGCAGGCCACAGGTCAGGTTCAGGAACTCCCGCGACATCCTCGGGCCTGAAGCCGGAATCGGCCGCGTAGCCGAGCAGGAAGAGCAGTCGGGCGATGCCGGTCTTCGGCTGTACTCGTACCTCTAGGTCGCCGATTCGAACCACACCTACCCGCCCGGCTGGCAGCAAGCGCCACTGTCCTCCGCCTTCGGGGCGGACCTCCACAAGCCTGGTAGTGGCCAACGCCGAGACGTGATCGTCATCGAGGTGACGAACCGCGCCCGTCCGGTCCAGTTCGGCCAGGACGACCGGCTCCTGCTTCGTCACGGCTCGGACGACTCTGGAGAGCTAGTGCCCGAAGTCGCCTCTCCAGGCATGGTCTCGGCGAAGCGCCTTCGGATCGTGTCCAGCCCGAACCGGGCGTGCACCTGCGAGCGAGTGAGCCGACCGTAGTAGTGCTCTTCGAGCAACGGCAGCAGGTCATAACGCCACACTCGCTCCAGACCGATGGAGGTCTCGACGTGTGGCCGCATCAGGTAGGAAGGGCCGATCTTGAAGTCACGGTCCTCCTCGTCGATCGCGTTGTTTAGCGCGCGCAGCAAGCCCGCTCGCTCGTCGTGGTCCTTGTGGCTGGCCTTCAGCCACTTGGCGAGCACGTCGCGGACTGGCGGATCATCTGGATGCAGTTCGACGAATGCGAACCGTCGGCGGATCGCCGCATCAACCAAGGCGATAGATCTATCGGCGGTGTTCATGGTGCCGATGAAGAACACGTTCGGTGGCAGTGTGAAAGATTCACCCGGCGAATACTGCAGCGCGATGCTCGGACCACGGTACTCCAGTAGGAAATACAGCTCGCCAAAAACTTTCGCCAGGTTGGCCCGGTTGATCTCGTCCACTACGAGCACGTATGGCTCGCCTGGGTTCGCGCGAGCCTCTGAGGCCACCTTGCGTAGCGGGCCTGCGGTGAGTGTGAATCCGACCGAGCCGCCGTCGGCGCTTACTGGCCGGAATCCCTCGAAGAAGTCCTCGTAGGCGTAGGAGGGATGGAACTGCACCAAGCGGACCGCGTCGCGCTCTGCGATGTGCCGGGCGATCTCCTGGGCGAGATAGGTCTTGCCCGTGCCGGGCGGGCCGTACAGCACGACCTGCTGGCGTTCCTGCAGTACGTCTATGAATTCCTGAAGCCATACCTGGTCCATATGCAGCTTGGCGGCCAAATCGAGCGTAGCCGAGGGCAGCACGGGCACGGTCGCGACCACTACCGGTTCCACGACGGGTAGTTCCTTGGCCTCGCCGGACGTGGTGCCGAGCAGCTCAGACAGCACATCGAGTGCACCGGTCAGATCTACGACAGTGCCTTGCTGGTCGACTTCGGCGGGTAGTGGAGCCGGCAGGGAATCCACCGAGACCGGCGCAGTGTCTTGCCACGCGACGGGACGGCGTAGCCGTGCTCCCTCAGCGGCTTGGTCGTAAGACGGTTCCCCGGTCACCACACCGGCCGAGAGCTGGTCGCCTGCGACGGTTGCGACGATGTCACCGCCTGCCACGCGGGACAGGAACGCGTAGTACTCGTTGGCCAACGCAACTCGCTGGGCGTAGTCGAGATGCTGGTAGCCCTCTTCCACGGCCGCGCGTACCTCAACGAACTCAGCCCCGGCAGGCATGTCGCTCAGGTGGGTGGCTGCTAGCGATACGAATCCGTCCTGCTTCCAGCGTTCGACGAGAGCCGGGCCCCCTGGCCGCGGCCGGACCAGCCACGCGCGCTGCTCACCCGTCTTGCTGGCCTGCGGTTGCCATTCCTTAATGTAGGGCGGCTCGTACAGCTCAACAGGCCCTCCCGCCTCATGCTGCAGGCTCAGCATTATCTGGTACAGGTCATGATCTAGGTCGCCAGAGGGGTCATCCAGTCGGTAGTGGAACGCCTGACGGATGGCAGTCTTGTGCCCGAGGCTAATGATCGGCAGGAAGTACCCAGGGAACGCCAGATAAAGGAGCGCCTCGCGGAGCGAAGGCATACCTGGGATCCGATGGACCAAGTCCCGCCAGGCCCATGGATCGGCGAGCGCACGTGTGCGCTCAGATTCAGGGACAGACCACCACGCCTGGACGAAGCTAACTGCATCAGATAGCCACTTCCAGATCATGGTGTGAGCACCGCTGCCCCCGCTCCAGGAACCCTCGGCAAACGCTGCGGCGACCTCGGCCGGGAGAGCGGTTGGCTCCCGCATCCAACTCAGAATCTCCTGGATGCGCGCGCGCTTCTTCGGCTCTGTGAAGTTGGACAGAGGCAGCGCGTGCAGAGTCAGCAACTCAGCCGAGAGCAAAATCGCGTCGTCGGAAGCCCCGCTAATCTGGCGTCGAAGTTTGACCAGGAACGTATCGGCCCCCATATCAGGGTGCTCGTTGTAGCATCGGTACAGTTCGCCCACGGTCTCCACAGACCATACTTTGCGGGATGGATCGAACAACGAGGTTCCGCTTCCCAACCCATGCTCGATCAGCGCACGCCCCACCTGGCGGATCAGCAAGTCATATTTGCGTGGCAGAATCCGTTGGTCGACGCTCCTGGCAGGCATGTCAGTCATGCGATAACCCCCGGTTCGGGTGGCGGTTGCCCTGGCCGGGCGGCGGGTCCAGGATCATCCGGTACGGCACGCCCCTGTCGATCGCCTTCTGCATGGCGTCGTAAATCTCAAGGATCAGCCGCTTGGTACGGTATTCGCCATAACACGCCTCGTCCTTACGCTTCACAATCGGAAACGTATCCAGAATGTGCTCCGTCTCATCGCGCGAGAGGCCATACAATTGGAAGAACGCCGAATCTAGCTCCGCCCGAAGTACCGAACGCCGCTCAGGATCCCACCGGAATGGCGGTCCATCGTCACCGAGGTCCCGGGCAAACGGCTTCATGTCCACGGCAGTATAAGTTAGCTCCAGTACCCGATCGGCTATCCATTTATCTTGATCCTTATGCGGATCCCATGGGCAAGGCTGACAGAAATCACTGATAGCGATGACAGGGAATTGTTTCACGTAATTATAGGTCAGGTTCGTGCCACCCAACTTCTGTCGTACTACGTAGTCCAGGCAATACGAGGCGAGTATAGCTTCAAGAAGCCAGGCGGATTTTGCAAAGACTATTGGGATGGAATGCCCAACTGCACAGCGTGGCAGAGCATAGGTTATCATGGTCCGTTCGTTTGTCGGGCTAGTCACGTTCGCAAATCCCAGCAGCCAACGCGGAAGAGTTGTCGGAAGGTTAGCCGAATCCACCCAGTATGTGGGCATTGCCAATCTCTGGGGGTCCTCATGCTCTGACTCTGATAGGTAGCGCGGCTGGTTTTGACGCTTAACGGCTGTAGCGCTCTTCACGATATCTGCCGCACGATGGTCATAGAAGGATGCCATCATGCCCTGATACAACGGAATCATGCGGTTGAGGCCACGTTCGAAAATGTTGCCGCTCAGGATCCAACCATCGGCCTCCAATTGCTCGCGTGTGCGGAATAGTTTTGAGTCGTTGGACATGTGGAACATCGCTGTGAACGTGATTTCCCACGGGTTACCGTTCGGATCGCCTTCGCGGAGGAGGACGGGGATGCGGCGATAGATGCCAAGGGTAACCTCAGCGTCACGGCGCGTTCGGAACACCGGGCATGTGCCCGTGTTCGGATTGAGCAGGGTGATTTCGTCTGGTGTCAGTGCAAATGACGAGACACTGATCAATGCGGGATCCTGGAGGAAGAAGGCGAAGGAGGCCGCCGTCTCACGCACAGCCTGGCCCGCCATTGTAAGGAGGCAGAACTTCATCGCGTTATGTACTGCAGGGAAGAGCCCAGCACGGTTCTCGAAGTCATAGAGGGCAGCCAACGAGCGCTTCTCGACGAGATCCTTAAAAAAGTACTGAGTTGTTGCATCGGTGGCGATTCCAGTGGGGACAATTACGCCCGATCTGCCGTGGGGCCCCGTGAGTGTCTGGAACGCTTCAGCGAAAACGGCATAGGTGTTGACGTCACCGCGGCCAGTGAGCGGGTAACGTCCGGAAGTGCGCAGGACCGCGCTCTCGCCTTCGGCATTCCGCAGGGCCGCCAGGAACTCGGCATGCAATGTTCGGTCACCAGCATTGTCGCTGTCTTTCAGGGCGGCAATCATGCGGCCACGAGCCGACGCGTTCGGGGCTTCCGCGATGTCCGGGTCCCGGGCGGCGAAGAATTCCTGTTCCTGCAGCTTTACGCGTTCCCAGGGTGGATTGCCGAGCATACAGGAGAATCCGCCATCCCACCCTTCCGGGCCCGCGGCACCGGAATGCCCATTTCCTGTGTGGAAGATTTCGGGGAACTCCAGGTGCCAGTGGAAGAAACGATAGCGATCTGCGAGGCGTTCGGTCTCTTCGATGGTTTGGGCGAGGTGCGGGTCGAATGGGCTGTCAGCGATGGCACGGAGCACGCCGTTGATGGGTGGTTCCGGTGCTCCAGGCTGCAGCGGCCATACGAAGGCGGCGCACCAGGCGTCGGCGTGGATCTTCCGTGCCTGGTAGTCCGCCGACTCCTCGTACGCTTCCCATTGCTCGGCCTGGCTGCGGACCTCGTCGACGTCCTGCGCGAGAGTCAGCACCCTGGCTCGCTCCTCGGCCAGTACGGCATTGGATTCCTGGCCGAAGAGCATGACATCCTGCCCACCGGCCTGAGCTTTGTTGCGCTTGCGGACGCCTGCAGCGATCTTCTTGTCGTCGCCCTCCAGTTCCTTGAATGCGGCGTCGGGAACTCCGTCCCGCAGTAGCGCTGGGGTGGTGCCGAGCAGTGAGTTACCGACCCGGATCCGTGCGTCGAGGAAGCCGAGCGGCTTACCGGGCTCTAGCGCCTCTAGCCACAGCGAAACCTTGGCCAGTTCGGCTGCGAGGTCATTGACATCGACTCCATATACGCAGTGGCCTGCCACGTCGCGAAGAGCATGCTGCACGTCCGCTGGCGTGGGTTCGTCTTCACCGGACCGCATCTGGGCGAGCCGTTGAGCGATGCGGCGAGCTGCGGCGACCAGGAAGTGTCCGGAGCCGCAGGCCGGGTCGCAGACGCTGAGGGCGAGCAGTCTGGCCTCGGCGTCCGCCCGGTCGGAGGCGTTCTTAACCGCGTCGTCGAGCAGGGGGTCCAGCGCGGTGTCGAGAAGTGCGGACACCAGACCGGGCGGGGTGTAGTAGGAGCCGGTCGTCTTGCGCTCGCTGCCAGCTACGTTTTGGAGCCGGAACGTGCGCTCGGCCAGATCCACCAGAGGCCGAAGTTCCAGTAGGGATTCGTAGACGCTACCGAGTTCATCAGCGCCCAGGTGACGGTAGTCGACGGGCTGAACGTGCTGGCCGGGCAGGGCGAGCCAGGCGAGATGGCGCACTGCGGTGAGGAGGTCAGCGTTCCCCAGGGCGCAGCCGAGCAGGAGGTCACGGTGTGTGGTTCCCTCGATCATGGGCACGCGCGAGTCCGGGTCGAAGAGGCCGGCCAGGCCAGGAAGGCCGAGACCGCTGTGGCCATGGTTGCCGAGCGCACGGAGGACGAGACGCTGAGCCTGCCATAGGTCGCCATGCGGCCCTCCGGCCCGCACCCGGGACAGGCGGCGCAGCCGGGAGGTGGAGAAGAACCGGGTGTACCGTTCGCGCTGCTGCGACCGGGCATCGGGGCGCAGCAGAGCGTCACGGTCCTCGGCGACGAAGCAGAATAGTAGCCGGTACACCAGGCGCAGCAAGGCGCGGTGATACTGCCGGTCTGTGAGTCGGCCATCGCGAAGGGCGTTGCGCAGCGGCTCGTTGCCGGGATGCCGCAGAAAGCCGGTTCCCAGCGCTGCGAGCGCCTTCTCGACCCCGTCGCGTAGCCGGTCTAGCGCCCGGGCGCCCGCCTCTACGGCTTCACCGCGCCAGGTTTCCAGCCAGCAGTCGGCCGGAGTCGTATCTGCTCCACCGCGCTTTTCCACCCGCGAGACGTGGCAGAGTTGCCACATCAGCAGGAACTCTGGGTAGATCTCGCCATCGAAGATGGCTTCGAGGTCAAACTCCAGGTAAGCCGAGCCAGCCAGCGCGGTGGAGTCACGCAGCAGGCGCAACCGCAGGCCATTGGAGAGGATGGCCCATAGGCAGTCGTCTTCCCGGTTGAGCAGTTCCTGCACCATGGCCTGCGGTGCCCGTGCCGCGCCGGACACCCCCGGGTTTCGGTGGTCGAGGTCGGCGCCGGGTCCGAGCAGGTGGATCGGGACGTACTGCCAGGCGTGTGAGACGGGATACTCGCGGTCCTCGATGACGTAACCCCCGGGCAAAGCGGGCACATGGCCATACCCAAGTTCGCGCAACAAGACCAGCAGCCAGCGCTCGCGGGCCGCGCCAGTGCCAACCACGCCGGGCGGCTGCGCATCTACGTGCTCCCGCCAAGCGGTCCACGCTCCCCGCAGGTAGGACCAAGCCCTGCTCGCGGCATCCCGGAGGGTCTCCCGCCCGGTCAGGTGGTAGGAGGCCGGAGACAAGCTGTCGGCGTCCGACAGCTCCCCGGCCTGTATCCGAGTCAGCAGGCTCGGCGGGATCACTCCGCCGACGGCCTGCACCGCCTGCAGACCCGGGGCGGTCATCGACTACCTCCAGGCTGGTAGAAGTAGACGCCGAGCACGTCCACGGGCAACTGCGGCCGTACTGTGAGACCCCGCACCCCCAGGTCGCCAGCCCGCTCGCCGCGAGCGGCGGTGCGCACCCTTACGTGGGCCTCGCGCAGCGAGGCGGCGAGATCCTGGGCGAACTGCTCCAGATGGGGGATGATGGCCCCGGGCAGGGCAGCAAGCACTCCACGCATGATGTTGCACGCGATGTCGGGAGGCACGTTGCGGTCGGGCCTTTGCGGCCAGCAGGGCCTCGACTGCCCCGGGATCGAGCCAGGCCGGGCTGGCGGGGGTACCAGTGAAGGCCACGATCCGCGCCTCCTCGGCTACCTGGGCACGGGGTCCCGTCCGGCCAGGGAGAGTGAGGTGGACACGCATCCGGGTCAGCAGCGCCACGGTCGGGAGGTCCACGGCGCTGGTGACGATCACGCCACAGCGCCTGGCCGGCCTGCCTCGCGGATCGAGGGCCGGGTCAAGTGCCGCGTCGAGCACATGGCGTGCGATAGCGGCGGTGATGGGGTTGGAACGGATCAATATGGCGGCGCCGCGTGGCGTGGGCAGGTCACGGTAGAACGGCCAGCCTTGCTGGGGTGGCCGAGCGCATCGTCCAGGCCCACCGGCAGCCCATCCGGTTCAACGGCGAAGCCGAACGGCTGCGTTGTGACGATGGCGCCACATTCCTCCAGTGCGGTGCGCACGAAAGCTGCCACATCGTCCGGGCTGCCCAGCGCGGTTCGGTACGCGTCGACCTCGCGCTGTACCTCATCTGGGTGGATGGTGTGGTGCGCGTAGCGGGTCCGGCTGCGCTTCTCGGCTTCGGCGCTGCTCTCCCAGTCGAATTCAAGGCGCTTCGCTTCCCCGGGCAGTTCGAAGTCGAGCATCTGCTGCATCGAACGCCCGCGCAGCATCACGCCCTCCATGAGCGCGCCGAGTACCGCGTCACTAGTGGCAGGCACCGGCACGCTAATGCCGAGATCACGGCGGATCGCCTCGTGCTTGCGTATCAGCACGTCCATAACGATGCCGTCGATGCCGTTGTCCGCGCCATACAGGGTGACAGCGCGGACGATTTCTCGTGGCTGGCCGAAGCGGTCGACCCGGCCTTCGCGCTGCTCGTGCCGGGTCGGGTTCCAGGCCAGGTCGTAGTGGACGACCGCCTGGAAGTCGTCCTGAAGGTTGACGCCTTCGGACAGGCAGTCGGTGGCGACCAGGACCTTCGCTCTGCCGCCGGCGCGCTCGGCGAGACCACGCACCCGCTCGGCGCGTTCTTCCGGCGCGTAGCTCGCCGGTCACCACCTCCACCAAGGCTTCGGGAGCTGCGGCTCGCAAGTGGCTGGCAACGTAGTGGGCGGTCGGGATGAATCGGCAGAACACGATCGGGTGGAAGCCGTCCTTCAGCAGCCGCCGAACCGTGGCTGGTACAAGCGTGAGTTTGGTGTCCTATGCGGCGGCGATGTCTGGCGCCCGGTTCCTGGGCGATGGCCAGGGCACTGCGGCGACGTTCTCCCCGCCGTGCGGCCGTGTGCTCTCTCGCTGGTCACGGCACCGGGCACCGCGTCAGCGGCATCAAGGCGATCGTCTTCGGCTAGGTCGAGAACGCCGCCGCGCCGATCGCGTCCACGTCGCCTGCTCCGAGCCGGCGCCCAGGGGGCGGCGCGGGTGGCGAGGGTCGCAGCAGCGGCGGCGGGCGAGGAGGCGAGTGACCGCAGCAGCGACAAGCGCCGACCACCAGCGGATCCGTTGCTGGAGTGGGTGCCAGACTGGTCGGTGACCTGGCCTCGGACGTAGGCCAAGCACGTCGTCGAGAAGCCGCGGTAGGCGGGCGACAGCTCGTAGGTGCGTTCGTTGGTTGCCCGGTCGGCGGGGAACTTCGTGCCGGCTGCCGAGGTAGTCGCGGATGTCGGCGCGGCGGCGTTGTACCAGGTGGGTGGCCAACCGTCGGCGGCCGGCCTCGGCGGCGAGGTTCTGCGTCCTGGAGAGCCGGGTCGAGCAGGGCGATCAGGTTGCGGAACGTACCTTCATTGCCACTATGTGGCGTGGCGGTGACCAGGACCAGGTGCCGACTGGTGTCGCGAGCAAGGTCTTTGATCAACCGGTAGCGCTGGGTGCGGCCCCGCCCGCCTGCGCCGGTGTCGTCGCTGATACGCAGGTGTGCGCCTCGTCCACGATGACCAGCTCCGGGGCGGCGCGCAGGAAGTCGTCGCGGCGCATGTCCGACTTGATGAAGTCGGCCGACACGATCGTGACCGGGTGCCGCTCAAAAATCGACTGCCCGTACTCCAGGCCGCGCTCCAACCTGCGGACCGTGCCCGATAGCACGAGTTCCGGGTTCAGGCCGAATTTGGTCCGCAGTTCGTCTTGCCACTGCTCGGCGAGGCTGGGCGGGCACAGGACCGCAAGACGCTCTGCGCTGCCCTGCGCGAGCAGTTCAGCGGCGATCAGGCCAGCCTCGATGGTCTTGCCAATGCCGACGTCGTCTGCGATCAGCAGCCGTACCGTCTCCTGCCGCAATGCCAGCAGGAGCGGCACGAGCTGGTAGGGACGAGGGTCTACGGCCAGTCCCGCCAGGCTCCGGAATGGGCCGCCGCTTGAGCGGAATCCGATGCGCAGGGCGTCGCGCAGCAGCCGGGCGCTGCGGTCGTCACCAAGGTCGTCAGGGGTGGGCAGGTCGAAGGTGGCGGGCTCCACACCCTCCTCGGTAAACACTCCAGCGATGTCATCCTCACCACCGCCGAGCGGGCGCAGGATGAGGAAATCGATCATCACCGCCGGGCAGGACCACCCACTCGCGACCACGGGCCCGGACCAGTGAGCCGACCGGGAACTGCACGCTGTCGCGCACTGGCGTAGTCACCGCGTCGCCTCGCCGAAGACACCAGGGTTCGCCGCAACCGCTGCGGCGAGATCCTCGCCCGGGCCGATATGGATCACGTTCCAGCCTCCGAAGATCAATGGCGTTGTGTCATGCGGACTCGCCGTGCACGTAATCGACGACTACAGCGGAAGGGACAGGGGCAGTGTCGTACACCAGGTCACTGCGTATGCCGTCAACCTCGGTGCCCACTCGGTCCGGCAGTCGCAGGCCGTGTTCGCGCACGAGTTCCAGAAGGGCGGCCACGGTGCCGGGCACATCGGCCTCTTGGGCGTCACAGGTCCCTCCTTGACCTGGCCGCTCCAACTCGGGATGCCACTGCTGCCCTAGCAGCCTCCTGCCCGGGCTGCGTGCTGGGGTCATGTGCTGCAGAGCGGGTAGTCGCAGGCGCCGACGCCTGGCTAGTGGCACTGGCCAGCGCCTGAAGCCGCTCGATGACCAGCCGCCGGTCGATGTGCTCGTGCATGAGCTGGTTGCTATAGGACAGGAGGCATCGGTAGCAGCCGCGTACGCACGCCCCCTCCTGTTCCTCGCCAGTTGCTGGGTCGACATGGATGATCCCGAGCGCCTCAGCCGCTACCCGGGCGATGGCATCGTCGTCGGACTGCAACCGACGCAGCACTCCCGCGCCACCTTCGGCCGCCTCTATGAACAGCACTCGCCCGCGGTGCTGTTTGTCGGGCAGCAGCTCGCTGGTCAGTTCGGAGTCCTCTAGCTGGAACGCCGCCTCGATGCCGCGCTCGATCGCGAACTGCAGGGTGATGGCCTCTTCATCGCTGACCTCATAGGCCCAGCGTAGGACCAGGATGTTCCGTCGGTCCTGAACATAGGGGTCACCAGCGCCTTGCGCTGCACGTCCTTGAGCCCCGCTTCGAGGTCGTCCTCATCGTCATCGTCAGCGCTGGCCTCTTTCTCCGTCAGCCAGCGGCCCTTCACCAGATCCAGCCAGAATCCGTGGATGTCCTTGTTCTTACGCGCGCGGCGTCCGAGATTGGTCACCCGGATCTCCGCGCCGTCTCCATAGGATGCCGCAGCTAGCAGTGCGCCATCCGCCGTGAGCACCTCGCTGTCCAGCGCTCCTGGCTGATTCCCGCGAGGGACGAAGCGGTAGGTCGTCCGCAGCTCGAATCCGATCCGGTTACGCTCCTCCTCGTCAGCACTGATGCGCTCACGGCGGCGCGTGATGACCGTCTGGATCTGCAGAAGGTCGGCCACGTGCCGGCCGAGCCGCTCGCCGCACGCTTCGCAGACTTCCAGCCCAGCCTGCCGCGGATGGTGGTACCCGCATGCCTCACAGACGCGTGCCTCAGTACGCACCACCTCACCTGCCGCGTCGCCGGCACCGCGCGGCAAGCTGACCCGGCTGACCTGATACCGGGCACCCTCGTGGTAAATGAGCGCGCCCGGGCCGAACTCCGAGATCGCCAGGAAGCGCGGCCTCTGCAACCATGTGTTACCGCGACCGCGGCTGCCAGGCACATACGCGGCGAGCGGCAGGCGCGGGAACGAGTACCCAGGGAGAAAGCCCTCTGAGGCGAGGTAGCGGTAGGTATAGAAGTCGGTCTGGCCGGCGTTGTCGGACTGGTTGAGCAGCAGCTCGATGCGCTGCCGCGCCTCGCGATAGCGCTGGTCGGCGTCTTCCCGGTCGCGACGCTGTGCGGTGGCATCCGCCGCGAGGTCAGCTGCCGCCTGTCGCTCGGAGTCGGCCGTCGTGTAGAGCTGCCGCCATCGTGTGCATGCCTGCTCAAAGGAGGCGAAGGCATCGCCCACGACCCTCGCCACCCAGTCCGTGCTCCACCACGCCGCCTTGCCCAGCGTGTCCTCCAACGGGGCTAGAAGCTGCTCGGCGGTCAGCGTTGCCCGTTTCATGGCTTGCGGATTGCGGAGAACTTCTGCTACCTCGGGGCGCACCGTATATGCCTCGACGTCCAGGGCGAGAACGTCGGCCATCGAGCGGCCCAGTGCTGCGCCGGTCTCAGCCAGCCACACGGCATGCACATGCGACTTGACGAGATCTTCATTGGCGAGGTCAAGCCGGGGAGGTTGCACCTGGCCGGAGACCATCAGATTCGACCGCTGAAAGTAGTAGGAGTCGTGACTGTTGCCGCTCGCGCAATAGGTCACCACTAGGGCTGGCTGGCCAGACCGTCCGGCGCGGCCGCTGCGCTGGGCGTAGTTTGCTGGCGTCGGCGGGACGTTGCGCATCGCCACCGCGTTGAGCGAGGAGATATCCACCCCGAGTTCCAGCGTCGGTGAGCAGAACAGAAGCGGCAATCGCAGTCCCTCGCGGAACTGCTGCTCACGTTCCTCCCGTTCTTCCGGGCGCACCTGGGCGGTGTGCTCAGCGGCGCGCAGGCCGGCCAACTCGTTCCCGACGTCGAGGTACAGGTCGCGGAAGAACGGCACGACTCGCGGGCGCTGATCTGCCTCGAACCGGCGGCGCACCGGATCGGGAGCGCCGACCTTCCCGTCAGCGGGGCGCAGGACCATCGCCGATGACTTCAGCCGGTAACCCGCCTCACCGCGCTCAACCACCTTGGCCAGCATGTTCTGCTCGTGCAGCACCTTGATCAGGGCGTGGATGACTTCCTCGGCCTCCACTGTGGTCAACGCCCGGCCGAACCGCTCCGCCTGGCGGAGCCACCTGCCGTACATGCCCAGACCCGACAGGAACATGGCGTTACGGGGGCGGTATTTGCCACCCCGCCCCGGGATGGCCATACCCAGATTCGGATCTGGCTCAGTTTCCGGAACCATCCACAATCCGGTCAGGTGCTCACGGCTCTCCCGCCGTAGCCGGTCGACGAATTCGTGGGTGAGAGCTTCCGCGTCGATGGCGAGCACCCGGCGCATTTCGTTGAGCAGGACAGTCATGATCTCGTACCGCTGCCCAGGCTCAGCGTTCCTGAGCAGCCGATGGCTGCCATCCCACAAGTCATCGCGTTCAGAGAGAGGTCCCAGGACCGGGTACGCGATCTGGATCAGCCCGCACTGCTCCAGGTTGGGCAGCGTCACCCGCCAGCCCCGCTGGAGATCGCGCAGAACCCGGTACTCGACTACTCCACGCAGCGCCCGGTTGGCCGCCCGCAGATCCAACGCTCCGGGAGCCTGGGCGAAGTCACGGGCCTCCAGCCCGAGCTGCTTGGTGACGGCTGTTCCCAGGCCCAGCGGATCGAGGCCCTCGTCGCTGGCCTTCCCGGCTTCAACCGCAGCCCGGTACAGCGCCGCACGTAGCTGTACCACGAGGGCGAAGTCATTGAAGTGACCCGCCTGCAGGCTGGCGTCCTGCCGGTTGTCCACGAAGGTGAGCAGCTTGCGGGCCGAGATCGGCAGCTCATCCTCCGGTACTCCGCGCAGTGCCCGGACCACGCTGGAAGCGATAACGGTCATGGCACTACTGCGTCCTTCGCGGTCCAGCGTTACCAGTTTCCCGAACTCGCTGCTGCGCTGCTGCTCATATGACACTCCGCATCGCAGGCAGAACCGGAACTTACCCGGGATCCAGGCCATCACCGTCGCGCCCTCAAGCGGGACATCTGCGGAGGGGTAGGGCATGGCCCGGCCGTCAGGCCACGCCCGGTACCGCACCGGCACGTCTTGGCGTCTTGGAGCAATGATCTGCTGCCCACTGGCGTCGGGAAGCAGCCACGACGCGGGCAGGCGGCCGTCCGCTACGGGGTCGGCAGGCCATTCACGGTCGGCGGAAACGAACAAGTACCCGTCATCGCGGTCGGTGATCCGCAGCCCATGCCGGGCCTTGAACAAGACAGCCTTACCGTCGGCGTCGCCGCGACGCGCCGTCAGGTACTCCTGGCCGCATTCCCGGCAGAACGCCAGTGGGAACAGCCGCCGTTCCGGTTCCCCTGGCAACACGACCTGGAAGTCGGTCTCGATCGGCCGCGTCGCTTCCGGCTCAAGCGTGGTGTAGACCGTTCCTCCCTTGGACAGGAACTGGTGCAGCCGGAACGCGAACAACGGCTGGCCAGTGGCGGTCTCACGGGCACGTGAACCAGCAAGGAGAGTGGCCCTGATGGCATTCCCGCAGGCCGACGGCGACTGACCGGTGAACTCCGCGAGCTGGTCCGCGACCATGTCTACTGTCGCCGGTGCACGCCGGATGAGCCGCTCGCTTTCTGGCTCGGTTCCAATGCCAAAACTGTCCTCGATCCACGACGCGAGAGGGTCGTTGCGCAGCGCCACGTGCCCCGTGTGGAGCGCCGGATCGTCGGACTCCGCATAACCTCTAGCGCGGATGGCCGCCGCCAGAGTGGCGGCATCGGCGCCCCGCGCCTTTGTCGCGCGCACCAGAGTCTCGGTGATCACGTGCTCCGGCCTTACCTCGACGCCGAAGATTCGTGACGCCACCTCGGCCACGTCTGTCCGCTGCTGGGCAACTGTCCCACCCGTGGCCATGGTCGCGGAAGTGCCGACGCACTGCATTGTCTCCCGCGCGCGGCACGCATCCCGCACTCTGCGTACCAGCATCGCCACGTCGGCACCCTGCCGTCCGCGGTAGGTATGCAACTCGTCGAGCACGAGGAAACGCAAGCCCTCGGCTGCCCGGATGAGCGACCGGCGCTCGTCCGGGCGGGTCAGCACCAGTTCAAGCATCACGTAGTTGGTCAGCAGGATGTCCGGTGGATGCTCCAGAATCCGCTGACGCTCTTCGTGGCCCTCCTGACCTGTGTACCGGTCAAACGTCACCGGTGGAGCGCCGCCGTAGCCGTACTCCAGGAACTTACGCAGCTCCTCCAGCTGGCTATTCGCGAGCGCGTTCATCGGGTACACGACAATCGCCCGGACACCCTGGCCGCTACCCTCCTGCAGCACCCGGTCAACGATTGGCACGATGTAGGCGAGCGACTTGCCTGATCCGGTACCTGTAGTCAGCACGTACGAGGCGCCGGAACGGGCGGCGCGGACAGCGTCGGCCTGATGGCGATGCAGGGTGATCGGGGTGGCTCCACGATCGTCCTGGTCACGCTTCACGCGGAAGATCCTGCGCGCACTCCTCGTGAAGCAGCCCCTCCCGGACCAACTCGTCGATCCGACCGCCCGGTTCGAACGACGGGTTGACCGACAGCCATGGAGGCGGCCACTGCGCCCCGCGGGCACTCTCCTCCTCGACACGATCGCGAACGCGCGGATCGTGGATGTCCACAAAACCGTCGGTGAACGTGCGGTAATCACTGATCAGGCGCCGGTGCACCTCGAAAGCATCCACAGCCCGCCGCCCCGCTCCTTGCCGGACCCGTTCCCTCTGCCAGCTCAGCTCATTCCACGAGCTGCGAGCGTAAGCCTACGGGTTTGTCTCAAGACTAGTCTTGATCGTTCTGACTCCCCAAGACGCCCCATAACCCATGCCCGCGGTTAAGCAGGCTCTACAGTCGGGAGCTCAATCTGAGGGCACGACAGCCTGAACCAGAATCCGTACTTTGTGCCGATATCTCCCTGATATGGAATTCGGCATCTGCTAGTGCCGAATAGCCCGGCCTGGGTGATCTGTCATGGTTTCAGTGGTCCCTTCTGCGGCGACTTCGGCAAGGCTGGTAACTGGCGGAGGTGGTATCGCTACAGCATCATCTCGAGTGCACAGAGGCACGCAAGCAGCTCGGCCTCGCGCAGAGAGATATCGCTGCAGCGATGGGCGTGAGCATCGCCCAGGTATCCCAGGTCGAGCATGGTGGGGTGACATCGTTCGAGGTCGTCGCGCGCTACGTCGAAGCCCTGGGCGGGCGCCTTGACCTGGTCGCCGACTTCGGTGACCGGACCATAAGGCTGCCCGTCAGCGACACCGCCACGAACGCCGCCATAGCGAGCGTGGTGCCTGCCTAGTGCCCACGCTCGCCAGGCGCATCAAGAGCGCACGGCCATCCGGCGGGACTGCACTTCCTACCGGCTGTCCACTGTGGCAGACACGAGGGGCTGGCGAGCCTCAGCCATGCGGCTGCGGGCCCAGCGGCGGGAGGTCTTGCCGAACATGGCGGCGAGCTTGCGTTCGGACAGTGGCTTGCCGCTGTCGATGCTGGCGCGGTAGGCGGCCACCGCAGCCTCGTTGATGTCCTCCGCACCGTCTTCGCCGACGGCGTCGAGCTCCGTCCACGTCGGACCAGCCGGTCGTCTCCTGGGCCGCGGGCCGGTATTCACGATCCGCGCCAGGCTCATCTGGTCCGCCGGCCCGGCCCGCGCCAACGACTGGGCCGGCGCAACGGTCACCCGGACCGCCATGGCTACCGTGTCTCCCCGGGCCGCCCGCATCCGCCGGCAGATCCTGATCCCCGGCAGGGACCAGCCGCAGTCCGGTGACCGGGTGGTCCGCTGGACCGACGCCGTGGTCCGCAGCCGGTTCGCGGACCACGGCGCCAGCGGCAGCGGTCCGGATAAGCCACAGCAGGAGTTCGTAGCTGCCCACCAGGCTGGCGGCGGGCCAGGCGGCGACGGCCGCGCCGACTGGCCCATGGGACCACCCGTGGGCCACGTTCGCGGCCAGGGTGGCCAGGATGCCCAGGGCCAGCAGCCACCGGGCCAGGCCCGGCACCGGGAGCCGGTGCCGGGCCGCGTACAGCACGACCATCGAGGACGAGTACACGAGCCCGTCGATCGTGGCGGGCTCCAGCCGGGCGGTGATCCCGGTTTCGCCGTGGGCGCGGACCACCTCGAAGGCATGCCAGTAAGACACATACGCGGCGATGCCCGCCACGCCCAGGACAGCGGCCGCCGTGGAGACCCGGATCGCCCGGTCGGCGGCACTCACCGCTCCGCCGCCTCCCAGCCGGCCCGGCGGCCGGTCACGATCCACGCGCCGCCCAGGCCGAACGGCGAGACCTCGAACCCGAGCGCGTCGAGCACCTCGGACAGCGCGCCGTTCATGACGCCCTGCGCGCCCTGGTACTCCCGCCACCGGTCCCAGTCCAGGGACAGCAGGTTGTGGGTGGTCCAGGAGACCACCACCCCGCCACGCCCATCCGGGTCGTGGCCACGCGCGACGGGCACCAGGCACACGCCGCCGAGCCGGTACAGCGGATGGCTCTGGGCGCAGTGGTGCAGGGTGAACCCGGCCTCGGTCAGCGCCCGGGCGATATCCCGGGCGAGCGGCGCCAGGGGATCAGAGGCGGGCAGCGGACGGCCGTAGGCATCGCCCAGCCTGGCCATCGCCTCGGCGAACTCGGCAGTCTCGGCGAGCGCCCGCAGCGGCCCGAGGTCCGGCGGCTCCAAGCCGAGATAATCCTCTTCCGCGTATCCCTTCCGCAGCTGGCTGAGACGGTCTTCAGGCATGACACTCCTCCTTGATCAATTGGGAGGAATTTGGGAGATCATCTTCTGGATGATCTTTCCTAAACCGCTCCCAACCTTTGTGAAGAGGAGCCTCTGAGCTGGCCTTTCTCAAATCACCAGTGGTAGCCGAAGGCGCAGTATGCCTTTCGCATCGAGGGGGTCAGGGGTTCGAATCCCCTCAGCTCCACCTCGTGGTCTTCACGTTTCAGAAATACATGCGCCGCTTTGCGGCGCTCCCGTGGAGAACGAAACTGGGGTCCTGCGGGTCGCCGGCTGGCTGCGGACTGTAGACGGTCCGGCTGACACGGTATGTGCGGGCGGGACAGGCTTGGGCTGGTGTGCCGCCTGCCGTCACCGACTCCGCCTGGTCCGTTCGAGGCCGTGTTTCAGACTGGTGCTGGAGCCCTGTGTCGGGTACCCCCCGTTGCTGCTGCGTGCGCGTGTGTCAGTCTCCTGTGCTGATCTTGGGCTCCGGCGGGCGGCTCGCCTTTCCCTGTTGTTTGTTGTCGAGTTAGCCGTTGCAGGAGGCGGACGGGCGATGAGAGTGCTGTATGAGCGGGTCGCAGGGATCGACGTGCACAAGGACATGATCAAGGTCGGGATCCGCACGCCGGGTCACCGGGCCTGGACGCGGACCTCGGAGGTTCTGGAATACCGGACGTTTTACGGGGTGCTCCAGACGATGGCCGCTGACCTGCGCAAGCGGGGTGTCACCCATGTGGTGATGGAGTCCAGCGGCGTGTATACCGAGCCGGTGTATTACGCGTTGATGGAGCGGGACTTCGAGCAGGTCGCGGTGATCAACCCGGCCCACGCCAAGGCCCTGAAAGGCCACAAGACGGACGCGAAAGACGCGCTGCGGCTGGCGGAGCTGTTTGAGTGCGGGCTGCTGCGCGGCAGTTACATCCCGCCCCAGGCGCTGAAAGACCTGCGGGACCTGACCCGGTACCGGACCAAGACCGTGCAGGCCCGCACCTCGGAGATCCAGCGGCTGGCCAAGGCGCTGGAATCGGCGGGGATCAAGCTCGATTCGGTGGTCTCGGACCTGACTGGCAAGTCGGCGGGGCTGATGATCGAGGCGCTGACCGGCGGGGAGCGGCGCGGGCAGGTGCTGGCGGACCTGGCGATCGGCCGGATGCGGTCCGCGGGCAAGCTCGCGGACCTGTCCCAGGCGCTCGTCGGCCGGTTCACCGATCACCATGCGGTGCTGTGCCGGCTGCACCTGGACCGGATCGCGGTGTTTGACACCGCCGTCACCGGGCTGGAGGCCAGGATCGCGGTGAAGGCCGCCCCGTACCAGCGGGAGGCAGGCCTGCTGAAGTCGGTTCCCGGGTTCGGCGATGCGGTGGCCTGCGCGTGGCTGGCCGAGATCGGCCCGGCCCCGCATGAGTACTTTGCCACCCATGAAAAGCTCGCCTCGTGGGTCACCTTGTGCCCGGGCAACCACATGAGCGCCGGGAAACGCAAGCACGGCCGCACCGGTGACGCCGGGACGTATATCAAGCCGATGCTGGTGCAGGCCGCCTGGTCAGCGGTCAGGACCCAGGGGCGGCTGCAGGCCAGGTTCGGCAAGCTGGTCCGCCGGTTCGGCGGGCAGAAGAACCCGGTCGCGGTGAAGAAAGCGATCGTCGCGATTGCCCATACCCTGCTGAAGATCGCCTACCAGGTGCTCAAGAGCGGCAACCCGTATCAGGACCTGGGCGCCGACTACTACGCCAAACGAGAGTCACCGGAGCAGCGCCGCGCCTACCTGCTGCGGCAGCTGGAAAAGTGCAGCCCGGGCTGCACCATCACGATCACCCCTGCGGAGGCCGCCTGACGGCCGGGCTCGCCGTTACCGCTGAGCACGGATCCGCCGCCACCCGATCCCCTGCACACTCGGCCCTCCCCGCCGCCAGGCACGTAACGCGCCGCGCGATCCCTCACCGACATCACGGGCCAGGGTTCGCTGCCGCGTGCCTGGCGGGGGTCCAGTTTCGTGTCAGTGGGGACCATGTTCACGTTTAGGTCTGACATTCTGGCCGCCTTGGGGCCTGGACCTAGTTGATCTTGCATTTTCTTGTTGCATGGCCGCTGCCTGGCTGCAGATGGTGCTGCTGGCCTGGGTCTGGGCGTGCCAGGACGCCGTGGCGGCATGCTGGTAAGCGATGGGCTGTGACGCAGGGCGACGTCGTGGTTATGGCGGTGCGGTGAGGCTGGCGAGGGTGGTTTTCCGACGGCGTTTCCTTGTCCTGGGCGGAGGCCGGCGGCGGCGCGGCGCTGGTTATCGGCCTGGCGGGTGTTCCAGGCGGTGAGGATGCGCTGGTTACGGACCGCGTGCAGGCAGGCCAGCCAGAACGCGAGTGGTGTCAGGCCCATGAGGCGGCACCAGCCGCGGGAGACGGTGTTACTGGCCGGGTCCTTGATGGTGGAGAAGCCTCGTTCGGCGGCGGTGCGGCGGGCATAGGAGCGGCGGTGCGCCGCCGAGGGGTAATCGTGTTTCTGGAAAGCGCCGGGATAAACCGGCATGGAGGAGGAGATGGAAGAGCTCTGCGCCGAAGGGTTAGCGACCCACGGTGACCCCGAGTCATGCGTTGACGACCCGCGAGGGCGTGGCGAAGCGTTGACAGGGGCACGCGCAGGCCGGGCTATTGAGCCGCGAAATCAGAAATCCGGGGTGCCGACGCTGTCAGAAAGGTGGAAGGCAACATCGCTGGTGGCGCTATCGCGAGCTGCTGGTGGGCCCCGCGCGGTCGGAGAACCATGGCATGTGCGGAACCTCCATGCGCGAGAACCGGGAGATCCCGTGCCTGCCCGTTGGCCTGATCAGCGGGCGGGCCGCTCAGGGAACGCCAAGGCGGTAATCCTGAGATGAACGGGCACGGGAAGTCGGATCGCTTCGTAGTACCTGCGAACCCGCCGAACAAGGCTGCGGCTGCGGAGGCGGGGGAGGAAAGGGAGCGAGCCAAGGGGAACGCGGACGGCAAAACACGCCCCGGACGCAGCGCCGGGCCTGGTGTGTCAAATGCGCTGGACCGCGTGCGGCAAGTTGCACGACAGGATAAGGAGGCGCGGTTCACCGCGCTGTTGCACCACGTGACGGTGCACCGGCTGATGCTGGCGTTCGATGACCTGAAGAAGGACGCGGCGCCGGGTGTGGACGGTGTGACGTGGCGGGAGTACGAGCAGGACCTGGCAGCTAATCTGCGGGGCCTGCACGAGCGGGTGCAGTCAGGGCGCTACCGGGCGTCGCCGAGCAGGCGGGCGTATATCCCGAAGGCGGACGGGCGGCAGCGGCCGCTCGGCATCGCCACGGAGGCGGCATAGTGCCGCATTGTCCAGTGATCCCTTGGGTTTCGTGGTTGTCACCCATCCGTTCCACCCGCTGAACGGGCAGCGGCTGGAGATCTTGTATGCCAAGCGCCGCGGGACGGACATGGTGTTCGTCTGTGCGGGCGGGTTCAGCGGTCAGGTGACGCTGCCGCAGTCGTGGACCGACCGGGGCGAGCCGCCTGGGCCCGGCCGGCTGTCGGCCGAGGGGCTCGCCGCGCTCGGCGCTGCGACACGCGCACTGCAAGGTCGTTGATCGTCATGCCTGGCAACGGCATACTCTTTTGTGATGAGAGAGCAAAAGAACGAGGCCGGGGCCGGCCTGGCGGGCATGCCGACGCGGCGGCTGCTGTCGCGGCGGCGCGCCCTGGCCGCGCGGCTCGGCGGCGCCGAGCAGGTGCTGTCCGGCTCGCTGACCGAGCAGACGCGGCGGTGCGGCAAGGCCGGCTGCCGGTGCGCCGGCGGCGAGCCGCACGGCCCGTATGCCTTCTTCGCGCCGAAGACCGCGGCCCGGGGGCGGCTGAGGTACGTCCCGGCGTCCCTGGCCGGGGTGGTGCGCCGGTACCTGCGCAACGGCGAGGAGATCGAGCAGCTGCTCGCGGAGATCTCGGCGATCAATGCCGAGCTGCTGGCCCGGCGAGAACTGTCCTAGCCGGTGAGCGCCGCCGTCCTGTCCGGGCCCGCGCGGGCCGAGGCGGTGTCGGCGCTGGCCAACATGACGGCCGCGGCACTGCGGTCCGGGGCGGGAGGTTGCGGTGAACGGCGAGCACAAGATCACGAGCAGTCACCGCGAGAGGGCAGCGATCTGCTACCTGCGCCAGTCCTCGATGGCGCAGGTCCGCCAGCACACCGAGTCGACCAGGAGCCAGTACGGCCTGGCGGACACGGCGGCCGCGCTGGGATGGCCGTCAACCTCGATCGAGGTGATCGACACCGACCTGGGGATCTCCGGGAAATGGGGGGTGGCCCGGGAGGGGTTCACCGAGCTGGTCACCAGGGTCTGCAGCGGCGAGGTCGGGGCGATCTTCGGGATCGAGATCACCCGGCTGGCCCGGTCGAATGCCGACGTGGCCCGGCTGGCGGAGTTCGCCCGGATCACCGGCACGCTGCTGATCGACCCGGACGGGGTCTACGACCCCGCCGACGTGAACGACCGCGTCCTGCTGGGGTTCAAGGGGACCATGGGGGAGATGGAGCTGCACGTGATGGCGCAGCGGCTGCAGGCCAACAAGCGGGCCGCGGCCGGGCGCGGCGAGCTGCGCACCCCGCTGCCGGTCGGGCTGGTCCACGACGACGCCGGCGAGGTGGTGATCGACCCCGATGCCGAGGTCCAGGCCGCGATCCGGGACCTGTTCGCCGCGTTCGCCGCCTGCGGGTCGGCCTACGGGGTGGTTGCCGCGTTCAAAGGCCGCCGGTTCCCGCTGCGCGCCTACGGCGGCGCGTGGGCCGGGCAGCTGCGCTGGGGCAAGCTCACCTGCGCCCGCGTCCTGGGCGTGCTGAAGAACCCCTGCTACGCAGGGGCCTACGTGTTCGGCCGCTACACCTCCCGGCGCACCGTCGAGCCGGACGGCACCGTGCGCACCGCGCTGGTGGAACGGCCCAGGGCCGAGTGGCCGGTGCTGATCAAAGACCACCACGAGGGATACATCACCTGGGCTGATTACCTGGCCAACGAGGCCAGGCTGGCGGCCAACCGGACCAACGCCGGGGCCCGGCCGCCCCGCGAGGGCTGCGCGCTATGCCAGGGGATCATCGTCTGCGGATCCTGCGGCAAGCCGATGCGCACCAGCTACCACACCGAAGCCCGGCCTGCTTATGAGTGCTCCTCCCGCGCCGACCGGCTGACCACGCCAACCTGCCGGTCGGTGGCCGCTGCCATCGTGGATGACGCGGTGGCCGGCGTGCTGCTGGACGCGCTGACCCCCGAGCAAGTCGCGCTGGCCCTGGCCAGCGCCGGCGAGGTGGCCAGCCGGCACCAGCGCATCAGCCGGGCCGCCGAGCTCGCCGTCGAACGCGCCCGTTATGAGGCAGACCGGGCCGAGCGCGCCTTCAGCGCCGTCGAGCCGGAGAACCGGCTGGTCGCCCGCACCCTGGAAGCCCGGTGGGAAGCGAAACTCGCCGCCGTTGCCGAGGCCGGGCAGGCACTGGAGGCCGCCCGGGACGCGCTGCCGCCCCTGCCCAGCCGGGCCGAGCTGGAGAAAATCGCCGCCGACTTGCCCGCACTCTGGCACGCCCCGGCCACCAGCGCCAGGGACCGCAAGCGGCTGCTGCGCACCCTGATCGCCGACGTCACCCTGCTGCCCGAGCCCGACCCCGGCATGGTCTGGATTGGGATCCGCTGGCACACCGGCGCCACCGACGAGCTCCGCGTGGGCCGCCCCGCCCACCGCGGCACCGCCCGGCGCAGCCCGTCCCCGGCGGTCGAGATGGTCCGCCAGCTCGGCCCCGTCACGCCCGCCGCCGAGCTCGCCGGGCTGCTGAACGCCGCCGGGCTGACCACCGGGAACGGCCGCCCGTTCGACGCCAAGGCCGTCCAGTGGATCCGCCACGCCTACCACATCCCCGCCCCAGCGCCATACGCGGACGGCGAGATCAGCGCCGCCGAGGCCGCCAGCCAGCTGGGCTGCAGCGCCGGCGTCATCTACGACTGGATCCAGGCCGGGCAGCTCGACGCGCGGCGCGGCCCGGGAAACCGGCTATGCATCACCTGGGACGACCGCACCGAGACTGCCTGCCGCGACCGCATCGCCGCATCCGGGCACCTCAACCCCGCGGCCCGCCGCACCAGGCCCCGCGGCCGCTGAACCCGGCCCGCAATGTCACTACCGCCTGCCATGCTCATGCCAGCAGATCCAGCGACCTGGCCTGACCAGCGCGAACCAGCGCCAGTTCAGAACATCCCGACAGAAGGCTGCAGGAGGGGCAGTATGAAGTCACCATCGCCACGCTGGAGGACAAGATTGTCCAGCGGGCCGTCATCGAGGTGCTCAACGCCGTCTACGAGGTGGACTTCCGGGGCTTTTCCTACGGGTTCCGGCCAGGGCGCAGCCCGCATGATGCGCTGGACGCGCTGTCGGCCGGGATCTACCGGAAGAAGGTGAACTGGGTGCTGGACGCGGATGTCCGCGACTTTTTCGGCCAGCTTGATCGGGCCTGGCTGGTGAGGTTTCTCCGGCACCGGATCGCAGACGAAAGGATCCTGCGGCTGGTGAGCAAGTGGCTGGCCGCGGGAGTCATCGAGGACGGGACCTGGACTGATAGTGGTCGCGGGTCACCGCAGGGGGCTTCGGCCACGCCCCCAACGCAATGGGCAACTTCTGCTTTGACGTCACTCTGAGCTACCGGCGGCTGGAACGGCCGCGGCGTGTCCCGGCCAGTGAGTGACATGTCCGGTAGTATATTTGTGTCATGGCTGGCAGTCGTGCGGGTGGCGTGGAGCATGCCGGGCGGGTCAACGCTGCCGCTGAGCTGGCAGAAGCTGGTGTCCCGGTGGCGGAGGCCGCCGCAGTGCTGGCTGCCCGGTTCGCGGTCTCTGTGCGCCAGGCCCGCCGTTACGTGGACCAGGCCGTGGCCGAGGGACGGGTGGAGGTACCCGAGGCGAGCGTGGTGTTCACCGTCAAGCTGCCCGCGGCGCTGGCGAGGCGGGTGCGCGCTCACGCGCGCGAGAACGAGACCACGATCTCCGCCGTGGTGGCCCGCGCGCTGACCGAGTTCTTCATGCGGGGACGCAGAGAGCCCCCGCGCAGGTGAACGACCGGACGGTCGGGACGGAGTTCGTCTTTGGCCGCCACGCGGCCACGGATTTGTCGGTGGCCTACGCGATTCTCGTGCCACAGCGGCGGGCCAGTATCCGGGCCGGCCAGGAAGGAAGGCCGCCCCGTGACGAGCGCGGCGATCTACGCCCGGGTCTCCAGCGCCCGGCAGAAGAAGGACCAGACGATCGGGTCGCAGACAGCGGCATTGCGGGACCATGCCAGGCAGCTGGGGGTGGAGCTGCCTGAGGAGTGGGTGTTCGAGGACGAGGGGCACTCGGGGGCGACGCTGGTGCGTCCCGCCCTGGAGCGGCTCCGCGACGTCGTCGCCGGGGTCGGCGTCGATGTGGTGCTGTGCTACTCCCCGGACCGGCTGGCCCGCAAGTTCGCCTACCAGGCGCTGCTGATCGAGGAGTTCGCCCGCGCTGGGACCCGTGTGGAGTTCATCAGGGGACCGCGCGGTGACAGCCCCGAAGACCAGCTGATGGTGCAGTTCCAGGGCATGTTCGCCGAATATGAGAAGGCCCAGCTGATGGAGCGGTACCGGCGCGGCAAGGCCTACCGCGCCAAGGCCGGGTCGGTGAACGTGCTGGGCGGCGCCCCGTTCGGCTACCGCTACCTCAGCAAGAGCCCCGGCAGCGGGGCTGGTTACGAGATCGCCGAGCATGAGGCGGTGCTGGTCGCGGAGATGTTCCGCCGCTACGCCGACGACGGCGCCTCCATCGCCGACCTGGCCCGCTGGCTCACCAGCGAGAACGTCCCCACCCGGACCGGCAAGGCCCGCTGGGACCGGTCGGTGATCTGGGGCATGCTGCGCAACCCGGCCTACGCGGGCACCGCGGTCTTCGGCAAGACCATGGTCGTGCAGGAGCAGCCGGGCCTGAACCGGCGGGCCCGCCTGGAGGGCCGCACCACGCCGCGGGCGTCCAAGACCGTTGACCGGCCCCGCGAGGACTGGATCACGATCCCCGTCCCCGCCATCGTCAGCACCGAGACGTTCGAGCGGGCCGCCCGGCGCCTTGCCGACAACAAGCGGTTCGCGTCCCGCAACAGCAAGATCCCCTCCCTGCTGCAGGGCCTGGCCGCGTGCTCGGCCTGCGGATACGGCTACTACCGGACCTCGACCCGCACCACCAATAAGAAGATCTACTACTACCGGTGCCTCGGCTCCGACGACTACCGCTACCAGGGCGGGCGGGTCTGCGGCAACAAGCCGGTCCGCGCCGACTACCTCGACACCGTCGTCTGGGACCACATCACGCACCTGCTCGCCGACCCCGCGCTGATCCGCGCCGAGATCAGCAAACGCCTGGAACAGGCCCGCACCGCCGATCCGGCCACCAGGCAGCGTAAACGGCTGGAACTCGCCCTGGCCAAGGCCACGACCGCGATCACCCGCATGATCGAGGCGTTCCAGGAGCAGCTGATCACCATCGACGAGCTGCGGTCCCGGATGCCGGACCTGCGTGCCCGCGAGACTGGCCTGCGTGGCCAGCTCGATGCCCTGGACGCCCAGCTCGCCGATCAGGAGGCCTACCTCAAACTCGCCGACGACCTGGAAGGATTCCTCACCCAGCTGCGAGCCAGCACCAATGGCGCCGATGTCCCAGAGCGCCAGCGCGTCCTGCGGCTCCTCGTCAAAGACGTCCTTGTCGGCCCGGAGAAGATCACCATCCGGCACCGCATCCCCATCCGCGAGCGAACCAGCCACGGCAACCAGGAACACCAGACACCTGACACGGAGGGTGACCAATCGGCGAGTTGCCCATTGCGTTGGGGGCGTGGCGTCGCCGCTGCTCGCTAACGTGTACCTGCATTATGTCCTGGACCTGTGGGCCGACTGGTGGAGAAACCGGAAGGCGCGTGGTGATGTGATCATCGTGCGCTGGGCGGATGACTTCATCGTCGGGTTCGAGCATCGCGGTGACGCTGAGAAGTTTCTGGCCGGGCTGCGCGAGCGGTTCGCGAAGTTCGGGCTGGAACTGCACCCTGGCAAGACCCGGCTGATCGAGTTCGGGCGGTTCGCCGTCCGCAACCGGGCAGCCCGGGGCGAGGGCAAGCCGGAAACGTTCGACTTTCTCGGATATGCCGATGCCGCTGTTATGCCGCGGTCGGAGCGAAGGCCCTGGCTGTGGAGCCGTGGTGCCTGCCGGCGCGGCATAGCGAGGGCACGGGTGGTCAGAGCTGGCTGAGGAACGCGAGTAGTGAGTCCGGTGCCGAGTAGCGGCCGGGTGCGGGCGTGTCCGGCGGCGTTGTGCGTGCCAGCGCCTGCTCTTTCAGTGCCATGTCGGCGTGCAGGTAAATTCGGGTGGTTTCGGGGGATTCGTGGCCAAGCCAGAGTGCGATGACGGTGATGTTGACGCCGGCGTGCAGGAGCGTCATTGCGGCCGAGTGGCGCAGTGTGTGCGGGGTGATGGTCTTGGCGCTGAGGGAGTTGCAGTCCCGGGCGGCGGCGCCAGCGTACTTGGCGAGCAGCCGGGCGACCGCGTCGGCGGACAGCGGCGACCCGGCCCGGGTGCAGAACACCGGGTCGCTGCTGCTGGCGCGGCGTTCATCGAGCCAGCGGGCGAGGTGGCTGGAGGTCTGGGCGGTCAGCGGCGTGCATCGTTGTTTCCTGCCCTTCCCCGTGCACCGGACATGGGGGCCGCCGCCGAGATGGACGTCGTCGGCGGTCAGGCTGGTGAGCTCGGATACCCGCAGCCCGGTCTGGGCGGCGAGCAGGATGAGGACGTGGTCGCGGCGGCCGTGCCAGGTGCTGCGGTCCGGGGCGGCGAGCAGGGCCTCGAGTTCTTCCCTGGCCAGGAAGCACACCTGGGTCTTGGCGGCGCGCTTGGCCGGGATGGCCAGGACGCGGGTGATCAGCTCGGCGTGCTCGGGGACGCGCAGCGCGGCGTAGCGGAACAGCGAGTGGATCGCGGCGAGGCGGGCGTTGCGGGTGGGGATGCCGTTGCCCCGGCTGGTTTCCAGGTGCTGCAGGAAGCCGCTGATCACGGCGGCGTCCAGGTCGGCGAGGGCGAGCCGGGCGGGCAGCTTGCCGGTCTGCTCGTGCAGGTAGCCGAGCAGGAGCTTGAACGTGTCGCGGTAGGAGGCGATCGTGTGCCCGCTGGCCTGCCGCTGGGTCATCAGGTAGTCGGTGAAAAAGCTCTCGAGGACGGGCGCGAGCTTGGTCATGGCCGGGTCTCCTTGAAGGGGGCGAGCCGCTGGGCGGCCAGGGCGAGCAGTTCAGGGGCGGCACTCAGGTACCAGTACGTGTCGGAGGGGCAGCGGTGCCCCAGGTAGTCCGACAAGACCGGGCTCATGGCGTTCACGTCGGCCCCGTCGCGGTACCAGCGCAGGTAAATGGTGACCGCGAAGCTGTGCCTGATGTCATGCAGCCGTGGCCGGGGCCGGCCCGGCGGCGCTTGTATGCCGGCCCGGCCCAGGATCTGCCAGTACGTGGCCCGGGCGATGTTGGGATGCAGCGCCCGGCCGGTGGTGGCGAGGAAGAACGTGCCCGCCGCCGGGTCCGGGCAGTGCTGGTCGCGGATGACGGCGTATCTGGCGAGCGTGCTCGTCATGGTCGGGTGCAGCGGGACCAGGCGGACCTTCCCGTATTTCCCGGTGACCCGCAGCACGCCGGCGTGCAGGTTGACGTCGCCGCGGGCCAGGGTGAGGGCTTCGGTGATCCGCAGCCCGGTGGCGGCCAGCAGGCTGATCAGGGCCTGGCAGGTCACGGCCCGCATCGGCGGGCTAAGCGTGCCGGCCGCCGCGATGAGCGCGGAGATCTCCTGCGGCGAGTACAGGTACGGGGCCGGCCGGCGGGCCGTCGCCTTGAGCAGCCCTGGCGGCGGCACCTCACACGACGGGTCGAGGGCCGCCAGGTGACGGGCGAAGCAGCGGATCACCGACAGCCGCTGCCGGCGGGTGACCGGCCCGGCCGATGTCGAGCACGCCCATTCCAGCGCGTCCCTGGTCGTCAGGCGGACCTGGCCGGCGCGGTCCATCCGGCCGGCGAAGTCCAGCAGCAGCCGCCCCTGGCCCTCCAGCCGGTGCCCCAGCGCCCGGCGCATCGCCAGGTACTCCCGGGCCCGCTCGCGCATCGGCGTCATGGCATGGCTCCCGGCGGGCAGGGCTGAGCCAGCCCGGCCAGCCGGGACAAGTCGCACCTGGCATACACGGCGGTGGTCGTCAGGTCGCCGTGGCGCAGCAGCTGGGCAACCTCCTCCAGCGCTGCCCCGCGGGCGAGCAGGTCGCAGGCCAGGGCGTGCCGCAGCCGGTGCGGCCCGAACGCGGGGACGCCTGCCTTGCGGCAGGCCCTGGATACGATCCCGCCGACCGAGCCGGCGCGCAGCGGGCCATACGGCGCGACCGCGCACGTGAACAGGTACGGGCTGGCCGGGCGCCCCGGCCGCGCCAGGGTGAGGTACCCGGCCATGGCGTGCCCGACGTCAGCCGGCAGCGGCAGCACATCGCGCCGGTTCCCCTTCCCGCGCACGGCCAGCAGGCCGTCACGCCAGTTCACGTCGGCGATCCGCAGGGAAGCAACCTCGCCGGCCCGCAGCCCCAGCCGCGCCATCGCCAAGATGACCGCGTAATCCCGGGTCCCGAGCCTGGCACCACGGTCGCATGCTTCCAGCAACCGCTGGATATGCCCTTGCCCCAGGGACATCGGCAGGCGGACCGCCCGGCGCCGTGCCGCTGCGGGCACCGCGCCCGCCAGCGCGGCGCCGATGTGCCCGTCAGCATGCAAGAACCGCAGCAGCGAACGCAGCGCGGTCACGATCAGCTTGGCCCGGGCGCCGCCGTGCCGCGGGCATTCCGCCATGACGTAACCCACGACCTGGCCTGCCTCCAGGCCGGCCACGCCCTCCTCGCCGGCCGGCAGCCAGGCCAGGAACGCCGCAGCCAGCCGCAGGTACCTATCCGTCGTGCTGGCCGCCAGCCCGCGTTCGGCTAGCAGGTAATCCCGGTACCGGGCAAGCAGGCCACCGGCCGGGACACCGCCGGCCATCTCCGGGCGCGTGACCTGCAAGCACTCCAGCAGCGCACCCAGCGACCGGGACGTGCGCCACCTCGGGCAGCCATCCGTCCGGCGCTCGGCGAAGAACTCCTCGATGACCTCGGCGGTCACGTCCCCCACAGCCAGGTCCCGTCTCTGCAGCCAGCTGCTCAGCCCCGCGGCCAGCCGCAGCTGAGCACCAGCTGACCTGGGCGTGTAGCCCCGGCCGGCCAGCTCCGTGCGCAGATCCTCAGCCAGCGGTGCCAGCGGCCCGCTGAACCATTCGCTCAACCCGCCAGCGCTCATCGGTGTGCCTCCTCGGTGTGTCCGGCACAACGAGAGTCACATTTTGTAGTATCTACGTCACCTATTGTGAAGGCGGGCTTTATATGCCGCGGTCGCCAGGGAAAACAGCCTGGTCAGACAGCACTCCGATCCGCGCATCGGCATAACAGCGGCATCGGCATATCCGAGGAAATGACGACCGCGTCATTTCCTCGGGTTCACGCATATCTGCGCGACGGCGAAGGGCGGGCAGTTCTGGGTGAAGCGGATCACGATCGCCAAGAGGATGCGGGCGAAGCTGAAGCAGGTCAAAGACCAGCTCTGGCGGCGCATGCATCAGCCCATTCCGGTGCAGGGCCGCTGGCTGGCCAGCGTGGTGCGCGGGCACATGGCCTACTACGGCGTGCCTGGCAACAGCAAGGCGGTCGCGGCCTTCCGTGACGAGGTCACCCGGCACTGGCTCAAAGCGCTGCGGCGTCGCAGCCAGAAGGGCCGGCGCCTGACCTGGGCACGAATGCGCCGGATCCACAAACGGTGGCTGCCGCCCGTTCGCGTGATGCATCCGTTCCCCGAAGCACGCTTCGCCGCTGTGCACCCAAGGTAGGAGCCCAGTGCGGTAATCCCGCACGCTGGGATCTGTGCGGGGGGCCGCCCGCAAGGGCGGTCCCTACCGCGACCCGGGTCTTCGCCGCGACGTCCGGCCCGATGGTGAGGGTCTGCTGGGTGCAGCAGCCCGGCGGGTGCTCCGGCGGGGTGAGGATCTCCGGGCGGGACCGGTCGCGGGTCATTGAGGCGGGCCGCAGCGGGCAGCGGAGCTTGCCCATGACCGCGGGGCAGGTGACGCGGTGGTAGCCGTCGGCGTCGTCGGCGGTGAGCCGGCCGAGCTTGTGGCGGGCGAGTTCGGCGGTGCGGATGTCATGCGCGGCAGTGTCTTCGGGGGTCGCGGCGGGGGCGAGTGGCCCCAGGCGCAGCAGCGGCTGGGGAGTGGCGGGGCAGTAGAGGTTTCCGTTGGCGATGATGGCGCCGTGGAAGGTGCCCTGGGGGCCGCGGTCGGCGGGGTGCAGGTCCTGGACCAGCTGCGCGCCGGCGGCGCGCAGCGGCAGCGCCCAGGCATCGGCGTCGCGGTGGGCGTAACCGGAGTCAGCCAGGATGTCGCCGAGCCGGATCCCGGTGGCGGGCATGCGGGTGAGCACGGGGGTGAGGGTGCGGACCAAGCGTTGCGGAGCAGGTCAATGAGACGCCATACCCCACTGCTGGGGTTGCTCCTCGGCGGTGAGCCGTCTCCTGCATGCTTCTCGTCCAGCTTCACCGCTCGTCGTCGCGCTTCGTCGTAGCCATCGGCGAGCGCGGTGAGCGCTGACTCGGTAAGGACTTTGGAGCTACCGAGAAGCTCTTCAGTGCGCCGCTGCGCTTCGTAGCGTTCCAGATAGGAGGCACGGTCTTCGAAATGGAGGATAAACCAGAGCTCAAGGCACGGGTTCGAGATAGACAGGTTGATGCCATGCTTCTCTGCAAGGTCGATGGCCTGGGCGAAATTGGGGTGCTCGTCACGATCAAACATGCACCATATCTGGTCGTGGGCTCGCCCGCGCCCTTTCCTGGCGTCCCGGGCTTCGATTCGCTGCGCCTCTACTGCTCTCTCGACGAGCTGCAGAGGACCGCCACGGTAGTCGTCTATCTCGACCCGCACGCGGTCACGGTACTGACGGCGCCAATAGGTCAGGTAGATTTCCTCAGTACGAAGACCCTCAACGAACACGAGCAGCTCGGGCAGCAGGGCGGCCTTCGAGGCGCGCCTGTGCGGCGGGCCGCTCGCCCGGCCGTGGCTCAACTCCGATCGCCAGACGTAATGAGTTCAGCAGAGGCGCCGAACTCCCGGTGCGACAGGATTGGCGTAGCCCCGTAACGGCCGGCAAGGTAGCGGCGGCCGATCGCTTCCTCTTTACGCGGATCCACGTCAGAAAGGGGGTACAGGCGAGTGCTGCCATCCGTGCGCTTCTCGGTGAACCAGACCTGATCCCGGCCAATGAGCCGGGCGCTGGCCGAATCGCCGAGGATAGTCGCGTCGTGCGTGTTGAACACGAGCTGGGCGCGACGCGGGTTGGACTTCGGATCCTGGAACAGGCGGATTGTCTCCGCGACCAGAGCAGGGTGGAGACTGGCGTCGAGTTCGTCCGCGAGCAGGACCGCGCCGTCGGCGAGTGCCTCAATGACCGGGCCGACAAGGCCAAACCAGACAAGAGTGCCGAGTGACTCGTCCTGTGCATCGAGTTCGATGTCGCCCGCTGCGCCGCGATGAGTGAGGCGCACTCCCAGCTGATCGAAGGCTGGGCCTTCTTCGGCGCTATCAAGGTCGCCCTCTTGCCCGGCCAGGATGCGGACGGCGCGCTGCAGGCGGTCTTTCACGACCGGGTCAAGCTGGTACTTCTTCGCCCCGGTGATACCCAAGTCCGCCGCCCGCAGCAGTGCGAGCACCTGGCCGCGGCGCGCATCGTCATCCAGCAACTGGGTGGTCAGTGCCTGCCGGAACTGGCGGCTGCTCGCCTCGGCGAGCCGGAGGTTTCGTGCAAACCAGGCATAAACCGGGAGCAACACCGGGTGGTTGGCGGAGGCAGCTGTGGACAGGAACAAGGCATTCGGGCGCAGCAGCTCCAGGACCGCGCGGCCTTTGACACGTTCAGCGGCGCCAAGCTCAACCTCATTGCCCCAACGATGAAACAGCCGCACGGCTTTCCCGTGTGGATAGCGGTAGGCCCACTCCTCCAGAATCTGATCGTCATCGAGAGCGAACCCGTACTCGTGGCGCACACCCTCCAGAACCAGGTCAACCTCGAATCGTGACGCCTCCCGCTGCGCCGCCTGGTCGAGCAGGAACGGGCGCCGGGCAATCCCGCCTGTCGGGCTCCCGGTACGGAAGGAGTGCAGGACATGCCCCCTCATGTCGTCCATCGCCTTCACGACATTGGACTTGCCGGACGCGTTAGCGCCGAACACGCCGGCCACGGGCAGCACCCCGATAGGCCGGCCCCCCTCACGCCAGGTCACGGAGCGAACGACATCCTCTTCCGCCAGCCGCGTCGAGAGGAGCGACAACTCAATCTCATCCCGGAACGATCGAACGTTCTTCGCCCGGAACGCGAGCAACACGGAGGAACCACGGACAGGGTTGGACGAGTTCATGCGCCGATTATTGCAGGAAACCTTCGCAGATGCTAGTCTGATTAACCGTACCAGCCACGCTGGCCATCACCTCATACCTGGCGCCCGGCACCGCGATTAACGCCATATCCGGCCCCAGTGCCGACGTCGAGGAGGCCGACACCTCCTCTGGCATGGCGGCTGGTGCTGTGGAATGGCGCCTGACAGATCTGTCCGATAGTGCCGAACTGCTAGTGCACGCCAGTAGTTGTGCTGCACGATCACGGCTAGATCCTGCTAGTCACCAGGTGAGCGGAGCGTGGTGGTGGCTGGGTGTTCACCGAGCGCCCGGGCAAGCCCTGCGTGGCTGCGCTACTGGTGGTCAGCCACGGTTGTCTCTCTTTCTTTCCGATGGGCAAGCAGGTCGAGTAGTCGTTGCAGCTCGGCGGCGCCGGCCTGCAGGTGCGCGGTGAGCTGCGCCCGGGCTTGTGCCCGGTTGCCGCGCAGCGCGTCAAGCAGCTGGCGGTGGTCGTCTGCGGTCCGGCCGAGTTCACGGCTGGAGCGCTCGGCCAGCGCCAGGGCGAGGCGCTGCTCTTGCTGGAGCTGTCCATGGAAGCGGCGCAGCCGGGGGCTGCCGGTAGCCGCGACCAGGGTGGCGTGGAAGAGCCGGTCACCGTCAAGCACGGCGGCGACGTCGCCGCGGCTGAAGGCGCGTTCTATCTGCTCAACCAGGTCGGCCAGGTTCCCGTAGACCGCCGGGTCCCGGTGCCCGGTGAGGGCGTCCACTGCGGCCAACTCCACGGGGGCGCGGGCAGCATAGATGTCTGCGGCATCCGGCCCGGTGATATCCGCGACGACGATGCCGCGGTTCATCTGGTAGCGGACCAGGCCCTCGCTGGCGAGGGTCCGCGCGGCCTCGCGGAGGGTACTGCGGGAGACGCCGAGTTCGGCAGCGACGGCGGCTTCGCGCAGCGGCATGCCCGGCAGCAGCCGGCCGGACAAGATGGCCTGCCGGACGGCTTCGGCGGCTTGCTCGGTGGTGCTCCGCCGCTGAATGCTCGCGCCCAGGCCGGTGATCGGGCTCGCCACGGTCACCAGTCTCCCAGCGACACGTCCCGGCCGACGCCGTGCTCACCGGCGAGCCGGGCGGCGAGGGCGGCCACCGCCGCGTCCTGAATGCCCAGGCCGGTCAGGTCGGCCACGGTCAGCTCATCGTCGGCGGTACGGCCGGCCAACCGCCCCGACGCCACGGCAGTCAGCTCGCCATACACCGAACCCACCTCCAGCAGGCCGGCCTCCAGCGCGTGGTGCAGCTCGCCTGACGCCGCAGCGGCGTCGATGCTGTCCGGCACATACTTGCCCGCTGTCACGAGGACCTGCGGGTCAAGTTCCTGCTTGTGCGGCATGTCGGAGCCGACCGCGGTCACGTGCGCGCCACGGGCCAGCCAGCCGGCTTCGATAAGGGGCCCGGTGCTGCTGGTCGCGGTGATGACCACCTCGGCGCCCTGGACCGCCTCGCGGGCGGTGGCGGCGATGGAGACCAGTACGCCAGCCGCAGCCATGTCGCGCCGGTACTGCTCGGCTGCCTGGCGGCGGCGGCCCCAGACCGTCATCTGCTCGATGGGGCGCACCTTCAGCAGTGCCTGCAGCTGGTAGCGGGCCTGCCCGCCGGTGCCGATCACCGCCGCCGACCGCGCGCTGGGCCGGGCCAGCAGGTCAGCGGCAACCGCCCCGGCTGCGGCGGTCCGCAGCTCGGTGAGCAGCCCGCCATCGGCGATCAGCATCCGGAGCGCGCCCGTCATCGCGTCGTGGACCATGGTCATCCCGCCGCTGACCGGAAGCCCCAGCTCGGCGTTGCGGTAAAACCCGGTCGCGGTCTTGACCGCGAACACCGGCGCGCCGGTCAGGTAAGCACCCTTCACGTGCAGCTCGCCGCCAGCATCGGGCAGGTACATCCCGAACGGTTCCGGCATCACCGCGCCGCCCCGGTCTGCCGCCGCGAGCGCCTCGCGCACTGCCGCGATCGCGTCCGCCATGCTGACCAGGCGCCGGACGTCATCGCGGTCAAGGACCCGGACCACCCAGTCTCCTCCCTTGAAGCCTTGCCTGTCGTGCACTAGATTGCCATATTGTCCGGCAATCTGGCAAGACGAGGCACGATGAAGGAGTGAGGCCATGTCCGTGCCCGGGCTGCGCCGCGAGGATTTCCCCGTCCTGGACCGGCTCACCTACCTCAACACTGCCTCCGCCGGCCTGGTCCCGGCCTCGGTCGTGACCCCCGCGCACGAGTTCGAGCTCGAGCTGGCGCAGGCCGGGACCACCGGTATGGACGAGGACACCGAGATCGGCATCCTGGACGACGCCCGCCACGGCGCCGCGGCGCTGTTCGGCGCCAGCCCGGACACGATCGCGATCGCCACCAGCTTCACCGAGGCCCTGAACCAGGTGGCCTGGTGGCTGCGGCCCGGCCGCGGCCAGAACATCGTGTCCTCGGAGGTGGACTTCCCCAGCGTCACCTACCCCTGGCACCGCATCGCCGAGGACACCGGCTGCCAGGTCCGGCTGGTCGGCGTGCTGGATGACCCGGACAGCTTCGACGTGAACAAGATCGCCGACAGCGTGGACTCCGCCACCTCGGCGATCTGCATCAGCCATATCCAGTACCTCACCGGCCACTTGCTCGACCTGGGCGAACTCGCGGCCCTGGCGCACGACAACGGAGCGGTCCTGATCGTGGACGCGACCCAGTCCGCCGGGCAGGTGCCGATCGACGTGACCGCCTCCGGCGTGGACGTCCTCATTTCCGGGTCCTACAAGTGGCTGTGCAGCACCTTCGGCGCTGCGGTCTGCTACCTCAGCCCCACCCTGCTCAGCGAATTCCGGCCACCGCTGGTGGGCTGGCGCAGCACCGAGCACCCCTACTCCCTCGACGCCCGGTGGCTTCCCCTGGCCGCCACCGCACGGCGGATGGAGTACTCCACCATGTCCTACGCCGCAGCGATCGCGCTCGGCCGCGCTATCGGCTACATCTCCGACCTGTCCCTGGCTGAGGTCGCCGGGCACAACCGCGAGCTCGCCAGCCAGCTCGCCGACGGGCTGGCCCAGCGCGGCGCGCGCCTGCTCACCCCCCGCGACCCGGCCCGCCGGGCCGGCACGGTCACCGCCCGCTTCCCCGGCCACGACGGCGAGGCCATCGCCGCCGCGCTCACCGAGCGCGGCGTGATCGTCTCCCCGCGCGTCGGCTCGACCCGCTTCTCCATGCACTTCTACAACAGCAGCGACGACGTCGGCCACGCCCTGGCGACCCTGGACGAGGTGCTGCGATGACTCTCGCCGCGCTCATGCCCGGCGCTGAGGAACAAGGACACCAATGGCGACGCGATAACAGCTCATTGACGGGATCCGGTGGCGGGTGCGGCCAACGGCGCTGGCCAAGCCTTCTACCAGCAGGGTGATGGATGGGGCTGGACGGCCGCTTCCCGCGGCGGTCCAGCCCGGTCAGCCGGTGAGGTTAGGAGGTCGGCTGGGGGTCTCGTACAGGATAAGGAAGCAGGCCTTCATCGTGCTGCCTTCCCGTACCGGGTGAGGACGGCGGCGCCGGCCCGCTCGGCCGACATGCGCTCCAGGTACGCGGGCGGGCTGCCGGCGGGGAAGAGCCGCTCGCCGGTGCCGAGGATCGTGGGGAAGGTCAGCAGCCGGTACTCATCGATCAGGTCCCCGGCCATCAGCGCGCGCACGACGCTCAGGCTGCCGGTGATGATCACATCGCGCTGCTCGCTCTTGACGGTGCCGGCGATGTCGCCGTCGGCGACTCGCGAGTTCGCCCACGCCGACACGTCGGTCAGCGTGCGGGAAGCGACCAGTTTCGGCACGGCGTTCATCCGCGCAGAGAACGGGTCGTCGCGTCCCGGCCAGAGCCGCGAGAACAACTGCCAGGTCTTGCGCCCCAGCAGCATAATGATGTGAACGTGATCCAATGACCGCCTGCGACCGTAATTAGTTCCGCTTAGTCCGCCATGGTTCGTTTAGTACCACTGGGTGTCAGAAATTTCTGCGGCCTAAAATGGCCTTCCGGCCGTGACAGCCGGCCGGTTTGTCGCGCCGTCAGCGCCTGGCTCGCTCGGTCACGACCGTCAGTCGCTGTTCGAGATGGCTCCGGGCCTCTTCGACATCTCCCCCAGTGACGCCGGTCATTGCCACGGCAGCGGTGATGATCACATCAGCCAGTTCGGCGAGGAGGTCATCGCGGTTGCGGCAGACCCCCTTGCGCGAGTTCAGGCCGTGCATGCCGATGAACGCTTCCGCGGCCTCGCCGGTCTCCTCGGTCAGCTTGAGCAGTTGTATCTCGACCGGGACTTCCCGATGGCAGGCGTGCAGGTCACTGATCTGATCCCACATAACTTTCTCCGTCCCCGGATAAGACCTCAGCCGTCAGCTGTCCGGGATCAGGTCGGCTACATCATCGTGCAGCCCGGCCATCGCCTGGTCGAACGTGGCGAGCCGGGAACCGCGGGCCCGGGCGAGCCGGGCCAGGTAAGCGCCGGTGACCTGACGGTGGCCGATGATCCCCTGAATGGGAACGTCCGCGTACCCGGCATCGTCGGGCCAGAATTCGTGCCGCGCATCGCCGGTGACCCCGGCCAGAACCGCTTGCGCGGTAGCGGCCGGCTGGCCTTCGCGGATGAGCAGGCGCATGAGGCTGCCCTGGGTAATTGGGCAGGTCGCGAAGGTCCCGCTGGTACCGACGAACCAGTTCTCAGCCGCCACATGGTGAACGTGATCATCGACGAGCAGGGCGATGAGCACGTTCGCGTCGAGCAGGACGGTCACTGATCGTCGTCCTCAAGCCGCCTGACGTCCTCACTGGTGATCGTCCTGCCGAGGTGCGCGACGGGCAAGCCAGTACGGGCACTTCTCGCTATCTCACCAGGCTGGCCCGAGCCGAGTCCCCGGCGGATAAGCCCGGCAACGGCCTGGCTCAACGACTGATGGGTATCCCTGGCGATCGCGACCGCCTGAGCATGAAGATCATCAGGGATGTCGATCGTAGTGCGCATACCAGAAGTATAACTTCACTTCATCATGATGCGATGATGCGTCCTTGGCCGCCCGAGATCGCGCTAAAGATCTTTAACCGTCGGCGTTACGGCGGCCGAGGATCGCCAGTAGCCGGGTCAGATCGTCGGCGTCCTCGGCCACGGCGCATTCGGGGCCGATCAAGCCGAAGCTCCGGGCCATGGGAGCGAACTGGCGCGCTGGTTCCAGCGCATCGCGTACCAGATCTGAATCCAGTGCGGCGGCCTGGCGCGTGGCCTGGGCCAGATCCCACGTATGCACGAGGAACTCCATCGGGTACCGCTCAAGGAACCCGCTCAGCGATACCGGCTCACCCCACGGCTGTGACACAGGCCGGGCCAGCGCCGCGGAGCCCAGTGCCGCCATCATGTCAGCGCGCGCCGCGCGCCATGCGCCCAGCGGATCATCCCCGGCGGCAGATCGCGGATCAGGGACACTCGCTGTTTCGTCGCGCCCAGTCGCGTATGCCTCCACCGCCCGCAGGTCACTGATCACATGACCAGCGACATCGACGGCGTACCAGCCCGCACACGGTGACGGCGCGTCCCAGCGGGTAGGCGCAACTCCAGCGAGCACGGCCTCGAAGCCATCGAGCGCACGAACGAAACCATCCAGAACCATGTCAGCCAGTATCTGCTGGGGCGACTCGCTCCGCGCGGCGTTCGCCACGCGAGGAGCATGCGAACACGGCCAAACCCGGGGCCTCGGGACAGGGACGTGCCACACGGTCCGCCACCATCACCAGCGTCTGTAATCTTCGCCATTAAGGATCTTTAGAAAAGGGTCTCTGCATCCCTGTCGCCTCCTGACTCTGGGCCGCGAAGCTCGCCGAGCGACAGTGAGCTCCCGTCGTGCCGGGTGGCAAGCTGTACGAACAGCCGCGCCGTCACCAGGGCGTCGAAGGTGGCGCGATGCGGGACAAGGCCGGAGGGCAGGCTATCAGCCAGCGAGAACGCTGTGACCAGCGCGCCGAGCTTGTAACTCACCTGGCCCGGCAGCAGTCGTCGGGCGAGCTTGAGAGTGTCAAGGATCTCGGGGCACTCCCACCCGCCGAGATGGCGCCGCAGCACGCCGACATCGACGTGCGCGTTGTGCGCAACCAAAACGTCGGCATCAAGCGCCTCTCGAACTTCGCTTTCGATGTCAGCAAAGGCTGGCGCTGCCTCTAGGGCCTCGTTCGTCAGGCCGTGGATGCGGGCGGCGGTACGGCTGACCGGACGCGGGGGCTTCACGAGCCAGCTAGCTGGCGCACCAATGATGCCCGCGGCGATGGGCACCACCGCCACCTCGACGAGATCGGGTGGCTGCTGGCCGTTGCCCTCTACGTCCACCACCGCGTAGCGCATGCCCGCCCAGCTAGCCATCTTCTGGTGCAGCCTTCCATCCGGTATCCATCCGCACATCCGTGACGGCGCGGATGGTGTGGGTGCCGCTCGTCGTGCACTGGGAAGTTAAGCGCGTGCTGCGGTAATAGCAGGCCGTGCACGTACGACACGGCGCACGAGGTCTTGCGGAACAACGAGGCCGAGGCCGCGAAAGCCGACAGCACGCGCCGCTCACTTCACTGCCTGAGCCCACGCCGCAGCAAGTCGCTGCTGCCAGTCCGGGAAGGTTCCTTTGCTGGCCTTGTCTGCGCGGTCGTTGCGCACCGCCGCGGCTCTGTTGGATGTTCGATTACGCCGGCGTGTACCACCGTAGGCCAGTGGGAACCCGTCACCGGCCGGCGGTCCAGGCAATCCAGCGACTTCGCCGGGTATTCGCCGCAGCGACGGCGGCTCATCGGGGACGGCCGGTGTGTCAGGAGCCCGGAGCCACGCCTGATGCGATCCCGGAAATCACGAACCGCGGGGTTTCGGCGCACCCGTCCCGAAGGGACGGCCGGGTTGGCAGCGCGGCGAGTTAGCATCGTGGCATGAGCGCGCAGCCTTCCGAGCATGACAGTCACGACGTCATCCGCCTCGGCGGGGAGACCGCCGATGCTTGCCAATGAACGTGCATGGAATCAACCGCGCCGCAGCCTTTGTCTTGAGCCACGACTCACGAACCTTGAGGATGCCTGCCGCCTCTGCTGCAGTATACAGCTGGTCAGCCATTGTCACTCCGCTCTTTCTGCACGCAAGCTGCCCGAGCCACCCGCCGACTTCCTGCGTCTCACCTGGCACTATGGGATCGCGCTCAAAGTTACGTCAATCCCTCGTGCCACTGTAAAACAAGAAGCACGTGATCGGATTGCCGTCTCCGGTGATGATTAGTGCTGGCTAGTGAGGTGCAGTTATGCACAGTTCGTTTTAGTGTTGTTGGCTGCGGTGGAGAAAGCTGGCGCGGTAAGGAAAGCGTGGCCTTACGGATCGACCCGGTATGTCAACGTGTCTGGGCCCGCGCCGCCGCCAGCCGCTGCTGCCAGCCGCTGCTGCCAGTCCGGGAAGGCTTCCTCCGCTGGCCTCGTCTGCGCGGTGCCGTTGCGCACTGCCGCCAGTTCCTCGTAGTAACCGGGCTGGCTGGTCGCAAAGGCCGTCAGCCTCCACGCATGCAGGAGCCGTCGTAGCTGCCGATAGCCGGCCGGGTCCTGTGCGGCCTCCACGGCCTCGCGATACTGACGGAGGAACTCCGCCCGTTCGTGCTCGGGCAGGTCCCGGAGAATGACCTCAGGGTCATCCGGATCCTCAGCCCGGACCGGCTCGGCGAACATGCAACCCAAGCTACAGCCGGGACCCGGCCCCTGCGCGCCTCTCACGCTGGCGTTATCGCAAAGCGAAGAACACTCTTCAAATCGTGGATAGACGGAGTCGCGAGCCATAGCCCTGGCGATCGCTTCTCGTGAAACTCTGGAGTGGCGGATAAGCGTCGGATGCGCCATCCCGGTCAGATGCGAACGGAAGTTTGGCAAGACGTTACGGCTGCTGAGCCTCGTCACGATGGCGGCGGATCTCGTTCAGTCGGCGAATGATCTCTCGGAGACCCATCTCATCGACCGCATCGCCGTACACACCGAGATAGCGGCCCGCCAACATCCGCAGATCGCAGGTCGGCAGGTCGGAAGCAACCGGATCACCAATGAACGGGTTCGATCTGTCTACTGGCTTACCCGAGGCGATGCAGTCCCAGAACTGTTCCTCAGTCACCTGAAGCTGCAGCGACCTAATCGTCAACTCCCACAAGGTGCCAAGTGAGGTGTTATCGACAGGATGGGAGATCTTCGTGTTCAGCACGGAGCCATCGGGAAGTTGCTTCCTGTACCTGTCATGATCGCCATGCGCCTTCCCCGTGGCTGTCTGCTTCGGCTCCCAGAGGTCGGCGCGGACAAACGCCTGAAGGTCACGGCGCGATGGGGTCACAGGGTGCAGCCAAGCCACTCCGCGAGCTGCTGGTTCGAGCTGATCTCCACGAGTAGCACCAAGCCCCAGTTCTCTCGATGGTTCGGTGCCTCGAACAGTTCCTCCCGCCACTCTGCCGCGTACTCTCGCAACTCGCTGATCATGGCGTCGATTACTGCCTCGTACGTAGGCGCCTCAGCCCAAAGCGGCACGCCTGGCAGAGAGGCCGACCACAGCCCACTGTCCTCGAGGTTCACCTGGGCATGGGAGGGCACAACGACCTCTAGGTAGTGCCGGAGGCCGTCGCTGGCATGCAGCTTCTCGCTGAACACTTTCCGTGCCCGCTCGAAATCCTGCACCGTCATGAACGTTTCCTTCCCAGGCTGGCAGCTCATGCCTACCACCCAGGCTAGCAAGCAACCTTGTAACTCGCGAGCGATTGTAGCCACAATTTTGTGATACATTCGTCTCATGGTGGCGGATGCGCACGCCGTCGGTCTCCGGGATCTGCGGCATCACACGAGTGAAGTGCTGGCCAGGGTCCGCCGTGGCGAGACGATCGACGTGACCGAACACGGCCGGCTGATCGCACGGATCGTTCCCGTCGGGGAACGCCAGCCTGCCCCGGTGCTGGCGCGCCTGGTCGCGTCCGGGCGGGCCACCCTGGCCCGCCGCCCTGGCTACCGGCCCCGGATGCGACCCGGCGACGGGACTGACCGGCTCTCCGAGGCACTCGCGGCGCTGCGCGACGAGGAACGCTGGTGAGCCTCTACTACGCGGACACGTCCGCAGTGATCAAGCTCCTCGTCGAGGAAAGCCACTCCAAGGCGTTCGCGGCGTTCTATGACGCGCATGCGGATGCCGAATGGGCCAGCTCGGCGCTGCTGCGGATCGAGATCACCCGGGCCGTGACCCGCGCCCTGCCCACCCTGCTGCCCGATGCCCGGGACCTGCTGCCCGCATTCTCGTTCGTCGCGATCGACGACGACATCGTGGAGGGAGCCATGAACGAGCCCGATCGAGGGCTGCGTTCCCGGGACGCGATCCACCTGGCCACCGCCCGCATTCTCGGCGAGGACCTGGACGCCATCGTCAGCTACGACGACCGCCTGCTCAAAGCAGCGACCGATGCAGGCCTGGAGACGGCGTCTCCCCGGGACTGACCGCCGCGCAGGATGGTGTCGCTGCCACGGCAGCGGTGATGATCACATCAGCCAGTTCGGCGAGGGGGTCATCGCGGCCGCGGCAGACCCCCTTGCGCGAGTTCAGCCGTCAGCTGTCCGGGGATCAGGTCGGCTACGTCATTGTGCAGCCCGGCCATCGCCTGGTCGAACGTGGCGAGCCGGGAACCGCGGGCCCGGGCGAGCTGGGCCAGGTAAGCGCCGGTGACCTGACGGTGGCCGATGATCCCCTGAATGGGAACGTCCGCGTACCCGGCATCGTCGGGCCAGAATTCGTGCCGCGCATCGCCGGTGACCCCGGCCAGAACTGCTTGCGCGGTGGCGGCCGGCTGGCCTTCGCGGATGAGCAGGCGCATGAGGCTGCCCTGGGTAATTGGGCAGGTCGCGAAGGTCCCGCTGGTGCCGACGAACCAGTTCTCAGCCGCCACATGGTGAACGTGATCATCGACGAGCAGGGCGATGAGCACGTTCGCGTCGAGCAGGACGGTCACTGATCGTCGTCCTCAAGCCGCCTGACGTCCTCACTGGTGATCGTCCTGCCGAGGTGCGCGACGGGCAAGCCAGTACGGGCACTTCTCGCTATCTCACCAGGCTGGCCCGAGCCGAGTCCCCGGCGGATAAGCCCGGCAACGGCCTGGCTCAGCGACTGATGGGTATCCCTGGCGATCGCGACCGCCTGAGCATGAAGATCATCAGGGATGTCGAGGGTAGTGCGCATACCAGAAGTATAACTTCACTTCATCATGATGCGATGATGCGTCCTTGGCCGCCCGGGATCGCCGCGCCGGTTGTGCTTGACCCGCCACGGCGCCGCGCAGAGTCGCCCGTCGTCGCAGGGATCACGCTCCAGCGCTGGCCGGTTTATCCGGCAGCCACCAGGTACTCGAAGTTCCCGCGGCCGACGGTGCGCTCCAGCGTGCGGATGACCGGGCGCGGATCGTCATAGGGACCGGAGATGTACAGCGGCTTGCCGTCCTTGCCGAAGGTGATGGCGCCCGGGCCGGTCCACGGGCCGAGATGTCCCTCGGCGGCTGCGAAGTCGGGGTGCGGGTCAAAGCCGAGGCTGCGCGCGTACTCGGCCGAACCCAGCACCACCTCGCGGGCCAGCTCGATGGGCACCTCGACCGGATCACCGTCGTATCCGGAGAAGAAGTCGCGGACGAACCCCGCCACGCCAAGGTCGTCCATGATTTCCGGGCCGAGGGCGTTCTTCACCCCGAGACAGTAGAGATCGGCGAGATAGCCGCAAACCGAGACCTTGCCATGCCTGTGCTTGCGGGCGACCAGCACCGCGGCGAGGCCGTCGATCCCCGCGGCCGGATCCTCGTGCAGCAGCCAATCGGGATGACCGCAGACGGTCAGGCCAGTGCTCCAGCCCGGGCTGATCCAGCAGCCGGCCAGCGCGGGCCCTGGCGCTTCGGCCTGCGCCCCGGCAGCCGCGACGCGAACCAGGCGGGCCGCCTCGCCGGGCCTGATCCCCAGCGCACGGGCGATCTGCTTGGGGGTCTGCCCCCGCTCCCGCAGCAGACGTACAGATTCCAGATGCTCATCGGGCTGCACGGGAACCGATCCTAGAACAGCAAGACACCCCGCACCCCCAAGCCCGGCACACCTGCGGATCGGGATTTCAGCAGCTCACTTCGGGGCCTTCAGCATCCTGAATTTTCGGCGCACCGGCATAGGGAATGGCCTCCCGCGCGCCGTAGAGCAGGAGCTGGCACCGACCTGGAAGTGCAAGCCGAGATTGCTTTCGTCGCGGCTGATTGGCCACGCCGCGGTGACCAGCCACCATGGCGGCTGGCTAACGTGGCAGGCGCGCCAGGTCGAATTCGTTCTGCAGGGCCCGGCGCCGGGAGTTGTCAGTGCGGACCTTGCCTATCCACGCCGCGAATTCGACGGTCTGGCCGGCGCGCTCGGCATAACCGCGCAGCTCTTTGGCCAGCTCGGCGGCGGCCCGGTACGCGGAGCGCTTGGCACCCTCGATGGCGCGCAAGATCTCCTGCTCGAGGACGGGGATGGCGTCAGCAGGGTGCTGTCTCGCGCGGGCGCGGGCCACTTCAAGCCAGCGCCGGCGGGTGCATCCGCCGTGCTGGGCAGCGTCCCAGGCCGCGTCAGTGTCGCCCTCAGCAGCGCCTCGAACCGTGGGGTTTCGGCGCGCCCGCGCCGAAGGGACGGCCGGGTTGGCAGCGCGGCGAGTTAGCATCGTGGCATGAGCGCGCAGCCTTCCGAGCATGACAGTCACGACGTCATCCGCCTCGGCGGGGAGACCGCTGTAGTGGTTCCGATGCACGAGTACCACACGCTGAAGGCCCTGCGTGACCGCGCATCCGCCGTGCAGGTCGAGGAAGCCGAGATCGACGCCGCCATCGCCGAGCATGAGGCGTGGAAGGCGGCCGGGCGGCCGGGCCGGAAGTCGCACGAGGAGTTCATGGCTGAGGTGTTCGACGGCTCCCGGTGAGGATCATCTGGTCAGAGATCGCCCAGGCGACCTTCGCCCGCTTCATGGCTGATCAGGCCGGGATGATGGCCGTCAACCGCGCCGTGGAAGCCTTAGCTGACGATCCGGCGCCTCCGGGCGCGTTCCTCCGCGGTGCCTACCGCAGGCTGCGCGTCGGCCCTTACCGGGTGCTGTACGAGGTCGAAGGGGACCTGATCACCATCGTGCGGATAGACCGGGTATAAGCCGCCGGCCCGGTCCGGTCAATGATGGCCGCCCAGCCGCCCGGCGCACGTCCTCGGCGATGCCTGCGGCGATGTCGGAGGTGAGCCGGGTCCCATCGGCCAGCCTGATGTCATCCCGCTCAAGATCAACGTCCGGGCCGATGGGGCTATCGTCGCTGACCCGCAGCGGCTGGCGCTCAGGCATCACGGTTCCCTTCCGCGGGCTGGTGGGCATGACGTGGATGACAAGCAGGAACGGACCGCGCCGTCCAGCCATGCGGCGGTGTACTGCTGCTCAACCCCTACCCGCCAGATGGGCAGAGCGTGGTGGTGGCTGGATGCTCACCGAGCGCCCGAGCAAGCCGACCCAGAGTCCAGCCACGACACGATGCGCACGACTGCCGTTCCAAACGGGCCACCGTCGTCAGGCTCACCCCGGCTTGGCCGGCGAGTTCTTCCTGCGACAGGCCACGCTGGCGGCGTAGCTGGCGCAGTCGCTGGCCGTCGAGGATGAAGGTCTGGGGCTGGGCCGGGCGGGTGATGGCTGCGACGGGCTGCGAGTCGGCGCGGTCCTGGCCGGTGGTCACGCGCACTCGAACCAGACCGTCCACCCTGCCTGGTCGTCGCCGGTGCGCCCGAAGTTGCGGGCCAGTTGGGCGACGACCAGCAGGCCGCGCCCATTCTGCTCGTCTTCTTTCGCGTACCGTTCCCAGGGGCCGCCTTGGTCGGAGACTTCCACCCGCACGCGGCTACCGTGCACGTCGGCACGGACGCGGAAATGGCCGCCTGGTCCACCGGATCGGCTGTGCACGATGGCGTTCGTGACCAGCTCAGAGAGACAAAGAACGGCATCGTCCGTAGCAGGGTGGCCGTCCAGTATCCCGGTCAGAAACTGGCGTGCCTCCCGGACCTGCGCCGCAGTGGCGGGGAAAGCACGGGACCAGCCGATCAGCGGGGCCGTGGAGGTCTCACGCATGCCTTCTCCCGCTCCTTTAACTAACGTCCGGATGGCGGCGGCTGATTTCAATTAGCCATCCTGATCGGGCGGCTCTACGATCGGTAGCCAAGACAGGCTGTCGTCAGGACGTGTCCGAACGTGACGATCGGCGTCCGGGCCGTCCGGGAAGCGGGGCGAAGGTGCCGCTGGTACGTGAGCTTGACCCCAGCGCGGGACCGTTACAGTTCTTCGGCGCCGAACTGCGCCGGGCGCGAATTGCGGCCGGGCTCAGCCAGGATCAGTTAGGTCAGCGGCTGGGCTACTCCGGCGCCCAGGTCGGCAAGGTCGAAACCGGCGAGCGGGCACCTGCGCAGGACTTCGCGGAGGCCTGCGACCGGGCCTTCCCGGACGCGGGCGGACTGTTCGGGCGGCTCTACCAGCTGGCCCGCCGCTGGGACGGCGGCTATCCATCGTGGTTCGCGGAGTGGGTTGACTGTGAGCGGCGAGCGACGTCCATATGCTGGTGGCAGCCATTGCTGGTGCCTGGCCTGCTGCAGACCGCTGAGTACGCGCAGGCCATCCTCGCCGCTGATCCGGAGACGACCGAGGACCAGCTGGGAGAGCTGGTCGCCGCCCGGCTGGAACGGCAGACGATCCTCGACCGATCGAGCGCCGCCGACACTGTGGGTGGTTCTGGATGAGGCCGTGCTGCACCGGCTCATCGGGACACGCAAGATCATGTATGACCAGTTGCTACACCTGGCCGACACGTCGTGCCGCAGCAACATCACGGTGCAGATCGTGCCTGCTCAGATCGGTGCGCATGCTGGCCTGCTGGGCGGATTTGCGATCGCTAGCTTCGATAATGCCCGGGGTACCGTGTACATGGAGTCACCCGCCTAAGGCAAGGGCATTTCGTGCAGGCGGTTGTCGTTGCGGAATCTTGGTGGTTTTTCCTGCTGTGCTGCCGCGGGTATCCGCCAGCAGGGCTACCGGCCCGGACCGCGCCGCGAGGGGGCTGGCGGCCGGTATGAGGGACGTGGCCCAGAGCGGTGCGCGCCGGCTTGCGGCCCGGTTCCGGGCCGGGCCGGGCCCGGCGGGATCGGGAAGTCCAGGCAGACCCGCTCGGCCGCGGTGCGCGCGCTGGCCAGCTCCTCCGGTGGCCATGAGGTAGAAGCGCGCCAGGCGGCGCGCAGTTCCCCGGCGGCCTGGCGGGCGGCAGCGGCCTGAGCGGCGTGCCGTTGCGCCTCCCGTAGCTCAGCGACCGCCCGGGCGAGCCGGGAGAGCTGGAGAACGAGCCTCATCTGGGCCTGGACCGTCTCGTCACCGGCGGACGCGGCCAGGGACAGCAGCCGGGCTGACCGGCGCAGGCCGATCCCGTCCCGAGCCACGACCGGAGGCACCCGGCCGTACGGGGCCCGCGCGGCCCGGTCGAAGGAATCGGCCGCCTGGCGGAGCACCCGGCTGCCCAGCGCCGCCGCGGCCGCGTGCAGCGTGTCGGCCGCAGCCCAGGCGGCATCGGCCGCGGCCGGATCGTCCGGGCCGGTGAAGCGGATGTTCCTGGCCGCGGCGTCGGCGGTGCGGGCGGCATGCTCCCAGATCGCGTTCCGCTCGGCCGCGGTGAATCCCTCGGCGGCCCGGGTGCGGGCGGGGTCCCAGCGGCAGCGCAGCTTGGGCAGGGTCAGGTCCGCGGCGAGCTTCCCGCCGCCGAACCACACCGGGCCACCCTCCCGGGCGGTATCTCCAGTCAGCGCCACGGCGTACCCGGTGACCTGGCCGGGGTTACGGGTGCTGAACCGCTTGCGGACCAGCACTCCGGCCCGGTCCAGCCGGGCGAAGAACTCCTGCTCGCTCGCCGCCCCGGCTGCCGCGGTGCTGACCGCCCGCCGGAGCGCGACGCGGCGGGCTTCGTGGAACCCGTGGCGGCGGGCCTTCTCCGACTCAGCGCGGGTCGGGCGGCGGGCCGCGGTGCGGTCGCGGGGCGCGGTCTGCCGCAGCCCGAACCGCTGCTCCGCGGCCCGGCACGCCTCCCCCACCTGGTAGTAGTCGTTCCACAGGCGGGGGCGCGTGCCGTCCTGGCGGGCCAGCATCGCCACCAGGTGGATGTGGTCCGCGGCGTGACGGACCGCGACCCAGCTGTCGAACGGGACATAAGGGCCGAGCTCGCGCTCCAGCGTCGCCCGGGCGGCGCGCACGTGTTCACAGACCGTCGCGCGCGCCAGCCCCAGTTCCTGGGCGATCTCCTGCTGCTTCCATCCACAGCGCCAGTACAGGTAGGCCACGCGGCTACGCGCGGGCGGCATCTCGCTGATAACCCTGCTGAACCGCGCAACCGCCATCGACGTGAGTGACTGACTGTGGACGTCGTGCTCGGCCGGCCGGTGATGCTCGTAGACCGCCATCGCGTGGGTCCGCTCGGTCTCGTTGCGGCGGAAGGTGTCGATGGCCTTCCTCGCCGCAACGCTGACGAGCCAGCCAACGCGTTGCTCGTCGGTGTACCCGCGGATCTCCGGCCATTTGCGCCACGCCACCTCGAACGCGTCCTGGACGACGTCGCGGGAGAGCTCGATATCTCCGCAGGTCAAGCGGCGGACCGAGCTCTTTCCTTAGGCCCCAGCCTGCTTGCCAGGCTGGGGTTCTCGGCTTGGTTGGGAGGAATTTGGGAGATCATCTTCTCCCTGCCTCCCGGTGTGGGTCCAAAGTTACGTCAGCCGCTTGCGCCAATGTCAAACAGAAACACATGATCGGATTGCCGTCTCCGATGATGATTAGTGCTGGCCGGTAAGGCGCGGTTACGCTCAGTTCGTTTTAGTGCTGCTGAGTGTGGCGCAAAAAGCTAGCACAGTAACGAAATTGTGGCCTTACGGATCGACCTGGTAGGTCACGGTGCCTGAGCCCGCGCCGCCGCCAGTCGCTGCTTCGGAGTCGGGGAAGTTTCCTGCGCTGGCCTCGTCTGCGCACTGCCGGATAGACCACAGCGACCAAGGGACCCGGACAACCACTGGAATGATCGGCTGGATGCTTAACATCTCGAATCGAGGTGTTAAGCATCTCGATCCGAGGCCTTAAACATCCTGATCTCTGGTATGCTCCACCGCATGGAGATCACCAGCGAGACGCTCGACGTGATCCTCGATGCGCTGGCGGAGCAACTGCGATCGCTCGGCGAGCAGATGGAAGTGGTGGTGATCGGCGGCTCCGCCCTCACCGCTCTTGGCCTGGTCAAGCGGGCAACCAGGGACGTGGACTTGCTTGCGATCGCCGAGAACGGCGAACTTCGTCCAGCCGAGCCGCTGCCGCAGGCACTGCGGACGGCGCGGGATCGCATCGCGCGTGACTTCGAACTGGATGAGAACTGGCTGAATCCCGGCCCGACGGAGCTGCTGAGGTGGGGCCTGCCAACCGGGTTCATGACCCGGGTGGTGACGCGGCACTACGGCCAGGCCCTTACCGTGCACTTCGCCGGGCGCGTAGACCAGATTCACTTCAAGCTCTTTGCCATGGTTGATCAAGCTGGGGGACGTCATGAAGCGGATCTCCGGGCACTTCGTCCGAGCACCGGGGAACTTGTCGCGGCGGCACGCTGGTCTCTGACTCAAGATCCGTCACCTGGTTACCGGATGGTGCTCGTGGAGGCTCTCAGCGTCCTGGGTGTCGAAGATGCTGATCTCAGAGCTTAGGGAAAGGACCCGGCAGGGGTTCCTCGACTTCGCCTGGCGACAGTGGGCGCAGGCAGGTCTCTCAGCGAATGTCGCGGGCCTGGATGACTGGGCGATAGATCCTGAGGCTCTCATCCTGTTCACCATCGCGGTCGCCCGGCACGACCCCCGGTTGTTCGACGAGATGCTGGACTGGCTCGCAGCCAACCGCCGCCTCTTGAGCATGCAGCGCCTGCGCAACTTTAGTAGCCGATTCCCGGTCGATGCGCGCCTAGTCAGTGCCGTCATTGCGTGGGCAGGCGAACCGCCGACCACGCACTGGCTGAAGAGTCAGTCGGTAACGAGCCAGGTCCCCGCGACCGTGCCTGTCTTCAGTCCAGACGTCCTAGGTTTCGTCGGTGAGCCGGATCCCACCTTCGCGGAGTACGGATACATCCGTCCCCGCGCCACCCGAAGCGGTAAATCAAGAGAACCAGACATAAAGATCCCTGCGAATTTTGCATTCCAGCTGCGGCATCTTTTTGGTCCCGGTAGCCGCTCGGAAGTGATGAGGGTACTGCTTACGCTTCGCGATGAATCGCTGGATACGGCGAGGATCTCGGACGAATGCGGATTCGCCAAGAGGAACGTTAACGACACCCTCACCAGCCTCGCCACCTCCAGGGTGGTCAAAGCCAGATGGTCGGGGAACGAACGTCACTTCATCGCCTACCGTGACAAGTGGGAAACCCTCCTCGAAGTCGACCCCTCCGACAAGAAGATTCCCTCATTCGTGTCCTGGGTCCATCTCTTTCCGGCCGCGCTGGAGATTCTCACGTGGCTCGACGATGCAGCCGAGGCCAACGATTCCGAATATCTCATCTCCAGCCAGGCCCGCGGCCTCATGCAGCACGTGACCCGTGATCTGGGAATAGCTGGCATCGACGTCTCACCGAAGCGTCCGGCTTCTGGAACGGCGTATCTACCGGTCTTCGCAGAAGCAATTGAGTCGGTCCTTGCCATGATGCGTTCCGGACAATTAGTCCAGGTCGCGGACGGGGTGACCAGCACCGCGACGGCTGGATAGTACCTCGTCAGGCAACGTTTGCCTCGTTGGTGGCCTGACTCCGGGCCGGGCGTTAGGGGCGAGTCACTCGGCGTCCGATCAACCGTCGTCGGCTTCCACGTGGTCGGCGTCCAGACCGTCGAGGAATTCCCTGATCGTCCGCTTGGATCTGAACACGTGAAGGGTAACATGCTGACCGTGCCGCGAAATGATTTCGTGTTCGCGCTCCGGCTCTGACCGGCGTCTTCGCCAGATGCGAACGGCCAAACGCCACTCATCGCGCAACCGCAGCCAGGCCGAGTAGTCGCACCCTTCGGGCAACTCGCTCGGCATTCGGAAGCCGCGCAGGAAAGCGCGTCCTGCGCAAAGCCACCAGGGCAGGTCGAGAAACACAACGGTGTCCGCGCGTTCGAGCCGGAGATCGAGTGTCTCGTAGTAGTTGCCGTCAGCGATCCACGCGTTGCCCGCGAGCACGCCACATTGCTTCTCGCGCCACTCGGTCTCCGACGGTGCAACCCAGCCGGGCTTCCAGAAGTGGAGGTCAAGATGAATGACCGGCAAGCCGGTCTTGGCAGCGAGCGCGAGTGAGAACGTGCTCTTCCCGGACCCGGCCAGCCCAGTGACAATGACGCGGGGTCCTAGCGCTGACGGGGCTTCACTCATCGCAGTCAGTGTCCCTCACGTGCCGTTGTAGGGGAGGGCAAAGGTTGCCTGACACGGCACCGGCGTGGCAGGCGCGCTAGGTCGAATCCGTTCTGCAGGACCCGGCACCGAGTGTTGCCGGTACGGACCGTGCGTATCTCGGTATCTCGCTACGAGCTCTCCCGCGGGCTCACGCGTCGATGGCGCTGACTCCGGGCAGGTCTCCGAGGCGGGCTTTTGCGTCGAAGGTCAGTACGATGCGCTCGGTCTGCAGCGCGTGCGCGGCGATGATCAGGTCATGAGCCCCCCGGGGTGCTCCAGCCCGGGGGACGTGCGCGATCAGCCGCGCGTGGCAGGCAGCGGTCGCTTCGGTGTACTCAAGCACCTCGACGGCTGAGGTGATCACGGCCAGGGCGCGGGCGCGATCGGCTGCGCGCTCCGCGCTGTCAGCAAGTTCGATGCCAACCCGGTATTCGGCGACGGATACCGCCGCGATAGCCAGCTCGTCGGCGTCCAGTGCGGCCCGCTCGATCGTCCCGCGCTCGTAGGCGATGAGCACGTTCGTGTCCAGGATCAGGCGCCGGCCCACGGATCGGTCCCCTCACTGGTGAGAAGCGCGACTGCCCCGGCGATGTCAGCGGCAAACCGTTCATCAGGCGGCGGGATGTCATCGAGTGCGGTCCGCAGATCAGCCCCCGTGCGGCGCCGCGCCGGCCTCATCTCAGCGACAACATGATGCCCACGGGTGATAGTCACTGTCTCCCCCCGCTCGATCGCGTCGAGCAGGTCAGAGAAGTTCCGTGAGGCCTCGGTCGCCGTAATCGTCCGCATACGCCAATGGTATCTGATAATCAGATCGACGTGCTCCGCCGGACCGGGGCGCCAGGCCCCGCTGGGGCTGCATGACAGCGAGGGTGACCAGCTCGGCATCGGCCAGCTGAGGCTGCAGGCCGGACTGCGGCCGCCAGGGTGCCAGGTCCGGGAACTGCTTCAGCAGGTCATCGGTTTTCACATAGAGTGCGGTCGCGAGGGTGTCAATGTCATTCGTCACACAATGATCATGGACGCCCTCGCTTCATGTCCGCAGCTCATCCCTACGCATAGGTCATCTAGCCCGCGGCCTACCCCGCGGCTCGGCACCGCGCGGACGAGGTTCCGCAACGCGACCCCGGCCAGGGGCCGTCCGGCAGTGCATGGGCCGGCCCGGCCGGCCACCCCGTACCTGCTGCTCGATGTCACACGGGCCGCAGGCAGCTTCCGGGAGCTGGCCGCCGCGTTCCCGGCGGCAGCGGTGCACTACGCGGTCAAGGCCAACCCCCATCCGCGGTTGCTGGCCTGCCTGCAGCGGGCCGGCTGCCGGTTCGAGGCCGCCTCCTGGGCGGAGGTCCGGGCGGTCATCCGGGCCGGCGCCGACCCATCGGCCGTGCTGTTCACCCACCCGGTCAAACCCGCCGCCGACATCGCCCGCGCGCGCAAAGCGGGGGTGTGGCGGTTCGCCGCCGACAGCGACACCGAACTGCACAAGATCGCGCGGCATGCTCCCGGGTCCGCGGTGCTGCTGCGCATCGGCACCGGCACCGGGGGCACGGTCGGCGACCAGGGCAAGTTCGGCATCGCGCCGGGGCAGGCGCCCGGGCTGGCCCGGCTGGCCAGATCACTAGGCCTCAAACCGTACGGGCTGGCGTTCCACGTCGGGTCCCAGACCATGGACCCCGCGGCGTGGGAGGCCCCCCTACGCCAGTGCGCGCAGATCATGACCGCCCTGGCCGCTGACGGGATCAGGCTCGCCATGCTCGACGCAGGCGGCGGGTTCCCGGTCCGCTACGACACCGACCCGCCGCCGCTGGCCGACTACGCCGCCGTGATCAGCTACGCGGCCGCCCGGCTGCCCTACCCCCTCACCGTGGCCTGCGAACCCGGCCGGGCGATCGCCGCCCCGGCCGGGACCATGGCCGCCACCGTGATCGGCACCGCGTGGCGCGGTAGCACACTGCGGGTCAGCCTGGACACCGGCGCGTTCCACGGCCTGATCGAGGCGCTGGAATCCGGCCGCCAGCTGGCCTTCCCCGTCACCATCCCCGCCGCACAAAACCGCCCGCTCGTCAACTGCACGCTGACCGGCCCCAGCTGCGACAGCCAGGACACCATCCTGGACCACGTACAGCTGCCCGCGCCCCGCGCCGGTGACCAGGTGCTGATCGGCAACGCCGGCGCCTACACCACCTGCTACTCGGGCCGCAGCGCCTTCAACGGCTACCCCGCCCCCGCCGTCAAGATCACAAAAACCGCAGCGCGACCAGCATCCGCAAAATCAACTACTGCCAATCACACGACCCGGTCCCACATCAAGCAGGAAAAGGAGTCGTGCAGCGACTCTGGCGTACCGGTCGCGGACGGTGTGACCAGCACCGTGACGATACCTTTGTCTCATGGTGGCGGATGCGCACGCCGTGGGTCTTCGGGATTTGCGGCACCACACGAGTGAAGTGCTGGCCAGGGTCCGCCGTGGCGAGACGATCGACGTGACCGAACACGGCCGGCTGATCGCACGGATCGTTCCCGTCGGGGAACGCCAGCCTGCCCCGGTGCTGGCGCGCCTGGTCGCGTCCGGGCGGGCCACCCTGGCCCGCCGCCCTGGCTACCGGCCCCGGATGCGACCCGGCGACGGGACTGACCGGCTCTCCGAGGCACTCGCGGCGCTGCGCGACGAGGAACGCTGGTGAGCCTCTACTACGCGGACACATCCGCAGTGATCAAGCTCCTCGTCGAGGAAAGCCACTCCAAGGCGTTCGCGGCGTTCTATGACGCGCATGCGGATGCCGAATGGGCCAGCTCGGCACTGCTGCGGATCGAGATCACCCGGGCCGTGACCCGCGCCCTGCCCACCCTGCTGCCCGACGCCCGGGACCTGCTGCCCGCATTCTCGTTCGTCGCGATCGACGACGACATCGTGGAGGGAGCCATGAACGAGCCCGATCGAGGGCTACGTTCCCGGGACGCGATCCACCTGGCCACCGCCCGCATTCTCGGCGAGGACCTGGACGCCATCGTCAGCTACGACGACCGCCTGCTCAAAGCAGCGACCGATGCAGGCCTGGAGACGGCGTCTCCCCGGGACTGACCGCCGCGCAGGATGTGTCGCTGCCACGGCAGCGGTGATGATCACATCAGCCAGTTCGGCGAGGAGGTCATCGCGGCCGCGGCAGACCCCCTTGCGCGAGTTCAGCCGTCAGCTGTCCGGGGATCAGGTCGGCTACGTCATTGTGCAGCCCGGCCATCGCCTGGTCGAACGTGGCGAGCCGGGAACCGCGGGCCCGGGCGAGCCGGGCCAGGTAAGCGCCGGTGACCTGACGGTGGCCGATGATCCCCTGAATGGGAACGTCCGCGTACCCGGCATCGTCGGGCCAGAATTCGTGCCGCGCATCGCCGGTGGCCCCGGCCAGAACCGCTTGCGCGGTGGCGGCCGGCTGGCCTTCGCGGATGAGCAGGCGCATGAGGCTGCCCTGGGTAATTGGGCAGGTTGCGAAGGTCCCGGTTGTCTTCTTGCCGGCAGCCATCCGCTGGGGGTCGCTGCGCGCTGATGATCCTGGATTAGGTTATGAAGATCTTCTGCCGGTGCCAGTCGAGGTATTTGCGGGCCGGGACCTGGGCGCCGGGTGGCAGGAGCAGTACCTCACCCAGCGGGGGGTGCCCGTAGTACTGCCTGGCCAGTGGGTCGTTCTGGACAGCGTCGGCCAGGGAACGGGCGACGTGAATACGTAGTCCGCCGTTGACTGACAGCAGCCCGGTGTCGAACGCGACGTCGTGGGCTGGGCAGGCGGCCAGGCCGTTGCGGGGATCGAGGCGTTCGCCGGGGCTGCTGTCTTTCCATGGCTTGATATGGCCCGCCAGGAGCATGCGCCTGGCGCCGAACGCCGCGGGGCTAAGCCCGCAGAACACGCACCGGCTACCGCAGTTGGCCAGCACCTGCTGGGCGAAGACGTGCTGCCCGACGCGGGCGGCGGCCAGCAGGATGCGTTCGGTTTCCGGTTCTGGCCATCCGCTGGCGGCCGGGTGGCGGGCGATCTGCTCGCGCAGTTCGGCTTCCAGTGCGGAGATGTCGAGTTCCTCCTGCCCGAGCAAGGCCAACTCGCCGCCGTGCTCGATGCCCAGGAAATCCGGCAGCCGGCCGGGGCCGATTCCCTCGGCCCGGGCGGCGGACAGCAGCAGCCGGTAGGTGCGGCCGAACCTTGCCGGGTCATCGCGGAGGATGGCCCCGGCTAGCACGTCCCAGCGCCCGCCGTGAGAACGGGAACCGTCCAGGTTGGCCATTTTCGCCAGCACACTTGACGGCGGCCGGGAGAACAGGAGGGCCAAGGATGGCACCGGCTCGGGTGCCCGGTGCGCGGTGGAGCCGCCGAAATGGCGGTGGTTAACCACGAAAGAGGCGGCCAGGCAGAGCAGCGTTTCGACCGGCACGAACGTGACCTGCCTGCCCGCCGCGACCGGACGGCGCGCCAGTAGCGCCCGGACCTGCTCGCGCGCCTGGCCGTCCGTCAACTCCAGATAACCGGCGAGGTCAGCCACCCCGTGAGGTTACTCCCAGCCCCCATCTACTGAGGAGGTCAATCCCGTGCGCTTCTTCCGCGGCACCCCGTTCGCGAACTGAAGCGTCGACGGGTCACATGCTGGCAGACTGTCCGGGTGGCGCAGACAGGTCTGCCGGAACTGGATGTGGCCCGAGTGCGCCGCTGGTGCGACCAGCGTGTCCCGGCGCATCTTCGCGACCAGATCCGAGTGGAATGCGATCTCGCGCCCCGCCACCTGACGATCGTCGAGTGCCGGCCGCCCTGGCATCAGGACGCGGGCGCGGAATGGACCAGGTTCCCGATCGCCCGGCTCCGCTACACCAAGGCAACCGGGCGCTGGTCGCTGTTCTGGCGCGATCGCAACCTGCGCTTCCACCCCTATGACCGGCTCGCCGCGTCACCGCACGTTGACGAGATCCTGCAGGAAATCGACCGCGATCCCACCGGCATCTTCTGGGGATAGGAAGCCACAGCGCCGGGCCGGCGGCTTCCCGCCACCGCCGCACACCCTACGTACGCGGCCGCCTGTGGCGCGGAAAGCCTGCGTGGCTCCATCTCCAACCGGGCACCTGGGCCGTGGGCTGAGGCTCAGCCTGACATCAGCCAGTCAGGCCTACACCCAACAGTGATACAGCAGGAGAGTAGGAAAATCTGATTTCCTGGAGTGCACTATGGGCATGCCTGCGGCCAAGATGGAACCGGAGCCTCGCCTGAAGGCCAGGGCGAAGGTCCGGCCCAAGGCGCAGCTCACCCTGCCCGAGGAGATCCGCCAGGCCCTTCACATCGGTGAGGGCGATGAGGTGGAATTTGCCGTGCACGCCGACGGCACCGTCACGGTCCGCGGTTACGTGTCCATTCCCACGGATCAGGCGTGGTTCTTCACGCCTGGGTGGCTGGCGGGCGAGCGGGAAGCCGACGAGGACATCACGGCCGGATGCGGCAGAGTCCACGAGTCCGCGGAGGGCATGTTCGCTCACCTCGATTCGCTCGGCTGAGCGGATGAGTGATGCCGGCCTTCGAAACGCTCCCCCGGTTCGAGCGCGACTGGAAACACCTCACCGCACGTCCGGCCCATAGCCTCGGCCATACGGTGGCCTTACCAAATGGCAGTGCTCCAGGTGTCAGTTTGAAGTGATGGCTGCGGCGAGCACGTGGCGGTCCTTGGGGTCAGGGAGTTTGAGCCCCTCTATGAGAGGCTCATATCCGGTGACGAGGCAGTCCGGGATGGCGCTATTGATCAGCTCGCGCAGGCGGGTGAGCTTCTCCTGCGCGATGTCCGGACGGTTGCGCGCCAAACTCCCGAATACCTCGTCGAGGATGTCTTCGGTCCATTTTGCCTGTACCAGACCGGCCCTGGCGATGCGGATCAGCAGGTCCCGCGGCGTGCTGCCGTACATGGCGTTGGCGTCATAGACGACGATGAAGGCCATGGTCAGGGCAGGTCCAGTTCCTGGCTGAGGGCAGCCATCTCGTCCAGGACACCGCGGCGGTGCTGATCGTCGCGACGCTTGTACTCACGGAGATCCTGGAAGGTGATCCGCCGGTGCCTGCCGACCGTGCGGTACGGGATCTCCCCGGATTCCAGGAGCTTGATCAGGTAGGGCCGGGAGACGTTGAGCATGTCCGCTGCCTGCTGGGTCGTTAGCTCGGCATTGTCCGGAATGATCTGGACGCCCTGGCCATTCGCAAGCAAGCCGAGGATCTGTGCTAGCAGGACGGCGGCCTGGCGGGGGACGACGAGGGCGTCATCCCCGACGAGTTCGCCGAGGAGCGTGAGCGGGTCAGATCCTTGATGAGTCGCTAGGAATTCCTTGATGCGCCGGGCAGCACGATTCGCGACGTCCGGGTCAACGTCACCGGGCCGGATCTGGCCGATAGCTTGCCGAGTCATCTTCATCACCCCTCTAATCGCATTATCCGCAACAACCGCAGCATCCGCAATAGCCCGGCGTGCCAGGCGTGAGAAGACATGACACATCGCGGGACGCATCAACGTAAGCACAGAGCGCGAAGACGGAACCTCGGCCGAGGTTGCTCAGGCTGCCGCATCCCCCGCCAACCAAGCGAAGAAGGCGAAAATCCTGCCGAGCCGCTCACCGACCCGGCGCTACCGACGCATCAGAGATATCACGAGCGTCGGCCATGCGGTGGCGGGCCCAGCGGCGGGAGGTCTTGCCGAACAGGGCGGCGAGCTTGCGCTCAGACAGCGGCTTGCCGCTGTCGATGCTGGCGCGGTAGGCGGCCGCCGCAGCCTCGTTGATGTCCTTCGCACCGTCTTCGCCGACGGCGTCGGCTCCATCCACGTCGGACCAGCCGGTCATCTCCTGGGCCGCGAGCCGGTATTGACGATCCGCGCCAGGCTCATCTGGTCCACCGGCCCGGGCCGAGCCAACGACTGGACCGGCGCACCACCGCCGATCACCTGGAAGTCCTGGACGCGGCGATCACCGCGCTGCCCCCCGCTTACCGGCGGCGGCTGATGGTCACCGCGGATGGGGCCGGGGCCAGCCACGGGCTGATCGAGCGGCTGGATGCGCTGGCCGCCCGCCGCGGCTACCAGCTCATCTACTCCGTGGGCTGGGAGCTGGGCGAGCGGGAACGCGCCGCGATCACCGCCATCCCCGGGGACGCCTGGCAGATCGCCATCGATCACCGTGACGAGGTCCGCGAGCGCCGCGCTGATGACGCCTGCACCGACCGTGGCTGCGGCCACCGTAAGTGCTGGATCGAGGAAGCTCACGTCAGTGAGCTGACCGCCCTGCTGCGCGAGGGCCCGGCCGGGGACCAGCTCGCCGCCCGGCCCGCCACCATGCGGGTCTTTGCCCGCCGCCAGCACCCACATCCCGGCGCCTAGCTGACCCTGTTCGAAGCCGCAGACGGCTGGCGGTACTCCCTGTGGGTCACCAACCTGCCCGCCCGCACACCCGACTGGCGCGGTCAGGTGGCCTGCATCGACGCCACCCACCGCGTGCACGCCCGGGTCGAAGACTGCATCCGCACCGGCAAGGACACCGGCATCGGCCGCTTCCCAGCCACGCATTCGCCTTCAACCAGGCCTGGCTGGCCGCCGCACTGGCCGCCGCGGCCCTGCTGGCCTGGCTGCGGCTGCTCGCCCTCGACGGCCCCCTGGCCAAGGCCGAGCCCAAAACCCTGCGCTACCGCATCCTGCACGCCGCCGCCCGCCTCACGGCCAGCGGCCGGCACCGGCGTCTCAAAATCGCCGCCACCTGGCCCTGGGCTGAAGCGATCATCACCGCCTGGGAACGGATCACGACCCTGCCCAAGCTCCCTGACCAGCGGCGGAACCTGTTCCGGCGATCAAGAAGGACTCAGGGGCCTGTGGAACCCCCCGGCCACCCGGCCCGCCACCCGGGCCAGCGTCATACCCCCACCCTAAAATCAAGATCCACTACGCGGCCCGGCGTCCGTTCAGGCCAGCAATCGGTCAACGTGTAGGGTCGGGGGCTGGCGCGGTGGCTCGCTGACGGTAGGGCCTGGGGCCTTCATGTTCCGCCGGTTTCCCGGCCGGTTGCGCCACCCCAGTGCCCCTGGTCAGGTCTGCTCCGTTTCCAGCCCCCGCCGCCTCGAACCGTGCATGCGGTTCTCTCGCACACGGCTCACCGACGCCGTTCACCGCCGGCATTCGGTCTTCCCCGCCAGTCCCGGAAGGGTCTGGGGTCAACGACGATTCCCGACAAGGTGATCAGCCCGAGCTGGTTCGGGGACTGGTAGGTGACCACCGACCAGCCGAATGCGCGTGAGCGGCGGTGGCGTTTGCTGATGAACAGCGCCAGCCGCATCCGTGCATAGTTCCTGATCTTCTCGAAGCGGGCCGCGGAGTTGCCGAACCGGAAGAAGGCGGCCCAGCCGCCCAGGAACCGGTTGAGGTCCTCCACGATCCACTTCACTGGCAGCAGCAGCCGCGACCGGCGGGTGAGTTCCCGGATCCGGTCGCGGGCCTGCTGCATGGCCTTGTCCGCGGGCCAGCGGGCAAGGAACACGACTGGCCGTTTCCCGTTCAGCCCCGGCGAGCGCACCAGCCGGTGATGGAAGCCGAGGAAATCAAAACCCCCGCCTCCCACCTCCAGGTGCACTATCCGGGTCTTGGCCGCCTTCGGCTCCAGGCCGAGACCGGCCAGCAAGGCCGTCAGGCGCTCCAGCGCCCTCTCGGCCTGGCTGCGGGACCAGCACATCACGGTCGCATCGTCGGCATAGCGCACCAGGACCCCGTCCCGCTCGTCCCATGCCCGGTCCAGCCGGTGCAAGTAGACGTTGCAGAGGACGGGACTTACCACCCCACCCTGTGGGGTCCCGGTAACTGGCCGCCGAAGCTGCCCGTCCTCCATCACTCCCGCACGCAAGATCACGCGCAGCAGCTTCAGGACAGGCTGATCGCAGATACGTTCCTCCACCGCCTGCATCAACTTGTCATGCGGAATCGCCGAAAAGCAATTGGCGATATCCGTCTCAACCACCCACCGGCGGCCCCGCCAGCACTCGTCAATGAGCACCTGCAAGGCATCGTGCGCCGACCGTCCCGGGCGGAACCCGAAACTGGCCGGCAGGAAATCCGCCTCAAAGACCGGCTCGAGCACGATCTTCACCGCGGCCTGCACGATCCGGTCCCGGACCGGGGGAATCGAAAGCGGCCGCTGCTCGCCCCGCACACCCGGCTTCGGGATGAAAACCCTGCGCGCGGGCAGCGGACGATACCGGCCTTCTTCCAACTCGGCCGCCAGCTCGCCGAGCAGCCGGTCTACGCCGTACTCCTCGACTGCGGCCAGGGTGATCTTGTCAATGCCCGGCGCGCCATTATTACTGCGCACCGCGGCCCACGCCCGCTGCAGAACGTCCCTGCGGCAGACCTTGTCATACAGCGCATGGAATCTCCGCCCGGGATCAGCCTTGGCCGCCCGGTAAAGCGCATGCTGCAAGGCACGGACCGGATCAGCCGGGATACCCCGGCCCGATCCCTTCGCGGCGGGACTAGCCACCTGGGCACTCACCGGGCCCCTCCCTGAAGACGCTGCGCACCGACGAAGCAGCGGCCCTTCCCTCACCGCAGGTTGTGTTGTCCTGCGGCTCAACCAGTACTACGGCCGCCTCCGACGCCCACCCGGCCAGCAATCCACTTCCCGGGGTCACCGGTTATAGGACGCCACGCTCCGGTGACACTTCCGCAGGTCACCGGGCCGGGGAGGACCTCCCCAGTTCCCGCCGCCACCATCGATGCGTTCCGAGCCCCATACGCCGGGGAGTCCTTCGCGGCTGCGCTTCCAGGCTCTTCGCCGCTTCCATGGCCTTCGCCCTGAATTCGGGGGCTCGGCACTCCCTGTTCCCGCCCGAGGACGGGACCTCTAACGACGCCGCAGGCTTCGCGTCATGCTACGGACCGCATCGTCGCTCCCCCTTACAGGGCTTTTGACGCTGGGCTCCGACGCCGGGCGTTTCCCCCCGACGCCGCCAGCCTGCTACCGGGCCTCCTGGCAGCTACCCGGACCGGACTTCCACCGGCAGGCGACGACGAGCTTACGAACAGCAAGATCCGCTGCTACGTCACAGCGTCACCTCCCGCTCTGCTGGGCGCACGAATCATCAGGGCTAGCCAGCCGGTCGTTTTGAAAGTCGAGAACAGTCTGGCTTGTGGCCGGCTTGCTCCCGGCGGGGACAACGTTCCACACCAGCGTGCCCGCCAAGAGGCCGCAGGTTTCGTTACGCGACTGATCGCATGTTCTCCAGCCGGGTTCAGCGGGAGCCTGCGCAGAAAACCCGCGCTGTGTGGAGCCGACTTGCATGGCCTCCATCCTGGCCACGCCGCCCTCGGCTCGGGGGCCAGGTGCGTGCACACTACCGGCGGAGTCATGAGAGTTGCCCGCCGGCTCGGCCGTGGCCAGGCGTCAATGGTGCCAGAACTTGAAGAGATATTCCAGCTACTGCAGGTAAGGAGCATATACCTATAGGGTTAGTTATTCGTTGGCAACGTGCGTTCTGCTGCCTCCTGCCCAGTAACGGGCGTCTAAAGATATAGGCCTCGGCGCGAACGGGCGGCGCGAGGGAAGAAGTCTCGGTGTAACTACCTACACCGAACAACGTGCATCGGCACGAGAGAGGGCGAAGATCACAATTAGGCGATACTCTATGAAGTCGGGTCTTCTCAGCGAACATTTACGGGCATTCGTTAGTGCAACTAGTTATTGGTGTTGTTGGGGGGGCAACCTGTGAGGCATGTTACGCGCTCTGCTGACAGCCGAAATCGCGAAATGGCCACCAGACGCGGCGCGCGCCTGCGGGCCGCATGCGCCATGGCGGCCGCGGCGCTGCTCGCTTTAGTCGCGTCGGCACCTGCCCAGGCGGTAACGGCGGCCTACGCAGCGCCGACCTCGGCGTCGGCGCTGGCCGGCCACGGTGACGCGGTCCTGGACGTCGTGATGCTCGTCAACGAGTCCGGCAGTGAGACCAACGCCAACGTCGCGGCGGAGCGGCAAACAGCCGGGACGATCGCCCAGGCACTGCTCAACCCGCGCAGCCGGGTCACGGTCGTGGGGTTCGGTGGGGTGAATCACATGACCCCGGCCCAGGACCCGGTCAACGTGGCCTGCCAGCCGACGATCGCGAGCGGTGCAGTCAACCTGTCGTACCTCGCCTCGTGCGTGAACAGCCTGCACCGGCGGACCGAGGCCGAGGGCGACGACACCGACTATGCAGCAGCGCTGGGCCAGGCGATGTCCTACTTCAACCCCGGTACCGCGTACGGGCGGCAGTCCCCGGCCGGGGCGGTCAAGGTCATCCTGATGATGACTGACGGCGGAGTGGACGTGCGCCGGGACACCCAGCAGTACGGCACGAACTGGCTCGCGGGCGTGCATCACGCGGTGAACCTGCAGCTCGCGGCCGCGCGGGCGGACGGCGCCCAGGTGTGGCCGCTGGGCTTCGGCACCATCTCGCACACGGACCATCAGTACCTGAACCACCTGGCCGCCAGCGGTGCCCAGACGGCCTGCGACAACCGCCAGGTGTCCAAGCCGCGCGCCACGGTCGTGAACAACCCGGCCGATGCGCTGGCCGCGCTCGACGCGCTGTACGCGGCGGCCGGCTGCCTGGGCAGCAACAGGTCCTCAGTCAGCATCAGCGGCAACCAGACCCGCTGGCTGCAGGTCAACATCCCCCCCATCGCCAGCGACGCCGTGATCAGCGTCAACCGCGGCAACCCGGGCATCCAGGTCGGTTTCTACCATCCGGACGGCCAGCAGTGGACCGACGGAACGGCGCTCAGCGGGACCGCCACCGCCGTGGAGGCCCTGCATATCACCAACCCGCAGCCGGGTGAATGGCGGATCAAGCTCACGGCGCCGCCGGGGCTGGCCAGCCAGCTGGTCACCGCGACCGCGTTCTGGCAGGGCGCGGTGGACGCGCTCATGCAGGCCACCCCGAGCAGTGCGCAGCCCGGTCAGCCCATCAATGTCACGCTGAGCGTGCTGGGCGCGAACGGCCCGATCACCGACCCGGCCACGCTCTCGCAGATGCAGGTCGCGGTCAGCGTCTCGGGTGCCGGGCTGTCCGACGCCACCGAGATCCCGGTCAGCAACACCGGCGAGCAAAGCACATCGACCGGGGTGGGCGATTACAAGGGCACGTTCACCGCGCCGCAGGCGCACGGAACGCTGACCTTTACCGGCACGGCCGCGGGCTACGGCCTGTACGCCACCCAGGTTCCCGCGTCGGTGCAGGTGGGTAGCGGGGGTCCGCCATTCCGGAGCACTATCCAGTTCCCCCTGGTCAGCAGCGTGCAGACCGGCCAGACCATCCAGGGACAGGTGCTCTTCGCCAATACCGGCCCGGCCCGCGTGGCGCGCCTGGAGCTCAGCGCCAGCCACGCATACGCGACGATGGCCAGTCCGGCCGGCGCGATACGGGTTCCGCCGGGCAGCCCGCCGGGCACCCCGTTCACCATCAAGATCGGCAAGAACTCGCCCCCAGGCTCGGCCTTGCTGGTGGTGAAGGTGGTGAGCGCGGCGAACCCGCGCACCGTCTACAGCGCCGGGACGCTCCTGGTCACGGTGACCAGCCCGCCCAGCACGCTGGACAGTATCTGGGACGGGTATCACTGGTTCATCATCGGGGCCGCGATCGTCCTCCTGCTGCTCCTGCTGCTGGCTTTCCGGCGGCGGCGGGCCCGCAAGGACGCCGCCGACGTGCGCGGCCTGTTCGCGAGCATCCGCCGCAACGGCGAGCGGGTGGGCGAAGAACTGAAGGCACCCAGCAAACAGGCCGAGACGTTCCGTTTCGTCATCCGTGACGAGGGCGAGCCGACCGAGCGACTGGACTTCCCGAAGCCGGAGGACACGGCCTACGCCGCCCGGCGCGGCCGGGTCGGCCAGGTCAAGGTCAGGACGCCGGCGGGGGAGGAGTACGACATTACTGTCGGCGGATCCGGCGAGCCGCTACCGAGCGGCCTGCAACTGGCCTTCCGCGACGCGAAATACACGGGCCGGACATCCCGCGCCGGCGCCAACGGGGACCGCTCCACGGCCAACGGGGACCGCGCGGCCGTCCGCCGGCCGGCGCCGTCGGCCGATAAGGGCTGGGAGGATCCTTCGCCGCCCGACCCGGGCCCGGAGAAACCGGACATCTGGCTGCACTGACCGCGCGTAGCGGCGAGCACGTACGAAACGGATCAAGACAACGTCACCGGGGGTGGCCATGACCATGAAGCTCTACCAGCCGGTCATGTTCGTGGGGCTGGGCGGCACCGGATGTGACGTCGGCGCCGAGCTCGAACGCAGGCTGCGCGAGGAGATCTGCGGGCCGGACGGCAACGACTTCCTGCGCAAGCGCAGGGGGGTCAGCATGCTGCCGTATCAGCTCCCGTCCTGCCTCCAGTTCGTCTATGCCGACATGAATCAGGCCGAGCTTGACCGGCTGCCCCGCCGCGTGGTGCCGGGCGCGGAACACGTGCCGGCGTCCGCGCTGACCGCGCACTACGTTAAGGACCTGGTGCCGCAGGTGGACACCTACCCTGAGCTGGCCCGGAACCTGCGGCTGGAAGCAAAGCGCGTGACCGAGGGCTGGCTGCCGCCGACGCAGGACGAACCGCGGGTGAACCCGCTGCACCGGGGGGCGGGGCAGTTCCCGACGATCGGGCGGGCGGCGCTGTTCGGTACGTTCATGGACGGCATCGCCCCGGCCGTGCGGGACGTTCGCACCGCGATCGGCAAGCTCTCCGGTTCCGGGGCGGATCTGTACGCCCTGGGCGGCCGGCCGCCCCGCGGGGTTGACGTGTTCGTGGCGTTCTCGGTGGCCGGCGGGACCGGGGGCGGGATCTTCTACGACTACCTGCACCTGATCGGCGAGATGTTCCGGCAGACCCAGCTGAAGGTCAAGGTCTACCCGCTGGTGCTGATGCCGTCGGCGTTCGAGCCAGGCCTGGGCGGCGGACGGGCCGCCGAGCTGAACGCGGGGCGGGCCCTGCTCGACCTGTTCCGCCTGGTCGACCAGCAGAACGGCGCCGATGCTCAGCGTGAGCTGGACAGCGTGCACGACCAGGAGCCGATCGACCGCGAGGAGGTGGCGGTCTACTATCCGCGGAGCCAGCGGATCGTGCTGCGCCCGGGGCTCGTGCAGACCGCGTTCCTGTTTTCCCAGCCTGCGGGGGCTAGCCGCGAGGACATGCACCGCTCCATCGTCTCACTGGTGATGTCCCTGGTGGGGACCGAGATATCCGAGGAAGACAACCGGTCGGGGCTGATGCACCAGTCGTTCGCGGACAGCTTCGTCAACGAGGCCGCGCACCGGCAGGTGCGGGCCGGGAACGGGATCGGCAACCGCGGCGTGTCAACGGCACTGGTCGCCTCCCTGACAGTGCCGGTCGACGACCTGGCCGGGATCGTCAGCTCGCGGCTGCTGCGCACCGCGGTCGAGCAGATGGCCACGCCCATCGGCACCGTCGAGTCCAACCGCGCCGGCATGGAGGATTTCCTGATCAAGTCCGGCGTGCACCCGGTGCTGGTGCGGCCGGAGAGCGACTTCGCCGAGCCGGAAGCCGCGCACGGCGCCCGTGAGGTGACCGCCGCGCTGAACGACCGCCGCGAGGCGATGCGATCGGGCATCGCCGGCCTGAAGGCTCAGCTCGGCCGCGACGTCCCGCAGCTGGTGTCGGGCTTCGCCCCGAGCACCGCCGTCCGCGAGAATCTCGGCCGGATGGACGTCTTCCGTATCCAGCGGGTCGTCTTCGGCCACCCGGAACTGGCCGACGAAGCCGACAAGACCGGCGTCGCCGGGATGCTGCACCGCAGGCGGGGCGCGCCTCCCGCGCCGGACCGGTTCGGCGCCGCGCCTCCGCCCGTGCCTCAGCTGAAAGACCGGATCGTCAAGAAGGTGGGATGGCATGACGAGAAGCCGGCGGCCGCCCGCAGGCAGCAGGACGTGTGGTACACGTGGCAGACGCAGGTGGCGTGGGCCGAGTTCTGGGCGGCGCACGCACCGCAGTGGCGCCGTCCGCTCGAGCAGGTCCAGGCGGACCTGAGCGCGCTGACCAAGGCGCTGACGGAGTTCGCCCGCCAGAATCACGAGGACTTCGACCGCCGCTCGGCCGACCTGTACCGCAAGCGCGTGGGCGTCTCCTACCTGCTGCCGGCCGGGCCGGCCGGATGGAGCAGTTCTACCAGCAGGTGGTCAGGCGACTGCTCGCTCACCGGGCCAAGGAAGGCCGCCTGCAGCCCAACTCCAGCGAAGCCGACCTGATCAAGACCCTGGTTGGCGCGGAGGGCTGGCGTGAGACCTACCAGCTCAGCACCGAGCACGGGCCCGAGCACGCCGTGGCTTACCTGCGGGAGCAAGTGAAGATCGAGGTGAAGACCTTCCTGCAGGAGCCGCCGCCCGGTGAGCAGCCGATGCTGCCGAAACTCGATGACTTGCTAGCCGAGGCGGCTGGTCACGGCAGGGCGACGAGCGTCATGCAGGAGTACCTGGATGAGTTCAGCGGCAAGCTTGCCGGGCTCTTGCCGGCCAACTTCACCCCGCAGGGCAGCGGCCCCATGAAGATTCTGGTTTCCTATCCTGCCGACGCCGAGAGCGAGGCCATCAAGGGACACCTGCATAACGCGATCAACCTGCCTAGCGGGCCCGGCATCACGTACGACTACCGGAACACGCACACCGAGTCGATCTCCGTGGTGCTGTTCCGCACCGCGATGGGCGTCACCGAGGTCGGTGAGGTCCGCGACGTGCTCCGGCTATGGGCGGGCGCGCTGAGCCGGCCCGAGCCCACCGATCTGCTGCGCTGGCGGCAGCGCACCGGCTACGACTTCGCCTACCTGGCCACGCGGGAGGAGCACCGGGTCGAGATCCTGCACCGGCTGCTGTGCGCGTTCTGGAACGGGAAGGCCTCGGTCGACGGCCCGGAAGCATCCCCCGAGCGGGTCAGCGTCCTGCTGGGCGGGGTGTCGCTGTCCCTGAGGCTCACCCCGCTCGGGGAGACCTCCTCCTGGGGCAGCCTGCTGCGCGCCTACGAACTATGGGCGCTCGACGACGACGACATCCACCAGCGGTTCTGCGCGCAGCTCCTGCGCGAGCTGCCCGACGGCCTGGACGGCAGGCCTCGAGTCCCTGACCGCCTGTACCTGGTGGTCCGGGATCTCGCCGAGGGCCAGGTCGAGTGCCTGGACGACATGATCAAGCAGCAGGCGGCCGACCAGACTTCCCGGGCGGCGCAGATGCGCGGGTTCTGGGCAGACACCTTGCCGGCCGCGCTGGACCAGAGATTCAGGGGCCTGGAATCGCCGATAGCCGAGAATCTGCGCCGCCTGGAACTGGCGGCGCTCCCCCGGAGCGAGGAATGACGGTCGAGGTCCTGCGCCTGACCGGCCTTGGCTGTGAGGACGCCGACGCGAAGGTCAGCGCGCTGGTGGCCGACGTCCGCGCTCACCCCGATCTCACCAGGCTGCTGGTCATCGACGACACCACCGCGCTGATCGGCCACTCGGCGGTCTACGAGCGCCTGCTGACCTCCCACCGGCTGGATCACCTGATCTGCGTGGCGGTCGGCCCGCGGGCCGGGGACGGCCGGGAATTCCGGTTCCCGGGGAACATCGGCGGCGGCCGGGGGTCCGCATTGCTCTGGGTGGGCGACCCGCACGGCATCGACTGGCGGCTGGCGGCGTCCGCGATCGCCGTGGGCCACTCCGGAAACTCGGCCAGCGGCCTGCACCACCTCATCGAACTGTTGTCGGTGGACGAGGTGTTCAACCGCGTGTGCGATATCGCCAGGCACGTTCCCGGCGGGGTCGCGAGCCCGGGTCTCCGGCTGGCCGGGGCGGACGACGAGGCCGCCAGCTTCGCGGCCGCGCTGGTCATGGCCATCGGACGGCTCATCGGGCCGGGCTCAGGCCAAGCGCCCGCGGACCACGAGCCCTTCTCCGCGCTGCAGGTTACCCGGCCGGGCACCGCGAGGCTGGCCGAGGGCGGCCGACTTTCCCAGGACCGCGAGGATGTAATCACCGCTGTCGTATCGGCGTCGGGCATGCTGACGCTGCTGGCGGGCTTCGACGGGTTGCTCGGCCTGGACCCGCCCAGCGTCAACGACCACGTCATCGAGGCCGGCACCGCGCTCGGCGCGTTTCGGGACCAGGTGGCCCGGCTGCTGCAGGTCGCGCATGCGCCGGGAGGGCTGACCGGCAAGCAACGCGCCGAGCTGACCGCGGCCGGGGTGCGGCTGCCGGAGCCGCCTCCCGCAGCCGCGGGCGGCGGCCCGGGCGATGCCGCGGGCGCCGGGACCGATTCCGCCCGGTCCACGGTCTACGAGGCGATCGCCGGCGCCATCCGCGGCGGTGACACCCTGCCGCAGGTGACCAGGCACCTGAACCAGACCGCCGGCGCGCTGGAGCAGGGAGGCAGCGCCAGCTACCTGCCAGAAGTCGCCCAGGTGTGCCCGCCGGCGCTGGTGAACCGGCTGACGGGGCCGCCGTCACCACCGCAGCCGCGGCGCTGGTGGCTGCCGGCGGCGGGAGTTCTGGCGGTCGTGCTCGGCGCGCTGGCCGGCCTCTGGAGCGTCGCCGCCGGGGTGGTCGTGGGCGTGCTGGCCCTGGCGATGGGGGTGGCGGCCGCCGCCTGGTCGTGGCGAGCGCAGGTCGGCGAATTCCAGCGCCGGCTGGCCCTGGACGATGCAGTGCGCTCCGCCGACGCACTGGCCGACCTGGTCGCCGCCGTAGCCGCCCGGGAATGGTCGGGGAATGTGACTCTCGACGAGGTCAGCCGGGCCAGGATCGCGCTCGATGGCGTGACCAGCAAGCTCGCGGAATATGTCGGCGACGCCGGCGATCCCGGCAGCGGAGCGCGGGCGTCGCGGGCGGCCCGGCTCAGCGAAGGCCTCACGCCCGGCCTTCGCGATCTGGTCCTCGCCGTGCTCGCGGCCGTCTCCGACACGGCCAGCGTCATCGGGCAGGCAGCGTTCGAGCAGGCCCGGGTCAAGACCGCTGAGCTGATCACGACCTGGACCGGCCATGCGCGCCACCACGGAGTGCTCGCACCGCCCCCGTTCGCGACCTATACCGCGAACGACGTCCCGTATGCTCACGAGGGCGAGATGGCGGATATCGCGGGCGCGGTCCAGCATGACCCGCGCGAGGTGATGTGGCAGCTCTGCACGCCGGCCGATCTCAGCGCGCTGGACGTGGGCGGCGCCCCGCAGGTTGTGGTGTTCGCCCCGCGGCTCACCCGGGCGCCGCTGGCCGACGTGCTCCCGCAGGACACAGTGTGGACCTCCTCCGGTGCGCTCGCCGGGAAGATCCGCCTGGTACCGCTGCGCGCCGGGATCGCCTCCGCGTCCTGGACAACGGACGAACAGCCCCCGGAACCCGGGCCATGACCACCGACCCCGAAGGCGACGTCCCCCGGGGCAACGTCGAGGAACTCGCCGTCCGCAAGGTCACCGGCGAGACGGTGACCTTGCGGACACTGGCGTCCGTCGGGCCCGACGAGGCCGCAGGACCGGAAGGCCTCGCCGCGCGGCGGGTCCGACTGGCGGACGGCACCGAGCTTCGGCGGGTACAGGTGACCGGCACCGGCACCGGCACCGGCACCGCAAGAAGAGTCGGCTACGAGCGCCTCGACAACGAGATCCTGGCCGGCATCCGGCTGTTCGAGGCGGCGAAGGCGGCCGGCTACCCGGCGGAGGTCAGCCGCCTGTACGGCTACGAGGCCACGTCCGCCGAGCCCTTTGCGCTGCTCGAGCCGTACCGGGGCGAGCCGCTCACCGAGGCGGGCCAGTACCTGCTGGGGAACGAGCAGCATCAATTCCAGGTCAGCCTGCTGACCGGCCTGTGCTGGCTCGCGACCGCGGGCATCGCGCACCGCGGCATCGCGCCGTCGACGGTCCGGTGGGACGGTCGGCAAGCGCAGGTCACAGACTTCAGCCTGGCCACCGTCATCGGCGCGCCCCGGGAAGTGATCGGGGCGCCCCCCTGGGCCGCGCGAGAACAGCGGCCGGGCACCGCCGACGGGCGGGTATCGGCTCAAGACGACATCTGGGCGGCCGGGCGGCTGATCTTCTACATCAGCACCCACGAGGAACTCGCCGACCGCAGCCAGATCGAAGAACGGCCGGCCCTGAGGAACCTGCTGGCCAACGTATTCGGCCCGCCCGAGGGCCGCCCCACCGCACGTGATCTGCTCCGCCGCCTGAACGAGGACTGCCCGGTGCCCCGCGCGCTCGGTAGCCACTCGTGGCTGGACGCTGGTCGCCGGAATTTCTACACCGTGCGGGCCAGCAAGCACCCCGGCGTGGCCACCACTGCAGAGGACGGTGACGGGGCAGGCTCGGGCCACCCCGGTAACGCGGTCGGCGAATCGCCCGGCGAGCCGGCGGCCCAATCCGACACGGTCACCCCGCACGTCCCCGCGCAGGGCAGCAACGCGGCTGGCCAGCCCCGAAATACCCGCGGTCTGCTGTGGCGATTCCGATGAGCGCCCTCGACCAGCAGGCGGTATTCGTCCACGGGAAAGGCGGCGCGGCCCCAGGCCGGCCATGGGAGTTCGCGCACGTGCTCGTCGGGCCAGTCAGCACGCTGAGCGCCAGGTACGCGCTACGGCTGCCCGACCTTCCCGCGGAATTGCTCCGGCTATCCCGGAATGGCCGCCTTCCCCAGATCACCGGCGCCTGCCTCAACATCAGGCCAGCGCGGAGTGGCATCGAGCGCCGGGCGCGGTCGGCCAGCGCCATCGAGTTGCTCGAGCCGCTGCTGTCCTGCATCCTCGCTGGTGAGCAGAGCGTGACCATGCCCTGGACGGAGCCCCTGCTACCGGAGGCTGTCCTGTGGGGCCTGGTGAGCATCCCTTCCATGCTCGGCGGCAGCCGGCCGATCTCATTCCTCACCCTGGCCGCCGGTCCGACGGAGGAAGTGGCCGGGCTGATCGTTTCGTTCCGCCGCGGAGTTGCCGCGCCGCATCCCGACCCCGGTATGACGAGACGGCCATTGGACTGGCGACCAGCTACGCCGACGACCCGGTCCAACTGCACCAGACGCTCTTCCAGCACGGGCTCCTCGGGCCAGCCGACCAGGCGGGCCGTAGCGCACGCCTGCTCGACCCGTGACCCCCGTCTCGGCCGCCCGCCGGGAACCACCCGGCCAGTGGCGCTGCGGCACAGGGCCCGGCTGGAAAGGATCAGACCAGGAACGCTCACCCGGGGGGCACCCACACCATGAACGCCCGCTCCGATGGACAGATGCCCGCGAACGCAGTGTCGGCACCGCGCGCCAGCACAGGCCGGGGGACGAGGATAATCTGCCCGGTCTGCCTGCACGAGATCTATGACTGGGAAAACCTCCCGCGCTGGCGCTGGGACCAATTCCAGAACGCCTACGTGGAACTCAAGATCCCGCCCGACGCCGGCCCCGTGTACAAGGCCCGCCTGTTGCGCGGGGCGCACGTGCGATGTCCCGACCCATACCACGTCAGGAAGGACGAGCACTACCTTCCCGCGGACTACGGCGATTTCGGGCCGCCGGTGGTCCTCGGGTTCATCGGCGTGACCGAGTCGGGCAAAACCCATCTGCTCACCACCATGGTGGGCGAGATCGAGCGTGGCGGCCTGCAGGAATACGGAATCGGCAAACGTCCCCTCGATCACGCCCTGCACAAAAGGTTCCTCGACGACTGGGTGCGGCCGCTCATGACCGAGGGCAAGGTGCTTCCGGGTACTCAAGAAGGGGTCGTCACCTTCACGGACGGCTTCGTCATCAGCCCGCCGGGTGGGCGGGACCAGGCCGTGGCCCTGTTCGACGTGGCCGGCGGCGAACTGGCCAGAGTGGACGACACGAAACAGTTCCTCGAGATTGCCGACGGGCTCATCTTCGTGGTCGATCCCGCTCGGCTGGACGCCGACGGGTTCGGCGACGACACCTTCAATGCCGTGCTTGACCTGGTGCAATCCACCGGGCGGCTGCCGGACCAGGTGAGCGCAGCCGTCGTGCTCAACAAGGCGGACATGGTGAGGTTCGAGGATCCGCTAGCCCTCTGGCTGCGATCTGACCTCAAGGTGCTCGACGCAGCGGAATCCGTCCGCGAGAGCGCCGACGTCTACGCGTTCCTGTACGACAAGGGCGCCGGGGCCTGGACCAGGCCGTACCGCGAATGTGCCCGGGCCACCCTGCACGTCGCGTCGCCGACCGGAGGAGCCGACCAGCAGGGAAGCGAGGGACGGGAATTCCCCCGTGGTGTCACGCCCCACCGGGTGCTGCGCCCCCTGGTGGCGATGCTGGCCATGACCGGCGTGCTGACCGGCGCGGAGGCCGAGAGGGTGGGAATCTAGGGTGACCGAACCGTACGAGATTCACCAGTTCGAGTACCGGTGGCAGCCCAAGAAGGACATGTCCCTGATCGCAGGTTCCCTGCCGGCCTCAGAGATCCAGCCGTGGTCTGACCGAATCGCCCTGTGGGTGCGACACCGTGCCGAGGCTCCCACCGAAAGCGTGCGCTACGAGATATTCGAGGACAGCGTGGCGGCCCTCGCCTGGCGCCAGCGGAATGCCCAGGCGACCGAATTCGGGGACGGGACGGGGAGCCGACCAGAGGCCTCCCGCGTCCTGATAGCCCCGGTTGGCCTGCTGACGCCCCTGATAGCGGTGGCGGTGTGCCACATGGGGCTGCCAGAGGCGATCGGCCCGCGCCCCGGCCAGGTCGCGGTCAACAGCGAACTGCCGCCGGTCAACCCGGACGTGCTGGCCCGCCGGGCCGGCGACCAAGCCGACGAACTCGACCATCTGGCGGCTAAGGAGCCCGGGCTGTACCGGGTCATCGCCGCCGCACTGACCGACCCCGACACCCCGCTGTCGGTGCAACTCCCGCAGCGCGTCATCGCCCTGCCGCCGCAGAACGGATCGCAGGCGCGCCTGCTGTGGGGGTTGATGCGGACCGTCTGGCCCTTGCTCGGCTCCGATCTGGGCATGCGGGACTGGTCGTTCTCCACCTTTGAGCCACCGCTGGGCGACGTGGACACCGGAGCGCTCCCCGACATCGTCTTCCGCACCCAGCAGACCGTCCGGCCTGCGCTGAGCATGCGCCGGGAAATCCTGGTACGGCCCCAAGAGCCCACCGAGCCGCGGGCCTCGATCCAGCACCAGGACTTTGCCCGGCTGCTCGTGGACGCCTACCATTACATGGGCGGCAACCATCTCGGCCAGCATCTCGATGCGGTCGGCGGCGATTATCCTTCTGTGGACACGCGCATCGAGGGTGTGCAGGCCACGCTGTGTGAGGTTCTGCCCGCAGAGGCGCTGTCGCTGCCGAGCCAACAGTACGTGAAGGTCGCGGGCCCGGAGTTGCCGGAGCCGGAGGAGCTTCTGCTCGCCGAAGACCTTGCCCCCGCGCAGGACGCGGCATCCGCCAGCGACATCGGCTGGCCGGAGGACGCGGTCCCGTCTGAGAGCATCCCGCCCTCGCCTTCGGCGCCGGCCGCACACTACTCCGACACGGCCGCGCAGCCGCCTTCGCTAGCCGAGCCGCAACCCCCGATCACGCCGCCGATCTGGACGCAAAGAACTTCCGCCTTGCCGCTCGGCGCCTCGAACCGGGCCCGGGAGGACGCACCGCAGCCCCCCAGGAGTGCACCGCGGCCCACCACGACTGCATCGCCGTCCCCCGCGGTCGCATCGCGGCCCCCCACGACCGGGAGCCGACGGGAGCAGGCCGGGGCGGCTGCGCCCCACACCGTGAGCGGCCTGGTCAACCAGCTATACCACGGTCCGGGCGACCCGGGATTCGAGTCGGCCCTGCAGTTCCTCCGGGCCGGCAAGTTCCTCGACCGGCCGTCCGACCGTGCCGTGGCCCGCCAGTTGATTACAAACCGCGACTGGTACATCCCTGTTCTCCTGCAGTACGACAGGCTGCACGTTGACGACACGCTGGAAGTGATCTTCAGGGCCGCGGTGATCCCCGACCTCCACCGGCCGGAGGTCGCCGAGGAACTCGCCCGCTGGGCAGGCGAGAGAGCCGCGCCCTCTCCGGTGATCAAGGCGCTGAACGCCGCGGCGCAAAGCCAGGCCGACGCGCCGGAACTGATGAGGCAAGCCCTGGAGCCGTCGCTAGGCCGACGATGGCTAACCGAGCACGGGATCTACACCGGACCGTCCGGATACGCCGCCTCTGGACGTCCCGCCGCTCAAACCCTCCGCAGCCAGGGCACTCACGCGGTCGCGAGCGATCGTTCGCCGTGGGCCTCGTTGGACGGCAAGTTGCGCGGTGACCCGCTCACGCTGCTGGCCGTGTTCTGTGCCGTCCTCATCGTGCTGCTCGTGCTATCGCTGATGTACTGAAATGACCGATGTAGTGGGGTTATCTGATTGACCTGCGGAGTTGCAAGCTGGGGCATGTGAGCTCGCTCGCTGATAGCCATCATGGGCTTATTGACAATTCTGCCGGCCGGCAGTTGCGTGGAGCCGCCGCACTCGACCCCCTGACCAGAGAGCGCCTTGCTCACGCTGCCGTGCGCGGACCATCTCGGGCGGCCCGACCGGCTGGAAGCTTATCCGGGGCAATCCGGATCCATCCCTCCGCTGACTACCGCCTGCTCACGTGTCCAGCGTGCTCGGTGCCGGGCGCGGGCCAGTGCCCGGCCCGCCGGCTGGGCCGGGAAGGCCAGCAAGGAAGTGCAGGACCTCTTCGTTGGCGGTCTGGGTGGCGTCGGTGAGGTAAACGTGGCCGGCGTCCGGGAAGATCACGATCCGGGCTCCGGCGATGCCATCAGCGAGTTGCTGAGCGTTGGCGGCGGGGACGATGCGGTCCTGGGCTCCGTGCATGACCAGGGTCGGGACGTGGATCTCCCGCAGACGGGCGGTGACGTCGAAGCTCGCGAGGCCGGTGATCTGGCCACGGCGTCCCCGCCCGCTGGACCGGGTGCGCCGGACGATCTGGTGGTCTTCCGCCCGCCGGCTGGCCGGCGTGCCCGGCCCGTAAAGCAGCTTCGATGCCATCCGGTTCAGGACGGCGGCGGGCAGCATGGTCCGGATTCGGGTGACCAGCGCGCCCCGCGACGTACCCTCCGCCGAGGCGGCGGTACACCCGAGGATCAGCGACCGGACTCGGCTGGGGTGATCGAGGGCCAGCTGAAGGGCAATAGCCCCGCCCATCGATACGCCGTAAATATGGGCGGACGCGGCGCTGGCAGCGTCGAGGACAGCCAGCGCATCGTCCGCCATCAGCTGCACGGGGTAGGGCCCGGGCGGGTCGGAGCTGCGGCCGACCCCCCGGTTATCGAACCGGATGACGCGGTAGGACGCGGCCAGCTCGGGGGCGGTGCGATACCACATGTCAGCCCCGTAGGCGTGGCCCATGATGAGCAGGACCGGGTCGCCGGTTCCGCTCTGGTCCCACCAGATTCGGATGTCGTCGCGTTGGGCAAACGGCATGGTCTCCCTCTCCGTGCGCAAAGACCGGAACCCTCAGTGCCGCCGGGAGCACCATCCAGCTAACGATGTCCAGCGCACGATGTCCAGCCAGGAAGCTGGCCCAGCCGGCGAGGAAGCGAGCCGTGGTCCTCAACCTCATCCCGGTGTTCGGTGTCGCCAGCGCGGTGATCTTTCTTGGTGAGGGCATGACCGGCCGGGATGCCCTCGGGGCCGTCCTCATCGGATCACCGGTGCTCTACTTCGCGATCGCCGACCATCGTGAGGCCACGGCCCAGGCAATCCGCCCAGTAGACAACCCATCATTTCTCAAATTGTCCGCGCCACTCACCGTCGCCGTCGCCGGCGACGACCCGGACGCCGCCGCCGGCCTGCCGCCGCGAGCTGAACCTGGCGGATGAGCTCATCGCCGGGGAACTCGGCGAGGTGCTCTGAGGCGAGCCCGCTGGCCCGATCCAGATCGCCGGTGACGGCCAGCGCCACGACCTGGACCTGCTGACGCTCCCTGCGGGAGCCCTGCCGCACCGCGGCCTGTGCGGCACGCGCGAGCGCGCGGGCCGCAGCCACGTGGCCCCGGGCCTGCGCCTGCCAGGGTGCTGGGACGGCCGGCCGAAGCCGACCGCTGGCACGCCCGGGCCCTGACCGCGGCCGAGAACCAGCATCATCTGCCCTTGCTCGCGTTCGCCCGCAACGCCGAGGGCCTGACCTTGCGCCGCCGCGGGCGCCTCGGTGAGGCCGAACGCCGCCACCGCCGCGCCCTCGACGAGTGCCGCGAGCACGGCGTCCTCGGTGGCCTGGCCCTGGCGCGCGCCTCGCTCGGCTACCTCGCGGAACTGCGCCATGACGGCGTGGCCGCCGAACAGCACCACCGGGCCAGCCTCGACGCCGCCTGCGGGGTCGCCGAGGGTCTCCGTGACCCGCAAGCGGTCCTGAGCGTGACGCGAGCCAAGCCCCTCGACTGGTGAGTCGGCGCCGAAACGGCCCCGCCCTGCGGTGACATCGTTCGGACAGCAGCATGAAAGACCGGGGCGGCACGGTAATCCCATGACTCACATCGACTCCAGTCACGGCGTGGCCGTCCTCGTCCGCGCCGCAGACGCCGAAGTCATCGGGTTCGCGCAGGTGTCCCGATGAACGCGCTGACGATCGTCGCCGCTGTCACCGGCGTGCTGGCCGCCGGGATCATCTACGGCACCGACGCCTTCTGCGCCCTGGTCCAGCGGCCGGCCCTGGCGCAGCTCGACGACGCCACGATGGCCGCGGCCATGGGCCGGGTGCACCAGTACGGTGACCGGCGGCTGCCCGCTCCCGGAATCATCGGCATCCTCGCCGCCCTCACCGCGACCGTGGCCGCGGCGGCCGGGGGATCGCCCGCCAGCGCGGCCGCAGCCGGCCTCGCCCTGATCGCGATGCTCAGCTGGCTCGGCCTCTACCTGCGTGTGGCGGCCCCGATCAACCGGACGCTCACCGCCGCGGCCGTGGCCCACGTGACTCCCGGCAACGCCCGGGCCCTGCAATCGCGCTGGGTGCTGCTGGTCACCGCCGCCCTGCTCTTCGCCTGACCCAGGCTCAACCTCGCCGTCGGCACATACGCCTACGACGAGGTCGCCCGCTCCGTGATAGCTCAGCCGCTGGTGCTCACTTCGGCTGGGGCACGATGCGGATGTAAGGCCGGGGGGCCTTCCATCCGTCCGGGTAGATCGTCTTCGCCTCGTCATCGGAAACGGAGCCCGCGATGATCACGTCCTCGCCCGACTTCCAGTTGACCGGCGTGGCGACCCGGTGCTTGGCCGTCAGCTGGAGCGAGTCGATGACCCGGAGTACCTCGTCGAAGTTGCGGCCGGTCGTCATCGGGTAGACGAGGATCAGCTTCACCTTCTTGTCCGGCCCGATGACGAACACGTTGCGGACCGTCTGGTTGTCGGCTGGGGTCCGGGTCGCCGCGTCGCCACTGGTGCTGGCGGGCAGCATCCCGTACAGCTTCGACACGGTGAAGTCGTTGTCGCCGATGATGGGGTAGTTGGGCGCGGTTCCCTGGGTTTCCTCGATGTCGCTCGCCCACTGCTCGTGCTTCCCCGTCGGGTTAACCGAGAGCCCGATGATCTTCACGTTCCGCTGGTCGAACTCGGGCTTGATCTTGGCCATGTAGCCGAGCTCGGTCGTGCAGACCGGCGTGAAGTCCTTCGGGTGCGAGAACAGGACCGCCCACGAGTCGCCGATCCAGTCGTGGAAGCTGATCGGCCCCTCCGACGTCTCGGCGGTGAAGTCCGGTGCGGTGTCCCCAAGTGAGAGAGCCATGTTTCTCCTTCGATTTGTTTCCGTTGTTTTCACGACTGCCAGCCACCTTGCCCTGGCGCGAGGCTGGTTTCAGCACATTACAAGCACACGTCGCTCATGTTGCGGCATGCGCACCCCCCAGGCTGTGCGTCATCGTCCCCGCTGCTCCCAGACCGCAATGGGGCGCGGGCCAGCGTCCTGCCGGAGCCGTTCCAGGAACAGCACGACGGTGGCGGCCACCGTCCGGTGGGTCTACCGCAGGCAGCAGACTCGGCGGCCAGCTGGCAGGCCTCGGCGGCCAGCGGGCGGGTTCGCCAGGTAACCGCGAGGCCCGCTTTCCTTTTTTAATGATCAAATAAGTAGGTATTCCGGAAAGTGTCCAACCCAGACTCCGCGAGACGAGCTGCCGCGGCTCAGTCCGGGTCCGGCTGCTCAGCCACGTTGAGGTCCCTGTACGGCCGGAAGCTGAAGCCGCCGAACACCCGGTCGCGGCCGCGTGGCGCGGCGTCCTCGACAAGCCGGCCGTAAGCGCCCCGGCGCCACTGTATTGAACCGTCCGGGAGGTGGCTAGCGCCCGCGCTGAAGATCATCGGCGGGAGCCGCGGCGGCCTTCGCTGGCGCACGGGGGGTCAGCGAGTTGGTTAGGCCAGTGAGGAGGATGTCGAGTCCGCGTTCGAGTTCGGTGGCGCCGTCGTAGGCGGCCAGGACAGGGGCGAGGCTGCGCAGCAGGGGGAATTCGCGGATCGGCAGCCGGTGCAGGCCCAGCCGCAGCAGGTCGTCGGTCTCGTCGGGGTTCTCGATGAGACCGGCGCCGATAGTCTGTCATTGTAGCTCTACGCTGTAGTTCACTGTGGCGTTAACAGTTGCCGCGCATCGTCGAGATCGACGGCTCCCACGCTGTGGCAACCTTACGGCCGGCCGGCGTCGCAGAGGTGACTCGCCTCGCGGTCCCGAGCCTGGGCCGTGGGCACAGCCGACGCCTGGCCAGGTGGCTAGCTTCCCTGCGTGACGGGGGCCGGGAGCTTGATCGGCTGCCTGCTGACCATGATCTGGCTGCTTGGTGAAGGCGGCGCTGGAATCCGCCCTCTGCCGGGCCACCGACGGCGCTCCTGCCCAGGCCGCCTGCCGGGAAATGCCGGTCCGCCAAACTTGGCACCCCACTGTTAACGCTGTAGGTTAGTGCGTAGACCTACAATGTAGATGCGCACATAAGGTGCTGGCTGCCCAATCCTTCTCCTCATGAACGGCGCGGCCAGCCGTATGCATCGCCGCGCACAGTCCTGGGTCTCACGCCGTGGCCACCGCTTCCCCCGCCGCCGGCCGCGTTCCGCGTCATGAGGCGCGGCGGGCGAGTAAGGTCAGGGGGCGTGGAAATCCCCTCTTCTGCCATGATCTCCCCCGAGGTCACCGATGCCGCACTGTCGTGCCCGGCGCTGACTCGCGCCCGCAACCTGGCCGGATGGGTGGGCCAGGGCAAGACGCTGACCGCCAGCGGCGTACTGCGCCCGGCTGAGGCCGTGCAAGCCTGCCGGGACCTTGGCATCGAGCTGCCGGGGCCGCGGCTGCGCAGCGCGCTTGACGTCGAGGACCTGATGCGGGACTGGGTGACTGCCGCTGCAGCCGGCTTCCTCGAGATGGACGGCCGGCGTGTCCGGGCAGCTGAGGACCTGCCGGAAGCGGGTTCTTCCACGCATCCCGATCCAGATGCCATCCTGCACGCCTGGGTCCAGGCCGCGACCGCCGCCCTGGATCTGGGCGAAGAGCCGTGCGGCGTGTGCCTGACTGTGCTGCACGAGCTGTCTTCGGCGGACGGACCACTTACGATAGCCCAGCTCGCGACCGGGGTGCGGGCCGCGCTTGAGCCAGAGGAGCCGGAGGAGCCGGAGGCCCTGCCGTGCCCGGGCTGCGGCGAGGTCCACGGCCCGGGCGACCTGCTCAGCCTCGGTGACTTCCTCGGCGATGAAGATGAGGACGAGGAGGACGCTGCCAGCCACGCAGCGGCTGCGGTGACGGGTTTGCTGCAGTTCGCGGCGGCGGACGTGGCGGACGAGACGGTGCGGCTGACCCCCCTGGGCACCGTGCTCGCCGCGTCGGTTTTCCAGGGACTCGAACCACCACCCGACGCCGACGCGGCTACCGTGATGTCCGCCATCAGCGAGCTGCCGCCGCCGGTGGCCTGGACCGTGGCCCAGCCGTGGCTGGCTGCGCGGTCTGCCGCGAATGCGGCGCGGGAACTGCTCACCTTCGCCGAGTCCGCTGACGGCGGCCAGCGGGTCGCTGCCCTGGCGTTCGCCGGGGAGCTCGGGAGTGACGCTAAAGACGCCTGGCGGGAATGGGCGAAACGGCCTGGGACCGGCGCGTACGCGCGCCAGTGGCTGAGGTCGGAGGGCGAGGAAGTTCCCGAGGACCCGGCGGACGAGGCATGGCTGGCCGTCAACGGCCTGAGTGTCATGCTCGACACGCTGGCGGACACGGTGCCGCCGTTCCTGATCCAGGCCATGCTGGCGGAGCAATTTGGCGGGGAAGTCACCGAGGCGGCGGGGCAGATGCTGCGCTCGGGCCATCCGAGGGCGCAGGACATTGCCGCCCTGCTGACCGGCCGCTCATCCGGCGAGCGCAGGCGGCGCCCAGGGTCCGGCTCGCTCGTGCACCAGCTCAAGATCACGCTGCGCGAGGTATCGGGACCGCCAGTGTGGCGGCGGGTCCTCGTCCCGGCCGACGTCACGCTGGGGGACCTGCACGAGGTTATCCAGCAGGCAATGGGCTGGGGCAACGGTCACATGCACCTGTTCAGCATGGGCGGGCAGGATTATGGCTCGCCCGACCCGGAGCTTGGGCATTCCAGCGACAAGAACGTTCTCCTGTCGCAGCTTCTCGGCGGCCCGGGAGACCGGCTTCGCTACACCTATGACTTCGGCGACGGCTGGGAGCACGACATCGTCCTGGAGGAAATCCGGACCGCGGTGCCGGAGGAGACCTATCCCTCCTGTGTGACGGGCAAGGGCGCATGCCCGCCCGAGGACTGCGGCGGGGCGTGGGGCTACGCCGACCTCAAGGAGATCCTGGCCGACCCCGCGCATGAGGAGCACCAGGACATGCTGGATTGGCTCGGCCTCGACGCCGGCAAGGACTTCGACCCAAAGAAATTTTCCGTCGCCGAGGTGAATGCGCGGTTCTAGGCGCGGAGTCTGCAGGTAGCGAGACCCTCGGCGGGAGGCTGGCTGCCGAGGGTCTCCTCGCGGACGGCGTAGCCAGAAGCGGATAGCTGGTTCCTGGCCGCTGGGCGCGTGCGCGCCTGTGCGCCTGTGCGCCGTGGGGTATACAGGCAGCGGGGCGGAGCGCCCTGGCTGAACCGGGGGAAGATGGGTCCATGCAGGCAGCTGGCGGGAAAGGGCTCTGCGGGCGGAGCGCCGGGTTGGCAGGGCGCGTGTGGCGCGATGGAGAGTGAGCAACTGTTCTCGGCGGTCGAGGCCACTCATGCTGCGGATGCGGCGGAGGATCTGCGGTTGCTGCAGTGCTACGTGCCGGTACTGCGCTTTACCCGGGGTGAGCTTTTCCTGCCGATGGCGGTCGAGGACTACCTGGAGAAGTGCAGTTTGTGGCGGTCAGCCCGCGGCCGGCGGTCGTGGGGCAGGCGCCGCCACGGGGAACGGGTGTGCTCGCCGGGCGAACTCACTCCGGCTCGCCTGGCTCAGGCCAGCGCGCCGCCGGGAGGCAATCTGTCGCTGCGTTTCGTGCAGCGCCCGCTGGGGTGGCGGGAGTTCCGCGCCTGGCGCCGCGCTGCGGGCCGCCCGCGGCTGGCCGCGGGGAGCAGCCGGCTCGCCGCCGTCGGCCTGCTGGGCCGGCTCATCGACGCGGTGCTGCGGTTGTCGCTGCTGCTGCGCGGGCGCGTGCCCGGCGGCACCGCGGCGGCGGCCGAGCAGACCTACCGGTCACTGGCCGATCCGGACAGCTGCCCGTACTACGGCCGGGTCACCCGCGACCGGGGTTTCGTGGCGCTGCAGTACTGGTTCTTGTACGCGATGAACGACTGGCGGTCGACCTTCGGTGGTGTCAACGACCACGAGGCCGACTGGGAGCAGGTCACTGTGTTCCTGCCCGACCCGCCGGATCAATCCGCCCGGCCGGCCTGGGTGGCGTTCTCCTCCCATGACGAGGCCGGTGATGATCTGCGCCGCCGGCCGGACGACCCCGACCTGCAGTGGCGCGACACTCACCCGGTCGTCTTCGCTGGTGCCGGATCGCACTCCGGCGCCTACCTGCCGGGCGATTACCTGGTCACCGTCGAGCCGCCCGCGCTCCGCCGCCTGTTCGCCCCGCTGCGCCAGCTGGGCCGGCTGCTGCTCCCGTGGACACGGACGGACGCCGGCACCGCGTTCGGCATCCCGTTCATCGACTACCGCCGGGGCGACGGTCCCGGCGTGGGGCCCGGCGAAGCGAAGACATGGCGCCCGGTCCTCGTGGACGATCAGACCCCCTGGCTGCATGACTACCGGGGTCTGTGGGGGCTGGACACCGGCGACCCGTTCGGCGGGGAGCGCGCCCCGGCGGGTCCGCGTTATGAGCGGGGTGGCTCGGTCCGGCAGTGCTGGTCGGACCCGGTGGGATGGGCCGGCCTGGACAAGGAGGCACCCTCCCCCGCGGCGGAGCGGCGGGCCGTGGCAGGCCGGATCGCGGAGATAAGCGCGGAGCTCGCCGTGGCTACGCAGGACGTCGAAGCCCGCGGCGATGAACTGCGCCGCGCCCGCGCCGGCGTCCGGGCGCTGGGCAGTTGCGGGAGCCCGGCGGATCCCGCCGCGCTGTCCGCATTGGAGAATTCCGTGGCGCAGGCACGGGCACGCCGCCAGGCACTCACGGAAGAACGGGACGCCCTGGTGCATGCCTCCGCCTACGGCCTTCCCCCGGAGGAGCCGCACGCGCATCTTCGGCACCGGGCGCTGCCGAACGTCGACCAGGCCCGCAGCCGCAGCCGCGCGCTGCGGGTGTGGTCCAGCGTCTCGGCATCGTTCCTCCTGGCCGGGCTCGCGGTGGCTATCCTCGGCCATCTCGGTGCCCTGGTGCCCGCCCTGGGCGCGGTGACGCTCGTCATGCTGAGCGCGGAAGCGTTCGCCCGGCGTTATCTGGCGCAATTCCTCGCCGGCCTGATCGCTGTGGCGGCCGTGGCCGCTGTTGTCTGGCTGGCCTTCTGGGCTGCCGCAGGCCACTGGCGCTCAGCCATAGCAGCCCTGCTCATCCTGGCCGCCGTCGCCCTGTTGCTGGCCAACATCCGCGACTTCTTCATCAAACGCTGAAACCAGCTGGTGCGGGCCCGTCCCGGAGCAGGGTTCAGGTGATGAGCGGGGGCCATACGGGCTTAAGTCAGATGCGTCCGTGAGGTCGAAGAACCGGCGGACCCGGGGCGAGCGGCGAGCCAGGCCCCGGAGCACGGGCAAGGAGAATGCGGCCTGCGAGATGCTCCCGTAGCGGTCATAGATGGCAGCGTTCAGCTCCATCGCGATGATGATGGCCCGGCCGAGGATGAAAAACCAGCCGAGTGTCACAACTGTCGTGCCGAAGGCTCCGTAGAGCTGGCTGGCGTGATCGAGGCGATCGGGCAGGTAAAGCTCGCTCACGGCGTGCATGACGGTAATGGTGAACGCGACGAGCAGGCAGCCCGGCAGCAACGCGCCGGGATCCTCGGTAGCCCGGGGGGTGGCTTCGCCTCGACGCCGGTAAGGACTTCGACCCAAAGGAGTTCTCCGCAACCAACGTGAATGCACGGCTCTCCTCGCTCGCGAAAGCCTGGTCTGGCTTCCAGGCACGGAGTCAGTAAGTGGCGAGATCCGCGAGAAGCTGGTCGCCAAGCATCTCTTCGTAGACGGCGTGGCCAGTAGCGCGCATGGCTTCGATTAGTCCGGGATCCCACGGAGCCTTGACCGGCTCGCCCGTGAGGCGGACACCTTCGCTGGCCGCCGACCGGTAATCGCTGGCGCTCATACGCCAGGGCCGGCCGCCGTAGCGGGCGATCACGTCCGCCGCGATCGCCACACCCGGCCAGTCGAAGTCGCCGTGGTACCAGAGCTCAGCCCCCGCACCGACCGCCAGGCCCATCAGCCGGTGAAAGGCCGTGGACGGCCGGCCCTCGGTGCAGACCAGCGGCGGGCACGCCGCACCCAGTTCCGCGCACGCCCGCCGGAGCACCGCAGGGTTCTCGCACACGAACACCCGCGGGCAGGACACCCGGATCGGATGGGCGGCCAGTTGGTGCAGGGTCACCTGGAACGGCGTGCCGCAGCGCGCCGCGCCGGTCAGCCACTCGCCCAGCCCTTCCCCCTCCGCAGGCAGATTCAGCACCAGGACCCGGCTGGCCAGGTCATCGACCAGGACACCGGCCCGGTCCCATAGATCGCGCCGCTCCGCCGCGGACCCGGGGCGCGCAACGCCAGCCCGGAGCGCGAGGGCCCGCAGCACGAGCGTGCCCAGCACAGTCCCGTGGTTGAGGGCCTTTGTGTCGCCAGTGAGTTGTACGGCCAGGGCAGGCAGGGCGATCGGCCCGGCGCCCGCCGGCTCACCGCCCGCCGGACGTCCATGCAGGAACTCCAGCACCCTGATCGCCTGCCCAAGCAGCCCAACATCGCCTTGGGTGGCCAGCCGGGTCAGTGTCCCGTCCTGGCGCAGCTCACCCAGCCACTGCCGGTACCAGTCACAGGCCAGATAGAGCGGGCTCGCCTCGGCCAGGGCGACCAGCTCGGCCCGTGCAGCGGCCAGCGAGGCCGCGGCCGCGGGCCGGTTCCGCAGCGGCGGGCCCAGCGCCGTCAGCAGTCCGGCCAGCCCGTGTCCAGTCCCCCGGGCCACCGCCGCATCAAGGGCCGCCAGCGATACGGTCAGCCGCCTGGTCCCCGCAGGCTGGTGCACGCCGGTGATCCCGATGATCGCCTTCCGCTCGGCATCGTCCGGGTCGGCCACGCTGATCCGCCCCGTCAGCGCCCCGCCGGTCCGCTCCAGCGACCTGCGCGCGGCCGCCAGCAGCCGCCGGTACTCCGGTCCCCGGTAGCGGTCCACCCGGTCCACGACGCCGCTGCTCACCCGCCGTCCTCGTCACTCTCGTCATCGGCCGCGTCATCCGCGCCGCCGGAGCCCAGCTGCAGCACATCCCCCACACCGGCGGGCACATAGCGGCTCGGCCGGAACCCGAGCAGCTCCGCGGCCAGCTCCTCGTTTCCCGCGAAGCCCGCACCCGCGTCCAGCAACTGCTCCCCGTCCCACAACGCGAGCAGCGTCGACAGCGTGTGCGCGGCCTTGTCATGCTGCATGTCGTAATGCGCGATGACCGGCACCGTCGGGTACGTGACCCACAGATCGTGCCCGGTCATGAACAGGTCCAGGTCGAACTTGACGGTCAGCCCGAGCAGCTCCGGCTTGAACGTGTCGTCGATCCCCGCGAACGCCTCATCCAGCGCGATCAGCCGCGGGCAGTCAGGCTTGGAGGACGAGTACAGCGCGTTGGCCGCGGCGAACAGCGGCAGGTGGATCGCGGCGGACTTCTCCCCGCCGGACATCTCGGAATGCTTCTTGCGGGTCAGCCGCTCAGCCGGCCGGCCCGGCTGCAGCAGCCGCAGCTCGAACGCGTGCCAGGACCGGTAGTCCAGCACCGAGCCGAGCACTTCCCGGTAGGTGTCCCGGGGGTTCGCGGCCCGGTGGTCGTGGATCATGGCGCGGAGCAGGCCGCGCAGCTCCGCCAGCCCGTCCGCGCCCAGGCCGGCGGCGTCCCGGTCGAGCAGCCGGGACACCCGGGCCTGCTGGTCGGTGAGCTTGTCGGAGCGGACCCAGCGGATCCCGACGGCCATGCCGGACGACATCGGCTTGGACCGCGTGTCGGCGTCCATCTGGTCCACCAGGTCCCTGGCCGCCAGCACCCGCGAGTGGATCTGCTGGGCCAGCGCGGTGAGCAGCGAATCCTCCAGCACCGTGCGTTCGCGCTGTTCGAGCAGGATGCCCTGGTTCTCCACATCCTCCGCGATCTTGCGGGCGAAGCTGGCGGCGGGCACCCGGCCCTCGCTGGTCACCACGTCCACATAGAACGGTGCGTCCCCGGCCAGGTCGGCCTGGTACCCGTCCTCGCCCGACTTGAGCGAGGTCTCGAAGTCCCGGTACGCGGTCCACATCCGGTCCACCGTGCCCTTCAGCACCCCTTCGGTGACCGCGCGCCCGGCGCGGGTCGCAGCCGCGAACGCGTCCAGCACGGTCGTCGCGGCACCGGGCAGTACCTCCCGGATCACCTGCTCCGGATCGGTCCCCTCCACAGCTGTCCCATTCCCGGGCGTCCCATTCCCGGGCGCCTCATCCCCCGCCATCAGCCGGTCCACCAGCTCGTCCGCAACCCGCTGCGCGTCAGGCCACTGCGCGGCCGCGGGCCACGGGGCGCTCTCGGTCACCTCCAGCAGCGGCCGCAGATCTGCCTGCGTGTAGGGCTCGAACGCGGCCGCCTGCGTGACCAGCTCGCCCATGGCCGCCGCCAGCGCGCTACGGCCGTGCGTCAGGTCCCGCTCCGCCCCCACGACCTTGTCGTGTGCCTCGTTCTGCCTCAGGCCGGCCGCCTTCCGGTCAGCCCGGGCGGCCGCCAGACGGTGTTCGGCGTCCAGGATCTCGTCCCGGATCTGCTCATACTCCGCGCCGCTGGCCCGCTCATCGACGCTGAGCTTCTCCGCGCCGGCGAGGTACAGCGCCTGGTTCTCCGCCAGGAGCTCAGCGGCTTCGGCGTTCTCGTTCTCCAGGCGGCTGATGCGGTCAGACCGTTGGTGAAGATCTTTCTCGAGGCCAGCCAGCTCCCCGCGGGCGCGGACCAGCTCTTCGGCCGCGCGCTCGAAGTCGGCGACCGCACGCTCGACCGTGTCCACCTCGCCGGCGCTGGCGGGCAGGCCCCGGTCCGCGGCGGCGTGCCGGAGCCGCCGGGCCCGTGTGTCCAGCTCGGCGGTGGCCCCGTCCAGCGTTTCCTGCGCCCCGGCGAGCCTGGTGCGCGCCCCGGTGCGCTGCCCCTCCGCGCTGGTGACCTGGCCGAGCGCTTCCGTCACTGGCGCGGTCTTGGGCAGCTCCTGCTGCGCGCGGCCCAGATCGGCCAGCAGGTCCAGCACCTGCTGCCGCTGCGCGGCCAGGTCCTCCCGCTGCCGGCCCAGGTCCGCGATCAGCCGGTCGAGCTCGGCGAGCCGGGCGCGGCGCCGGCTGGCCCGCGCGGTCGCCCCGATGTACTCCGGCGCGGCCTTGGGCCGGGCGCCCAGCTGCAGCCCGTAGCTGTACTGCGCCCGGGGTGTCACCACGGCGGCACCGCCCGCGCCGGTCCCGGCCGGCTCCCGCCCACCGGCCGCCCCGTCCCCCGCGTTCACTTCGTCCGCAACGAAAACCGACCGCAGTACCCCCTCCACCACGGCTGGCGGGACCAGGTCCTGATCTTCGGGGACGAGCACGTCGGCCAGGGTCCGCCCGGCGGGCCGCGCCCCCGCCGGCACGGCCAGCAGGTACCCGTCCGCCTCGCCCTTAGCGACCGCGGCTGTGGTCAGCGCGGGATCGGGATGGATCCAGGCGGTCAGCAGGCCCGCCCCGTACAGCGCGCCCTCGATCCCGGCGGCGGTCTCCTCAGGGAGCCCGTCGGCGAACCGGACCAGCTGCCAGAGCGGCGCGCCGGGACGACCCGAGCGGTCGGCGGGCCGCAGGTCGGAGGCGGGCGGGGCGTCGTCGTGCTCGCTGGCGACTTTGTGCCGTTCCGCGGTCCGCAGCTCCTGCTCGCCGGCGAGCTGGGCTTCGCGGCTGGTGAGCTGTTCCCGGCGGCTGATCAGCGTGTCGGTCCGCGGCTGGGTGAGCGTGGTGAACGTCTCGGTGAGCGTGGCCGCGTCCGGCTCTCCGGCCCGGTCCAGGGCGGCTTTGAGCGCATCGAGGCCAGGCTCGTCCAGGATCGCCGAGGGCTGGTCACCGGCCCACCGGGCGGCCCAGCCGCGCAGTTGCCCGGCCACCTCCGCGCGGGCGGCGGCCAGTCCCTGCTCCGCGTCCCGGCAGGCCTGGTCGCAGTCGTCGAGGGCCTGCCGGGCCTTGCCGAGTTCGGTCTCGGCGAGCTTGCGGGCCTGCTCGGACTCCTGCACGGAGGCGAGCCGGCGGCGGACCTCCGCGATGTCGTCGTTCCGGGCGGTGACCCGGGCCTTGGCCGTCATGGCCAGGTCGGCACCGGTGTCCGCGGGCCCGCCGTCGCGGAGCAGGCCCGCGCCGGCCGCCGACTCGGCCAGCGCCTGCAGATGGCGGCCGACGGCGCGGCCCAGCTCGTCGCGGTGGCTGGCCACGGCGTCGGCCTCCTGCTGCAGGCTGCCGACGTTGGCCCGGGCCGAGGCCAGCCGCTGCTGATCCTGGCCGAGCCGGGTCTTGTCCTGTTCCAGCTGGCTGCGGCGCAGCGCGAGTTTCTCGTGATCTTTGTAGGCGTCGCGGTCTTTCAGCGCCGAGAGCCGGGCATCGAACGTGTCCACGCTGATCCGGGCCGATTCCCCGGCTTCCTTCGCTTCCTGCTCGTCCCGTCCGGCCGCGGCCGCTTCACCGGCCGCGGTGATGATCGCTGCGACGTGCCCGGCGGCGGCTGTGATCCGGGCGGTGAGCTGGTCGGCCTGGTGCCGGGTGTGGGCCCGGAGGTACGCGGTGTACTGGGCGAGGAAGGCGCGGACCGCCGCGTCGGCGGCGGCCAGGTCGTCGTACTGCTTCTGGACGGCGGCCAGGTTCTCGAAGTCCCGGGCGGCCTGCTCGACCAGGTCCTCGTCGACCGGGCTGAGGCCGGCCGACAGCGTGCCGGACACCTTGACCGGGTCGAGGTCCTTGGCCAGCAGCGGCCGGCGCAGCGCGATCAGCAGGTCCAGCAGCTGGGTGTAGCGTTCGCGGCCCAGGCCGAACAACCGGGCGTCCACGGCGTCCTGGTAGGCGCCGCGCCGGTCACCGAACGAGGCGTCCCGGCCGAGGATGGCGGTGAGCTGCTTGGCGGTGAGCGGGCGGGAGTCCGCCGACAGCAGGCCGAAGTCGATGCCCATCCGCTGGTTCGTGATGAAGAAGGAGGGGCGGGCCCGCTCCCAGTTCTTGTGCGCGGTCAGGCCGATGACCAGGGTAACGGTCTCCTGGTTTGTTTCGGGCTCCTGGTGGTCGCCGGGCTCTGCGGAGTCTGCGGCATTGGTCGGCTCTGCGGGGCGGCCGAACTCCATCCACACGTAGCCGTGCTCGGCGTCCTGGCCCCGGTACAGCAGGTTGGCCTTCATGGTGCGGTTCTCGCCGCTGAACGGGTCGAGCCGCCGCGCGTCCAGCCCGCCGTCCAGGACGAACGGGAACAGCACTTCGAGGGCCTTGGTCTTGCCGGAGCCGTTGTGGCCGCGCAGCGCCAGCCGGCCGTCGCCGAAGGCGAACTCCTCGTCGAAGTAATCCCAGAGGTTGATGATCCCGGCCCGGGTCGGCTTGAAGCGGGCCGGCTGGCGGCGCGACGGCGCCGTGGGTGGCAGTCACGCGGATCCTTCCATGGTGCTGAACAGGTCGAAGGCGCCCTGGCCGTCCCGGCGGGCCCCGTCGGGGAGCGCGGCGGTGATGTTGCGGTAGCGGGCCGCGGCGGGCAGGATCAGCGCGCCGCCGGGCAGGCACCGGATGAGCCGCAGGTCATCCAGGAGCCGCAACGCGGCGGCCAGCAGCCCCTCCTGGTCATGCTGCCACTGGGCGGTGAACGAGCCCGCGCCGAAGTCGGTATAGAGATCGGCGAGCATGCCCGCCAGCCGGGTCCGCTCCACGAACGGGGCCTGCAGCGGCGCCGGTCGGTCGGCGGCGCCGGCGTCGGAGGCTCGCTCGGCAGCGGCTCGCTCGACCGGCCGGGATGGCCCGCGGGCCGGGTCCTGGTCGTCGCCGGCTGCCCCGGCCGGCCGGCCCGCGTCGATCCGCTCGAGCAGGGCCCGCTGGTCGTCCTCGGCCGTCGGCACCGGCAGCCGGGTCAGCGCCGGGCCGTCGTCCGGATCCTCCAGCAGGTCGGCGACCTTGGCCAGCAGCAGCCCGGCGGTGCGGTTGACCGCGCCGCCCCGGCCGGGGAACCGCTGGTCGGTGAACGAGCCGGTCGGGTCGGCCAGCAGCACGCCCTCGGCCCGCCGCTCCACGACCAGGCCGGTGAGCCGGGCCAGGTTGTCGGCCAGGTCGGTGCTGCGCAGCGCGGCGGCCGTTTCCCCGTCGAGGGTCGCGTAGTAAGCGACCGGGTGCTCCAGCAGCAGCCGCCGGGCCCGGCGCGCGGCCGCTTCCCGCTGGGTGGAGCGTTTCGCGCTGATGTCGTCCGCCTCCAGCAGGCCGGCCGCGCCGGGCAGGTGCTGGATCGGCCGGGCCGGGCGGAACAGCGCGGCGCAGATGTCGTGGTCGATGTCGTACAGGGCGTCGCCCCGGTCGGTGTCGCGGGCCCAGTTCTCCGCCGACCCGTCGGACAGCCGGAGCGCCCCGTGATCGGCCAGCCAGTCCAGCACGTCCACGACGGCCCGTTTGTGCTCGGTGATGGTCGCGTCGAAGCCGAGGCCGTCGATCGCGTTGGCGGTCGGGGCGAACGCGCGGACCAGGTCGGCCAGGCTGATCTCGATCCGGGAGCGCTGGAAGACGGCCAGGACCAGGCACAAGTAGGCGAGACGGCGCCGGTCGAACGGCCGGCCGCTACGGGCCGCGAACACCGACCGCTGGGTGTCATCCACGGTGTCCAGCCGCCGGACCAGCCGGACCTGATGCGCGGTGGCGATCAGCGTGTAGCCGAACAGCGCGGCGAAGTCCCGGGCCATCAGGTCGGCCCAGCGCAGCACTGTGGCGAGGGCGCCAGCTCGGGGGCGTGATGCTGTTATTAGGTCGTTGGTGAGCACGAGGCGGACCGCGTGCTGGTAGGAGCCGAGGTCGCTGGGCGCGACGCCGCGGGCGGCGGTCAGCTCAGCCATCGTGGCCGCCGGTCAGGACCGATCGGCGGCGGGCGGGGGCGACGTCGAGCCGGAGCCCGGGCAGGTGCAGCACCCCGTGCGCGGTCCGCACCGCGCACCCGTCCGGGGACGGCACCAGGCGCATCACCATCACGTCGTTGCCGCCCGCGCCCCCGGTGATCCGCCCGGCCACCACCGTCCTGGCCTCCAGCGCCCGGGTCAGCAACGTCAGCAGCACCCGCGTCTGTCGCTCATCGAGCACCCTCTCCCCCAGCCCGGACCCGAGCAACTGCCGGGCAGCCTCCTGCTCGGCCGCGCGCCGCGCCGCCTGCCGGCGCCGCAGGTCAGCCCGGACCCCGTCGCGGGCCTGCAGCCGCTGTGGCACGCCCGGCGTGGGCGCCTTGCCCCGGCGGAACAGCGTGACCGCGACCTCCACCCCCGGCGCGTCATCCCAGGACAGCCGGGGTGAAATCAGGTCACTGTCCTCGTGGACTCCGCCCAGGTGCCGGGCCCGCCGCAACCCGAACGCCGCACCCACGAGCGCGTGCGCGGCGTCCTCGTCGGCGGCATCGAACGCCCAGGCGGCCAGGTGACGCAGCTGGGTGGCCCGGTTGACCCCACCGCGCTGGGCCTCGGTGATCTGGCGGAGCAGCGCGATCACGCTGGACACGCCCGCCCGGGTGGCCGCGGCCAGTTCGGCGGCCCGCGATCCCTCGCCGTCGGCGGTGAACCAGGCCCGGACCGCCGCCCACCGCCGCCGCCAGTCGTCGAGCACGTCCTCATACCGCATCAATGGACGCTCGTCGGCCTCGGCGGCGCGGTTCAGCAGCGTGGCGAGCCCCGTCGCCTCGACCTGGATGACGGCGAGGGTCAGCCGGGGCAGGTAGCGGTCCAGCTCCGCCATGAAGTCACCCATGTGCGCCAGCAGCGCGTGCTTATAGGCCAGGAACATCTCCGGCGAGGCCTCGGTGGACCGGGTGATGTCGCCCAGCGTCAGATGGAACCGGGCCGACCGCCGAGCCATGTCCTCCATCACCCGGTCCAGGCTGGTCAGCCGCCGCATCACCTCGTCGCCGTCCCCGGCCCGGTTCGCCTCGGCCAGCCCGTTCAGGTCACGCAGGATGTCCGAGAACACCAGCCGGGACAGGTTCGCGTCCTGCACCCGGGCAGCGAGCACGCCCTCGACCGCCGTGTACGCGCGGTGGCCCAGCTCGCTGAACTGATAGACCGACTGCCGGTTCCGGTAACGAGCCAGACTGCCCGCCCGTGAGGCATCCTCCAGCCGGTGCAGCAGCCCGTCGTCGGTGAGGTTGTCCAGCCGGTCCCGCAGGCTGGTCAGGTTGCGGGGGACGCTGTCGTGGTGGGCGGCGAGTTCGGCCAGCACCTCTGCGACATCGTCGGTGTGGGCCTGCGCCACATGGGCGGCGCGGAGCCGGTCCAGGGCGCGCAGAACCCACAGGTAGGCGAGATAGTCCTCCCGCCGGGTGAAGCCGAACAGGCGGAACCGGTCGCTGACCGCGAGCGCGTCGAGGTTGAACGGGTCAGCCTGGTCATCGGGGATCGCCATCGCGACGAACCGCTCCCTGTTCACATGGCCGTCGGGGCTTACGTTTCTCCATGATGACACTCCGGCGGGACGCTGGGTGCGGCTGCCGCGATACACCAGGCCGACCGACGCAACTTAGCCGCTTGCGGAAGGCTAGTCTTGCGTGGTGCCTGACCTGGACGACTATCTGGACCTCACGGTCGGTCAGGCGCGTGACCAGTACAGAGCGCTGGTGTCACGGCGGCCAGAGCTGGCGCGCCTGTTCACCCGGTCGCCGTCGAGCGTGCTGGAGAAGATGCGCAACCTCAACGGTTCCGCCCTCATGGCGCCAAGTGGGACGTGCTGGCTGGTGCGAAACTCCGTGACGAGCCGGCACACTTCAGCCGTATCTACCGCATCCTCATAGGAGCCGCGCGCGCAGAGGGTATCGGCAGTGACCAGCTACCCGACTTCCTCGGTCTAGGGAACGGCGGCGAGCTGGCTCTGCTGGGCCAGGAAGAACTTGACCTGTCCGTCGTCGAGGAGGTTATGCGGGGCGTGATTACACGTGTCACGGCGGAGGGCGACTGGAACGACCGAGACACCGAGCAGATCGTACTTCGGTGCCGTCCGGGTCGGGCAGCATGTGTTCGCCCGGAATGTAATCGCCAATTGTGGGGACCGGTGCGTGTTCTGCGGATTCATGTCGCCGCCAGCGCCAGACGGCAAGCGCATGCTCCTAGCCGGGCACATCAAGCCGTGGAAGGACAGTTCCCCACGTGAGCGGCTCGATTCCCGTAATGGATTGGCAGCCTGCCCCGCCCACGACGCCGCGTTTGACAAGGGCATGATCACTGTGAACGGCGGCTTGCACATCCATCTCGCTAGATCGCTAGTGCGGTGGCCACCAACGTTCACCGGGTCCCGGTGTCCGCCGCGACCAGTCCAGAGGCTTGGGGCAACCCGGCCAAGGTATGTGGACACCGCACTAGCTGACGCTGTTCAGGCCGACGCGCTTGCCAGGCAGTTCTATGGACGTCCGCCCCTTCGTGAAGTGCTGCTGCTCCCTCCTGGCGCTCAGATGCCCGCGCGCAAGTACCTCGACTGGCATCGCGAGAAAGTCTTCGCTCAATGACACCACTAGTGAGCCGATTGCCGTAGCTACGCTCCGTGCACGCGGCTGCGATTACTAGCACGGTACCTAATCCGTCCCCCACCGGCTGAACGTCGCGACCATACGGGCCAGGGTCATGGCGATCATCGTGGCCAGCCTGGTCCGGGTGTCTTGCAAGACGCCACGCCAGATGCTCCTGGCAAACACCCTCTGCAGGGCCTGGGAATCAGGTGAACGACTTCACGGCTATGGTGTGGACGCGCGGACCTTGCCTTGATTTGGGCTAATGAGCCATAGGCGGCAGCGCAACGTAGATGCTCTTGCCGGGGTTGCTGGGATCGTCAGCTATTCCGCGGATACCGCTCTGTAGGTCCATCAGAGCGTCCAGGAGAGCCAGGCCGCGGCCTTGTTCGTCGTCGGTCGTGGTCTGGTGAAGCACCGGCCGACCAGGCCCGTCGTCGTGAACTTCGGTCCAGAGGTCGCCTTCCTGGGTGTAAGCCAGCCGCACATCTATGGGGCCGGCGCCGTGGCGGAGCGCGTTGGTGGTTAGTTCGCTGACGATTAGTTCGGCCAGGTCGGTGTGGTTGGCTAGGCCCCAGTCGGTGAGGGTTTTACGGGTTTGTTCGCGGGCGCGGGAGATCTCCGAGGGGTGGCGGCACAGACGGTAGGTGACGGACAGTTCACTGGTCATGAGCGGCTGGCCTCCGCGTGCGCGGCGGCGGTTAATGGGGCCGGATCTGGAGCTGGGGTGTCGGCGAACAAGAGGGATCACGTCCTCGTGGGCAGGCCAAAGTGAGTACTGGGACTCACCCAGAGTGGCCATGGAGTGATCGCTGGAGCACTCCCTGTGGTGGGAGCGTTTGGTTCCCGCCCGACAGCGATCAGTCGGAGCCGGCGGGGAGATCGTGCAGGTCGCGGACGATGGTCTCGCGGGTGAAGTCTTCGATCTGCTCGTCGAGTTCCGTGGCCTGGGGGGCGCCCTGGTAAGGGTTGCGGGCTAGTTCGGCGCGGACCCGTCCGAGTCGCTCTGGGATCGCCCTGATCCGCTGGCCCGGGGAGATGGCAAGCGCTGGGCCCAAGGCCACCGCCGCAGCATCGAGGCGGCCGGCGCGGAGAAGCGCCGTGGCCAGGTCCACATGAGCAAGAGCGACACAGCCGTATCCGTACTGCTCCCCCGGCCCGGGACCGGATGCGTAGAGTTCGGTCGCCCGTTGCAGTTCCTCGATCGCCACCGACTGGCCCTGCGAGATCTCAATGAGACCAGAGCCGGCCATGTAGTGCTGAGTGGCACGTGAGAATCCGAATTCTCCGCCGATCTCGAGCAGGTCGTCCTGGTGAGCGCGTTCTCTGGCCTCAGTCGCGGATTCGATCGCCCGTCTGGCCGTCGTGGCGTCACCCAGCCGCGCGGCGGCCCGGCCGTATTGCAGATACAACTGCGCGGCGTTAGGCCCGTCGGAGAGATAGCGCAGCCCGCTCTGGGCGAGGTCGCGGCTTTGGCGGGGGCGCTGCCAGTAGGCAATGCCAGCGAGTTCCAACCGCAGGTGCGCCATCAGTGGACGGTGATCGATGGCCGTGGCGTAGGCCCAGGCGGCCCGGATCAATTCCTCGCCAGATTGCGGATAGCCCAGGTCGCTGGCCGCGACGGCCATCAAGCAGTTCAGGGCACCCAGCAGGAATGCTCGCACAGGTGCGGGGCGGTCATGCTGGAGATGCCGCCGGGGTCCAGGCCCACGGTCCCGGTGTAGGCGTTGATCTGGCCGGCCGCTTCGCGCAGGCTCCAGCCGTGGGCTTCCCGCCAGGCGGCGCGGGGGCGCAGCCGGTAGCGGCGGGCGAACTCCGCGGCGATCTCGCGGTGGCCCAGGCCCAGGGCGCGCATCTTCTCGCGTAAGGCGCGTTTCTCGGCCGGCAGGGTGATCCGGACGATGGGCATCGTGGTGGCCTCCTGCGGGCGGGACCGCGTACACCCTCAACCGTAATTGGACGGTGGCGTTCCGCAACTTCATAGAGGACAGCGTGGGAACGTGTCGGACTCTTGGCGGGAGCAACCTGACGGTTGCGGTGGTGTAGCGCGGCTCACGCCGGGGGCTCGCGGCGGGAACGAAAGGTGCCCGGTTCAGGGAATGACGGTGGGGCGGCCCAGCCGGAAGCTTGAATGCCGGATGTTCTCACCAACCCTGGAGGCTTGTCATGAGTACGCCGACTGCAATCTCACCTGTGACGTTCTTAGAACTTGAGATCACCGGCCGCTGCCAGCTGGCGTGCACGCATTGCTACGCGGAAAGCGGGCCGGGTGGCAGTCACGGGAGCATGACCGTGCCCGATTGGGAACGGGTCATCGGCCAGGCGCGGGACCTGGGCGTGGAGGCCGTGCAGTTCATTGGCGGGGAACCCACGCTGCATCCTGGGCTCCCTCGCTTGATCAGGTACGCCCTGGAGTGCGGGCTGCGGGTCGATGTGTACTCCAACCTCGTCCACGTCACCCCGGAACTCTGGGGGCTGTTCCAGTTGCCGGGGATTTCACTCGGCACGTCCTGGTACTCGGCTGATCCCATCACGCACGCCAAAATCACGGGGACCGTCGGCAGCTTCTGGCGGACGCAGGCGAACATCACCGAGGCGTTGCGGCGGGGAATCGCGGTCCGGGCCGGGATCGTGGAGGTAGTGGACGTTCAGGACGTCCAGGACGCTCGCGCGCATCTGCTGGAGCTCGGGATAACGGCGTTCAGTACGGATCGGGCGCGTGGGGTCGGCCGGGCGGCGCGGAGCGGGCCGGTGACACGGGCGGAGTTGTGCGGGCGTTGCGGGGATGGGCGGGCGGCGATCTCCGGGGCGGGAGACGTGTCCCCTTGCGTGCTGGGGCGCTTCATGGTCGCCGGGAACGTCATGACCACTCCCCTGGCCGGCATCCTGGACGGGCCGGCGTGGAGGGAGATCACCGAGTCGATTCCGCGGGATAGTGATTGTGTGACTTGCACGCCGGCGGACTCCAACGACTGCAACCCGTCGCGGAGACCTATGTGAACTGGCGCGAGCATGCCCGGCTGCTGGCCGCGCAGGTCACCCACCCGGCGTCGCGGTGGCGGGCCGTCGTGGAGGAAGTGCCGCGGCATATGCTCGTGCCGCGCTGGTGGGCACCCTCCGCGTGCGAGACATCCAGGGCGGACATGCTCTGGGAGCTGAAGGACGGGCCAGCGGACGCCGCTGCCTGGCTCCAGACCGCGTACTCGGATCGCTCGCTGGTGACGCAGGTTGGCACGTCGCACGCCGATCAGGCTGCGGACGGTGAACATCCGGCCGGGAATCCGACGTCATCCTCGACGCTGCCGGGACTCGTCGTGCGGCTGGCGCAGCTTGCTTATCTAGCGGACGCCGCCGACGTCCTGGACGTGGGCACCGGGTCGGGCTATGGGTGTGCCTTGCTGGCGGCCCGGCTGGGCGCGCAGCATGTCACGAGCGTGGACGTCGATCCCTATCTGACGGCCGCGGCTGCGGAGCGGCTGGACTCAGTAGGACTGCGGCCGACGGTGCTGACGGCGGACGCCACCGATGCTCTGCCGGGGACGTACGACCGGATTATTGCCACCTTCGCGGTGCGGCCGGTCCCGGCGAGCTGGCTGGCCGCATTGCGGCCCGGGGGCCGGCTGGTCACGACGATCGCGGGGACGGGGCTCATCCTGACCGTCGACAAGACTGACGACGGCGGCGCGATGGGGCGGATCGAATGGGACCGGGCGGGCTTCATGGTGAGCCGGCACGGGCCGGGGTATCCGCCGCCGCTGTGGGACCACAACGAGGCGGCACGCGACCAGGCTGGTGAGGAGGTCGGCCAGGGACGCTACCCGGTGGTCAACGTGATGGAAGCGTGGGAGTTGTGGTCCATGCTCACCGTGCTGGCGCCCGGAGTGGAGCACTACTACCAGGAGGCGGGCGACCGGCGGACAGCGTGGATGCTGCATCCGGACGGGTCATGGGCGCGGGCTTCGGAGGTCGGGAGCGAGTCGCCGGTCGTGCATCAGGGTGGGGCGCGGCGGTTGTGGGATCTGCTGGATGAGATCCGGGAGATGTGGCTTCGGGAGGGGTCGCTGCCCGTCTACGGGGCCAGCGCCACCATCACGCCGGACGGGGGGATACACCTGCGGCGGGGGAAGTGGCGGGCCAGCCTCAACGCAGCGGACGGTCCCTGATCGGTTCGCCGGTGACGGCCGGCCCGGTTCGCCCGCCGGGCTTGCTGGCGGCACCTTCGATGGCGGCCGCTGGCGTCACGCAGCAGGAGGAATCAGCCCGCTGGACTGCCACCTTCGAGCGATGCCACCGTCCCCTCGGCCAAGGCCTTCAGGCATGCCGAGATCCGGCGCGCTACGAGCGGCGTTACTCTCTCTGGCACCCGATCCGGGGGCACGAAGTCGTAGCCCGCGAGTTCCCCGTCCTGCACAACGATTGCCCCGATATCATTCGCGGCGAGGACACCGCCGTCGTACACCACAATGAGGCCCTCGGGGCGTTCCGGCCGCGACGGCACCCAGTCCAGCGCAAGCACCCGTCCCACCGGGCGGTCCAGCCCAAGCTCCTCAGCGACCTCCCGCCAGCAAGCCGCCTGTGGCGACTCCTCGGCCTCTACCGCGCCACCTGGCAAGTCCCAGGTATCCCGGTAGACAGGGTCGACGAGGAGCACTCTTCCCAACTGGTCGCGGCACAAGGCGCCTGCTGCCATACGCTTACGCGCCAGCGGCGCCACGTATGCATCAGGTGGCGTGACACCGGGCTTACCGGGATCCATTTACGGCACAGTAGCCGCACGAACGGCGCTTCGCGGCCCGGCACGCCATCCTCCGCCCCTCCTGGCGCCGGCCATGATGAAGGCGGACTCGTTCCCGACTTGGATACCTACTGCCAGCTGAACCACCGTGGGGCACACTGACTGGGATGACCTCAGCCAAGCCGTCCGTGACCTGGTGCAGGAGCGCGCTGGACGGGTCCGGGCGGCGCGGACGGTTTCTGCCGGGCTGAACTCCCAGCTCGCCGTCGTGCTCGACACGGAGAATGATCCGCTGTTCGTCAAGGGCGTGCGCACCGATCACCCCGGAGTCGTGCGGCAGCACCGCGAAGCGATGATTAACCCGCATGTGCTCTCTCTTGCGCCGCCACTCCGGTGGCAGGCGGAGGGTGCGGGATGGAACCTGCTGGCGTTCGCCTACGTCCCTGGAGCGAGGCACGCCGATTACTCGCCGGGCTCAGCGGATCTGGCAGCTGTTGTCCAGGTCATCAACCGGCTGCAAGGGATCCCCTCCCCCGACTTGCCAGTGAAGCGTGCTGAGCAACGCTGGGCGGCTTACGTTGACGATGACAACGACATGGGCCTGCTGGCCGGCACGACGTTGCTGCACACCGACTTCAACCCGCTCAACGTCCTCATTGCTGCCAGCGGCGCGTGGGTCATTGACTGGGCCTGGCCCACCCGGGGCGCCGCGTTCATCGATCCGGCCTGTTTCCTGCTGCGTCTGATGCTGGGCGGCCACACCGCCGCCCAGGCCGAGTCGTGGGCAGCACAATGCACCTCCTGGGGAAAGACGCCAAACGAGGCGATCAACCTCTTCGCCATCGTGTGCGCGCGCCTCTACGACGAGATCGCGCGCGAGGACCCTCTGCCCTGGAAGAGGCGTTTCGCTGCGGTGGCGCAGGACTGGCGGGAGTACCGCTCAGGGAACAGAGGGCGCCCCGCGATAGTGACTCGGTGACCGGCTGACGCGCTTCGCGTCCAGGGGTCGCCGCCAGGCGGTGGCGGGCCACCGCCTGGCCTGGTCCTGTTCTCAGCCAGCAGGCGGGGCAGTATCCGCTGCGTCACCCGCCGGCGGGTAACGTTCTCCGCTGGCGGCGGCGACCGAGCGGTCCAGGAAGTTCTTTGGCAGACGGGACTCCTCGCCGTGCCACCGGACCCACTCGGGCAAGAGCGCTTTCGCGCCGGTGACCACGGGGTCATCCACGAAATCCTCATTGAGCTGGTCCAGCCGGGATCGTGCCCGGTGCGGCGACGCTGCGTGCCCGGTGCCGGGCAGTGCCCCCTCCAGCCAGATGTCGGCCAGCACCTCGGCCACCTCCGGGTCCGGCGTGCTGCCGTGCCGCCGCAGATGCCAGGCGGCGAACTGCTCCGCCATCTGCGCGGTGTCCAGGTCGCGGTAGAGCGACTTTGCCTCCGGCAGCGGCATGCCCCGGCGGTGCAACACATCGGCCAGGTCGATGAGCCGCCGGTTCGCCCGGAACCAGTTGTCCATCACGGCCCGGGGCTCGGATCCGTCCAGGAGTTCTTCCTCGAGTTCCAGGTGGACCAGGCAGTACAGGCGCTCGGCCGTCTCGACCGGGCTCGGCTGGGCGTTGGCTGCTGCCTCGCCGGCGAACTGCCGCCACGCGGCAGCGGCCTGCCCCATGTCATCGAACACGCCTGCATTGGCGAGCCGGACGAACTCGCATGCGTCGATGTCGAACAAGAACACCGACGGGTCGGTGCCACCGGGATAACGGAAACCCGCGATCACTCCGAAGCGAGTGCCGTACACATCGTGCATCTCCCATACCTCACCTGTCGCGGTGATCTTGGGGAGCAGCCGCAGCCATTCCGGCTGCCGCGCTTGAGCGTCGGCGGGCAGCCCTTTCCGCACCCGGGCCAGTGCTTTCTCCGCGAGGGACCGCTGCGCAGGTGAGCCGATCGTGGTGAGGCCGTATAGGACCCGCTGCTTTGCCTGCCAGTTGTCATCCTGCCGGGCAGCCTCGCCCAGAATCCGGTCTGCCGCAGCCTCGGCGAGTTCCTCGAAGAACCAGTCGAACCACAGACCGCGGCGCTCGTCCCGGAGGGCGCGGTGGAGTTCGGCGCCTAGTAGCTCCGCCGTTGCCTGCTCAAGTTGCCGCGGTCCTTGCACGGTCATGACGACGCTGGCCTGATCGAGGACGATCTTGATCGACACGTCGAACCATGCCGGGCGATCCGGCTCCTCGAGGGACGTCAACCGTCCGAGAGGCGAAGGACCTGGGTCAAATACCAGGTCACCTGGCATGACGTCCGCGACGCTCGGCCGCCTGGGGGCGGCCTTGTTCTTCTTGGCCCTGGACTTGCTCTTTGGCTTGCTCTTCCGGCCGCGGGACACAGGCATACTGACGATCGTAGGGGGGGTAAGCACCGGGTTAGAGGGCGAATCTGCCGTGCTCCGCTTTAGAAGTGCAGGAGATAGCCGGCCTAGCGTTCAGACTCCTGCCGGGCCCTGTTGAACGAGGCGGGTGGACCAGCGCGTGGCGTCACGTGCCTTTGCGAGAGGCCACGACCATTACGCCGTAGTGTGCAGCGTCCTGCTCACCCTGCTCTCTATGCGGCGGCCCGCTCAAGGAGGAGTCACTGACTCTAGGAGGAACCACCGACAACCTCGACACCGTCGCGGCTGATCTCCGCGAACAGGGCGCTCCCGCGACGCTGCTGGTCAGCCCATAGGAAGGTGGACATTTCCAGGACCTGGAGCGGATTGCCGGTCCACCCGCGGACCAGCCCGCGCAGCTGGTCGACCTGACGCTGCCACCTGGCCAGCTGGCGGTCCGTGAGCTGCGCTGTCGTGAACCCCCCAGGAAGACCAGCGACCGCATCCAGCTCACCCGCACGGCGGCGCGGTTCCGTTTCTCCAGGCAGAGGCGCGTGCACCAGGAGCAGATCGATGTCGCTCTCGGCGTCCCCATCGCCGCGCGCCGCGGACCCGAACACGCACCCGTATACCGGCTTGGGATTCCAGGTACCGAGCGTCTTCCGGAAACGGCTCCACAGCTCAGGGCGCAGGCCGGCGAGCAGCCCCGCGACCGGGGCGGCGAGATGCCCCCGGTTGAGCTCGTGAACACGGTTCCTGCCCATCTGCGTGGCGCGCACGATTCCCTGCTCGACCAGACGGGCCAGGCACTTGCGCACGCCGATCTCCGATCCGCGTGGTGTTTGCGCGGCGACTTCCCCCGCAGTCAGGGGCTTGCCCGCCCGGGCCAGCACAGCCAGGACCGGGCCGTCCAATGTTGGAGTCATGGCCCGGGTCGGGTCAGTCAGGTCCACGATCCTAAAGTATCGGAAGCGATCTAATAGGAAAACTAACGATCCCATCCGGCCCATCGGCTGGAGCTCGGGATAACGGCGGTCAGTACGGACCGCGCGCCTGGGGTCGGCCGGAGGGCGCGGAGCGAACAGGTGACACGGGCGGAGTTGTGCGGGCGGTGCGGGGACGGGCGCGCGGCGATCTCCGGGGCCGGGGGACGTGTCCCCCTGCGGGGCGGCCAGCGACGGCGAGCGCGAAAAGTTGGAAGGAACTCGTGACGCGCGCCCAGGCGCGGATGTGGCGGCTCGAGCCGGAGAAGGACAAGGACCGGGTCTTCCGCAATGAGTTTGGCTGCGCCGCCAGCAAATTGTTGCCGTATAATTCTGTCTAGTCAGTCCAGACTGGAGGAGGCCGACATGTGGTGGCAAGTCCAGGACGCCAAACAACGCTTCAGCGAACTCCTCCGCACCGCGCACGCTGAGGGGCCGCAGATCGTCACCCGACACGGCGAGGAGATAGCCGTGGTCATCGACATTGCCGACTACCGGCACATGCGCGGCGACGTCGCCGAGTTCAAGGACTACCTGCGATCAGGCCCGGATTTCGATGACCTCGACCTGACCCGGACGGCAGAACACCCTCGGGATACCGACTGGGCTCACGAAGCATGACTTACCTGCTCGATACCAACATCGTGTCCGAACTCCGCAAGCGCGACCCGGACCCGCACGTCCTGGCCTGGTATGAGAAGGCCAGGCCAGCGGAGATCTTCCTGAGCGTCCTCACGATCGGTGAGATCCGGCTCGGGATCGAGCGCCTGCGCGGCAAGGACGCCGCCCAGGCCCGCCGCCTGGAGCGGTGGCTGCACGGACTGCACACGGCCTACTCAGACCACATCATCGGCGTAGACACCGAAACAGCCGAAGAGTGGGGCCGCATCAACGTCCCCGATCCCCTCCCCGTCATCGACGGCCTGCTCGCGGCCTCAGCCAAGGTCCGCGGGTGGACCTTCGTCACCCGCAATACCTCCGACGTTGCCAGCAGCGGCGTGCAGCTGCTCAACCCCTTCGAACCGCCTTTCGCCGACTAGACAAGGTCCTCAAATCCGAGCGATATTTCCCACCTGACATCGAGTCGGTTCTCAATGATGTGCAGTGGGCTTGGGAGTGCTTACTTAGCGGGTTGCTCGTCGATATGCGCCATCATGCGGGCGACCCGGCCAGTATCAGCCTGCTCGCGCTTCGCTTTCCACAGCCTGCGCCGGCGCCGCTCCCGGTAGGCCTTCTCGGCCATGGCCTCGTTGAACGCGGCGGACACAGAGGTCGCGTGGCCGGATTCGACGAGGTATTCAGCATAGGCACTGAGGTGGGAATCCACGGTAATGGTGAGACACGCCTTCCGGTCACTCATACCCGGAACATACTCATGAGCACCGACATCCACGCCGGTTGGGCCAACCGGCGTGGCGCTGCCGGCTGGGGCTCCGTGGCGGAACGGCTAGCCCTAGCTGGTTGCCACGATGGTGTGAAACTCACAGAATGTAACAGCGGATTTCTACTTTTCTAAGGGGCCCCTCGCATGCTTGAGGATCTCAACGGCCAAGTCGCTGTGGTCACCGGCGGAGCCAGAGGTATCGGTTTCTCGCTGGCCGGCGCCCTGGCCCGGCTGGGCGTCCACGTCGCACTCCTGGACATGCTGCCCGGCGTCACGGACAGCGCCGAGACCCTGGCGGCCACCGGAGTGAAGACCCTCGGGCTCGGAGTGGACGTGACCAGCGAGGAGGCTCTGGCCACTGCGTTCGCCGAGGTCATCCGGGAGCTGGACTCGCCCACGGTCCTGGTCAATGCCGCCGGGATCACCATCTGGGAGGACAGCCTGGAGGGCACCAAGGCCTCCTGGTCGAAGGTGATCGACGTGAACCTGACCGGGACGTACCTGACCTGCCAGGCCTTCGGGCGGGCCTGCCGGGACGCCGGTCACGGCGGCGCGATCGTGAACGTCTCGTCGATGTCGGCGACGGTGGTCAACATCCCGCAACACCAGGTCAGCTACCACGCCTCCAAAGCCGGCGTGGACATGGTGACCAAAGCGCTGGCCGTGGAGTGGGCCCCGCTCGGGATCCGGGTGAACGCCGTGGCGCCCGGCTACATCCTCTCGGACATGACCCGCCAGTTCACCGCGGCGAACCCGGAGCTCGCCGAGCAGTGGCGCGGGCTGATCCCGGCCGGCCGGATGGGCGAGCCCGCGGATCTCGACGGCCTGGTCACCCTGCTCTGCTCCTCGGCCTCCAGTTACCTGACGGGACAGTCGGTCGTGATCGACGGCGGCTACACCGCGATCTAGGGCGGCGGCTTCCGCGGGCCGGTCAGCGGCGTCCGCGGGCCGGTCAGAGCAGCAGAACCCGGTCCCGGTAAGGGTCCAGCCTCGAGTCAGCCGGGTCCAGCTCGGTTACCACGGTCTGGATCTGACCGAGGCTCAGCGCGCGGACCGCCGAGCGCTGGCTCAGCTTCGTGGAATCCACCGCGAGCACCACGTGCTGCGAGGCGCGGGCCATCGCCTGCTTCATCTCGACCTCCTCGACAGTCGGCTCCATCGTGCCCAGCTCGGGGTCGAGCGCGCTCGCGGACAGGAAGCAGCAGGACAGGGAGAAGCCTTCGAGTGTCCGCTGGGCCACCGGCCCGACCAGGCTGCCGGTCCGGCGGTCGAGCTCACGTCAACATCCGGGACCTCGTCATCCTGCCGGTCAACCAGGAGATCTGAGGGCTGGACGGCACCCTCAGGATCGTGGTCAATACGGGGTGGATGTCCCATTGCTGGCAGGTGTTGTCGAGCTGCGCCCACTGGCGGACGACTGTCCCGTTAGCGGTTTCGCAGTCCACCGCGTCCAGGACCATGCCGTTGCCGACGTTGCTGATCGTGTGGTGGCTGCCTGCCGCGGTGACGTCCCATTCCTGGCAGACGTTGCCGAGCGAGGACCACAGGTCGGTGAGAGTGCCGTCGAAGATCCCGCAGTTCACGGAGTCGAGGACCGTGCCGCTGTTGACGTTCGTAATCACCCAGTGGCCGCTGCCCGCGCTGGTGAACTTCCACTGCTGGCAGGCTGCTGGCCGGCCCATAGACGCGGGTGTCACGGGAGGGTAGCGTGAGGGTGTTGCTCCGGACCCCGGCAGCTGCACCCGACCCTTACGGGCACAGCGCAGGTCCGGAGTTTTGCGTCTCCCGGCGCGATCTGACCCACATGACCGGCTCCATCGCTCGTCACTTCGTCACGCATTTAGGAGCCGTTCATGAGTGCCGTACCCGCCCGTGTCGCTGCCGGTTACGACGGCTTGGCGCCGTTCCCCGGAAGCGTCCGTCCCCCACTGACCGTCGGGGGCGGTGTCCGGTCAGCCGTGACCGCCGCGATCGTGCTCGTGCCGTTCGCGGGCCTGGCTGTGGCGGTGTGGCTGGCCTGGGGCCATGGCCTGGGCCTGACCGATGTCCTGCTGGCGCTCGGCTTCTACGTGCTCACCGGCCTGGGGATCAGCGTGGGGTTCCACCGGCTGCTGACGCACCGTTCGTTCACGGCGGCCCGCCCGCTGCGGATCGCGCTCGCGGTCGCAGGGTCGATGAGTTTCGAGGGAGACGTCATCGGCTGGGTCGCCATCCACCGCCGTCACCACGCGTTCACCGACCGGCCCGGCGACCCGCACTCCCCCTATCGCTACGGCACCAGCCTGGCCGCCCAACTCCGCGGCCTGGCCCACGCCCACGCCGGCTGGCTGCTGCGCGACGACCCCAGTCCGCCCGCACGCTACGCGCCTGACATGCTGGCCGACCCCGACATGCGGATGATCGCGCGCGGCTTTCCTGTCCTGTCTGCGGTCTCCCTGGCCCTGCCGTTCGCGGCCGGGTGGGTGATCGGCGGCACCTGGCACGCCGCGCTGGCCGCGCTGCTGTGGGCCGGCCTGGTCCGCGTCGCTGTGCTGCAGCACGTTACCTGGAGCGTCAACTCACTGTGCCATGTCTTCGGCACCCGGCCTTTCGCCACGCGCCGCCACGACCGGGCCACCAACCTGTGGCCGCTCGCCCTGGTGTCGTTCGGCGAGAGCTGGCATAACATGCACCACTCCGACCCCGCCTGCGCGCGCCACGGCGCTGAGCGGGGGCAGGTGGACATCTCCGCTAGGTTGATCCGGATCTTCGAGTACCTGGGCTGGGCCACTGGCGTGCACTGGCCCGACCCCGACCGGCTAGCCGCCCACCGCCGCAACTCCGGTCTTGACCAGCCCCAGGCAGCTATGCAGCCGGCGCCACGCTGAACAGGTCCGCAACGAAGACACCGGCCCGGCGGGTCACCACCATCCCGGCACCCGCGCTGAGGTCACGGCCGGTTTCTGTCCCCATTTTCGCGAACGATCCGTTAGGGAAAAGGGGGGCGGGAACCAGGCTGAATCCGGTGGCGACGAAGGGTCGTGCCGCGGCTCAGCCTGGGCGGCTGGCACATGCGCCAGGGCGCCTGGGAAGCTACCTCCATGACAGAAGACAAGCCGAAGCATGTACCCAGGCTCAGGCCCACGGCGGCACTGGACGAATTCATGGCCACGGTCCTGCACCACCTGCGCATGGGGCACGGCAACCCCCTGGAAGAGCTGGGCCTGGAGAAGTCGGCGGAAGAGCTGCAGCACTGGCGCCCGGACATCCCGGGTTCAGGAGCACAGGGCTAGGAGCGATCGCCGGCCAGAAGCGCGGCGGCCCCGGCACGCGGGGCCGCCGTTCAGCGCGATTCTGGCCGCGTCGTGGCGGCGGACTCCGGCCCAGCCGGTCCGGCTGGGCCGGCGGCGGCCGTCCCGGCCGCAGGCACGGGCGTCTCCGGGCGGTCCATGGTCAGCTTGGATGGCCACCAGTTCCAGCGGCCGAGCAGCACGACCGTGGAGGGTACGAGCAGCGTCCGGACCAGGAAGGTATCCATCAGGATCCCGAGCGCGAGGCTGATCGCGATATCGCGGAACTGGCTGCCGCCCGCCCCGCTGCCGGCCACGACGCCGAACACCACGAAGGTGCCCGCCAGCACCAGGCCGGCCGAGGTCACCGTCGTGCCGGTCACGCCGATCGCCTTGACGACCGCTTCACGCAGCGGAAGTTTGTGCGCCTCCTCCCTGATCCGGGTCATGACCAGGATGTTGTAATCCTCGCCGAGCGCCAGCAGGAAGATGAACATCAGGAACGGCAGGAAGAAGACCAGTCCCTTCTCGCCCCCGATGTCGACGAACAGCAGCACGGAGAGCCCGAGCGCGGCCAGGTAGGACAAGCCCACCGAGGCGATGAGGTAGAGCGGGGCGACCAGGCTCCGCAGCACCAGCGCCAGCAGGAGCCCGATCACCAGGATCGCGATGGGGATGACCTTGACCAGGTCACTGTTGGACACGGCGCTGATGTCGTAGAGCGCCGGCGCCTCACCGCCGACCGCCGAGTCGGCGGCGCCGATGGATGTGGCCACCCTGGTGATCTCGGCGCGGATCGCCGGGACGGCATCCAGGGCCGGCGTGCCGCCGGGATCGCCGGCCTTCAGCCCGACGGAGAACTGGACCGTCCGCCCGTCGGCGCTGATGAAGTTCGAGGTGCTGCGGTACAGCTGGTAGATCGCGGGCGGCACCTTGCCGGCCAGGCCGGGCGGCGGGACCGGGGGCAGGGCCTTGGCTGGGCCAAGCGCGGCGTGCAGCCGGGCGTAGTCGGCGGGCGGCAGCGTCAGCCCGCTCGGGTTGAGCGGCCCGGCCACCGTGGTGAACAGGCTGCTGGCCTTGAGCTCGCTGGTGGCCTTGGCCAGGACCTGAGGATCGGTCCAGACCGGCTGGCTGAACTTGAAGATCGGTGAGGTCGGGTTGGCGGCCGACTCCGGGAAGTACTTGGTCAGCAGCAGCGTGCCCTTCGCGGAGTCGCTGCCGGCCGGCGGGGCCGTGCTGCCGCCGAAGCCTGACGCGGTGTAGCCGAGGACGGCCAGGGCCAGGCCGCCGAACGCCACCACGCCGATAATCAGCGTGGTCCCGGGGCGGCGCACGATGCGGCCGGCCACCCGGCCCCAGACCCCGGTCTCGCCGCTGCCCTGGATGCTCCAGGGCAGCAGCTTGGGCTTGTGGAACATGGCCTGGAACAGCGTCCGCTTCACCGCCAGCAGCGACAGGCGGATCGACAGCAGCGCGGGCAGCAGCGTGAGGCCGGCCAGCAGGGTGACCCCGATCGCGATCGCAAACGGGATACCGAGGTTGGAGTAGAACGGGAAGCTGGCCGCCAGCAGGGTCAGCACCGCCGCGATGACCGTGGCCGCCGAGAACGTGATCGACTCGCCGACCCGGGTGACCGACTCGATCAGCGCGGTCCGCGCGGCCGGCCGGGGCCCGGCCAGGTCCGACAGCACGGACCGGAACAGGCCCTGCTGGGGGGCCCCGGCCATGCCGGTCACGTCATGGCCGGCCGCCCGCAGTTCCTCCCGGACCCGGAAGACCAGGAACAGCCCGTAGTCCGTGCCGGCGCCCAGCACCAGGACGATCAGCAGGAACTGGGCGAGCGGCGATACCTGCAGGCCATGCTTGGCCGCCTCGGCGACCAGCGGGCCGGAGATGAGCACGGAGATCAGGGCGGGCAGGACCGTGACCAGCGCGAGCGTCAGCGACCGGAAGATGAGCACGAGCAGCACGATGATGAAGATCAGCGACAGGTACTCCACCTTGTTGCCGGTGTTGCCGGACGCCTTCTGCTGGTCCACCTGAACGGCGTAGCTGCCCGCCAGGTGGACCCGCAGCCCGGCGGGCAGCCCGGCGCTGGCGATCTTCGCGCGCATGCCGTCGATGAGGTCCTGCAGGTAGCTCTGGTTGCCGCTGTTGTTGGCGGCCAGGGCGAGCAGCTGCTCGGCCTGGCCGTTGGCGGAGCGGCCGGCGTCGAGCACCTTCTCGATCCCGGGCACGGAGTGGAGCTGGGCCTGCAGGGAAGTCACGGCGCTGATGTCCGCCGCGGTCAGCGGCCCGCTGGTCGTCGCCGCGATGACGGGAATCGGGAGCAGGTTCGCGCTGCCGAACGGCGCGGCCAGGTCGATCGCGTGCTGGCTGGGCGCGCTCGCGGGCAGGAACTTGGAGTTGTTGCTCTGGGTCACGCTCGACAGCGGCGGCAACTGCGTCACGGCCGCGATCGCGCCGAACACCCAGATCAGCAGGACCAGCCAGCGCAGCCGGACCGCCCACCGGCCGATGGCACCGAAAATCGTGTCGACGTGCATGGACAACGAGCCTATTGCCCGCCGCAAGTCAATACGGGATCGCCACGGCGGGACGGTCTCGTTCTCAGGTCGAGGCCACATTCTTCAAGCAACTGCGGCCGGGTGCTCTCGCCGCCAGCCAGTTCCCCCCTCAGCTCACGGAGACGATCATGTCGGCATCCGGCGCGGGAGCCCGCCGGGCTGTGCCTGGCCATAGTGGTTACGACCAGGTGTCCCTGCCTGATCGGCCTGGACCAGGGGGCCGAACGATTCCGTCGGTGCAGACCTCGGCCGGGGTGAGCTGCAGCCGGACCGTCGCGCTCGCGCCCGGGCCGGCGTGCTTCATCGTGTTGGTCAGGGCTTCCTGGACCAGCCGGAACACGGCCAGCTGAAGGCCGGCCGGCAGGTCCCCGGCGCTCCCGCCGCGCTCGTACCGGACGGGCAGGCCGGCCGCCCGGACCCGGCCCAGGAGATCGTCGAGGTCGGCCAGGCCGGGCAGCGGCTGCCAGAGCTCCGGCCCGGATCCGGCCCGCAGCACCCCGAACAGGCGGCGGGTCTCGGCCAGTGCCTCCCGGGCGGTGCGCGACTGGTCTCGGCGACGAGCTTGCCGCGCCCGAGGATGACCAGCCGGGTGGCCGTCTGCGCCATCTCGCTCATCAGGTGCGAGGACAGGAAGACCGTCCGCCCCTCGTCGGCGAGCGACCCGAGCAGCAGCCGGATCCAGCGCACCCCGTCCGGGTCCAGGCCGTTGACCGGCTCGTCCAGGACCACGGTCTGCGGCTGGCCCAGCAGCGCGGCCGCCACCCCGAGTCGCTGCCCCATGCCGAGCGAGAAGCCACCGGCCCGCGCACCCGCCACCTCGGCCAGCCCGGCGAGCTCGATGACCTCGTCCACCCGGCGGCGGCCGATGCCGGCCGACCGCGCGAGGGCGAGCAGATTGTTGCGGGCCGACAACCCAGGATGGACGGACTTGGCATCCAGCAGGATGCCCAGCTCGGCCATGGGGGCGGCGCATCCGGTGTAGCGCTTGCCGTTGACCCGGACCGTGCCGCTCGTCGGCCGGTCCAGGCCCGCGATCACCCGCATGGTCGTCGACTTCCCCGCCCCGTTCGGGCCGAGGAAACCGGTGACCACCCCGGGCTCCACCACGAAGCTGAGCCCGTCGACCGCGGTCTTGTTCCCGTACCGTTTGGTCAAGCCATCAATCTCAATCATGGTGCGCCCTCATCTGCGTCGTTGCTGATGACCAGAACGCTACGGACCCCGCTACCAGCGGGGATCTGCCCCAGGTCCACACTTTCCCGGGGACCTAGGTCTCAGGGCATAGGCCGGGCGGCAGCACAGCAGGTGAGCGCCGGACCCGCGTTTCTGCCTGCACTGACCCGCCACTGCCGCTAGCATTGCGCTCTCTTTACCCCGCTCGGTGGGTTCTGCTGGCAGCGACGCAGAGGGTCGATGTGAGGTTAGACGCGAGCCGGATGGCGGCGGGCCGGGACTATCGGGTTCCCGATACCCGGGGCCCGCGCATTTACCTGCACATTGGCGAGCCGAAGACCGGCACGACCTTTCTGCAGGATGCGCTGTGGGCCAACCGGTCCCGGCTGGCCGCCCGGGGGCTCCAGCTGCCGGGGTACAGTGACCGCGACCATTCGAGGGCCAGCCGGGACCTGCGCGAAACCCCGAGGCCCGCGTCCGACCCGGCTGATCCATGGACCGGCGAGTGGGACGTCCTGGCGGGCCAGGCGCTGTGTGCCCGCGACCGGGCGGTCATCTCCAACGAGGTGCTGGCGGCGTCCAGCCCGCAGCAGGCCGAGCGCGCCGTATGGTCACTGCTCCGCGCGGAAGTTCACGTCGTTGTCACCGTGCGCAACTTTGCCGCCCTCCTGCCGGCCGAGTGGCAGGAGGCGGTCAAGTGCCGCGGCACCGCCGGATGGGAAGCGTGGCTCGACGCGGTGATCGCCGCGGAGGGGGCGGCTGACCGGCGCCGCCGGTCGTGGTTCTGGAGGGTTCACGACACGCTGTCCATCCTGGACATGTGGTCGCGGCACATCCCGCCGGACCAGGTCCATGTCGTCACCGTGCCGCACCAGGATCCAGGCCGCCTGCTGTGGACGCGGTTCAGCGCCGCCATGGACATCGACCCGGGCGGCTGCGACGTGACCCGGGGACGGCGGAATTCCTCGCTCGGATATGCGGAAAGCGAGTTCTTGCGCCGGATGAACGAGGGACTGCCGGCTGAGATGCCCGACTGGTTCTACGCCCGGGAGATCAAGCAGATCCTCGCGCATGGCGCCCTGAGGGACCGCCCGCGCCACGCCCGGCTGGTGCTGCCGCCCCGCTACGCGGCGTGGGCGGCGGGGCAAGCGGAAATCCTGCTGGAGGGCCTGCGCGACGCCAAGTACCACATCGTCGGTGATCTCGCCGACCTGCGCCCCGCCGACGAGGCCGGCCCGCACGCCAGCGCCCGCCAGCCAGCCGCCAAACCAGCTGAGCTGCCAGCCGCCGACCCGGCTGAGCAGCAACTCGAAGCGGCCGTGCAGGCCGCCGTCGCCCTGGCCGACCGCTACTACCAGGCGCTGTACCCGGTCCGGCAGCGGAAGCCGCACCGCACCGCGCGGCAGAGAGCCAGCGACATCAAGTGGGCGCTGCTGAACGGTCCCGCGGTCAGGCGGGTGCTCCGCCGCGCGAGTCATCGTGCCGCGGTGCAGCGCCTGCGGGTGCGCATCTGGTGCGTGCTGATACGCCCGGGCAGCCGCCGGAAGAGCTAGCCGGAAGAACTAGCCGGCAGCCCTGGCCGCCAGCCCGCCTCAGATACCCAGTTCCTGTTCGAGCCACGTCTTGCCGCGGGTGCGGGCGGTCAGCCGGACGCCGCCGAGCACGGCACCCAGGCGCTGCGCGGCGGCGTCCGCCGCGGCGACGGCCTCCGATCCGGCATCTTCGGTGAACCGGCAGACGATCTCGCCATCGCGGGCCTGGGCCCAGCCGCCCACGACCCGGCCGTCCCACCACAGGCTGGGGCCAATGTTGCCGGTCCGGTCGAACAGGCGGGCCTCGTGCTCACCGAGGAACCACGCCCGCTGCTGCCAGCCCATCGGGGTGGAGTCCAGCGCGGGCAGCAGCGCCGCCCACGGCTCTGCCTCCGCCGCCGGCTCCAGGTCGTCGGCGAGCGCGATGCCGGGCAGGCCGTCCAGATCCACCTCGGCCGGCTTGAGCTCGGTGAGCACCCGGCTGACCTGTGTCTTGCCCCAGCCGGTCCACCAGCGGAGGTCCTCGACGGTGGCCGGGCCGTAGGAGCGGAGCCAGAGCCGCGCCAGTTCCACCTCGGCGTCCTCGGCCGGCCAGCCGGCCAGGCCCCCGGGGTACCACAGGGAAAGCGGCGACCAGCGGTACTGGTGCGAGGTCCAGGATCCGCGCGGGCGCCCCCGCACCACGTGGCCCTGTGCGGCCAGCAGGAAAAGCACGCGGCTGGACACGTTCTGCCGTCCCTCGTAGCTCTTGCCCCGGGCCAGCACGATCTGGGTGCGCAGCCGCGGATCGCCAGCCGCGAGTTCGGCCGCCGTCGCCTCGCCGCGGGCGGTCAGCGCGCTGAGCGCGGCCTGCTCCACCTCCGTCAGCCAGCTGTCTGGGTCGCCGCCGACGCCGGACTCGGCGAGCCAGGACAGCAGTTTCCGGCGCTCGCGGGCGGCGACCGCGTCGGAGCACGCGGCCTGGATGACCGAGGCGATGTCCAGCGGGGCGACGAAGACGGTACGCCGCATGCCCAGCAACCGGATCAGCGTCCTGCCGGTGTACAGGGCCTGGTCGACGGACTCAATTCCGCCGCTGGCCATCCTGGCCAGGATGCCGAGGTACACCGAGGATGGATCCGTGCCGTGCACCGCGACCAGCGAGCGGGCCACCTCGGCCGGGTCGCTGGCCAGCGACCCGGGGGCCAGCCGGTGGCGCAGGCCCAGCCTGGCCCGCCGCTCCCGCGTCCCGATCCGCATCGTCACCATCGGCCGCCCCGCGGGCAGGCCGCCTGCTCAATCCCTGGCATGACCCGAGTATCGCCGCCCGGGCGCCGGAATCCGCCTGCTCCGGGGACCCCGGCCCCCTGCTCACCCCGGCCAGGCGCATGATGGCATCAGCTGAAGCGCCGAGGGAGAACCGGTATGAAGCCAGATATCCGGGCCCGCCGGGTGTACGACCCGCAGGAACCCGACGACGGAACCCGCGTGCTGGTGGACAGGCTCTGGCCGCGCGGACTGCGCAAGGACGCGGCCCACCTGGACGAGTGGGCCAAAGACGTGGCGCCGTCGAATGAACTTCGCTCCTGGTACGGTCACGATCCGGCGAAATTCGGCGAGTTCTGCCGCCGCTACGCGCAGGAACTGGAGCGGGGCGCACCCCGCGCCGCCCTGGAACACCTGGCCACCCTGGCCACCAGCGGCCCGCTCACGCTGCTCACCGCGACCCGGGACATCGACCACAGCCAGGCCGCGGTCCTCGCCGGACTGCTCCGGCGCGCGCCCGCCGACGAGCCCGCCGAAGGCGGCGACGCGGCATGCTGGGCCCACCTGGTCTGCCCCGAGTGCGGCGCCATCACCACCGGAGGCCACCGGGCCGGATGCTCATCGGCGTAACATCAGCAGCTAGCGCGGTTGCCAGGTCGAGGGCCTGCGCGCTGCCGCATAGATCGCCTGCACCTGGCCAGGCTGCAGTGCGGGCGGTTGCCTGCGTAACCAATGGCGCAGCGCGCGGGGCGATGGGAGCACGGCGACGTCGGCCGGGCCACCACGCCGGACCGTGACCCGGCGGGCCCCGACGAACACGATGGCCGGCTGGACCGGCACCTCCAGGCCGGCGGCCCGGCCCAGCAGCCGGCTGGCCCGGACCGCCTCGCTGCGAGACTTCGGCAGGTAGTCGACGGGCTTGCCGCCGATGGTCAGGCCATGCTCGCCGACCCAGACAGCCGCCGTGGTGGTCTTGGTGTTCACGGTCACGACCCCGAACGGCCCGATGATCACATGGTCTATGTCAGCGCCGCGCCGGCCGACCGGCACCGCGTGCAGGACGTGCCAGTCGTACCGTGCGGCCCACCGGTTGAGCTGCCGGCCGACGGTGCGTTCGCCGCGGGCCCCGGCCGCGAACGACTTCGCTGACGTGCGGATCCCGAGCAACGCGGCCGCGCTGGTCAGCACCCGGTGCTCACGGCGCAGTTCCCGGGCCCGGGCGCTGGCCGATGCGCCCGGGGCGTTGCGGGCCAGGTCGCCGCATTCCGGATCTTGCGCCACCGGGCTGGGCCGGGAACCCGGCGGCGCGGCTGCGTGCTGGGCGGCTGACGGGGCTGCGGGTGGGTGCGGCCGTGTGATTGCGCTGGCCTCCACGGGAAGCACCGGCTCGGCGATCTCCCCCGCCAGGGTCAGCCGCTGGCACCTGGCGCGGATCACTGCCCAGAATTCGTCGCGCCGGTCCGTCTGGCTGATCTGGAACAGGCCGGACCGCGGATCGCACCAGCCGACCGGCTGATCGCCTGCCGAGACGTAGATGCGTAACTGGCCATAACGCCGCCAGACCCGCGAGTTCAGTGGTGGCATGATCGCCTCGTGAACGACTGATAACTGTCAGTGGGATTCTAGGCGAGCTTCCGGGATGCCGCGAGCGAGGGCAACGGCTTGCGCCACCACGCTGCGCTGCTGGTCACTGAATAGCTGCCCGGCGAAGCTCACTGCCTCGGCGTACATCTCAAGTGCGGCCAGGCAACTATCGGCCAGGGACTGCCGGTCCAGGCTGAGCGCGCGGTCCTGCCTGGATCGCCAGTGCTCGCCGGCCCGGTCAGCGATGGCGTCCCAGAGCTCGTTCTCGCTGTCATGCAGGGTCTTGAAGTGCACCGCAAGGACCATCGGCAGATGCAGCACGAGCAGGTTTCGCTGCACTGCCGCCATCCGCGGCCGGCCGTAGCGGAGCGCAGCGGCTAGCTTGTGCACTTCTTCCGCATAACCAGTCAGCTCGGCAGCCACCCACTGGCGGGCCGGGCCGGCGACCTGGTCCCAGCTCCAGTTCACGGCCTCGTGCTGCAACGTGGCGCCGATTCCGTCGCTGTCCTTGATGATCACGCCTGACCGCCAGCCGGGGATCTCGGTGACCACCGACCGGGGGGACCTGAACCGCTCGCGCTGCTGATCCTCGGTGTGCCACGACAGTGATATCAGCCTGCCCTCGCGGAGGCTGAGCTGGTAGCCGGGGCCGCGGCCGATCACAACAAGGTCAACGTCCGACTCCGGAGTGGCTGTGCCGCGCGCGTGCGAGCCGACCAGCACCACCGCCCGGGCCCCGTCTTCGGCCAGGTCATCGGCGATGCGGCGGCAGAGCGGCAGGACATCTTGCTGCACTTCGGCTCCTCCCTTCCCGCAGCCGGCCAGATCGTGAGCGCCGGCGTCACCCAGACCAGGTGACGGGAGGAGACTAGCCCCCGGCGTGGTGACCTTGGAGACGGAGGAGACTGATGGAGCGGATCAATGCCGGGCTGCTCATCCCGGGCCGCGGTGAGCCCGTCCGCGACGCCACCGTCCTGATCGACGGCACGCGGATCAGCTACGCGGGCCCGGCGGCGGGCGCGCCGGAAACACCGGGCGCGGTCACCCGGGACGCGGCGACCGTGATGCCGGGGATGTGGGACTGCCACGGTCACTTCATGGGCAGCCGGGCGATGGACCTGGCCCGGCTGCCCGCGGGGGCACACGAACGCGCCGACCGTGGTAAACCACCTGGGGATCGCGGCGCGGCCCGCGCCGCAGCTCGCGCTGTGCCGCTGCGGCGCCTCCGCGGTCAAGCCCGCCTGCGACGGGACCTGCCACGCGAACGGGTTCAGCGACGCGAAGGACCCGGAGCGGGTCGCGGACCGGCGGGACACCTATCCCGGGCAGCAGGTGACGGTCTTCGACAACCGTGGCATCTGCCAGCACTCCGGCTACTGCAGCGACCGGCTGCCGGTCACCACCGAGCAGCGGGCGCGCTGGGCCTCCCTGGCCAGCCGCGCCGCCGATGAGGCCGGGCTGCCGGCCGACCCGGGGTTCCGTTCCGCGCTCGCCTCCTGCCTGGAGTGGATCTCCCGGGCGCCGGCCTCGCCGCCGTCCGGCGGCGCTCCCGCGCCGGTCCCGGCCTGGGACTGGGGGCCGGGCGGGCCCCCTGCCCCGGAGAAGGAAGATGCCGGCACCGGCGCAGCCCAGCCGGTCAGGCTGCCAGCCCCCGGCGAGCCGGTCAGCTTCGGCACCCACATCAGGCCGTTGTTCCGGGACCGGGACCGCCAGTCGATGAGCTTCGCCTTCGACCTGTGGTCCGCCGACGACGTCCGCGCCCACGCCGCCGGCATCCTGCAACGGCTCCAGGACGGATCCATGCCCTGCGACGGCTCCAGGACGGATCCATGCCCTGCGACGGCGCCTGGCCCGCCGACCAGATCGACGTGTTCCGGCGCTGGACCGGCTCCGGCATGCAACCCTGACTTTCGTGCCATGCGCGGGGGTGTTGGCCGGTCAGGCCGTCACCCGCGCATAGCGCACTAGCTCCCTCGGTGGCGGCTGTCTACTCGCGGCCGGCCGCGGCCTCCTCGCGGGCCGCGGCCTGGGCGGCCGCGGCCCGCTCGCGGGCGGCGCGGAGCGCGGCGGCGGCCTGGGCGGTGGCGGTCTCGGCGGCCTGCTGGGCGGCCCGGGCGGCCTGCAGCGCCTCGGCGAGCGCGTCTGCCTCGGCGGTGGCCTGGGCGGCCTGGGCGGCGGCGGTGCCGTCGGCGACCTGGCGCGGGACCTGGTCTTCGGGATGACGACCAATCTGGACTTGTTCAGCGCGCCGGGCATCGTGCGGCGGCGCGGCCAGGAAGCTGGTGATCAGGGGCGTGAGCAGGCTCGGGCGGGTCACCAGCTCGACGTGGCCGCCGTGGTAGACGTGCAGCGTCGCGTAGGGGATGCCCGCGGCCAGGATGCGGCCGTTGGCCACCGGGATGATCGGGTCCTGGTCGCCCGTGAGCACCAGGGTGCGCTGGCGGATGAGCGGCAGCAGCGGCAGCGTGGTGAACCCCAGCGCGGCGGTGTTCTGGTACAGGTAACCCATGCTGAGCGGGCTGATCCGCGCCTTGCGCAGGGCGCTGGTCAGCGCGTCCGGGTTGGTTTTCGCGCTTCCTCCCCACAGGTCGCCATAGCGGCGCAGGGCGAGGTTCTTCACCAGCGGCAGCGGGTTGGGCGGCACCATCGTCTGCGGCCCGGTTGAGGTCGCCACCAGGATCAGCCGCCGGCACAGGCGCGGGTTGAGCAGCGCGAACTGCTGGGCCAGCCCGCCTCCCCAGGAGATACCCAGGACGTCGGCCTGCTGGTGGCCGAGATTGCGCAGCATGTCGCGCAGGAGCAGGGCCAGGGTGGTGAAACGGTACGGCAGATTGGGTAGCTGGGAGCCGCCGACGCCGGGGGCGTCGAAGCGGATCACCTCGATGGCCGGGTCGAGCGCGTCGACGAACGGCCGCAAGGCTTCCAGCCGCATGCCGATGCCGTTGCACAGCAGGAGCGGAGGCCCTGTCCCGGTGCCGGGCCGGACTGCGACGCGCAGCGGCGTCCCGCCCACCTGCGTTATCTGTTCGCGCACGTAGTGATCCCTGACAGGCATGTCCATTCCTCCTCGGACACGCCGCGGCCACCGCCTCTGTGACGGAAGTCACACGGTTACGGAGATAGTAACGATGCTCGGGATAGTACGCAATAGGCGAAGTCTAGTTAGCGCGCCCTGATTCCGGCGGGTGAGCGTGCGCTAGGAGCGGAGCATGCTGCGGTAGACGGCGATCAGCGCGGCCTTCTGCTGGTCGGCCAGGCGCTCGTCGGCGCTGAAGGCCGACTCCACCGACGATGCTGGGGGGTCATGAGCTGAGGCGTCGAGCAGGCCCACCTGGGCAAGCAGCGTCTCGGCGGACACGTTCAGCGCTTCGGAGAGCAGCTTGAGCACACGCACCGATGGCAGGTGCAGGCCCCGCTCGAGCTGGCTCAGGTAGGGATCGGAGAGCGATGTCATCTCAGCAAGCTGACGCAGTGACAGGCGGGCGAGCTTACGCCGATTACGGATGAAGGCGCCCAGGCATTGCGTCTGCGCGTTCCAGGTAGCGGTCACTGTCGCTCCGTAATTCTGTGCTTTCGCTCTCTGCTCAGGATGGTAAGCAAGTCTGCGGCGAACCGCGATCGGCTTGCCGCGGGCCGTGAACTATCGCAGGTGGCGGGCCCGGCCCGCCAGTGTGACTCGCGGGACCTGGACCGGCGCGGCTGGTCAGCCGGCGCCGCGGAGGGTCATGCGCAGCTCCGCCGGGTTCTCGGTCACGGTGAGCTCCGGTCAGGGCCGGCCCTTGACGCCGATTCCGTAGATCACGGCTTTGAAAGTCCCGGCGGGGTCGGGTGGCAGCCTGGTCAACCACACCAGCACATAACGGCCTCTCGCGGGACGGGCCAGCGTCATCCTGATCACTCCGCCGGGGCCGGCCGAACTGGCGACCGGCGGCATGCCCGCCAGGACCGGCCGGTTGCCGACGCGGATGGCGAGGTGGGCCCCCGCGGCCGGGCCGAGCGTGACCCGGACCCCCGTGATCGTGACCGGGTGTCCCATGTCCACGATCAGGCCGGTGCCGGCGTACAGGTTCCCGAAGCGGGACGTGGTGTACCAGTCGGTGTGCCACGCGGTGCCGCGCAGGCCGTCGATCGCGAGGTGCGCGTCCTGCGGATCGTCCCCCTGGCCCAGGCCCCCGTGCGCCCCGAACGCGGCGGCGCTCACCGCGGGCATCGCGTGCGGCCGGGCCTGCGCCGGCGGGGTGGGCGGCGACGGCGACTGCGACGGCGCGGCCCCGGACGTCGCGGACCCGGACGTCGCGGCCCCGGACGGGCCAGGGCTGGCCGGGGCCCGCGCGGACCGCGCCGCGTCGGGACTCCCGCCGGACCCGCGGCCGGCCTGGCTGGCCCGGCCGCTGCTGTTCGCGGCGACGGCCAGGCCGGCCGGGCCGGGCTTCGGCGACCCCACGAGCTGGTACCCGATGAACGCGAGCGCGATGAGAACAGCCGCCACCCCGAACACCATCATGAACGCAGGCCGCCGGTGCCACTGCGGCCACTGCCGCTGCGGCACCGAGCGGTCGAGCAGCTCGTCGAGGCTGGTCGCGGCGGCCGGGCCGGCCGCCCGGTGATCCCGGTCGTACTCCTCGATCAGCGGGCCCGGATCGGTCCCCACGACCTCGGCGATGTCACGGATATTGCCGCGCGCGTAGAAGTCGCCGCCGCATGTCGAGTAGTCGTCGGCCTCGATCCCGCGGATGATCAGCGGCCTGATCCGGGTCTGCTCGCTGACCTGGGCCACGCTGAGACCTGCCTGGTGACGGGCTCGCGCCAGGGTCTCGCCGATGCTCATGAAGCACCTCCCCTGCCCTCGGGCCCGCGTGCGGCCGGGAACGCACGGCACTGGTCCATGTCACCATCATGGCCCCTGCGGCGCTCTCTAATCGTGAGCATGGCCACGTGGCCCGGTGGCGGGGCCGGGCCGCACGGCCCGCGCCGGGGCGGCCGGGGAGTCGCGCGGACGGTTCGTTGCGGAGAATTCCGGGCGGGGATGACCGTGATCGTCGGCTCCGCGGCGGGGGACCCGCGCGCTACTCGCCGGTGAGGCCGCCGGCCGGCGGCTTCCGGCGGCCACACCGCGGCGAACGGGTGGCCCCGGACGAGGAAATGCCCGGGCCGGTACTCCAGCGCGATGACCGCGCCCGCGTCGGCAGCGAACTGCACCAGGTCCCGGTGCCGGATGTACTGCAGGTAGCCGCTGGCCGGCGCCCGCACCACCCCGCCGCCCTCCTCGATGCGGAGGACGAGTTCCGCCAGCGAGGGGCCGGCCTCCTGGCCGGCGGACAGGCCCCAGCGAGCTGTCCGGGCCGCCCTGCACCTCGATCGCCGCGGACAGGGGTGGCTACGCCGGGGGCTGGCGCTGTTCCAGCCCGGCCAGCCGCAGCTCCAGCTGGTCGATCCGGTGCCGCAGGATCTCCAGCTCCGCCTGGTCCGCGAGCCGGCGCTCCGCGGTCCGGCGCAGCCGCGGCGAGGCCTCGGCGCGGTCGGCCACCATCGCCAGCGGGACCAGCCGCTGCGGGCCGTGCGGGCCCTCGACCAGCCGCGACGGAATCTGCCCCGAGCGGTACCAGGTCCGCAGCGCGGCCCGGGACGCCCCGGTCTCGGCGGCGGCCCGCTCCAGCGTCACCCAGTCCGAGCCTTCCAGCTGGGCGGACAGCTCGAGTTCGAGCTCCCAGTCATCGAGCCGGCCTTCCCAGTCCACCGCCGCACCTCCACCGCGCGCCGCGTCTTCCGCTTCTTGAGTTCACGCAACGACAACCATACTAATAGCATGGTATTGACAGGGTCTAGACTCGAGGGCGACAGTGGGCGCATGTTCGAGCGATTCACTGACCGAGCCCGCCGCGCCGTCGTCCTGGCCCAGGAAGAGGCCCGCGGGCTGAACCACAACTACATCGGCACCGAGCACCTGCTGCTCGGGCTGCTGGAGCCCGGCGGCATCGCCGCCCAGGCCCTGGACCGGTTCGGGATGACGGCGGCCGGCACGCGGGAAGAGGTCAAGGCCCGGGTCGGCGCGGGCAGCGAGCCGCCCAAGGGGCGCATCCCGTTCACCCCGCGAGCGAAGAAGGTCCTCGAGCTCGGGCTCCGCGAGGCCCTCAGGCTGAGCCACAACTACATCGGCACCGAGCACATACTGCTCGGCCTGGTCCGCGAGGCCGAAACCCAGGCAGGTACCCGGGAGGGACCGGGGGTCGCCGCGCAGATCCTGACCGAGCACGCTGGTGACCTGACGGCCGTCCGCAACGCGGTGCTCGATCTGCTCCCGGCGGCCGAGGGCCTGCATGGCCGCCGCTGGCTACGGCGGCGCGCCGAGGTTCCCCTGGGTGCCGGGCCCGAGGAGCCTGGTGAGCCGGGCGAGCCCACGGGGATGCCCACCACGCCGGCCGGGGACGCGAGCCTGGCCGAAGCGGCCCGGCTGGCCGGCGGCCAGCCCGTCGGGTCCCACCATCTGCTGCTCGCGGCGCTGGCAGATCCGGACAGCGCGGCCGCCAGGACCCTGACCGCGCTCGGCGTGGACCTGGATCAGGCTCGTGAGGCGCTCCGCAACGCGGAGGTTGCGGGTACCAGCGATGAGCAACTCGAGGAGCGGGGCCGGCGCCACATGATCATCCGTGTCACCGGTGAGAGCCTCACGATCGAGGCCACCGACCCGGCCATCGTCGCCCTGGGCCGCGCGGCCATCGAGGCCGTGGGCGGCCAGGCCCGGGAGGCCGGCGTCATCCGTGGCGACCGGCCGGGCAGCGCCGGCCTGGGCCAGGTATGGCTGGCCTTGCGCGACAGCCTGGAAGACATCCGCGAGCGTGCGGCCCGCGGCTCGCGTGATCCCGGCGGGAAGGAGAGCGGCCCGGAGAAGGGCCGGCCCGCCGCCTAAGAAGCCCGGGGGACCAGGCAGAGGCGCGGCCGCGCCAGATGTCCCCTGCATCCGGGACGCGGCCGCGCCAGCCTGCGCGGCGTCCCCGGCCGGAACAGGACCAGGTCCGGCCGGGGACGGCCCCCGTTACCCCGGGTTCGCGGCCGGACCCGGCGGCAGGTCCGTGTCGATGTCATCGAGCGCGGCGCGCAGCGCCCGGAGGTCCGCCTTCGGGACCGAGGCGGGGTCGCGGTACCCGGCGACGTGCTCGTGCTGGTTGGGATCGCTGGGCAGGGCGCCGTGCGGGCCGGCGCCCTGGTGGGCGGCTCGCGCGGCCGAGATGGCCTGGTCGGCGGCACACTGGGATCGGCTGGCCCGGGTGACGGCCGCGATCGCGGCCCGGCGGGCCTGGCGGCGGTGGACCGCGATGCGGTGCGGGATCACGTCGGCCTGCTCCCGCATCTGGTGCGCCTGGCCCAGCGGCCCGCTGACCGCGGCCGACAGGGCGTTGAGCCGGGCGACTTCGAGGGAACCGTCGAGCGCGTGGATGGCCACCACCAGGAAGTTCGCCATGGCGCTCACGACCGCCACCGCCAGCGCGATGACCAGGGCCGTGGTCCAGGCGCTGCCGCCCAGGGCGTCAAGCACCTCCGCGCGCATCCGGATGAACATCAGCGTGGCCAGGACCGCGATCCCGGCGGCCGAGACCCAGCAGGCCACCTTGGTCAGGCCGTCGAGTTCCGCGAACGCCACCGCGCCGGAGTGATCCTTGTAGCCGCGCAGCCGGTGCCCGGCGAACGACAGGAATCCGTAGGACAGCACGGTCACCATGACGGCGAGCAGGACCGCGAAGACCAGGTCGGCGGAGAGGGGGCTGCCCCAGTTCACGTCCGTGATGCCGGAAAAGAAGTAGAGCAGCAGGCTGAAGTCGGCCACCAGGACCAGGACCGGGATGCGGCCGATCCACCCGGGCAGCCGGTGATGCTTGCGGGAGCCGCGGGCGGTCTCGTCCTCGATCTGCCGGCGCGCGTCGGCCTCGTCCTGCTGGGTTTCGCAGACCAGACGCCGTCCCCCGTCGGGGTGCCGGACCCGGACCCCGGCCCGGTACCCGGCTTTCGTGTAGAGCTCCGCCTGCCGGGCCCGCAGCGCGTCAGCCCCGCGGGCTTCCCGCTCCAGGTGGCGCTGGGATCTGACCAGCTCCCGGTCGGCCCCTGCCTTGCCCACGGCCTGGATCGTGGTCTCGCCGTGGGTAGGACGGTCCAGGTCGCGGGGCTCGTGAATGTGGTCGTCCTCCGCCACGAGGGCGGCGACCGCGCGGCGGTGCGACAGCCGCCCGCGCAGCAGCAGCCCGCCGAAGCCGCGCCGGACCCGCGACCGGCTCCGCCGCCGGATGCGCTGCTCACGTGCGGCCGCGGACAGGTCGTCGGGGGGGCGGCGGTCCAGGGACTCGCCGGTGAAGGGATCCTCCGGGAAATCGGTTTCGGCCGTCCGCCCGTTCCTCGGCGGCGGGACGGCGAGGCCGGCACCCGGGTCGGCGGACGCGTGGTGGGGGTACTCGGGAATGCTCATTTCTGGCCTCCAGGGTCAGGCGGTCAGGTCCTGGCCGCGGACTGAGGGTTGAGGAGGATGACGACCCGGCGCATCGTGGCGCATACGGCTTCGTCGAGCTGGCCGTGCCGGTAGCAGGCGCCGACGGTCAGGCCGGCCGTGCCGAGACCGACCACCGGGCCGACCTGGCCGGTTGGCAAACCGAGGGTTATCATGCGATTACGGACAGATAGAGCCCTGGATCGGGACAAGGCCAGGTTGTACAAACTCGAACCACCGTCGGGCGAAGCGAACCCGGAGATCGAGACCAGCCGATGCTCAGCCCGGGCCTGGCTGACGAGCGGCCGCAGGATGCTGTCCGCCCCCGCGACCAGCCGGGCGCTGTTGAACGTGAACAGTTCGGCCGCGGGCACGCTGACGCCCGCCGCGTGATGAGGCCCGGAGACCGGCGTGACCGTGGGGACCGGGACCACGGGGACCGGGGCCGTGCTGCGGGAGGGCGGATCGGGGCGGATGGTGTCATCGTCGCCGCAGGCCGCGGCCCGGGCGGTATGGCAGATAGCCATCCAGTAGCCGGTGAGTGTCGTGCGCTGCGGCAGCGGCAGCGCGGGCTGCGGCCGGGCCACGTCGGCCAGCCCGGAGAAGTCCACCCGCCAGCCGGCCAGCCTCGGCAGCAGGCCCCGCCGCTGCAGCTGCCCGGCCACGGTGGCGGCGTTCGCGCCCCAGCCCACGTCCAGCAGGTCGAAGCCGCCCGCCGTGGACAGTCCCGAGGACAAGATGAGCAGCGTTCCCGGATGGGACGTGACCCGCACGGCCGTCGAGATCAGCTGGAGCAGGTCGAACGGCCCGGTGGCGGCCTCGGTGCGGAGCACCTGCTGCACGCGGTTCACGTTCTGCCGGAGCAGGTCGTCGCGGCGCGGCCCGTACTCGACCTGGCCGCCGGCCCGCAGCGGAGTCAGGCCGACCCGGGTGGGCTGGCCGGTGGCAGCGTTGATCACGTAGGCGACGCCCTTGGTGCTGGTCGCCCCGGCGTGGTAGAGCAGGGCGCGGTCGGCGGCGGCGAGTACCGGTTCCGGCTCGTTGGCGGTGGCGCTGGGCAGCACCACCACGATGTCAGCGACGTGGCTCGGGGCCTGGCAGCCCGCGATGAGAAGCGACGCTGGCAGGGCCGCGAGCACCAGCAAGGGGCCGGCCAGCCGACGACGGAGACGAGTCATCCTGTCCTCCCGGTGGGGAGTGATGAGCGTGGAGATGGCCCGGAGGTGTGCGGGCCTCGGCGCGGATGATCGTGCGGCGGGTAACGGAACGCGGCGCGCGCGGGGCGCCCGGCGGGAGGTGGCCCCACGTCCGCGTCTGCGGGCGCCGTCGGGACTCGCGGTCCTGGCCATGGGACCTCCTGGGGGTGTCGCTCCTTCAGGATGACAACTGTCTCATCTCACGTCAACTGTCCGTCAAATGTCTTCGACAGTTGACATAGCTTGACAACGTGTCGAGTCTCTGCGTGACTACTTGTCGGCTAAACTGATCATCAGGCCATGACCGACGTTCCAGATCTTGTAAGAAGGAACATGTCCGAGCCCCTGGACCCCGTCGCGGCGGGCGTTGCATCCCTGCTCAAGAGCCTGCGGACGCGCGCCGGGCTGCAGGAGGACCGGCTCTCCGGCACTGAGCTGCAGCTGGACCCGCTGACCGGGCTCGACCGGATCCGGGCCTTCGTCGCGGCGGGCGCCACGCCGGAACAGGCGATCGTGCGGGCGGTGCGCGAGGCGGCCAGCTCCCTGGAGCCCACGCTGAGCATCGTGGCGGACGTCAGCCTCAGCCTGGAACTGTCCGCAGCCGCCATTCCGGAGGAACCCGACCTCTACGCTCCGGATGTAGGACGTCGCCGCCAGGCGCTGCTGGCCAACTGGAACCGGCTGCACGAAGTCCGCGCGGTGCGGCCCGCCGGGCGGGCTCCGTCGCCCCGGGCTCTGCGGATTGAGGTCGAGACCGAGGCGCTCGCCGCGCTGGCCACGGCTCTCACCGAGACCGGCGGGCAGGACGGCCCCGGGCAGCCGGGCGAGGCCGTCAAGGCAGGACGCGGGGCCGGGCAGCGCGCTGGGCCAGGCGGCGACGCCGCCGGGCCGCCCGGTGAATCCCCCGTCGTGCTGGCCGGGGCGGAGAAGCGGGTCTTCGGTGCCGAGCTGCGCAAAGCACTGCGGTCGCGCGGCGTGAGCCTCGAGAACGCCGCCCGGACCCTGTCCCTGGACACGGCCGAGATCGCCCGGTGGGAAGCGGCCCAGGATTTCCCCACCGACGAGCAGGCCCAGGCCCTCGATGACTACCTGACCGCCCGCGGCGCGTTGTACGGCCTGGCCCGGGAGTTGCGCACCAAGGCGGCCCGGGCCCAGCGCGGGTCGGGGCCGCCCCGGCTGGCGGTCTCATCCACCCCCTCGCTGATCCAGGTGTTCGAGAACGTCGCCCAGGCACTGCGGGCCAGCCTGACCAGGGACGAGGATGGTGAGCCGCTGGGCTGGCCGCACGATCTGCGGCGGCTCGGCGGCCGGGCGACCGCCGCCTCCACCGCCTACGGCCTGCGCGCCATGCTCGTCCTCGAGGGCTCGCTGGCTCCGGACCTGCTGCCGGTGGCCAACCGCCTCAAGGAGCGGGCCGGAACAGGCGGGGGATACTCGGCCCAGACCCAGCGCGAGCCGCGGCCCGAGGTGACCGCGGCGGTCCTGGAAACCCTCCGGCGGATCGACGGGACAGCGCCACTGACAGGCCAGCTGTCCCGGATGGAAACGAACCTCAAGGATTTCGAGAGGACCAGGCCCTACATCCTCAGCACGATGCTCGAAGCCAGCCGCCGGCTGGCGCCCGACTCCGGGCTGACGGCTTCCCTGGTGGACGACCTGCTGGCCGCGCGCCGCCCCTACGGCGACCTGCTCTTGTGGCCGGAGAAGGTCGAGCCGCTGCTGGTCTCCCCGGACCCTTCGATCGCCCACACTGCCCGGGCCGTCCGGGCCTTGGCCCAGGTGCAGGCGGTGCGCCCGATGCCGCAGGTCCGGGAGGCGCTGGATCAGGCGGCGGCCTGGCTGGTCGGCCGGGACCTCGGGAACGTCAGCGAGATCATCGACCGGCCGGTTGACGGGGGGATCGAAACGCTTTACACCCGGCACTTCACCGCGGCCTGGGTGGTCAAGGCGCTCGTGTCCGTGGGCCTGCCCGCCAGTCACCCGGCCGTCAGCGACGCGGTGACCTGGGTCTGGGGCGGCTATAGCGATACCGCCGCGCTGTGGAGCTGGAACAACGGCGACCTGCCCATCTGGATGACCTACGACGCGCTGGATGCTCTGCGGCTGGCGTCCCTGGCCAGTACCGTCCGGCCGGGCAGAGCTCCGTCCCATCCTGCGAACAGGGACTGAACTGCGAACAGGGACTGAACTGCGGCCCACGAGCGGTCAGGTCGTTTGACGGCACAGGCGGCTGCCGGCGGCCAGGCCTGTCAGCCCGGCCAGCCCATTACCCGCGAAGCTGTTCCCTAGCTTGATCGAAACCACTAACCCGGAGCCGTAACTTCGGACTAACCTTCCGGCATGCGCTCCGCGCCGCCGCGTCCGCTGACTGACGTCACGGTGCTGACCTGGGGAAATGGGTACACCCTGGGGCAGCGCCCCCCGGCGGACACACGAGAGGGACCTTCGTTGAAACCTGGCAGTTCGCCTGCCGCTGCCGTGCTCTCCCAGCACGCCCCGGGCCATCGGTCATGATTCCTTCGGTGGACTGGTGGATAACCAGCCGCTGCAACCTCGCGTGTGATTTCTGCTACGGACCGGAACCGGGCCGGGACCCGACCGGACTGCGTGACGATATCCTCACGCAACTCAAGGACTCGTCAGCCGCGGCCGTGACGTTCTGCGGGGGCGAGCCACTCCTGGTCCGCAAGGTTGACGAATACGCGGGCATACTCGCGAGCGCCGGAAAACGCACCGTCCTCAACACCAACGGCTCACTGCTGACCAGGCGCGTCGCCCAGGGATTCGGCCTCGCGCATTTCGACGTTGTGGGACTGTCGATCGACGGGTCCACGCCCGACGTGCACCGGGCCATGCGCGGGCCTGCGGCGGACCTGGACGAGGCGCTCAGCGCCGCGGAACTGGTGGTCCGCCAGCCCGGCACGCGGCTGAAGATCGGCACTGTGGTCAGCGCCGTGAACTCCGGCGATCTCGGTGGCCTGACGGAACTCATCCAGCGACTCCAGCCCGACGTGTGGCGGCTGTACCAGTACAGCAGCCGCGGCGGCCAGAACATCGGCCAGCAGCGCCACCACCTGCCCGAAGAGGAGTTCCTGCGTTTCGCTGAGCAGGCCGCCGACCGGGTCGCGCCCGTGCCGGTCGCGTTCTCTACCGAGGCGCAGACAGCCGGCTGCCTCATCGTCGACCCGGCGGGCACCGTCCTGCGGCCGGGCGAGGCCGACTACGAGGAAAGCGGCAACTGCCTCGAGGAGCGGCTGGATGACATCTGGGCCAGGAGCCCGGCCCGCTCCCTCGTCGCCAGCAACAAACGATGGCTCTCCGTCCTGCCCGCGTGACGTCGGCCACGTGGACGCAATTGCGGCCGGAATTGCGCGGGCTTTCCAGAAGCCGGGCGTTTGCGGCGCTAGTCCCGGCGCGAGCGGCGAGGGACAATGACGGTCCAGCAGGTTCCCGGGGAAAATGCCTGGGCGCCGCGGTTACTAAGGAGTTGAGTTGAGCATCCCCGCCGGCTTGACGCAGCAGAGCCCCGGAAATGCCCGGCCCGGACGCTTATCGCCAGAGTCCCGGTCACCGGGACGACACCCCGCCCATCGGGCTCGTCCTGGTCGGGCACGCCGGCTGGGCCACGAATGAGAATGCCCACGGCACCAGGGTTTCCCTCGGCGGATCGGGCTACGCGGCAGCCTACGCGGCATCCACCCTGCTGGGCGGCCGGGCCGGCCTGGCCGCCCAGATCGGCCGGGACCTCAATCTGCATCGACTGTATGGTCTCGGCCTCGATCTCGCCGGGGTGGCCGTCCTGCCCGGCGCGACGGCCCGGTTCCACATCAGCCGCCTCGGCGGGGAGGCCCGGGTGTTCGGGGCCGAATTGGGTGTCGCGGCCACTCCCCTGTTCGAGACCTTCCCGGAACAGTACTTCCGGGCTGCGCACGTTCACCTGGGGACCATGCCGCCGGACCAGCAACTCGCCTGGCTGAAGTTCCTGCGCGACCACGGATTCCGGGCGCCAATCTCGGTGGACACCTTCGAGCATTTCGTCAGCACGCAGCCGGCCGCGTCGCGTGAGGCATGCGACCTCGCCGACCTGATCTTCATCAATGAGGCGGAATATCACGGCCTCTACCGCGACCACGAGATCCCCAAGGCCCCCACGGTTCTGAAACACGGCCCGCGCGGCGCGGACTACATCGCGGACGGCATGACGCACGTCGCGTCGGCGACCCCTGCGGTGCAGGTAGTGGACGACACCGGGGCCGGGGAGATCCTGGCCGGGGTGTATCTGGCCCTGCGGGCCCGCGGGCTGGCCGCGGGCCGGGCGCTGGGCTACGCGGTGCGCGCGGCCAGCAGCTCCGTCACCGAGTTCGGCGTGGACGGCCCGCACCTGACCCGCGAGCTGACCGCCATCCGCGAGGAACTGCCGACCGCCGGGCCCGCCTGACCACCAGGCCCAGGTCCCCCCTCGCCCCCCGCCCCCAGCCGTGACGGGCTCCATGATCCCGGTCGAAAAGGGGCGCTATCTGGCAGATATTGACCGGGATAACGGACGACGCGGCACACGGGGCACAATCAATGACATGACGTCCCGGCTGCTCCGCACGCGCTCCGTCTTTGCCCTTGTTCTCGGCGCCCCGCTCGCCCTGGCCACGGCCGCCCCGACCACCGCCGCCAGCACCGCCGCCAGCACGGCGGGCAGCACCGCCGCCAGCACGGCCGCGGCCGGTGCGCAGGGCCACGGCCCCCGCTACGCGCCCTACTTCGAGACCTGGACGAAGGACAAGCTGCCCGCCGTGGCCAGCGCCTCCGGGGCCCGGACCCTGACCCTGGCCTTCCTCCAGACCCCCAGACGCGGCTCGTGCTCAGTGACCTGGAATGGCGATAAGAAGCAGCCGGTCCGGCCGGGCGGCCGCTACACCACCCAGATCGCGAAGCTGCGCGCGGCGGGCGGCGATGTGGTCCCGTCCTTCGGCGGCTACAGCGCCGACCAGGGCGGCACGGAGATCGCCGACTCGTGCCGGAGCGTGCCCGCGATCGCCCGGGCCTACGAGTCCGTGGTCACCACCTACGGGGTGACCCACCTCGACATGGACGTCGAGGCCAACTCGCTGAACAGGCCCGCGGGGATCGCCCGGCGCAGCGCCGCGCTCCGGCTGCTCCAGGACTGGGCCGCCCGGGCCCACCGCCACGTCCGGATCACGTTCACGCTGGGCGTCGAGCCCTGGGGGCTGCCCGCCAACTGCCTCGCGATACTGAAGAGCGCGGCGGCGCGGGGCGTCCGGTTCTCGGTCAACATCATGGCCTTCGACTACTACATCAAGGCCAGCAGGACCGGCATCGAGATGGGCACCGCGGCGATCCAGGCCCTGTACGGCACGCACCGCCAGCTCGGGCGGCTCTACCCGGGCCTCAGCCGGCCGCGGCTGTGGACCCTGGAGGGCATCACGCTGCTGCCCGGCATCGACGACTACCCGAAGAAGACCGAGGTGACCTACCTCAGCGACACCAGGAAGGTCGCCCAGTTCGCCCGCGCCCACAGGATGCCGCTGGTCTCCATCTGGGCCCTCCAGCGCGACAACGGCGGCTGCCCGGGCGCCATCGACAGCAACTCCTGCTCCGGCATCCGCCAGCCGCGGTGGGCGTTCAGCCACCTCCTGGAGAGTTACGCCGGCTGGTAAGGCACCGGGAAGAGGACCCGGCGGTTAGCGACCTCAGCGGTCCAGGATGCGCAGCCGCTGCGGGTCGTACAGCGGCGCGGTCTGCAGCCGGACTGGGACGTCCCCGGCTGGGGTCCGGGCCAGGAAGTCGCCGTTCTTGAGCCAGCCGGCGGTGACCCCGTCGGCGTACCCGACCTGGGCCAGGCCGACGGCCCCGCCCACCGTGTAGCCGTACGCGGCGGCCCGGACGTAGCCCACCCACTCATCGCCGAGGAACAGCGGCTCGTTGCCGAACAGGTCGGCGGCCGGGTCCTCGGCGAGCAGGCTGACCACCCGGTGCCGCGGCGGCCCCTGCTCACGGGCCTCCAGCAACGCGTCGCGGCCGGTGAACCCGCCCCGCTTGTCCCAGGCCACCGCGAACCCGAGCCCGGCTTCGAGCGGGTTGTCGGTGTTGTCGATGTCGACGCCCATGTCGCGGTACCCCTTTTCCAGCCGCAGGCTGGACATGGCGGACAGGCCCACCAGCCGGAACCCGAGGTCGCGGCCGGCCCCCACCAGGTCGTCGTACACCCCCATCGCGTACTCGGCCGGCACATGCAGCTCCCAGCCGAGCTCGCCCACGTAGGTGACCCGGATCGCGAGGACCGGCGCGTAGCCGACATGGATCTGCCGCGCGGACAGGTACGGGAACGCCCCGTTGGACAGGTCGGCGTCGGTCAGCCGCCCGATCAGGGTCCGGGAGGCCGGCCCCTGCACCGACAGCAGCGTGGTGCCCGAGGTCACGTCGGTGACGGTAAGGAACTCCCCCGGCCGGGTGGCCCGCCTGATCAGCGGCTCGATCCGGCGGTGGATCAGGTCGCTGGCGATGACCAGGAACTTCTCCGGCTCCAGCCAGGTGACCGTGACGTCGGCGACGATGCCGCCCGCCTCGTTCAGCCACTGGGTGTAGACCAGCCGCCCGGTCCCGGCGGTCACGTCATTGGCCGAGAGCCGGCTGAGCACCGCCGCCGCGCCCGGTCCCTGGACGAGGAGCTTGGCCATCAGGCTCATGTCCAGCAGGCCCACCTGCTCGCGGACCGCGGCGTGCTCGAGCCCCACCACCGCGTGGGACGCGGGCCGGCCCCAGTCCGGGCGGGGCTCCGGCGCCTCGCCGGCGGGTGCGTACCACTCGGCGAACTCCCAGCCCGCCGAGGCCGCGAAGTGCCCGCCGGCGGCGGCCAGCCGGTCGTGCAGCACGGACCGGCGCACGTTCCGCCCGGTGGACGGCTTCCAGGACGGCCAGGCGGCGTCCCCGAACAGCACGCCCAGCTGCTCCACGGTCCGCTCGGCCCGGAACCGGCGCGACGTCTCATAGCCGTGGGTCCGGTCGATGGCGACGCTCGTCGCGTCGACCGGCGGCACCCCGTCGGTGATCCAGTGCGCGAGCATGCTGCCCACCCCGCCGCCGGACAGGATGCCCAGCGAGTTCAGGCCCGCGGCCACGAAGTAGCCGTCCAGCTCGGGAGCGGGCCCGAGCAGCGGCCGCACGTCGGCGGTGAACGACTCCGGCCCGCAGAAGAAGGTCCGCACGCCCGTATCCGACAGCACGGGAATCCGGTCCAGCGCCGGGCCGAGGAAGGGTTCCATCCGCTCCCAGTCCGGACTTATTTTCCCAAACGAAAACCCGCCGGGCACCCCGTCGAGCGACCACGGGGCGGCGACCGGCTCGAAGAGGCCCACCAGCATGCCGTCGCCCTCGGGCCGGTAGTAGCCGTAGTTGTCCGGGTCCTCGATGACCGGCAGATCGGGGTCCATCCCCGGCACCGTGTCGGTGAGCAGGTAGTAATGCTCAGCGGCCTGGAGGGGGACGGCGACCCCGGCCAGGGCGCCGAACTGGCGGGCCCACATGCCCGCCGCGTTGACCACCACCTCGGTCTCGATCCGGCCGACGCTGGTCAGCACGGCGCACACCTGCCGCCCGCGGGTCGCGACCCCGGTCGCGGCCACCCCTTCGACGACCCGGACGCCCAGCTGGCGGGCGCCCTTGGCCAGTGAGATGGCCACGCCCACCGGGTCCGCCCGGCCCTCGTCGGCGACGTAGAAGGCGGAGAGCACGTCGTCGGTGCGGGCCAGCGGCCACAGATCGGCCAGCTCGCGCGGGGAGATCTCGGTGTCCTCGACCCCGAAGCCAGCCATCCAGGCGGCCTCCCGGCGCAGCGCCTCCTGCCGCCGGGGGGTGGTGGCCAGGGAGATGTGCCCGACCGGCCGGAACCCGGTCGAGTGGCCGGTCTCCTGCTCCAGCCGCGCGTACAGGTCGCGCGAGTAGCGGCTGAAGAACAGCGCGGTCTCGTCCGTCATCCCGGCGGAGGTGATCAGCCCGGCCGCGTGCCACGTCGTCCCGGCGGTCAGCTGGTGCTGCTCGAGCAGCACCACGTCGGTCCAGCCCAGGTGGGCGAGGTGGTAGGCGATGCTGCAGCCGGTCACCCCGCCGCCGACGATCACCACCTGGGCGCGGCTGGGCACCCCGGCGGGCGTGGTTCGCGGATCACCCGTGGTTCCCGGGTCAGCGGTGGATCCCGGATCAACCGTCACATGTGCCTCCAAGCCGACGCTCACCTGGCGTTATGCCTAGCATGGGTCGCCGCGCCCGGTCCAGGCGGCCCGGAAGACGGGGCCGCGCCGGGATAGGCAGCACAACCGCGGCCGAAGATCGGCGGAAAGTAAACGAATGACTAGTCTCCCGGCCCTGGATAGGTCCAGGCCGCCGTATCCGTAAACCACCAGGAAAGTCGCTGGGGAAGCACGGCGCGGAACGCCGGCCTGCCCGCTTACCTGGTAACGGGCAAGAATCGCCGACGCAGCCGGGAACGATTTGCGGCAGGTGGGGAGATCTTCTGTTACAGAAAGTACTGGCCTAATTACCCGTAGTTAAAGTCTCCGGGGCGGGTTGCGATAACCCACCAGTGGGGGTGTAAGTATCTACTTCAGCTATATTACGACGATGTACACCGGACAACGGGGGGCTAAATGTGGCGTGTTAGGGGGCGTGTTACGGCGATCGTGGCCGCGGGTGCGCTGGCGGGCAGCACGGCCTTGGCCGCCGGGCCAGCGTCGGCCGCCACGGGGCCGGTGTCCGCGACGCCGGCGGCGGGCACGCCGCAGCTGAACGCGACCGGGGCGATCGAGCAGGTCCGGCAGCTGGCGCAGTGCGGCGGCACCATGTACGGGGTGGGCACCTTCACCTCGATCAAGCGCTACAGCGGCACGTTCGCCCGGGACAACGCCTTCAGCTTCAGCGCCACATCGCCGTACATGGTCACGTCGTGGAACCCGGACGTGAACGGCATCGTCAACTCCATCACGTTCAGCCCCGACTGCTCGATCGCCTACCTGGGCGGGGCATTCACGTCGATCGGCGGCACGGCCGTCAAGAACATCGCCGCCGTCAGCACCTCCACCGGCGCGGTCATCCCCACCTTCGGCCACAACGCCAACGGCCAGGTCGAGACGCTGCAGTACTACAACGGGCACCTCCTGACGGGGGGGTACTACACGTCGATCAACAACAACAGCAGCGCGAACCCGTACATGACGAGCCTTAACCCGTCCACGGGCAAGGACGACGGGTTCATCCACCTGAGCATCTCGGGCAATTACCAGTTCCCGGGCGTGAACTCCAACCCGACCCGGGTGTACAACCAGCAGCTGAGTAACAGCGGCACGCTCGACCTGGTGGAGGGCGACTTCACCTCGGTCGGCGGGCAGCCCCGGCAGCAGATGTTCATGCTCGATCTCAGCGGCACGACCGCCTCGGTCACCGGGTGGACGTCACCGGAGCTCAACACCAACTGCAACTACAACGAGGCCTTCTACGCCCAGGCCGGAGCGTGGTCACCCGACGACTCGACCATCTATGTGGCGACGACCGGGTACAAGCCGGCCGGGTCGCCGGCCGGGTCCGCCCCGCGGACCGGGCCCTGCGACGCGGCGATCGCCTACCCGTCCACCCAGGCCAGCGTCACCCACACCTGGATCAACTACACCGGCTGTGACTCGCTGTACTCCACCGCCGCCGACGCGAGCACCGCCTACTTCGGCGGGCACGAGCGGTGGTCATCGAACCCGAACGGGTGTGACTTCGCGGGCCCGGGCGCGATCAACGCCCCGGGCATGGAGGGACTGGACCCGGCCACGGGGGCTCTGACCTTCAACCCGACCCGTGACCGCGGGCAGGGCGCGGACGACATGCTCGTCACCGGCGCCGGCCTGTGGATCGCCAGCGACAACGACAACGGCAGTACCCGGTGTGGTGGCGTCGGGGCGCACGCCGGCATCTGCTTCCTTCCCTACCCGTGAGAGGGCCGCGAAGTCACGAGCTGAACGCGGACGCGGGTCACCGGCAGGGCATCCCGCGGATCGTGCGCGCTGTTCTGGGGCGGCCGCGCTGGGCGCAACCTCGAACCTGGAAAGATCCAAGGCCGCCGAGCTGTGCTCCGGCCAATTTTCCGGGCGGTCGTCGAGAATGGAGTTCCGGGCATTGGCCGGCGTTTAAGCAGCCAGGGCCGGTGAGCTGTGGTCGGTGCCCCCGGGTCCCGGGTGCGGGCCACGCGGCGAGGATGCCCGCGTGGCCCGCACCCGGGGGTCCCGCGTCGGGCCGCAGACCCCCCCGCGTCACGCCAAGAACCACGCCCTGCCTGGTAGAAGGCACAGCGGCCGGATGCGGGCGCGGGCTGAGCTCGCCACGGCGGCGCCAGGGAACCCCGGATCGGCTCGCTGGATTTGCGGCATCTGTGGGCATATTCTGTTACAGAAGGTTTAATGGGAATTACGCAGAGTTAAAGTTGCTCGGCGCGGGTTGCGAATACAGCCCGGGTAGGGGCGTAATTGTTAGTCTTAGATGCATGCATTGGTGGGGACCTGGCATGGGGGGATTCAATGTTCCGTAGTAGATGGCACGTTCGGGCCGTCGCAGGGGCTGCCGCGCTGGCAGCCGGCATGACCTGGTCTGCGGTGCCGGCCTCGGCGGCGACCGGGCCGGTGTCGGCTACCCCGGCCTCCGGGACGCCCCAGCTGGCGAAGACCGGGGCAGTCGAGCAGGTCCGGCAGATCGTGCAGTGCGGCGGCACGATGTACGCGGTTGGCACCTTCACCGCGATCAGCTGGAAAGGGACGACGTACACCCGGAACAACGTGTTCAGCTTCAGTGCTGCTAAGCCGTACACGGTCACGTCCTGGGACCCGAACGCCAACGGGATCGTCAACTCCATCACGCTCAGCCCGGACTGCTCCACCGCCTACCTGGGCGGCAAGTTCACCACCGTCGGCGGGGGGTCGGCTAAGAACATCGCCGCCGTCAGCACCTCCACCGGGGCGCTGATCACGAGCTTCGCCCACAGCGCAGGCGGCCAGGTCGAGACGCTGCAGTACTACAACGGCCACATCCTGACCGGCGGCTACTACAGCTCGATCAACAACAGCCGCGCGAACCCGTACATGACCAGCCTCAACGCGGCCACCGGCAAGGACGACGGGTTCATCCACCTGAGCATCTCGGGGAACTACCAGTTCCCGGGCGTGGGCTCCAACCCGACCCGGGTGTACAACCAGCAGCTCAGCAACGGCGGCTCGCTGGACCTGGTGGAAGGCGACTTCACCTCGGTCGGCGGGGTGCCCCGGCAGCAGATCTTCATGCTCGACCTGAGCGGCTCGACCGCGGCGGTCACCGGCTGGACCTCGACTGAGTTCAACACGAACTGCAACTACAACGAGGCGTTCTGGCTGCAGGCCGCGTCCTGGTCGCCGGACGACTCGACCGTCTACATCGCGACGACCGGCTACAAGCCGAACGGCACCCCGGCCGGGAGCTTCCCGCGCACGGGGCTGTGCGACGTGGCCGCGGCGTTCCCCTCGACGCAGACCAGCGTTACCCACAAGTGGGTCAACTATCCCGGCTGTGATTCGATGTTCTCCACCGCCGCCGACGCGAGCACCGCGTACTTCGGCGGGCACGAGCGGTGGTCGCAGAACCCTAACGGGTGCGACTTCGCCGGGCCCGGCGCGATCGTAGCGCCCGGCATGGAAGGGCTGAGCCCGGCCACTGGGTTGCTGACCTTCAATCCCACCCGGGCACGAGGCGAGGGCGCCGATGACATGCTCATCACCGGCGCGGGCCTGTGGATTGCTAGTGACAACCAGAACAACAGCGTCCAGTGTGGTGGAAAATACAACCATGCGGGCATCTGCCTCCTTCCCTACGCCTAGGACGTGAGCGAGGTAATGACCTGAGCGCGGACGCAGACGCCAGCAGGACAGGCCCGGGCATCGCGACCGGCCGCCCGCGGGTGGTCTACCTGGCCGGCCTGGGCCGCAGTGGTAGCACCCTGCTCGAGCGGCTACTGGGGGAGATGCCCGGAGCCTGCCCTGCTGGCGAGGTCGTTCACCTGTGGCTGCGCGGCGTCCGGGATGGCGAGCGCTGCGGATGCGGCCAGCCGTTCCTGGCCTGCCCCTTCTGGGAGGCGGTGGGCCAGGAGGCGTTCGGCGGCTGGGCGCAGGTGGACGTGGACCGGATCACGCGGCTGCGGGCCCAGGTGGACCGCAGCCGGTTCCTGCCGCAGCTTGCCTCCCCCGCCCTGCGCCGCCGGCTCCAGCCCGCGCTGGGCGAGTACGTGGGGTACTACCAGCGCCTGTACGCCGCGATCGGGCAGGTCAGTGGTGATCCAGTGGTGATCGACTCCAGCAAGCACGCGTCGCTGGCGTTCTGCCTGCGCAGCTGTCCCGGCCTCGACCTGCGGGTCGTCCACATGGTCCGGGACAGCCGGGCGGTCGCCTATTCCTGGAGCAAGATCGTGGACCGGCCAGAGGCGGATGCCGGCAGCCAGATGGCCACCTACACGCCGGCCAGCGCCGCCATGCGATGGAACCTGCAGAACAGCGCGCTGCAGCTGCTGGCCCAGCTCGGGACGCCAACGCTGCGGGTGAGATACGAGGACTTCACGGCGGACCCCGCGGGCACGCTAGGCCGGATCGCCGAGTTCGCCGGGCTGCCCGGCCCCCCGCCAGGCAGCCCACCCCTGACGGCCGGTGTCCTGGGCACCGACGAGGCCGGCCACTGGTGGGCCGAGCTGCGGGCCACCCACACCGCGTCCGGGAACCCCATGCGGTTCGCGACAGGCCGGGTCCGGGTCCGCCAGGACGACACGTGGCAGGCTGCCATGCTGGCCAGCAAACGGCGCACGGTGACGGCCCTGACCCTTCCGCTGCTGATGCGCTACGGCTACCTGGGCGCTACGGCATGAGCGGGGTCTCATGAGCCGGCGGGCCCGCGTGACGGGCGTGACCGCGATCGCCGCCGTGGTCATCGCCGCCGTGGTGGTGGTGATCACCATCGGGCTGGGTGGCTCTGGTGGATCCCCGAAGGGGCATGCCACGCCGCAGCCCTCGCTCAGCGCCGGCCCGGCGGCCATCCCCGCCCCGGCCCGGGGCGCGTACTTCGGTGCCTGGGTCAAGCCCTTCCTGTACAACCAGGCGAGCTATGTCGCCGCGGTGAACAACCTGCAGCAGCAGATCGGGCGGCGGCTGGACATCGTGCATATCTACCTGCAGGCGGATGCGACCTTCCCGACCAGCAGTGACCAGGCCTTCGTCCGCCAGGGCAGCATGCTCCTCGTGTCCTGGGCGCTGAACGACAGCCGGGGCATAGCGGCAGGCCAGTACGACGCCTCGATCCGCCAGCGGGCCCAGGAGCTGAAGGCGCTGGGCAAACCGGTGTTCCTGGAGTGGCGGTGGGAGATGGACCGGCCGAACATCCGGTTCCTGGTGGGCTCGCCCGCGGACTACGTCGCGGCCTGGAGGCACATCCGGCAGGTGTTCGCCGAGCAGCACGTCAGCAACGTGGCGTGGGTATGGTGCCCGACGGCCCGCGGGTTCACGGTCAACAACGCCGCCGCCTACTACCCGGGGAATGATGAAGTGGACTGGGTGTGCGCCGACGTCTACCCTGGGCCTGGGCCGCAACGCTCATTCGCGGACGTTGTCCAGCCATTCCTGGACTGGGCCGCACAGCACCCCAAGCCCATCATGATCGGCGAGTTCGGGGTACCGCAGAGTTACGGCGCGCAGGCGCGCGCGCAATGGCTGGCCGCCGCCAAGCAGACGGTCATCAGTCACCGCCAGATCAAGGCCCTGGTGTACTTCGACTCCAACATGACCGGTGCGTCACTCCATACGAGTTTCGCGCTGGATGCGGGAACGCTCGCAGCTTTCCGGGGGATAGCGGATAACCGCTACTTCAACCCCCGGGGTGTGCCAGTGTCGGGGCATTGAGCGGGGACCAGACAAGGCGGGATGCAATGAAGCAAGCTAGCTGGCGTTGGGCAACGATTATGGGCGCGGGTGCCCTGGCGCTCGGCACACTGGCGCTGGCCGGGCCGGCATCGGCGCAGACCGGCCCGGTTTCCGGGACCCCGGCGGCCGGGACTCCCCAGCTGGCCAGCACGGGCCGGACGGAGCAGGTCCGGCAGCTCGTGAAGTGCGGCGGCACGATGTTCGCGGTCGGCCGCTTCACCGCGATCAGCTGGAACGGCAGGACCTACAACCGGCATAACGTGTTCAGCTTTTCCGCGACGCCGCCGTACGCCATGACGCCGTGGGGTCCGAACGTCAACGGCAAGGTCAACTCCATCGCCCTGAGCCGGCGCTGTACCACCGCCTGGATGGGCGGTTCGTTCAGCTCGGTCAACGGCAAGGCGGCGCGGAACATCGCCGCGGTCAGCACCACGACCGCCTCGCTCTTGACCAGCTTCGCCCACAACGCCAACGGCCAGGTCGAGACGCTGCGGAAGGCCAACGGGCACCTGCTCGCGGGCGGCTACTACACCCAGATCAACGGGAGCGGCCGCCGGTACATGACGAGCCTGAACACGTCCACCGGGAGGGACGACGGGTTCGCCCGCCTGCGCATCTCCGGTAACTACCAGTACCCCGGCGTGGGCAGCAACCCGACCCGGGTCTACAACCAGCAGCTGAGCCACAGCGGGAAGCTGGACCTCGTGGAGGGTGACTTCACCTCGGTCGGCGGGCAGTCCCGGCGGCAGATCTTCATGCTCAACGTGAGCGGGTCCCAGGCCAGCGTCACGCGGTGGACGTCGGCCGAGTTCAACCGCAACTGCGCGACGGTCGAGCCGTTCTACATCCGGGCCGCCTCGTGGTCTCCCACCGACTCGACCGTGTACATCGCGACCACCGGCTTCCACCCGGCCAACCAGCCACCCGGGAACTACCCATGGACCGGGCTCTGCGACGCGGCCGCGGCCTTCCCGGCCACCCAGGCCAGCGTCAGCCACCAGTGGATCAACTACACGGGCTGCGACTCGCTCTATTCCACTGTGGCCGACACGAGCACCGCCTACTTCGGCGGGCACGAGCGGTGGTCGGAGAACCCGCGTGGATGCGACTCCGCCGGGCCAGGTGCCATCTCCGCGCCCGGCATGGAGGGCCTGTCGCCAGCCTCCGGGGCGCTGACCTTCAATCCAACCCGCTCACGCGGGCTCGGTGCCGATGACATGCTGCTCACCAGCGCCGGGCTGTGGATCGCCAGCGACAACCTGGATGGCAGTGCGCAGTGCGGCCACGTTTCCGGGCACGCCGGCATCTGCCTCCTGCCCTACGGGTGAGGCCCCTGGGGAGCGGTCAGGCGTAGCCCAGCCGGGTGAGCAACGGGCCTATCTCCGCCTCCAACTCGGCCACATCCTGCCCGCTCAGCGAAGCGCGCCAGCGGCCTACCGAATCGGGCCGCGCCCGGGCCATCGCCGCCCGCAGCTCACCCCGGCCCGCGGGTGACGCGCCGAGGAACCCGGCCAGATGGTCCGCGGTGGCCGCCGGGTCGCTGACCATGGCCTCGTAGCGGACCTCCACGGCCCGGCCCGGCGCCAGCGTGGCCACACCGTCCAGGGCCGCCTCGGTGAACCGCCGCCAGCACCAGGCCGACCGGGCGATGTCGGACACGTGCGCGAATTCCTCGCGCCGCGGCGGCTCGACCCACCAGCGGGCCCGCGGGCCGTGCAGCTGCCCTGCCATGCCCCGCTGGCCGGACGCGGCCGAGGCGGCGGCCAGCCAGGGCTTCTCCGCGTGCGAGACCGTGGCGTCCCGCCCGTCCCGCACGATGTGGATGAACTGCGCGCCCGGGAACTCCGCGGCCAGGAACGGGACCAGGAAGCTGTTCTCCGGGTTCTTCTCCGCGAAGCGGTGACCACCGTCCAGCGCCGCGAGCAGCAGCGCACTGTAGGACAGCCGGAACACCGCGGCCGCGCGCCGGGCGCTCCATGACCCGTCGTATACGCAGCGCGCCGCGGCCTTGGTCAGGCGGGGCTCGTAGTGGTACGAGATTTCCGGGAGCCGCCCCAGGCAGCTCCCGAGGAACGTGGTGCCCGAGCGGGGCGCACCGATGACGAACACCGGCCGGTGCAGCCGCGGGTCGAGGGCGCGGACGGACACCGGGTTCCGCAGCGCCGGGTCGCGCCGCCGGTCCCGGACGTCCGAGGCCAGGCCGAACACGCCCAGCCGCATGGCCCGTCTCCAGGTCAGGTCCGGGGTCTGCGGCGCGGTGCCTGCCTGCGTGGTCATGGCTGGACCCCTCCAGGGCGTGGTAGCGCGGCGGCCTGGCGCCCGGCGAAGCGGGACAGCGTGGGCAGCAGCCAGGTACCCACGTCACCCAGCTTGACCCCGGCCTCCGCCGCCTCATCGTGCAGGTACCGGGTGGCGATCTCGATCAGGTACAGGGCCGCAACGAACACCGCCACCCCCGGCCTGACTCCCAGCGACCCGAGGGTCATGGGGGCGGTGAGCAGCGCCATCTCGGCGGCCGCCCGCGCTGCTGTGCCGTTGCCGGTCACGGCCTTCTGCACCTGGTAGTGCACGGCGTCGAAGCCCACCGGGACGCCGTCCTCAAATCGCTCCCAGTCCCAGACCAGCGCCCGCCCGCCGGAGAAGGCCATGTTCCAGGGTGTCCAGTCGCCGTGCCAGCAGCCGAAGGCCAGGCGTGTCGTAGCCGCCATGGCCTCCAGATCGTGGATGACCCGCAACAGCGCCCCCGCCGCGTCGCTGGGCGGGCACGCCTCCAGCCGCGAGCGCAGACCCTGCCAGTAAGCACTGCGGCTGACCTGCAAGGTGACCACGCCCCGCACAGCCGCCACTTCCGCCATCGCCGCGGCCAGCTCAGCCTGGGATCCAGCCCGCCCGGACCCTGACAACGGCGCCTGGACCAGCACTTCATGATCACGCCACTGGCCGTGGTCCAGCAGCCGCGGTACCTCGATGCGGCCCAACGTTGCCGCGCCGAGCACGTCCAGCGCGGCCGCCTCGGCCCGGACCAGTTCCCGGGTCAGGCCGGTCACGCCGACCTTGGCGAACCCGAGGGCCTCACCACGAGGGCTGAGGAGTTCCAGGACTGGCTTGCGGTTGGCGCGCGGCGGGCCGATACGCACGCTGACCACGACGTCGCAGTCCAGCACCTTCCGGAGGTAGGAGACCACGTCCGCGTCGGGTCCAATGCTGTCGGACTGGACCGTGATCCGGTGCGGCAAGGCGTCAGCCAGGCCGGCCCGCGCCGCCAGGGCCATGCTGCGCAGCAGGAACCGGCGGGAGCCGGCCGCGGAGGCCTGGTAGTTGCGCAGCGCGGCAGCGGCGGCCCGGCGCGGCCTGCGGGGCAGCAGGAGCATGGCGCGGGCTTCGCTGGGCAGAACGAGGTACTCCGTCCGCTCGCGGTCCCGGTCGCTGCGGCCGGGTCGCGGGCCAGCGGTACGGCCGCGCCGCTCGACCCGGGCCGGCGCGGGCCACAGCACGCTCATGGTTTCCCACATGTAGGCGCCCCGGCCGGTGACCGACCGGGCGGGCTCAGTCAGCGCGGCCATTCGGGCCTCCAGTCCAGCAGCCCGGCCAGCCGCTTATTGTGCGGGGCGAAGTGGTCCTCGAGCATGTCCTGGATCTGCGGGGCCATGAGCGTACCGGGCCGCGCGTTGTGCTGGCCGAAGCTGGCGGGCTGAAAAGCCCGCAGTCCGAGGAAGTCCGTCAGCATCCGGTACTCCTGAGCAGGACGTGCGAAAAACGCCTCGCTGTCGATCACGTGCACGTGGCCGCGCGGGAACAGTTCGAAGATCCGTTCCAGCTGGTCGGCATAGTGGCCGCGGCGCGTATAAGAGTGATGCCGGTGCGTAAAGCTCTCGTAAGACGGGTCGGCACCCATCCGGTCGGTCTCGCCGACCAGCCGATCGTCCTCCAGTTCAAGCGCCTTCTCGAAGGTCTCCCACTCATATCCCCGCGCGTACTCATGCTTGTAGGCCGAGAACGCCCGCTCCACCGGATCGCGGAGCATCACGACGAGTTTCACGCCGGGCAGGTCATGCGCCATCCGTTCCATCGCGAACGGGTGGTACATGTAGTAGCCGCTGGCCTCAAAGGTCACCGGCCCGCCGTGGCGGGCGGTGGCCGCCTGAGCGATCCGTGCCACCGGGAAATGCCCCCGGTACCAGGGCCTGCCCCGGTAGTAGTTCAGGTCGAAGTAGTTGATTCCCTTGTGGAAAGCAGGCCGCACAACCTGCGGGTGCGCCATCAGAGCCCGGAACAGCGACGTGGTGCCACACCGCTGGGCGCCGATCATGATGAAGCTGGGCTGCAGCCGCAGCGGTGCCGTCGCCGTGCCCACCTGCAGGAACGCACGGCGACCGGCCCGCCGGACCGGCTCGGGTGCGGCCTTGCGCACGGACGTCATGAAGACCCCTCCTCGTTTCCTTTCTTACGGCCGGCGGCCTTAAGCCAAGCCCCGGCCCATCAGCCGCGCGGCGCGCAGCATATGTTTGCGGTCCACGCCGGTGACAATGTGGGCCAGCGCCAGATATCCGTGCGGCGATCCCGGCCACCGGCCGAGCGCGAGAGCCGCGTACCGCAGGGCCTGTCCACGCTCGCCGAGCAGGGAGCGCGAGAAGGCGATCTGCCCGAGCAGGCGGGCGTGCCCGCGGGAGGATGCCGCGATCTCCGGGTGCTTGGCCAGCAGGTATTCCAGGCCTGCGACGGTGATGGCCGCGTTGCCTGGCCACCACGAGCCGCTGTCCTTCGTGATGTCGGCCAGTGGTGTCAGCACCGCCCCGATACGGCCGACCCGCGCCGCGCGGAGGATCCAGTCGTAGTCCTCCGCGTAGCCGTTCGGGATCTTCTCGTCGTACAGGCCCGCCTTGGCGAACGCGTCCCGGCGCATGGCCAGCGTGGAGGAGTGCAGTTCCCGCACCCGGTTGCGCAGCAGCAATTGCTGGCTGATCCGCTCGGCGCGTGCCGGGCAGGTGATGACCCGGCCGTCGGGCAGCATGAGCCGGATGCCTGAGCCCACCACGAGCAGGTCGGGCTGGTCAAGCAGCCGGGCGATCTGGGCCTGCAGCTTAGCCGGGTGCCACACGTCGTCGTCGTCGCAGGTCGCGACGAACCTGCCAGTCGCCTCGTCCAGGCCGGAGTTACGCGCGCCGGCTAGCCCCGGGGTGCGCTGGTTGGTGATCACCTTGACCCGGTGATCCCCGGTACCCAGGCTGGCCAGGGCCGGATCGGGTGGCTCCTGGTCGTGGACGACGACGCACTCGATCGGGCCGGAATAGGTCTGGCCGACGATCGAGGAGATCGCCGCCCGGACGGGGCCGGGCCGGCCCCGGGTGGGCAGGATCACCGAGACCAGGGGCCAGCGTTCCGGAGCGCCGCTCACCGGGGCCCGCCCCAGGCCGACCTCTGTGTGGGCGGCGGTGCCGCAGCCGGCCTCGGCGGCGTGGCGGATGCCCGGGCATGCCGCGCATGCTGGGCGGCGGGCCCGACCGGCTGCGGGACGGTGTTCCCGGCCGCACGCACGACAGCGGGGTCTGCAGCCACCAGCTCCTCAGGGCGGCGCGCCGGGCCCATGACCACGCGGGTAGCGAGGATGAACAGCGCCAGCAGCAAGATGCCGTAGAACCAGCCGCTCAGCACATCGGTGGTCCAGTGCATGCCGAGATAGACCCGGCTGTAGCCCTCGTTGAAGGCGACCGCGGCGACCGCCGCCCCCGCCCAGATCGCGGTGACCCGCCGACCGCTGAACTCGCGCCACAGGAAATAGGCGATCAGCCCGAAGAACACGATCGTGCGCTCGGAGCCGCCGGAGGGGTAGGTGCCGTGCGGGAATCCGGGGGGCCCCACGCGGTGGGCGACCAGGTGAATGCCATGGGTCAGGTAGCGCTGCAGCAGCGAGAGCACGAGGAACGCGAAGGCCGGCAGCCAGCGGTACCGCCGCCAGGTGACGGCGAGGCACACCGCCGCCGACACCGCCGCCATCCGGGTTGACCAGGTGTCGCCGATCTTGGTCAGGCTGTTCATCAGCCCCTTCCAATGGTGAATGCGGTGCGTGACCACCCAGTGGTAGAGAGGCTTGTCCACGGACGGCCCGCCGTGCCGAACGAGCTGCCCGAGCAGGGCCATCACCGCGAAGATCACGGCGGCCCCGGCGACGATGAGGAGGAGGAACAGCCCGGCCTGGCGGACGGCTTCCCGGACCCCCGATGTACCATCCGCGCTGGCCGGCACCGGGCCATCCTTTAGCCAGGGCAGCCGCGAGCCGCGCCCGGGCCCGGCGGGCCGGGCCCGGGCCCGGCGGGCCAGCAGTGCTGCCACCCCGAAGATGACGGCCAACCCTGCGGGCCAGATCAGGAACGCCAGTATTTTGCCCACGTCGGGCCCCCTTGCATGAATCTGAACGGGAAGATCTTGGCCAGCCGCGACAGCCCGGGCAGGGCGGCTAGCTGCAGGGTGTCCCGGAACCACCACAGCCCGGCGGCCTGCACGACGCAGCCGGCCAGCACCGCGCCGGCCGATGCGGCCGCACCCGGGCCGAGCGCCGCCCGTACCGCGAGCGGGATGACCGCGAAGCTCAGCACGGCCAGGCCCGCGGCCAGGAAGGAGCCGCGCCCGAAGGGGTTCAGCCGCACCGAGATGGCCAGCTGGGCCAGCGGGGTCAGGTTGGTGACGATGATCGCGGCGGCCCACCCGATCGCGGCGCCGGTGATCCCGAACCGGGGAATGAGGAGCAGATCGAGGCCGACGTTGATCACCAGTGCTGCGATCCCATTAGCCAGGCTCCAGCTGCTCCGGCCGGTGGTGATCAAGACCATGTCCACCTGGCCGCAGGCCGTGGCGACCAGCATGGTCAGGCCCAGGATGATCATCACAAGGTGCCCGGCCCGGTAGGAATGGCCGAAGATGCTGAGCACCTCCGGGCCGTAGATCACGGCCAGCAGGTACAGGGGCCAGGTCAGGACGATGAGCCAGGCCGTGGTGGCGCGGTAGATCACGTTGGCGCCGCGCCGGTCGTCGACGGCGAACAGTTCGGCGAACCGCGGCTGGGCGGACTGGTTGACCGCGGCGTTGGCAAACTGGCCTGCCACCAGGAACCGCGTTGCGGCCGTGTAGACGGCCGCCTCAGCCGGCCCGAGGATGATCGCGACGAGCACGATGTCGATCCGCTGGATGGTGATCTGGGCCAGGGTGGCCAGTGCACGGGGCCCGGTGAACCGCCAGAACCCGCTCGCGGTAGCGCTGCCCACCCCCGCGCCCATCGTTACCGTGCGCCGGTGCCGCCCCGCTGCCTTCGCGCCCGGGCTCACCGCGGCCGGGATCACGCTGGGCACATCCGGCGCTTGGGCAGCGGCACCCGGTCCGGGTCGCTGGCTGCGCCGGATCCGGCGCAGCCAGTACCAGCCAATGATGGAGGCGGGCACGTAGGGCAGCGCCCACAGCGGCGCGAGCAGCACGATGCTCCCCGCCGAGATAGCGATCAGCACGCCGATCAGCTGGGCACTGGCCCGGCCGATCTTGTCCACGACGACCGTGGGCCGCATGACCCGGTACCCGCGGCTGGCGCCCAGCAGGGTGTCGGACAGGGCCGCGAACGGGAGGGCGAGGGCCAGCGCCCGCAGCGCGTTCGCCATGATGCCCGGGCTAGCGCCCGCCTGGCCGAGGTGACCGCTGAGCAGGAGGCGGGCCAGCGGCCCGGCGAACAGGATGAGAGCCACGGTGGCCACCAGTGACACCACCACGACGGGGATGATGGCGGCGCGAAGGATGGCCGGGATCCGGTTCTCGTGCCCGAGGCGGCGCAGCCGGGCGATGAAGTTGACCAGCCCGACGAAGGCGCCCAGCCCGGAGGCGGCCTCCACGATCAGGAACAGCGAGGTGGCGGCGAAAAAGGCGCCCGCCACCGGCTTGCTGTACTCGCGGGTGATCACCACGGTCAGGGCCAGGGTGGCGGCCGCGGCGACCCCGGCCCCGGCCAGGTTCAGCGCCCCGCCCCGGGCCACGCCTTCCAGCCGGACCGACCCATCCCGGCCGCGCGGAGCCGGGCCGGGCCCCGGCAGCGTCTGGGCACGAGGCGGCGTCGCCGCCATCATGAGCCCAGCCCTCCAGCCAGCCTGCGGGGCGCCGCCGGACCGGCCAGCTCTGGTTCCAGCCCGGCGGCCTGCTGGCGCCGGGCCCGCGCGTTTCGCCAGAGCATGGCGAGCGCGAGCATGGTGAAGCTAAGCGGCGCCCCGGTGGCGGTGTAGGCGAGCATGGAGACGAACGACACGAGCAGCGTGAGCTGCCCGGCCAGCCCGTAGGGCGTTCTGTCCTTCCGGTACCGCCAGAACCCGTAGAGAAAAAAGCCGACGTACAGCCCTGCGCCCAGGAAGCCGTCCGAGATCAGCAGCAGCCACAGCTGCCCGTTCCCGCCGATGGTTCTTTCCCCGCAGGTCGGGCACTTGGCCGAACGGCCCACCGAGAGGGACTGGACGCTGCCCTGCTGGTGCCTGGTGTCCCCGTAGCCGATCAGCGGGGAGGCCGCGGCGTCCACCGTCGCGGCGACGGCCAGTGACCCGCGCGAGGCGTCACTGGCGCCGTTGGCCAGCCGCTGGCTGATCATCCCCTGCAACGGGGTGACCGCGATGACGATGGCGGCCAGGACGAGCGCCGTGACCAGGCCGCCGAGCACGGCCAGTCGCCCCTGGGCGGCCAGGCGGAACCCGAGGTACGAGAGAGAGGCGATGAGCCCGAGCCACAGCCCGCGGTCCAGCGAGTAGATGATGGGGACGATCGCGATGACGCCGGCGGCCAGGGCGATCATCCGTTGCCTGCGGGTTCCCTGGAACCACCACCGCGCGATCAGCCAGGGCAGCAGCAGGGCCAGGCAGTTGCCCCACTCGTTGGTGTATGCGAAGGGCGCGTCAGGGCGCCCGGCCGTACCGAGGACGGCCTGCAGCTGGGAGAGGGCGGGATGCAGCTGCACGTGCAGAACCAGATTATTGGCCTGAAGCCGGTTCGGGACGATGGCGGCCAGTGGCGCAGTGAAGTGCAGGTGCTTGAAGAACACGCCGGCCAGGCCGCCGGCCACGGTGTACAGGGCCACCAGCCCGAGCAGCCAGGCCAGCCGCCTGCGGGGCAGCTCCCGCTCGGTGAGGTTGCCCGCGAACAGGAGCAGGGCCGTATCACCCAGATACCCGATGGTGCGGACGCCGAAGGAGATGATCCGGTTGGAAACCGGGCTGGCCAGAGTCCCGGGAGCGGTGGCGGCCAGCGCGGCCGCCCCGATGAAGACCACGAGCAGGAACAGCAGCCACAGGCCGAATCCCGGCGGCACCCGTATCCTGCGGTTGCCCTGCGCGCTCCAGGCGTACAGCCGGGCGGCCATCGGGATGGACAACAGGATGAAGATGTAATCGCCGAATCCCAGGGCCCACCACAGGGGGATCCCGGCCAGCATGAGGGTCAGCGGCCAGGCCGGGTGGCGGGCCAGCCAGCTCCCGCGGCGGCGGTGTGCCCCGGTCCCGGGCTGCGGGGACTCAGGAGTGACCGTGACCGGACGGGTGCCGAGGATCACCGACTCGGTCATGAGCTGCTCCGCGCCGTGCTGATCTGCGTCCCGGGCGGAGCGAGGATCACCCAGGTGGCGCCCCGCCGGAAGCCGACTGGGCGGTTGTTCGCGTCGAGGTAGTTGGTCACAGCGTGAATCCCGGGCTTAGACCAGGTCCCGCGGACCGCTGCGCCGGTACTCCGGCCAGCCGGGCCCGTCCCCGACAGCATGAGCGCGGAACCCGAGCCGATGACCCGGGCGCTGGTCGTGGTGAGGCCGTACTTGTGGCTGAGGAACACGGTCTTGTAGGGGACTTTCTGCACCACGATGTTGGCCACCGCCACGGACGGCCCGCCGGACACCAGGCGCCAGCGGTGGCTGCGCGCTCCGAACGCCCAGGTCTGGGTGGCCTGCCCCGGAGCAGTGATCTTCAGGCTGGACGACCGCCACGACCCGGTGCTCGCGAAGCCCTCCTCGTCGCCTACGCCGGAGCCCTGGTAGGTGAGCAGCTGCGGCGGCCCGGTGTCCCGCGCCGCCCGCCGGATGTCGCTCGTCGAGATGGCCGGCCCCTGGGCGCCCGTGCGGTACAGCGCTGGATAGCGGAACGAGCCGGCGTCCACCACCTGAGTCTTATCCAGGACCCTAATGAACGACGGGGTGCCGCCGTCATAGGCGATGAGCGGGTGCAGGACCGACAGGACCTGCCCATCCGTGGGCCGGGTCTGCCCCACCGGCCCCACCGAGCGGGCATCACGGGACTGGAACACCGCGATATAGCGCAGCGGGGAAGTCATCTCCTCGAATACCACGTCCGCGGACCCAAGGCCCTGCAACTGGCCACCGGACAGGGGCAGGGCGACCGCGGGGCGGCCCGCAGCCCGCGCGCCTGTGGCGGGCAGGCCGGTCAGCGGGGCCACCAGCGTGCTACTGGGGGACGCCTCGGGTGCGGCGCTGCTGCCCGGCTCCGAGGCCGCCGGGGTGGCACCGCGCTGGGCCGCCGGTGTCATGAGGTCAGCCGGGCCGCCCGCGCAACCTCCGATGGCGAGCCCCGCCGCCGCGGCCAGCAGTGCCGCGGCGCCTCGTGTCGATGTCGTCCAGGCCGTCCGCATCGATCAGGTCCCGCTGGGCCGGTCCGCGGCGTCGGCATGCACGGCGGACACCGCGGCGTCATCCTTCCCGTCCTGGGCTGCTGGTTCCGGCCGTGACCCGCCGGGTGCCGGAGCGAACGGGTCAGCGGTCTTGCGCAGTCGGACCGACCCGGACGGCGGCACGCTCGCCTCCTGGGCCGACCGGACCGGGGCCGGAAGGCGTAGCCGGGGCAGCGCGACCAGGCCGAGCACTGGGGTCCCCAGCCGGGTGATCCGGTTAAGGGCGTCCTCGATGTCCGGCCGCCTGGTCACGGAAATTTCGACGGCCAGCACGGCGGCGCCGCAGTATTCCGCTAGCGCCAGGGTGTCTGGGCCGGCGCTCCCCGCGGGCGCCTCTATGACCGTGTAGTCAGCGCTGATGCGCAACTGCTCGGCCAGCACGCGGGCCTGCGCGTGCTGCAGGTCGTGCAGCTCCTCGGCCAGGACCACGACCCGGAGCCCGGGGAAACCCGCCGGCTGGAGAGCGATCTCCTCTACGGATAGCTCCCCCGCGGCCAGCTCGGCTGCGGCCCGCGTGTCCAGGGTCCGGGACTCCGGCAGACCGAGGAGCCTCGCAGTGCCCTGCCCACTGGGGCACACCAGGATCACCGCGGAATGGATCCGGGCCAGTGCCACCGCGAGGTTCACCGCAGTGACCGAGCTGCTCTGCCCGGATGATGCCCCCGCCACCAGGAGCAGGTGGTGGTCCTGGTCCAGCGCCCTGGCCGCGGAGCGGGCCACATCGCTGAAGTCCAGTCCTGCCCGGGACCGCGGCGAAGCCAGCGGTTCCGCGCCGAGGTCCTTCGCGGAGAGGCTGAGCAGGACCGGCGCACGGACGCTCCCGAGATTCCTGGCCCCCGTGACCCGGGTGTCCTGCTTGTCCCACACGAACGCGATGATCAAGCCGATGAGCAGCCCCGCCAGCAGTCCGCTGGGCAGGATGATCTTCTTCTTGGGGCTGCTCGGAGTGGCGGGCGGCGTGGCCTTGGTGATGATCGAGCCGCCGGAGTTCGCCGCCGCCTGAGCCGAGAGGGCGGCAGCCTGATTCGCGAGGGATTTCAGCTGGCCAGTGTCGGACTGAAGCTGGGATTCGGCGCTGGCCCGCTGCGGGGAGTTGAGCGGGAGGGACCCGATCTGCAGGGTCAGCCGGGTGGCGCTCTTCTCCAGGCCGGTGAGCTCGCCACGCACTGTCTTCCGCTCGGAGTCGATCGTGGCGGCCGAAGAGTCGTTGCGGTTCTGGATGTATGCCGAGGCGAAGGCGTTTGCGCAGACGGAGGCCTGCGCCGCGGTTCTGGCCTGGCAGCTGATCTGAAGGACCGAGGAGTTGGCGGGAACCGCAACGGACACGTTCCCCACCAGGACTGCGGGCGCCAGCGGGGTATGCAGGGCACGGGCCGCGATGGCCGCGACGCTGTTCGACTTGACGATCTGCGCCTCGGTGTCCAGGTTGACCACACTGCCGGTTCGTCCGCCCGCGACCGCTCCGCCCTGGGTCTGGCTGACCCCGGTCGGGGTGACGTTGACTGTCGCCGTCGCGGTGTAGGCCTTCGGGGCGCTGGCAATGTAGGCCCCGGCGGCCAGGATGCCCACGCAGGCCGCGACCAGCACGACCCACCACCGGCGCCGCAGCACGCCGAGGTAACCGGCGAACTCCAATGAGTCAGCCTCTTGTGACACGGCCATCCGCCGCTCCTCCCCCTGCTTGTCCCGTGAGCAGGCGGTAGTGCGACGCCGCCAGTTCCCCGCTCGGTGACATGTCAGTCAACTGGATCTGAACACTCCCCAACAACCCAACAAATGTACGGAGAATCAGCAAACATGTCCATAGCTGTATTGGTTAGCGGACCTCACCCAAACAGGGGACTACCTCCTAGAACTTGCTGGCCGGACTGCCGCTGCCGGCGAGCCCTCTGGCGATCTGACAATCACCACTGGGCGGTCCGTGCCGCCGCCTGCTCCCGGTAACTCTAATCAACGCTTTGATTATGAGCGATTACTGAAAGTTAAAGAGTTCGGCCACTTAACTACTTAACGCAGCGAGTTAACTACACGCAGTTGAGCCGAGGTGTTACCAATGTTGCCCGTGGCCGCGAATCGGCTTCCCCGTCCATCTCGGGGCCACGGAACAGCCTACGTCAGCGGAAGACTTGTGGCCTAGCACACCCCGCGCCCCCGGTTACTTATTTGTTACAGCCTACTAATTCGACCGGAATAATGCATAGCGCGCCGCAGCCTTAACGGCGCTGAGATGGCCACCCAGTTCTGGCCCGGCGACCCGAAGATGATTTCGGGCCGGCCCGGGCGCCGCCGAGGTTGTTAACATCTGGTTACCACCTCATCCACTTGGTGTAACTACGAAATTCGTGCAGGTCAGAGTCTTTAAATCGGCGTGAGGTTTGCCTTACGATGACGAGCGCTGCGTAAATAGCCGTCTACCTTCAGATGTAAGGGAGGTAAATTGGGCTGGGGCTAGGAAGAGCGAGCGGGGTATCGGGGTGGATGTGTCACGGTCGGCAATCGTCGGTCGCCGCGGTCTGGCGCAGGCGACCGGCTCGCTGAGGGCGCCCCCGGCTGCGTCAGTCTGGATCAGCCGCTATCTCACGCTGGCGATCGTCGTCGATGTCGCCTGTGCCATGCTGGCCGGGATAGCGGCGTACGAGGTCCGCTACCACGCGCGTATCGACCCGCCCGATGTGTACATGGTGCTCACGGTCTGCCTGCCCCTGCTGTGGTGGGGTGCCGTCGCACTGTCCGGGGGGTACGACAGCCGCATCGTGGGCGGCGGGGCCGAAGAGTTCCATCGCATCCTGCGGGCGGGCGTGAGCCTGACGGCAGCGGTCGCCATCTTTTCCTACGCGGCGAAACTAGACCTGGCGCGCGGATACGTGGTCGTCGCCCTGCCCTCGTTGACCGTGTTGGGCATGCTCGCCCGGTACGGGCTCCGCAAGCGCCTCCACCGCCGGCGGCGCCTCGGGATCTGCACCCGCCGGACCGTCGTGGTCGGGCCTGCCCGCACGGTGAGCGAAATGATCACCGCGCTGGGCCGGGATAGCTCGCACGGCCTGCACATCGTGGCCGCCTGCGTGCCGGGCGGGCCGCGCCGCGCGGCCGATATCGCTGGCGTCCCCGTGGGCGGCGGGGTGGACAGCGTGACCACTACCGTGCACCGTTTCCGGGCCGACACCGTGGCGGTGGTGAACTGCGCGCAGATGGACAGCAGCCGCCTGCGCGAGCTCGCCTGGGCGCTGGAGGCGACCGGCACGGACCTGTGCGTCGCCCCCGCGCTGCTCGACCTGGCCGGGCCTCGCACCACCATCCGGCCGGTGGCGGGGCTGCCGCTGGTTCATCTTGATCATGCCAATCTCTCCGGGCCGAAGCGGATACTCAAGGCGGCGTTCGATCGGTCGCTGGCGGCATCGACGCTGCTCCTGCTTTCGCCGCTTCTCGTCGTGATCGCGTGCGCGATCCGCTTCTCCGACGGCGGGCCAGTGCTGTTCCGCCATCTGCGGATCGGCAAGGACGGCCTCCCCTTCACCGTGTACAAGTTCCGCAGCATGGTGGTCGATGCCGAGGCCCGGAAGGTGGACCTGGAAGGCCTCAACGAAGTGAACGGGGTCCTGTTCAAGATCCGCCGAGACCCCCGGCTCACCCCGTTGGGCGGGTGGATGCGCCACTGGTCCATTGACGAGATCCCGCAACTATTCAACGTCTTGCGCGGTGAGATGTCGCTGGTCGGCCCCCGTCCCTGGGCAGCGCTGCCGTACGAGAAGGCAGCCATGTCCGGCGAGTACGTGCCGCGCCGACTGGCGGTCAAGCCGGGTCTCACTGGCCTATGGCAGGTCAGCGGGCGGGCAAATCTGCCTTGGGAAGAATCGGTTCGGCTGGACCTGCGCTACGTCGAGCACTGGTCGCTGGCCCTGGACCTCCAGATCTTGTGGAAGACCGCGCGGGCCGTCGCGCGCGGGACCGGCGCGTACTGAGCCTGAGCGCTTCCATCGAACCGGTCATCCGCTGCTGGCCTGGTCGCGCCAGGTCCGCACGAACGCGTCGGCCAGGCCCTCTGCCCGGGACCGGGTCTCCATGGCGGGGAGGCCGCGCTGCGCGAGCGAAGCCAGCGCGTCGGCGGCCTCGTTCAGCGGATGACCCGTGTGCGCGTGCACATGCTGGAGCCGTATCTCCGGATGCTGCGCCATGATCCCGGCCAGCCGCACCAGGGTCGGCGCGCCCTCCGGGCCCCGGCGCGGCAGCAGGCTGTACCCCTCCGGCATCCGCTCGATCCGGCCCCGCTGCCAGGCGCGGAGGTAGCGAATCGCGATCGTGCTGTCCACCAGCAGCTCAGGCGGCCGCAGGTGGTCCGGGCCCTCCAGGAGAAGCGCGACCGCCCGCAGCTCGGCCACCAGGACCGCGGCGGGGCCGCTTGGGTCGTGACGGTTTCCCGGCGCCCACCGGCTTAGTCCCCACGAGCCATTGGAGACCACGCACGCGATGCCCGCGACGCCGCGCTTGTAGCTGGCGTCTGTGGCCGCGACAAGCGGGCCGGAGCTCTCGTATCCCTTGACCTTGCCGTACATGGGTGGCTAGCGACTCCGGCATCGGTTCGGTAAGTCCTCCAGCGCCAACCCTCCTTATCTTCACAGATGATCTTCCTGACGTCGCCCGCCACGCCCTGCCCACATGGTCAGCAGCCGGCCAGCCGGTGCTGACCTGTACCTCGGTGCCAGGGCGTCATACCGCGCCGGGTCAGGCGGGCCATGCGGCATCGGGACTGCTGGCTTCAGCGTGCCAGCCGCTCAGGCGGCGCGCGGGCCGATCCGCCTCTGGTCCCGGCCAGGGGCCGCCGCCCGGGCTCCCTCCGGCGCAGCAGCCTGCTCCCCGGTAGCGGCCGCCGCCGCCTGCCGCGCCGCCGCCTCACGGGCCAGCCGGTGCGCCTTCCACTCCGGGTGGGCACCAACCCAGTACACGAGGCCGAGCCACAGGCCGAGGGCGGCCAGCATCACGATCGGGACCACGCTCAGCACCGCGTTCGAACCCGTCATCATGACCTTCCCTCCGAGAGGGTTGCCTGCGGGCCCTTCGGAGCCGCATCGCCCGGAACGCGTCCCGGAGCCTCTCGATCCCAGTTCACCGGTGCGGACGAGCCCGGAACAGGGGACGGCCGGTCCTGCCGCCGGGACTTTCGGCCCTGCCTGCCGCCATGCCCATCCTGACCGTTGCGGCCCCGGGGGGAGTTATTACGGTTCCCGGACCCCGGACGTGCTGAGCCCGGGATTCGGCGCTCCCGCTACTAACGTCATCGATGCGGCCAGTTCCATGCCGCCCGTGATCGCCGGTGAAGTTCCGGGACGGTCATCTGGATGCACGGAAAGGGATTCTCGGTGAGAACCAGATACGACGGGGACGACGCGCACGTGCGTGGACCCAGAATGGCGGATCCAGAATGAGTTGAACGTACAGTCGTAGCGGCGGTCGGCGTGGCTGCCATCGCGGTAGGCGGAGCGGTCGGCGGTGTTTTCGCCGTGACCGGGCACTCCAGCGTCAGCCTCTCGGCCAGCTCGCACCGCGTGCATCACCCGCGCGAGATGCGCATGGCACGCGGCTGGTCGTTCAGCAAGCTCAACAACAGCAACGACCCCACGTTCAACCAGCTGCTGGGCATCAATAACCGCGGCCAGATCGCCGGCTATTTCGGCTCAGGCGAGGCGGGCCACCCGAACAAGGGATACGTGCTCAGCCTGGGGCCGTCCTCATCGTTCACGAACGAGAACTTCCCCGGCGGGATCCAGACCCAGGTCATCGGGATCAACGACACCGGGGTGACCGTCGGGTTCTGGTCCACGCAGAACACCAAGAGCCAGACGAACAACAACTTCGGGTTCTACGACTGGCACGGCCAATTCCACAGCGTCAAGTTCCCCACCCGCAACAATGCGAAGCCCCCGGTCAACCAGCTCCTCGGCGTGAACAACTCCGGCATCGCGGTGGGCTTCTTCAACGGGGCGCAGGGCAACAGCCACGCCTACGCGTACAGCATCCCCAGCGGCTGGTTCCACCGGATCAGGATCCACGGCGCGGTCAGCTCGACCGCATCCGGCATCAACAACCTCGGCGACGTCGCCGGCTTCTACACCGGCCGCGGCGGCGTCACCCGGGGCTTCCTGCTCGGCGCGCACGGCCACCTCTACCGGCTGAGCGTCCCCGGCGCGTCCTCGACCATGGCCTTCGGCGTCAACGACAACCGCGAGGTCGTCGGCACCTACATGGTCGGCAGCGGCAACAACGCCAAGTCGTTCGGGTTCATCTGGGCCCGGGACTTCGGATTCCGGACCATCAACGACCCGCACGGCTCCGGGGCCACCACGCTCAACGGCATCAACGACGCGGGTGACCTGGTCGGCTTCTACACCGACGCCAGGGGCAACACCGACGGCCTGCTCGTGGCGCACGGCCACTTCCGGGCCCCGCTCGCCCCGCCGCTGACCACGACCCCGATGCCGACCGCGACCCCCACGGTCATGCCCACCTCGGCCACGCCGGCCCCCGTGCCGACCGGGACGGGCCCGACCCACTTCTGATCCCTCCTAGCCAGCAACTGCACCAACCCCCGCAGTCTCGGCGGGCTGGCCCGGAACACCCCGCTCCCGGGCCAGCCCGCCGCGCCGTGCCCGCCCAGTGCGGGGCACCCTGGACGACCCGCCTGTCTCCGGCAGCGCAGCAGCCGCCGCGCGGTCCGCACCCCGCCCCGGGGTGCGGCATTGATGAATCTCAGCCAAACATGGATCGCCGGCAGGATCCTCGTAGCCAGAGGGCCCGCATGAGGGCGGAACTATGTGACGGATGGATCAATTGGGACGGTTGGTGTTTAATAGAGCCCCAGGACAGATCTTGTCGTCTGGGAAGCTTCCCGGAGGGATTGCCCACACTCGTCCTAGACTAGGTGGGCTCGGGGGAAGGAAGCAAAAGTCAATGGAACGTGTACTGGTCACCGGCGGGGCTGGCTTCATCGGTTCCCACTTGGTCGAGCTGGTAGTGGCTTCCGGCGCGAGCGTGCTGGTTGTCGACGACTTCCGGCTCGGCCGGCGAGAACACCTTGAGCAGGTCATGGCCACTGGCCAGGCGATTGCGCTGGAAGCCGACATCCGGAGCGCGGACGATCTCCGGCCGGTGGCGGACTTCGAGCCGGACACGGTCTTCCACATGGCCGCTCTTCATTTCATCCCCTATTGCAACGCGCACCCGCAGGAGGCCCTTGACGTCAACGTGCTGGGGCTGGAAAACGTTATCCGCGCGGTCCGCTCCGCGCCGCTGACGTCATTCGTGTTTCCCTCCAGTGGCGCGATCTACGGATTCGGTGACGAGCGCTGGCCGGAGAGCGCCCCGCCCAGGCCCGACGAGATCTACGGGATCTCGAAGTGGATGGGCGAGCAGATCATGGCCCGTTTCCACGCCGACCGTCCTGACGTTCGCACCGTGGTGGCCCGGTTGTTCAACACCTACGGCCCCCGGGAGACGAACCCCCATGTGCTTCCCGCGATCGTGGCGGCCATGCACGCGGGCCAGCCGATCGAGCTCGGCAATCTCTGGCCGCAGCGTGACCTCATCTTCGTTACCGACACCGCGCAGGCGCTTTTCGCCACGGCCCCGGGGCATGGTTTCGACGTCTTCAACGTCGGGACGGGCACGGGGACCACCATCGGTGATGTCCTGGCCACCATCGAGAGCATCCGCGGCGAGGCGCTGGACGTGCGTGAGGACCCCGAACGCAGGCGGCCAGGAGATGGGCACCTGATCGCCGACCCCGGCAAGCTGATGACCACGACCGGCTGGAAGCCCGAGTACGACCTCAAGGCCGGGCTTCGTGAGCTGCTGGCGTTCGAGGGGCTCCTGTGAAGCCCGGGGAGCCGGCCGCCGAGGCCCGGGCCAATAAGCGGACCTTCCTGGATATCGGCTTGTCCTGCCTCACCGATGAGGCCTTCCTCGACGCTGTCCGCGAGGCGGTGAAGAACCGGTCCCGGCTGACTGTGTCGTTTATCAATCCCGACTACGTGTTGCGAGCTCATCGCACTGCGGGGCTGATCGAGAAGATCAACCGCTTCGACGTGGTGCTGCCGGATGGGTGGGGCGTCGTCGTGGGCGCGCACTGGGTCGGCCTCCCCGTACCCACCCGACAGGGGAATGGCAGGATCTGCCCGCTGGTGTTTGCAATGTCAGCCGAGCACGGGTTCCGGAACTTCTTGTTCGGGTGCGGCGAGGGAGTTCCGGAGCGAGCGGCGGCGAACGCGACAGAAGCGTTTCCCGGCCTGCCTATCGCCGGAACGCTGCACGGTCATTGGGACGTGATGCGCGGGCATCCCGGAACCTTCGACGAGTCCGACGTGTCCATGATGGTTGAGGCCATCAACGCGGCCCAGCCTGACATCCTGCACGTCTCCATCCCGACGCCGATGCAGCAGACATGGGTGTGGGAGGTGGCCGACCGGCTCGATGTGCCGGTGATCATCACCGGCGGCAGCTACCTCGACCATCTCGCCGAGGCCGTGGACTGGTATCCCCACTGGATGGAGAAGATGCGGCTGAACTGGGCCTATCGCCTGTACCGGGACCCGCGTCGGCTCTGGAGGCGATACACCTTTGACCTGATGGCGTTCGGCCGTATGGTGCTCAGGCAGCGATTGACCCAGGGACGGCGGGCTACTTCAGCCTGATATGTCGGCCAGGGCGTACGGCTCGATCTGAACGGTGCCCGAGGCGGCGGACGTGCTTGTCTCGGTTGATCCGGGCCCGGTCACCTTCGCCGGCGACCCCGAATGCGGTGGTCAGGAGGCAAGCGCAGGCCACTGGCGCCACCGCCACCGCCCGGCCGGTTGGTATGCGCACCGGTGACTCCTTCGTGGATCGGTGGAAGGTCTCGGCCGATACCAGGAGGACGCGCTCTGGCCGTGTTGAGCGCGTTCAGCGCCAGGGAAGCTCAGCCTACGCCGGGGCCTGGGAGCTGGCCGCACGGGTCAGGCGGAGAGCGCGGGGACCTGTCCCGCGCTGGCGCTGCGGATCACGTGCCTGCGGAACAGTTCCGCGGCCGGCAGCAGGCGCCGCTCCGCGGACCAGGTCAGGGTCAGGTCACGGACCGCGCCGGCGTCCAAGATCTCGCAGTAGGCGAGCGGCCCGGCCGCGGCTTCCAGGGTCCCCGCCCGCGGCGCGGGGACGATGGACACGCCCAGGCCCGCCGCGACGAAGCCACGCACCGTGGACAGGTCGTCCCCCTCGAACACGACCGCCGGGCGGAACCCCGCCTGCTGGCACAGGTCGTCACTGAGCTTGCGGAGGGCCGAGGTCGGCCGCAGGCTGACGAACGGCTCCCCGGACACCTCGGCCAGGTAAAGGCGCTGCCCGGCCCGGGGGTGGTCGCGCCGCACGGCCAGCCGCAGCGGCTCGATCGCGATCAGCCGGGTCCGCAACGCGGCGCTGCGCGCCCGCCGGGTGCCGATCTCCAGGTCGGCCAGCCCGCCGTCCAGCGCCGCGGAGTGCACCTCATCGTGGACCTGGGTCAGCTGGAACGTGACGTGCGGGTGGGCGGCGCGGAAGCCGCGCACCAGGTCCGGGACCAGCCAGGTGCCCAGCGACTGCTGGAACGCGAGCGCGACGGTGCCGGTGTCCGGCTCGATCAGCTGGCTGACCGCGGCGATCCCGTCGTCGAGCTGGTGCAGCATCGCGTCCACGTGCCGCTTGAACACGGCCCCGGCCTGGGTCAGCCGCAGCGTGCGGCCGTGCCGGCGCAGCAAGGGCGTGCCCACCTGCGCCTCGAGCCGGGCCAGCGCCCGTGACACCCCGGACTGGGTGACGGCCTCGAGCTCGCTGACCTCGGTGACCGTGGTGCCGTCGGCGACCTGCTGAAACCAGCGCAGCGCATCCGTATCCACATCCATGACCGTAGGTCATGGATGGCCGTCTTTCTATTCCGCCACGAAAACCCGTGGGTCACCTGATGGCGCGCTGCCCGTCATGCTTCCCCCGTGGCCGCTCAGCCGCCCGAGCCGGGTCGAGGTCCCGGCCGGCCGGGGTCTGGACGGGCCGCGCCGGTACGTGTGCGGCGACCACCGCGCGACCGGCTCGGTCCAGGGGGCGCTGGCCTCCGGTGCCCGGGCCGCCCGCGAGGTCCTGGCCGACGCCTAGCTGCGGCGCCGTCCCCGCCCGCTGGGGAAAGGGCCGGCTGCCGGGGAAGGCCCGGCTGCCCGGCGGCGTTGCTGACCGGTGGGGTAACGGCCTCGCACGCCTGGCGAGACCGCGGGCAGGCCACTGACGAAGGTGAGGGTATTCATGACGCTGCCGTATGACACCGCGCCGAGGTTCCAGGACTACGCCCGGCCGGAGATGCTGGTCAGCACCGACTGGGTGGCTGAGCACCTCGGCGATCCCGGGCTGGTGGTCGCCGAATCCGACGAGGACGTGCTGCTGTACGAGACGGGGCACATCCCGGGCGCAGTCAAGCTGGACTGGCATACCGAGCTGAACGACCCGGTTGCCCGGGACTATGTGGACGGCGCGGGATTCGCGCGGCTGATGTCGCAGAAAGGCATCTCCCGGGACACCACGCTCGTGCTCTACGGCGACCGGAACAACTGGTGGGCGGCGTACGCGCTGTGGGTCGCCACGCTGTTCGGCCACCCCGATGTCCGTCTGCTGGACGGCGGCCGGGCCAAGTGGATCGCGGAGGGCCGCCCGCTGAGCACCGAGACCCCGGAGCTGGCCGCGGACCGACTATCCGGTGGTCGAGCGGGACGACTCCGCGATCCGGGCGTTCCGTGACGACGTCCGGGCCCACCTCGGCCAGCCCATGATCGACGTGCGCTCGCCCGGCGAGTACAGCGGGGAACTGCTGCACATGCCGGACTACCCGCAGGAGGGGGCGCTGCGCGGCGGGCACATCCCCGGGGCCCGCAACGTCCCCTGGGCCCGCGCGGCCGCGGAGGACGCCACGTTCCGGCCCCGCAGGGAACTCGAGGCCATCTACGGCGGCGAGGCCGGGCTGAGCCCCGCCGACGACGTGATCGTGTACTGCCGGATCGGCGAGCGGTCCAGCCACACCTGGTTCGTCCTGCATCACCTCCTGGGCTATCCGGCCGTGCGCAACTATGACGGGTCCTGGACCGAGTGGGGGAACAGCGTCCGGGTCCCCATCGCCCAGGGAGACAAACCGTGACGGCCACGCTCAACCCGCGGCTGCAGGACATCGTCAACGAGTTCGGGGCCGTCGCCGGCCAGGAGAAGCTGCAGCTGCTGCTGGAGTTCTCCGACGAGCTGCCGCCGCTCCCGCCCCGCTACGCGGAGCACCGCGACCGGCTGGAGCCGGTGCCGGAGTGCCAGTCGCCGCTGTTCCTGGCGGTCGAGGTGGCCGGCGACGGCACCGTTCACCTGTTCTTCGACGCGCCGCCGGAAGCACCCACCACCCGCGGGTTCGCGGGCATCCTGCAGACCGCCCTGGACGGCCTGGGTGCGGAGGAGATCCTGGCCACGCCGGCCGAGTTCACCACCCAGCTCGGCCTGTCGGACCTGGTCAGCCCGCTGCGGTTGCGTGGCATGGCGGCGATGCTGGCCCGGATCAAGCGCCAGGTCCAGAGGCAGCAGGGAACGTAAGCCCCGCGGGCCCCCCGGGCCGGGGTGGGAAGCCCGCTGGTGCCGCCGCTCATCGGCGCCGCGGGCTGGCGGATCTGCCTGGGCGGCGCGGCGTTCCTGGCCGCACTCACGAACCGGGCCAGCCCGATGAACCCATTGCTCGGGCTGGCCGCGAACCCGGGCAGCGGCAGCGCGGCCACCGCGGCCGGGCTGCTCTCCGGCACCGGCCTGATCCTGATCGCCGTGACCACAGTCCTGGCCAGCCGCCTGCACTGACCGCCCCGAGGTGTGCCACCATCAGCCCGCAGCTACCTGCTGTTCGTTGTTGCAAGTAAATTGCAGTAAGCCCTAGGCTGGTGCCTCGACCCCGGCAGGAAGGTGCTCCGATGGCTGACCCGCGCGCCCGGATGGCCAGGATCCGCGACGGGCTGACCCCCCGCGAGTGGGGCCGGGCCGGCGCGATGGCGCTGACCGTCGTCGGGCTGAACGTGGCGGGCTGGGTCATGCTCGCTGTCGCGGTCAGCGGCCACTTCCACATCAGCAAGACCGAGACCTTCGGCTTCACCACCGGAATCCTGGCCTACACGCTCGGCATGCGGCACGCGTTCGACGCCGACCACATCGCCGCCATCGACAACACGACCCGCAAGCTGGTCAGCGACGGCAAGCGCCCCCTGTCGGTGGGCTTCTTCTTCTCGCTGGGGCATTCGAGCGTGGTGTTCGTGCTGGCCCTGGTGCTGAACTTCGGCATCAGGGCGCTGAACGAGCAGGTCAGGAACTCCAGCTCACACCTGCAGTACACCACCAACATCATCGGCACCCTGGTGTCCGGGGTCTTCCTGTTCCTGATCGCGGCGATCAACGTGGTGATCCTGGCCGGGATCGTCAAGGTGTTCCGCGGGATGCGGTCCGGCCGGTACGACGACGAGGCGCTGGAGGAGCAGCTGAACAAGCGGGGCCTGATGAACCGCATCCTCGGCCCGCTGGCCCGCCGGATCGACGCGCCCTGGAAGATGTACCCGATCGGCTTCCTGTTTGGCCTGGGTTTCGACACCGCGACCGAGGTCGCGCTGCTCGTCCTGGCCGGCACGGCGGTCATCGGCGGCCTGCCGTTCTACGCGGTGCTGTCCCTGCCGATCCTGTTCGCCGCGGGGATGAGCCTGTTCGACACGGCGGACGGCTGCTTCATGAACTTCGCCTACGACTGGGCGTTCGCCCGCCCGGTCCGCAAGGTCTACTACAACCTGACCATCACCGGGCTGTCCGTGTTCGTGGCCATGTTCATCGGGGCAGTCGAGGTGCTCGGCCTGCTCGGCCAGGACGGTCACCTGACCGGCCCCGGCTGGCGGTGGCTGGGGGACTTCGACCTCAACCAGGCCGGATTCGTGATCGCCGGCGTCTTCGTGCTCACCTGGGTGGTGGCCCTGGCCATCTGGCGTTTCGGCAAGATCGAGCAGAAGTGGGACCGGGCCGCCCTGGATTCCAGCCCCGGCTGATCCCGCCCACGTCCCGCGCGCCACACTGGCCCCTCCCGCCCACGTCCCGCGCGCCACACTGGCCCCTCCCGCCCACTGGCCCCTCCCGCCCACGTCCCGCACGCCACACTGGCCCCTCCCGCCCACGTATCACGCCCAACGTCCGCCCAAACCGGACAAATCATCCGGCATAACGCACGTCCGGCGTGATACGTCCACCCGGCTCATGATCAATGTGACCCATGGTGCCCGCGGTACGCTCGCGAGGAGCGCTCAGCCTGGCCCCGGCTGGGATCGGCCGCGGACAGCCGCGCCCGTGGGGACGGCCGCGCCCGGCTGGGGACCGCGAAAGCCAGCTGTGACTGGGAGTTCCAGCCACGCGGCGGGGCGCACGGGGTGGCGGCAATAGGGTGGGGCCCTACGGGTGGAGCCCTACGGGTGGAGCCCTACGGGTGGAGCCGTGGATCTGGCGGCAGCGAGGCGCGGAGGAGATCACGTGGACGTTGAGCGGGCCCGGGCCCTGCTGGCCGCCGAGCGCGACGAGGTGCAGAAGCTGCTGGCCGAGACCGACAGGGCGGGACGCGAAGACCGGGACAGCGAGGATCAGCGGGGCGCCGACATCGCCGATCCCGCCCAGTCCCTGACCCAGGAGGGCATGGACGACGCGATCGCGGAGAGCCTGCGCGAGCGGCTCGCCGCCCTGGAGCGGGCCGAGCAGCGGCTGGCGGACGGCACGTACGGGCGGTCTGTCCTGAGCGGGCAGCCCATCCCCGACGAGCGGCTCGAGGCCTACCCCGCCGCCGAGCTCACCGTCGAGGAAGCCGCCGCCCGCGAAGCCGCCGGCCGGTAGGCCAGCTACTCCCCCGGGGTCACCCGGTCAAGGTACGGGGGCAGGCCGAACCGCTCGAACAGGCTGCTGTCGGTGGCGATGAAGTGATGAATGTGGCTGATCTCGCCCCCCGAAATCTCCGGGACCTGGATGCACCAGGGCACCAGGCGCGTCCCGTCCTCGCTGGGCTTGTACTGCCCGAACGCGGGCGAGGCGTTGGCGGTGACGGGGACGAGCCGGGACCCCTCGCAGCCGCCGCCCCACCCGGTGTACCAGCCCCGCAGCTCCTCCCGGCCTCGAATCCACATCTCGAAGGGCGGCATGGAGATGCTGGCGTCCTCGTGCAGCAGCGCGACGAGCCGGTCGATGTCGTAGCGCTGGAACGCGTCAACGTAGCGGGCCAGCAGGTCCCGGTCCTCCTCGGCCAGCTGCGGCGGCGGGCGGTCTTCCGCCTGGTCGCTGGCGGCCATCGTGGCGCGCGCGCGCTGCAGGGCGCTATTCACCGAGACCACCGTGGTGTCGAGCAGATCGGCGACTTCAGCAGCCTGCCAGCACAGCACCTCGCGGAGGATCAGCACGGCCCGCTGCCGGGGCGGCAGGTTCTGCAGGGCCGAGATGAACGCCAGCCGGATGCTGTCCTGCAGAACCACCCGGCCCGCCGGATCCGTGTCCGGTGGCAGCGGGCCGTCGCCCGGCAGCGGCTCGACCCAGGCCGATTCCGGCAGCGTGGCCACCGGCTCAGTGCTGGAGGGGACCGGGGCCGACAGGTCCATCGGCAGCGCCCGGCGCTTGCGGCTGCGCAGCATGTCCAGGCAGACGTTGGTGGCGATCCGGTACAGCCACGACCGCACGGCGGACCGGCCCTCGAAGCGGTCGAAGGCCTGCCAGGCCCGGACCATGGCCTCCTGCACGGCATCGTCCGCGTCGTGCGACGACCCGAGCATCCGGTAGCAGTAGCCGGTCAGTTCCGCCCGGTAGGTCTCCAGGTCATGAGTGGCAGTGTCAGTGGCGGCGATCTCGCTCACGCTCCTCCCCGTCCTTGGGTGAACGAACCTACCCACCGCCGCCAGTTCTGGCCAAATGCACTGGGGCCAGTGCGCTGACGGCCTCTGTGCAGTGTGCCACCAGCCTCCGACAATCCCGTGACGGCCAGGTTGGCCGTCCGGCCGGAACGTGCCCCGGGCCGGGCGGCGTTGGACGGTGAAACGGGCACGGAGGCGCCCTGGAGCCGCTAGCCAACGTCCGGGCTACGCGCCATTTCTTATCCGGGCTGCGCGCCACGCTCATCCGGCTGCGCGCCACACTTATCCGGGCTACCCCGCCACGCTTATCCGTGATGCCACCACGTTTATCCGGGATAGCCGCCGCGATCCCGGACGCCCATCTTTCCTGACCGCCACCGAGATCTTTAGCACCACGCCCGGGCCGCGCGCGGCGGACCTGGCTTGCCTAACCGCGGCCGCTCGGGGAGGCTGATCATCAGCGGCCCGAACGCATCGCCCGTCCTGGCTTGCCCGGATCCGCCGGGGCCTGGCCACAGGCGCAGCGGGGGCCGCAGGAAAGATCATGCCGACTGCTCAGAACGGATCGCCGCGCGCCGGATCGCCCGGCAGTGGTCGCCCGCGCACGGCCGGCATCCGGGACGTGGCCCGGATAGCGGGTGTGTCGGTCGCCTCCGCGAGCTTCGCGCTCAACGGCCAGCCCGGGGTGGCCGATGACACCCGCCGGCGCATCCTGGCCATCGCCGGGCAGCTCGGCTACCGCGCCAACCCGCAGGCCCAGGCGCTGCGCCGGGGCCAGACCACCACCTACGGCTTCGTCGTGCGCAACTTCGCCAACCCCTTCTTCCTGGAGGTGCTCTCCGGCGCCGAGGAGGTCGCGGGCGAGGCCGGCGCGACCCTGCTCGTCCTGGACTCGCGCTACTCGCTCGAGCGTGAGCGCCGCCACCTGCAGGAGATGGCCGCGCAGCGGCTGGCCGGGCTGGCCATCGCCCCGGTCGGGACCGGCGAGTCGATCCGGCTGTGGCACGACCTGCGACCCGGGGCCCCCGTGGTGGCGCTGAACGCCTCGGCGGCCCGCATCACCGGCGTCTGCCGGGTCCGCCCGGACAACGCCGCCGCCGTCGAGCTGCCGCTGCGCCGGCTCGCCCAGCTCGGCCACACCTCGGTGGCCTTCCTGACCGCGCCGCGCCGGCTGATGGCGGACCCGGACCGGCTGCGCCACTTCCGGCGGCTGAGCCGGGTGCTCGGGCTGCAGGCCACGGTGCTGTACTCACCGCTGACCATGGGCGACGTGCAGCAGGCCACCCGGGCGGTGCTGGCCGGCGAGGACGGTGACCACCTCGCCCCGACCGCGGTCATCACGAACTCCGACTACACCGCGCACGCGGTCTACAAGGCGGCGCGCGAGCTGGGGCTGCGGATCGGGCCCGGGGTCTCCGTGGTCGGCCACGACGACCTGGCCACGTCCGAGCTGCTGGACCCGCCGCTGGCGACCATCTGGCTGAACCGGCGGGAGATGGGCCGGGCGCTGATGCTGCGCCTGCTCGGGCGGGTCCCGCCGGTGGACTACGTGGCCCCCGTGGAACTCATCGAGCGAGCGTCCATGCAGGCGCCGCTGCCCCCCTCCCCGGCCCCGGCGGCAGCGCACCGGCCAGGGGATTTTGCCGCCCGGTGAACACCTGTTAGCCCCCGCGCGTCAACTCGGTAACGGCTCTTGACACCCCTGCGGCGGGTACGTCAGCATACCGGCAAAACTAAACGTTTAAGGTCTTTTGTCGGGTGCTGTCGCGGGGGGGTCCGCAGACCTCCTGAGCACTACTGCGTGGTGGGCGCTTAGCTTCCGCGGGCCCGCTCAAAAGTGGGATAGCCAATACAGGAGGCAATTTCCGGTGAAATCCCCCTACCGCTTTACCCTCCTGGGCGTAGCGGCGCTGGCTCTGGCCGCCGCCGGGTGCTCAGGAAGTTCATCCTCGACGTCCAGTGGCGGGACCAACTGGGCCACGGTCACCTCCGCGAGCGGGGGCGGCGGAATGAGCAAGCTCGTCGCCGCAGCCAAGAAAGAGGGCACGCTCAACGTCATCGCCCTCCCGCCGACGTGGGCCAACTACGGCACCATCATCAAGACGTTCAGCACCAAATACGGCATCAAGGTGAACTCGGCCCTGCCGGACGGGACGAGCCAGCAGGAAGTCAACACGATCAAGCAGAAGAATGGCACCGCGGCCGCACCGGACGTGGTGGACGTCGGGGTCTCCGTGGCGCTGGCCAACACCAGCCTGTTCACGCCGTACAAGGTGAGCACCTGGTCGGCCATCCCCGCGGCGCAGAAGAGCGCGACCGGCCTCTGGTACAACGACTACGGCGGCTACATGGCGGTCGGCTATTCCAGCAAGTTCGGCACGATCACCTCGCTGAGCCAGCTGATGCAGCCGAAGTTCAAGAACGCGGTCGCGCTGAACGGCAACCCCACGGCGGCGAACGCCGCGCTGAATGGGGTCATGATGGCCAACCTCGTCGAGGGCGGCTCGGCCAGCGACATCTCCAAGGGCGTCAGCTTCTTCCACGACCTCAAGGCGAAGGGCAACTTCTCCCCCGTGTCGGCGACCGGTGCGACGATCAAGTCCGGGTCCACCCCGGTGGTCTTCAACTGGGACTACCTGAACCTGCCCAGCTACGTCGGGGTGTCCAACTGGAAGGTGTTCATTCCGAGCAACGCCGTGCTCGGCGGGTACTACGCCCAGGCCATCAACAAGAGCGCGCCGCACCCGGCGGCGGCCCGGCTGTGGGAGGAGTTCCTCTACTCCCAGGCCACCGACGGCGGGCAGAACCTGTGGCTGCAGGGCGGTGCCCGGCCGGTGGAGCAGACGGCCATGACCAGCAACGGCAGCATCGACAAGTCGGCCGCGGCCAAGCTGCCCCCGGTGAGCGGCAGCCCGGTGTTCCTGACCCAGGGCCAGGCCACGAGCGCCGCCAATTACCTGGCCACGAACTGGGCTAAGGCCGTCGGCTAGCAGGAAGCACAGTGACCGTCACTGCGACAACCGAGGCTGGCGCCCGGCCCCTGCGGGCCGGGCGCCAGCTCCGCCTCCCGGCCTGGCTGGGAACCCTGCCGTTCCTCGGCTACGTCGGGGTTTTCCTGCTCTGGCCGACCGGGATCCTCGTCGTCAACGCCTTCAAGAACCCCAGCGGGGGCTGGAACTTCGCCAGCGTGTCCACGCTGTACGGCCCGGCCGGCCGGGACTACTTCATCGGGTCGTTCAAGCTCTGCGTGCTGTCGGCGGTGGCCGGGGCGGTGGTCGGCGCGCTGGTGGCCTACGCGGTGGCCTCCGGCAACCCGGACGGTGCGGTGCGCCGTCTCTCGATCGCCGGCTCCGGCGTGCTGGCCCAGTTCGGCGGGGTGACCCTGGCCTTCGCCTTCCAGGCGCTCATCGGGCCGGCCGGGCTGCTCTTCCACGCGAGCTGGTACTACAGCTTCCCGTGGGGCATCGGCCTGATCTACACCTACTTCCAGATCCCGCTCATGGTGCTGGTCTTCCTGCCCGCGATCGACGGGCTGAAGGTCCAGTGGCGGGAAGCGTCGGAAAGCCTGGGCTCCTCGACCTGGCAGTACTGGCGGCACGTCGGTGGCCCGCTGCTCGCCCCGGCGTTCTTCGGATCGCTGCTGCTGCTGTTCGCCAACGCCCTGTCCGCGTTCGCCACCATCCAGGCCTGGGAGAACCAGATCGCGTACACCGTGCCGCAGGCGATCAGCACCGCGCTGTCCAGCGAGGTCGGGCTGGCCAACGTCAACGCGGCCGACCTGCTCGCGTTCGGCATGATCGTCATGGTGGCGATCGTCATGACCGGATACGCGCTGCTGCAGCGGAGGGCGGGCCGATGGCTCCGCTAACGTCCCTGGGCGAAACCTCGATGACCGGCCCGGCCGCCCACGGGCCGCAGGGCATGCAGCGCCGCCGCCGGCGGCGGCTGAACGCCTTCCGCTACGTCGTGTTCACCCTCTTCGGGCTGTTCGTGGCGGCGCCGCTGCTGGCCCTGCTGCGGTTCTCCCTCGAAGGGAAGACGCTCGGCACCTGGTCGCTGGCCGCGTGGAAGCAGATCGTGTCCTACCCGGGACTGCCTGGCGCGGTCGCCCTCACCCTGGAACTGGCCGTCATCAGCAGCATCGTCATGGTGGTTCTCCTGGTGCCGACGATGATCTGGATCAAGCTGCGGGTGCAGTGGTTCAGCCGGACCTTCGAGTTCCTCTGCCTGCTGCCGCTCACCATCCCGGCCATCGCGCTGGTCGTCGGCCTGGGGCCGGTCTACAACCGGATCCAGCACTACAGCCTGTCCGCGCTGCAGCTGTTCTGGGTCTACGTCGTCCTGGCGCTGCCCTACGCCTACCGGGCGCTGTCGTCAGGGCTCGACGCGATCGACTCCGTCACCCTGGCCGAGGCCGCCCGGAGCCTGGGCGCGAGCTGGTTCACGGTGATGCTCCGGGTCATCGCGCCGAACATGTGGCAGGCCATCCTGAACGCGCTGCTGCTGACCGGCGCCCTGGTCCTGGGCGAGTTCACGATCGCGTACCTGCTGCTCTACAACACGCTGCAGCCGACCCTGTACTCCATCAGCCGCAACACGCCGAACGCCGGGGTCATCTTCTCGACCTCCATGGCGTCACTGCTGTTCGCCTTCGTCCTGCTGACGATCCTGTCCTACGCCGGCCGCCAGCGGCGCCGGGGATGAGGTAAGACCTGTGAGCTCACCTGTGACCAGTGCCACCAGCGCCGCCAGCCGGACCGCCGTCGAGGTCCGGATGGAGGGCCTGACCCGCCGGTACGGCGCGGTCACCGCCCTGGACGGGCTCGACCTGACGCTGCGTCCCGGCGAGCTGGTCGCCCTGCTCGGGCCGTCCGGCTGCGGCAAGACCACGACCCTGCGCCTGCTGGCCGGGCTGGAAGACGCCGACGCCGGGCAGATCACGGTGGACGGCCGGGACATCACCCACCGGCCGGCCAGCAAGCGCGACATGGGCATGGTCTTCCAGGCCTACTCGCTGTTCCCGCACATGACGGTGCTGCAGAACGTGGCCTTCGGCCTCCGGCTGCGCCGGGTGGCCAAGGCGGACCGGGACCGGCGGGCCCTGGAGATCCTGGAGCTGGTCGGCCTGTCCGAGCAGTCCGGCCGGTACGCCCACCAGCTGTCCGGCGGGCAGCAGCAGCGGGTCGCGCTGGCCCGGGCCCTGGCCATCGAGCCCCAGGTGCTGCTGCTGGACGAGCCCTTGTCGGCGCTGGACGCCAAGGTCCGCGCCCAGCTGCGGGACCAGATCCGGCGGATCCAGCTGGAGGTCGGCATCACCACCCTGTTCGTCACGCACGACCAGGAGGAGGCGCTGGCCATCGCCGACCGGGTCGGGGTCATGCGTGAGGGCAAGCTGGAACAGCTCGCCTCGCCCACCGAGGTGTACTCCCGCCCCGCCACCCCGTTCGTGGCGGAGTTCGTCGGGCTCACCAACCGCCTGCCCGGGACCGTGAGTGGCACCGTGGTGTCGGTACGGGGCCGCGACCTGCCGCTGGTCGATACGAGCACCCCGCCCGGCCCGGTCACCGCGCTGGTCCGGCCCGAGGCGGTCACCCTGGCCCCGGAGAGCTCGGCCGGGTCCGGCCCGCTGGCCGGCACCGTGATCGCCATCACCTTCCTGGGCGCGACCAGCCGCGTCACCGTGAACCTGGGCGACACCACGATCATGGCCCAGCTGCCGACTTCGGACGCCACCGAGCTCAGCGCGGGCAGCTTCGTCGCCCTGACGATCAGGCCCGACCCCGTGCTGGTTTCCGTTGCGGAGAGCAAAGATTCCGTGGCTGCGAGCGAGGCTTGAGCGCGGGACGCCCGCCACTGACCACCCACCGCCGGCTCGCCCCGGGCACGGTACTGCGCCGCGGGGCGAGCGCGCCGTACCGGGCTGTCGAGATCATCCCCGGCGAGCCGCACGTGCGGCGGGATGACCTGGGAGCCCTGCCGCCGGCCGCCAGCCCGCGCGGCGCGCGCCCGCTGCTGTGCCTCATCCACGTCACCGACCTGCAGCTGGCCGACGTCCAGTCACCGACCCGGTTCGAGTTCCTCAACCGCTACTTCGCCGACCCCCGGTACGCCGGCGTGGTCCCGGTGCAGCGCCCCCAGGAGGCGCTCACCCCGCACGCGGTGGACGCCACGCTGCGCACGGTCAACGCGCTGCGCGGCCCGGCCACCGGCCAGCCCCCGGCGCTGGCCGTTACCACCGGGGACGCGATCGACAACGCGCAGTGGAACGAGGTCCAGGCGTTCCTGGCCCTGTTCGACGGCGGCCGGGTCACCCCGGACTCCGGCGGTCCCGGCTACGCCGGGGTGCAGGCCCCCGACTGGCCGGACGACATCTTCTGGAAGCCGGACGGCGACGGGCCGGACGGGCCGGACTTCTTCCGCCGCGAACTCGGCTTCCCGCATCACCCGGGCCTGATCGAGGCGGCCATGCGGGCGTTCACCGCGGAGGGCCTGGCCATGCCCTGGCTGTCCTGCTTCGGCAACCACGAGGCCCTCAACCAGGGCGTCGGCATGCAGACCCCGGGGCTGGCCGCCGCGCTGACCGGCGGCTGGAAGCCGGTGGCGCTGCCCGCCGGGTTCGACAGCGGCACGGCACTCGAGCTGTTCACGGTGCGCCCGGAGGCGTTCATGGCCGGGCCGTCCCGGGCCGTGCCCCCCGATCCCAGCCGGCGGCCGGTCACCCGCCGCGAGTTCGTGGCCGCGCATTTCCGGCCGGGGGCCCGCCCGCTCGGGCACGGCTTCACCGACGAGAATCTCCGCCACGCAACCGCGTACTACGTGCATGACACCCCGGCGGCCCGGTTCATCGCGCTGGACACCAACTGCCTGGCCGGCGGGGCCGACGGGGGCCTGGACCGCCAGCAGGCCCGGTGGCTGGAAGACCGGCTCGCCGAGGTCCACTCGGCCTACCGGGGGCCGTCCGGGGATGAGGTCCGGACCGGGCAGGACGACCGGCTGGTCATCTTGTTCTCCCATCACGGCGTGGACACGCTGACCAACACCCGGGGCTGGCATCCCGGGCCGGAGGGCGAGCCCCTCATCGGCGGGGCCGAGTTCGTGGCCCTGCTGCACCGCTTCCCCAACGTGATCCTCTGGCTGAACGGGCACACGCACACGAACGCGGTCCGGCCACGCCGTGACCCCGGCCAGCCGGGACGTGGGTTCTGGGAGGTCACGACCTGCGCGGTGGTGGACTGGCCGTGCCAGACCCGCCTCGTCGAGCTGGCCGACGCCGGCGGCCAGCTGTCCATCACCTGCACGATGGTGGATCACGACGCGCCGCTGGGACCGCCCGCCGGCGGCCCCGGGGCCCTGGGCACGGCCGCGCAATTCAGCCCGGGCGACCTGGCCGCGCTGCACCGTGAGCTGGCCGCCAACATCCCGTTCGGCGGGGAGCACCCAGGCCGGACCGGGACCGTCACCGACCGCAACGTGGTGCTGCTGATCAGCCCGCCGTTCCCGCTGGACCGCCTGCCCGGGATCTAGCGGTTCTGCAGTGGACGAGCCGACCGGCTGTGCCGGGCACTTCTCCGCCGTCCGGCCTGGCACCCGGCTAAGCGCTTCACGTGCACAGACGCTGGTAATGAGTGACACTGGAGAGGCAGGACCCCGGCGTCATCCAGGCCAGCCGGGCCTACCGCTTCACCCGGAGGCCGACGGTGACCGCCACCACCCCGACGCCCGCCAGCACCGCGGCAGAGCGCTTCTACGACGCCCGGCGCGGCATCTACTACACCAAGCCGATGATGCGCGGCTGGCTGCACCTGCTGTGGTTCGGGGCGTCACTGGTGGTCAGCACGGTGCTGCTGGCCCACACGCCCGGCACGGCCCGGGCCCTCAGCTTCGGCGTGTACGCGGTCAGCGTGGGCGCGCTGTTCGGGATCAGCGCGCTGTACCACTGCGGCACCTGGTCCGAGGCGTCGCGGCAGCGCCTGCAGCGGCTCGACCATGTGATGATCTTCTTCCTGATCGCCGGGACCGCCACCCCGGTGTTCATCGTCGCCGCCCCGGGCCCGTTCGGCCGGGCCGGCCTCATCCTGCTGTGGCTGCTCACCGCGGCCGCGGCCGCGATCCATCTGGCCTGGATGGACGCGCCAGAACGCCTGGTCGGCGGGACGTTCCTGGCCCTGGGCTGGATCGCGGCGCTGGCCCTGCCGGCGGTCTGGCTCCACTCCGGCCCGGTGGCCGGGGGGCTGATGCTCGGCGGCGGCCTGCTCTACACCGTGGGGGCCCTGTCCTACCACCGGCGGCGCCCCGACCCGTACCCGTCGGTGTTCGGCTACCACGAGGTCTTCCACGTGTACGTCTGCGCGGGCGCCGCGTGCCAGTACCTGGCCATCGCGGCGTACCTGAGGTAGCCGGGGGAAGGCCCGGCCCTCAAGCAGGCGCCCTCGCGCGGCTCAGGACACCGAGTGGATGATCGTCGCCGAGCCATGCAGGACCCGCCCAGGCGAGGCGGCCCGCCTGGACCGCATGCCAGAAGGACTATTACTCATCGTAGTATCTGCCTACGTTAAGTAGCCACCACATCGGCAGACCTCGCGGGACCAGACGGCTCAGCTAGCCAGGACCAGAACGAGCAGGACCGTGGCGGTGCTCAGCTCGATGATCGCCCCGAACACATCACCGGTCATCCCGCCGAGCCGGCGCCGCGCCACCCGGCACACCCCGGTCGCGACCGCCAGGCCGGCCACCGCGGCCAGCAGGCCCCGGGCGGCGGCCGGCCCCCGCCCAGCACCAGCCCGCCGGCCACCACCGCGCCCAGCAGCCCCGCCACCGTCGCGGCCCGGCCCGCGGCGCTGGTCCGGCCGGCCACCAGCGCGCCGAACCCGGAGGGCCGCGCCGACGGGGCCCCGGTCGCCAGCACCACCGCCACCCGGCTGGTCACCGCGGCCAGCACCAGGCCCGCCGCGGCCTGCCCGCGCGTCAGCGAGGCCAGCGCGCAGACCTGCACCAGGAGCACCAGGACCAGCGCGGCCACCCCGAACGGCCCGGCGTCGGACCGGCGCATGATCTCCAGCGCCTGCTCCGCCGGGCGGCGGCTGCCCAGCCCATCCGCGGTGTCGGCCAGCCCATCCAGGTGCAGGCCCCCGGTGAGCAGCGCCAGCAGCATCATGGCCAGGGCCGCGCCGAGCAGCTGCCGCTCTGGCGACACCGCACCAGCCGCAACGAAAACCATCGCCCCGCCGCCGGCCAGCCCCAGGCCGGCGCCGATGACGGGCAGCCAGAAGACGGCCCGCGCGGCCGCTCCCTCGTCCAGGTCACCGCCGGCCCCGGCGGGGATGACCGTGAACAGGCTGAGCGCGACCCGCCAGGCCGGGGTGCGCGACGGCGTGGTGGCCCCAGGGTCACCGGGGCCGGAGCCGGGGCCTGAGCCGGGGCCGGAGCCTGAGCCAGGGCCGGAGCCTGAGCCGCTCACCGCAGCCGCCGGGGGATGCCGGCGGTGCACAGCCAGACCTGCTCGCACTCCGCGGCAACCCTGGTGTTGAGCATCCCCAGCTCGTCGCGGTAGCGCACCCCCGACGCGGTGCCCGGGACCACCCCCGACCCGACCTCGTTGCTGACCGCCACGACCGTCCGGCGGGTGGCCCGCCAGGCGTCCAGCAGCCCGTTCACCCGTGCGGCCAGCGCCTGGCCGGCCCCGGGCGTCCCGGACCACAGGCCGCACTCGTCCATCACCCCGGCCAGCCACGTGGACAGGCAGTCGACCAGGACCGGGGTGGCCAGCTGCCGGCGGGTGAGGTCCGGGGCGGCCAGGACGGGCTCCAGGTCCCGGGTTTCCCGCGTGGCCCAGTGCGGCGGGCGCCGCTGCTGGTGCAGGCGTACCCGGGCCGCCCACTCCGGGTCTTCGGCGCCGGGGAGGGCGCCGGTGGCCACGTAGTCCACCCGGTCCCGTCCGGCCAGCAGCCGTTCCGCGGTCACCGACTTTCCGGACCGGGCCCCGCCCAGGACCAGCACGCGGTAGGCCCGGGGCCGGCGGGGCAGCTCCCGGCCAGTCAGGCCCGGGCCAGCCGGGCGGCGCCGCCGGGCGGTCCAGCTCATCCCTTCTCGCCGGACACGCCCGCGCTGTCGAACGTCGCGACGTCGCGCAGCACCCGGGCCGCGGCCGCGACGACCGGCAGGGCCAGCGCCGCGCCGGAGCCCTCACCGAGGCGCATGCCGAGGTCGAGCAGGGGGTGCAGGCCCAGCGCGTCCAGCGCCCGGCGAGCACCCGGCTCGGTGGACAGGTGCCCGGCGAGCAGGGCCCCCAGCACGTCGGGGGCCAGCGCCCGGGCGGCCAGCGCGGCCGCGCAGGCGATCACGCCGTCCAGCACGACCGGGACCCGCAGCGCCGCCCCGCCCAGGATGAACCCGGCGAGCGCGGCGTGCTCCAGCCCCCCCACCGCCGCGAGGACGCCCAGGGGATCGGCCGGATCGGGGCGGTTGCGTTCCAGCGCGTGACGGATCACCGCGACCTTCCGCTGCCAGGTCGGGTCGTCGATGCCAGTGCCCCGTCCGGTTACGTCCTCCGGCTCCGCGCCGGTGAACACCGCGATCAGGGCGGCCGACGCGGTGGTGTTCGCGATGCCCATGTCCCCGGTCAGCAGGCAGGAGTTGCCCGCCGCGACCAGGTCCCGCGCGGTCTCGATGCCTATCTCGACGGCGCGCAGGGCCTCGTCCCGGGTCATGGCCGGGCCGGCGGTCATGTCCGCGGTGCCGGGCCGGACCTTGCGGGGCAGCAGGCCGGGGGCGGCCGGCAGGTCCGCGGCGACCCCGACGTCCACCACGCAGACCTCGGCCCCGGCCTGGGCGGCGATCGCGTTGACCACCGCCCCGGAGGCCAGGAAGTTGGCCACCATCTGCGCGGTCACCTCCTGCGGCCACGGGGTGACACCCTGGGCGTGCACCCCGTGGTCGCCCGCGAACACGGCCACCACGGCGGGCTCGGGCAGCGGCGGCGGGCACTCCCCGGCCAGCCCGGCCAGCTGCACCGACACCTGCTCCAGCACACCCAGCGAGCCACTCGGCTTGGTCAGCGCCTCCTGCCGCTCACGGGCCTGCGCCACGGCGCCGGCGTCCAGCGGCCTGATCGCGGCGATGGTGTCGGCCAGCAGGCTGGCAGGATGCCCGCCGGGCAGGCCGCGGTGTCCCCACTGCCCGTCGTGTACCGCCCAGGCCAGCGGCCGGCGCCGGGCCCAGCCGCTGAGCACCAGCTCCGGCGCGGGCGGGAACGCCCCGACGTGCCCCACGCACAGGTAGGCGACGACCTGCAGGTGCGCAGGCAGGCCGAGCGCGGCGGCCAGCTCACGCTCGTCGAAGAAGCTGACCCAGCCCACCCCGAGGCCCTCGGCCCGGGCGGCCAGCCAGAAATTCTGCACGGCGCACGCGGTCGAGTACGCCGCGACCTGCGGCTGGGCGTGCCAGGCCCAGCACGTGCCAGGCCGCCCCGGGTCGGGTCGCAGGTCACCACGATGTTGAGCGGGGTGTCGAGGATGGCCTCGACCTTCAGGTCGCGGAACGCGCGGGCCCGCGGGCCCGGCAGCCCCGCCGCGAACACCTCCTGCTGCCTGCGGGCCAGCGCGTGCACCCGTTCGCGGGCAGCCCGGTCGCGCAGCACGATGAAGTCCCAGGGCTGGCTGAGCCCGACGCTGGGGGCCTGGTGCGCGGCGGTCAGCACCCGGGTCAGCACGTCGTCGGCGATCGGGTCCGGGCGGAACCCGTTGCGGACGTCGCGGCGCCCGGCGACCACCTCGTACAGCGCGGCCACGTCCCCCGCCGGGAGCGCGCTGGCTGCTGGTGTCCGCCCGGAGCCCGGCACGCCACCCGGGCGGAAAAGGTCCTGGTCCTCGCTCATCCCTGCTCCCCGCTCGTGCCGTGTTCCCCGATCGTGCCCTGCTCTTCGTGCCTGCCCTGCTCTTCGTGCGTGCGCTGCTTCCCGCTCATGTGCTCCTCCTGCCGTGCATCGCGTGCACACCGTGCGTGGTGACCGCCGCCATGAGCAGCGCCGCGCTGCTGACCAGCCGGGACAGCCGGACGGCCCGGGTGATGTCCGGCACCGCGGGCGGCGCGCCGTCGCCGAGCGGCCCGCGCTGCTCGGCCCGCCCCTGGTAGCTGCTGCGGCCGCCGAGCCGGACACCGAGGGCGCCCGCGAACGCCGCCTCGCACCGGCCCGCGTTCGGGCTCGGGTGGTGGGCCCCATCCCGGCGCAGCGTGCGCAGGGCCTGGCCGGGACGGCCGCCGACCGCGGGTGCCAGCGCCGCGGCCAGGAACCCGGTTACCCGGGCCGGGATCAGGTTGGCCGCGTCGTCGAGCCGGGCCGCGGCCCAGCCGAACCGCTCGTAGCGCGGGCTGTGGTGGCCGATCATCGCGTCGAGGGTGTTCACGGCCCGGTAGCCGAGCAGGCCGGGCAGGCCGAAGACGGCTCCCCAGAGCAGCGGGGCGACGACCGCGTCCGAGGTGTTCTCGGCCACCGACTCCACCGCCGCGCGGGCCAGCCCGGCCGCGTCGAGCTGGTCCGGGTCGCGCCCGCACAGCGCGGGCAGCATCCGCCGCGCCGCGTCCACGTCGCCTGCGTCCAGGGCCCGGGCGAGTGCCAGGGCCACGCCGCCGAGGCTGGTCCCGCCCAGCACGGTCCAGGTGGCCAGCGCGGTGACCGCGACGGTGGCCGCCGGGTGGCCACGGGTGAGGCGCTGCGCGGTCAGCCCGGCCACCGCCACCGGGCTTACGCAGGCCACGAGCAGGGCCGCCCCCCGGATCCGGCTGTCTGACCAGAGCCGGGCCTCGGCCCGGGCGGCCACGTTGCCGAAGGCCGCGACCGGGTGGGCGCGGCTCGGGTCGGCCAGCACCGCGTCGAGCGCCCCGCCGAGCAGCAGTCCCGTGGCCCGCGGCCACGACGGCACGATCATCGGCTGAGCCTTCCCCGGGGTAACCACGCCCCGCAGGCACTGGACCCGACGGCCGGAGTCTCCTGGCTCCCGGATCGAAGCTCCTCCCGGCCTTCCCACCGCGGCAGCGGTCGTGGCCCCGTGCGGGACTCGCTCCCCGGTCACAGTGGCGGGACCGCGCCGGTTTCGCACCGGCTTCCTGCCCTGCCGTCGGCGGAACTAAGAAAGAAGACCACACCCCGGTACCGCCGTCAAGCTGGCCCCCGCCCCGACCAGGGCGTCCGCGCCGGCGCCCCGAGGCGCGCCGCCCGTGCGACCGTCCCCGGCCGCCCAGCCGCGACCATCTCTCCACCCTCGGCCCGCCGCGCCCCCCAGCTGCGCGACGTCGTTTTGGACGGAGACCTGCGGGTAACCCGGAGACATGCTGAGCTCGGGGCTGCGCTGGCCAGGCCCGCGCCGGAGTCCGGTCGGCCGGGGACCACGGTGAGCACCGACGCGTCCCGGGCCGCCGGGGATCCCGCGCACACCGAGCCGGAGCGGCCCGGCGAGACCGCGGCGCAGCGGGACGACCGCAATGTCATGGAGCTGCTCAACGAACTCCGCGTGGTCGGTATCGGGGTCCAGGTGCTGTTCGGCTTCCTCCTGTCGATGCCGTTCACCAACCGCTTCACCAGGCTGTCCAGCGCGCAGCGGGACCTGTACCTGGCCACCGTGACGCTGGCGGCGCTGTCCACCGTGCTGCTCGTCGCGCCGGTCGCCTATCACCGGCTGCTGTTCCGGCGGCACGAGAAGGAAAGCCTGGTCCGGGTGACCAACGTGATGGCCATCGCGGGGCTGGTCACGGTGGGATTCGCGGTGTCCTGCGCGGTGCTGCTGGTGGTCGGTTTCATCGCTCCGGGCGCGCCGGCCATCGTGATCACCGCGATCGTCGTGTGCGCGTTCGCCGGGCTGTGGTTTGCGCTGCCGCTGTCCCGCCGGGAGCGCGAGGACCACCAGGGGGGGCCGGGCCAGGACCGGCCGTCGCGGCCCACGCTCTGAGCGAACGCGGTCGGCCGGGGGTGATGGAACCTTTGCGCCTTTCCATACGATGGGGTCATGGAGTGGCCTACTCGTGAAGCTGAGACCCGCCTGGTGAGGACATGACCACGCCGGCGCCGGACGGCCCGGCCCGCACCGCGATCCTGACCGTTGACGACGATCCCGGGGTGTCCCGGTCCATCGCCCGCGACCTGCGGCACCGTTACGGCGAGCAGCACCGCATCGTCCGCGCCGAATCAGGCGCCGCGGCCCTCGACGCGCTGAGGGAGATGCGGCTGCGCGGTGACGAGGTGGCGGTGATCCTGGCCGATTACCGGATGCCGCAGATGAACGGCATCGAGTTCCTTGAAGAGGCGATGAGAACCTTCCCGGCCGCGCGCCGGGTCCTGCTCACCGCCTATGCGGACACCAACGCCGCGATCGAGGCCATCAACGTGGTTGACCTCGACTACTACCTGCTCAAGCCGTGGGACCCGCCGGAAGAGAAGCTCTACCCGGTGATCGACGCCCAGCTGGACGCGTGGCGGCTGGAGGACTACCAGCCCGTGCACGTGACCAAGGTGGTCGGGCACCGCTGGTCGGCGCGGTGCACGGAGGTCCGCGAGTTCCTGGCCCGGAACGAGGTGGCCTACCGCTGGTTCCCCTCCGACGAGCCGGACGGGGAGCGGCTGCTCGCCGCGGCCGGGGCGGACGGCCGCACGCTGCCCCTGGTCATCACCCCGGACGGGGAAACGATGGTCGCCCCGAGTGACTCGGAACTGGCCACCCGGGTCGGCCTGAGCACCACCCCGGCCAAGGACTTCTATGACCTGGTCGTGATTGGCGGCGGGCCGGCCGGGCTGGGCGCGGCCGTGTATGGCGCGTCCGAGGGACTCAAGACCGTGCTCGTCGAGCGGACCGCGACCGGCGGCCAGGCCGGCCAGAGCTCCCGGATCGAGAACTATCTCGGGTTCCCGGACGGGGTGTCCGGGGCCCAGCTGACCACGCGCGCCCGGATGCAGGCGCTGAAATTCGGCGCGGAGGTCCTCACCACCCGGGAGGTGGTCGGCCTCGACGTCAAGGGGTCTGCGCGGGGCATCCGGTTCGCGGACGGCGGCACGCTCGACGCGCACAGCATCATCCTGGCCACCGGGGTCTCCTACCGGCAGCTCGGCGCGCCCGGCCTGAACGAGATGACCGGCCGCGGGGTGTACTACGGCTCGGCCCTCACCGAAGCCGCGGCCTGCATCGACCAGGACGTGTACATCGTCGGCGGGGCGAACTCGGCCGGGCAGGCCGCGGTGTACCTCTCCCGGCAGGCCAAATCGGTGACGCTGCTGGTGCGCGGCCCGTCGCTGGAACGGTCCATGTCCTACTACCTGATCCAGCAGCTCATGGGCATCGAGAACATCACGGTCCGGACCTGCACCCAGGTCATCGGGGCGGACGGCGACGGCCACCTGGAGCACCTGACGCTGCGGAACACCGCGGACGGCGGCACCGAGGTCGTGGACGCGCAGATGCTGTTCGTGTTCATCGGCGCCGCCCCGCTGACTGACTGGCTGGACGGCGTGGTGGTCCGGGATGACCACGGCTTCGTCGTGGCCGGCCCGGATCTGTCCGTCGGCGGCCAGAAGCCGGCCGGCTGGCAACTGGACCGGGCGCCGTACCACCTCGAGACGAGCGTCCCGGGCGTGTTCGTGGCCGGGGACGCCCGCGCCGAGTCCGCCAAGCGGGTCGCCTCCGCTGTCGGCGAAGGAGCCATGGCCGTCATGCTCGTGCACCGCTACCTGGAGAAAATTTGACATTCTCCTCGCGCTTGAATGGCGAGGATTCCGGCGTGGCCACGCCGAGCCCCCGGGGGGCAAGGCCGAGGTTCCCTGCGACGGGCGCCGGCAAAGAAGCTGGCCATGGCCTGGCTGAAGTCCCGCAAAGCTCGCTGTTGCGCGGTCTGCGATCCGGCCGCCAGCCACGGGAATTCGGCACGCGCTTCCGTGAGTTGACGACATTGGACAACGTACCCGGGCGCAGCGGCGCGGCCTGGCCGCCAGTACGGGTGCTGCTCCAAGGCCAGGTTCCGCGCAAGCCGGGCGTGGCTGCAATGCTCACGCACGATCAACGCCTACTGCGGAGTCGGTACAAGCCGGTATCGGGACATAAATCGAATCTACTAGCGATCGCCGACACTTCTGAGGAGGTGATGCGGCGTCCTGACCCGCCTCCAGGCGGGTATCTCCATGCCGCGATCTCATGACCCAACAGACCCAGCCAGAGCCGGCCACCCAGCCGCCCGCCGCAACTACGGCCGAGGACCCCGCGAGCAGCCGGCAGACGATGCCGTGCGACGCCGGCGAGCTGCGCAGCCTGTTCCTGTTCGAGAAGCTGGATGACGAGCAGCTGGCCTGGCTGTGCCGGGAAGGGCGGGTGGAGCTGTTCCCGCCCGGCCCGGTGTACGCCGAGGGCCAGCCCGCGGCCTGCTTCTACGTCATGATCGAGGGCACCCTGGTGATGTCCCGGCGGATCGGCGGTGACGACGTCGAGGTCAACCGCTCCTCCTACCGTGGCTCGTATACGGGGGCGTTCCGCGCCTACCTGGGCGACCGGGTCCCCCAGGTCTACGACAACTCGCTGCGGGTCACCGAGCCGACCCGGTTCTACGTGCTGGACGCCGACAAGTTCGCGTCGATGATGCGGGACTGGTTCCCGATGGCCGTGCACATGCTGGAGGGGCTGTTCTTCGGGATCAAGAACGTCCAGCAGCAGGTCGGCCAGCGGGAGCGGCTGCTGGCCCTGGGCTCTCTGTCGGCCGGGCTGACCCACGAGCTGAACAACCCGGCGGCCGCCGCGGTCCGGGCTACCTCGACGCTGCGCGACCGGGTGGCCGGCATGCGCCACAAGCTCGGGATGATGGCCAGCGGCCGGTTTGATCCCGCCTGCCTCGAAACTCTGATCCGGCTCCAGGAGGAGGCCGCGGACCGGGTGGCCAAGGCGCCGGAACTGACCCCCATGGAAGCCTCGGACCGTGAGGACGCGGTAGGCGACTGGCTTGAGGCCCACGGCATCAGCGGCGGCTGGGACCTCGCGCCCACCTTCGTCCAGGCCGGCCTGGACGCCGTCTGGCTGGACCAGGTGGCGGCGGTCGTGGACGACGGCACGCTGGAGGCCTCGATCCGCTGGCTGAACTACACGGTCGAGACCGAGCTGCTGCTGAACGAGATCGAGGACTCCACCAAGCGGGTCTCCCACCTGGTCACGGCGGCCAAGCAGTATTCCCAGCTGGACCGGGCGCCCTATCAGGTGGTCAACGTGCACGAGCTGCTGAAGAGCACGCTCATGATGCTGGCCGGCAAGCTCAGGGACGGGATCACCGTGGTCAAGGACTTCGACCGCAGCCTGCCGCCCATCCCCGGCTACCCGGCAGAGCTGAACCAGGTCTGGACGAACCTGATAGATAACGCCGTCTCGGCGATGAACGGCCACGGCACGCTGACCGTCCGCACGGCCCGGGACGATGACCGGGTGCTGGTGGAGATCGCTGACACCGGGCCCGGCATCCCCCGGGACATCCAGAACCGGATCTTCGAGCCGTTCTTCACCACCAAGCCAGTCGGTGAGGGCACCGGGCTCGGGCTGGACATCTCCTACCGCATCGTGGTGACCCGGCACCATGGGGACCTGCGGGTCGAGTCGCAGCCCGGGAACACCCGGTTCCAGGTCCGGCTGCCCATCACCGCCAGTGAGGCCGATAGCGTGGTGGCGCCGGGCGCCGCGGCGCCCGCCGCCACCGAGGAGAGCTGAATGGCTGACATCCCGGGCCTGGATCCGACCGTCCCGCCGAGCGGAACCGGCTGCGCGGAATGCGAGGCGGCCTCCGGCTGGTGGTTCCACCTGCGCCGGTGCGCCGAGTGCGGGAACATCGGCTGCTGTGACAGCTCACCGTCCCAGCACGCCAGCGCGCACGCCGCCTCCAGCGGCCACCCGCTGGTCCGCAGCTTCGAGCCGGGCGAGTCGTGGTTCTGGAGCTACCCGGAGGAGCAGTTCTACGACGGCCCGCCGCTGGCCCCGCCAGAGCACCACCCGGTAGACCAGCCGGTTCCCGGCCCGGCCGGCCGGGTTCCCGCCGACTGGCGCCGCCAGCTGCACTAGCCGCGCCGGCGCCGGGCGGTCCGGGATCCCGCCCGGACGCCCCGGCGCCCGGCCCGGACGTCACCATCCCGGCCCTCACCGATCCCGGCCCTCACCGATCCCGGCCCTCACCGATCCCGGCCCTCACCGATCCCGCCCTGCCGCTCCCGGCCCGGGAATGGCAAGCTAGCCGCATGGGCATTGTGTCTCCCGGGTTCAAGGGCCGCGCGCGGGACGAGCGTGAAAAGCTCCCGCCGGGTCAGTATCTGGTCACCGACTTCCCGGTGCTGTCCGCGGGGCCGACCCCGCGGGTGAACACCGGCTCGTGGGAGTTCCGCATCAGGACCGAGACCGGCCAGGTGCACAGCTGGGACTGGGCGGCGTTCCGCGCGCTGCCCAGTGAGGAGATCACCGTCAACCTGCACTGCGTGACGAAGTGGTCCAAGCTGCACACCCCGTGGCGGGGAGTATCCCTGGACACGCTGCTGGCCGAGGCGGAGACCAGCGCCGAGTACGCGCTGGCCCGCAGCTACGGCGGCTACACGACGAACCTGCCGCTCCAGGACCTGCTGGACGGGCAGGCCTGGGTGGCGTACGAGTACGACGGCGAGCCGCTCGAGGCCGAGCACGGCGGCCCGGCGCGACTGCTCGTCCCGCACCTGTACCTGTGGAAGTCAGCCAAGTGGGTCCAGAGCATCGACCTGCTGGACAACGATGAGCCCGGGTTCTGGGAGAGCCTCGGCTATCACAACTACGGAGACCCATGGCGCGAGCAGCGGTACTGGGGCGACTGACCTGGCAGGTGGGCATGGTTGCGGACGTGCGGGAGGAAACCGCCACCGCGCGCACCATCACGGTCAACGTCCCCGGCTGGGCCGGGCACACCGCGGGCCAGCACGTGGACGTCCGGCTCACCGCCGCCGACGGCTACTCCACCCAGCGGTCGTACTCGGTCGCCTCCGCGCCCGGCCCCGGCCGGCTGGAGCTGACCGTCCAGCGGCTGGAGGACGGCGAGGTGTCCCCCTACCTCACCGACGTGCTCAAGCCCGGCTTCCCGCTGGAATTGCGCGGCCCGATCGGCGGCTGGTTCGCGTGGGACCCGGCGGTAGCGGGCCCGGTGCTGCTGGTCGGCGGGGGAAGCGGCGTGGTCCCGCTGATGTCCATGATCCGCGCCCGGGCCGCCGTGGGCAGCCGCGACCCCTTCCGGCTCGTGTACTCGGTCCGCACCCCGGAGACTGCGCTCTACACGGCCGAACTCGCCCGTCGCGGCCGGGCCGGGGACGGGCTGGAGGTCACCTACGTCTATACCCGCAGCGCCCCGGCGGGCGCGCGGGCGAGGGTGGGCCGGCTCAACCCGGTGGTGCTGGCCGCCCAGGGCTGGACGCCGGAGGCCGCGCCTGCGGTCTTCATCTGCGGCCCGACCGGATTCGTCGAAGCCGCGGCCGGCCTGCTGGTGAAGGCGGGCCACGATCCCGGCGTGATCAAGACCGAACGTTTCGGACCCTCGGGAGGCCAACCGTGACCACGCACCTGGACGGCAACGTGCTCGCCGGGACCCTCGGCGAGGTCTTCGCCGTGGACATCACCTCCGCGGTCGGCCAGTGCGCTTCGTGCGGCACGCGCGAGGCGATAGGCCAGGCCATGGTGTACACCAATGCCCCGGGTCTGGTGGCCCGCTGCGGCACCTGCGGCGAGGTGGTGCTCCGCGTCACCCGGTCCGCGGGGCGCACCTGGCTGGACATGCGCGGCGTCAGCTATCTCGAGCTGCAGACGACCGGCGAGTGAAGCGGATCAGGTTATGAGTGAACTCCCCCAGCCCGCCGACCGCCGTCAGCTCCGGGTCTCCGACGCCGACCGGGAACAGGCCGCCGAACTCCTGCGCCAGGCCGCGGGCGACGGCCGGATCACGTTCGACGAACTGGACCAGCGGCTCGGGGCCGCCTACGCGGCCCGGACCTACGGTGACCTCAGCGAGGTCACCGCCGATCTGCCGGCCTCCGGGGAGCAGCGGCCTGGGGCGCTGGACACGGCCCCGGGCACGTTCCCGGCCGCCCGGATCGGCGGGGAGCCGGGGTCCGGGGTTTCCGTCGCGATCCTGGGCGGCGTGGACCGGGGCGGGGCGTGGGTGGTTCCGCCGCGGCACAGCGTGGTCGCCGTGCTCGGCGGCGTCCAGCTCGACCTGCGGGAAGCGCGGTTCAGCCAGCGCGAGGTCACCATCGACGTCTTCACCCTGATGGGCGGGGTGGACATCACCGTGGGCGAGGACGTCGAGGTGGACGTGTCCGGCTTCGGGATCATGGGCGGCTTCGATCACCGGGCCACCGGCCCCGGGCTGCCGGGCGCGCCCAGGGTACGGGTGGTCGGCCTCGCGCTCATGGGCGGAGTCAACGTCCGGCGCGGCCAGGCGGAGCCAGCCAAGGACCAGCGGAACCGGCACCGGGACCATCATCACCACCACCACCGGGAGATCGGCCCGGCGGCGGACGGTGACCAGCCCCCCGGCATATCCCCGCGCATGTGATCTAGCAGGCCTTCCCTTCAGGCATAACCGGAGGGCTGTCCGTGCCCGGCGCGGTATTCCTGGCCGTCTCACCCTCCGCATTTCCCGCCCTGATGAGCCCGCCGCCCGTTTGGCACGGGAACGGCTCCCCAGGCCTCCTTGTGGCACGCCATACTGGCTGCTGGAACGGCGTCGGCCACCCAGGGAGCGATCATGACGGGACATTCCTTCGTGCCATTGCCCGGCAGCGAGCGCGGTTCGCTCCCGCAGCCGCAGGAACTGGGCGCAGTGGATCAGTCCCAGGAGATCGAGGTGACGCTCGTGACGCGCCGCCGGGCCGCGCTCCCCAGGGATCTGGTCGAGGGACCGGCCACCCTGACCCCGCAGCAGTTCGCCGAACAGCACGGCACCGACCCGGCCGACCTGTCGCTCATCACGAGCGTGCTGGCCGGGCACGGCCTGCAGGTCACCGGCGCCGGCGCCGGCGCCCGCCGGGTCATGGTGCGGGGCACGGTCGCGGCGCTGTCCGCAACGTTCGGGGCCCGGCTGCGCCTGGTGCGCTCCCCGGACGCGGTCACCGGGCGGGCCATGGTCGAGCACCGCTACCGCGAAGGAGGCCTGCAGGTTCCCGCCGAACTGGACGGCATCGTTCTCGCCGTGCTGGGGCTGGACGACCGGCCGCAAGCCAGCGCGCACTTCCGCCGGGCACCGGCCGCCACGGTCCGGGCCGATGCACCCGCGCCACCGGGCAGTGCCGCGCCTGCCCCGGCTGCGGCTTCCACGTCCTACACCCCTCCGCAGGTGGCCTCGCTGTACCAGTTCCCCGCGGGCACGGACGGGACCGGGCAGACGATCGCGATCATCGAGCTCGGCGGCGGGTTCGGCCGCAGTGACCTCGATCCCTACTTCGCCGGGCTGGGCGTCCCGGGTCCCTCGGTCACCGCGGCCAGCGTGGACGGCGCCGTCAACCAGCCCGGCCAGGATCCCAATGGCGCGGACGGCGAGGTCCTGCTGGACATCGAGGTCGCTGGCGCGGTGGCCCCCGGGGCGGCGCAGGTCGTCTACTTCGCGCCCAACACCGACCAGGGTTTCGTGGACGCGGTGACCACCGCGGTGCACGCCACCCCCACGCCCACCGTGGTCAGTATCAGCTGGGGCCAGTCGGAGGATTCCTGGACCGCCCAGGCCCGGACCGCCCTGGACCAGGCCCTGGCCGACGCGGCCGCGCTGGGAGTCACGGTCTGCGCCGCGGCCGGCGACAACGGCAGCAGCGACGGGCAGAGCGGCATCCACGTCGACTTTCCCGCGTCCAGCCCGCACGCGCTGGCCTGCGGGGGGACCAGCTTGCGCGGCGACGCCGGGACCGGCGTGATCAGCTCCGAGACGGTCTGGAACGACGGGGGCTCGCGCGGCGCCACCGGCGGCGGGGTGAGCGACGCGTTCGGCCTCCCGCCCTGGCAGACGGCCGCGGGCGTGCCGGTCCGGGCGGGGGCGGCGGCGGGGACCGCGGCGGGCCGCGGCGTCCCGGACGTGGCGGGCTGCGCGGACCCGGCTACCGGATACCAGGTCCGGGTGGACGGCCAGTCCATGGTGGTCGGCGGCACCAGCGCGGTGGCCCCGCTGTGGGCGGCCCTGATCACCCGGCTGGCCCAGTCCACCGGGAAACCGTTCGGGCTGTTCCAGCCGCAGCTGTACGCGGGCGTGACGGCGGGTGCGGTGGTGCCGGGCTTCCGCGATATCACCAGCGGCAGCAACGGCGCCTACGCGGCCGGGCCGGGCTGGGATGCCTGCACCGGGCTCGGCTCACCGGAGGGAAGCGCCCTGCTGGCCGTGCTGTCCGGCGGCCAGGCCGCGGTACCCGGCGCTTAGCCCTGCTGACGGCCCAGGGTGGCCAGTGCTGCGTAGCTCCGGAGCACCTCCGGGACGGCCACCACACCCCCTCACCGCCGCCGCCAGGAGCCCGTCAGCCGGCGACGTCGAGGCAGACCAGCCCCCAGGGCCGGTCCGCCACCCGGGTCATGACCAGGGTGGCCCGGCGGGAGCCGGTCAGCTTCAGCCGGCGGTGCAGCTGGCCCACGTCGCCGGCCAGCCCCCGGCGGCGGATGTCCAGCGCGCCGACGTCGAGGTCACGCAGCCGGGCGGGCAGCCGCTTCTGGTTCCACGGCCCGGCGTCGATGACCTGCAGGGTCCGCGCGAACGGGGTGCGCACCCCGGCATCGGTGCACAGGAACGCAATCCGCTGGTCGATCTTCCACGCCCCCAGCTGCCGGGCTAGCTCTTCGACCAGCCCGGCCCGGGTCACCGCGGGGTTCGGGTCGAGGAGGAACGGGCCGGGTGCCGCCACCGGGACCGGCGGCCCCGGCACGGGGATGAGCGTGTGGCCACCGGGCAGGATGGTGGCCCGGGTGGCCGGGCCCGCCAGGGACGGTGACCAGGCCACCGCCTCCTTCAGGTCCCGCCCGACCGCGACGAACTCCAGTTCCCAGCCCGCGGGCACCGCGTCCCGCGCGATTCCCGGGGCGGCCTTGATGCCCAGCCCGCCGACCCGGCCGGCCAGGCCCAGGCACCAGTCCAGCGGCGGCTCGCTGGCGCCCGGGCCCAGCCTGCGCTGCCCCGTCCGCCGCGCCGGGTCGATGAACACCGCGTCCACCCCGGCCAGGTCGGCCTCCCGGACGTCGGCCCGGGTGGCCCGCACGGCGCCGCCCACCCCGTAGGCCGCCGCGTTCAGCGTGGCCATCCGCAGGTGCAGCGGATCCCGGTCCACCGCCCGGACCTGATGCCCCCCGGCCAGGGCAACTAGGTCACCGCCGACGCCGCAGCACAGGTCGGCCACCACCCCGGCCGCCGCGAACCGCTGCTGCCGGTGCCGGGCCACCACCTCGGCGGAGGCTTGTTCCAGGCCGGCCCGGGTGAAGAACATGTCCAGGGCCCGGCTGAACTTCGCCCGGGCGGCAAGCCGGAGCTCGTGCTGGGCCAGGGCCGCCGCCACCAGCGCGGACGGGTACCCCTCGCGCAGCCGGGTGCCGAGCGCCAGCGCGGTGTCCGGGGTCAGCGCCTGGTCGCGCAGGGAGGCCAGCAGTTCCGCGCCGGGCGCGGTGAGCAGGGCATCGAGGTCCGCCGCATCTGTCATGACGCGGCCGGGGTCCGCGGTGGCTGTCCCGCCGCGCCGGGCTCACCTTCCACGTCCCCCGCCGTCCCTGGATGTACCGTGCCCCCGGCGCCGGCCGGCTGGCCGGACCGGGTGGCCAGCACAGAGCCCGCCAGGATCAGGCCGAACGCGGCGATGATCTCCGGGGTGAGCGGCTCGCCGAGCACGCCCACCCCCAGGATCACGGCCACAGCCGGGTTCACGTACGTGATGACCGTGGCCCGGGCCGGGCCGACTTCTGAGATCAGCTGAAAGAACAGCACGAACGCGAGGGCCGTGCAGATCAGCGCCAGCCCGGCCAGGCTGGCCAGCACCGCGGCGGACGGGACGGACTGAGGCCAGGTCAGCGCGGCCGCCGGCGCGTAGACCACCGCCGCGAACCCGAGGCAGACCGCGGTCACCCCCAGGCCGGGCAGGTCAGCGAGCTTGCGGCTGGCGATCAGCGGCCCGGTGGCGTACCCCAGCGCGGTGAGCAACACCAGGGTGACCGACCACAGGTCACCGTGCAGCGCACCAGGCCCGGCGAGCAGCGCCACCCCGGCCAGGCCGCCGAGCAGGCCGGCCCAGCGCAGCGGCGTGAGCCGCTCACCTCCTCCGCTGAGCCGGGCCAGGGCCACCCCGATGATCGGGACCGACGCGATGAGCAGGCCGCTCATGGAGCTGGACAGCCGGCGCTCCGCGGCCGACAGGAACAGCCACGGCAGGATGATCTCCACGCAGGCGAACACGGCCAGCCAGCGCCAGCGTCCCAGCAGCACCCTGACCTGGCCGCGGTACACCGCGAGGGGCAGCAGCACCACGGCCCCCCCGGCCACCCGCGCGAAGACCAGGACGGGAACCGAGACCCCCCCGTCCGCGACCTTGATCAGCAGGTAAGGCACGCCCCAGATCAGGCTCATCGCCGTGAAGAGGATCCAGCCCCGGCGGCTCACGCACGTGCCTCCCGTCGTCCCGCTGGCAGGGTACCCGGAGATACCGATTTACCCGGAGATACAGACGCCGAGGGGACCCATCTGGACGCAGAGCCCGCCCGGGTCGGCGGGCGGCGGCGCGCCGGGACTGGCCGGCGGCGCCGGGGAGGGTGCGGGCGACGGGGTGGACGACGGGGTGGGCGACGGGGCCAGCTGCGAGGCCGACGGCAGCACGCCCCCCGGGGCCGACCAGGTGCCGGTGGGCAGCGGCGCGGGACTGGTCGCGCGCCCGGAGCCGGAAGGCCCGTGCCCCGGCTGCCCGGCGCCCGCCGCCTCCGGCGACCCGCCGTGCTCCGCGGCGGCCTGGGACGGCGTGACCGCCGGGGCGTGGACCCGGTCTCCCGGAGCCCGGGCCGGGCCGCCGGTGTCCCGCGGCGCGGACGGCGCCGCGCCGGCCGCGGCGGGCGGCCCGGCGGGGCGAGGGCTGAACCGCACCGTCACGGTGACGAAGAGGGCGTAGCAGACGACGACCGCCGCGACCAGGGCGGCCAGGACCGCTGACCCGGCGGGGTGGCACCGGACCGCGGCCAGCCCGTTGCACCCGGTGGACTTCGCGACGTCCCTGGCCACCGCGAACGCGACCCCGCTGGCCCGCAACCGTGGCCCGTGCCCCAGCCGTGAGGTCCGGATTAACCTGCGCAGGGCGTCCCGGCGCTGGGCAGCGGACAGGCCCGGCACCAGATAGATGACCGGCCGCCTCCCGCAGGTGCGGACGTCGGCGTGGAGGCCGTCAGGCAGGTCGGCATAGCGGATCTTGATCACTGACGGACCCTCGTGCCGGGCGGTCGGGGTTCGCCCATCCCCCCAGCTGGGAACAGGCTGTGATGACGTTATCACGCTGAAGAACCGCGTTCCGGGTTAATAGGGGTCGAGACTGTACGCTCGGGCCATGCAGCGGATCCCGGAGGGCAGCACCGCGGGCGTGGCCACCGCCGGGCGGCTCGCCCCCGCGTCAGCCGGTGGTCCCGGGAGCCGCGCCGGGCTGCGGCGGCACTGGGCCCTGCTGGCCGCCCTGGGCGGCGGGGCCGCCCTGGCCGCCGCGTTCCCACCCGTGGGCATCTGGCCGCTGGCGGCCGCCGGGCCGGCCCTGCTGGTGATCGCCCTGTACCGCCAGGGACTGCGGGCCTCCTTCGTCATCGGGCTGGTCTTCGGGATCGCGTTCTTCGTGCCGCTGCTGTCCTGGCTGGTCAACGTGGCCTGGTACGCGTGGGCGGCGCTGGCCATCGCCGAGGCCGTCATCTTCGGCCTGCTCGCGGTGGGGCAGCGGCTGCTGCTTGGCCTGCCCGGCTGGCCGCTGGCGGTGGGCGGCTGGTGGGTGGCGGCCGAGGCGATGCGGGCCCGCTGGCCCTACGCCTTCCCCTGGGGCCGCCTGGCGATGAGCCAGGCGGGCGCGCCGACCGCGGGGTGGGCCGCGATCGGCGGTCCCCCGCTGCTGTCCTTCCTCGTCGCGGTGACCGGCGCGATGCTGGCCTGGCTGGTCCTGCGCGTCGCTGTCCGCCCGGACCGCGACCGCCGCCGCCTGCTGGCCGCCGCGGCCGCCACGGCGGCGACCGCCGGGGTCGCGCTGGCCGGCAGCCTGCTCCCGGTGGACGGGGCCGGGCCAGGGCAGCGCATCGCGACGGTGGCCGCGGTGCAGGGCGACGTCCCGCACGCCCGGTCCGTGCCGGACCTGCTGCGGGCCAGCACGGTCACCCAGAACCACGCGGCCGCGACCCGGGCCCTGGCCGCGCAGGTCGCCTCGGGTGCCCGGCCCGCCCCGGACATGGTGATCTGGCCGGAGAACTCGACCGACCTGGACCCCATCCAGTACCCGGCCATCTACGCCACGATCGCCAGCGCGGTGGCCGCCATCGACCGGCCCATCCTGGTCGGCGCGCTGCTGCAGGACCCGCTCCGCAACACGGGCCAGCTCTGGCTGCCGCGCCGGGGCCCGGTGGCCGTGTACGTGAAACGCCAGCTGGTCCCGTTCGGGGAGTACATCCCGTTCCGCGGCCTGCTCGCGCACATCACCTCGCTGGTCAGCCTGCAGCCGGTCAACTTCACCCCCGGTCACCGGGCGGTGGTGTTCCGCCAGGGAGCGGTCCGGCTGGGTGACGTCATCTGCTACGAGGTCGGCTTCGATGGCCTGGTGCGGTCCGAGGTGACCGCGGGCGCCAACCTGCTCGCGGTGCAGTCCAACGACGCCACGTTCGAGGTGGACGGCCAGTCCGGTGAGTCCACCCAGCAGGTGGCCATGGCCAGGATCCAGGCGATCACGTCGGACCGTGCCATCGTGTACGCGTCCACGACCGGGGAGAGCGCCATCATCGCCCCGGACGGCGCCGTACTGGCCCGCACCGGGCTCTGGCGCCGGGCGGTGCTGGACACCCGGGTCCCGCTGCGCAGCGGCCTCACCCTCGCCGACCGGCTGGCCGGCTGGCCGGAGGCCGTGCTTACGGCGCTGACCATCCTGGCCCTGGGCTGGGCGATCGCCCGCGCGGCCGGCGGGGCCCGGCGCCGCGGCACCGGCAGTTCCGCGGGCGGCTCCGGATAACGCCCGCGCCACGGATGGGGCCGGGCTGACGCGGCGCCCGGGCATGGGCTGACAATGGTAGCCATGGCAGTATGGCGGGCCTTCGCCAAGCCTTTCCGGTACGCGGCGCTGGCGGCAGGCGCGCTGCCTGCCCTGGCCTTCCCGCAGCTGAACCTGGAATTCCTCGGCTGGTGCGGGCTGGTACCCGCGATCCTCATCATCGCGGCCGCGCCGTCCGCCCGGGAGGCCGCGGTGCGCGGCTGGTGGCTGGGCGCCGGCTTCATCCTGGCCTCCCTGTACTGGCTGATCCCGAGCATCGGCCCGGCGCTGCTGCTCGTCGCGGTGGTGTTCGGGGTGCTGTGGACGGGGTTCGGGGTGGCGGCCTGGGTCCTGCTGCGGCCGCCGCTCCGCCGGGCCCGCGCGCTCGCGGCGCTCGCCGTGCTGCCCGGCTACTGGGTGTTCACCGAGTGGGCCCGGTCCTGGCAGGGGTTCGGCGGCCCCTGGGACGTGCTGGGCGCCAGCCAGTGGCAGCATCCTGCGGTGCTGGCCCTGGCCTCGGTAGGTGGCGTCTGGCTGATCAGCTTCGCCCTGGTCGCGGTGAACACGGGCATCACGATCCTGCTGCTGGCCCGGGGCATGATGGTGCGCGCCGCCGGGGCCGCCGGGGTCGCCGTGGCCCTGGCCGCGGGCCCGGTGGCCTTCGCCCTCACCGCGGCCGTGCCGCCGGTCCGGCACGTGACCGTGGCCCTGGTGCAGCCGGGCATCACCAGCAGCAAGCATCAGCGGGTGGATGCGAGCCTGCAGCTGTCCGGACGGCTCGCTGCTGGCCAAAACGGTGCCGGCCAAACCGCTGCCGGCCAAACCACTGCCGGCCAAACCACTGCCGGCCAAAACGGTGCCGCCCGCCCCGACCTGATCGTCTGGGGTGAGAGCAGTGTCGGCACCGACATCGAGCGCCAGCCGGCACTTTTCCGGCAGATCAGGCAGCTGGCCGTGAGCACCGGCGCCGAGGTGCAGGTGAACCAGGATGCCTCGCTGCCGGACGGCGCCCACTCCAAGGTGGCCCTCCTGATCGGGCCCCGCGGCATCGTGGGCTCCTACACCAAGACCCGGCTGGTCCCGTTCGGCGAGTACATCCCGCTGCGCGCCGTGCTCGGCTGGCTGGCCACGATCAGCCGGGCCGCCGCGAGCAACATGATCCCGGGCGACGGCGCGCACCTGGTCCACGCCACCGACCGGCTCGGCCGGCCGCTGCCACTCGGCGTGCTGATCTGCTTCGAATCCGCCTTTCCCGACATGTCCCGGGTCAACGCCGACCGGGGGGCCCAGCTCATCGTGTACCAGACCTCTGACTCGACGTTCCAGGGGAGCTGGGCGCCAGCCCAGCACGCGTCGCTGAGCGCGGTGCGGGCCGCGGAGACCGGCCGCCCCGTGGTGCAGGCCGCGCTGACCGGGGACACGGTGGCCTTCGATGCGCGCGGGCGGCTGCTGGCCCTGATGACCGCGCGGCAGCGGGGCGTGACCGTGGTCCGGCTGGGACTGCCCCCGGCGGGCGCGCGCACCCTCTACGACCGGCTCGGCGACTACGTGCCCTGGACGGCGACCGGCATCGTCGTGGTGGCCGCAATCGGCGGTCTTCTCATGGTTCGCCGGGGTCGCGGCGGCCGGGTACGTTGGGACGGCAACCTCCGGCGTGCCCGGTCCGTCTCAACAGTGGGTGCTTCGCCCGGGAACAGCCGGGGTAGCCACCACTAACAGCGAGTGGTCAGGAACAGGAGGACCGGCAGTGCGGCAGAGCGACAGGACGGACGTCCAGACGCACACCGGGACCGCCTCCCGGGGCAGGACCGCCAGGCCAGGCCGCTGGATCGCGATCATCGCCCTGACCGGCGCGGCAGGCCTGCTGACCGCGGCCTGCTCCAGCGGGTCACCAGCCCCCACCACGCCCGCGGCCTCGCGCAGCGCGGCCAGCGCCTCCGCCTCCGCGGCCGCCGCGGAGCTGCACATCAGCCCGGCTGACGGGCACCACAACGTCAACCCCGGCAAGGGGATCAAGGTCACCGCGGCCAGCGGCACGATCAAGACCGTCACCGTGACCTCGGGGCACCAGACGGTGGGCGGCTCGTTCAACGGCGCGCACACGGTCTGGCAGAACCGCTGGGCGCTGCAGCCGTCCCGCAGCTACACGGTCCACGCCACCGCGGTCAACTCCTCCGGGACAGCGATCTCGTCGACGAGCAGCTTCCGCACGCTCACCCCGGCCGCCTCGGACACCGCCATGATCTTCGAGGGCTACAAGCAGTCCTACGGGGTCGGGATACCCATCCGCATCACGTTCAGCTCACCGGTGACCAACAAAGCCGCGGTGGAGAAGTCACTCCAGGTCAAGAGCTCCAAGCCGGTGACCGGGGCCTGGTACTGGGACGGCGACCTGACGCTGTACTTCCGGACGATGAACTACTGGCCGGCGAATACCACGGTCTCGTTCAACGGGCATCTGGCCGGGGTGGAGGCCTCTCCCGGCGTGTTCTTCACCGCGGACCTGACCCAGACCTTCGACATCGGGCCCTCGCTGGTCGTGGTGGCCAGCACCAAGACCCACTACCTGAACGTGTTCTACCGGGGCAAGCTGTGGGGCCACTGGCCGATCAGCACCGGGCGCCCCGGCCTGGACACGGTGGACGGCACCTACATCACGCTGGAGAAGGGCAACCCGGTGCGGATGGTCGGCAACGGGTACAACGAGCTGGTCAACGACGCGGTGCGGTTCACCTACAGCGGCGACTACCTGCACTCGGCGCCCTGGTCCGTGGGCGAGCAGGGGATCACCAACGTCAGCCACGGATGCGTGAACCTGTCCCCGGAGCACGCGGCGATGTACTACAACCTGGCGACGCCCGGCGAGCCGGTGACGGTCACCGGCAGCCCGCACGCCGGCCAGTGGGGCGACGGCTTCACTGTGTGGTTCCTCACCTGGAAGCAGCTGCTGAAGGGCAGCGCGACGGGCGAGGCGGTGCAGGTCACGCCGTCCGGCAGCACGTTCGTCAGCCCGTCGTCGGTGACGCAGACGCCGGACACCTCCCGGCTGGGCGGCGCGAAGCCGGACAACTACGCCGCCCAGTCCTAGGAAGCGCGGGCCGAGCGTCTAGCTGCCGTCCTCCGCGTGGTACCTGGCCAGCAGCACGAGTTCCTCGGGCTTGCGCGGGAACAGGGCGAACACCAGGGCCGCGCCGAGCAGGACGCCGAGGATGGCGGCCGTGTAGGCCCAGTCGTCGCCGGACAGGAACGCGCTCTTCGCCGCCGCGGTGATCTGGCTGGCGTACCGCGGGTAGCGCTGGGCCACCTCCTGGGCCCCGGCGAAGGACTTCTCCAGCTGGTTCTGGACGCTGCTGGTGATCCGGCCGCGGTCGGGCGCGCTGGCCACCTCGCGGGCGACGGCCCGGGCGTAGCCGGCCGTGAGCAGCGCGCCCAGGATCGACTGCATGACCGCGCCACCCAGGTCGCGCTGGAGGTCGGCGGTGCCGGAGGCCATCCCGGCCCGGCGGGTGGGGACGGAGCTGGTGAGCGAGTGCGAGGCCGGCGTGCCGGCCAGGCCCACCCCGGCGCCCAGGAACGCGAACGCCAGCCCGACGACCCAGTACGAGCTGCCCTGCTTCCACAGCAGCAGCATGGTGAGGAAGCTGAGCAGGCAGAACACGTAACCGCTGAGCAGCGTGAAGCCTGACCCGCGGGCGTGGGTGAGCCGGGCGGACAGGGGCGCGAACGCCACCATGCACGCGGCCGCCGGGAGGATCGCCTCCCCGGCGCGCAGCGGCGAGTAGCCGAGCACGTCCTGCAGGTACTGCTGGCCCACGAAGATCGCGCCCATCAGCGACCCGAAGACGATGATCCCGCCCACCGCGGCCACCCAGAAGATGCGCCGTCCCGCCACGTGCAGGTCGTAGAGGGGCACCCGGGCCCGGCGCTGGCGGAGGAAGAACCCGGCTCCTGCGGCCAGCGCCACCAGGCCGGTGCCGAGGGCCAGGGTCGCCGCGCCCGGTACCGGCGCGAAATTGATCGTTACTACCAGGCCCGCAACGAAAACCATCGACAGTACTCCGCCCAGATTGTCCACGGGATCGGTGGTCTCGTTGACGTGTGACGGCACGCAGGCCAGCGCCAGGATCAACGCTACCGCCGCCAGCGGCAGGGTGAGCAGGAAGGCTGATCCCCACCAGAAGTGCTGCAGGACCAGGCCGGCCAGCAGGGGCCCCAGGGCGGTGAGCGCGCCCCCGATACCGGACCACAGGGCGATGGCCCTGATCCGGGCGGGCCCCGACCAGAGCGCGGTGATCAGGGCCAGGGTGGTGGGGTACGCCATGCCTGCGGAGATCCCGCCGAGCAGGCGGCCAGCCAGCAGCACCGCGGCGTCGGGGGCGTAGGCGGCCATCAGGCAGGCCGGCACGGACAGCAGCACGCCCGCCACGAGCATCATCCGGCGGCCGTAGCGGTCGCCCAGCGCCCCGAGGTAGAGCACCGACCCGGCCAGGCCGAGCGAGTAGCCGATGGCGATCAGGTCGAGCGTGGTCTGCCCGGTGTCGAAGGCCCGGCCGATGTCGGGCAGTGCGACGTTGGCCACGGTGAGGTTCAGGTTGGCGACCGCGGCCACCACGATCAGGGTCAGCAGGACCAGGGACGCCTGGCGCGGCGCCGTCCCCGCACCGGCGCTGCCCCGCGCGGTGGCTGTGGCCAAGGTCCCTCCCGGGGGGTCCGGGGGGGTGTGGCCAAGCCAATCAGGTCACGGCAGCCGCGCGTCATCCCTGGCGGGTGAAGTGACCAGGCTCCCGGGCCCAGGGTCCGGGCCGCCGGCGTCCGGGCCACCCGGGCCCAGGTGACGGGGGTCCAGGTGGCTCAGGTCCGGCGGGTTCGCGGGCCACCGGCGGCCCAGGCGGCTGGCCCCCCGCTGGACCATCCCGGCCGTCCACGCGGCCGGCCGCGGGGTGGCCCCGTCCACCAGCCCGTTCCAGTACAGCGACCAGGTGCCGGCGACGACCCGGCGGACCGCGGGCGCGGTGAGCACCCGGACCCCGGCCGACGCAGCGCGCGGGCGGCGCAGCAGGGTGGCCTGCAGGGCCGCGGCCCCCGGCAGGTAGCGGCCGAACGCGGACGTCAGCGTCCCGGTGTAGGCCGCGGCGGCCTGCCCGGGGCCGGCCAGCAGGGCCTCCGCGGCCAGCCGCGCGCTGACCATGCCGGGGCCGATGCCCTCACCCTGCAGCGGGTTGATCAGCCCCGCCGCGTCCCCGGCCAGCAGCAGGTTCCCGGCCGCCGGCGGGGTCCCGGTGCCGCCCATCCGCAGCCAGCCGCCGGTGACCGGCCCGGGCCTGGCCTCCGGGGCCAGGTCACCCGACGTGCGCAGCAGGGTGATGAACCGGTCCAGGTCGCCGCGCAGCCGGGCCTGCCGCCGCCGGGTGCCGAGGCCCACCCCGATGCCCACGTTGGCCCGCCCGTCGGCGCCGGGAAACAGCCAGCCGTACCCGGGGTAGATCCGCCACGGCACCTGGTCCAGCAGGACCAGCAACGGCAGCGGCACCTCGGCCGGGATGTAGCAGCGGATGGCGAAGCCCCACAGGGCGCTGCCCGGGTCCAGCATCCCGGCCAGCCGGGCGACGGGGCTCAGCGCGCCGTCCGCGCCGATGAAGGCGTCCGCGGCGAGCCTGCGGCCGTCGCTGGTGATCAGCGCGCGGAGCGGGCCGCCCGGCGCCCGGTCCACCCCGCTGACCCGGGCCCGGATGGGTTCCGCACCCGCCTGGAGCGCGGCCGCCCGGAGCGCGTCGTCCAGGATGACCCGGGGGATGACCACCCCGTGGCCCGGATAGGTCCGGCCGGGGAAGGCCGGCAGCCGCGCCCGGTGCCCGGACGGCCCCACGACCAGGAGGTCCGCGCCCTGGCCGGCGTCCGGAACAGACACGCCCAGCTCGTCGAGCAGGCCCACACCGCGCGGCCCGACCAGGTCACCGCAGGCCTTGTCGCGGGGGAAGGCCGCCTTGTCCACCAGCGCGACCCGGGCGCCGCCGCGGGCCAGCACCAGCGCGGCCACGCTCCCGGCCGGGCCGGCCCCGGCCACCACCACGTCGAAACCGGGCGCACTCACCGGGCCAGCACCAGGGCCACGGCCAGGGTGCCGGTGGCCCACGTGAAGTAGCGGAGCGCGCGCTCCAGCGGGGCGAGCAGGTCGGCCCGGCCGAGTTCCTGCTGGCTGCCATCCCGCCAGGTGACCCGGACGGACACCGAGGCGATCCGGCGGCGCAGCGCGCGGGCCGGGGTACTCAGCGAGCGCTGCCCCATGGACAGGAAGAACGCGGCCGCCGCAGCGACCAGCACGGGCGGCGGCAGCGTCCAGTGCTGGGCATAGGCGCCGACCAGGACCGGGAACGCGCCCCAGGCCGCGCCGAACCAGAAGTCGCTGTGCAGCACGCCGCCGGCCAGTTCCAGGTTGTACCCGCAGACCAGGATCGCGCCGGCGATGACGAACGGCAGCAGCCGCAGGCCCCCGTCGATCAGGCCCATGACGATCGCGATGGCGATGGACACCCCGGCGGTGGCCGCGAGGACCACGCCGCCGATGCCCGTGCTCAGCGGCCGGCCGTTGAGCTCGTCAAGTGCGTGCGCCCCGATGCCCACGGCCAGGAAAAACGCGAGCATCGTGGCGGCGAGCCGCCAGAGCACCGGGTGTGGCACCAGCGCCGCCCCGATCGCCACGTAGGACAGGTGCCAGAGCGTGTACGGCGGGTGCAGCAGCGTGACCCAGTCACGGAAGCCCCCGGTGCCACGGCCCACGGCGTAGAACGCGGTCTTCTCGGTCCGCGAGCTCACGAAACGGGTCCCCCGGCCGGCCCGGCCTTACGGCCCCACATGACCAGCCCGCCGCCCAGGCTCATCACGCTGACCCCGATGTCGGTCAGGCCCGCTGCCCGCCAGGCCGCGATGTGATCGTCGAGGGAATGGCGCCGGTAGTGCACGGAGATGCTGGGCCCGAGGAAGCGGCCGACCCGGTACCAGGCCGCGCCGCCGGTCAGCGCGCCGAGCACGGGCAGGGCCAGCCGGGTGTAGCACCACCAGGCCAGCCGCCACGCGCGTTGCGGGGGGAGGTAGAACTCCAGGCTGGCCAGGGTGCCGCCGGGACGCAGGCAGCGGGCCATCTCGGCGATGGTCACCGCCGGGTCGTCGACGTAGCGCAGCAGGTAGGAGAAGGTCACCGCGTCGAAGGTCGCGTCGGGGAACGGGAGGTCATCGGCGCGGCCGACGGCGAGCCGCACCCGGCCGCGCCCGCCGGTACGCCGGGTCCGGGTCACGCCTGCGCGGAGCATGGGCTCGTTCAGGTCGACCCCGACCACGTCGGCCCCGGTCCGGCCCGCCACCGCCAGCGCAATCCCGGCCGGCCCGGTCGCCACATCCAGCGCCAGGCCCGGCTGGCCGGCGGCGGTGCGGCTGACCACCGCCCGCCGCCAGCGCCGGTCCTGCCCCATGGAGAGCAGGTAGGCGAGCCGGTCGTAGCGGTCAGGAAGCCCCTCGAACACGGCGCGCGCGACCGGCTCGCCACGCAGGCGGGCATCCTGGGCAGGTGCGGCGGTCACCACGTGCCGGGCTGAGCCAACGGGGCGCTCCAGTGCTCAAACTCAAGGTTGGGTGGTCGGTGCCACGTACTGGGATCGTCGCATGCGTGCCCGTGATGGGCAAGGATGTCCCGCGGCCCGTCGGGCGGTCCCAGGCCAGCGCCGCAGACCAGCCCGGCCGCCGTTCCTCAGGCAGGGCACCAGCCGGATGGGCCTGCGGGCGGCCGCGTGAGCATCTGGCGTCCAGGCCCCCGCCGGACCCCGCCCGCGCTGGTTCAGCGGCGGGCGCTGCCGGAGTTCACGCAGACTGGCCTCGCGGAAACATGCACCTAGGGGCGTTCGGCGAAGGCCACTTCGCCACGTTATGGCGGTCACACCCGGGAGCCGAGCCCGTTCGCCGGGGGGCAATTCAATGCCCCCGGCGACGACCTGGACCGGGCTTGCGCACAGCCGCGGCGCAACGACCCGGGCAAGCGCTGATGGGCAGCGGGCTAGCTGGCCTCGGGCAGGCGGGCCCGCGGCCCGCGGCTGCGGCCGGACGCCTGGTCCACCCCGGTCCTGGGGCGGCCGCTGCGGCCAGTGCGGGGGCGCGCGCCGGGCTGACCCCGGCCAGGCTGACCCCGGCCAGGCTGGCCTGGGCCAGGCTGGCGCCGGCTGGGCTGGCCGGCGCCCGCCGCGCGTTCCGGGCGGGGCGGTCGCGGCGGGATCGGGGTCCCGGCCGTCGCGATGTCACGGACCGCCGAGGCACCGGGCTGCACCTGGTGGCGGGCCGGGCTGACCCCGGCCGCCTCGTGCAGCCGGGCGACCTCGCGGACCTGCCCGGGATCGGCGAGGGCGAGCACGGTCCCGGTCGCGCCGGCCCGGCCGGTGCGGCCCGAGCGGTGCAGGTAGTCCTTGTGGTCGTTCGGCGGGTCGAAGTGCACGACCAGGCCGACATCGTCGACGTGCAGGCCGCGCGCGGCCACGTCGGTAGCGACCAGCACCCGCGGGTAGCCCGCGGCGAACCCGTCCAGGGCGCGCTGGCGCTGGTTCTGATTGAGGTCGCCGTGGATCGCGGCCGCCTCGACCCCGGCCCGGGTGAGCTGCTTGGCCAGGCGGCCCGCGCCGTGCTTGGTCCGGACGAAGATCAAGGTGCGGTCCGGCCGCCCGGCGATCTCGGCGGCGATCGCCACCTTGTCCGCCGCGGGCAGCACGAACATCTGGTGATCCGCGGCCTGGCCCGGGTCGGTCAGCGGGGCGACGGCGTGCAGGGCCGGGTCGGTCAGGTACCTGGTGACTAGCCGGTCCACGTCCCGGTCCAGGGTGGCTGAGAACAGCATCCGCTGCCCGTCCGGCGGTGTCTCGTCGAGCAGCCGGATCACAGCAGGCAGGAAGCCCAGGTCGGCCATGTGGTCGGCCTCGTCAACCACGGCGATGTTGACCTGGGCGAGGCTGGCGGCGCCGCGCTCGAGCAGGTCGATGAGCCGCCCGGGCGTGGCGACCACGATGTCCACCCCGCGGGCGAGCTGCTCGATCTGGCGGCCCATCGGGGCACCGCCGTACACGGTGGTGACCCGGACACCGAGCCGGCGGCCCAGCGGTGCAAGCACCTCGGCGACCTGCCTGGCCAGCTCCCGGGTGGGGACCAGGACCAGCCCGCGCGGGGCGCGCGGCTGGCGGGGGCCTGCGGCGTGGGCCAGCCGGGCCAGCAGGGGCAGGCCGAAGGCGAGGGTCTTGCCGGACCCGGTCTGCGCACGGCCGAGTACGTCCCGGCCGGCCAGCGCGTCGGGCAGGGCCCGGGCCTGGATGGCGAAGGGCGCGTCGATGCCCTGCTCGCGGAGCGCCGCCACCAGCGGGCCGGGCAGGCCCAGCTCGGCGAACGTCGTCGCGGCCGGGGCCGGCTCGCTGAGCGCCGCGGTCAGGGCGCGCTCGAGCTCGGAGGCGGGGGGCGTACGGGGCGGGGCGGGCCGGTGCGGCCTGCCCTGCTGAGACGGCCTGCGCGGGCCGGCCGACCGGCCGGGGCGGGCCGGCCTCCGCCGCCGGTGACCGGCAGACGAGCCGGATCCCGGGGCAGCGGGGCGCTGGGGCACGGTGAACTCCATCCATGATTCGGGGGCCGCGCCGCGGGACCAGCGTCACGACAGCGGCGAACCAGGGTGGGTTCACCGGGAAGCGGACTGCTCACAGATGCGACCACGCGGGCCACTCGCCCGCGGAAGTGGCGGCATCGTTAGCCGCCTGATGTCTCAACCCTATCAGCGGGCTTGTTCTTCCCGCCGGCGAGGGGCGGCGGGCCCTCCCCTTCCGGATCGGGCTTCTCGAAGTAGCTGACCGCCAGGTAGGCGGCCACGAAAGCCACCACCATGCCGATCAGCAGGGCCAGTTCGGCGGTGGGGATGACGTGCTCGTTGCTGAGCAGGAACAGGATCCGCCTGATCACGGCGACCAGCCCGACCACGATAAAGGGCTGCGCGGCGAGGCGGTGCGCGCGCAGCGATAGCACCACCGTGTGCACGATCTCGACCAGGATCAGCACCAGCAGGACCCGGTCGAGCAGATTGATGGCGGCGGTGGCGATCGAGTGCTTCACGTCCTCGGCGAAGCTGACCACCCCGGACACCGCCAGCGTGGCGGCGAGAACGATGAGCACGACCCCCACGGCCACGGAAACGAAGTCCTGGGCATGCTCCAGGGCCCAGATCGACGTGGCGACGGCCGGGCGGGGAGCGCGCCGGTCCGGCTCCGGCTCCTGCGCATGGCCGTCACTCATGGCCGTTACTCACGTCTGCTGGCCGTTACTCACGTCTGCGCTTCTCCAGGGCCGCCGCGTGGTCAGGAACGTAGGTCTGCATTTCCCGCGGCACCCGCACGTACCCCTTCGCGGGCGGCCGCGACGGCAGCTCCAGCGTGGTCCGCTGGACGTCGTGGTAGGGGATGGTGGAGAGCAGGTGGGCGATCATGTTGATCCGGGCCCGCCGCTTGTCGTCGCTTTCCACGACGTACCAGGGTGCCTCGGGGATGTCGGTGTGCAGCATCATCTCGTCCTTAGCCCGGCTGTAGTCTTCCCACCGGGTGACCGACTCCAGATCCATGGGGGACAGCTTCCACCGCCTCATCGGATCTTCCAGGCGCGACCGGAATCGCTCCTGCTGCTCAGCGTCGCTGACCGAGAACCAGTACTTGCGCAGCAGTATGCCGTCCTCGACCAGCATCCGCTCGAAAAGCGGGCATTGGTGCAGGAATCGGGCGTAGTCCTCCTTGGAGCAGAATCCCATGACGTGCTCGACCCCGGCCCGGTTGTACCAGCTGCGGTCGAACAGGACGATCTGGCCGCCGGCGGGCAGGTGCTCGACGAACCGCTGGAAGTACCACTGGGACTGCTCCCGCTCGGTCGGGGCGGGCAGGGCCGCGATGCGGGCAATCCGCGGGTTGAGGTACTGGGCAACCCGCTTGATCGTGCTGCCCTTGCCCGCGGCGTCGCGGCCTTCAAAGATCACGACTATCCGGGCTTTCTCGGCGCGGACCCACTCCTGGGCCTTCACCAGCTCGGCCTGGAGCCGGTAGAGCTCGGTCTCGTACAGCTTGCGTGGCAGCCGCTCCGCCTTGGCGGCTTTCGCAGCCTTGCTGGCCTTGGCCGCCTTGGGCTGGTGGTTCCCGCCCTGTGCGGACACCACCGCCTGGTCTTTGCGAGCCATCGGATGCACCCCCTGGGCGTACAAAACACTGTGCCTGGGAGTCAACCACGTCACGGCCGGCGTGACGACCCTTCGGCCGCGCCACTGCTCAGCCGGGCCCGGCCGGCGCAGCGAGCCGGGCCGCCACGGCGATCAGGTCCCGGACCGGGCCGGGCGGCGGCTGGGGCGCGCCTGTCCAGACCGCCCGCAGCCTGCGGCCCAGGTCCAGCCCCGGGACGCTGATCACGGCCAGCCGCCCCGCCGCCACGTTCTCGCGCACGGCCAGCAGGCTCAGCACGGCCGGGCCCGCCCCGGCCTGGACCGCCTGGCGGACCGCGGTGGTAGTGCTCAGCCGCAGGGCGGGCGCGGCCAGCTGGGTGCCCGGGCCCAGGCAGGAAGCCAGGGCCGCGTGCAGCGACTCCCGGGTGCCGGATCCCTCCTCCCGCTCGACCAGCGGCGTGGCGGCCAGCTCGCCCGGGCGGACCGGGGACCGGCGACGGGCCCAGGGATGGTCGGGGCGGACCACGACGGCCAGCCGGTCGGCGGCCACCACCCGGGACCGCAGCCCGCGTGGTGGGGTGGGGCCCTCGACGAAGCCGAGGTCCACGCCGTGCTCCGCGACCATGCCCGCCACGGCCTCGCTGTTGGCCGCGAGCAGGGTGATGTCGGCGGGCCGCCGGGCCGCGCGCTCGTACTCGTCGCGCAGGGCGACCAGCCAGGCGGGGAGCAGGTGCTCCGCGATCGTGAGGCTCGCCGCGACCCGCAGCTGGGCGTCGCGTGCCCGGCGCAGGCTGGCGATGCCGCTGTCGAGCTCGCCCGCCTGGGCGAGCAGCGGCGCGGCCCAGTCCACCAGCAGCGCCCCGGCCGGGGTGAGCCGCGACCCCCGCGGATCCCGGTCCAGCAGGATCGTGCCCACCTGGGCCTCCATCGCCCGGAGCCGGGCCGATGCGGCCTGCTGGCTGGTCCCGGCGTGCCGCGCGGCCGCCCCGATGCTGCCGTACCGGGCCACGGCCACGAACAGCTCCAGGGCAGCCAGGTCGGGAACGTGCGGGCTCAATGGCACGTCACCACGATAACCGGGGCACAACGGCGGCCTGTGGGTGGCCACAAGCCCTGCTTGTGGGTTGACAGGGACAGGCCCGCTAACGGGATGGCCCGGCCTGGTCGAGGCTGGTGTCATGACCACCAGCACGCCCGCACCTCCCATCCCGGCCTCTGCGTCCCCGGCCCGTGCGGCCCCGGCCCGTTCTGCCCTGGGTGGTTGCGCCCCGGCGGGTCCGGCCAGTATGGTCCCGGCGGGGCCGGGCCGGCCCGGCCACCATGGCCCGCTCCGCGACCTGGAACGGCCCGCCGACGCTTTCGCCAGCCTGGGTCCCAACTGGTTCGCCTCGGTGATGGGCACCGGCATCGTGGCCATAGCGGCGGCCACCCTGCCCGTCCAGTGGCCCGGACTGCGCGGCTTCGCCACGGCCATCTGGGTGCTGGCCGCCGGATGGCTCCTGGTGCTGGCCGCGGCCGAGATCGTGCACTGGGCAAGGCACCGGCAGGCCGCGCTGGGCCACGCCAGGAACCCGGTCATGGTGCAGTTCTACGGGGCGCCGCCGATGGCGCTGCTGACCGTGGGGGCGGGAGCGCTGCTGCTCGGCCCGGGGCTGATCGGGGCCCACGCCGCCCTCATGATCGACGCGGTGCTGTGGCCGCTGGGGACACTGGCCGGCCTGGCCAGCAGCCTGGCCGTGCCCTACCTGATGTTCACCCGGCTTCGGGCCGCGCCCGACGCCGCGTTCGGCGGCTGGCTCATGCCCGTGGTCCCCCCTATGGTCAGCGCGGCCACCGGGGCCCTGCTGATCCCGCACCTGCCCGCCGGCCAGCCCCGGCTGACGCTGCTGCTGGCCTGCTACGCGATGTTCGGGATCAGCCTGATCGCGAGCGTGGTGATCATCACGCAGCTGTGGCAGCGGCTGGCCCGGCACTCGATCGGCCCAGTCGCGATGGTGCCCACGCTCTGGATCGTGCTCGGCCCGCTCGGGCAGTCCATCACCGCCGCTGGCCTGCTCGGTGCCGCGGCGCGGCTGGTGCTGCCCTCCCCCTACGGGCCGGCCTTCCAGGCCTTCGGGGTCGTGTACGGCGTCCCGGTGTGGGGGTTCGCCGTGCTCTGGGCCGCCCTGGCCACCGCGATCACGATCCGGGCGGCCCGGGCGGGCCTGCCGTTCACGCTGACCTGGTGGTCGTTCACGTTCCCGGTCGGCACCCTGGTAACCGGCACCACCAGCCTGGCCCTGCACACCGGGGACGGCGCGCTCCGCTGGGCCGCGGCCGGCCTGTACCTGGCCCTGGTGGCCGCCTGGGCCGTGGTCAGCGTGCGCACCGCCGCGGGCATCTGGAGGGGGAGTGTGCTGCGCGGGGCTCCCCCGGTGTCTCCCCCGGATGGACCAGGGCTTCGCGCGGATGAGGTAGCCGCGCTCACCCGGACGGGGGAAGGGATCGCCAGGCTGCCTGCCTAGGCTGGAACCCTGGTCGGAGGCGGGGGGCACAGGGCGTCTCCCGAGGGGGACGCGTTGCGGCAGGTTCAGAGGCCACGCTGGTGGCCGGGCAGCGGTTCGTGGCTGCCTGGCCCATGGTCGCCTGGCCCACGGTCGCCTGGCCCACGGTCGCCTGGCCCACGGTCGCCTGGCCCACGGTCGCCTGGCCCACGGTCGCCTGGCCCACGGTCGGCTGGCCCACGGTCGGCTGGCCCGGGGCCGGGCGACCCGCAGCCGGGCCAGAAGCGCAGAGGGCTGGCCCGCGTGCTGGCCGTCAGCCTGGCCTCGGTGGCCCTGGTCCTGCCGGCCGTGGTCCCCGTCCAGAGTTCCGCCGCTGCCGACTCCAGCGCCGCCGACTCCAGCGCCGCCGACTCCAGCGCCGCCGACTCCAGCGCCGCGGGACACGCCCCGCGCACCGTCGTGACGCTGACGTTCGACGACGGTGACGCCGACCAGGTGGCCGCGGCCCGGGCGCTGCACCGCTACCGGCTGCCGGCCACCTTCTATGTCATCACCGGCGCGGTCGGGACACCGGGCTACATGACCCGCTCCGACCTGCGCCAGCTGGCCGCGGCGGGGAACGAAATCGGCGGTCATACCGTGTCGCACCTCCGGCTGACCGCACTGACCACGGCCGAAGCCCGGCGGCAGGTCTGCGGCAGCCGCTCGATCCTGGCCGCCTGGGGCTACCGGGCGGCGTCTTTCGCCTACCCGGGCGGGGCGGTCAGCCCGCGGGCCGAGGCCATCGTCCGCGGCTGCGGTTACACCAGCGCCCGCGGCGTGGTGGGACTGCGCGCACCCGGGTGCCCCGGCTGCGCCCGCACCGAGAGCATCCCGCCGCGCAATCCGATGGTGCTCCGCACGGCCGGGGAAGTGGACAGCACCTGGACGCTGCGCGGTCTCGAGCGCACCGTCACCGCCGCCGAGGGGCAGGGCGGCTGGCTGCCGCTGGTGTTCCACCATGTGTGCGGCGGTAGCCGGTGCGGGGGCCTGGCGGTGCGGGCGGCGATGCTGGACGCGTTCGCGCGGTGGCTGGCCCAGCGGCAGCGGGCCGGGACCGTGGTCCGCACCGTGGGCCAGGTGACCGGCGCCCCGGCCCGCGCAACGCCGCGCGTCGCGCCGGCCAGGCCGCACGGGATCGTCAACCCGTCACTGGAGTCGGTCGCCTCCTCCGGTGCGGTGAGCGCCTCCCTGGAGACGACGTCCACAGCCCCGGCCAGTACCCCGCGATGCTGGATGGAGGGTGGCTACGGGCGCAACACCGCCCGATGGCAGCGCACTAACGACAGCCACGGGGGCCGCTGGGCGGACCGGCTGACCGTCACCGGCTACCACAGCGGGGACGCCAAGCTGCTGCCCCAGTTCGACCTGGGCCAGTGCTCGCTGCCGGTCCGGCCAGGCCGGTCATACACCCTGGGGAGCTGGTATCAGTCGACGGCCCGGGTCCAGTACTCGGTCTACTACCGGACCTGGTCGGGGCGCTGGGTGTACTGGACGTCGAGCCCGTACTTCCCGGCCAGCCCAGGCTGGACCCGGGCCCGCTGGCCGACGCCGCCCGTGCCGGCGGGTGCCAGCGGGCTCAGCTTCGGCCTGACTCTGTTCTCCGGGGGCACACTGACCACTGATTCCTACAGCTTCACCGCGACCCCGGCCGACCTGACCCGGCAGATCGTGGACTGGGTCCTGCTCGCGATCCTCGCCGCGGCCGGCCTGGCCGTCGCGGCGCGGGTGGGCCGGCGCCGCTGGCGGCACGCTAAACCGGCACCGGCTGGGCGGAAGCGGGTCACCTCATCGTCGAGCAGGCGGTAGCGGACGGCGTAGGAGGCTGCCTCCAGCCGGGAGTGCACGCCGAGCTTGGTCATCAGCGACTGGACATGGCTGCGCACCGTGGCCTGCGAGACCCCCAGCTTGGTCGCGATCCCGGCCGTGTCCAGGCCCTCCACCAGCAGCCCGAGGCATTCCCGCTCGCGGGCGGTGAGGAACGCGGCCAGCCGGTGCGCATCGTCCTGCATGCCCGGCAGCCGGGCCGGGCCAGGCTTCGGCACGTCGACCACCACCTCGCCGCGCTGCACCCGGTCGATGGCCCGGATGAGCGCGGACACCCCGCGGGTCTTGTGCAGGTACCCGGACGCGCCGGCGTGCAGGGCCTGGCGGATGCCCTCGGTGTCCGGGTCGGCGCTGAGCACCAGTACCTTGGTCCGGCTGCTCGCGGCGAGTATCGCGCTGATGGCCATGATCCCGTCGTCGCCGGCGAAGTGGCGGTCGATCAGGCACACGTCCGGCTGGGTCCGGCGCACGGTCTCGATGGTGTCCGTCACGCTGCCGGCCGCGGTGACCCGGTAGCCGCGCTGCAGCAAGACGGCGGACATCGCGTCCAGGAAGACACTGTGGTCGTCCCCGATCACGAGCCCGGTCACGGGACCGCCTGGCCCTTCCCGCCGGGAGCCCGGACGGCCGGAGGGGGCAGCACCGGCACCACGACCCGGACATGGGCGCCGCCCGGTTCGGGCGCCCGGATCTCCAGTTCGCCGCCGCACGACTCGAGCAGCGTGGTCACGACGCCGAGCCCCAGTGAAGCCACCCCGGGCGGTCCCTGGCCGAAGCCCGGGCCGTCGTCGATCACGTCGACCGCAGCCCGGTCACCCGCGGCCGAGACCGTCACCCCGACCCGGCCGTACGGCCCGGCGGCCCGGGCCGCGTTGTCCACCACGTTGGTCAGCACCCGCCACAGCAGGGCCGGGCTGGCCTCGACGGTCACCTCTGGCCCGGGCTCCAGGACCACCGAGGTCTCGTGCGCGATCCGGGCCAGCTGGGTCACCTGGCCGGCCAGTGAGCGCAACTCGACCTCGGCCACGGCCGGCACCCCGGCGCCGCCCGGGATCTCCTGGGCGATGATGTCGAGCAGCCGGGACATCTCCAGCGAAAGCAACTCGAGCCGGGAGCCCGCGTTCCCGGGCAGGTCCACATCCCCGCGCACGGCCTCGACCAGGTATGACAGCGTGGTCATCTGGTGGCCAAGATCATGCATCAGGCCCCGCACGGCCAGCGGTTCCTCAACGTCTGACCGCCTGCGCCCCCGGCCCCGTCGCCGGTCAAACGACGGATCCACTTGTTCCCCCCGACTATTTAGTTCCCCCCGGCGCTCCCCGCACCCCCCGGGTGGCAGAGCCAGGTTCGTAAACCCGCGTCCCCTCATCTCCTGCACGTCACCGTCCGGCACGGGCTAGTTACCGGATGAGGCATTACGGACAGTTAACCATGCCGTGGCTAGGCTGCGGCACCCCCGGAGGAGTACGCCGCCGTGAGCGCCTGGCGCAGCGCCTGCTCGCCGAACCGCTGGCCGAGCCGGGCCCGGGCCGCCGCGGCCATCCGTGCCGCGGCGTCGGGCGAATCCAGGAGGTAGCGGACAGCGTCCGCCATCAGGGCGGGGCGGCCCGGCGGGACGAGCAGGCCGGTCTCGCCCGGCACGACCACGTCGCCGACCGCGTTCACCGCCGTAGCCACGACCGGGATGCCGCAAACCATGGCCTCGACCACGGCCGTGGGCAGCCCCTCGTAGCGGCTGGGCAGCGCAAACACGTCGAAGGCAGGCAGCAGTTCCGGGACGTTGCCACGCTGGCCCGCCAGCACCACCCGGACGCCGGGCGTCTTTCGGGCCTGCGCGGCGACCCGCCCGGCCAGCTCCCCGTCACCGACCCAGACCCCGGTCACGTCCGGCCGGCCCAGCGCCTGTAGGGCGCCCAGGAAGTCCTCGGGCGCCTTCTGGTAAGTCAGCCGCCCGACCGCGCCGACCACGGTCGCGTCACCGGGCAGGCCGAGTGCTGCCCGGGCCCGGGCCCGGGCAGTGGTCACGGCAGTGCGTTCACGGACTGCCGTTACGGACTGCTGCGGGACTGCCGTTTGCGGGACCGCCGTTTGCGGGACCGCCGTTTGCGGCACCCGGGGCCGGGCGGGACCGTCGGCGACCACCCCGATGGTCCGGATCCGCTCGGGGGAGATCAGCCGGCGGCGGACCGCCTCGACCGCCACCCCGGTACCAACGCAGAGAGCCAGGTCGGTGATGCGGCCCAGGCTCCGCTCGATCTGCACGTACGCCTGCCGCCGCGGGGCCGCCTGGAACTCGTGGAACGGGAAGCCGTGGTAGGTGTGCACCAGCCACGGCACCCCGGCGCGGTGCGCGGCCAGGCGCCCGAGCACCCCCGCCTTGGCGGTGTGGGTGTGCACGATGTCGAAGGGCCGGCGGTCCAGCAGGTCCCGCAGCCGCGCCAGGGCCCGCAGGTCGCTGCGCGGCGCGATCGGGGCCCGCAGCGCGGGCTCGGTGATGACCTCCAGGCCGGCCGCGGCGGCCTGCTCCAGCAGGACCGGGTCCCCGCTCCCGGTGATGATGCGTCATCTCGAAGCGGTCCGGGTCCATGGCCAGCGCCCCGCGCAGCGCAGCTGCCCGGCGCCGCCCTCGAGCCGGGTGATGATCGTGGCCACCGGACTTCCTGGCCCTCACGGGCTTCGCGGGCGGCGCCGGCTTCCCGGCCAGCTCGGGGCTGGACCAGGACGCTCATCCGTCGGTCCGTTCCGGGGGCCGCAGGCCGGCGGCCCGGGCCACCCGGACTGCCTCCAGGCGGCTGTGCACGTCGAGCTTGGCGAAGATGTTCCGGGTGTGCGTCCGCACCGTGTCCGTGGAAATCAGCAGGTCCTGGGCGATCTGGCGGCCGCGTTTGCCGTCCATCATGCTGAGCAGGACATCCCGCTCCCGCGGGCTGAGCATGTCCAGCACGTCCTCGTGCTCGCGGGCCCGGCCGACGTCGGCGCGCAGCTCAGCGAGGATCGCGCCGAGCATGTCCGGCGGGAACCAGGAAAAGCCCTGGCACACGCCGCGGATCACGGTTTCCAGTTCGGCGGCGCCCTGCTCCTTGGCCACCCAGGCCGAGACCCCGGCCCGGGCCGCCTCCACGCCGTGCGCGATGTCGTGGTCCGCGCTCAGCACCACGACCTTGGCCTCGGGCCGGGCCGCGACCAGGCCCGCCAGCACCTCTCCCACCGCCGGGCCGAGCGGCTCGACCTCGATCGTGATCACGTCGGGCCGCAGTCCTCGGACGATCTCGAGCAGGTTGGGGTCAGCGGTGGTGCACCGTCCGGCCACCCACAGGTCCATGGCCGCAGACAACCGGGAGGCCAGCGCCTCGGTAACCATCAGATGGTCGTCTACCAGCAGTATCCGCACTGGGTCCATCAGCTCACTGTGCACTGTCGCGGCTGGCCTTTCCTCACCCAGATACATGATGGCCTCCGCCACCCGCGCCGGGGAGTGCGGATGCGGGTCGTGCCCGCCGGCACTCCGTGCCGCTCTCGTCCCTGACCGGAACGCGTCCGGCCCGGCCTGTGCCCAGCCCGGCCCGGGCTGTGGGCCGCCCCGGGGCGGGTCCCGCCCGCCCGGCAGGCCTCTCGCCACCGCGGCCGGCCCGGCGGCGCGTCGCCGGTGTCCACCGCGCGCCGGGCGGGGCTCTTCCACCGGCCGCTGGACCGGGACAGCCAGGCGGCCGGGATCGCGTACAGGCCGATGCAGGCGTCCAGCATCCGCAGGAACGGGAAGAACACGCCGAGCAGCAGCAGCCGCGGCTGGCGTTCGAGGACCGCCACCGCGCAGGTGAGCAGGTAGTCGGGCAGCACCACGCCGAACAGCACCGCGGTGAGCGTCAGGTGGGCCGCGACGACCGTGTGCACCTCGCCGAAGCCCGGCCAGGTCAGCGCGTCCCCGGCCAGGTCCGGCACCGGAGCACGATCAGGGCCAGCGGGAGCAGGAAGAACAGCAGGCTGGAGGTGATCAGCTCGATCAGCAGCAGGGTGACCATGCCGGTGAACAGGTTCGCCCGGGGCGGGTGGCGCCGCACCGTCTGCCACAGCCCGATCGCCCACCGCTTGGTCTGCCGCACATAGTCGCGGAGGTTGTCCGGATCCTGGGTGACCGCCACCGCGTGCAGCGAGAAACCGACCTTGCCCAGCCCCTTCTGGTACACCTCGAACGTCATGTTGAAGTCTTCGATCACCAGGCCGGGCGGGTTCATCTCGATCTGCGGCAGGACCTCGGTGCGGTAGAGGCTGGCGAAGCCGGGCACGATGGGCGTGGCGTTGACGCGCAGCCAGGTCTGGCCGAACTTCAGCGCCCGCTGGCCGATGGCGTAGATCCGGGTGCGGTGACCGACCAGCACCTTGCCGCCCAGCGTCATCCTCCGGTCCCGCTCGGTCCGCACGCAGCCGGCCACGGCGACCACCTGCGGGTTGCCGAACATGGGCAGCGCGGCGGTGAAGTAGCCGGGCTCGACCCGGGTGTCGGCGTCGAGCAGCATGACCACCGGGAACCGCTCGATCAGGCCGAACCGGCCGATAGCTTCTTCGAGCGCCCCGGCCTTGCCCATGTTCTCCTGGGTCTCGATCACCCGGGCGCCGGCCTGCCGGGCGATATCGACCGTGGCGTCGGTGGACCCGTCCGACACCACATGGACATTGTCCCGGGGCACCAGGGCCATGATCGACCGCAGGCTCTCCTCGATGACCAGGGCCTCGTTATGCGCCGGGATGAGCACAGCCACGTCGCGGTGGTCAGCGGACGGTGCGGCGGCACGCGCCCGGCCCGGGCGACCTGCCCGTCCCCGGCCGTGACGGCCATCAGCCTTCCCCCGTCCCCCGTGCTGGCCAAGCCAGCGGTCAGCACCCGGCCGGGCCGGCGCCGGGCGGCCAGCGATTCGGCCAGCCGGACCAGGCCCACGGTCCCCCAGAGCGCGAAGTTGGCGCCGAGCACGAAGATCAGCAGCACCCACCAGGGCATCATGACATCGCCTTCGAGGTGCTGAGCGCGTGCGGCCCGGATGTCGGCAGCACGTGGCTCAGCGCGGACCAGGTCCCGGTGTCCTCATATCCGTACATCCACAGATAGACGCCGCCGATCTGCGCGCCCTGGGCCGCGTCGAACTTGGCCCGGGAACTCGCCGCGTTCTCGAACCATACGGCGTGCTCGTGACCGGCCGCATCCCGGTAGCTGAGCCAGGGCGTCTGGCTCGCCTGGTCGTAGTGCGCGGCCGCGTGATACTGCCGGGACAGCCGCAGCGCCTGGAGCCAGCTGATGCCGGTGCCGTGCTGGCCCACCCAGTCGTAGCCGTAGAGCGGCACGCCGAGAATGATCTTGCTGGCCTGGATTTGCGTCTTGGCGTAGCGCAGCACCGCGCGGACCCAGCTGATCGGGGCCACCGGCCCGGGCGCGGAGCTTTCCCAGTGGTAGTCGTAGGCCATCAGCCGCACCTGGTCGGCCGCGCGGCCGATGGCCGCGTAGTCCTGGGCCACGTTGCGCGGGTCCGTGCCCGCGTTGGTGGTCTTGGCGAACACCGCGACCGACAGCACCTTGCCCTTGGCGTGCAGGGCGTTGGCCAGCCGGGTGACGAATGTGGTGAACGCCTGGCGGTCAGCCGCGTGCAGGTTCTCGTAGTCCAGGTCGATCCCGGCGTAGTGGTTGTGCTGCACCAGCGCCACGATCGCGGCCACCTGCGCCGCCATCAGCTCCGGTGAGTGCAGCATCCGGCCCACGGGCCTGTAGGACCACTTCCCGCCGGTGATATTCGCGATGCTCGGCACGATCAGCTTGCCCGCCCCGCGCAGCCGCTTGATCTCCGCCGCGACCGACGCGGCCTGGCCCGGAGGGTACTGCGTGTCGATCTGCCCGGAGTTGCTCAGCCCGTACATCCACGGCGACGCCTCGGTCACGTCCTGCCGGTGGCCGAGCACGACCGTGGTGCCGTGGCTGATGTTCCAGTACGGCATGGACGCCACCACCAGCGTGTGCCGTGGCGCGCTGCCCCGCAAATTCACCATCGTCAGTCCCACCAGGACGGCTCCGATCAGGACAGCGGCCAGCCACGCGGCACCGGCGAACGTGTGCCGCGGCTTCTTGGGCGCCGTCGCCGGTGCCTGGCTGCCGCTGTGCGCCGTCTTCGTTGTCTCCGCCGTCGTCCTCGTTGCTCCGGTTCTCATCGCCCGGCCCGCTCTCAGCTCACGGCAGCCGCCGCGATCTGCCCGGCCAGCTGGTCCTCGATCACGGCCTGGATGATGTCGTCCAGGCTCCGGGTGGCCCGGAAGCCGACCAGGTCGGCGGCGAGCCCGCAGTCCGGCACCCGGCGCTGCATGTCCTCATAGCCGGAGCCGTACGCCTCCAGGTAGGAAGTGCGCTCGATCCCGGCCCCGGACCCGGTCGCCGCGATCACGCGCTCGGCCAGGCCCTCGATCGTGACCTGCTCGGTGCTGCCCAGGTTCACGGCCAGCCCGCTGGCCCGGTCGGAGGTGATCAGCCGGGTCAGCGCGGGCACCACGTCGTGCACATGGCAGAAGCAGCGGATCTGCCGGCCCGTGCCGAACACGGTCAGCGGCTGGCCAGCCAGCCCCTGCCGGGCGAAGCGCGGTATGACCATCCCGTAGCGGCCGGTCTGCCGCGGCCCCACGGTGTTGAAGAAGCGCACGATCACCGCGTTCAGGCCGAGCTCGCGGACGTAACCCTCGACCAGGCTCTCGTCGATCGCCTTGGCCTCGGAGTAGCTCCACCGCGACTTCAGCGGCGAGCCGATGATCCGGTCGTCGTCCTCCCGCAGCCCGATCTTGGTGTTCTTCCCGTAGATCTCGCTGGTGGACGCGACCAGCAGCCGGGCCCCGTTCCGGTGCGCGGCCTCGACCACGTTCTCCGTGCCCCGGACGTTGGTGCGCAGGCTGGACAGGGTGCGATCACGGATGACGAAGGCGCCGACCGCGGCGGCCAGGTGGAACACCCAGTCCGCCCCGGCGGTCAGCTCCGCCACCGTGGCACTGTCCAGGATGGACCCCTGCACCAGCCGGAACGACGGGTGGTCGCTGACCGCCCGGAGATTCTCCAGCCGCCCGGTGCTCAGGTCGTCGAGCCCGACCACCTGATGCCCGGCGGCCAGCAGTTCTTCGGTCAGGTGCGAGCCGATGAACCCGGCCGCGCCCGTTACGAAACATCTCATCGCGTACTCCCCGTGCTCGTCTTCGGCCGCCACATCGTGCGCCACACCCTGCGCTTGGCCAGCCGTTCGTAAAGGTCGTCGATCCGCGCGGTGACCGCCTCGACGCTGTACTCCTTCTCCACCGCCGGCTCGGGGATCCGCTGCCGCTGGCCGACGCTCACCTCAGCCGCCATCGCGGCCCGGATCCCGTCCGCCGTGGACGGCACCCGGCAGGCCCGCTCGGCGTCCAGGCCGTCCAGCGCCGGGCAGGTCGTGTACAGCACCGGGGCGCCGTTGGCCAGCGCCTCCAGCACGGACAGGCCGAAGGTCTCCTGCCGTGAGGACGCCACGAACAGGTCCATCGCGGACAGCATGGCCGACACGTCGTGCCGCTCGCCGGCGAAGATCACCCGGTCGGCCACCCCGTGCTCGCGGGCCGCTTGCTCCAGGCGGGCCTGTTCCTCGCCCTTGCCCACGATCATGAGCTTGACCTTGTCGCTGAGCAACGCCGAGGCTGCCTCGATGACCATGTCGAACTGCTTGTTCGGGTCGAGCCGCCCGAGCACGCCGATGAGGTAGACGTCGTCGCCGACACCGAGCTCGGCCCGGATCCGCTGCCGCGCGGTCTCGTCGAACGCCACCCGCTGCAGGTCCACCCCGTTCGGGATGACGGTCACGCGCTTGCGCCGGATCCCCCACTGCTCCAGCCGCTCCCGGACCGTGCCGGAGACCGCGACCGTCATGTCGGAGAGCATCTCGGTGCCCAGGTACAAGGCGCGGACGCTCAGCGTCATCCGCCTGCGCTCCAGATGCGTCTCGCCGATCGAGTGTTCGGTGCTCAGCACGACGGGCGTCCCGGCCAGCCAGGCCGCGACCCGGCCGTAGACCTGCGAACGGTAGAGGTGGGCGTGCACCACGTCGTACCGGCCGTCCCGGATCAGCGTGCGCAGCCGGAGCAGGGCGGGCAGCTGTGTGTTGCGGGTCATCCCGATGTCCCGCACCCGGCCGCCGTCGGCGCGGATCATGTCCGCGACTGGCCCCGGGTTGTAGAGCGTGACGACCTCGCTGTTGTGCCGGGTCTGCTGCAGGATGGAGCGGAGCTGGAGCTCAGCACCGCCTACCCCCAGGCCGGTGATCACGTGCAAAACCTTCATGGTCAACCTCCAGTGAGGCGATAGGAACGGATGGCCCGGGAGACGGTTGCCGCCGCCTCGGCCGCGATGCTGGTCACAGTGCGGGCCAGCACGGCCAGGTCGAGCCAGAAAGACCAGTACTCGATGTAGTAGTTGTCGAACCGGGCCCGGTCACCGATCGAGGTGTCGCCGTTCAGCCGGTGTACCTGGGACCATCCGGTCATCCCGGCCGGCATCCGCTGCCGGCCCGCGTATCCGGGAACGGACTGGCTGAACTGCCGCACGAAGTGCGGCCGTTCCGGACGCGGCCCGACCAGGGACATGTCTCCCCGCAGCACGCTGACCAGCTGCGGCACCTCGTCGATATGGGTGACCCGCAGGACCCGGCCCAGCGCGCCGCACTGCCCGGCCGGGACCAACCAGGACGTGTCCGGGTCGCCGTGCCGCCCGAGCGTGCGCAGCTTGACGATCTCGGCGAGGTTCCCCTGGCCGACGACGCGCACCTGGCGGAACAGCGCCGGGCGGCGCAGCGTCAGCCGGACAGCCAGGGCCATCACGCCCACCAGCGGCGCGGTCAGCACCAGCAGGACCGCCGCGGCCAGCACGTCGAAGATGCGCTTCACCGCCCGGCCGAGCGGCGCCGGGCTGGTCCAGGGAGACCGGCGCAGCGGGATCAGCGGGATCCCCCACACCTCGTCCAGGCAGGCCGTGGGCACAGCCGCAGCTAGTTCGGACAGCCGGGGCAGCACGCACACGTCGGCGGCCAGCGGCCGGCCCGCGCGCAGCGCGCTGGCCAGTTCCGCATCGGGAACCGACGGGTCGCACACGATCACCCGGCTGATGCCTGCCCGTGCGACGACCGCGCCGAGATCGCCCATCCCGCCCACCGTGGGCAGCAACGGAACCAGTGCGGGGCTACTGCCGTCTCTGGGCGCTTGGTCCAGGAAGCCGACGGGACGCAGCCCCAGCTCCGGATGCTCATCCAGCAGCGTAGACAGCTGGCGGCCGTCGGGCCCGGCACCGACCAGCACGGCCCGTTCGGTCAGCCGGCCGTGCCGGTGAGCCGAGCGGAGGATCGCGGAGGCTGCCACCCGGGTGGTGAACAGCAGCCCAGCGGTGCCCGCCGCGAGCGCCACCGCGTGCGAGGCCGCGATCCAGGGCGCCACGGCCAGGGCCGGGACGGCCGCGGCCACGATGATGCGCCCCAGCTGGTCGGTGACTCGCAGGCTGATCCGCAGCCGTTGCAGGCCGATAGCGGATAGCACCAGGAACACGGCGGCCGCGTAGCCGAGGATCAGCCCGCCGCCGAGCGTGCCCAGCAGGCCGGCCGCGGCTACAGCAGCCGCCAGCGCCATCAGGTCAGCGAGCGGCATCGCCACGACGGCGGCGACTTGCCCGGTGCTGACCGGGAGTGCCGCGGCGGCGGTCCCGAGCGTCGCTGGGGCGGCGGCCGGGCGCGCGGGCCTGCGGCCCAGGCACGCTCGCCGGTCTGGGGCACGCTCACTGTGCTAGCCGGGCGTTCGCGTGCCCCAGGGAAACTCCCACCGACCGCTCGCCCGGGCCTCCGGCCCAGACTCGCTCGCCGGTCTGGGGTACGCTCACTGGCCAGCCCCCACAGCTACCGCAGCGCGGCGGGTGGCCGTGCTGGCCAGCCGCCGGCCCACGGTCCGGGCCGCGTGGTCGGCGCCATACACGAACCGCATGACGGGGCCGAACGTGGGGGCCACCCCCGGGCCGACCACGTAAAGCCCCGGGGCGCTGGTCTGGTAGTCGCGATCCACGGCGGGGGTGCCCGCCACGGTCCGCAGCCGGGACCGCAGCCCCTCGTCCAGGAACGTCAGCCGGCCCAGGTCCGGCCGGTACCCGGTGGCCGCGATGACGTGGTCAGCGGCCACCTCCGTCCGGGCCCCGGAGCCGCGGACCAGCCCGAGCCGGACCCCTTCGGGACCCGGCACCGCCCAGTCCAGCGTGTGGCCGGTCAGGACCGGGAATTCACCCTCGACCCGGCCGCGCAGCCAGCTCGCCCCGGCCGGGCCGAGCGCGGTGCGGGCCTTGCTGACCCGGGTGCTCTCGGGTAGGTGCCGGAACGCGCCCGGCTGGGTGGAGTAGAACCAGGTGCCCCAGCCTGAGCCCAGGCCGGCCTCGGGCTCACGGAGCCGCTGCAGCCGCGGGCGGTACGGGGGGAGCGGCGCGCCGTTCCACACCACTTGCTGCTCGCGCATCACGATCTGGACCTGGGCGCCCTGCTCGTGCAGCAGCGCCGCCGACTCCAGGGCGGACTGGCCGGCCCCGACCACCACGACTCGCTGGCCCGCGAAGGCCGCCAGGTCGGTGTGCGCCGAGCTATGCGTGCAGACACCGGCGGGCAGCTGGGCCAGCTGGCTGGGCAGGTACGCGAAGTGCTCCACCCCGATCGCCATGACCACCTGGCGGGCCCGCAGCGTCTCCCCGCCAGCCAGGGTGAGCTCGTAGCCGTCTCCGGCCGGTGACACCCCCGTCACCAGCACTTCCTCGACGTCCAGGTCCGCGGCCGACTGGAACCACTGGCCGTAGGCGACGAACGTGTCCAGCGGCACGGGCAGGCCGTAGTCCGCGTAGGGACGCCCGGCCGCCCGGCAGAACGCGGCCAGCGTCAGCTTGCCCTGCGGGTCGGACAGGTTGGACGCGAAGCCCTGGGACTTCAGGAACATGCCCCGGGGCATGTTCGCCCGCCACAGGTGCATCGGCAGGCCGAACTGGCGGACCTTCAGCCCGGACCGGCGCAGGTGCGCGGCGACCGAGAGCCCGTAAGGGCCTGCCCCCACGATGGCCACATCGGTAGTGCCGTTCATACTCTTTCCCCCTGTGCTGAAATTGGTGATGTCCGGGGTGTCCAGGAACTCGCGGGTCCCCGGGTGGCCCGCGGCCCGGGACGGTAACGGGGCCCGTCCGCGGCGCGCAGCAGCGCGGACGGACCCCGGGCATTGGACTGACGGCGGCGGGTAAGGCCCCGCCAGGCCATCCGTGCGCACATCAGGCCGAACGGCCGCAGGTCATCGCGGGCCAGCCAGGCGACCTCGTCCACCCGGCGCAGCGACCGCACCCAGGACCGCAGCCCCAGCTCACCCCGGCGCCAGTAGCCGACCGCGCCGAGCGGGTCGTAGTTCTCGACCAGGAACCGCCGTCCCCGGGTCATCTCCCCGGCTTCAGCCGGCTGGCCGGTCAGGTCGAGGTACGCGGCCCGGGCCACGTCGACCCCGGTGCCGGTGGTGAACAGCCGGAACTGGGCGCCGAGCCGCGGGTTGAAGTCGAGCAGCTTGTACTGGGCGTCCCGCGGGTCGAAACGCAGGTCGAGGTCGACGATCCCGCGGAAGCCGATCGCGGCCGCCATCCCGGTGACCTGTCTCGCAGCCGGCTGTTCGGCACCGCCCGGCCCAGGCTGGTCAGCCCGGCGTAGGCGGGGTAGGAGCGGTCCTTGACTCCGGTGAACGCGGTCTGGCAATGGCCGGCCGGGTCGAAGTACCCGTGGAAGAACCAGTCCTGGCCGGGGCCGGCGGGATGTACTCCTGCAGCATCAGCCCGGTGCTCGTCTCGTCCGCACGGGCACATATCTCCTGCAGTTCCGACGGGGTCCGCACGATCGTGGTACTCCGCAGCTGGCCCGCGGTCCCCCGCCAGGGCGTGGTCAGCTTCGCGATAAGCGGGAATCCCGCCTGCCCGGCGAACTCGGCGGCCTCCCCCGGTGACCAGGCCAGCATGGCCTGCGGGCGTCGGCACCCCCAGGTCCCGGCAGAGCTGGAACATCGAGTACTTACCGGCCAGCCGCCGGGGAAGGTCCGCCGGGGGCCGCGGGAACGCGAACGCCTCGCGCAGCACGTCCCCGTGCTCGGCCAGGAAGATCGCGCCCGCGTCGTCCGTCGCGTACAGCACCGCCCGGCGGCCGATCCGGCTGGCCAGGCCGAGCAGGCCGGATAGGGTCCGTTGCGGATCATCGGGACGTGGCTGCCAGAAGAAGCGGCCGGCCAGGTAGCGGGAACTCGCGGCCGGGAGCCCAGGGCCCCTCGTGCACGCCGTACACCGGCACGCCCAGCCGCCCCAGGCTGCGGATCACGCCCAGGCTGCCGTGGTGCAGCACGTTCTGGTCGAACTTGAGCACCACCGCCGGGGTACTCCAGTCCGCGGCGCGAAGATCGGTGATCATCGCGGTGGTCCTCACACCACGGCGCGGTGTGCCGCGCCGTGGAACTGGTAGGTGGCGTCCAGGATCAGCGGGCAGTCGTGGGCCCAGGAGTAATCCACCCCGGGGTGCAGCGTGTGCACCAGGGCCAGGTCGAAGTCCGGTCCCTGCGGGGCCGCCACGCTGCGCAGCTGCCGTCCGCCGGGCAGATCGAGCACCGGGATCAGCGGGTCGTAGTAGGAGACCTCGGCGCCCTCCCGGATCAGCCCCTCGATGATGGGCAGGGCCGGTGACTCGCGCAGGTCCCGGACGCCGGCCTTGTAGCTGACCCCGATCACCATGACCCGCGCGCCGGCCAGCGGCCGGCCCGCGGCCGCCATGACTTCGGCGGCCCGCTCGATCACCCGTTCCGGGCGCAGCTGGATCGACTTCATGGCCTGCTCGATCAGCGGCGAGGCGTGGTTGCGCTGCGTTCAGCTGCCAGAGCAGGTAGTGCGGGTCGCAGGGGATGCAGTGACCGCCCACGCCCGGCCCGGGGAACACGCCCAGGAAACCGTAGGGCTTGGTCCCCGCGGCCAGGGTGACCTCGATCGGGTCCAGGCCGAGCGCACCGCACGCGTCGGCGAACTCGTTGGCCAGGGCCAGGAGACACGGCGCGGAAGATGTTCTCGTAGAGCTTGGTGGCCTCGGCGGCGTCGGGCGAGCTGACCAGGTACACCGAGTCGGTGAGCCGGCCGATGACCTCGGCGGCCCGGCTGGTACAGGCCTCGGTGGCCCCGCCGACGACTCGCGCGGTCTCGCTCTGCAGGTGGTCCGGGTTGCCCGGGTCGATCCGCTCCGGGCTGAAGGCCACGTTGATGTCGGTGCCGGCAGTCAGCCCCCGCTGCTGCAGCGGCTCGGTGAGCAGGTCACGGGTGGTGCCGACGTAGCTGGTCGAGGTCAGGATGATCATCTGACCGGGCACGGCGTACTGCACCACGGTGGCGCAGGCCGCGCGCAGCGCGGCCAGGTCCGGGGCCTGCTTGGTGTCCACCGGGGTCGGCACGCAGATGATGACCGTCTCGCCGGCGGCAGCCGCGGCCGGGTCGGTGGTGAGCTCGAGGGAGCCGTCGGCCAGGGCCGCGGCGAGGCGATCCTGGTCGGCTTCGGTAAGATCGGCGTCGCGGGCGGCGATATCCCGCAGCCGCTGCTCGCTGGCGTCGATGCCGATGATCCGCGGGCTCTTGCCGTGCAACTCCACCGCCGTCGGCAGCCCGACGTACCCCAGGCCGACAATGGCGACCGATCCCGTGGTGACCGCGTTACCGAAGGCCCGCGGCCCATGGCCATTCCGTTACTGGCTTCTTGTCCGTGGCTGGCGTTTCGAATGTGATCAGCTTGTTGCGCAGCTGGTTCTCCCGCCCATCGACCGCGAGCGAAAGTCGATGCTCGGTCACTGTGCCCCCTGGGCTGGGCTAGGCGAAAGCCCCCTGACGCCAGCGAATTTCTTGGTGTGCTCCCGACTCTGGCACCCGCATCCCCCCTCTGGGTCACCCAAGAGAGGTAGGCAGACTACGCTGAGTGAGGGAAATTTAGGCGGCGGGGCGGCTGCTCCGGCCCGCCGGGACTGCCAGGTCAGCCGGTGCCGGGCCGTTTGGCCCACAGGCGCGGCGCGGTGTCCGCCTCGCCGATGTAGGTCCGCGGCAGCGCGTGCCGGCCGGTGTACGCGGACGGCCAGATGGCGCAGCCGTAGTCGTAGCCGGTGTCCCGGACCTGGGCCACCGCGCCGGCGTCGAGGTCGCCGTAGGGATAGCAGAACCCGCCGACCGGCTTGCCGGTGATCTCCTGAAGGATGCGGCGGCTGCCGCCGACCTCGTCGGCCAGCGCGTTCCCGGCGGCGGGCAGCCGGACATGGCGCAGCCCGTGCGAGCCGATCTCGATACCGGCCTGGGCCAGCGCCCACACCTCGGGCGCGTCCATCAGCCGCTTGCGCGGCCCTTCCGGGTCCCACCCGTTGTCGCCGCCGAGCCGGCCGGCGATGACGAACACGGTCGCGCCGAAGCCATGCTGGCGCAGCACCGGCAGCGCGTGCCGGGCGAAATCGGCGTACCCGTCGTCGAAGGTGAGCCCGACCAGGCCTTTGCCGGCCCCCGCCGCGCGCGCGGCGAGCAGGTCCCGGATGGACACCCCGCGCAGCCCGCGCCGGTGCAGCCAGTGCATCTGCTGCGCGAACCGCGGCGGGCTCACCGTCACCAGGTACGGGTCAGCCTCGTACGGCTCGATCGAGTGATACATGAGCACCAGCGGCATGCCCGGTACGCTCGTTGTCTTGTTGCCCCGGGTCAGGCCGTCGTTGATCACCTGCGTCATCGTTACCCCCCATAGCCCCCACCTGGGGCCGCCCGCAGGTCGGGCAGCCCCGTGCCTGGAGGTTATGGGCTGGGAATACGGGGTAGCTCCTTTCTTCGGCTGGTTTTCCCTACCCCATCTGGGGGGTGGCGCATTAATCCCGGCCAGGCCGTTGCGGTTAATCCATCTGGCCTAGCTGGGGGAACTGGGCACCGGGTCGGAGAGCACCGGGGCTGCCTGCCCGACGTGCCCGCGCGCTGGTACACCGGCGCGCAGCGCAAGCCTCCTGAGCAGCGCGTCCCCTGCTGCGGCGGGAACCCGCTCTCCGACATGTGGTCGGGTGCACATCCCGCCCGGCCTACGATCGCGGACCGGGTCAAGGATTTCCGGTCCCGGGATACCGATGTGGTTCTGACCCGCGTGAATGGCTTACGTGGAGACCACGGTCACGACGGTGCGGCCGATCTTGATCTTGTCGCCCTTCTTCAGCCGCTGGGAGGCATGGATCTGGCGCCCGTTGAGCCAGGTCCCGTTCTTCGATCCGAGGTCTTCGACGTACCAGAGGCCATGGGCCGTGCTGAAGCGGGCGTGCTGGCCGGAGGCGAAGTCGTCCCTGATGACGAGCAGGCCCTGCCGCCCGGCCACGAAGTCGCCGTAGAACACGAGGCGCTCGCCCGCGGCCTGGATGACCAGAGACTGAGCGGGAGTCGCCTCGCCGACCGTCTCGCCGCCCTGGCCGGCGACCGCGGACATGGCGGCTCTCCACGCCTGGCGGTCGGGCTCCGGGATGTCCTCCCAGGATGGAAGAGGCTGCGGGTGGGCCGCACGGTGAGCTTCGTAGGCGGTCCGGGCGGGGGGTTCGGGGCCGGTGGTGGTCACACATCGATACTAGAAAGAACTGGCGGTCAGGACAGCCGCCCGGCCGCTATTCGTCGGCCACGATCGATCCCACCCGGGTGGCCAGGCCGGGATCGCATTGGTTCACGAGATGATGGCCCGAGGATCTCAGTCACGACACGATGTCCTTCCGCTGGAAACGCCGGAACGCCAGCGCCAGGAGCACGATCCCGTAGCACGCGCACACCGAGGCGCCCTCCAGCATGCCGCCCCAGGCGAATTGCGGATGCACGGCGTAGAGGCGAACTGCCAGTGCGACGGGAGGATCTCCCGCCAGGAACCGAGCGCGGTGGGCTGGTCCGGGATGGCACAGGATCATCAGGCCCACGATGATGGCGACCGCGCCGAGCGGGGAATCGGAGGACACCGTAGAGCAGGGACGCGACCCGGCACGGCGATCTCGGTGACCAGCACGAACCCGAAGACGATGAGCATCCGGGTCACCGCCTGGCCGATCGGCAGCTGCACCCCGGTGCCCGGCAGCCGGAGCGGATGCCAGCCGAACGCCGCGGTCCCGGCCACCAGGGACATCACCGGCAGCGTGACCACCCCGATCGTGGCGTAGGCCAGCGCCACCGCCAGCTTCTGGCGCAGCAGCCGGGCTCGCGGTACCGGCGCGGCCAGCAGGTACCGCAGCGACGACCAGCTGGCCTCGCTGGCCACGGTGTCCCCGCAGAACAGGGCGACGACCACGACGAGCAGGAAGCTGGCCGACACGAACAGGCTGAACGCGGCGAAGTTGAGGCCGCCCTCGGTGGCCACCGTGACCAGTCCCGGTGTCCCGCTGCCTGGCGAGGCCAGCCCGCTGATCTCGAACGCGGCGACCAGGATCCAGGGCAGCGCGAGCAGCACCGCGAAGGCCACGATGGTCCTCCAGCGGCGAAGCTGGCGGACGAACTCGACCCGCAACGGCAGCGTGTGATGCCTGCGGTAGCCCCGGGCCTCGACGGTGCCTGGGCCCGCGGTCACTGGTCACTCCCGGACGCACCGATGAGATCCAGGAAGGCGTCTTCGAGGCGCCGCCGGGGCCGATACGGTCCACCGGGATCCCGGCGCCGACCAGGGCGGCGACCACCGCGGCGGGGCGACCCCATTGGGGTGGACGACGACACCGTCCGGGTGGGGCTCCGCGGCCTCGATGCCGTCGAGGCCGCGCAGCACGGTGACGGCCCGCTGCGCCTGGGGGGTGCCCACGACCAGGGCCGCGCCGTCGCCGGTGATCTGGGTGACCGGGCCGGCCGCGAGGCCGCGGCCCCGGTGCATGACGACCAGGTGGGTGCAGGTCTGCTCAACCTCGCCGAGCAGATGGCTGGACAGGATCACGGCCCGGCCCGCGGCCGCGTAACCGAGCAGGACATCGCGCATCTGCCTGATCTGCGGCGGGTCCAGTCCGTTCATCGGCTCATCCAGCACCAGCAGGTCCGGCAGGCCCAGCATGGCCTGGGCGATGGCCAGCCGCTGGCTCATCCCGCGGGAGTAGGACCGCACCCGGCGGTCGAGGGCGGCGCCGAGGCCGGCGATCCGCAGGACCTCGCCCAGGTGCGCCCCGGCCGCGGGCCGCCCGGTCGCCCGCCAGTACAGATCCAGGTTGGCCCGGCCGGACAGGTGCGGCAGGAACCCCGGCCCCTCCACGAACGAGCCGAAGCCTGGACAGCGCAGGGCGCCGGGCGGACTGCTGGCCGGATCGTGATCGTCCCCGCGTCCGGGAAGACCAGGCCCATCAGCGCGCGCAGCGTGGTGGTCTTCCCCGCGCCGTTCGGGCCCAGCAGGCCGAGGATCTGGCCCGGTTCCACGCGCAGCGACAGCCCGTCCACGGCCAGCTGGCCGTCCCGGTAGCGCTTGGTGAGGCCGGTGATCTCGAGGGGGACGTCGGCGGGGGGCCCGGGGGTGCCAGTGGCGGCGCTGGCCGCGGGGGTGCGGGGCGCGGGCACCGGCCCGGGACGGGACGGGCGGACACGGGGCCGCTTCCGGGGCCGGGCCAGGAGGATCACCGCCGCCGCGGCCAGCGCCGCGGCCGGCGCCGCCCACGTCCACCAGGGGACACCGCCGTCCACGGCCTGCAGCGCAGGATCGGAGGGGACGGACAGGCCGGGCCCGGCCAGCGCCACCCGGTAGGCCGCGGCCACCGGCGAGGTGGCGTAGCCGAAGTCGGTGCTGGTCAGCACCAGGCGGAGCCGGTGTCCCGCAGCGGCGAACTAGCGTAGTCGAGGTGAACGCGGCAGCTGTGGTCCGGTGCACCGTGCAGGCCTACGCCCAGGCCGCCCGTGGTCAGGCCCGCCGTGCTCAGGCCGCCCGCGCTCAGGCCCGGCAGCACCGGCAGCGTGGCGTGGCACCGCCGGGCGAGGTTGATACCGATGGCTCTGCGCGGGGCCCCGGAGCCGCACCGCGGTGTGCCTGGTCCCGGCCAGGCCCGGGTAACGCGGCGCGGTGGCGACGCCCAGCACGTCGTTCCCGCTGGAGGGGTCATAGCCCAGGTCGCGGGTGACCGCGAAGGCCGGCTGCCCCGTCGCCGCGGCGGGATCCGCGGGGGACCACCGCTGCCGGGGAGTCAGCCACCGCTGGAACCAGTCGGTGGTGAGCTGGGTGATCCGGCTGGTCTCCTGGTTCCCGCCGTCGTGGCCGGCCGCGGCGAGCAGCGCGATGGCACCCCCGTACGACGACCCGGTGATGCCCACCCGCGGATCTCCCGGGCCGTCCAGCTTCACCCGCGGCTGCCGGGCCAGCCAGCTGACCAGGTGCCCCACGTCTTTCACCTCGTAGCTGGGCGAATCCAGGGCAACCTGGCCGGTGGACCGGCCGAATCCCCGCGCGGACCAGGTCAGGACCGCGAAACCGGCCCGGGCCAGCTGCTCGGCCTCCGGCCGGACCGCGTCCTTGGTCTCCCCGAACCCGTGGGCGAGCAGGGTCGCGGGCAGCCGGCCGCCGCCGGGCGGGGTGAAGAACGTGGCGTCCAGCACCACATGCTGGTCGTTGCCCGGCCCGTCGGTCACCGGGATCCGCGCATTCCGCGCCGTGACCGTTGCCGGCTGGCGGATCACCACGACCAGCACCACGATCACGGCCGCCAGGAGGTCGGCCATCGCCGCCAGCGCGCCGGGCTTGCGGCCGCGCCGACGGCTGAGAAGATTCATGACTGGACGGTAGTGACCCGGCCCGGATCCTCCGGGCCGGGTCACAGTGAGTTCTCAGCACGCCAGGGGGAAACCATGGGGATCGGTGCGCCAGGGGCCAGCCCGGGGCGGCTCCGCTCCTTCGACCCACTGCGGGTGGCGGACCTGGAATTCCGCGCCTGGGTCGGCTACTACCGGCGCGACTGGCCCGGGGTGCTGCTGGCGTCCGTCGGCCTGGTCCGCGCCGGGTTCGGGATGGACTGGGTGCGCACCGTGCACGGTGCCTGGCTGGTGCTGCGGGCCAACCAGCTGTGGGCGCCCGCGGACAACGACCCTGACGGAGCCCGGCGGTGCATGCGCCGGTTCTACGGCCTGCTGAAGATCAGTTACGGCCAGCCACGCGACGTGGCCGAGGCCGCCCGGCTGGAGGTGGACTGGTGGCGGGCGCACCGGCAGCGCCAGCACGCTGCCCAGCCAGTCGGCGGCGATCCGGCGGACGCCCTCGTCGAGGCGCTCACCCGGCTGTACACGTTCCTCTACGACGAGCCAGCCGACGCGGTCCGGCCCGCCGCCGTGTACCGCACCGAGGCCATGGACCTCTCCGACCAGTGGGTCGCCGAGGGCTGCCGCGCAGACAGCCCGCTGCTGGCCCGGGAGCACGCCGCCCTGGTCCGCTCCTACGCGGCGCTGCTCGCCGCCGTGCACCGCTGAGCCGCTGCGCGGCCCCGGAAACAAATGGCGTGATGCAGCGCAGCAAGATGCAGTGCAGATTGCACTGCAATTGGCCATGCAAACTTAACGGACGACCTCACCAGGCATTACGCTATAGCTCAGTCACACACCGCCGGCCACCCCGCCGGAGGAGCGGATCGATGCCCTCTGATCGCGCCAGCCAGACCATCAGGCGCCGCAGGCTCGCAGCTGAGCTACGCCGCCAGCGCGAGCGCGCCGACCTGACCGGGGATCAGGCCGCCGAACTCCTCGGCTGGTCCGGGTCGAAGGTCAGCCGGATCGAGACCCACCGGATCGGCGTCAAGCCGGCCGATCTCAGGAAACTCTTAGACCTTTACCAGGTCGAGCCCGTTCACCGTGAACAGATCCTGGCTCTGCTGCACGAGTCGGCCGCGTCCAGTTGGCTCGAATCGGCGACCGCGGGATTTCCCGCGGACTACGCCACGTACCTTTACGCGGAAGCCGAAGCTGACGCCGTGTGGATCTGGGATCCACAGATTGTTCCCGGCCTCATCCAGACCGATGCTTATGCCCGGCACGTCCTGGCCGGGTATCAGGAGATGTTCAAGCTCCCGCCGGGAGACGCGGAACGCCGGATAAGGATAAGACGGCGGCGGCAGACCCAGCTATTCGACCGCCATCCCCCGCTGAGCCTGTCCGTCGTCGTCGACGAATCCACCCTGTACCGCAGGTTCGGCGACCACGCGGTGATGCGGGCACAGTTGCTCCGGCTGGAAGAACTCGCGTCGCTGCCCAATGTGACGCTCCGGGTTCTTCCGCTGACGGGTACGCACCCGATAGGCACGGGAGCCTTTTCGTACCTGCATTTCGACCCGGTTCATGACATGCTGCTCGGCGACATGGTCGAGGTCGAGCACCTCACGGGCGCCTACTACCTGGAGGACGACGAGCAGGTCTTCCGGTACCGGGTGACGTTTGAATCACTCACCGCGACCGCCGCGGACAAAGACCGCTCCCGGGCGATGATCAGCGCCGCGGCGCGCTCCCACTGGGCGGCAGCCGGCGACCGGGCCTAGTCCTTGAGGGTACGCAGGAACGTTGCCCAGTCCGCGCGGTCGAACATGAGGACGGGACTGTGCGGGCCCGCCTTTGAGTCGCGCACGCCGATCTGGCCGGGCGCAAGGTCGGCCACTTCCACACATGAGCCGTTATATGCACTGAACGTGCTCTTGCGCCATGTGGCGCCAGCGGCGGAACCCGGGACAGACTTCGCACGATCCTCGGCCATTGCTACCTCACCACTAAATCCCCCCGGACTAGACCAGGGGGAGGATAACGACAGGGATGTCTTAAATTGCGGCAGAAACCTGGGCCTTAACAGCCCGGCGGCGCCGAGGTAAAGGTAGCGCTTGTGACTCCAGGGACGCGCGTCTTTCCGTTAAACGATGACCGTCGTACCGGCCCGGGGCGGGAGTATGCCGCCTTCAGCCGCATACGCCCAGCTCCGGGTGTGACCGCCGGGGGGCGGGGGCGGCGGTTCAGCCCCAGACGTCGGCGGCGACCTTGACGATGAGCTCGAGCTTGGCGACTTCCTCGTCGTAGCTGAGCGCGTTGCCCTCGACGGTGGACGAGAAGCCGCACTGGCCGGACAGGCACAGCTGCTCCAGCGGCACGAACCGGGCCGCCTCGCCGATCCGCCGCTTGAGGTCGTCGGGATTCTCCAGCTGGCCGCGCTTGGTCGTCACCAGCCCCAGCACGACCATCTTGCCGGGCGGCACGAACCGCAGCGGCTCGAAGCCGCCGGATCGCTCGTCGTCGAACTCCAGGAAGAACCCGTCCACGTTCAGCTCGCCGAACAGCGCCTCGGCCACGAAGTCGTAGCTGCCGGAGGCGGCCCAGGAGGACTGGAAGTTGCCCCGGCACAGGTGCGTGGTCACGGCCATCCCGCCGGGCTTGCCGGCCAGGGCCGCGTTGACCTGCCTGATGTACCGCAGATGCAGGTGCTCGGCGTCGTCGCCGCGCGCGGCGATCTCGGCCCGCTGGACCGGGTCGTTGAGGTAGGCGAGGCTGGTGTCGTCGAACTGCAGGTAGGTGCAGCCCAGCGCGGCCAGGCGGGCCACCTCGTCGGCGTAGGCCGCGGCCAGGTCGGTCCAGAACTCCTCGATGTCCGGGTACACCGCCGGGTCGATCATGGCCGGGCCGCCCCGGTAATGGACCATGTTGGGCGACGGGATCGTCTGCTTGGGCACGGCCGTGGTCACGACCGATTTCAGGTACCCGAAGTCCGGGCCGAAGATCGTATGGTCCAGCCCGACCTTCCTGGTCACGGTCAGCGCGGCGGGCGTGTACTCGATGTCCCCGGCCGGGTTGTGGAACTTGACCGACAGGTTCCCCGGCGCCTGGCCGATGCCGCCCAGCTGGTAGATGAAGTCCATGTGCCACGAGGCGCGGCGGAACTCGCCGTCCGTGGCCGACTGCAGGCCGACGTTCTCCTGCATCCTGACCACGTCGGCGATCGCGGCGTCCTCGGCGGCCCGCAGCTGCTCCGCCGGGATGCGCCCGGCCGCGAAACCTTCCCGGGCGGCGAGCAGCTCAGGAGGCCGGAGCAGGCTGCCCACATGGTCGGCGCGGAACGGCGGCGTGGTCCGAGCGCTCATGATTCTCCAGTGCGTTAAAGACGTGCGGCGGACTGAGTCTCCACCAGCGCCCGCTCCACCAGGACCCGGGCGAGATGCTCACGATAGGCCGGGCTGGCGTTGATGTCATCGCCCGGGGTGGTGCCCTCGGCGGCGTGCGCGGCGGCCTGCGCGGGCGTGGCGCCGCCGGCCAGCGCGCGCTCCACTCCCGCGGCCCGCACCGGGGTGCCCGCCATGTTCACCAGCGCGACAGCCGTGCCCTGTACCGCGACCCCGACGATGGCCCAGTCGATGGCCCGCTTGGTGAACTTCTGGAAGGACCAGCCGGCCGCACCCGGCGCGGGTACCGGGACCCGGATCTCGGTGAGCAGCTCGTCGGGCTCCAGCGCGGTCTCGAACAGGCCCTGGAAGAAGTCGGCGGCCGCGATCTCCCGGGTGCCGGACGGCCCGCGGGCCACCAGCATGGCGTCCAGCGCGAGAACGGTCGCGGGCAGGTCGGACGCGGGGTCGCTGTGCGCCAGCGACCCGCCGATCGTGCCCCGGTGCCGGACCTGCGGGTCACCCACCTGGCCTGCGGCGTGCGCGAGCAGCGGCACGGTCCGGGCCAGCACGCCGGAGTGCTCGAGGTCGTGGTGGCGGGTCAGCGCCCCGATCGCGATGTGCCCGTCCTCCTCGCGGACGTAGCTGAGCTCCCGCACGGGCCCGAGGTCGATGAGGACCTCCGGCATGGCCAGCCGCAGTTTCATCAGCGGGAGCAGCGAATGGCCGCCGGCCAGGAACTTGGCGTCGTCGCCATGCTCAGTGATCAGGTCGAGGGCCTCCGCCACGGAATCGGCGCGCCGATAGGCGAATGGCGCGGGAATCATGAACCCAGCCCTTCTTCCGCCGCAGCCAGCACAGCCCGGACGATGTTGTGGTAGCCGGTGCACCGGCAGAGGTTGCCCTCCAGCCCGGCCCTGACCTGCGATTCGGTGGGGTGCGGGTTCTCCCGCAGCAGCGACACCGACGCCATGACCATGCCGGGGGTGCAGAACCCGCACTGCAGCCCGTGCTCGGCGCGGAACGCACGCTGCATGGGGTGCAGCTCGCCGCCGGGGCCGGCCAGGCCCTCCACGGTGGTCACCTGGCGGCCGTCCGCCTGGGCCGCGAGGACGGTGCACGACTTCACCGACTCGCCGTCCAGCAGCACAGTGCACGCGCCGCAGGACGTGGTGTCGCACCCGACGTTGGTGGCGGTCAGGCCGGCTGTCTCGCGCAGGAAGTGCACGAGCAGCATCCGGTCCTCCACGTCGGCTGCCACTGGGGCGCCGTTGACCATCACTGTGACCTTCACGCGCTGCCTTTCGCCTCGTTGATCGCTGCCCAGACCCGCTGCGGCGTGGCCGGCATGTCGATGTGCCGCACACCGAGATGGGCGACCGCGTCGATGACCGCGTTGTGCACGGCCGGTGTGGCGCCGATCGTGCCAGCCTCACCGATGCCCTTGACCCCGAGCGCGTTGAGGCTGGTCGGGGTCTCCATCGCGAGCAGCTCGAACGACGGCAGCTCGGTGGCGGTGATCGCCGCGTAGTCGGCCAGCGTGCTGGTCAGCGGGTTCCCCTCGCCGTCGTAGCACATCTCTTCCAGCAGCGCCTGCGCCGCACCCTGGGCGATCCCGCCGTGCCGCTGCCCTTCGGCCAGCACCGGGTTCAGCACCTTCCCCGCGTCATCCACGGTGATGTGGCGGATCAGGGTGGCCTTCCCGGTCTGGGTGTCCACCTCGACCACGGCCAGGTGGGCCCCGAACGGGAACGTGGGACTGGCCGCACGGAAGTCGACCTCGGCGGCCAGCCCGGCCGGTCCGGCCTGCGCGGCCACCTCCGCCCAGGTCAGTGCGGTGTCCGGGTCGCCGCGGACCTGCCAGGTGCCGGTGGCCGTGTCCAGCTCCAGGTCCGCCTCGCTGGCCTCGATCATGCCCGCGGCCACCACGCGTGCCTGGTCTTTCACCTGGAGCGCTGCCTGGTGGACCGCGGTGCCGCCGAGCTGGAGCGAGCGGGAGCCGAAGGTCCCGACCCCGGTGGGCACCTGATCGGTGTCCCCGTGGATGACGGAGATCCGTTCCATCGGGATGCCCAGCTGGTCGGTGACCAGCATCGCGAACGCGGTCTGGTGGCCCTGGCCGTGCGGGGAACTGCCGGTGTACACGGTGGCCGCCCCGGTGGCGTCCACCACCACCCGGGACGTCTCGCCCTCGCCGTCCCCGGCGGTGATCTCCACGTAGGTGGCCAGGCCGATACCGAGCTGGACCGGGCCGCCCAGTCCTTGACGGCTCAGCGCCCGCAGGCTCGCCTGCTCGGCCCGCAGCTCTTCATAGCCCGCCCCGGCCAGCACCGCGTCCAGCGCGGCCGCGTACTCGCCGGTGTCGTAGACGGCCCCGCTCGGGGTGGTGTACGGGAACGCCGTGGGCGCCACCATGTTCCGCCTGCGCACCTCGGCCGGGTCCATCCCGATCTCCGCGGCGAACAGGTCCACGGCCCGCTCGATCGCGGCCGTGGCCTCCGGCCGCCCCGCGCCCCGGTAAGCGCCGATCGGGGTGGTGTTGGTCAGCACCGAGCGGAACGCCGCTCCGCAGTAGGCCAGGTCGTAAACGCCGCTGGCCATCAGCTGGGTGAGCCCGGGCAGGAAGGTGGCGCCCCGCGGGTAGGCCCCGGAGTCCTGGACGATGTCCAGGTGGTAGGCGAGGATCCGGCCGTCGCGGCGGCCGCCGATCGTGATCGTCTGCCGCTGCGCCCGGCCGTGCACCATGCCGAGCAGGTTCTCGTTCCGGGTCTCCACCCAGCGCACCGGGCGGCCGAGGTGCCGGGCCGCCCAGGCCACGATGATCGTGTCCCGGTCGATGGCGATCTTGGCGCCGAAGCCGCCGCCCACGTCGGGCGCGATGACCCGGACCGCTGCGGCGTCCAGCCCGACCGCCGCGGCCAGCGCATCCCGGGCCAGCTGCGCGTTCTGGGTGCTGGCCCACAGGGTCAGCCGGCCGTCCGCCCAGCGCGCCGCGGCCGCGCGGCCCTCCAGCGGCAGCGGCGCCAGCCGCTGGTTGGGGAACGTGCGCCGGACCACGACCTCGCAGCCGCCGAACGCGCCGGGCGGGGCCGGCTCGCCGCCGGACCCGATCACGTTGGAGTCGGTGCCGTCGAACAGCAGCGTGCCGCCGGCCAGGGCGTCGTCGAAGTCCACCACGGCGGGCAGCGGGTCGTAGTCCACGCTGACCAGCTCGGCCGCGTCCTCGCCCTGGTAGCCCTCCTCGGTGAGCACGATCGCGACGGCCTCGCCGACGTAGCGGACCCGGTCAGTGGCCAGCAGCGGTTCCGTGGTCGGCCGCGGCCGACCCGGGGCAGCATCGTCCATGTCGGCCGCGGTGAGCACGGCCACCACGCCGGGGGAGGCCAGGGCCGCCCCGGTGTCGATGCCGGTGATCCGGGCGTGCGCGATGGGGCTGCGCACGAACGTGATCCGGGCCGCCCCCTCTAGCTCCGGGACCCGCAGATCATCGGTGTAGACACCGCCCCGGGTGAGCAGCCGGGGGTCCTCCGTGCGCACCACCCGGGTACCCAAGATGCTCACAGTGTCTCCTCCGGTGCGGGTGTTTGCCCTAACCCTAGACATCCGCGCCGGCCAGACCAAGAGCGGCATACGCACCCAGAAGCCCCTCGGCCGCGGACAGGTCGGCGTCGAGCGGCCGGTCGGCGGTGCGCGGGTCGAGCACCGCGGCGGCGGCCTCGAACGCAGCCCGCAGCGGGCCGCCGGCGGCCGGGGCGCGGTCCTGCATCCGGAGCACCCGTACCGCGGCGGCCAGTTCGCAGGCCAGCACGGCCCGGTAGGCGGCTACCGCGTCGGTGCTGGCCCGGGCCGACTGGGTGGAGAAGCCGGCGTGCTCCTCCACACCACGCGACAGCACCGCGCTGCCCAGCGCGGCCGGGGTGGCGGACCGGCGGAGATCCGCCACCGCGGACTGGGCGACGTATTCCAGGATCATGATGCCCGAGCTGGCCGGGGAGTCCGCGGCGAACGCCTGCAGGCCGGTGAAGGACGGCTCCACCAGGGTGCCCAGCCGGGCCGCGGACAGCGCGGCGGTCTGGAACAGCGCCGCGCGGGCCGAGTCGAGGGCCAGCCCCACGTAGGCGGCGTGGAAGTTGCCGTTGTGCCAGACCGCCTCACCGCCGGGGTCGACGAGCGGGTTCTCACTGGCCGCGTTGAGCTCGCTGGTCACCACCCGCACGGCGTACTCCAGCGTGTCGGCCGCCGGCCCGTGCACCTGGGGAAAGGCCCGGAAGCCGTAGGAGTCCTGGATGCGCGCGGCTTCGTGCGCAGGGCTAGCCAGCCCGGATCTGGCCAGCCCCGGTCCGGCCAGCCCCGGTCCGGCCAGCCCCGGTCCGGCCAGCCCGGGTGCGGCCAGCAGCGCCCGCATCCGGCGGGCCACCCGCTGCTGCCCGGCCGGGCGGCCCCGGTGCACCGCGGGGGCGTAGGGCTCCTGCGATCCGCGCACCGCGAGCAGCGACAGGGCGGCGATCACCACCGCCGAGCTCACCAGGCCGCGCAGGTCGTAGCAGGCCAGCGCGGCCTCGCCGAGGGTGGCCGCGTTGCTGCTCATGAAGCCGGGTGCCTCGGCCGGCCGGAGCGGGAAACGCGGCGGCGGCCCGGTGCCGGTTCGCCAGGCCCGCTCGCCGATCAGGCACAGGCCGGTGGAGGCCAGCGCGGTCAGGTCGCCGGTGCCGATCGCACCGTAGAGCGGCACTGGCGGGGTGAAGCCGCGGTTGAGCGCGTCCGCGAGGACGTCCAGCACCGCGGGGTTGACCCCCGAGCCGCCCGCCCCGATCTGGTTCAGCCGGGTGACCAGCATGGCCCGCCCCAGGTCGGGGGGCTGCAGCGGCCCGGACCCGGCCGCGTGGCTGCGCAGCAGCCGCAGCCCGTGCCCGGCCAGCTCATCCCCGGCCAGCCCGACGTTGCGGTTCGCGCCGACGCCGGTGGTGCGGCCGTACACCGGGCGGCGGGTGGCCACCTCCCGGGCGGTCTCCCAGGCGGCGCGGGCCGCCGTGACCGCGCCCGCGGCGATCGTGACCGGGGCCTCGTCCCGGGCCACCGCCACGACTGCGTCACACGTCAGCGACGCGCCGTCGATGATGATGCGTGATCGGGTCATGGGCCGCCTGAGGTCTTCGTTGCGGATGTCCTTCTGCCGTTCCGGCCGGGCCAGCAGAAGTCGCTGACCAGGCAGAATACGTGACGTCATGGGCCGGGCTTTACGTGCCCGGCAATTACCGCATTTCGTGCGGCGGGGATCGCTAGCATGATCCGCTGACGGGGGGGCCGACCCGTAGGCCGGCCGCCGGATAAAGAGGTGGCGCGATGACCGACCGCGGATCCCGTGGCTCGTCACTCGCCGTCAGCGTGCTCGTGACCGTGCTCACGGTGGCCGGAGCCATCGTCCTGGTCATCCAGCTGCCCGGGCGCGCCGGTGACGTGGCCGACAAGGCCGCGGCGCAGCCCCTGGCCGTCAGCGCGTCGCCCGCGCCGGTGCCCGCGAGCGCCCGGCCGTCCCGGGGCGTCACCTCGCCCCGGGCCAGACGCCACCGCAAGCCGGCCCCCCGCATGACCGCCACCATCGCGGCCCCGTCCCCGTCCGCGGCTGCCCCGTCCGCCACGGCCGCCGCCCCGGCGCGCAGCGCCCCGGCGGGCACCGCTGCGCCGCCCGCCGGCTCGCCTGCCGCCGCCGGGCAGGTGCTGGCCGTGATCAACCAGGCCCGGGCCCAGGCCGGGCTGCCTGCCTATACGATCAGCTCCGGCCTGGAGACCAGCGCCGGCCGGCACAATGCGGTGATGGCGGGGGGCTGTGGCCTGTCCCACCAGTGCCCGGGTGAGCCAGACCTCGGCGCCCGGGAGACCGCGGCCGGCGTGGCTTGGACGGCGGCCGGGGAGAACATCGGCGAGGGCGGCCCGGTGGCGGACACGGGGGCGGCGATCGCGCAGATGGCCGTGGGGCTGACCCAGAGCATGCTGGCTGAGAAGCCGCCTGACGATGGGCACCGGCTGAACATTCTCAGCTCCGCGTTCACCCACGTCGGCATCGCCGTGTTCCGCGACAGCTCCGGGACCGTGTGGATGACCCAGGACTTTTCTAACTAAAACTGTCCGGCCCCGGTGCGTCATGCCCGGGCGGCCCCGCCGGGCCAGCCGCCGCGACTGGTCGTACCGTGGGAGATCAGGCAAGCAGCGCTCGGCCTGCGGAGGAGGACAGCGATGCGGGCGATCACCGTGAGCGAGTTCGGCGGCCCGGAGGTCCTCAGGCCCGGCGAGGTCCCGATGCCGGGGGCAGGACCGGACGACGTGCTCGTCCGGGTCCTCGCGGCCGGGGTAGGCCCGTGGGACGCGTTCATGCGCGGGGGAGGCTGGACCGGGGCGCTGCCCTACATCCCGGGCGGCGAGTTCGCCGGGGTCGTCGAGGGTGGCACCGGCGAGCATGCGGGCCTGGACGAGGGCGCGCCCGTCTATGGCTATCCCGGCCTGTCCGGCTGTTACGCCCAGCACGTGCGGTGCCCGGTCGAGCAGCTCGCCCCGATCCCGGACGGGCTCCCGGTGACCGACGCGGCCGGAGCCCCCATCGACGCAATGACCGCACACCAGGGCCTGACCGACGTCCTGTCGGTGGGCCGCGGCGACGACGTCCTGATCACCGCGGGCGCCGGCGGCCTCGGGCACCTCGCCGTGCAGATCGCCCGGATCCTGGGGGCCAGGATCGTGGCCACGGCCAGCCCGCAGCATCACGAGTTCGTCCACCGTGCGGGGGCGTCCGTGGTCATCGACCACACGAAGCCGGACTGGCCGGACCAGGTCCGGGACGTGATGGACGGGGGCGCCCAGCGGGTGCTGGCCTGTGCCGCCCCCACCCTGGAGGGCGCGGCCCGCGCCGCCCGGGACGGGGCCACGATCGCCACCCCGGTGCACACCGCGCCACCGGAATCCCACCGCGTCACCTGGCAGGCCTACGACGGCCAGCCGAGCGGCAGCCGCCTGATCCGGATGGCCCCGTGGTTCGACGACGGGCTGCTGTCCGTGGAGGTCGCAGCCAGGTACTACTACGAGGACGCGGCCACGGCGCACCGCCGGGTCGAGGAAGGCCACACCCGGGGCAAGATCATCCTGGTCGTGGACGACGACCTGGCCCTGGAGTGGGAAGTCTGACGGCCGGCCCGGTGTTCACCAGCCGGGCGCGCTACTCGTCGTAACGCGTGGGCGGGAAGGGATCGGTCTTGGGCCTGAGTTCCCCCTCCGCCTCCTCCCGGTCGATCTCGTCCCGTTCCTCCCGGTACTGCGCGGACTCGGTGATGTCCGTCGGCACCGGGTCGTCCGTGGCCGGCGGCACCTCATCGGGGTCGTAGGGATCGATCCCGGCGTCGACACGCTCCTCCTCGGTCAGCTCGGCGAGCTGGTCGTCGTCGGGGCGCGCGGACAGGCCACCGTGCTCACGGCGGTCCCGGTGGAAGGCCGACGGCTCGGCTGGCGGCGGGTCGGGCAGCTCGCTCATGGCTCCTCCAGGCATGCGGGGAAAGATCGTCAGTTTCTCACGCTACGCCCGCGCAGCGGACCTCCCCGGGCGGGGCCGGCCTGCCGGAATCAGCCCGGCCTGGAAGTTGTTTCAGAAGGGCTAATCGTCTCGATGGGAGAGCGGAACATCTGTGGGTAAGGGGATTGTCGTCCGTGGCGCTCGTGAGCACAACCTGAAGGATGTGTCGCTGGAGCTGCCGCGCGATTCCATGATCGTGTTTACCGGGCTGTCGGGGTCGGGGAAGTCGAGCCTGGCGTTTGACACGATTTTCGCGGAGGGGCAGCGGCGGTATGTGGAGTCGCTGTCGGCGTATGCGCGGCAGTTCCTGGGTCAGATGGATAAGCCGGATGTGGATTTCATCGATGGGCTGTCCCCGGCGGTGTCGATTGACCAGAAGGCGGCGTCGCGGAATCCGCGGTCGACGGTGGGCACGATCACCGAGGTGTATGACTACCTGCGGCTGCTCTATGCGCGGGTGGGGAGGCCGCATTGCCCGGCGTGCGGGCGGCCGATCGCGCGGCAGACCCCGCAGCAGATCGTGGACCGGGTGCTGGAGCTGGAGGAGGGGACCCGGTTCCAGGTGCTGGCGCCGGTAATCCGCGGCCGCAAGGGCGAGTACACCGAACTGCTCCGCGAACTCCAGCTCAAGGGCTATACACGGGCCCGGATCGACGGGATCATCATCCGGCTCGACGAGCCTGCCACCCAGTCCACGCAAGCACTGGCCAGGCACGAGCAGCACACCATCGAGGTGGTGGTGGACCGGCTGGCCGTCAAACCCGAGGCCCGGCGCAGGCTGACGGACTCGGTGGAGACCGCGCTGTCCCTCTCCGGTGGGGTGGTGGTGCTGGACTTCGTGGACCTGCCGGGGGATGACCCGCACCGGGAGCGGATGTTCTCTGAGCATCTGGCCTGCCTGGATGACGACTTGTCGTTTGAGGAGCTGGAGCCGCGGTCGTTCTCGTTCAACTCGCCGTGGGGGGCGTGCCCGGACTGCACCGGGCTGGGCACCCGGATGGAGGTCGACCCCGGGCTGGTCGTCTCCGACCCGGACAAGACCCTGGCCGAGGGCGCCATCGGGCCGTGGAACGGCGGCGCGTCCCACGACTACTTCTCCAGGCTGATCGGGGCGCTGGGCGCCACGCTCGGGTTCGGCATGGACACACCGTGGTCCCGGCTGCCCGCCGCGGCGCAGGATGCCGTGCTGCACGGCTACCCCGAGCCCCTGCACGTGCGCTTCACCACCGCCCGCGGCCGGGAACGCGCCTACGACGCCACGTTCGAGGGCGCCATCCCGTTCATCGAGCGGCGGCACGCCGAGGCGGAGAGCGACGCCGGCCGCGAGCCGCTCGAGGGCTACATGCGCGAGGTACCGTGCCCGGCGTGCCAGGGGACCCGGCTCAAGCCCGTCGCCCGGGCCGTCACCGTGGACGGCCGGCCGATCGCGGAGCTGTGCGCGCTGCCCGTCAGCGAGCTGGCCACCCAGCTGCCGTCCCTGGCCCTGACCGGGGCGGACGCGCAGATCGCGGCGCCCATCCTGGACGAGATCCGCGCCCGGCTGATGTTCCTGCTGGACATCGGCCTGGACTACCTGTCCCTGGACCGGGCGTCAGCCACGCTGGCGGGCGGGGAGGCGCAGCGGATCCGGCTGGCGACCCAGATCGGGTCGGGGCTGGCCGGGGTGCTGTATGTGCTGGATGAGCCGTCGATCGGGTTGCATCAGCGTGATAATCACCGGCTGCTGGAGACGCTGACCCGGCTGCGGGATCTGGGGAACACGCTGATCGTGGTGGAGCATGACGAGGACACGATCCGGGCCGCGGACTGGGTGGTGGATATCGGCCCGGGCGCCGGTGAGCACGGCGGCAGCGTCGTGGTCTCCGGGCCGGTGGAGCGAGCTGCTGGCCAGCCAGGAGTCGCTGACCGGGGCGTACCTGACCGGGCGGGCGGCAGATCCCGGTGCCGGCTGCCCGGCGCAAGCGGTCGAAGTCGCGGGAGGTGGTGGTCAAGGGGGCTGGTGAGCACAATCTGAAGGATGTGGATGTGGCGTTCCCGCTGGGGTGCTTCATCGCGGTGACGGGGGTGTCGGGGTCGGGGAAGTCCACCCTGGTCAATGACATCCTCTACCGGGCGCTGGCGCGGGAGCTGCACGGGGCGCGGGCGGTGCCGGGGCGGCATGTGCGGGTGACGGGCATGCAGCAGCTGGACAAGGTGGTGCACGTGGATCAGGGGCCGATCGGGCGGACCCCGCGGTCGAACCCGGCGACCTACACCGGCGTGTTCGATCATGTGCGGAAGCTGTTCGCGGCGACTGCCGAGGCGAAGGTCCGCGGTTACCTGCCGGGCCGGTTTTCCTTCAACGTCAAGGGCGGCCGGTGCGAGGCGTGCGCCGGGGATGGCACGATCAGGATCGAGATGCAGTTCCTGCCCGATGTGTACGTGCCGTGCGAGGTGTGCCACGGCGCCCGGTACAACACCGACACGCTGGCCGTGCACTACAAGGGCCGCACCATCGCCGGCGTGCTGGACATGCCCATCGAGGAGGCCGCCACCTTCTTCGAGGCCATCCCGGCCATCCACCGGCACCTGAAAACCCTGGCTGATGTGGGGCTGGGGTATGTCCGGCTCGGCCAGCCCGCGCCCACCTTGTCGGGCGGGGAGGCGCAGCGGGTCAAGCTCGCCGCGGAGTTGCAGCGCCGCTCGACGGGGCGGACCATCTACGTGCTGGACGAGCCGACCACCGGGCTGCACTTCGAGGACATCCGCAAACTGCTCGGCGTGCTGGGCCGGCTCGTCAACGGCGGCAACACCGTCATCGTCATCGAGCACAACCTCGACGTCATCAAGACCGCCGACCACGTCATCGACCTGGGCCCCGACGGCGGATCCCGCGGCGGCCACGTGATCGCCACCGGCACCCCCGAGCAAGTCGCCCAGACCGAAGGCAGCCACACCGGGGCGTATCTGGGCAGATTGCTGCCCGCGCCCGCCCCGGCCGCCGCGTAGGACCCCGGGAATACCCCCGGGGGCTTCGCGGTTGGCCTGGTTGCGCTACGGGGCACAGCGCGGGCGCAGCGGGCCCGGCCGCTAATGCGGGCCGCTCTCAGGAAAAGGCGCCCGGGCCGCGCGGGCAGTAACGTATTCCGCCCATCGGCGGGCCGCGTTTCCCTGGCCCCCGGGTATGTCCGCCCACAGCGAAAGACAAGTCCGCTGACGGCGAAACGGCTCCCGGAAACAAACGTGGCCGCCCGGTGTTGAACCAAAAACGTGTTGAAGCGTAAACGACAAGCTGAATTCTCAGGAAGTGAGCAATGAGCGAAACACTCGCCCTGCCGGTGCTGCCGCTGGACGACTCAGTGGTGCTGCCGACCATGGTGGTGCCGCTTGACACCTCCGCCGCGGAAGCGCGCGCCGCGATCAGCGCCGCGCAGATGTCCGCCTCGGTGCCGGGTGCGGCCGACGCCACCCCGCACGTCCTGCTCGTCCCCCGGCTCGAGGGTAAGTACTCCGCGCTGGGCACGCTCGGCGCCGTCGAGCAGATCGGGCGGCTGCCCAGCGGTGAGCCTGCCGCGGTGATCCGGGGCCTGGCCCGGGTGCGGATCGGCGTCGGCACGACCGGACCCGGCGCGGCCCTGTGGGTCGAGGGCACGGTGGTCGACGAGCCGCCCGCCAGCGCCCGCGCCCAGGAACTGGCCCGTGAGTACCGCGGGCTGGCCGCCACCATCCTGCAGAAGCGGGGCGCGTGGCAGGTCGTGGACGCGCTGCAGCGGATCACCGACCCGTCGGCCCTGGCCGACAGCGCCGGCTACGCGGGCTACCTGTCCATGGAGCAGCGCCTGGAACTGCTGAAGACCATCGACCCCGAGCAGCGGCTGGAGCTGCTGACCGGGTGGGCCCGGGACCAGCTGGCCGAGCTGGACGTCGCGGAGACGATCCAGAACGACGTCCGCGAGGGCATGGAGAAGCAGCAGCGCGAGTTCCTGCTCCGCCAGCAGCTGGCCGCCATCCGCAAGGAACTGGCCGGGCTGGACGGCGAACCGGGCACCGAGGAAGAGGACTACCAGGCCCGCATCGAGGCCGCGGCGCTGCCCGAGAAGGTGCACCAGGCCGCGATGAAGGAAGCGGCCAAGCTGGAGCGCGCCTCGGACCAGTCGCCGGAAGGCAGCTGGATCCGGACCTGGCTGGACACGGTGCTGGAGATCCCGTGGAACGAGCGCAGCGACGACGCCTACGACATCGCGGGCGCGCGCGAGATCCTCGACGCGGATCACGCCGGCCTGGATGACGTCAAGGACCGGATCATCGAGTACCTGGCCGTGCGCAAGCGCCGGTCCGACAAGGGCCTGGCCCTGGTCGGCGGGCGGCGCAGCGGCGCGGTGCTGGCCCTGGCCGGCCCGCCCGGGGTCGGCAAGACCTCACTGGGCGAGTCGGTGGCCCGGGCCATGGGCCGCAAGTTCGCCCGGGTCGCGCTGGGCGGCGTCCGGGACGAGGCGGAGATCCGCGGTCACCGGCGCACCTACGTGGGCGCGCTGCCCGGCCGGATCGTCCGGGCCGTCCGCGAGGCGGGCTCGATGAACCCGGTCATCCTGCTGGACGAGGTGGACAAGCTCGGCGCGGACTACCGCGGCGACCCCACCGCGGCGCTGCTGGAGGTGCTGGACCCGGCGCAGAACCACACGTTCCGCGACCACTACCTGGAGGTCGAGCTCGACCTGTCGGACGTGCTGTTCATCGCGACCGCCAACGTGCTGGAGCAGATCCCCGGCCCGCTGCTGGACCGGATGGAGCTCATCACGCTGGACGGGTACACCGAGGCCGAGAAGGTCACGATCGCCCTGGGTCACCTGCTGCCGCGTCAGCGGGAGCGGGCCGGCCTGGAGGAGTCCGACGTGACGTTCACCGAGGCCGCGCTGCACAAGCTGGCGGGCGACTACACCCGCGAGGCGGGGGTCCGGTCGCTGGAGCGGACCATCGCCCGGGTGCTGCGGAAGATCGCGGCACAGGTGGCGGGCGGCACGGCGACCCTGCCGGTCACCGTGGACCAGGCCGACCTGCACGGTTACCTGGGCCACCCGCGGCACACGCCGGACTCGGCGGAGCGGACCGCGGTGCCCGGCGTGGCCACTGGCCTGGCGGTCACCGGCACCGGCGGCGACGTCCTGTTCATCGAGGCGTCACTGGCCGACCCGGAGACCGGCACGACCGGTGTCACGCTCACCGGCCAGCTCGGGGACGTGATGAAGGAGTCGGCCCAGATCGCGCTGTCCTACCTGCGCTCGCACGGCGCCGAACTGGAGCTGCCGGTCGGCGACCTGAAGGACCGTGGCGTGCACGTGCACGTGCCCGCGGGCGCGGTGCCCAAGGACGGCCCCAGCGCCGGGGTCACGATGACCACCGCGCTGGCGTCCCTCCTGTCCGGGCGGCTGGTCCGCTCCGACGTGGCCATGACCGGTGAGGTCTCGCTGACCGGGCGGGTCCTGCCGATCGGCGGGGTGAAGCAGAAGCTGCTCGCCGCGCACCGGGCCGGCATCACCACGGTGCTGATCCCGAAGCGCAACGAGCCGGACCTGGAGGATGTGCCGGAGAACGTCCGGGGGCAGCTCACGGTGCACGCCGTGAGCGACGTCCGGGAGGTGCTGGAGCTGGCTCTCGAGCCGGGAACCAGCGCGCAGGCCCACCACCAGGCGGCCGTCGCGGCCTGATCCACGCGGCGCGGCCGGAACCGGCCGTCCCCACTGCGGGGGCGGCCGGTTTTTTGTGGGCAGGTCACCGTGGGCCGGTGGACACTCTCGGCGAAGACCTGATGCTGCTGGCGATCCAGCCTGACCAGGGGACGATCGCGGCGCGGCAGCGCCTCCCGTACGGGCTGCGGGGCTCGGAACTGGTCCGGCTGGCGGCGGGCGGCCGGGCCTTCGGCTTCGTCCCGGTTGTGCGGTGGAAGATCACGGACGCGGCCCTGGCCGCAGAGGTCCGGGCCCGGCTCGACGTGATCGTGCACGCGACCGGCCCGGTGGACACGGCCCAGGCGGCCATGGCCGCGGCGGCTCAGGCGGCCGCCGCAGCGGCGGCTCAGGCCGGGGCCGATGCGGCTACCCTGGCCGCCACCGATGCGGCGGTCAGCGCAGCCGTCCACCACGCGGCCTCCGCCTCCGGAAGTCACGGCGGGCACGCGGGCGGCGGCGGCGGGCATCACTGAGGAACAGTCAGCACCGGAGAAAGTCAGCACTGAGAGCCTGCTCGAGACCTCAGGGGCGGCCCCTATGTCAACGGCGCGATGCCGGGCGGAGAGCGTCGCTCGGGGAGCTGACAGGCCGAGGCAATGCGGCCTGTCTGATCACCGGCGACCCCGGGTCAGGGAAGTCGGCCCTGACCGCAGAGCTATCACGGGTGTGGCCTGATCGCCGTCGATGCAGATGACCTGGCTTTCTAGGAGGACAGGGCGGGAGTGCGAGTCGACCAGCCTCAGCCTGGCATTGCGCGCGAAGCTCCTCGCGCTGGGCGACCGCGAGCTGATGACGCAAGACCAGTGCCATGCCGGTTTCACGTGCGCTGTCTGACGTGACAGGTAAATCCCGACGCACAGGCTGGCGAGCTTTGCGGAGGGTGCGGCTGAGGGCTCCCTGGGGCTTGCCGCTGAACGTGCAAGTGCGCGGCGGGCCGGGATTCCCGGGCTCGCCGCGCATGCGGGGTGTTACCTGGTGGCGCTCTTCTTGGCCGCCGTGCCGTTCCCGGCGCCAAGCAGCGGCTTCATGGCCTCGAGCAGGCTCTCGGCGAACTTCCGCTGGGAGATGAGCAGCTGCTCGGTGAAGTCGTAGGTGCCGGCCACGAACTCCTGGGGCTTGGGCAGCTTGTCGCTGTAGGGCAGGTTGGGCATCGGGATGGACGGCGTGATCGACTGGACTGCCTCAGCCCAGGCCTTGAGCGCGCCGATCAGCATGTCTTCGCTCTTGCGGACCACGCCAAGGACCTCTGTCTGGATCTCCTGGCCGGTGCTGCGGGTCTCAGTCATTTCTTTTCCCTCTGGGGTCTTTGTATCGCTCGGTTCCTTACCTTCTGCTTACTATAGTACTCAGTTTGCTAGATTTGTCAAGCAAGCTGCGTGGTAGCCCTCATGCCGTGGGGGATCGGGCCCAGGGCTCCTGTGCTCTGCGGAACGAACTTCGCGGCAGAATCAGGAGGGGAATGTCGATGCGCAAACGCACGCAGTCCTTAGCGGCCGCAGCAGACCTGGCCGTCCTCGCGCTCGTGGCTGCTGCCTGTGGCGGCAGCAGCGGCACGCCATCCGGCAACTCGTCACCGGGCTCACAGACCTTTGGCCAACCGGGCCTGAACCCGGGCGGGACGCCAAAGTCTGGCGGCACGCTGAACATGCTCGGCCAGGGCGACGTTGACTTCATGGACTACAACGTCTCTTACTACACGATCGGCGGCCTGGGCCAGCGGCCCTGGCTCCGCGGGCTGCTGGCGTATCCGGCCATCCCCGGCAAGTCAACCACGCCCGCTCCCGACCTGGCCACCGCGATGCCCACCGTCACCAACGGCGGCAAGACCTACAAGCTCACCATCTGCACCGGTGCGATGTGGGGCACCAGCCCGCCACGGCAGGTCACCGCGGCCGACGCACTGCTCGGCCTCAAGCGTTCCTGCAACCCGACCCAGCCGTTCGGTGGCCTGCCGGACTTCGAGTCGCTGATCGTCGGTTACCAGCAGTTCTGCAACGGCTTCGCCAAGGTCTCCTCGACATCGGCGTCAGGCGAGAAGAAGTACATCGAGACGCACCAGGTCTCCCGGGGTGAAGTTTCCGGGCGGACGATCACCTACAACCTGACGCACCCGGCCAGCTACTTCCCGGACATGCTGCAGCTGGACGCCTTTTCCCCGGCCCCGGTGGAGAGCCTGAACTACCCACCCGGGAGCAGCGCGGAAGCCCAGCACCTGATCGCTGATGGGCCGTACAAGATCACGAGCTACGTGCCGACCCGAAGCATTACTTATGCCCGCAACCCGGCGTGGAAGGCGAGCAGCGACCCGATCCGCAAGGCGTACGTTAACGCGATCAAGGTCACTGAGACCGGTAACGAGCCCGCGGTCCAGGAGCAGCTGCAGACCAACACGGCCGCGGCGAGCATGGAGTTCGACGCGTTCCCGCCGGTTGGCGCGGACCCCGGCTTGTACCAGCAGATGAAGCAGGGACTGAACCACAACTTCAACCTCGGGTCCACGTACTCCGCCAACCCGTACGTCGTGTTCAACGAGGTGTCGCCGAACAACAGTGGTGCGCTGAAGAAGGTCACGGTCCGGCAGGCGCTCAGCTACGGCATCAACCGGGCGCCCCTGCTCACGGACAACGGCGGCCCGGCCCTGGGGAGGGCGCTCACCCACGTGCTGCCCGATGGCATCAACGGGTCGCAGGACCTGCCGAAGGGCTACAACCCGTACCCGTACAACCCGAGCAAGGCCAAGCAGATGCTGGCGGCTACCGGGGCCAGGAACATGACCCTGACCCTGCTCTACCGGCCATCCGACACGAACGAAGCCAAGATGGCGCAGACCCTGCAGAGCGAGCTACCGAAGATCGGCGTGAAGGTCAAGCTGCTCGGGGCCACCCCCGCGGACTTCTACACCAAGTACCTGCAGGTGCCGAGCGTGGCCAAGAAGGGCACGTCGGATATCGCACTTACCGGGTGGATACCAGACTGGTACGGGGACGGCGCGGTGTCCTTCTTCGGGCCGCTGTTCTCCGGGCCACCGTCCTACCCGCCGGTGGGCAGCAACTTCGGGTTCTACAACAACCCGTCGACAAACGCCCTGATCGGCAAGGGTGCCACCTCCGCGTCGGCCAGCTCGGCCGCCACGATCTGGGCCCAGGCTGACCAGGCGGTCATGAAGGACGCGGCAATCTACCCCATCGTTCAGCCGTACCAGCCGCTGTATCACGCCAGCTATGTGCACAACGCGGTGTACATCCCGTCGATCCAGGGGTTCGACCCGACCAACGTCTGGCTCAGCTCGCCAGGATGATCCCGGCCAGCCCTAACTGTGCCGTTGGGAGAGACCGAATCGCCAGTTTGTGCTCCGCGGGAGCCTGCATTGGGAGGCGCCGGGGGCCGTCCGCCCGGGCCAGCACTCCGCTCCACGTCCGGATCGATGTGGCTCGCCGCCGATCTGACCCGTGTGGGCCTGGTCGGCGGGCAGTTTCCTGGCCGGTCTCGCTGTGGGATTGGGCATCTCCGCACGCATCAAGGCCGGAGGAAACTGGCTACTCAGGTTGCGGCCCTGGCTGGTGGCCGGGCTGGTGGCCGGGCCCGCGTTCGGGCTTGGTGGCCGGGGCGCGCCAGGCCCCCTGGATCAGGGCCAGCATCGCCACGCCCACCCCACCGCACCAGCACCAGCACCAGCACCAGCACCAGCACCAGCACCAGCACCAGCACCAGCACCAGCACCAGCACCAGCACCAGCACCAGCCAGCCGCATGACACCTTGCAGCGGTGGGATGTCTAGACCCTGACGTCACCGATGAGGCGCCGGGCGGCGCCTCCGGTCAGCGCCGCCCAGGCCTCCCCCGGCAGGTCCGGGGTGGCCAGGCCGTCCAGCAGCTGGGTCACGGTCAGCCCGGTGTTGGGCGCGTCCGAGCCGAAAAGAATCTTGCCCGCCAGCGCGGTGAGCTCCGCGGCCGACGGCCGGACCGGATGGTGGATCACCGGGGTGAGGTCGGCGTACACGTGCTCGTGCCCGGCGACCAGCCGCAGCGCGGCCCGCGACGCCGTGTGCCCGCAGTGCGCGATGATGACCCGGGCCCCGGGGTGGCGGCGGGCGACCTCGGCCACGGGCCGCAGTTCGGCGTCGTCCGTGTGCCCGTCGGCCGCGTGCCCGGCGTGCAGCACGACCGGCAGGGCCACCTCCGCCGAGTACTCCCAGACCGGGCCGAGGCGCGGGTCGTCGGGGGTGAAGTCCCCCACCGAGCAGTGCAGCTTCAGCACCCGCAGCCCCATGTCCTCGACCGCGCTGCGCACGATCGTGAGTGGCTGGTCGTCGCCGGGATGGACCGTGCAGCCGCCAGTCACCCGCACCGGGCCGCCGCGCCGCGCCGCGACCAGGCCGGCCATGGACTTGTTCAGGCCGGCGGCCGAGCCAGGGCGGCGCGCGTAGGGCAGCGACCAGACCTCCCTGACTCCCTCGGCGGCGAGCCGGTCGCACACGTCCCCGTGGTCCGCGGGGTAGGCGAAGCGGCCGCTGTCGATCCCGTAGCGGTCGAAGAACCCGCGGATCGCGGCCTGCAGCCGGGACGGCAGCAGGTGAACATGCGCGTCAACCACATCGCGGTGTACATCATGGGGCACCCGTCCGGTTTACCCCGTCCGCCGAACCGGTTGACACCCAGGGGCCACGCGGGCAACACTCACGGAAACAGCCGGGCCGGAAAGTGGTTCTCGGCTGATGAAACCGTGCTGGCGAGACCCGTGGAGAAACCTGTGGCACGTACCGTCCTGACCAAGGGCCCGTCGGCGGGGCCTCGCGCGCCACGGGGTCATGACCGCGTCCCGGGCGTGATGTTCTGGTTGAGCCGGAAGATGTTGTCCGGGTCGGCCTTGGCCAGCTCGGCGTAGTCGTCGTGACCGGGCGCGATGCGCTGGCCGGTGAAGCCGGGGAGACATCAGCATTGGCGTGACCCATTATCTATAAGTTTATATATATCTCTAGAGGTACCATGAGGCGGGTTCAGTGCGCAAGGAGGCCCGGTGAGCGTCAGCGATTCCAGTGGGGACCACGCGGCTGATCTCCGTGTTGACTATGCGACCGTCCGTGATCTGGCCGTCGTGCTGCACGACCTGGCCTGGCTGCTGCCCCGGACAGTGGGACACGAGGCCGCCAGCCGGGATCCGCTGCCCCAGTCCGAGCTCGAGGTCATGCGCCTGCTCGTCCGCCGCCCGGGGCTGAGCGTCAACGAGGTGGCCCGCGACCTCGGCCTGCAGGCCAGCAACGCGAGTACGGCGATCCGGTTGCTGATCGCACGGGAGGCGCTGGAGCGCCGGGCCGACCAGGCCGACGGGCGGGTGGCCCGGCTGTACCCGACCCCCGCCGCCTACGCGGCCCGCGAGCGCCGCGAACTTTCGTGGGGCGAGGCACTGGCTCCCGTCCTGGCCGGCCTGGGACCGGCTGACCGGCGGCAGCTGGCTGACGCCGCGCCCGCCTTACGGCTGCTAGCGGACCGGCTCTCGGGCGACCAGGCCTCCGGTGCTGGCCCCGGGCACTGATCGATATAACTTTCGTTATTTAGCTGCGCTTCCGGCTTTGATTCGATACTATAGTCGGATACGTCGAGTCTCGGCCCAGTCGGGAGGTGATCCGGTGTCAGCGGACCCGGAGCGCTCCATGGGCGAGGACGACCAGGATCAGATTCTCGCCTGGGAGATGGCCGCCTTACCCCCGTCGGAAGAACCGGACTGGTACACCGACGATGCCCCGGGTACCGAGCCGCCCTGGGAAATCCCTGACCCCCGCGAACCGGCCTGGGAAACCCCTGACCCCAGCGATCCGGCTGACGAGAGCCCGTCTCCGGGCGTTCCGTTCGCGGAGGGCGGCTGGGCCGATGCGCTCCCGCCCGATCCCGTGCTGGCCACCCTCGTTGACCTTGTCCAGCGTGATGGCCTGGCCGGGCTGGATGATGATCAGCTGACCGGGGTGTTGCAGGCCGCGAACCGGCTGGCCGCGTGGGCGGCGTCGGTCCGGGTGGCGGCGGTGTCCAGCCTGGCCGGCCGCCGTGAGCAGTCGGGCCGGGAGTCGGGTGACTGGCGGCCGTTTGACCACGTCGATGATGAGGTCGCGGTCGCGCTCACCGTGACCCGGCGCAGCGCTGGGCGGCTGCTGGATCTGGCCCTGAGCCTGGACCGGCTGCCGCTGACCCGCGCCGCGCTGGCCGCCGGGGCGATCGATGAGCGGCGAGCTGAGGTGATCGCCGTGGAAGTGGCCGGGCTGGACGGCGAGCACGCCGCGGCGGTCGAGAAGCTGATCATCGGCCGGGCACCGGGACTGACCAGCGGGCAGCTGCGCGCGCTGGCCCGCCGCGTGGTCTTGTCTGCGGATCCTAAAGCCGCCCGTCGCCGTAAGCACAAAGCGCTGGAGGACGCCCGGGTGGAGATGTTCCCCGAGACCTGCGGCACCGCCGCCCTGGCCGGCCGTGACCTGCCGCCCGCCGCCGTGCTCGCCGCGGACAAGCACCTGACCGCGCTGGCCCAGGCGATGAAAGCCGCCGGGCAGCCCGCCACCCTGGACATCCTGCGCGCCCGGGCCTACCTGCACCTGCTGTCCGGCCAGCCCGCCGCCACCCTCATCTGCGCACAGCAGGCGGCCGCCACTCCCGGCCTCCCGGGCAGCATTCCTCCCGCAGGCCCCGAGCTTCCTGCGACCGCCCCGGATGCCGCCGCCCCCGCTTCCGGAGGGCTGCGCGGCAGCGTGAACCTGACCATGCCGCTGACGGCGTGGCTTGGCTGGACGCAGTCCCCCGGCGACGTGCCCGGCTACGGCCCCGTGGACGCTGAGGACTCCCGGACCCTGGCTGGCCAGCTCGCCGCCAGCCCAGCCAGCCGGTGGTGCGTCACCCTCACCGGCGCCGGCGGGCACCCCGTCGCGCACGCCTGCGCCCGCCACGGCCCAGCGGTCCCTGGGCAACGAGCCAGCCCCGCCACCCAGGTCCCCGGGCCACCAGCCAGCCCGGTCCCCGGGCCACCGGCCAGCCCTGCTGCACCAGTCCCGGACTGGCTGCGCGGCCTGACCTTCACCACCCTGCAAACCACCGGCTGCACCCACCCGCGGGAATCACGCGGCTACCAGCCCAGCGCGTCACTGCGCCACCTCATCCAGATCCGCAACCCCACCTGCACCGGCCCCGGCTGCCGCCGCCCCGCCACCCGCTGCGACCTGGACCACGTCACCCCGTATGACCGCGGCGGGAAAACCTGCGAATGCAACCTCCACCCCGCCTGCAGGCACAACCACCACACCAAGCAAACCCCCGGCTGGACCGTCACCAGCCCCGCCCCCGGCACCCTGATCTGGACCACCCCCGGCAACCGCACCCACACCACCACCCCCGCCGAGTACTAGGAATATGAGGCCGCCGTGGGGGCGCGGCGGCGTCGCCGGTCGCCTTCGGTTCGCACCGCAAGGCCTTCGGTTCGCACCGCAAGCCCGAGGCCGTCCTCCGAACTGCCGGGGCCGTTCACCCCGGATCATGACCGGGAGGTCTTGGCCTATGTGGACGGGGAGATCAGCGCTGAGGAACTGTGCCGCAGGACCGTTGCCCGGTACCGGCGGCCGTAAGTGGCGCGCGATTCGTACACCCACCCGGTGGTGCGGAACTCGATGCCCTGAAAGACCGCAGGTAGCCAAGGAACCGGGTAGCGGGTAGCGGCCAGCCTTGAGACGAGCCGCTGCGCGTTGCCTGCCAGCTCAGCTCCCGCGTCGTTACGGAAAAACGACTGCCTCAGCGCTGGGTGATGACGGTGGTGACCGGCAGCCCGAACCGGCGTTGCGCCTGCCGGGGCAGATCGGCTCCCAGCCAGCGGGAGAACGGCTGGGGCAGGGTGGCCACGATGATCTCGTCGAATTGGTGATCGGCGAGCACCTGCTCGATGGCCTCAAGCGGGCTGGAGCTGCCGAGGGCGGTGTCCACCTGGACGCCCTGCGCGGTGAGGCTGGCCGCCATCTCGCTGAGCCGCTCCCGGGCCTGAGCGGTCGCCTCCTCGTCGGTGGCCGGTGACGCGTAGTCCGTCACCCACCACCACATGCCCGGCTGGGGCAAAACGGCGCCCACCGCCACGGCGTCGTAGTGTGCCGCCTTCGTATTCGGGACCAGCAGGAAGAACGTGCAGGGCCCCTCGCTGATCCGCTTGCGGAGCTCGTCCTGCAGCTCAGCCCGGTGCAGGGTCTGGTTCGCGACCACGAGGTACCTGCGCATGCCGACCACCCGCCTCAGGGTGTCCCGCGCGGCCAGGAGCGTCCCCAGCACCACCACGGCCGGTCACCTGCCGCGCGGTCCCTGCCTTCCACCATGGCGGCCCCGCGGGCCGTCGGCAAGCGACGAAAGTCCCGTACCGCATTGCGGCCCTCGAACCGGCGCGGGAAGTTCTGCTGAGCTGCTGCCATGCGAAGGCTCCCCGCTAGATCAGGATCCGGCCGCCGTTGACGTACAGGATGTGCCCGGTGATGAACGCGGCCCGGTCGGAGGCCAGGAACGTCACCGCGTCCGCGACCTCGTCAGAGGTGCCGAGCCGCCCCGCCGGGACCAGGCTGACCAGGTCCTCGCGGATGCTGGGCTTGGCCAGGTAGTCCCGGGTCAGGTCGGTCTCGATGTAGCCGGGGGCGACCGCGTTGACCGTGACCCCGCGGCTGGCCCACTCCCGGGCCATGACCCGGACCAGCTGGTTGAGGCCGCCCTTGGTCGCCGCGTAGGGCGCGTGGTGCGCGTGCGCGAGCAGCCCGGACACCGACGACAGGAAGATCATCCGCCCGTACCCGGCGGCGCACATCTCCCGGCCGACCGCCTGCCCGGTCCAGTAGGCGGTGGACAGGTTCAGGCTGACCAGGTTGGTCCAGGCGCTGTCGTCGAGGTCGAGGATGGGGAGCCGGTTGTTCCGCCCGACGGCGTGCAGGAATACTTGGATCGACCCCAGCCGCCCCGCTGCCTCCTTGACGACGCTCCGGCAAGCCTCCGGGTCGGTCAGGTCGGCGGCTACCACCTCAAGATGGCCGCCATGCTCACCGACCCGCTGCCCGAGCTCCGCGAGCCGGGCCTGGTCGACATCCACCGCGAGGACCCTGGCTCCCAGGCCGGCCAGCGCGAGGGCGCTCGCCCCGCCCAGGCCGCCCGCTCCCGCGACGAGCACCGTACGGTCGCGCAAACCCAGCCAGTCATCCACCCGCGGTCGCTCCACTGTCTGTATCTGGCCCCACTGTCTCGACCTGCCGGTGTGGGCCGGCCACCTGCGCACTACCCGCCGTGATACTTTCGCAGTGTGAAAGTCGATTTTAACGTGTCCCTCGACGATAGAGGCCGGGACCACGACTGTCCAGATAGCTACCCAGGGGGACATCACATGCCTGCGTCAGCGAACCCGGCGCGCGCCAGTGCCGGAACCAGCACCGGAACCAGCACCGGAGCTAGCACTGGAACCAGCACTGGCAGCACCCCGCCTGACTACCGGGTCGAGGCCCTGGCGAAGGGCCTGCGGGTCCTCTCAGTCTTCTCCGAGCAGCGTCCCACCTGGCGGATCACGGACATCGCCGCCGAGGTCTCGCTCCCGCTGCCGACGGCTTACCGGATCGTGATGACGCTGACCGCCGAGGGCTACCTGGATCACCTGCCCTCGGGCGAGTACCGCCCCGGGGTCCGGGTGCTGACCCTGGGCACCGCGGCCCTGCGCAGCCTGGACCTGGTCGAGCTGGCCACCCCCAAGCTCCAGGAGCTGGCCAACGCCACCAGGGAGACGGTCAACCTCGCGGTACTGACCGGCGACCAGGTGCTCTACCTGGTCCGGCTGCGCAATTCCGACCTGGTCACGGCCAACATCCGGGTCGGCTCGCTGCTGCCTGCCGTGCACACCTCGATCGGCAAGCTGCTGCTCGCCTTCCTGGGAGAGGACGAGCTGGTCAAGTGCGTCACCGGCGAGTCATTCAGCGGGCCTACCGGCCCGAACGCCAAGCGCAGCCTCGACGAGCTGCGCCCCGAGCTCGCGGCGATCCGCGCCCAGGGCTGGGCCACGCAGGACGAGGAGCTGGCCTACGGCCTGCGCTCGGTGGCCGCCCCGGTGCGCGGCGAGGACGGCACGGTGGTGGCGGGCGCGAACCTGGCCGTCCAGTCACGCGACTGGCCGGCCGCCCGGATCACCCGCGAGCTGCGGCCGATGATGCTCGAGACCTGCGCGGAAATCTCGCGGCTGCTGGGCTACCGGGGCCGGTGACTCCCGTGGAGCGACTCGCCGGACTTCAACCGCCTTTCCGCAACGAAGACACCGAACGGCTCTATGCCTCGATCACGAGCGGGCCGCGGGCCGGCACCCAGGGGCCGTTTGCGCTGGTCGATGACGCAGGCGCGCTGACCGGGCCGTTCAACGCGATGCTTCTCCAGCCGGGGCTGGGCGGGGCGCTGCAGGCCCTCGGGACCGCGGTGCGGTTCCAGGGCACCCTGCCCGGGCGCAGCCGTGAGCTGGCCATCCTGATCGTCGCCGCGCAATGGTCGAGCGAGTTCGAGCAGCACGCTCACGAGGCCGCCGGGCGGCTGGCCGGTCTGAGCGAGGCGGAAATGGCCGCGGTCCGGGCCGGCCGGGAGCCCGACCTGGCCGACCCGGCCGAGCGGGCCGCCGTCCGGGCGGCGCGGGCGCTGGTCCGGGCGGCCGACCTGGACGACGAGGAGTACGCCGGGACCGTGGCCGAGCTGGGCGAGGCCGGGGTGTTCGAGCTCACCACGCTGGTCGGCTACTACGCCATGCTGGCCCTCCAGCTCCGGGTGTTCCGCGTCAGTGCCCCGGGCTAGGCCTATGACGCACCGATAGTAGATTTCGTCATATGAAACTGGCGGCGTTTCGACGAGGGTCGCACGGGGCGGGTTGACGGCGACACGGTGGTCGAGCTGGACTGCAGCCCCGCCTTGCGGTCCAGGCAGATCAGCCCGCGGCGCGCGATCGCGTACGGCCGGACGCCGCGCAGCGGCGCCCCCGCGAACGTCACCCGGCCGCCCGCCGCGGGATGGTAGCCGGTCAGCGCATCGATCAGGGACGACTTGCCGGCCCCGTTGAGGCCGATCAGCCCCACGATCTCACCCTCGTCCACGGTGAGACTGACCCCGTCCACGGCCGTGACGCCGCCGTAGGTGACGCGCAGATCCTCGACCACGAGCAGGTCGTTCATCCGCGCGCTCCGGAGGGGTTACTGAGTCAGCCAGAAACTTGCCAGCCAGAAACGGCATGGCAAAGTCCCGCCGGCCGATGCGGGACGGCGGGACTGCAGGATGGCGGGGTGCCCGGGTTTACCGGCGCACCGGGTTCAGCTGTGCGTCAGCCCCGGCACGATCACCACCGGGCAGGGGGCGTGGTGCGTGACCTGAGCGCTGACCGAGCCCATCAGCAGGCGGGCGAAGCCCCCGCTGCCCCGGGCCCCCACGACCAGCAGGTCCGCCCCGGCCCCGGCCTTGATCAGCTCGGCCGCGGGCGAGCCGCTGACCGACCGGACCGTGACGACCGGCGCCTGGTCACCGAGCGATACGGCGGCCTTCTCGGCACCCTCCTGCGCGGCGGCCTGGGCGCGGGCCTGATCGGCCTCATCCTGGGGATAGGTGATCGGGGTCTGGGTCCAGGCGCTCATCGCCACCGGGTGGACGGCGAGGACGGTCAGCGGGGTGTGCCGCAGCGCGGCCTCTTTCATCGCCCATTCAAGCGAGCGCTGGGAGTGCTCTGAGCCATCGACTCCCACGACAATTCCAGGCATGGCTCCTCCTAGCACGAGCAGCTCACCGGGCCCGGCGGGCGGCCGGTCTCCCGGTCTTTCTACTGGTGACCCTAGAACCGCGGCCGGTGGCGGGTCAGAGGCACTGCGCCCGCTGGCGGGGGACGTTCGGGCACGTCGGCGGGGGCTATTAGTCCTGCGTGCCCGGCGGCCGCCCCGGCTAGGGTGTTCGGCAGGGGAAAGCGCGTGCCGAGGGGGTTCGGATGGACGAGCAGGGCAGAAATCAGCCGGGCGGCCGGATCAGCGGAGCCGATCCGCGTGTTCCTGCTGGATGATCATGAGATCGTCCGGATGGGCGTCCGCGACCTCCTCGAAGCCGAACCCGGCATCACCGTCATCGGCGAAGCCGGCACCGCCGCCTCCGCCCTGGCCCGCATCCCCGCCCTCAAACCCGACGTCGCCATCCTCGACATCCGCCTCCCCGACGGCGACGGCGTCTCCGTCTGCCGCGAGATCCGCTCCAAAATGCCCCAGCTCGCCTGCCTCATGCTCACCAGCTTCAGCGACGACGAAGCCCTCTTCGACGCCATCATGGCCGGCGCCGCCGGCGACGTCCTCAAGCAGATCCGCGGCACCGACCTCGTCGGCGCCGTCCGCACCATCGCCTCCGGCCAGTCCCTCCTGGACCCCGAAGCCGCCAGCCGCGTCATGCGCCGCATGCGCGACCAGGCCACCGCCGCCGACCCCCTGGCCGGGCTCACCGACCAGGAACGCCGCATCCTCGCCCTCATCGGCGAAGGCCTCACCAACCGCCAGATCGGCGACCGCCTCTTCCTCGCCGAGAAAACCGTCAAGAACTACGTCTCCGCCCTCTTCGCCAAACTCGGCATGCAACGCCGCGCCCAAGCCGCCGCCTACGCCGCGCACGTGTTCGGCGAGCAGAACTCTCCGCGCGAGCACCGCGGCGGCTGAGCCTCCACGGGGCTGCAGCATCCCTCCCCCGCCAGCCTGGCCTGGTCCGGGGCTGCTGCGCCAAGGGCCAACGGCCCCGCTTCACGGGACCTCAGCCTGCTGCCGGCGCGGTCACGGTCCGGCAAGGATCGAACCAGCGGCACACAAGATCGGATCGCTGGCCGGAAGGAGAGACACCGTGACTGTCGAGCGCGACACCGGAAGCACCAGACCTGGCAACGGCAGCGGCGGGACCGCGCCGGCGACTCAGGACCCGGGCGATCTCAGCACCCGGGTGTGCCAGCGGCGCAGGGAGCTCAAGCTCACCCAGCAGGAAGTTGCGGCGCGAGCAGGGATGAGCGTTCCGTACCTGGCCTATCTGGAAGACCATCCGGCCAGTCCCACGGGAGCGGCCCTGCGTCAGCTGGCCGCCGCACTGCAGACCACCCCGGAAGATCTGCTGGGGGCCGGTCACCGCCGGCCACCCGGAGCCGGCCCGGGGGGCGAGCGGCCGCCGCTGCAGTCGATCGACCCGGCCGAGTGCTACGAGCTCCTCTCCGCCGGCGGCATCGGGCGGGTCGTGTTCGACACCATCGACGGCCCTGTGGTCCTGCCGGTCAACTTCGGCATGGCCGGGCACGCCGTAGTGCTGCGCACGGGCGCGGACACCGAGCTCGCAGCCCGGCTGGACTGCCGGGTCGCGTTCGAGGTGGACCGCCTCGATGAGGCGATGAGCCAGGGCTGGAGCGTGCTGCTCGTCGGCCATGCGACCGAGGTCAAGAAGGAAGAGCAGATCCGCCGCCTCGAGGCACGCACACAGGTGCAGCCGTGGGCCGGGGGCGCCCGAGACGTGTACGTCCAGATCCATCCCCACCGGGTCAGCGGCCGGCGGATCGGCAGCTGACCTGGCCGTCACGGCCCAGCCGGTGCAGCCTCACCCGCCGGCTGGGCCGGTGCGGCGGGCCTGGCCGATCCGGCCGGCTTGCTGCGCCGATGGCGCACAGGCTCTTCACGGTTACGGCGCGCGGGTTCCCGGCCCGGGGGCTGGGACGGGCGGGGCCGGGATGCGTGCCGGGGGATGTCCCGGCTCTCCGGCTGGCCGGAGGCCACCGTCACCGGCGTCCCGTGGTGGGTGATCTCCAGTGGCGGTCCCTCACCGTCGAGGATGTAGGTGGCGCGGCCTGGCATGATCTCGACCCGGAGATGGCGCCCGCGCAGGATGACGGTGAACGTGAGCCGGGTCAGCGCCGCGGGGAGCCGTGGCGCGAAGGCAGGCGGGTGGCCCGGCCGGTACCGCATCCCGCCGAACCCCTGGACCAGCACGAGCCACGACCCCGCGAGCGCGGCGATGTGCAGGCCGTCCCGGGTGTTGTGCTCCAGGTCGGCCAGGTCCATCAGGGCCGTCTCGGCCAGGTAGTCGTAGGCCAGGTCGAGGTGGCCCGTGTCCGCGGCGACGATCGCCTGGCTGCACGCGGACAGCGAGGAGTCCCGGACCGTGAGCGCCTCGTAGTACTCGAAGTTCCGGACCTTCTCCTCCTCGGTGAACTCGTCAGGGCACAGCTGGATAGCCAGCACCAGGTCGGCCTGCTTGACCACCTGCTTGCGGTACAGGTCGAAGTACGGGAAATGGGCCAGCAGCGGGTACTCGTCCCGGCTGGTCTGGGCGAAGTCCCACACCTGGTGCGCGGTGAACCCCTCCGCCTGGCTGTGCACACCGCGCTCGGCGTCGTAGGGGATCACGACACCGTCCGCCGCGGCCCGCCAGGCGGCCACCTCGTCCGCCGAGACCCGCAGCTCCCGGGCCCGCTTCGGGTAACGCTCCGCGACCGCCGCGGCCGCCCGCAGGTTCCGCGCGGCCATCAGGTTGGTGTAGATGTTGTTGTCCCCGAGCGCGCTGTACTCGTCCGGCCCGGTGACCCCGTCGATCCGGAACGTGCCAACCCCGTCGTGATGGCCGAGCGAGGCCCACAGCCGGGCCGTGTGCACGAGCAGGTCACAACCGGTCGTGCGCTCAAACTCTTCGTCGCCGGTCGCGTCGGCGTACCGGGCCGCCGCGTGGGCGATGTCCGCGTTCACGTGGAACGCGGCGGTGCCGGCCGGCCAGTAGCCCGAGCACTCGGCGCCGCTGATCGTGCGCCAGGGGAAGGCCGACCCGCGCAGGCCGAGCTGGGCTGCCCGGTCGAGGGCCCCCGGCAGGATGCTCTGCCGCCAGCGCAGCTCATGGGCCGCGGCGTCCGGGATCGTGTAGGTGAGCACGGGCAGCACGAACGTCTCGGCGTCCCAGAACGAGTGGCCGTCGTAGCCGTTCCCGGACAGGCCCTTGGCCGGGATGGGCCGGCCCTCCGCGCGGGCCCCGGCCTGCAGCACGTGGAACATGCCGAAGCGGGTCGCCTGCTGGATCTCCTCGTCCCCCTCCAGCTCCACATCGGCCCGGGCCCAGAAATCGTCCAGGTAGGCCCGCTGCTCCTCGGCGAGGCCCTCCCAGCCGGTCTGCGCGGCCGCCGTCAGCGCCCCCTCCACCTGGTCCCGCAGGGCGGGCCGGGAGCGCGTCCCCGACCAGCCGTACGCCACGAACTTCACCAGCTGAAGCGGCTGCCCGTCCTTGAGCCGGGTACTCACGGTCAGCCGGGCCAGGTCCGGCCGGGTCTCGGCCCAGGAGTGCGTGTCCGCGTCGCAGGCCACCGCGTGCTGCATGGCCGCCGCCACGGTCAGGTCGCTGTGCCTGGTCCGGTGCATCAGCAGCGCCCGGTCCTCCCGGGCGCCGTGGTCCAGCGGCTCCAGCGGCGCCTCGAGCACCGCCGCGACCCGGGGGTCACCGCCGCGCGGCGGCAGCTCCTCGTTGCTGACCAGCTCGGACTGCACCACCACGCGGACCGGGCCGTCGAGCGGCTCGACCTGGTAGCTGATGGCGGCGATCGAGCGCTGGGTCAGCGAGACCAGCCGGACCGAGCTGACCCGGACCCGGCGCCCGGCCGGTGACACCCAGTCCGCGCGCCGGGTCAGCGTGCCGGCCCGGAAGTCCAGCACCCGTTCGTGGTCGAGCAGCTCGCCGTAGCGGATGTCGAACGGCTCGTCGTCGACCAGCAGCCGGATCAGCTTCCCGTTGGTGACGTTGATCACCGTCTCGCCGGACTCCGGGAAGCCGAAGCCGGCCTCGGCGTAGGGCAGCGGGCGTCGCTCGTACACGCCGTTCAGGTAGGTCCCCGGGAGGCCGTGCGGCTCCCCCTCGTCCAGGTTCGCCCGCCAGCCGATGTGCCCGTTGGCCAGCGCGAACACGGATTCGGTCTGGGGCAGCATGTGGGCGTGCAGCGTGCTTTCCCGCAGGCACCACGGCTCGACAGGGAACGCGGGGTGCTGGATCACCGCTCGTCCAGCAGTTCGGCCAGGTCCCGGACCGCGACGCCGGCCCCGGCCCCGGCCCCGCCCGCCGCGTGCAGGCAGCGGATCGGGGCGAGCCCACCGTCCAGGTCGAGCAGGCAGCCTCGGCTGCGGTCAGGGATACCCAGCACACCCGTAGCCTATGCCGGCCTGCGACGGCCGGGCTGCCCGGGACCAAAGGCCCTGCCGGAGCGCCCGCGGCGCCGCGATCCTGGACACTGCGTGAGCGTGTGCCCGTCGGTCAGCGAGGACCGGGAGGAGGACGCCATGGGCGATCTGCGCCTGACACCGCGGCTGGCCGGGCTGCTCGTCGAGGCTGCCACCACGGCACCGTCATTCCGCAACACCCAGCCCTGGGGCTTCCTGATGAGGCCGGACGATTCGGTCATCGAGCTGTACGCGGAGCCCGCCCGGGTGCCGGCCGGGGCCGACCCGGACGGGCGGGCGGCCCACATTTCCTGCGGGGCGGCGCTGTTCAACCTGCGCCTGGCTGTTACCTGCGCGGGAGCGGAGCCGGTCACCCGGCTGCTCCCGGATCCTGCGGAGCCCCGGCTGCTGGCCACGGTGCGGCTGGCCGGCCCGCACCGCCCCCGGGGCCGGGAACTCGATCTGTGTGCCGCGCTGTGGCGGCGGCACTCCGGCCAGGTCCCCCGGACCGGGCCCCCGCTGCGCCCATCGCTCCTGGCTGCGCTGGCCGAGGCCGCGACGCTGGAGGGCACGACGCTGTTCCCGCGCGGCGAGGAGGCCGTGCTCGCCGCCGCGTCCGCGGGCCGGGCGGACTGGCTGCGGGCCGGACAGGCGCTGGAACGGCTCCTGCTGCTCGCCACCCAGCACGGCGTCGTCGCCGGCCCGGTGCATGAAGCGCTGGATATCCGCGTCCGCCCGGCCGGCCCGGGGCCCGGCCTCGGCGGCCAGCATCCGCAGCTGACGCTCAGGATGGGCTACGGGCGGCCCGGCCCGGCCACCCCCCGGCGGCCCGTGGCCGAGGTCCTGAGGATCACCGCCCCCCTCATGGCGCGATGACCTGACGCGCACCCGCGAACCCACGGGCCGTAGCGTGGTCCTCGTGACCGCGCCAACCGGCGGCCCGCCGCTCCCGGCCATCCCGGCCTCCGCCGGGGCCCTGATCTTCGACCGGGCCGGGCGGCTGCTCATACTCAAGCCGGTCTACAAGTCCGGGTGGACCATCCCGGGCGGCGTCATGGAGGCCGGCGGCGAGACCCCGTGGGCCGCCTGCCAGCGTGAGGTGCGCGAGGAATGCGGCCTCACCGTGCGCCGGGGCCGCCTCGCGTGTGTGGACTTCCGCCCGCCCCGCCCGGGCAAGCCGGGCGGGCTGCGGTTCCTGTTCGACTGCGGCACGCTGCCGGAGGACGACCTCGCGGCGATCGTGCTGCAGCCGGAGGAGATCTCGCAGTACCGGATCGAGCCGCCCCCGGCGGCCCTGGAGTTGCTGCGCAAGCCCATCCGGCGGCGGGTCAGGGCCGCGCTGGCCCGCGGCGGCCTCAGCTACCTGGAGAACGGGCGGGCGGTGCCAGGGGTGGGGCGGTAGGACGCACCCGGGGCCTTAGGCCCTGATGCCCGGGAGCAATGTCCCTGCCCGGCAGGCGGCCGGGGTGCGACGCTGGAGACATGTTCCGGAAGAACGCGCAGCCAGGTGCGACGAAAACCCCCGCTCAGCGCGCCGCTGCCGCCGGGCATCCCGCCGGCAGTGCCCTGAGGTCGGTGAGACAGGCGCCGGCAGCCGCAGCCCGGTCCTGCTGCTGCCCGGCGAAACCACAGGTCAAGGTCGTCATGCCGGCCACGGCGACCCGGCCCCATCCGGTGGACCTGTGGCTCTGCGGGCATCACTACCGTGCCTCGCGGGCCGCGCTGGCCGGGGCCGGAGCGGCCGTCCAGACGCTCGGCCACGACGCGGCCGACTGGCTGACCACCGCGGCCGTGCTGGATCAGGCGGCTGACTAGATCCCGGCCCGCGAGCCCCGGGCTCCCGCGCTAGTCACCGGGAACCGACACCACGGGACCGTGCGCGTGGCCCAGCACGGCATGGGTGACCGAACCGACTCCCCGGCCATGCGGGTCATCCGCTCCGTGCCGGCCCAGCACCACCAGGTCAGCCCGGGCCGACGCGCCCGCGAGAACCCGGCCCGGGTGCGCGTGCACCACTTCCCAGCGGGCGTCCACATCCGGGAACTTCTCCCGCCAGGTGCTCACCGCGCTCTCCAGCCGGGTGTTCTGCTCCGCGGGTACTTCCGTGTGCCCCGGCACCGACCACGACCAGGCGTGCAGGGCGAGCAGCCGCGCCTTGCGCAGCGCCGCCTCCTCGAAGGCGAACCCCAGGGCCGCCGCGGCGTGGGCAGGGTCACGGATCCCCACCACGATCTCGCGGTGTTCCGCCGTGGTCTCCTCGCGGGCCACCACCACCGGGACCGGCGCGTGCGTCGCCACATACCGGCTCACTGAGCCGAGGATCATCGCGCCGAATCCGCCGGACCCCCGGGAACCCAGCACCAGCATCGAGGCATCCCGGCCGGCCGCGACCAGGACCTCGGCCGGCGCCCCGGTCAGCAGCTGCGTCTCAATCGCCAGGTCCGGCTCCAGCGCCGCGGCCTGCTGCGCCGCCGCGGCCAGGGCACGGCTCATCGAGTGCTCAATCAGGCCGGCCACCGTGCCAGGGGTCGCCGGGTTGGGGGTCATCCGCGGGGGCAGCACCGGGACAGCCACGATCCGCAGCAGCGCACCGCGGAGCACCGCCTCTCGGGCCGCCCACTCCGCCGCCCGCAGCGACTCCTGCGAACCATCCGTGCCCGCGATTACCGGCTTCGTCGCCATGGTTGTCCTCCCAGCGGCCGTCATTGCTTTGATCATTACCCACCCTGGCCGCGAAGACGGCAGAAAGCCACCATCCTTCGGCCTCAGCCGCCCGAAGGCCATCGCCGCAGGCGGGACCAGGGTCCCGCGATCCCGGGCCCAAGGACCCTGCCGGCCATGACCAGGAGGGAGCACCGTAAGTGCTGTGACACCCGCCGTGCGGGGACCAAGGGCGGTGGCAGGCCTGCCGGGAGCTGACGGGATGAGGCGGTCTCGTGGGACCGTAAGACCCACCGTCGCCAGGACGGAGATCCTCCCGGCGCCACACAGGTCCGCGGTGCGGCGGGTGCCGCCGAAGGCCCGCGCTGAGCGCGGGCCTTCGGCGCGACCGCGAGGCGCGACCGCGAACCGGCCGGAAGTCCCGGCCCCCCGGTCACCTTCGCCCCTGGCCCCGCTCCCCCGGAGGGTGTCTGCTATAGGCAGGTGCCAGTCCTCCGAGGAGAGATCATGAGCAAGACGATCCTGCTGGCCGTGGATGCTGCCCGCCACGTTCAAGCGGCTGCGGATATGACCCGTGAGCTCAGCCGGGACAGCGGGGACCAGGTCGTGGTCCTGCACGTGCACGAGTTCGCCGTGGGCCGGTTCGGCCGGATCCGGGTGGACTGCGGCGACGGTGAAGGCGAGCAACTCGTGACCGGGGTCGTGAACGACCTGCGCTCCGCGGGAATCTCCGCCGAGGGAATCATCCGCGAAGCCGACTTCGGCCATATCTCCCGCCGGATCCTGGACATTGCCGACGACTACGACGCCCGGATCATCGTGCTGGGCGCGCGCGGGCGCCACGACCTGCCGCATCTGCCGCTGGGCAGCGTGTCCCACCGGCTGCTGCACGGGGCGCACCGGCCGGTGCTGATCGTGCCGCGTCCAGCCCCGCAGACCGCCGCAGAGGGCGCAGAGCCGGCCCGGCAGGCCCAGACCGCCACGACCGCCGGGGCGGCCGCCGCCGAGTGATCATCCACGGACCCCGCAAGAGACTACGGTGAGTACCAGCGGGCCAGTGCCTGGCCCGCTGGTCGGCGCGGAAGGACACTGATGGATCTGACCAGCCGCTACCTGGGCCTGAACCTGCGCAACCCCCTGGTCGCGTCCGCCTCGCCGCTGGCGGGCACCGTCGACGGGGTCCGCGCGCTGGCGGACGCGGGGGTGGCCGCCGTGGTGCTCCCGTCCCTGTTCGAGGAGGAACTCGAGCGGGAAATGGCGCGGAACGAGGCCCTGGCGGACGCGGGCACCGAGAGCTTCGCGGAATCGCTGTCCTACTTCCCGGCCGAGGCCGAGGCCGAGGTGACGCCCCGCCGCTACCTGAACCTGGTGGAGCGGGCCGCCTCCGCCGTCGACGTCCCGGTCATCGCCAGCCTCAACGGGGTCACGGCCGGCGGGTGGACGGACTACGCGGCGTCCCTGCAGGACGCGGGCGCGGCCGCCATCGAGCTGAACATCTACCACCTGCCCGGCGATCCGATGGTCCCGGGCCGCGAGGTGGAGCAACGCCACGTGGAGATCCTGACCACCGTCAAGGCGGTGGTCAGCGTGCCGGTGGCGGTGAAACTCAGCCCGTACTTCAGCTCGCCCGGCGAGATGGCGCTGCGCCTGGACGGGGTGGGCACGGACGGCCTGGTGCTGTTCAACCGGTTCATCCAGCCCGACATCGACCCCGAGACGCTCACGATCACGGTGGGGTTCGGGCTGTCCAGCCCGGCTGAGGGGCGGCTGCCCCGGGCCTGGATCGCCCGGCTGGCCGGACGGGTCCGGGCCTCGCTCGCTGCCAGCACCGGGGTCAGCGGACCGGACGACGTGGCGGCCTACCTGCTGGCCGGCGCGGACGTGGTGATGACCACCTCCGCGCTGCTGCGCCGCGGGCCCGACTACGCCATGACCCTGCTCGACGGCCTCCAGGCGTGGATGGAGCGGCACGAGTTCCCCAGCGTGGCCAGCCTGCGCGGGAAACTGGCCGCCCCGGCCGACATCGCCGGCTCCGCCTACCAGCGGGCCGGCTACGTGAGCACGCTGCGCGCCGCCAACCAGGGACACGGTCCCTGGTAGCAGGCCCTCACACGGCGGTGTGCTGACCCTGGTCCGCACAGATGGCGATCGGGCACTGCGCGTAAAGCAGGCAGACCGGGACCACGTCGCCGCCGAGCGGGTTGCCCGCCTCCGACCGGGCCCGGGCCCCGAGGACGAGCAGTTGCGCCCCGTGGGCCAGGCGGACCAGGACCTTGCCCGTGCTGCCGTGCTCGACGCGGCAGAGCACCGGCACGCCCAGCGGCCCGGGATACTCGCGGGACAGGATCTGCTTGAGCCAGTCCAGTCCGGCCGCTCGCCCGCCCAGCTCCGGCGGACCCGGGTTGACCAGGACGATCTCCAGGGTGGCGACCATGTCGCGCGCCTCGGTCACCGCCCGGTGCAGGGCGGCGATCGAATTGCGCGACCCGTCCAGCCCGACCACGACCCGGCGCCCGGTCACGGATGCGTCCATGGCACCCTCCTCGGCCTAGCCCCAGCCTGCGGCGGGAAGGGCCGGGCCGTCAGGAGGCGCAGGCCCCGCGGCAGCGGGACCTTGGCCCCGTACTGGGTCACTGTGCTGAGTCACTGTGCTGGGTCACTGGGCCGCGTCACTGTGCTGGGTCACTGGGCCGCGTCACTCCGGCGGGGTCACCCGGCGCCCAGGAGATCCCGGTGCCGCCAGGCCAGCCGGAGCAGGGCGGCACCGGCGGTCTGCAGCGGCACGGCCCCGCCGGTGAGGCGGTCCACGGTGGCCTGGGTGAACGGGATCGCGGCCGAGCCGTCCTCGGTGACCACCCGCCCCTCCGCGTTCTGCGTCACCAGGCCGCGGAACATGCGGTCGAATACGGCGGCGTCGAAGACCGCCACGGTCAGGATGTCGGTGGCCAGCGTCAGCGGGTCGACGCCCAGGCCCAGGCAGCTGACCCGCAGGGTACCCGCCTGCCGGGCCGCGGCCAGCTCACGCTGAAACGGCCACTGCCCGTAGTCGAGACGGCCGCCGCGGGTGGGATACTCCTCGGACCCGCCGAGCAGTTCCTCGCTGAACTCGCGCGCCATGCACCGCCACAGGCTGAAGTCGTGCTGCTCCGCGGCCGGCGCCGCGGACACCGGCTGGAAGATGCCCGCGGGCATCACCTGGTAGAGGCCGCCCGCGTGGTTCACCCGGGCCGGGTCCCGCCAGTGCAGCAGGAACGACGCCTCACCGGCCGGGGTGCGGCGCAGGGTCAGGGTGGTGACGGCGGTGATTGCACTGCGGCGCGGCAGCGCGCAGGGATCACCGGCCGAGGCCCGCAACGGCAGGGCGGCCAGGTCGGGCGGGGACCCGGTGGCCGCCCAGACCGCGGTCAGCTCGTGGGCCACGGCGTGACCCAGGTTCACCGCGTCGAAGTACCGGGCCGGGCCGAAAAGCAGGCCCCGCCGGCTGTTCCTGGCCTGGCCCGCGAGTTCCGCGTCGAGCAGCCGGTAGCAGACCCGGTTCTCGAACAGGCCCGGCCGGTCCAGCGCGTCGATCGCCGCCGCGTAGGTGGGGTACTCCTGGCCGGCCGGGGACCGCGGCAGCACGTGCGCGGCAGCCGGGCCGGCCGCGTTCACGGCGGGCGGCGGTGGCGCCGCGGCCCAGTCGAGCGGGACGTCGTCAAGGTCCAGCGGCGCGGCCGGCAGCCATCCTGGCCACCGCAGCAGGTCGGTGCCGGCCACCCGCGGCAGGTCCGGGTACAGCCGGGCGGCCATCGCGGCGAGTTCCAGCCGGTGCTCGCCCTGCAGCCGCCTGATCCGGCGCCAGTGCGCCGCCCCCGTGGTCGGCGACTCGGTCATGAGGTGATCGTCACCCTCCCTGGATATCACGCACCGGGATACGGGCCCCGCGCCCGGCGCTCAAGCGCAGCGTGTCACCACCCCCCCCCCACGCACCGGAGCCAGCACTATGCGCCAGCCACGCCTGCAGATCATCATCGGCAGTACCCGACCCGGCCGGGCACTGCGGCCCGACGAGCCCGGGACCGAGGATCTGGGACCCGCCGCCGAGGCCGGCGTTGGTTAAATCCGCCCGTAGCCCCCGCCCCCCGGGGTCTCCAGCACGAACACGTCCCCCGGGCCCACCCGTACGCAGTCGCACCCGGTCAGCTCCGTCACCCGGCCACCGGCCCGTTCCACCCACTGGTGACCGAGCTGGCCCGGGGCCCCGCCCGCCATGCCGTACGGCGGGACCCGCCGGTGGCTGCTCAGCAGGCTGACCGTCATCGGGGTGAGGAACCGGATCCGGCGCCGGCCGCCGTCACCGCCCGGCCACCGCCCGGCGCCACCGCTGCCCCGGCGGATCTCGAACGATTCCAGCCGGACCGGGAAACGCCACTCCAGCACCTCCGGGTCGGTCAGCCGGGAATTGGTCATGTGCGTCTGGACCACCGGGGTACCGCCGAACCCGTCGCCGGCCCCCGACCCGCTGGCCACGGTCTCGTAGTACTGGTACTCCTCGCTGCCGAACGTGACGTTGTTCATGGTGCCGGATCCCTCCGCCATGACCCCCAGCGCGGCGTACAAGGCCCCGGTGACCGCCTGGGAAGTCTCCACGTTGCCCGCCGCCACCGCCGCCGGGTACGCCGGGGCGAGCAGGCAGCCGGGCGGGATGATGACCCGGACCGGCTTGAGGCAGCCGGCGTTCAGCGGGATCTCGTCGTCAACCAGGGTGCGGAGCACGTACAGGACCGCGGCCATGGCGACGGACGACGGCGCGTTGAAGTTGCCCGGCAGCTGCGGTGAGGTTCCGGTGAAGTCGATCTCCGCGGTCCGGGCCCGCTGGTCCACGCGCACCGCCACCCTGATCACGGCGCCGTTGTCCAGCTCGTAGGCGCACTCGCCGTCACGCAGGCGGGCGAGGACGCGGCGCACCGCCTCCTCCGCGTTGTCCTGGACGTAGCCCATGTACGCGGTCACCACGTCCAGGCCGAAGTCGCTGACCAGCTGGCGCAGCTCGGCGGCGCCCTTCTCGTTCGCCGCGATCTGGGCCCGCAGGTCGGCGAGGTTGGCGCCGGGGTTCCGGGACGGGAACCGCGCCGAGGTGAACAGGGCGGCCGTCTCGGCCTGGCGCATCTCGCCGCGCTCCACCAGCCGCCAGTTGTCGATGAGCACGCCTTCCTCGTCCACGCGGGTGCTGAAGGCGGGCATGGAGCCTGGCGTGACGCCGCCGATCTCGGCGTGATGCCCGCGGGAGGCGACGAAGAACAGGATGTCTGCGCCCCGGTTGTCCGGGCCATCGCCGCTGAACACCGGGGTGACCACGGTGATGTCGGGCAGGTGCGTGCCGCCGTGGTAGGGGTCGTTGAGCATGAAGACGTCGCCGGGCTTCATGGCCCCCCGATTGCGGCTGATGATCATCTTGATGCTCTCGCCCATGGAGCCCAGGTGCACCGGCATGTGCGGGGCGTTGGCGATGAGCTGGCCCGCCGCGTCGAAGACCGCGCAGGAGAAGTCGAGGCGCTCCTTGATGTTGACCGAGTGCGCGGTGCTCTGCAGCCGGACACCCATCTGCTCGGCCACGGACATGAACAGGTTGTTGAAGATCTCCAGCATGACCGGGTCGGCACCCTCCTGGTCAGCAGTGCCGATGCCGGATGGTACCGGCCGCCCGCCCGGCCGGGTCAGCAGCAGGTCGCCCCGGCCGGTCACGGCGGCCTGCCAGCCCGGCTCCACCACCGTCGTGGCGAAGTCCTCGGTGATGAGCGCGGGGCCGCGGACCACGCGGCCGGGCCGCAGCGCGCTGCGCGGCAGCAGGTCGACGTCGGCCCAGCCGCCGCCGGTGAACATCGCGACCCGGGCCGCGGGCGGCGGGGCGGTGATGCTCGCGGCGGCCACGGTGGCCAGGTCGCCGGCGGAATCCCCGGACGCCCTGGTCACCTCCACCGACAGCGCCTCCACCATCACCGGCTTGTCACGCATCAGGAACGAGAAACGCTGCCGGTAGGCCGCCTCGAAGGCCGTCATCATCGATGCGACATCCCCGAACGGAACCGTTAGGGCAGTGTCGGTGCCCAGGTAGCGGAGCTGGGCCCGCCGGGTGCAGCGGACCTGGCCGCCGCGGACCTCCCCGGCGGCCAGTTCGGCCCGTCCGGCAGCTTCCAGATCCCCCGCCGCCTGCTCCAGCCGCCCGATCAGGCCCTCGTCCAGTTCCTCCTCCACGGCCGCCTCGCGCATCAGGGTCACGTCGGCCAGGCCCATGCCGTAGGCGGAGAGCACCCCGGCCAGGGGGTGGATGAGCACCTCGGTGATGCCCAGGGCGTCGGCGACCGCGCAGGCGTGCTGCCCGCCCGCGCCGCCGAACGTGGCCAGCACGTAGCGGGTGACGTCGTAGCCACGCTGGACCGAGATCTTCTTGATCGCGTTCGCCATGTTGGCCACCGCGATGCCGAGGAACCCGGCCGCCACCTCCGCGCCGCTGCGCTGGTCCCCGGCCTGCTCCGCGATCCGCCGGGCCAGGGCGTCGAAGCGGCCGGCCACCAGCCCCGCGTCCAGCGGCTCGTCCCCGCCCGGCCCGAACACCCGGGGGAAGTAGCCGGGCTGGACCCGGCCCAGCATGACGTTGGCGTCGGTCACGGTGAGCGGGCCGCCGCGGCGGTAGCACGCGGGTCCCGGGTCCGCGCCCGCCGAGTCCGGGCCGACCCGGTACCGGCTGCCGTCGAAAGCCAGGATCGAGCCGCCGCCGGCCGCGACCGTGTGGATGCTCAGCATCGGCGCGCGCAGCCGGACCCCGGCCACCTCGGTCTCGTACTGCCGCTCGAACTCACCGGCGTAGTGCGAGACGTCGGTCGAGGTGCCGCCCATGTCGAAGCCGATGACCCGGCGGAAGCCGGCCGCGCCGGCGGTGCGTGCCATGCCGACGATGCCGCCCGCCGGGCCGGACAGGATGGAGTCCTTGCCGCGGAAGCGGTGCGCGTCGGCCAGCCCGCCGTTGGACTGCATGAACAGCACCCGGGAGCCGCCCAGCTCGCCGGCCACGCGGTCCACGTAGCGGGCCAGGATCGGGGACAGGTACGCGTCCACGACCGTGGTGTCCCCCCGGGATACCAGCTTCATCAGCGGGCTCGTCGTGTGCGACAGCGAGACCTGGGTGAACCCGATGTCCCGGGCGATCTGGCCGATCCGGGCCTCGTGCGCGGGATAACGGTAGCCGTGCATGCAGACCACGGCCACGGCGCGCAGCCCGTCGGCGTAGGCGGCCCGCAGGTCCCGGGCGGCCGCCTCCTCGTCCAGCGCCACGATCACCTCGCCGTGCGCGCTGAGCCGCTCGGTCACCTCGATCACCCGGCTGTACAGCAGCTCCGGAAGGATGATCTCGCGGGCGAAGATGCGCGGCCGGTTCTGGTAGCCGATCCGCAGCGCGTCGCGGAACCCCCGGGTGATGACCAGGACCGTGGGCTCACCCCGGCGCTCGAGCAGCGCGTTGGTGGCCACCGTGGTGCCGAGCCGGACCGAGCCGATCCGCTCGGCCGGGATGGGCTGCCCGTCCGGGACCCCGAGCAGCCCGCGGATCCCGGCCAGCACCGCGTCCTCGTACCGGCCCGGGTCCTGCGAGAGCAGTTTGCGGACGGCCAGGCGGCCATCCGGGCGCCGTGCGACCACGTCGGTGAACGTGCCGCCCCGGTCGATCCAGAACTCCCAGTGCCCGCTCATCACCTCGCATCCTAGAAGGACGCGAGGTGATGACCGGGGCTCCACCGCCAGCTGCGGGGCCGCTCAGGCCGTGGCGGCGGCTGTCTCCCCGGTCCGTGCCTCCTGCTCGAAGATCTGGGTGATCTCCTCGACCGAGCGGCCCTTGGTCTCCGGCACGAACCGGTACACGAAGCCGATGGCCATGACGCACAACGCGGCGAAGCAGACCAGCACCCAGCCGAGGCCGATCCCCGTCTGCCAGATGGGGAAGACCTCGATCAGCGCGAAGTTGGCCAGCCAGTCCACGGTGGCACCGGTGGACGCGGCCGTGCCGCGCACCTCGGTGGGGAACACCTCGCCCTGCAGCAGCCAGCCGGTGCCGCCCACGCCGATCGCGAACGAGGCGATGAACGCGGCCAGGCCGATCATCACGACCACGATCCGCGAGGTCCCGGTGAACCAGGTCAGCCCGGCCGCGGCGAGCATGGCGGACAGGGCCATCCCGACGTAGCCGCCGATAGCCAGCTTGCGGCGGCCCTTCCGGTCGATCCAGCGGAAGGCGAAGTAGGTGGCGGCCACGTTGACCGCCGTGAGCATGAGCGTGACCTCGACACCAGAGATGGTCTTGTCCACCAGCGAGTTGCTGCCCTGGAACAGCGGGCCGAGCACGTGCGGGCCGTAGTAGAGCGGGACGTTGATGCCGGTGATCTGCTGGAAGATGAAGAAGAGGCAGACCACGAACAGCGCGCGGCGCACCCCCGGCGTCCATTTGCTGCGCCGCTGGGCCCGCCGGTCAGCCTCCTCCAGCTCCCGGGCGGTGTACTGCACGTCCTGCAGCGAGACCTCGGCCCCGAAGCTGCCCAGCGCGGCCTGGACACCCTCGTAGTCACCGCGCCGCATCAGCCACCGGGGCGACTCCGGCATCTTGGTCCGCAGCGCGAGCCCGATCAGCGCCGGGATCGCGCCGATGCCGAGGATGAGCCGCCAGTCCGCGGTGCCCGCGCTGCCCGGGGCAACCTTGAGGATGATGAGCGCGATGACGTACGAGACCAGGATGCCGACGGTGATCATCCACTGCTGCAGCATGCTGAGCGCGCCGCGCCGGTCCCGCGGGGCGTACTCGGCGATGTAGGCGGTGGCGATGGCCGAGTCGGCCCCGATGGCCAGCCCGATCAGGGTCCGCGCGATGAGCAGCACCGCAGCGTTGGGGGTGACCGCGGACAGGAGCGCGCCGCCCGCGTAGATCGCGGCGTCCGTGATCAGCAGGGCTTTGCGGCCGAACCGGTCGGCGATGGGACCGGCGCAGATCGCGCCGGCCGCCGCGCCGAGCGAGGCGCCGGCCACCAGGTAACCGGTCCAGAAACTGCTCAGGTGGTAGGGCACGAAGTTCAGGGCCGCCCCGATGTTCGAGGTGTCGTACCCGAACAGGAAGCCGCCCAGACAGGCCAGCAAGGTCAGCTGCCAGTAGAACCTCGTGGGGACCCGCCGGTCCAGTTCGGCGAGTACGTTTCTTCCGCCAGTTTCGGTCTGAGTCATCGTCATCGACCTCACTCCGTACTGAGGCCGATCAACTCACCGCATTTCGCCGGCCTAAACCGGTGCCGGGCGATCATCCAGGTCAGGATCACCCGATCACCGCGAACCGGGCCGCCCCGCTGCCTCCTACTGAGCGGGCTCCAGGATGACCACGGGGATCTGGCGGGTCGTCTTGGTCTCGTAGCCCGCAAAGCCCGGGTAGGCGGCCTTCTGCGCCTCCCAGATACGCTCCCGCTCCGCGCCGTCGGCCACCCGCGCGACCAGGTCGACCGTGGCGGCGCCGATCTCCGCGCTGACCCGGGGATTGGCCAGCAGGTTGTGGTACCAGGCCGGGTGGGTCGGGGCGCCCGCCTTGGACGCGAACACCGCCACCCCGTCCCCGATGTCCTGGTACATCATCGGGGTAACCCGGGGCTGGCCGCTCTTCGCGCCGACCGTGTGCAGCAGCAGGAGGGGTGCCCCCTCGAACTGGCCGCCGACCTTGCCCCCATTGGCCCGGAACTCAGCGATGATCTTGCTGTTCCAATCGTCGGCTTCCGCCACTGTCACTCCTCCAGGCTGTGCGCGGGACCGGTAAGCCACGCGCCCGTACTCCGATCGTGCCTACCATCCCGGCTGCCCCGGAAGTTTCCAGGCTAATCACGCACGGGCGGCTCAGCATGACCTGTAACGCCCTGGCGGCTCAGCAAGTCCTGCAACGCCCTGGCGGGCTGTCATTACTTAGTGTCATCAATGTGTTACTCTTCGTCAATGCAGGCCAATGGAGGCGCGCCACACACCGGGCCAGACCTGGCCCGGTACCGGGACGCCGTCGCCGATCTGCTGATCGAGATCGCCGCCCATACCGGGCCGGAGGATCTCGCCAAGGCGGAAAAGGTGCTGGCCGAGCGGCTGGCCGACCCGGAATTCACCGCCGTGCTGGCGGCCAGCCCCGAAGGCCGCCCCGCGGCCGGCGACCGGCTGCTCCGCGAGGTCCGCCATTACCAGCCCGGTGCCACCAATTGCGCGGCCGATCTGGTGGCCCATATCCGGATTCACCTTTCCGCCCTGATCGACGTCATGTGGTGGGGATCCGCCCGGGCTTTCGTCACGGATACGGATCTGCTCCAGTCGGCCGAACTCGTCGATCTCGAACCGCTGCGCCGCGCCGGGGACCTGCATTTCCGCTACCGCCGCCAGGCGCGTACGCTGCCGGCCCGCGCGATCCGGGCGGCCGACCGCCGGCTGCGGCCCGGCCGGACCCCGCACACCGCGGGGCTGCGCTTCGCCCGGGCCCGGCAGGAAGCACTGACCCTGCTCAACGAGCTGGCGGGCGACTTCGCGGCGGCCGCGCCGGGAGCACCCCCGCTGTGGGTCACCAGCCTGGCCCGGAGCGTCGAGCAGCAGCGCCAGCTGCGCGCGCTCGGATACACGGCCACGCTGCCCAGCGCGCACTGCGCCGGATACGCCATGGACATCGAGATGTCGTGGTTCCGCCGGTTCGGCGCGGCCGGGGTCCTGGAAGGGCTGCTGCGGGAGCGCCAGCGGGCGGGCGAGGTCAACGCGATCGACGAAGGGCAGACCTGGCATCTGTGCCTGAGCCCGGCCGCGGTCGCCGCCAGCGCGCCAGACTCCCGGGCCTGACGCCGTGTGCGGCATCGCCCTCATCCTCGGTCCGCGCCCGGACCGCGAGACCTTCCGCCAGATGATCGGCTCCCTGGCGCCGCGCGGCGAGGTGGAGGAGACCCTGCTGACCGAGCGGCTGCTGGCGGGCACCCAGCGGCTGCGCATCGTGGACGCCGAGCGGGCGATCCAGCCCTTCACCTCCGCCGACGGCCGGTGGGTGCTCTGCTACAACGGCGAGGTCTTCAACTACCGGGTCCTCCAGGCCGAGCTGACCAGCCTCGGCCACCAGCTGCGCACCGACAGCGACACCGAGGTGGTGCTGGAGGCCTTCCTCGAGTGGGGCGCGGGCGCGGTCAGCCGGCTGCGCGGCGAGTTCGCGTTCGCCCTGGCCGATACCGCGGCCGACCGCGTCTACCTGGCCCGCGACCCGCTCGGGGTCAAGCCGCTGTACTGGTCCCGCCGGGACGGCTGCCTGCACGTGGCGTCCGAGATCAAGGCGCTCACCGGGCTCGGCGCCCCGGTCAGCGAGGTCCCGCCGGGGCACCATGGCTGGGCCGAGGGCGGCTGGGCGGCGGACGGCTGCCCCGGCGCGGCCGCCGGGCCTGCCGTGGAGCCCTACGTGGACCTGCTCCGGCTCGGCGATGACCAGCCGGCGATCACCGATCCGGACGAGGCCGCCAAGCTGGTCCGGGCCGCGCTGGAGGACAGCATCCGGGTGCGGGTGGACACCGGCCTGACCGTCGGGGTCATCTTGTCCGGCGGGCTGGACAGCAGCCTCACGCTGCTGCACGTCCGCGAGATGCACCCGGACTGCGTGGCGTTCACGATCGGCGCCCCGGCCAGCGAGGACCTGGCGTACGCGCGCCGCCTGACCGCCGAGCTGGGCGTGCCGCACGAGGTGATCGAGGTCCGGCCCCGGGACATCCGGCTGGCCGACATCCGGGAGGCCATCCGGCTGGGCGAGCTGACCGAGTACGGCGACATCATCAACGAGGTGGTCTCGGTCCCGCTGTTCCGTCGCATCCACCAGATGGGCATCAAGGTCGTGCTGTCGGGGGACGGATCCGACGAGCTGTTCGGCGGCTACCCGATGTACTTCCGGGCCAGCCCCCGGCAGGCCCGCAGGCTGTTCCAGCACAAGATCCGCAACCTGTGCCGGACCGAGCTGCAGCGCCTGGACCGGGCCAGCATGGGCCACGGCACCGAGCTGCGGGTGCCGTTCCTGGACCTGTCCCTGGTGGAACTGGCGATGCGGGTGCCGCGCGAGTTCAAGCAGCGTGACGGGCAGGACAAATGGATCCTGCGGGAGGCCTTCGCGGACCTGCTGCCGGACTACATCAGGCGCCGCCCGAAGGACATGATGTCCTACTCCTCGGGGCTGCATGAGCGGGCCCGGCTGTTCAAGCCGTGCTACCCGCGCCTGTACCGCTCGTTCGGTTACGGCCTGCTGGAGCCGATGCGGCGCGACTTCGACACGGTGCTGGAGCGCAGCGGGCACGACCTGGACCGTGCCATCGCCGACAGCGCGGCCCGGCCGGACTACACCCTCGCGGAGCGGGCCCGGGACCTGGCCGGCGCGGCCCGCTGGAACGCGGTGCTGGCCGTGCGCGAACGCCGGGAACGGCTCGCGGGCCGGTTATGACCCGGGCTGGATCAGGGCCCAGACGACCTTGGTGGCCCGCTCGTCCGGCGCGGTCCCCGGTGGCTGGCGGGCCGGATAGTAGTAACCCCAGCGGCTGCTGACCGCCTCCACCATCACCAGGCCGCGGCCGGTTTCGCCATCGTGGCTGACCTGGCCGGGCACCGGCGGCGCGGTGACGCCGTCCCAGACCTCCACCAGCACCTGCCGCCGGTCGGACGCGAGCCCCAGCCCGAGGGGCTGCTGCCGCCCGTCGGGGCCGTAATACGGCCGTCCCGCGGCCGTGTCGGTGGAGGCGCGCAGCGCGTTGGTCATCAGCTCGGAGACGACGAGCTCGACGCTGTCACCCAGGCTGGCCTGCCCCCACTCGGCGAGCACCAGCCGGGCGTGCAGCCGGGCGCACGGCACGGCACCAGGCAGCGCACCCAGCTCCAGCCGGGACTGCAGCGGCCACTGCGCGGGCCGGGCCCGCCCGTCCTGGGCCTGCTCGTCCCGGGCCTGCTCGTCCCGGGCAGCTCGTCCTGGGCCCGCTCGTCCTGGGCCCGCTCGTCCTGGGCCACGCCGCTGCGGGCCCGTCCGCTGTGGGCCGGGGCTGCGACCGGGCCGTGGTAGTTGCCCAGGCTGTACCGCCCGGACGCACTGTACTGGGCGCTGCCGGGCGGCGCGTAGGAGCGGCCGTGGGGTCCCGTGCTGAACTGGGTGTCGCGGGCCGCCAATCCGTGCTGGCCGCCGGAATACGAGAAGCCGGAACGCTGGGCCGGGAATGGGCCGGTACCCGTCCGGGGCATCTCGCGGATCACCTCGCCGGAGTCGGATACCTCAGCGGTCAAGTACCGGCACCCCACGAGAGCGGGCGCGTATCATGCGTCGAAGCATTGTGCCCCAGCATGCATCAAGCCACGCCGTTGTGCAAGATGCCTAACCGTATTATGCGATTCCCCATTTTATCGTGCGGAGCCTGCCCGCACCATGGCCCAGACCCGGAGGCATAGCTTCATGGCCGCGAGCCCCAGTCCTACGGTCCGGCGCAAACGGCTCGGCATCGAGCTCCGGCGACTGCGCGAGCAAGCCCGCTTAACCTGCGAAGACGTCGGGCAGCGGCTCGACTGCTCGGGCACCCGGATCAGCCGGATGGAAACCGGCCGGATCAGCGTGCGCCCGGGTGACGTCCGCGAGCTGCTGGAGATCTACGGCGTCCTGGGGGAAGAAGCCGGCGCGCTCGTCCAGCTGGCCCGCGAGGCACGGCGTAAGGGCTGGTGGCACACGTACGGCCGGGTGCTGCCCACCTGGTTCGAGCCTTACATCGGCCTGGAATCCGAGGCCGCGGCGCTGCGCGACTTCCAGTGCATGGTCGTGCCCGGCCTGCTGCAGACCAAGGAATACGCGCGGGCCGTGCTGCGCACCGCACCGACCGCGGGCCCGGCCGAGGACATCGACCGGCAGGTGGCGCTGCGGATGGACCGCCAGGCCACCCTCGACCAGCAGGAGCCGCCCGATCTGTGGATGGTGCTGAGCGAGAACGTGCTCCGGGCCCAGGTCGGCGGCCCGGACGTGATGCGCGCCCAGCTGGGCCGGCTCATCGACGTGGCCGGGCAGCCCAACGTGACGCTGCAGGTCCTGCCATTCGGCGCGGCGGCCCAGGTGCAGCCCATCACCCCGTTCACTATTCTGGAATTCCCGGAGGCCGCGGATCCCGCCGTGGTCTACTTGGAGCACCTTACCGGCAGTCTTTTCCTGGAGAATGCGGACGAGGTCCGGCGCTATACAGTGGTGTTCAATCACCTCCGTGCCGAAGCGCTCGGCACGGGGCCATCCATCGACCTGATTGCGCAGGTGGCCACCGGATTCAACTAATTTACATCGTAACCAGTAAACCTAGTAAGCAATGATCACTAAGCAGTGACCGAGATAACGCAAAGGAGGTGCGGGATGACCCCCTCAGGCATCGACCTGTCCCGTGCCGATTGGCGTACGAGCAGCCATAGTGGCGGCAATGGCGGCCAGTGCGTCGAAGTCGCCCGGAACCTGCCGGGAGTCGTCGTGGTGCGCGACTCCAAGGCGGCGCAGGACGGCACGCTCGTGTTCAGCCAGGACACGTGGGCGGGCTTCCTCGCCAGCCTCGGGCGGACTCCGCACGGCCGGTAATTCACCGGCAGAGCAGGCCTCGCGGGCCTGGACCGCGACATGGGCGCGGTCCAGGCCCGCGGCGCGCAGCCGATGTCAGTGCCCGGGATCGATCCGGGACAGGACCCGGCCGTACTCGGCCAGGTGGCAGGGACCGGTCAGCCCAGCTGATCCAGGATCCGCGCGAGCACCTCCGTGGTGATCACCCGCCGCTGGGCCTGCACGCAGAGCTGGTCCATGACCGCGGAGTAGTGATCGACGTCGCGCCGCTTGTCCAGGTACAGGGCGCTGGTCAGCTGCTCCAGGTAGACCACGTCCGGCAGTTCCGGCGCGGCGAAGCGCAGGATGCTGAACGAGCCGGCCGCCGCGGCGTGGTACCCGCTGAGCAGCGGCACCACGTACAGCGCGATGTTCGGCTGGGCGGCCAGCTCGATGAGCCGCTCCAGCTGGGCTTCCATCACCCCGGGACCGCCCTGCCTGCGGCGCAGCGCGGTCTCGTCCACCACGGCCCACAGTGTCGGCGCCGGAAATTCCGGGTCGTCGGGCCGGGACAGGATGTGCTGGCGCTTCATCCGCAGGGCCACCCGGCGGCTGATCTCGTCGTCCGGGGCAGCCGGGCAGCCGCCCCGGATCACCGCGTGCGCGTACTCCGGCGTCTGCAGCAGGCCGGGCACGAACTGCACCTCGTAGGTGCGGATCCGGGACGCGGCCGCCTCCAGCCCCACGTAGAACTCGAACCAGCCGGGCAGGACCTCCCCGTACTGGTGCCACCACCCCGGGCGGGCGGCCTCGAGCGCCAGCCTGAGCACGCCGGCCCGCTCCGCCTCCCCGGTCACGCCGTAGAGAGTGAGCAGGTCGGCGACGTCACGCTGCTTCATGCTGACCCGGCCGTGCTCCAGCCGGCTGATCTTCGAGGCCGAGGCCCGGATCACCTCGCCCGCCGCCTCGCAGGTGATGCCGTGAGCCTCGCGCAGGCGGCGCAGCTGGCTGCCGAGCGCGATGCGCAGCGCGGTCGGCCCGCTGTCCGCCGGGTCGGCGGGCCTAGCGGTCGGTGCGGGTTCGTGCTGCGGCACGGGGCTGGGCATCGGCGCTCCGGCTGGTGTGGTGACGGCCCAGTGTCCCACTACCGTCCGCCGGATCGCTACGTTCGGACAGCACGGGAAGCAACAGCGTGCAGGGGTCAGCAGCCTCGTGCAGGATTTGCAGGTCCACCACGACAAGCTGGGTCGCGGTGGCCGGCGGCTCACCGGAGCCGGTGTTGCGGGCGAACCGGGGATGGGCCCCGCCGGAGACCTGGAGCCGCAGCCGGTGTCCGGCCGCGAAGCGGTGGGCGGTCGCGCTCATCGGCACCGTGATGCGCTCCGGCTCCTCCCCGCCGCCTGATGCTCCCGGGCGGTGCCTGATGATGCCGTCGCACACGTTGCGTGAACGCCCCCGCGGGTCCACGTCGCACAGCCGGGCGAAGAGATCAAAGTGGCCGTTCGGGGCCCGGACCCGGAGCCGGGCGCTGACCGGGCCGAGCACATCCAGCGCCGAGGTGAGCGGGGCGCTGGTGAAGACCAGGACGTCCGGGCGGGACTCCAGGGCCCGGTTGTCCGCGGCCCCCGCCTTCCGGGTGAGAAGCTGGCCACCCACCGACGGCGTGGGATCCGCCGGGTCGTAGCGGAACGAGGACACTGCGGGCTGGGCGGGCGGTTCGGGGTTCAGGCTGCCCCCGGGGCCGGGATACCAGGGCTGGCGGGCCAGCCCCGGCGGCGGCCAGTCCGCCAGGTCCCGCCATTCGCCGGCGCCGCCGAGGTACACCCGCACCGGGTGGTCTTCGTTGCGGAGATTCTTGCCGTCACCGGTGTGAGCCCGCAGCCAGCCGATCGCCTCGCCCAGGACGACGGGGAGGGCCTGGCTGAACGCCGAGGCGTGCGTCCACGGGCCGATGACCAGCCGGACCGGGTGGCCGGTGGCGCGCAGCCGGCCATACTCCTCCAGGACCGGGTCCAGGCAGGCGTCCCACCAGCCGGTGAGCAGGCTGACGGGGACCGCCGGCGCCAGCGCGCCCACCGGGATCTGCAGGCCGGCCCAGTACGGGTCGTCCCGGTCCGGGTGGGTCAGCCAGTCCTCGAGCCAGGGCACCCGGCGGCCCAGGGCCGGCGGGTACGCGCGGATCAGCGGCAGTTCCCGGCTGACCCGCCGCAGCCGGCGCTGCACCCGCAGCCCGGCCCGGATCACCGCGGCCATCCCGTGCTCGAAGCCCAGCGTCGCGGCGGTGGCCACCAGCACGTTCTCCAGCGCGAACGCGCCCCCGGGGTACACGAACTCATGCGGCCCGGACATGGCGGCCTGCACGACCATGGCGCGCAGTTCCGGGGGCTGCTCCGCGGCCAGCGCGAACTGGACGTACCCGAGGTAGCTCGGGCCGATCGTGGCCAGCTCCCCGGTGAACCAGGACTGCCCGCGCAGCCAGGCCAGCGTCGCCTGGCCGTCGGCGCGCTCGTGACGGAACGGCTCGTACTGCCCGCCGGAGCCGCCGGTGCCGCGGCAGCTCGAGATCACGACGTGGAACCCCTGCTCGGCGATCAGGCCACCGAACAGGTGGTCCCAGGGGAACCGGCGGCCGTACGGGGTCCGGACCAGCACCGTGGGCCGCGGGCTGCCCAGCTGCGGGATGTAGTGGTCGGTGATCAGCGGCACGCCGTCGGCGGCGGGCACCGCCAGTCCCGCGGCGGCCCGGACCTCGCACTGGGGCCGGGGCAGGTCCCGCAGGTCGCGCCGGGACATCCGCATCCAGAACCGGACGTGCCGGGGTAGCGGGGCGCCCCGGTCCGGGGGTGCGGGCCGCGCGGCGCCTGGGCCCGGGGCTGGCTCGGTCATCGTCGCCTCCTGGTTTCCACGTACGACGTACGTCGTTTTTCTCTCCGTACGATACTCCGTACGGCGCACGTAGATAAGCTGCGGGGCGGAGGTGAGCGGACAGTGAGCACGCCAGGCCCGGGGCCGGGATCGCGCGCCCGGGTTCCGGTGCCGATCTGGGACCTACCCGAGTACGGCGGACGCGGGCCCCGGCCGAAGCACAGCCGGGCCGCGATCGCCGCCGCCGCGGTGTCCCTGGCCGACGCCGAGGGCATCGGAGCGGTCACGATGCGGCGGATCGCCGCCGGCCTGGGCATGGGCACGATGTCGCTGTATAACTACGTGCCGTCCAAGGAGCACCTGGTCCAGCTGATGATCGACCACGTGAGCGGCGAATACGAGTACGCGGACCCGCCCGCTGAGCCGCGGGCCGCGATCTTGGATCTGGCCCGGCAGGGACGGGACATCACCGGGCGCCACCCGTGGCTGCCCCGGGTCATGCAGCGGCCCCCGGTGATCGGGCCGCACGCGCTGCGCTACGTCGAGTACTTCCTCGGCCTGCTGGACGGCTCCGGCCTGGACACGGGGGCCAAGATGGAGATCCTCGGCATGGTGAACGGGTTCGCGCTCTCCTACGGCGGCGCTGCGGCGGCGCTGGCCGAGGAGCGTGCCCGGACCGGGGTGACCGAGGCGGAGCAGGCTGCGGCGCAGGTGGCCGGCCTGATGTCCGCCGCGGCCAGTGGCCGCTACCCGAACCTGGCCATGGCACTGGCCGGGCCGCCCCCGCCGCCCCGGGACGCGGACGAGATCTTCGACCGCTGCGTGCTGCGGCTGATCGACGGTGCGCTGGGCCGCCCCCCGCGGGACTGACCCCCGAGAGCGGGACTGACCCCCGAGAGCGGGGCTGCCCCCGGGTAGCGGGACCGACCCCCGCGTAGCGGGACTGACCCCCCAAGAGGGGTCATGACGCCTGCTTGACGAGCGGCTTAAGATCATGTCTCGTAACAGGGTCGAGGACGGGTATCTCCTGTTACCCCTGTCACCGGGAGGGGGGGTCCGCGGTTAGGGGTGAGGGGGGAGATGCCCGTCCTCGACGGCTCGATAGTACAGGTCCAATTTGGTGGGTGCCGCCCGTCCTGCTCCAGCGTACTTCTCCCGGACTCGGCCCACATGCTGCTTGGCGGTCTCTTCGCTGATGCACATTCTCCGGGCCACGGACTTCATCGGCATGCCGGTGGCGTAAAGCTGCAGGGCCCGCGTTTCCTGTGCGCCTAGCACGGGCCGGTCCGGGGCGTCGTCGGTGGCGAAGATGTAGGCCAGCCGGGGCGAGATCCAATCCTTTCCCGCGGCCACGGCCTTAATGGCCGCCCGAACCTCCGTAGTCTCTTCGTTCTTAAGTACATAGCCGAGTGCACCGGCCCTGATCGCCTGACGGACTGAGACCGGCTTGTCCGAGGCGGACAGGACCAGCACCGCGGGGCCGGCGGCGCGGATCACCGCCACGTTGCGCGGGGCCGTGGTCCCGTCCCCCAGATCCAGGTCCAGCAGGACCACGTCGGCGCGGCGCCCCGGCCCGGCGAGAAGGCCGTCCGCGGTCGACGGCATCGCCCGATCATAGGGCCATTCTTCCGGTCACTCTGCGTGTTTCGCCCCAAGCAGGTCGTGCCGGGGCGTCGCCGGCTGACCCGAACTCAACGCCGTGATCATGGGTTTGCTGTTGCCCAGCAACAGCAAACCCATGATCACCAGCGTAAGAGGGACTGGCCCACGCCTGGCTCGGCGCCTCAGCGGCTAAAGGCTGCGTCGAAGGAGGCGCTGGGGGGCTCCAGGTCGAAGTGGCGCAGGTAGGCCAGGGCCTCGGGCGCGCCGGCCAGCCGGTCCATGCCCGCGTCCTCCCACTCGACCGAGATGGGGCCGGCGTAGCCGATCGAGTTCAGCATCCGGAACACGTCCTCCCAGGCGACCTCCCCGCGCCCGGCGGAGACGAAGTCCCAGCCCCGCCGGGGGTCGCCCCAGGGCAGGTGCGAGCCCAGCCGGCCGTTGCGGCCGTCGAGGCGCTTGCGGGCCTCCTTGCAGTCCACGTGGTAGATCCGGTCGGGGTAGGCGGCCAGGAACGCCACCGGGTCCAGGTCCTGCCACACGAAGTGGCTCGGGTCGAAGTTCAGCCCGAACGCGGGACGGCCGCCCACCGCGTCCAGAGCCTGCCGGGTGGTCCAGAAGTCGTAGGCGATCTCGCTGGGATGAACCTCGTGCGCGAAGCGGACCCCCTCGGCGTCGAACACGTCCAGGACCGGGTTCCAGCGCCGGGCGAAGTCCGCGTACCCCTCCTCGATCATCTCCGGCGGGACCGGCGGGAACATGGCCACGGTGTGCCAGATCGAGGAGCCGGTGAACCCGACGACGGTCTGGACGCCGAACGCGGCCGCGGCGCGCGCGGTGTCGGCCAGCTCGGCGGCGGCCCGCCGCCGCACCCCCTCGGGCTCGCCGTCGCCCCAGATCCGGGCGGGCAGGATGCCCTGGTGCCGCACGTCGATCGGGTGGTCGCAGACCGCCTGGCCCACCAGGTGGTTGGAGATGGCCCAGCAGCGCAGCCCGTACTTGCCCAGCAGGGCGTGCCGGCCGGCGAGGTAGCCGTCCTCGCCCAGGGCCCGGTCCACCTCGAAGTGGTCGCCCCAGCAGGCCAGCTCGAGGCCGTCGTAGCCCCACTGCTGAGCCAGCCGGCAGACCTCCTCCAGGGGCAGGTCGGCCCACTGCCCGGTGAACAGCGTGAAAGGTCGGGACATCATCGGCTCCGGGTGGTTTTCGTTGCGGAGATTTTGCTCTCAAATTTTTCCGGGCGTCAGACCGGCGTCCACCGGCTGTCGTGCGCGGCGCTGGCCCAGACGGCGTGCAGGACGTGCTGGACCTGGAGGCCATCCGCGAACGAGGGCTCCGGGTCGGCTCCCTTGGCGATCGCGGTGACCAGGTCGCGGACCTGGTGGGTGAACGTGTGCTCCCAGCCGAGCACGTGCCCCGGCGGCCACCAGGCGGACAGGTACGGGTGGCCCGGCTCGGTGACCAGGATGCGCCGGAACCCCTGGGTCGCGGCGTCTTGCGTGGCGTCGCAGAACTCCAGCTCGTTGAGCCGCTCCAGGTCGAAGGCCAGGCTGCCACGGGACCCGTTGACCTCGATCCGCAGCGCGTTCTTCCGGCCTGCGGCGAACCGGGTCGCCTCGACGGTGGCCAGCGCCCCGGCTTCGAGGCGGGCGGTGAACGCGACCGCATCGTCGACGGTGACCGGGCCGGTGCGGCCTCCGCCGCCGGGCACCGGGCGCTCGGGCACGAACGTCGCCGTCACCCCGGAGACCCCCGAGATCAGCTGCCCGGTCAGGTACTGGGTGAGATCCACGACGTGCGCTCCCAGGTCACCCAGGGCTCCCGAGCCGGCGTGCTCGCGCTGCAGCCGCCAGGTCAGCGGGAACGCCGGGTCGGCCAGCCAGTCCTGCAGGTAGGCCGCCCGGACGTGCCGGATCTCGCCGACCCGGCCGGCCGCGATGAGCTCACGGGCCAGCGCGAGGGCCGGCACCCGGCGGTAGTTGAAGCCGACCATGGAGCGGACCCCGCGGGCCTGGGCCCGGGCGGCCGCCGCGGCCATGGCCTCCGCCTCGGCCACCGAGTTGGCCATCGGCTTCTCGCACAGCACGTGCTTGCCCGCGTCCAGCGCGGCGACGGAAATCTCGGCGTGCGAGTCGCCTGGCGTGCACACGTCGATGAGCTGGACGTCGTCGCGCTCCAGCAATACGTGCCAGTCGGTCTCGGTGCTCGCGAACCCGTAGCGCCGGGCCGCGGCCTCCGTCGCGCCGGGGTCACGGCCGCATAGCGCGGCCAGCACCGGCCGCAGCGGCAGGTCGAACGCGTGCGGGGCGGTGCGCCAGGCCTGGGAGTGCGCCGCGCCCATGAACGCGTAGCCGATCATGCCCACGCCCAGTGATTCCGTCATCGAATCCCCTGCCTGGTCGTTTACCGGATGCCCCGGCCGTACGGATCCCAGTCCGCGGGCAGCGCGTCCGGGGCAGCGAAGGTGGTGCCGACGCGCTCGAACGTACTCCCCGTCATCGAGCGCGCGACAGACTCCATGATGTCCAGCACGTGCAGCCCCAGCTCACCGGACGCGCGGTGCGGCGTCCCGGCCCGGATGGCGCGGGCCATGTCCAGCACGCCGAGGCCCCGGCCCGCGGTCGCCCCGGCCGCCGGGACCGTTTCCCAGTCGTCGCGGCCGGTCGCGCGGACCCGGATGTCGCCGTCGAACCGGTTGGGGTCGGGCAGCGACAGCGTCGCCTCGGTCCCGGTGATCTCCACGAAGCCGTGCCGGCGCAGCGGCGAGTCGAAGCTGAGCACGATCGTCGCGGCCGGGCCCTGCGCGTACCCGATCAGCGCCGCCACGTGGGTCGGCACCTCGACCTCGAACGCCGCCCCGGCCCGCGGGCCGGCGCCGATGACCCGGCTCGGCTGGCCGCGCCGGCCGAGCGCCGCGACCTGCCCCGCCGGGCCGAACAGGGTGGCCAGCGTGCTCAGGTAGTACGGCCCCATGTCGAACAGCGGGCCCGCGCCGCGCCGGAACAGGAACTCCGGATCGTGGTGCCAGCGCTCCGGACCGGGATCCTGCATGAGCGCCAGCGCGCTGCGCGGCTCGCCGATCACGCCGCTGGCGATCAGCCGCCGCGCGGTCTGCAGCCCCGCGCCGAGCACGGTGTCCGGGGCGCAGCCGACCCGCACGCCGGCCCCGGCCGCCGCGGCCAGCAGGCTGCGGCCGGTGGTGGTGTCCAGGGCGAGGGGTTTCTCGTTCCAGACGTGCTTGCCCGCCGTCACCGCCTGCCGGGCCACCTCGGCGTGGGCGGCGGGGATGGTCAGGTTGACCACCAGCTCCACGTCGGGGTGGGCCGTGGCCTGCGCGGTGCTGCCGACCCCCGGCACGCCGAACCGGGCCGCCTGGATCTTGGCCCGCTCCAGGTCCAGGTCCGCGCAGATCAGCACCTGCAGGTCCGGGAACGAGGTGAGGTTGCGGAGGTACTCGTCGCTGATCGTGCCGCAGCCGACGACCGCCACACCGACCGGGGCGCTCACGGCCGGGTCACGAGGCCCCGGGCGGCCAGCCAGGCCAGGCTGTCCGCGACCGCGGTCATCATGTCGGTCGCACACCGGTCCAGCTCGACCACGCGCCACGCGGCGGGCGGGGCGGCGGCCAGGATCTCCGCCACCGGCATCCGCCCGGCCCCGACCGCGGTCATCGGGTCGTCCTTCGTCACCGGGCCGTCCTTGACGTGCAGGTAGCCGACGCGCCCGCCGAGCCGCCCCAGCAGCGCGGGCACGTCCTGACCGCCGACCGCGGCCCAGTACGTGTCCACCTCGAGCAGCACCCGCGGGTCGAGCTGGTCGGCCAGGGCCTCCAGCGCCGTCCTCCCGCCGGGCAGCGGGGCCAGCTCGTGATCATGGTTGTGGTAGCCGAGGCGCAGGCCCTCGCCCGCGAGCCGGGCCGCCATGCCGTTCAGTTCCGCCGCTACGGACCGCACGCCGTCGAGGTCGGCGAACCGCCCGGGCGGCAGGTAGGGGACGATGACGGTGTCCGCGCCGAGGACCCGGGCCGCAGCCGCGACCGGGCCGGCCTGCTCACCGGCCGGGGTGGCGTGCACGCTGCACACACCCAGGCCCGCGGCGGCCAGGTCCGCGGCCAGCCCGGCCGGATCGTCGAGGATGCCGAACGGCTCGACGGCCGCGTAGCCGAACCCGGCGATCCGGTTCAGGATGCCTGCGCGGCCGGCGGCGAGCTGCTCGCGCACGGTGTAGAGCTGCAGGGCCGGGGGGTGGCCGGCGGCAGGGTGGCCGGGGTTGCTGGTCGTCACGAGGCTCAGGCTCCGGTGCATCGGTATCTCAGTGTTTCCGGGCGATCATTTTCGAAAATTATTCGCTACTCGGTTCAGGCTAGATTCGGTCACGTGGCCGGTCAATAGCTCCGTGGTACGGCCGGCAGATAACCCGCCGCGTTAGGCTGGGCGGGCTCAAAGTTTCGAAACCCACGATGCACAGGAGCCGCCGTGGCCCGCGACACCGGCCGCAGCACGCTGGCGGGTATCGCCGCGGAGGCGGGCGTGTCCGTGTCCGCCGTGTCCAAGGTGCTCAACGGCCGGACCGACGTCGCCGCCGCGACCCGGTCCCGGATCGCGGCGCTGCTCCGGCGCGACGGCTACCAGGTCGCCTCCCGGCTCGGCTTCGGCGTCGTGGACCTGCTGATCGCCACGCTGCACACCCCGTGGGCCGAGGAACTGCTGCGCGGCACGGTCCAGGCCGCGGACGAGGCCGGGGCCAGCGTCGTGGTCAGCACCGTGGATTCGCCCGGCGGGTTCACCGCCTGGCTGAACCGGGCCACGGCCCGGGGCACCGACGGCGCGCTGACCGTGCTGAACCTGCCGGACAGCAGCGAGCTGCAGCGGCTGGCGGCCGCGCGCATCCCGCTGGTGGTCATCGACCCGCCGGAGGAGCCCGGGCCGGGCATCCGGTCCGTGGGCACCACGAACTGGCAGGGCTGCCTGACCGCCACCCGGCACCTGATCGAGCTGGGTCACCGCCGCATCGCGATCATCGGTGGCCCGGGGCACCTGTGGTCGAGCCGCGCACGGCTGGCCGGCTGCCGGGCGGCGCTGGAGGCGGCCGGGCTGCCCGCGCCGGCCGCGCTCATCCGCCGGGACAGCTTCTGCGCGGAGGGCGGCCGGCGGCAGGCCCGGGACCTGCTCGCGCTGGCGCAGCCGCCCACCGCGATCGTGGCCGGCAACGACGCACAGGCGTTCGGGGTGCTGCAGGCGCTCGGCGAGCGGGGGTTGCGGGCCCCGGAGCACCTCAGCGTGGTCGGGTTCGACGACGTCCCGGTCGCCTCATGGGCCACTCCCGCGCTCACGACCGTACGCCAGCCTCTCGCGGCCATGGCCGCGACCGCCTTCCGGATGCTGCACGCCCCCGGGACTGGGGAACCGCACCATATTGAACTCGCCACGACCTTGGTGATCAGGGAAAGCACAGGGCCGCCGCGCGGGTAAGCAGTGGCTGCGTGCGTCGGCGCTGTAAGGCCATCCGGCGGCGCCTGGCCGAGGTGACCCGCACGACCGCCCTGGCCCCGCCCAGTGCCCAATCTGTCACCCTCAGGTGCGTGACGTAAACGTCATCTCGGCTGTTTGACCCGTTTTAATGCGCTAGTCTGCCCCTGGTTCCCGCTGCGATCAGGGAGTTTTCCATGTCACGTCTTTTCCGGCGGCGGCCCCTATCCGGGCTGGCCGCGCTGATAGGTCTGGGGCTACTCGCCGCGGGCTGCAGCGGTGGCGGCGCCGCCGCCCCGGGCGGGCTGGAGAAGACCAACCTGATCGTGGCGGCGGTCCCGGCCATGGACTCGGCCGGGCTGTACATCGCGCAGGAGCGCGGGCTGTTCGCCGCCGAGGGCCTGCACGTCTCGATCCTGCCGGCCACCAGCGGGGCGACCGCCATCGACAGCCAGCTCAAAGGCCAGTTCGACGTCACGGTGGGGAACTATGCGTCGTACATCCTCAAGAACGCGGCAGACCCTCAGGCCAACCTCCGGGCCCTCGCGGCGGCCTCCATCATGCAGGCCGACAACCAGGTGATCATGGTCCCGCCGAAGTCGCCGATTAAGACCGTCGCCGGGCTCGCAAACAAGAGAATCGCCGTCAACGTCAAGAACAACATCGGCACCCTGCTGGTCAGCTCGGTGCTCGCCGACAATGCGGTGCAGGTCAGGCCCACGCAATTCGTTCCTGTTCCTTTCCCGGACATGACCACCGCGCTCACGAACCATACGGTCGATGCGGCCTGGATGCCCGAGCCGTTCGTGTCCCAGGCTGAGGAGTCGATCGGGGCCGTGCCGCTCGCCGACGCGAACCAGGGCTCGACCCAGAACATGCCCATCTCCGGTTACATGGTGACCGCGAACTGGCTGAAGAAGTACCCGAACACCGCGGCCGCGTTCCGCACAGCGATCCTCAAAGCCCAGGCCATCGCGGCCAGTCAACCCTCCGCCGTGCAGCAGGGCATGGTGAGGTACGCGCGCACGACGAAGGAAACGGCGGCGATCGCGAACGCGCCGGAGTTCCCGACCCAGGAGAACGGGGTCCTGCTCCAGCGGCTGGCCGGCCTGATGCTGAACTTCGGGATGCTGCAGCAGGCTTACAACGTGAACAAGATGATCGTTAAGCCGTGAAGCAAGGCGTGCTTGGAGGCCCCGCACCATTTCTCAGGTGCGGGGCCCCCTTTTGGGCCCCCCTTTTGGGCCTGACTCTTGCGGCCTGTGTTTTGGGGCCCGTGTGCTCAGGCCAGGTGGGCTGAGGCCAGCGTGTCCACCGAGACCTGCCAGAGCAGCGCGGCGTCGCTGGCATCCAGGGCGTAGGCCGCGACCCCGCGCCTGCTCCCTGGCTCACTGCGGCCAGCCTCGTTGCAGTCCTCGAAGTAGCGGCCGCCGATGCCGTCGAGCAGCGGCGAGGTGGCCAGGAGCACGGACGTGGCGGCTCCCTGCTCGGGGGTCTTCCAGCTGGGAGCGGCCGACCCGCCGGCCTGTCGGCGGAGCCAGTCCAGCTCCTCGTCGCTGACGTAGCGCTGCAGGCCGGTCCGGATCCCGCCCGGCATCAGCGCGTTGACCGAGATGCCGTCCCCGGCCCAGCGCCGGGTCCCTTCGACCGCGAACAGGACGTTAGCGGTCTTGGACTGCCCGTGCGCGGCCCACGGCTCGTAGGGACGCTCGAGGAAGTGGATGTCCTCGAACACGACCGGCGACCGCAGGTGCGCGCTGGAACTGACAGACACCACCCGCGCCCCGCCGGCGGCGGCCAGGGCCCCGTGGGCCACGAGCACGTGCTGACCGCCCGTGGTCCGTGATGCCCGTGGTCCCCGTGATGCCGGCGGCGGTGCGCTCGCCGGCCTCGACGTTGCGGACCGCGAGAGTCACTTCGGCGCCTGCCCCGGCCAGCGCGCGGGCGGTCTCGATGCCGATGCCCGATGCGCCGCCAGTCACGATGGCCCGGCGGCCGGTGAGATCGATGCCGTTCACGACCTCGGCGGCCGTCGATTCGGCCGTGAACGGCGTGGTGATAGGTGTGCTGACAGTCATGTTGCCCCAGTCGCTCGGCGGTGCTGTGTGGAGTCGTCAGCCCCGGCCGCCCATGGATTTCCCGCGGGAGGCCAGCCGGTACCATGGAAACGGAGGAGCCTCCAGTACGAGTCCCAGACTAAGCGGAGCTTCCTCCGTTTAGCAAATCCGACGGTATCCCGAGGAGCGCGCCGTGGCGGAGACCATGGACCGGCCGATGCGCGCCGACGCCCAGCGCAACCGGACGCGGCTGCTCGAGGCGGCGGTCCGGGCTTTCTCCCAGGACGGTCCCGAGGTGACGCTCGACGCGATCGCCAAGGACGCAGGGGTCGGGATCGGCACGCTGTACCGCCACTTCCCCACCCGCGAGGCCCTGGTGGAAGCGGCCTACCGGAACGAGCTCGCCCGGCTCTGCGACGCGGTCCCGGAGCTGCTCGGCGACCTCCCGCCCGACCAGGCCACCCGCCGCTGGATGGACCTCTTCGTGGACTACATGACGACCAAGCGCGGCATGGCCGATGCGCTGCGCGCGGTCATCGCCTCGGGCCGCAACCCCTACGAGCACAGTCGCGGCCAGCTGGTCGCCGCGATCACCACGCTGCTGGCGGCGGCGGGTGAAGCCGGGACGCTGCGCCGCGACATCGAGCCCGGCGACCTGCTGGCCGGGCTCGGCGGCGTATCCCTGACGGCCGGTGGGCCAGCGCAGCGAGAGCAGGCCGGCCGCCTGCTTGACCTGCTCATGGACGGCCTGCGCTACCAGCCGGTCAGCCGCTGAATCCGGGAATGCCCGTGCCGGCCACCGTGGTCCGCACGTGCAGGTAAACCGGGCCGCTCTTGCCGCACGCCCGGAAGGTGAAGGGAACCTGAAGCGACCTGGTGGCGCCCGGCGGGTACACGCGCAGGGCCACCGCCGTGGTCTGGCCACAGGACGCCGACGGGAAGTTGGCCACGTTGGCGATCTGGAGCACGGCATGGGCGGTAGCGCCCCGGCCCAGCGTCACCAGGCGAGCGGCGTCTGAGTGATCCCGGCCCGCCGCGCTGCCGAGCTGATGCCCGCCCCTGGCCAGGGCGGAGACACCCGGGAAGCCGTACAGCGTGCACGTGTGGTCAGAGGTGTTGGACAGCTCCAGCTGGTAGTAGGCGCCACCGGCGTAGCCGTTCCCCGGGATGCCGAGCCAGGCGGTGAGCGAGCCGGTGCCGCATCGGGGAAGCGCGGCCGCCGAGGCGGGCCGTGCCGTCAGGCCTGGCTTCGCCGGGCTTCCGGATGCGGCCAGGGCGGCGGTCGGGATGACGGCCGCCGCACACGTCAGGGCCAAGGCAGCCAGGCCGCGCCGCGCCGCGCGAGTAATTGGCTTCATGGGTGCTCTCCTCGGGTCCGCTTTTCCCGCGGCCCCTGGTCGCGGGAATGGTCAATCTCGTTAGCTAAGACGGCGCACTCGCGGACATGGTTGGAAATAGCCCCATCCGGGGAACTAGGGCCTGTTTCAAAGTGGCTGAGGGGTTGTGCTCTCAGGATCGTGATCTTGAGTCCTGTGTCTTGGCGCGCGGGGTGGCGGGCCTGTGGGCAGTCGGGGCCGTAGTCACCGTGCACGAGCACCTGGCCATCCCCTGCGGCGGTGGCGAGGGCTGCGATCCCGCCCGTGCCGAGCTGGTGGATTCGCCACAGCATGGTTCCGCAGGCGCGCAGCACGCCGCCTGCCCGGCCAGCGTCAAGCAACTCCTGTCCGTGGATGCCGTTCATGAACGTCATGGTCAGGCACCCGTCGCTGCAATCCAGGATCTGCGGCACCGGCACCCGGCCTTGCAGGGCGTGCAGCATGGCCTGCTCAAGACGGGACCGGGCCAGCGCGCCAGGTCCCTGGTAGCACTTCACGACGGTCACGCCGTCTCCGAGCGTGCGGTTGGTGTAACTGTGCCGCAAAGGCCGCATCCCTCATCCTTGCTGAAGCGGGCGCGCAGGTACCGCGCTGGCGGGCCGGCCGTGCGCAGGCGGGCAGCCGGTCAGGCAGGCGCCTGCCTGTCGAAGGCACGGGCTGGACGGCGCGTGACGATGACCCGCCGCCGGGCCCGGGAAATCGGCCAGCTGTGATCTGCAGCTGCCCGCGGGTCGCTGGCCTGCGACAGGCGAGGTCTCCGGCCATGCCCGGGGCCGCGAGAAGACCTGGCGGTCAGCCGAAGGTGCGATACTTGTCGGCTATGTCCACGTGGATCTTGAAGGACTCTGCGCCCGGACCCGGCCTGCGGGTCGCCGTCAAGGATCTCATCGACGTCGCGGGCCTCCCCACCACGGCGGGAAGCCGGGCCATCGCCGAGCAGGCCCCGCCCGCCGCCGCCGACGCGCCCTGCCTGGCCGGGCTGCGGGCCGCGATCGGCCGTGGTGAGGCGTGCCTCGTCGGCAAGACCAACCTGCACGAGCTGGCCTACGGGATCAGCGGGATCAACGCGGCCTTCGGCACGCCGGTCAACCCGCTCGATCCGCTGCGGGTGCCGGGCGGCTCGTCGAGCGGGTCGGCGGTGGCCGTGGCCAGCGGCGAGGCCGACGTCTCGTACGGCTCAGACACCGGCGGCTCGATCCGGATCCCCGCCGCGTGCTGCGGGATAGCCGGCCTCAAGACCACCTGGGGCCGGATCCCGCTCACCGGCGTGTGGCCGCTCGCGCCGAGCATGGACACCGTGGGGCCGATGGCGCGGGATGTGGCGGGCCTCGTCGCCGGCATGCAGCTGCTGGAGCCGGGATTCTCGGTGGCGGCCGCGGGGCCGCAGGTCGTCGGGCGCGTCGTGATCGGCGCTGACCCCGTCATCGACGTGGCGGTCAACACGGCGCTGGCCGCGGCCGGCTGGGAAGTGGTCCAGGTCGGCCTGGACGGGCTCGACCAGGCGACCGCCGCCGCGATGACCGTGCTCGACTCGGAGGCCTGGGCATCCGACGGAGTGCACGCGGACCGGGCCCCGGACAAGATCGGCCGTGACGTACTCACCCGGCTGCGCGAGGCCAGCACCATCACCCCCGCGGCGGTCAGCGCGGCCCGCGAGCACGCGGAACACTGGCGGGCGACCCTGTCGTCGCTCTGGGACCGGGTCGACCTGCTGGCCCTGCCGACGCTGCTCGGGTTCCCGCCCCCGCTGGAGCGCTCACGGGAGATGGTCCGCATCCGCGGCCTGACCTCTCCGGTCAACCTGGCGGGCGTGCCGGCGCTGGCCCTGCCGGTGCCCACCGGCGGCCCGCTGCCCGCGAGCGTCCAGATGATTGGCCCGGCCGGCGGCGAGGAGCGCCTGCTCGCCGCGGGGGCGGTCCTGGAGCGGGCCATGCTGGAGCTGCCCGGATCGCGGGCGCTGCCCTTATCCGGGCTGGCTTATGAGCTGGCCAGGACGCTGGGCGGCGGGCTGATCGCCCAGCGGATCCCGCGGATCACCGCGTGGCCGGCCGGGCGGACCACCGCACGCTCGGTCAGCGGCAGGCGCGGCAGATACAGCGGGCGGCGGGCCCAGCCAGGCAGCAGCGACGTGGCCGCGGCGGCGAGGACCCCGTACGGCGCCCGGGCCACCGGCGGCAGCGGCGGCGTGAGCAGCAGGAACCGGGCGGCCGCGCGGGCCTGCGCGGTTCCGCGCAGTTCCGCGCGGTACTGGCTGATCCGGCTGGCGAGCTCGGCCTCGGCGCGGGGCGGGTCGGGCACCCCGAGCTCGATGGCGATCCGGGCCACGTCGGCGACGTACCCGTCGCGTCCGGCCTGGTCCAGGGGCTCGGCCCCGAACCGGGTGTGCGCGCGCAGGAAGCTGTCCGCCTCGGCGATGTGCACCCAGGTCAGCAGGTGCGGATCCGAGGCCGCGTAGGGTCGGCCGTCCGGCGCGGTCCCGGTGACCCGGCGGTGGCTCGGTCCCTCGGGGCCGGCGACCTTCTCGAAGATCGACGCGCCGATTCGGCGCCGGACGGAATCGGCCGCAGCCTGCACTGTCATGTTCCCAGTATCACCACGGGGCCATACTTGTCCCGCCGCCAGGAAGGCCGGGCTGTCTCTTTGCGATCCCGGCTTTGCGAACTGTTCTTTTGCGAACCTCATGGCAGATGTGCTGTTATGGAGGTACAGAGCGTAGCCCCGGGGGCCCCGGGATCGGATATGCCGTCCGGAAGGGGATCCGCCGTGCCTCGGCTCACCGCACGCGAAATCAGCCGTATCGAGACGACCTACGCCAGCGAACTGGGGACGTTCAGGTGGGCCTGGGTCGTGCGGGCCGACGGGGAAGTCCAGTACCGGCTGACTCACGTCGACGGCCGCCGGGAACGCAACCCGTGGCGGTCTGTCTGCCGCTTAACGACGGCCGAGTGCCGGGTGATCAACTCCGACCGGGACCGCGCTGCTAATCTGCTCACCCAGCTGGCGCGGGAGCGCGGGCATTTTCCCCTCGACAACCGCAGATAACGAAAACCGGCTGGTGCCAGCCTGATGGGAACGCTCTTCATGAACTACTGTTCATGAAGGAGCGTTCACGATGGGAGGCGATGCCGGATGACCGAGGTGGCAGCGCGCGGGCTGACGAAGACCTTCGGGCAGGTGACCGCGGTGCGGGATATGACCTTCACCGCGGAGGCCGGGACGATCACCGGTTTCCTCGGGCCCAACGGCTCGGGCAAGACGACCACACTGCGGATGACCCTCGGCCTGATCCGGCCGACAGGGGCAGGCGCTGATCGGCGGGGTGCCGTACACCAGCCTGCCTCGTCCGCGCCGCCAGGTCGGGGCCTGCTCGAGGCGACCGGCTTCCACCCGGGCCGCCGGGCGCGCGACCATCTGCGGGTACTCGCCGCGGCGGAGCGGATCCCGGACCGCCGGGTTGACGAGGTGCTCGGCCAGGTGGGCCTGGCCGGCGCCGGGGACCGGCGGGTCCGCGGGTTCTCCCTCGGCATGCGGCAGCGCCTCGGCATCGCGGCGGCCCTGCTCGGTGATCCGGAGGTGCTGCTCCTGGACGAGCCGGCGAACGGCCTCGATCCGGCGGGCATCGCCTGGCTGCGCGGCCTGCTCCGCGGTCTCGCCGCCGAGGGCCGCACCATCGTGCTGGCCAGCCACCTGCTCGGCGAGATCACCCAGACCGTGGACCACGTGGTCATCGTCAGCGCCGGGCAACTGCGTTTCGCGGGGCCGCTGCGCGAGATCGGCGAGACGAACGAAGCCCTCGAATCCGCGTTCCTCAACCTGACCTAAGGAGAACCGGTGTCACGCGCCCTGACACGGAATTCCGCAAGCTCGGTACCGTCCGCAGCCCGTGGCTGCTGCTCGCGCTGGGACCGCTGATCGTCGTGGCCGGGATCAGCGGGCTGGTCGCCTCGGGTGCCAGCGTGCATGACCCGGCCGTGCAGAGCCGGGCCGTGGCGCACGTCGGGCTGGCCGCAATCTTCACCCTGATGTTCGGCATCCTCGCGGTGGCCGGCGAGTACTCCCGCGGCACGATCACCGACACATTCCTCAGCTTCCCCGGCCGCCGCAGCGTGATCGCCGCCAAGCTGGCCGCCTACGGCGCGGTCGGGGCGGCCGCCGGGCTGGTGTCCGCGGGCACTGCGCTGGTGGTCACCGCGGCCTGGTGGTCGGCTAAGGGTGGCACCTTGCAGTTGTCGGCGGCGGACACCTGGCGCACCCTGGGCGGGGGCCTGGCCGCCAACGTCGCCTTCGCCGTGATCGGAGTCGGCGTCGGCGCCCTGGTGCGCAACCTGGTGGCCGCCGTGGCCGCGGCGCTGGCCTGGATCGCGGTGGCGGAAGGGATCGCGGGCCAGCTGGTGGGCCCGGGGCTGGCTCGCTGGCTGCCGTTTTCTGCGAGCGAGTCCCTGGACCGGGCCAGCCTGACCACCTCTGGGGGGTTGTTGCCCCAATGGGGCGGCGGGCTGGTGCTGCTCGTCTACGCGGTGGCGTTCGCAGCCGCCGCGGTGCTCATTACACTCAAGCGCGATGTCACCTAGGAAACCTGCCGTGCTTCGCGACCGCGACGGAGAGAACCTCCGCGAGCACCTGATCTCCACCGCCGCCCGGCTCCTCGACCAGCGCGGGGGCGCCGGGCTGGCCGTGCGCGACATCGCCCGGGAAGCCCAGGTGGCGGACGGCGTGCTGTACAACTACTTCGACGATAAGGAAGACCTGCTCGCCCAGGCCCTGCTGCACCACGTCGGCACGGTGATGAACGAGAGCCGCGGGATGCCGGAGGCCGGCACCGGCAGCGTGGCCGGGAACCTCACGGTCTTCATCGACGGGGGCATGGAGTCGCTCTACCGGGTGGTGCCCGCGTTCGCCGGGCTGATGTCCCAGCCCAACGTGCTCCGCCGGTTCCACGCGATGGTCGGCGGGAACGCCTCGTTCGCGGCGCCCGCCGGGGAGCAGGACCCGGGCGGGGAACAGGACCCAGGCGGGGAACAGGACCCGGGCGGGGAACAGGACCCGGGCGGGGAACAGGACCGCGGGGCACCAGAGCCAGGCGAGCCCCGCAGCCTCCCTGAGATCCTGCTCCGGTACCTGCGGGCCGAACAGCGGCTGGGCCGGATCGACGCGGGCGCCGACCTGGACGCCGCCACCTCGCTGATCGTGGGCGCGATCCACGGCCAGGTGCTGCCCCGGGTCCTGTTCGCGCCGCCCGGCAGCCCGGCCCCCCACCCCGCCCGGCCTCGCGGCCCAGCTGGCCACGACCGCCCTGCGCGGCTGGAGCCCCGGGAGCACCGCCCCCTACCTGAACGCGACGGCCTTGAAGAACGTGTAGCAGAACGTCCCGTCCGGGCCGGCCGCCCGGCGCAGGTCGCTCACCCCGGCCGCCCAGTCCGCCGCGTCCATCAGTCCCTGGCCCACGGCCTGGCCGCCGACGCCCTCGACCATGGCGGTGAACGTCTTGCGGGTGAAACCCTCGGCCAGGGCGGGCCTGCTGGCGTCCACGTAGACCATCCGGGGTGACACCCCGACGTCGCGGCCGCCCGCCCGGACCAGCAACGGGTACAGCCGGCGCCCGATCAGGGCGTCCCCGCCGGCCTGCCGCTGCAGGTCCACCAGGCACGCGATGGCGCGACGCGCATGGTCACTATCAGGGTGGAAATAAGCCGATCCGTGGTCACCCTCGATGACGACGAGCGATCCGCCGGGGCTCAGCACGCGCAGCAGTTCGGTCAGGGCCGCAGCCGGATCGCGCAGGTGCTCCAGCACGAAGCACACGAAGACATGGCCGAAACCGCCCTCGGCGTACGGCAGCCGGTACAGGTCAGCCTGCTGGAAGGTCACGTTGGCGTGACCCGCACGCCGGGCCCGGTCCCGGGCCTGCACCAGGGAGGCGGCGGAGATGTCGATCGAGGTGAACGAGGCCCCGGGGCTATGGCCGGCCAGGATGACGGTCTGGGCGCCCACCCCGCAGCCGGCTTCCAGCACCCGGCTGCCCGCCGGGTAGCGGGTATCGGCGTGCAGCAGCTCGGTCAGCGTGGTGGCCTGATCGTGCAGCCGGGTTTCCTCGCCGGCCGAGTAACCGTGAACATAGCCGGTCCCCATGACGCCTCACCCCGGCCCCAGATCCTACGCGGGCGCTCACATGCGTCCGGGCCCGGCGGGCCCGGGCACGCCGGGACCCGCCGGGCCCGGTTGAGGCCGGCCCGGGAGTTGGTTCAGATCCCGCAGGCCGAGGCGACGGCCTCGGCGGCCGCCTCGCGGTTGCCCACCGCGGGGATGCCGGCCCGCTCGAAATCGGTCACGTAGATCGCGGCGGCCGCGGCCGGGGAGGACGCGGCGTTCAGCGCCGGGATGTACTGCGACCAGATCTGGTTGAAGGTGAGGATCGCCGCCAGCTGGGTCTGCAGGTCCGCCGAGGGGTTCCCGGTCACGTACCCGCCCGGCAGGGGGGTCCAGCCGATCAGGCCGCCGCCGCCGTCACCAACCGACTCGGGGTTGCCGCCGGACTCCTGCCAGATGTTCCCGGCGATCCCGGCGGCCGCGTTCGGTGTGTATCCGTGGGAGGTCAGGAAGCTCACGATCGCCGCGTAGTTGGCCGGGACCATCCCGCTGGCCGAGCCGGAGCACGACACGCCGTGGCCGGTCGCCACGCTGGTGCCCGACGCGCTGCTCGCGGGGGAATGGGACGGCCGGCTGGCCGGCGCACTGCTGGCGGAGGAACTGCCCGTCGAGCTGCTGGCCGGCGACGGGGTGTCCGCCATGCTGCTGGCCTCGGTGGTCTTCGCGTGCCGGGCCTGGTAGGTCCCGTTGCGGACCGAGGCGGGCGGGTCAGCCGGGGCGCTGAAGACCTGCCCGGTGTAGATCAGGTCCGGGTCGCTGATCTTGGCGCGGTTGATGTGGTAGAGCCACGGCCAGTCGCTGGCGTGGCCGTAGAACCGCTGCGCGATCCCGCTCAGCGTGTCCCCGGTGCGGACCGTGTAGGTCCGCGCGTGGCGGCTGGCGTGCGTGGCCGCGTCCCGGGAAACCAGGTGGGCGCGGGTCATCTGATGCGCCCGGGCGGCCTGGCCGGCGTGCCCGCCCGCGGCCGCGGGCGCCGAGGTGGAGGCGAACGCGGCCTGGGGGGCGGCCGCCAGTACACCCGCCACCGCCACGGCCGGGGCGGCCTTCCCGGCCCGGCGGGCCACCTTCCGCGCCTGGGAGGGCGCCGTATGCCGTCCGGTCCTGCGGAACTTCCTGCTCGTGCTGCGCGACTCTCCTGCTTTCAAAGTCCTGCCTTACGCCGATCCCGTGCCCGGCTACGCGGCAGCCTGCGCCTCTCACCGGGCCTGACATTCGCTCATCGGGCAGCATGGCAGTACAAGAGTCTCAGCGTGTACCAAACCGGACAAAAAGTAGAAATGAGCTAAGACGTGGCTGTTTCAGGGACGATCGGGTAGCAATCGCTCGGCCCGGCTCAGCGTCTCCCGCAGGTTGACCTCGGTGGTCAGCTCCAGAGCCCCGGGGATGGTCAGCCAGCGCAGCGGCGCGTCCGGCCGCTCCGGCACGACCGCATCCGGAGTCGAGGTGGCCAGGAAGAAGCGCACGTCAGCGTGCTGGTGGGCGGGATCAGCCCCGGCCGCGGGGACGGAGACGATGACCACGTGCCGCACGTGCGGGTCCGGCCACGGGGCCAGATCGGCCAGGCCGGTCTCCTCGGCCGCCTCGCGCTCCGCGATGCCGAGCGGGTCAAGCTCGCCCGGGTCGCCGTGGCCGCCGACCTGGAGCCAGGCCTGCTGGCGCGGGTGCCAGCGCAGCAGGACCCGGCCGCTGGCCGGGTGCACGATCAGCGCGGACCCGGTGACGTGCATGGGCAGCGATCGCGGATACGGGTCCGGCGTGCGCTCGGTGAGTTCCCTCACCCGCGCGACGTCCGCGGCCTCGGTCTCGCCGTCCGGCTGGTACTGGCGCAGTAGGTCCCGGATCGAAGTCACCGGCGCAACCTACCCCAGGACAGCTGGCCCTGCCCCGTTTGGCGCACGGGGCAGGGCCAGCGCGTCAGGGGCGTTGCGCCAGTGCCGGTCGAAGCCGTACTTCTCCAGGACGCTGCCCGCGCCGCACACCTTGAACAGGTACGACCCGTTGAAACACGGGGTGATCACCTGGAGGCCGCTGGCCGACGACGAGACCGGCGTGGAGCTGGTCATCCAGCGGGCCAGGTCCGGCTCTCCCCCGCTGGCCGCCCGGGATCTGCACGGGATCTTCGTGGCGCGGGCCCGGGCCCACACCGCCGCGCACCCGGCCAGCGCCCCGGCCGGGAATTTCCCGCGCGTCAGCCGCCCGGACGGGGAGGGCCACGGAACCCGACGACGCCGGGGGAAGACCCGCGTTCGGTCATGATCTCCTGCCTGCCGCCGATGGTGGCCGGGCCCTGGCCCCCGACACACAGCGACGCGGCGGCCGTGGCCAGCCGGATCGCCTCCGGCACCGGCTGTCCCCGGAACATCTCGCTGGTCAGCGTGGCCGCGAAGCAATCACCGGCCCCGGTCGGATCGACCAGGATGCGCACCGGGTCGGCGGTGTACTCCGTAGAGCCGTCCCGGGTCAGGACCTCGCAGCCCCGCCGTCCCCGGGTCACCACGCCCAGCCCGCCGTGGTGGGGCACCGCGGCCAGCAGTTCACTCACGTAGGGCGCCTCGGTCTCGGACACCACCACCACGTCCACCACCGACGAGACGGCGGCGGGAAAGCCCCGCGGCATTAGCTCGATGCGTGCGCCAATGCGGTCCCACCGCCTGACCAGCCCCTGCGGGGTGACCAGGACGAAACGTGACCGGCATTCCGCCGCCATCCTTTCCAGCGATATTTCCTGGGCGACGGGCGCGATATGGAGAATGTCACTGTCCGGCACATCGCCAAGGTCACTTATTTCACCTGCCCAGCCTTTCAGCCATTGCTCGCGCGAATCACCAACCGACACATTCCGGAACATCGTGGCCGACTCGGCAGGCTGCAGGTGCAGCCCGACTTCCCCGGCGTAAGGCTCCCAGTACGACTCCAGCTGGGCCGGATTTCCCCGTCCCAGGATCTCGGCGCTAAGCCCGAGGCGGGCCGCCTGCAATGCAGAGTAGACTACCGATCCGCCCAGCACGAAAGAACCCCCCGCCTGGACGTCCAGGGTTGGGTTACCCAAAGCAAGGTAGTCTAGGCGCACCGTGATCCGCTCGCAGATTGGCCGATGGGACTCGATGCATAGTACATCAGTAGATAGTGAGCAACAACGTAAAGACAGCCTCGTCACACTGCCTGCGGAATTGCTGCCTACGGCCGCCGGAAGGATCAGCGGCGGGCCGGCGAACGGTCTCCTGATCGGGGTGGACGGCGGGGCCACGAAAACCCTGGCCGCAGCGTATGACCTGGATACCGGCGAGGTCTCGGCGGCTGAAACCGGGCCGAGCAATCCTGAGGCGGTGGGTTACGAGGCCGCGGCGGCTTCTATTAGTGAGGCAATTAGCGCGGTCCTGGGGCCGGCCAGGCCGGTAGCCGCGGCAATACTCGCTGTCGCCGGAATAGACACTGGCGCCGAACGGAAACGCCTGCTGTCCGGGGTGGCCGGACTCAGCGCGCCGGTAATCCTTGCCGTCAATGACGTCGTGGCCGCGTGGGCCGCGGGCTCGCTCGCCTCGCCCGGTATCGCCGCCATCTCCGGCACCGGCAGCAATACGTTCGGGGTTAATTCCCAGGGGGCCGCATGGCGCTGCGGGGGGTGGGGCCATATCGTCGGCGATGAGGGTTCCGGGTACATGGTCGCCGTGAATGGGATCCAGGCCGCCCTCGCATACCGGGACGGAAGAAATGAATGGACAACGCTGGTCCCGCGCCTGCTGGACTTTTACCGCCTGCAGCACATCGAGGATATCAAGCCAGTCATCTACCGTGATTTCGACAAAGCCCGGATCGCGGCCTTCGGTGCGCAGGTGGCCGAAGCCGCCGGCGAGGGCGATGAGATGGCCATCCGGATATTCCGGCAGGCGGCGGCGGACCTGGCCGCGCAGGTCAGCGCCGTCTACGCGGCCCTGGACTTCGGCGGCCCGGCGGAGGTGACGCTGATCGGCAGCAGCTTCCGGGCCGGGGAGGTCTTCCTCGGCCCCCTCCGGGGGCATCTGGGGCATGTGACCGGGGGCCGTGATTTCGCGGCCCCCAAGCTGCCCGCCGTGGGTGGCTCGCTCTGGCTGGCGGCGCGGGCCGCCGGGGCGGAGCAGCGGATGGACGCCCGGGCCCTGGCGGCTGCCCTGCGTGCGGCGGAAGATCAGGATCTCCTGGTCACGCCCGCCGTAGGTGCTGCTCGCGATGCCGGAGCTATCCCGGCACCGCCGGACCTGGCCCGCTAGCCGCGGCGCCCGGCGTCCGGCCCAGCCGGGGTCGGCGAATGGTCAGTCGAAGAACTCGGCCCGGTCCACGGCGGCGGCTACGTCCGCGGGCAGCAGGCCGAGCCAGCGCCGGGCGATCCCCTCGCGATGCTCCGGCGGCACCTCGCCCACCAGCCGCAGCCGGGAGATGCCGCCGTCCGGGTAGATGTCCAGCCGGACCAGCCCGGTGGCAGCGCCGCCCGTGACGGCTTCCCCGGTGCCAGTAGCCCCGGCCGCCGCGTCCCCGGCCCGGATCCGGAACCGGTGCGCGGTGTCGGGGATCAGCCGGGTCCGGGGCAGCAGTTCCTCGCCCGATTCTGCGTCGCTGAGCCGGGCCTGACCGGGCGCGTTGCCGGCGAAACGGCTCGTGTCGATCACGGCGTGGTGCAGCACGCCCGGCACCGCGAGCCGCACCACCAGCCAGTCATGCCCGTCGTCGCGACGGCGTGCGGTCTCCCAGCCGTCCGACATGACCTGCGCCCGTCCCGGAGCCAGCGCGTTGGCCGGCGAGGAGAAGAACATGTTGCTGCACGCCTCTACCCGGCCCCCGGCACACGTCGCGGCCAGGTCGACCCGGCCGCCGAGCCGCCGGGGGTCGGGCACCACCTCGCCGAAGACCCGCAGCCGGGCCACGCCCCCGTCGGGGTAGATGGTCAGCCGGACGTGGGTGACGAGCCGGTCCGGGACGCTGACCGGCACCAGGTTGGCCCGGTCGCCCCCGAGATCGGTCTTACCGGCCAGCGGGGTCCAGGCAGCGGCGCGCACCTCGGCCGCCGTGGGGTAGCCGAGCAGTGAGGCCCCGTCGACCGAGCCGAAGGGTGGGTAGTTGCCCCGGAAGTGCGCGGTGTCGATCGTGACGCCGCGGACGATGGCGGGCGCGGCGAGCCGGATGATGACGAAGTCCGCACCGGCCTCCCGGCGGCGCCGGGTCTCCCAGCCGTCGTAGATCTTGCCGCGGACCCCGAACGCCGCCGGGTCGTGCGCCGGCGGCCGTGGATCGATGAGGTTGTGCGCGTCCGCGTAGAACTCGTCGTTGGCACAGAGCACCGCTCCGCCCAGCGCCCGGCTGGCCACGTCGGGCAGGAGGCGGAAGTCCGCCACCCCGGTGCTGCCCGGGCCGGTCACGGGATTACCGCTCACGACCCGCCTCCGTGCGCCGCACCCGTGGCGGCAGTCCCGCTGACCGTGCCCGTAGCGATCCCGCCGGCCGAGGCCGTCCGGACCACACCCGCGGCCACCTCTGCGGCTGCCCTGGCCGCGCCCGTGGCCACACCGGCCGGCTGGCCGGCCAGCCACGTCTGCCGCACCACACCGCGGAGGGTCCGGCCCGCGTACGGGGTGACCGGGTGGCGGTGCCGCAGGGCGGCCGGGTCCACCACGAACGCCTCGTCCGGGGCGAACACGCACAGGTCGGCCCGGCGTCCCGGGCTGATCGTGCCCCGGTCAGCCAGGCCGGTCAGCGCGGCGGGACCCGCAGCCATCCAGGCCGCCACGCGATCCAGGCCGATGCCGCGCCGGGCGGCCTCGGTCCACACCACGGGCAGGCCGAGCTGGAGCGACGCGATGCCGCCCCAGGCCGCACCGAAGTCACCGGTGTCCAGCCGCTTCGCTGCCACCGGGCACGGCGAGTGGTCGGAAACGATGCACCCGATCGTGCCGTCCAGCAGTCCCGCCCACAGCGCCTCACGGTTCGCGCCGTCCCGGATCGGCGGGCAGCACTTGAACTCCGTGGCGCCGTCGGGGATGTCCTCGGCCCGCAGGCTGAGGTAGTGCGGGCAGGTCTCGGCGGTGACCGGCAGCCCGGCCGCCTGGGCCGCGCGGACGGCGGGCAGCGCCGTCGCGCTGGCCAGGTGCACGATGTGGGTCCGGCACCCGGTCCGCCGGGCCTGCTCCAGCAGCATCGTGATGGCCCGCTGCTCGGCCTCGGGCGGGCGGGAGGCCAGGAAGTCCGCGTACCGGCGGCCGCGCGCGGCGGGCGCCGCCCCGATCACCTCCGGGTCCTCGGCGTGCGCGATGAGCAGCCCGCCGAAGCTGGCGATCTCGACCATGGCCGCGCCGAGCTGGGCCCGGTCCAGCGGGGGGAACTCATCCACGCCGGAGGGAAGCAGGAAGCACTTGAAGCCCACCACACCCGCGTCGTGCAAGGGGCGCAGGTCGGCGGCGTTGCCGGGCACCGCCCCGCCCCAGAACGCCACGTCCACCGCGAGCTGGCCGGCCGCGGCGGCCTGCTTGGCGCGCAGCGCGGGCACGGTCACGGTCGGCGGGATGCTGTTCAGCGGCATGTCCACGATCGTGGTCACCCCGCCCGCGGCGGCGGCGGCGGTCGCGGTCGCGAACCCTTCCCACTCGGTGCGCCCGGGCTCGTTCACGTGAACGTGGCTGTCCACCAGCCCGGGCAGCAGCACCTCGTCCCGGGCCAGCGTGAGGGTGCCGCGCGGCGGGTCGCCGTAGCCGGCCACGCCGGTGATGACCCCGCCCCGCAGGAGCACGGTCGCGGGCCGTTCCCCTCCGGGCGTGACGACCCGCCGCCCCCGGATTCCCGTCACCTCACCCACACCGCACCTCCCGGACGGCCGCTGGCTCAGCGCGGTACATCGTGTGCGCTATGACAGCAAAAATGCACCGCGCTGACGATGGGGGCCACGGGTTGAGTCTCGCACAGGGGGGATCTGAGGGGGTGCGGCGCTAGGGTCGTCGGGATGAGGCACTGCGACCCGCGGTGGCCGGGTTGACCGGCGACGGCCAGGTGACGGGCGACGGCCAGGTGACGGGCGACGCCCAGGTGACGGGCGACGCCCAGGTGATGGGCGACGCCCAGGTGACCGGCGACGGGCGCGTGACCGCCGCCGACCTGGACCGGGCCACCGTCGCCACGGCGGCCAGCCTGCTGCGGCCGGCCTGCGCCAGCGCGCGCTGGATCGGGCGTGTGGTCAGCGGGCGTCCCTACGGCACGCTGGATGCTCTCGTGGCCGCGTCCGACGGCGCGATCGGCGCGCTGGGCTGGCCGGACATCGAGCAGGCCCTGGCCGCCCACCCGAGGATCGGTGCCCGCGTGGAACCTGAGGGTGCCCGCGCGGAACCTGAGGGTGCCCGCGCGGGCACCGAGGCGGCCTGGTCGCGCCAGGAACAGTCCGGTGCCCGGGACGCCCCCGCGGACGTGCTGGCCGGGCTGCGGGCCGGCAACGCCGCCTACGAGGAACGGTTCGGGCACGTGTTCCTGATCTGCGCGACCGGGATGTCCGCGGCCAGCATGCTGGGCGCACTCCAGACCCGGCTGGGCCACGATCCCGCGGCCGAGCGCGAGGTGGTCCGGGACGAGCTCATGAAGATCGTCCGGCTCCGGCTGGCCAAGGCGTTCGAATGACCACCGTTCCGTGGACCGCTGTTTCATTGACCGCTGCTCCATTGACCGCTGCTCCATTGATCACGGGGGCATGACCACGGCATGAGCATCTCGACGCACGTGCTGGACGCGACCACGGGACGGCCCGCCGCCGGGCTGGAGCTGACCCTCAGCCGGCAGGACGGCGGGGGGTGGCACGAGCTGGCCCGGCGCCGCACCGACGCGGACGGGCGGGCCGGGGACTTGGCTCCCGGCTCCACGGCGGGCGTGCACCGGATCGTCTTCCAGACCGAGGCCTACCTCAGGGCCCGGTCCCCGGCCGTGGAGACGTTCTACCCGGAAGTGGCGATCATCTTCCGGGTCAGCGACCCGGCCGCGCACTATCACGTGCCGCTGCTGCTCAGCCCCTACGCCTACTCGACCTACCGCGGCTCGTGAGCCGGAGCCAGGGCCCGTGAGCCGGGGCCAGGGCCCCGTGAGCCAGCGCCGTGAGCCTGCGCCGCGCCTCACGGCGGCTCGCCGGGGGTAGAGACTTCAGTGGGGAGAGGAGGCCGCGTGACCGCACCCGTGGCTATCGGCGACTGTTACGTCGCGACCGTCGACCCGGCGGGCCGCGAGTATCCCTCCGGGCATGTGATCATGGACCAGGGCACGGTCGTCGCGGTCGGGCCTGGGCCGGTGCCGCCGGAGTTCGCCGGGGCCACCCGGATCGACGGCGCCGGGCGGCTGGTCACGCCCGGACTGGTCAACACCCACTCGCACCTGTACCAGTGGGTCACCCGCGGCTACGCGACCGACGCCACCCTGTTCGGCTGGCTGGAGACGCTGTACCCAATCTGGGCCCGGCTGACCCCGGACCTGATGAGCGCCGCCGCCGCGGCCAACCTGGGCTGGCTGGCCCTGACCGGCTGCACGTCCAGCATGGACCACCTGTACGTGTTCCCGGCCGGCGCGGGCGACCTGCTCGAGGCGGAGATCCTGGCCGCCGGGCGGATCGGCGTGCGCTTCCACCCGACCCGCGGCTCGATGAACCTCGGGCAGTCGGCCGGCGGCCTGCCGCCGGACTCCGTGGTCGAGGACCACGACACGATACTGGCCGCCTCACAGGCTGCGATCGACCGCTGGCACGACCCGGCCCCGGACTCCATGACCCGCATCGCCATCGCGCCCTGCTCGCCGTTCACGGTGACCGGGGAACTGATGCGCGACTGCGCCGCGCTGGCCCGCGCGGCCGGCGTCCGGCTGCACACGCACATCGCGGAGACCGCAGACGAGGAGCAGTTCTGCCGGGACACCTACGGCCGCACGCCCGCCCAGTACGCCGAGGACCTGGACTGGCTGGGCCCGGACGTGTGGCTGGCCCACTGCGTGCACCTGTCGGATGAGGCGGTCGGGCGGTTCGCGGCGACCGGCACCGGGGTGGCGCACTGCCCCACCTCCAACGGCCGCCTCGGATCGGGCATCGCCCCGGTCCGCAAGCTGCTCGACGCGGGCGCGGCCGTGGGCCTGGGCGTGGACGGCAATGCGTCGAATGAGTCGGGCCGCATGATCGACGAGCTGCACCAGGCCATGCTGGCCGCCCGCTACGCCGGCGGCCCGCAGGCGCTGAGCGCCCGGGAGAGCCTGCGGATGGCGACCATGGGCGGCGCGCGCTGCCTGGGCCGTGACGCCGAGCTGGGCTCGCTGGAACCCGGCAAGGTGGCCGACCTGGCCGTCTGGCGGGTGGACCAGCTACCCGGGGCGGGCATCGCCGACCCGGTGACCATGCTCGTGTTCGGCGCGCCCACCCTCGAGCACCTGTTCGTGGGCGGCCGGCAGGTGGTGGCGGACGGCGAGCTGCGCACCGCCGATCCCGCCGAGCTCGCCCTGGCCGCGGCCAGGGCGAGCGTCGTGATCGCCGGGACCCCATGAGCGGACCCTGACGACGCCCGTGGACCTCGACACGATCACCGAAGGCTAACCACAGAAAGGCCTGCGCCCATGGTCCAGCTCGGAGCGAACCGGTACGGCAAGGCCGAGGTCCGGGTGATGCGCGTGGCCCGCGGCGCGGGCCCCGGCCGCGGTGACGTGATCAGGGACTGGAACGTGTCCACCAGCCTGGCCGGCGACCTGGCCGCCACCCATCTGACGGGCGACAACTCCGCGGTGCTGGCCACAGACACGCAGAAGAACACCGTGTACGCGTTCGCGCAGCGGCTCGGGCCGGTGCCGCCCGAGGAGTTCGGGATGGAACTCGCCGCGCATTTCGCAGGCACCCAGCCGCAGATCACCCGGGCGCGGGTGGCGATCGAGGAGTACGGCTGGGCGCAGGTCGGCGAGAGCAGGCACTCGTTCGCGCGGACCGGGGAGCTGACCCGGGCCTGCCGGGTCGTGCACGACCGCGGGTCAGGCGTGAGCGTGGTGGCAGGCATCGAGGACCTGACCGTGCTGAACACCACCAACTCCGAGTTCTGGGGGTTCCCGCGCGACCAGTACACGACTCTGGAGGAGACCCGGGACCGGATGCTCGCCACCCAGGTCAGCGCCTGGTGGCGGTACCGGGACCCGGGGTCTGCGGGAGCCGGGTCTCCGGGGCTGGACTGGGACGCGGCGTTCGAGGTGGCCCGGGAGGCGACCCTGTCCGCGTTCAGCGAGACCTACAGCTACTCGCTGCAGCAGACGCTCTACGCGATCGGCGAGCGGATCATCGAGGCCGTCCCGGACGTCTGCGAGGTCCGGCTGGCGCTGCCCAACAAGCACCACTACCTGGTGGACCTGGCCCCATTCGGGCTGCCCAACGACAACGAGGTCTACTACCCGGGGGACCGGCCCTACGGCCTGATCGAGGGCACCGTCCTGGCCGACGACGCCCCCGACGCCGGCCCTGCCTGGTCCTGAGCCGGGGCAAAGATTCCCCACCCGTCACCAACACCATTGCCGTGATCATGGGTTTGCTGTGGCAATAGCAACAGCAACCCCATGATCACGAGCCGGTGCGCAGCCCGTGTGGACCTGAGCCGGCGCGCTTTCCCTCAGGGGCCCGGCGGCGGGTTCCGCCGCGGGCGGTGGGGTGTTCCCCGAGGGGCACGCTGCCGCACCGCGCGGGGAACACCGTGGGATCATGCCTGGCGTGAGCGATGACCTCTGGTGGGCGATGCCCGTGCTGGCCGGGCGGGCCCGCGGCGCCCTGCTCCCCTACGCCCAGATCGACGCGGCCACCGGGGAGTTCGCCGGCACCACGCCGTTCTATGAGGTGAACCCCGCGCTGCGGGCGCTGGGTATCGGGCACACCTGGCTGGGCCAGCGCTGGTGGCGCACCGGGCACAACACCGAGTCGAAGCCGATGATGATGACGTTCGCGTTCGAGACCCTCGGCGCGGTCCGCGTCGTCTGGCACACCGACATCTTCAACACCCGGTCACAGGCAGCGATCGAGCGGGTCGGCGCGGTGCGTGAGGGCATCCTGCGCAAGCACCGGCTGCGGTACGACGGCAGCTGGCGGGACACGGTCCAGTACGCGATGACCGACGAAGACTGGCCTGCCGCGAAGGCCGCGCTGACCGCGCGGCTGGGTTAGCGGGAACGCGTCAGCCGGAACCGGGCGGCTGGAACCGGGCGGCTGGAACCGGGCTAGCCTTCGGACTCACTCAGCTGGTGGCTGTCCGCGGCGGCCAGCTCACAGCCGTAGATCCGCTTCAGTTCCCCGATCACGTCCAGCGTGGGCGCACCGAAGGCCTGCTCCCCCTCGAACGCGTGCAGCACGATGCCTTCCAGCAGGTCGCCCAGGGACAGGTCGAGGTACTCGGCCAGCCCCTTGAGCACCTTGAGCAGGCTGCGCTCCATGCGGACCCCGGTCTGGACGCGCTCCACGGTCGTCATGTTACCTTTGTACCATGGTACATAGCTCGTCAGATCCCGCACCTCACGATCAGGGTCCGCTGCATCGTGTCCGGCTCAGCGGATCGGTGCGGCTGCCGCCCGGCTACGAGCCCGCGCTGTTCCTGTTCACCCCGCGCGGCGAGAAACTGTGGGCCGATGGCTGGGACCCGCTGTTCCCGGCCCCGGCGGACGACGACACGGAGCCGGGCACGGTGTTCGAGACCCTCCACGGCCAGCAGCTCACGACGTGGGTGGTCTGCGCCCGCGACCCCGGCCGGTCCGTCCGCTACGCCCGCATCGCCCACGGCCGGGACGCCGGCACCGTGACCGTCACCCTGGATGATGGGGCGGCGGCCCCCGGCGAGCCGCGGGTGGCCACCGTGGACTACGACCTGACCGCGCTGACCGGCGAGGCCGTCGCCGGCCTGGCCAAGTTCGCGGCCGGTTATCCGGAGTACCTGCGGCACTGGGAAGCGGCGATCACCGACGCCACCCGCACCCCGGATGCCGCCCGGCCTCCCGAGGATCCGGGAGCCCGATAATGCCGGATGCCCGATAATGCCGGATGACGGACCAGGCCTGTTCACGATCGGCCATTCGAACCAGGCCCTCGACCATTTCCTGAGCCTCCTGCAGCGGCACAGCATCGAGGCCGTGGCCGACGTGCGCACCGTGCCCTGGTCCCGCCATGTGCCGCAGTTCAACGCCAAAGCGCTCGGCGCGGCCCTGGCCAGCCAGGGGATCGACTACGTCCCGCTCGGACGCGAACTCGGCGGCCGGCCCGCGGGCGATGAGTTCTACGACGCGGAAGGCCGCGTCCTGTATGGCCGGCTCGCCGGGAGCGCGGCATTCCAGGACGGCCTCGACCAGGTCCTGGCCCGGGCCCGGACGTCCCGCATCGCCCTGCTCTGCAGCGAGGAGGATCCCGGCCGGTGCCACCGCCACCTGCTCATCGGGCGGGTACTGCGGGAGCGGGCCGTGGGCCTGTCCCACCTCAGGCGCGACGGGCGCATCCAGACCGAGGCGGAACTCGCTGCCCGGGAGGCCGGCGGCACCGCCACTGGGCCGCCCGCCGGGGATGAGTCACAGGCCACCCTCTTCGAGGACGGCGGCGGAGACCAGTCGTGGACATCTCCCGGCCCGGTTCCACGGAAAAGGCCGCCGCCCGGCCGCCCGGCCGGCTGAACGCACGCGGGACGCTGGCTGGCCTTTGCCGTCCGCCACAGGCAGCACCCGGCCCGGAGAGGGCATGCTTACCTGGTGACGCCGAATCCGCCGGGCCAGTATTCGGATGACCGGAATCTGAGTGCCCGCCAGCGCCTCTGGCATAACCAGACTCCATTCTTCGACATTGCGGCCTGGGTCGTGGGCCTGGCCGGGTGTCGCCGGGGATGCGGGTGCTGGACGCAGGCTGCGGCAACGGCGTGTACCTGCGCACCCTGCGGGAGCGGCGGGTGCGGGCGGCCGGGTGCGATCTGTCGATGGGGATGCTGCGGGCGGCAGCTCATCCGGCGCTGGTCAACGCCGACGTCGCAGCGCTGCCGGTACGAGACGGGGCCGTCGACGTCGTGCTCGCGGCGCACATGCTGGATCTGGTGCCGGACCGGCGCTCTGCCCTCGGTCAGCTGTGTGCGCCCGGCCAGCGCGGGGAGAAAGGATGACGATGGGACAGCTGACGGGCCTGCGCGCGCTGGTTACCGGGGGGGCGTCCGGGCTGGGCGCGGCCATCGCCACGGCGTTCGCGGCCGAGGGCGCCGCCGTGGTGGTGCTGGACATGGCAGACGTACCGCCCGCGGGGCTACCCGCCGGGGTCGGTTACGTGCGGGCCGACGTGACCGACGACGCGGCGGTCCGGTCCGCGGTGGACGCGGCCGCGGGCCGGCTGGGCGGCCTTGACCTGCTGGTCAACAACGCCGGGATCGGCGCCCAGGGCAGCGTGGCCGACAGCACCGACGAGGAGTGGCAGCGGGTGCTGGACGTGAACGTGATCGGCACCGCGCGGGTGTCCCGCGCGGCCTGGCCGTACCTGCGCGAGTCCGGCCAGGCGGCCGTGGTGAACACGGCCTCGATCGCGGCCACGGCCGGGCTGCCGGACCGGGCGGTGTACTCGGCCAGCAAGGGCGCGGTGGCCGCGCTGACCCGGGCCATGGCGGCCGACGGGATGGCCGACCGGGTACGGGTCAACGCGGTGAACCCTGGCACGGCCGACACGCCCTGGGTCAGCCGGCTGCTGGACGCGGCACCCGACCCGGAGGCGGAGCGGGCCGCGCTGGAGGCCCGCCAGCCGCACGGGCGTCTGGTGACGGCGGAGGAGGTGGCGGCCGCCGTGGTGTACCTGGCCTCACCCGCGGCGGGCTCCACCACCGGCACCGAGCTGGCGGTGGACGGCGGGATGGGCGGGCTGCGCCTGCGTCCCCGGACATGACTGCGTCCCTGGAGGTGGCCTCCGTAGTCAGCGGGATGCGCGGTGGCGGGCAGGTTGCCCCGGCCCTGGACCGTTTCGCTACCGTGGTCCCGGACGAGGTGTGGACGGAGCTGGATGCCTGCTGAGAGCCTGCTGGACATCGACCTGGCCTACGGGCGCCGGGGACTGCGTATCTCGCTGCCCGCGGACCGGACCACGGTCGTGGCGCCGGTCCACCACCCGGCCGCGCCGGACGTTCCCGCCGTGCTCGCGGGCGCGCTGCGCGAGCCGGTGGCCGGGCCGCCGTTGCGCGCGCTGGTGCGCCCCGGACAGTCGGTGGCCGTGTCGGTCTGTGACGTGACCCGGCCGCAGCCCCGCGAGGCGATGCTCCGCGCGCTGCTCGCCGAGCTGGACGGCCTCGCCGGGCCGGACGATCTGACCGTGCTCATCGCAACCGGCACGCACCGCGGCAACAGCCCCGGGGAGCTGGCGGAGATGCTGGGGCCCGAGCTGGCTGGCCGGCTGCGGGTGATCAACCACGACGCCCGGGACGCCAGCATGCTCACCTGGTGCGGCGAGCACGGTGACGGGGTGCCGGTCTGGCTGAACCGGCACTGGGCAGCCGCGGACGTGAAGATCACCACCGGGTTCGTGGAACCGCACTTCTTCGCGGGGTTCAGCGGCGGCCCCAAGCTGGTCGCGCCCGGCCTGGCCGGGCTGGACACCACGCTGACCCTGCACGACGCGCGGCGGATCGGCAGCGAGCGGGCCACCTGGGCGGTGTGCGAGGGCAACCCGGTGCACGACGACGTGCGCGCGATCGCCGCTGCGACCGGGGTGGACTTCGCGTTCGACGTCGTCCTGAACCGCGAGCAGCAGGTCGTCGCGGCGTTCGGCGGCGAGGTGCTGGCCATGCACGCCGCGGCCCGGGCGTACGTCCGCGAGCTGTCCATGCGCCCGGTGGACGGCCTGTTCGACGTGGTGGTGACGACCAACGCCGGGTTCCCGCTGGACCAGAACCTGTACCAGGCGGTGAAGGGGATGTCGGCGGCGGCCACCGTCGTCCGGCCCGGCGGCCTGATCATCTGCGCGGCCGAGTGCGCGGACGGGTTCCCCGATCACGGCTCGTTCCGCGCGGAACTGGCCGCGGAGCCGACCCCCGACCGGCTGCTGGCCTCGATCGCGGCCCGGACCGAGACCGTGCCGGACCAGTGGCAGGTGCAGGTCCTGGCCCGGGTGCTCAGCCGGGCCCGGGTGGGCGTGCACGCATCCGGGCTGGCCGACGCGGACCTGCGCAGCGCACACCTGTTCGCGGTGCCGGACATCGCCGCAGCCGTCGCCGCCGGGCTGGCCGCGGCGGGGCCGGGCGCGCGGGTCTGCGTGCTGCCTGAGGGCCCGCAGACGATCCCGTTCGTGAGCGCGGACGACCCGGTGAGGAGCCCGGTGTGACCGACTCTGATGCAGATCGCCTGCTCCGGGACCTGGAGCAGCGGATCGCCCAGGAGGACCGGCTGGTCACCGCCTACTCAGGTGGCGCGGACTCCGCCCTGCTGGCCGCCGTGGCCCACCAGGTGCTGGGGTCGCGGGCGCTCGCGGTCACGGCCGTGTCGGCCAGCCTGCCCGCCGCCGAGCGGGCCGCCGCGCGGGACTTCGCCCGCTCCCGCGGCCTGGCCCACGTCGAGGTATGCACCGACGAGCTGGACCGGCCCGCGTACCGCCGCAACGGCGCGGACCGCTGCTTCCACTGCAAGAGCGCGCTGTTCGACGCGGTGGCCCCGGTGGCGGCGGCGATGGGCGCCCGGATCGCGCTCGGCACCAACCTCGACGACCTGTCCGACCACCGGCCCGGGCAGCGGGCCGCCCGCGACCGGGGGGCGGTGTTCCCGCTGGTCGACGCGGGGCTGAGCAAGGCGGCCGTCCGCGCGGTGAGCCGCGAGCTGGGCCTGGCCACCGCGGCCAAGCCCGCCGCGGCCTGCCTGTCCTCCCGGATCGCCTACGGCGACGCGGTCACCCCGGAGCTGCTCGGCCGGATCGAGCAGGCCGAGAACGCCCTGCACGAGGCGGGTTTCGCGGTCTGCCGGGTCCGGGCGCACGCGGCGGGCAGCGTGGCCCGGATCGAGGTGCCACCCGAGGACCTCCCGCGACTGCTGGGCCGGCGCGAGGAGATCACCGCGCTGGTCCGGGCGGCCGGCTTCGTGTTCGCCACCGCGGATCTGGCCGGGCTGCGCAGCGGCAGCATGAACGCGCTGCTGCCGCTGTCCGTGGTCCACCCGGGGGATTAGATGAGCCCGGCGGAGCGAGGCGGGCCGGAACAGGACATCCCCCGGGCGGCGCTGCCGCTCGGCTTCGCCACCGTCGACCTGGACCGGACACGGCGGCAGGGCCTGCCGGAGGTGATCTACGCCCCCGGCAAGGAACCCGGCCAGATCGCGGCCATCGCGGCCGCGCTGCTGGCCCGCACATCCGGGCCCGTGCTGGTGACCCGGCTGGGGCCCGGCGCGGCCGGCGCGGTCACCGCGGCGCTGGCCGCCGCCGGGGAGCAGGCGGCGGGAGACTATGACCCCGCGGCCCGGCTGATGTGCTGGCGGCCCGCGCCGCCGGGCGGGTGCCAGGTGGCGGTGGTCACGGCGGGCACCGCGGACGGCCCGGTGGCCGACGAGGCGGCCGCGGTGGCCCGCGCCACCGGCCTGCGGGTCGCCGAGTTCCGCGACGTCGGCGTGGCCGGGCTGCACCGGCTGCTCGCCGTGGCCGGGGACATCGGCGCGGCCGACGCAGTGATCGTGATCGCGGGCATGGAGGGCGCGCTGGCCAGCGCGGTAGCGGGCCTGGTCGGGGTCCCGGTCGTGGCGGTGCCGACGTCCACCGGGTACGGCGCGGCGCTGGACGGGATCACCGCGCTGCTGGCCATGATGACCTCCTGCGCGGCGGGCGTGTGCGTGGTCAACATCGACTCCGGGTTCGGCGGCGCGATGGCCGCCTACCGGCTGGCTTTTTCCCTGGGCCGTCAGGCCCTGCGCACGCAGCATCCCCACCACGGGCCGGGGTGAGGATGCCGTGATCTTGTGGCTGAACCCGTTCTCGGGGATCTCCGGCGACATGCTGCTCGGCGCGCTGCTGGACCTGGGCGCGCCGCTCGGCGAGGTCCGGGCGGCGGTGGCCAGCACCGGGCTCACCGGCTGGGAGCTGACCGCCGCGCCGGTACGGCGGGCGGGCCTGGCGGCCTGCCAGGCCCGGGTCCGGGTGGACGACGAGGTGCCCGTGCGCCGGGCCGCGGACCTGCTCAGGCTGGCCCGGGCCGCCGTGCCGCCGGCCGCGGCGCAGCTGGCCGCCGCGGCCATCACCGCCCTGGCCGAGGCCGAGGGCCGGATCCACGGCGCGCCCGCCGGCGACGTGCACCTGCACGAACTGGGCGGGGTGGACACGGTCGTGGACACCGTGGGGGTGGCCGCCGCGCTGCACGCGCTGCGGGTGAACGCCGTCTGGTCGGCGCCGCTCGCGCTGGGGACGGGCGTGATCGAGATGAGGCACGGGCTGTTCCCGGCACCGGCGCCGGCGACCGTGGCGCTGCTGGAGGGTGCGCAGGTCAGCGGGGCATCGGGAGCCGCGGCCGGGGAGACGGTCACGCCGACGGGCGCGGCGCTGCTGCGGGCGGCGGGCTGCCGGTACGGGCCGGTGCCCGCGATGCGGGTGAGCGGCAGCGGGTACGGGGCGGGCGGCCGGGACGTGCCGGGACGGCCCAACGTGCTGCCCGCCCTGCTCGGTGAGCCCGCCGAGGATGAGGAGGCGCGGGACCCGGCCGCAGGCGGGACCGCCGGGCACGGCGAGACACTGATCATGGTCGAGACCACCGTCGACGACGTGACCGGCGAGCTGCTCGGCGACCTGCCCGGGCTGCTGCTCGGCGCAGGTGCGCTGGACGCCTGGATCACGGCGGTGACCGGCAAGAAGGGCCGTCCGGCGCACGTGGTCACCGCGCTGTGCCGGCCGGGGGACGACGGGCCGGTCCTGGCCCGGCTGCTCGCCGAGACCGGCAGCCTCGGCGCGCGGCGCCATCAGGTCCGGCGCCAGGCGCTGCCCCGGCGGGAGACGGAGGTGACCGTCGAGGGGCACCGGATCCGGGTCAAGATCGGCCCGCACCGGGCCAAGCCCGAGCACGACGACGTGGCCGCCGCGGCCGCCGCCACCGGCCTGCCCGCCCGGGTCGTGGCCGAGCGGGCACTCAGCCAGCTCCGCCCCGGACCGGGATAGCGGTCAGGCGTTCAGGTAGGCCAGGACGGCCAGCACCCGGCGGTTGTCGTCCTCGGAGGCGGCCAGCCCGAGCTTGGTGAAGATGCTCGTCGTGTGCTTGCTGACCGCCTTTTCGGTCACGTACAGCCGCTGCGCGATCGCCACGTTCGAGCGGCCCTCGGCCATCAGCGCCAGAACCTCGCGTTCGCGTGCGGACAGCCGGGTGACCGGCTCGTCACGGGCACGGCGGCCGAGCAGCTTGGTCACGACATCGGGATCCATCACGGTCCCGCCCGCGGCCACCGTCCGGATCGCGTCGACGAACTGGTCGTCGTTGAAGACCCGGTCCTTGAGCAGGTAGCCGACCGCGCCCGACTGGTCGGCGAGCAGCTCGCGGGCGTACAGCTGCTCGACGTACTGCGACAGCAGCAGCACCGGGAGCCCGGGCACCTGCTGCCGGGCGGCCAGCGCGGCCTGCAGGCCGTCGTCGGCGAACGAGGGCGGCAGCCGGACGTCCACGATCGCCACGTCGGGCCGCTGTTCCAGCAGCGCGCACAGCAGTCCGGGCGCGCTGTCCACCGCCGCCGCGATCTCGAAGCCGTGCGCCGTGAGCAGCCGGGTCAGCCCGTCCCTCAGCAGGAACAGGTCTTCGGCGACGACAACGCGCACGGCACCTCCATGGCGATCATGGTCGGCCCACCTGGCGGGCTGCTCACCGCCAGGATGCCATCGAACGCCGCCAGCCGCTGTTCCACGCCGCGCAGCCCGGTGCCCCGGGCCGGGTCCGCGCCGCCCGCCCCGTCGTCGGCCACCTGGACCCGCAGCAGCCCGCCCGTGTGCTGCATGCGGATGTGCACCTGGCGCGCGCCGGAGTGCCGGACCGCGTTGGCCAGGGCCTCCGCCACCGCGAAGTAGCAGGCGGACTCGACCGGCGCGGTCAGCCGCCCGGGCAGGTCGATGTCCAGGTCCACCGGGAACGGGGTGTCCAGGGCGAGGGCCCGCACCGCGTGGCCGAGGCCACGGTCGGCGAGCACCGGCGGGCAGATGCCGCGGACCAGGTCACGCAGGTCGTTCAGGGCCCGCAGGGAGGTCTCCCGAGCCTCGGCGACCAGGGCCAGCGCGGCCTCCGGCCGGTCCGGCAGCATCCGCTCCACCGCGCGCAGGTTCATGCCCAGCGCGACCAGGCGGGCCTGGGCGCCGTCGTGCAGGTCGCGCTCAATCCGGCGCAATTCGGTCGCGGCGGCGTCCACGGCCAGGTCCCGGGTCTCGGTCAGCCGCTGGACGCGGCCCTCCAGCTCCAGGGCCCGGCCGGGCACCAGCATCGTGCGGGCGTGCGCGCCGATCGTCCGCGGTACCAGCCATGCGGCCACGACGAGGAATGCGCTGGCCTCGGCCCCGGCCAGCATGGCCGTCTGGCGGGTGGTGACGACGAAGAGGCCGTAGAGCTCGGCGGGCCGCTCCAGCCCCGGCAGCGACGGCCAGCTCGCCGCGATCATGAAACCGCGGATTGCGAACGCGGTCAGCGCCACCGGGACCAGGTCGGCGGCGATGACCGGCCAGCGGGCCACCGTGACGATGGAGATCAGGACCGCCGCGACCGTCCACAGATGCACGCCGAACACGGTCAGGCCGAGCAGGGCGACCGGGATCAGGAGAATGCCCCAGCGATTCTCCAGCATCCGCCTCCGCAGGGTGGACTTGACAGGTAGGCCTGGGCCCCCTCCGCGGCGGCCCCGGCCGTAACGCGGGCCGTGGCCGGGACTCCGCTGACCTGGCCCGGGCCTGGGTCACCACGAAAAATTTGGACCCTAACCGGGCACGGATGTCGAAGCCGGGGGTAGCGGCTCCGTCCTAGGACCAGGAGCGCCGCCCAGGCGCCGTCCAGAAGGAGAGCGAATCATGGACTGGAAACTGGAAGTGGTCGTGGTCCCGGTCACCGACATCGACCGGGCGAAGGACTTTTACCTCGGGAAGCTCGGGTTCCATCTCGACGCCGACACCCAGCCCACGCCGGAGATGCGGGTGGTGCACATGACTCCGCCCGGGTCGGCGTGCTCGGTCGTCATCGGCCCCGTGGTGATCAGCGCGGACGCCGCCACCGGGGCGGGGGCGTCTTTCCAGCTGGTGGTCGCGGACATCGGCGCGGCCCGGGCCGAACTGGCCGGCCGGGGCGTCGAGGTCACGGAGGTTCAGCAGCTCGACCCCCGCGACGGCGGCACGTTCATGTTCTTCGCCGATCCGGACGGGAACCAGTGGGCGGTGCAGGAGGTGCGCGAGCGGGTCGGCGCCCCGCTGGGCTGACTCAGCCCGGCACCGAGCCCAGGTCGCGGGGGCCGGTGTGGGCTGTCCAGGGCGCGGCGGACCCGCCTCAGCAGGGTGGCTTCGGAGAACGGCCTTTCCAGCAGGTTGATGCACGGATCCGGGGCACCCTGGGTGGTACGAGGCGCGGGTCGGCGGCGACCTGTACGAGGTCACCCGGACCCAGTTCGGCATCCGCCTGATCATGGGCGACGTCCGGGGCAAGGGACTGGACGCGGTCGAGATCGCGGCGGACGTCCTGGGGGTGTTCCGCGAAGTCGCGCACGAGGTGTACACGCTGGCCGAGGTGGCCCGGCGGATCGACGCCAGCCTGGCCCGCCGCCCCGCGGCGCCGCTGGAGGAGTTCGTCACGGCGGTGCTGGCCGAGATCGACCCCGCCGCCGGCAGCCTGACCGTCTACAACTGCGGGCATCCCCCGCCGCTCGTGCTCAGCCCGGGCAGCGATGCCCGCCGCGAGGGCGGCGCGGCCCACCCGCCACGGGTCACCACGGTGGACGTGCCGGCCCCGGCCCTGCCGCTGCGGCTGATGGCGCTCGGCGGCACGTCCGGCGCGGAGCGCACGGTGGCGCTCCGGCCCGGGGACGCCCTCCTGCTGTACACCGACGGCGTGACCGAGGCCCGCGATGCGCACCGCCACTTCTACCCGCTGGCGGAGCGGGTCGCCGCGCTGGCCGCCGCCCCCGGCGGCCAGGACGGGGACCTGCTGGGCCGGCTGCGCCACGACCTGATGCGGCACGTCGGCGCACCGCTGGACGACGATGCCGCGCTGCTGCTCGCCCGGGTCACCGGCGAGTGGGACGGCTGATCCCGGGGCTCACGCCCCCAGGGCCACGCTGAACCCGGGGCTGACGGTCACGAGGGTCGAGGGCGCGGGCACGCTGCTCGGGGTGAGCGTGCCGATTGGCGTGGAGGGCGCCGGCGTGCTGGGCACCGAGGTGGTCGGCGTCGGCGAGCTCGGGGTGGGTGTGCTGGGCGTGGGCGTCGGCGAGCTCGGGGTCGGCGTGCTCGGCGTCGGCGTGGGGGTCGGGCTGCCCGGCGACGGGGAATCGCTGGGCGTGCCGGGCGTGGACGAGGGTGCCTGCGACGCGGGCGAGGATCGCGCCGGCGTTGACGGCTGGGAGGTGGCGGCCGCCTGCGCCACGGCGGCGTTGCCGCCGTTCGGCCCCTCGCCGCGCGTGGCGGCGACCTGGCTCCGCCGGGACAGGCCGTCCGGCGCGGCGCTCGTCGTGGCCGCGGGCCGGCCCACGTCCGGGAGCTGATCGCGGGCCGGGGCGGGCAGCGTGGCCAGCGTCCAGGCGATGAACCCGATCGCCGCCACCCCGGTCGCGGCCAGCGCCCCGCGGGCGGGCAGGCTCGCTCCGCTCCGCGCCCGTAGCGGGCGGGCGGGCGGCGCAGGCGGGGACCAGGCGGGAGGCGGCGGGACGCTGGCGGCCTCAGCGGCCCCGGTCCCGGACAGCGCCGCGCCCGCCAGGAGCGCACCCTCCGCCCCCGGGACGGACAGCGGGGCCGCGGCCGTGCCGTGCCGGCTGAGCGCCTGCGGGCTGGACAGCAGCACCCGCAGATGCTCGGCCTGCAGCGCCGCATCCCAGGCGGACGGCGGCCGGGCCGCGGGGTCCTGGCGGGTCAGCTCGGCGACCAGCGCCGCGACCCCGGGCGGGACGGACGGCGGCAGCGCGGGCATGCCCTGGTCGAGGTGCGCCAAGGCGACCACCAGGGGCTCGCCCGAGAACGGGGGATGCCCGGTCAGGCACTGGTACGCGACCACGCCCAGTGAGTACAGGTCGGTCGCGGGCGACGCGGGCGCACCGGAGACCCGTTCAGGCGCCAGGTATGCGGGGGTCCCGATCAGCATCCCGGGCTGGGTGACGGTGGTGTCCCCCACCGCGCGGGCGATCCCGAAGTCCGTGATCTTGACCAGGCCATCGGACCTGACGAGCAGGTTGCCGGGCTTGACGTCGCGGTGGACGAGGCCGGCCCGGTGGGCGGCGGCCAGCCCCCGGGCCGCCTGGGCGACGATGTCCATCACGTCTTCGGGCGGCAGCGGGCCGTCGTCCAGGATCCGGGTCAGGGACAGGCCTTCCACCAGCTCCATGACCAGGTATCCCGGCTCGGGGGTTACCGCCTCCCCGTAGTCGAAGACCTGGGCGATGTTCGGGTGCGACAGCGAGCCGGCGTGATGGGCCTCGGCCCGGAACCGGGCCAGGCCTTCCTCGTCGTCGGCGTGCTCCGGCCGGACCACCTTGATCGCCACCCGGCGGTCGATGGCCAGGTCGGTACCACGCCAGACCTCCCCCATCCCCCCGGTCGCGATGAGCAGGTCCAGCCGGTACCGCCCCCGAAGCACAAGCCCAGGCATCCCCACACTATGGGGCCTACCCGCACACGTGATGATCACTCGTCACGGAACGGTACTGAAGTCCCCTCATTAGGTCACGTCGCGGCGGCGGTTGAGCCCCGGGGGTTGACGCATCTGTCCAGATAAGCAACCCTAAACGGCTATTCAGATGGTTTCCCGGCGGGTCCGGCGGGGCGGGCCCCGGGGCGGTCCCAGGAACGAGGGTGGGCGGATGGAAGGCCACGGTCAGCTTCCCGGGAGACCCCGGCGGCTGTGGGCGGCGCTGCACCCGCGCCGGGGAAACCCGCGCGGGCGCCGCCAGGCGGCCGGGCTGATCGCGGCGGCGGCCGCCGTGACGCTCGTCGCGGCCGCGTGCGGAGGCAGCGGGGGATCCGGCGGCTCGGTCAAGAACGGCGGCGTGTTCCGGCTGGGCAGCAATTCCAGTATCGACTCCCTCAATCCGTTCGTCGCATTCCAAGGCGACGCCTATGTAACGTTCGAGTACATCTATCCCATGCTGGTCCAGTACAACCCGCAGCTGCAGTTCGTGCCGGACTTCGCGCGCAGCTGGACCGAGAGCTCGGGCGGGAAGGTCTGGACGTTCCACACCCAGCCGGGCGCCAAGTGGTCCGACGGCAAGCCGCTGACCGCGGCCGACGCGGCCTGGACCTATCAGACCATCCTCAAGTACCAGAACGGGGCGACCGCCAACTCGGCGGGCTACGTCGCGCACATGAAAAGCGCCATCGCGCCGAACGCGACCACCCTGGTGCTGACCTACAAGCGGCCGGTGGCCAACGTGCTGTCGCAGGTGCAGCAGGTGCCCATCCTGCCCGAGCACATCTGGGCCAAGTACGCCACCGGCAACGGCAAGGCGCTGACCCGGTTCAGCAACAACGCGCCGATCGTGTCCGGCGGCCCGTTCATCCTGACCAAGTACACGCCCAAGCAGATCGTGCTGTTCAAGCGCAACCCGACGTTCTACGGCACCAAGCCGCACATCGACGGCCTCGGGCTGCAGTTCTTCCAGACCACCGACGCGATGATCACCGCGCTGAAGAGCAATCAGCTGGACGGGGTGGAGACCGTAACACCCACCTCGGTGACCACGCTGAAGGCCGCCCACTTCGTGGTGCCTTCCAGCCCGGGCGTCGTATTCGACGACTTCATCATCAACGCCAACCCGCAGCAGGAAGCCAGCCACCGGGAACTGATGAACCCGCTCGTGCGGCAGGCGTTCGACGCCGCGATCGACCGGCAGGCCATCGTGCACACATCGCTGCTCGGTCACGGCAAGCCCGGGTCATCGATCATCCCGCCCGCCACCGGTCACTGGAACGACCCTGCGATCAAGCCCGCCACGTTCAGCCTGACCCAGGCCAACCAGTTGCTGGACCAGGCCGGGTACAAGATGGGGCCGGGCGGGGTACGGATGGCCAACGGCCACCAGATGTCGTATCAGGTGATCATGCCGACTGACATCCAGAACCTCTACGGCCAGCGGTCGTTCCAGATCATCCAGGCCGACTTCAAGAAGATCGGCGTCCAGCTGAACCTCAAGGTGCTGGACGACTCGGCCGCGTACAACGCGATCACGGCCAACAGCTACAAGAACTTCGAGATCTCGATGTGGGACTGGTACCCGCTCGCCGACCCGGACTTCATGCTGTCCGTGCTGACCTGCGTGTCGTGGAACACGTGGAACGACACCGGGTTCTGCAGCAAGACCTACGACAGCATGTACGCGGCGCAGAGCGCGGCGACCAGCCCGGCGAAACGGCAGCAGATCGTCTACCAGATGCAGCAGATGATCGCCAGCCAGCGGGTCTACCTGGTCCTCGACTACCCAGACACGATCGAGGCACACTCGACCGCGTGGACCGACCTGCCGCTGATCGCGGGCATCTCGTGGAACTCGATGTCCAAGATCCCGTTCGAGAGCGTGCACCAGGCAGGCTGAGGCGGTGCGCAGCGCAGACTATGTGATCAAGCGCGGGTTCTTCGCGCTCGTCACCGTGTTCGTCGCCATCACCATCAACTTCTTCCTGTTCCGGGTGCTGCCCGGCAACGCGGTGTCCAACCTGTCCCGGGTGCCGAAGGCCAGCCCGCAGCTGGTGCACGCGCTGACCGTGGAGTTCGGCCTGGACAAGCCGAAATGGCAGCAGTACGTCATCTACCTGCGTGAGCTGTTCCACGGGAACATGGGCATCTCGTTCGCCAACCAGCAGCCGGTCAGTCACCTGCTGATCGCCGACCTGAAGAACACGATCCCGATGGTGACCGTGGGCACCGTGGCCGCCATCGTGGTCGGGGTGGCGACCGGCATCTTGTCGGCCTGGCGGCGCGGGACGGTGCCGGATCACCTCAGCACGAACGGGGCGATCTTCTTCTACGCGTTCCCGACCCAGTGGCTCGGCCTGATGCTGCTGATCATCTTCGCCGGAACCCTGCCCGCGGCCGGCATGAGCGACCCCTTCCTGTTCGGCGCGGAGCCGTTCTGGACACACCTGGCCGACATCGGCAAGCACATGATCCTGCCCGCCGCGACCCTGATGCTGACCGCCTACGGCAGCTACACGCTGGTGGTCCGGTCTTCGATGCTGGAGACGCTTGGTGAGGACTACGTGCTCACCGCCCGGGCCAAAGGGCTGCCCGACCGCCGGATCGTGCGGCGGCATGCGTTCCGCAACGCCCTGCTTCCGATGGTCACCCTGGTCGCGCTGGACCTCGGCTACATCGTCGGCGGCGCGGTACTGATCGAGGTGATCTTCAGCTGGCCGGGCATCGGGCTGGCCATGTACGACGCGATCCAGCAGCGCGACTACCCGATGCTGCAGGGCGGCTTCCTGATCCTGACCCTGGCCGTGATCATCCTGAACTTCGCCGCCGACCTGCTGTACTTCCGCCTCGACCCGAGGATCTCCCAGTGACCCTGCCGCTCCAGGACCCGCAGCTCGCGGCCGAGGCCGAGGGCCAGCCATCGACCCGCAGCGGGTTCTTCCGCACCGTGCTGCGGGAGCGGAAAGCGGCCGTGGTCGGCCTGTCGATCATCGGCTTCTTCGTCGTGCTGTCGATCATCGCGCCGTACATCTCGCCGTACAGCATCACCCAGCAGACCTGCGCGGTGTACGCCCCGCCGTCCGGGGCCCACTGGCTCGGCTGCGACGACGGCGGCATCGACATGCTCAGCCTGCTGATGCAGGGCGGCCGGATCTCCCTGGTCGTCGGGTTCGCGGCCACCCTGGTCGCGATGATCATCGGGGGCGGAGTCGGCCTCCTGTCGGGCTACTTCGGCCGCTGGATCGACATCGGGCTGATGCGCATCACCGACTACCTGCTGGTCATCCCGGACCTGGTGCTCATGATCGTCATCGCCGACGTCTGGGGGGCCAGCCTGTTCCACGTGATCATCGTGATCGGCATCCTCGAGTGGACGTCGACCGCCCGGATCATCCGGGCCCAGGTGATGAGCCTGCGGGAACGGGTCTACGTGAAACGCACCCGGGCCCTCGGGGCCAGCAACACGCGGATCATCTGGAAGCACATCCTGCCCCAGGTCGGCCCGCTGCTGATCGCCAACACGGTGCTGACCATCGCGATCGCGATCTACCTGGAGACCGCGCTGGCCTTCCTCGGCCTGGAGGACCCGACGGTCACCACCTGGGGCACGATCCTGGAGAACGCGTTCCAGCGCACCGCGATCTCCTCGGGCGCCTGGTGGGCGATCGTGCCGGCCGGCATCGTCATCGCCGCCGTCATCGTGGGCTGCTTCCTGTTCGGCCAGGCGGTCGAGGACGCGCTGAACCCGCGGCTGAAGGCGGCGAACCTGTCGCTGCGCCGCTGGCGGCTGCGCCCGCTGGTCGGAAGGGGGCCGGACGCGATTTGAGCCTGCTCGAGGTCGAGGGCCTGCACGTCTGGTTCGACCTGCCCCACGGGCCCCCGGTGCACGCGGCGGCCGGGGTGAGCTTCGCGCTGGACGAAGGGGAGCGTTTCGGCCTGGTCGGCGAGTCCGGGTGCGGCAAGACCACCACCGTCCTCGCGCTGATGGGGCTGCTGCCGCCCAGCGCCTCACTGGCCGGCGAGGTGAGGGTCAACGGCCGCAACATCCTGGCCGGCGGGGAGGACTCGGTCCGGGCGCACCGCTGGAAGGACGTGGCGATGGTCTTCCAGGGCGCGATGAACGCGCTGAACCCGGTGAAGAAGGTCGGCTGGCAGATCGCCGAGCCGATGGCCTTCCACGGCACCGCCCACGGCGCGGCCGCCCGGCGGCGGGCCGGCGAGCTGCTGGAGATGGTGGGCATCCCCGCGGCCGCGGGTGAGCGGTACCCGCACGAGTTCTCCGGGGGCATGCGGCAGCGGGCCTCGATCGCGATGGCCCTCGCCTGCCAGCCGAAGATCCTGCTGGCCGACGAGCCGACCACCGCCCTGGACGTCATGGTGCAGGCGCAGATCCTGGACCTGCTCACCCGGCTGTCCCGCGAGCTGGGCCTGGCCCTGGTGCTGGTCACCCACGACCTGCCGGTTGTGGCGCAGGTCTGCGACCGGGCCGCGGTCATGTACGCGGGCGAGATCGTCGAGTCCAGCCCGATGGAGGAGCTCTACCACTCGCCCCGCCATCCGTACACCCGGCTGCTGTTCGCGGCCACCCCCGATCTGTACGGAGACGATGAGGTGGTGTCCATTCCCGGCTCCCCGCCGCGGCTCGACCGGGACCTGCCCGGCTGCCCGTTCCGGCCGCGCTGCGATTCCGCGTTCGCGCCCTGCGCGGACGAGCACCCGGCGCTGCGTGCCGTCGGGCCGGGTCACGAGGCCGCCTGCCATCTCACCCGCCAGCCTGCCGGGGAGCGCCATGAGTGAGGCCCCGCTGCTGGAGGTGGACAGCCTGGTCACGCGCTATCCGGTCCGCCGGGGCCTGACCGAGCGGCTGACCCGCGAGCCCCGGCTGTGGGTCCACGCGGTGGACGGGGTCAGCTTCTCCCTGGCCCGCGGCGAGATGCTGGCCCTGGTCGGCGAGTCGGGCTGCGGCAAGACCAGCACCGCGCAGACCATCCTGCGGATGGTGAACTCCACGTCGGGAAGCATCCGGCTGAACGGCACCGACATCACCGGGCTGTCGGCGCAGCAGATGCGCCCGCTGCGGCGCAAGCTGCAGATGATCTACCAGGACCCGTACGAGTCCCTGGATCCCCGGTTCCGGGTCCAGGACGCCGTCGAGGAGCCGATGCTGGTGCACGGCATCGGCGGCTCCCGGGCCGAGCGCCGCGCCCTGGCCATCCGCGCCCTGGAACGGGCCGGGCTGGCCCCGGCCGAGCAGTACCTGGAGCGGTACCCGCACGAGCTGTCCGGCGGCCAGCGCCAGCGGGTCAGCATCGCCGCGGCCCTGGTGCTCGGCCCGGACCTGCTGCTCGCCGACGAGCCCGTCTCGATGCTGGACGTGTCGGTCCGGGCCGGCGTTCTGTCGCTGCTGGACGGGCTGCGCCGGGACGGGGACATGGGCATTCTCATGATCACCCACGACCTGTCCACGGCCGCGCACTTCGCCGACCGCATCGCGGTCATGTACCTGGGCCGGATCGTGGAGCAGGGCCCGGCGCGCGATGTGGTCCGCAACCCGCAGCACCCCTACACGCGGGCGCTGCTGTCCGTGGTGCCGAACCGCGATCCCCGTCAGCGCAGCACGCCGCAGATCCTCCAGGGTGAGACGCCGAACCCGGTGGACGTGCCGCCCGGCTGCCGCTTCCACCCGCGCTGCCCGGTGGCGGAGGAGCGGTGCCACCGCGAGGACCCCGTCCTGCGCCCGCCCGCGGCCGCGGTGGCCGCCGGCCACGAGGCCGCCTGCCTCCTCGCCTGACCCGCCGGCATCAGCGCGGTGCATCGTGTGTGCCCGAGCGCACACCATGCACCGCACTAACGGTCCGATCGGCTGGGGTCACGCGGATGCGGCACCGGACAGGGTGGCGACGGCCAGGGCGCCCAGGGTGGGGAGGTCGTAGCCGCCTTCCTGGATGAAGACGGCCGGGCCGAGCGCGGCGATCCGCTGCCCGGCCGCGCGGTACCCGGCCCCGGTCACCTGCAAGGGGCTCTCCGGGTCGGCCGCCGCGGCGTCCAGGCCCAGCGACACCACCACCGCCTCCGGGGCGAACGCCGACGCCTCCCCGCACAGCGCGCCGAGCGCGGCCAGCCAGCCGCCGTCGCCGGTGCCCGGGGCCAGCGGCAGGTTCCGGGTGAAGCCCGCGCCCGGCCCGGCGCCGCGCTCGGCGGCGTAGCCCAGGTAGTGCGGGAACCAGCCCGCGCCCGGGTCGACGTGCAGCGACCCGTACCACACGTCGGCCCGGTCCCAGAAGATCATCTGGGTGCCGTTGCCGTGGTGAGCGTCGATGTCGAGGACCGCGACCCGGGCCGCCCCGGCCGCGCGCAGCGCCTCGGCCGCGACCGCGGCGTTGTTCAGGTAGCACGACCCGCCGTACGCATCCCGGGTGGCATGGTGGCCGGGCGGGCGGCACAGCGCGTAAGCCAGCGGCGTGCCCCCGCTGACCAGGTCCGCGGCGGTCTGCGCGGCGTCCGCCGCGCCCCGGATCGCGGCCCAGCTGCCCGGGCCGACCAGCGTCATCGTGTCGTAGCAGTACAGCCCGGCACGGCCGTGCACGGCCGGCGGGATCCGCGGCGGCAGCCCGGCCAGCAGGCCGGGGGTGGGGAACACGTAGGGCACCACCCGGTCCCGGCCGTACCCGGCGGGCAGCCCGGCCGCCTCCCAGTCCTCCCACACCGAGGCCAGGTGGCCGAGCAGGGCGGGGTCGTGCACCCGGCGCAGGATCGTGTCGTCGTGCCGGCCCGCCGCGGTGAGGGGCGCGCCGGCCGCCGTGAGCGCGTCGCGCAGGACCAGCGCCCGGGCCGGCACCTCGGTGCCGGGATCGCGCACGCCCAGCCACACCTCGCCCGCCGGCTCGTGCCGCAGGCAGTCCTCGCTCCACACCACCGGAACCGGCAGGCTCACCCTCACCCTCCCCAGGCGGCGCGGCGGCGGTTACCATCGCGGGATGCCGCGCGTTTCTGATCTTGGCATCACCGTCGGGCTGCTGCCACCGGGCCCGACCGGCTCGGTGCTCGACGTACCCGGGGCCGGCCTGGGGCACGCCACCGTGTGGCGGGACGAGCCGCCACCCCCGGCCGGCCGGGGCACGGCGCGGACCGGGGTGACGGTGATCGACCCGGGCGGTGACCTGTTCCGCTTCCCCGTGCCGGCCGGCGGCGCGGTGCTCAATGGGGCCGGCGAATGCACCGGGATGCTGGCCGCGCAGGAATGGGGGCTGGCCGAGACACCCGTGTTCCTGACCTCGACCATGCAGCTGGGCCGGGTCTACGACGCGGCCTGCGAACTGCTCGTCGCCGAGCAGCCCGCGATCGGCGACGAGGACGTCATCATCCCGGTCGTGGCCGAGTGCGACGACAGTTTCCTCAGCGAAAGCCGCCGGATGCAGGTGCAGCGGGACGACGTACGGGAGGCACTGGCGGCGGCCCGGGCGTCCGCCGGGGCCACGGTGGCGGGCGAGGGCGCGGTGGGAGCGGGGACCGGGATGAGCTGCCTGGGTTACAAGGGCGGCATCGGCACCGCGTCCCGGGTGGTGCCCGGCGGGGCGACCGTCGGGGTGGTCACGATGACCAACTTCGGTGACCGGGAACGGCTCACGGTGGCCGGGGTCCCGGCCGGGCGGCTGCTCCCGGATCCGGCCGCGGGCGCAACGGGCGCAACGGCCGGGAAGGCCGGGAAGGCCGGGGAAGCCAGCGCGGCCCGGCCGGGGCCCGCGGGCTCGTGCATCGTGGTGGTACTCACCGACGGGCCGCTGGACGCGGCGGCCTGCCAGCGCCTGGCCCGCCGGGCCGGACTGGGCCTGGCCCGGGCGGGCAGCACCGCGCACCACGCCAGCGGGGAGATCTTCCTGGCCCTGGCCACCGGGCTGCGCGCCCCGCGCGGGACCGCGCCGGCCCGGTCCCCGGTGACCGGCACCGGGCTGGACGACTACTTCGCCGCCGTCGTCGAGGCCACCGAGGAGGCCGTATTGAACAGCCTGCTGCAGGCGCACACGGTGACCGGCCGGGACGGCCACACCTCCTACGGGCTGCCCGCCGGCCCGCTGCGCGCGCTGCTCGCGACCGGGCCGGGGGGACCGCAATGAGCGGCGGCCCGCCGGCCGCACCGAGGCATCCCGCCCCCGGCGGCGGCCCGGGCGCCGACCCGTACGCCTGGATGCGCGACCGGGACCGGCCGGAGATGCGGGAGTACCTGGCCGCGGAGCGGGCCTGGTACGACGCGCAGACCGCGCCGCAGCAGGGACTGCGGGAGGAGCTGTTCGCGGAGATGGCCAGGCGGCTCCCCCCGGCCGAGGAGTCGGCCCGCTGGCGCCAGGGCGGGGCCTGGTACTTCACCCGGACCGTGCCCGGCCAGCAGCTGGAGCAGTTCTGCCGGGCCGCGGGCCCGGACGCCCCGGGCGAGGTGCTGCTGGATGAGAACCTGCTGCTGGCGGATCCGGCCGCCGCCGGGAGCTACGCCGAGCTGGGTGTCCGCGAGATCAGCCCGGACGGGCGGTACCTGGCCTACTCGGTGGACTTCGACGGCGACGAGGTGTACCAGCTGCGGATCCGCGACCTGGCCGCCGGCACCGATCTGGCGGAGCGGATCGAGCGGACGTACTACGGGCTGGCCTGGGCCGCGGACTCCCGGGCGCTGCTCTACGTGGTCACCGACCCCGCGTACCGGCCGCACGAGGTCTGGCGGCACGAGCTGGGCACCGCGCCGGACGGCGACACGCTGGTGTACCGGGAAGACGACGAGCGGTTCGAGCTGACCGTCCGGGCCACCCGCAGCGGAGCCTGGCTGCTGATCGAGACGGCGTCCCGGGACACCACCGAGACCCTGCTGATCCCGGCCGGGGACATCCGCGCCGATCCTGCCGTTGCGGAAAAGAGAAGGCCGGGCACGGAGTACTACGCGGACCACGCAGACGGGCCGGGCGGGGGCGAGTTCTACCTGGTCACGAACGCCGGGGCGGCTGAGTTCCGGCTGATCCGGGCACCGGTCGCGGCCCCCGGGCGGGCCCCGTGGTCCGAGCTGGGCTGGACCGAGGTCATCGGGCCGGCCCCGACACCCGGCTGGTGCGCTGCGACGTGTTCGGCCGCCACCTGGTGGTGGAGCAGCGCCGCGGGGCGCAGACCCAGCTCCGGGTGGTGGACCGCGAGACGGGGACGCAGCGGCTGATCGAGGCGGGCGGCCCCGAGCAGGCCCTGGCCCTGGCGGTGAACGAGGAGTACACCGCCAGCGCCGTGACCGTGCGCACGCAGTCGCTGACCGGGCCGCCGTCCTGGCACGACGTGGACCTGGCCAGCGGCCGGTGGGAGCTGCGCAAGCGCCAGGAGGTGCCCGGATACGACCCGGCGGGGTACGTGACGGAGCGGATCAGCGCGCCCGCCGCGGACGGCACCCTGATCCCGGTCACCGTTGCGTACCGCCGCGGGCTGCGCCGCGACCGGTCCGCGCCCGCCCTGCTGTACGGCTACGGCGCCTACGAGGCGTGTTCCTGGCCGGAGTTCAGCGTCGTCACGCCGAGCCTGCTGGACCGCGGGTTCGTGTACGCGGTGGCGCACGTGCGCGGCGGCGGCGAGGGCGGCCGCCGCTGGTGGGCCGAGGGTCACCTGGACCGCAAGCGCACCACGTTCACCGACTTCATCACGGCCGCCGACACGCTGGCCGCCGGCGGATGGGCGGCCCCGGACCGGATCTCCTCGCGCGGCCTGTCGGCCGGGGGGCTGCTGCAGGGCGCGGTGTTCTCCCTGGCGCCGGGCCGCTGGCGGGCCGTGGTCGCCGAGGTCCCGTTCGTGGACGTGGTGACCACGATGCTGGACCCGTCCATCCCGCTGACCATCACCGAGTGGGACGAGTGGGGTGATCCCCGCGACCCGGCCATGCGCGACTACCTCAGGTCCTACAGCCCCTACGACAACGTCCCGGCCGGCCCGCGGCCCGACCTGCTGGTCACCGGGAGCCTGCACGACCCGCGGGTGCTGATCCACGAGCCGGCCAAGTGGGTCGCCCGGCTCCGGGCCACCGATACCGCGGGCAGCCGCGTCCTGTTCCGCCCGGAACTGGGCGCGGGGGCGCACGTGGGCCCCGCGGGCCGCTACGACCAGCTGCGCTACGAGGCCGAGATCCTGGCTTTCATCCTGACCGCCGCGCAGGAAACCGCCGCACGGGCACCTCAGAGCCCGAACGCGGACTGAAGTCCTGCGTACCCCCCGGTGGTAGGCAGCCGGGGCAACCCCAGCAGGTCCTCGGCGGTGCCGAGCAGGCTCAGATGGTTGAAGTAGCTCGCTGACCTTGTGCCCGGAGGCGTGTACGGGGACATCACGATGGTGGCAACGTGACACGAGGGATAACTGGCGGAATCCGCATGCGCGGCGTCCCAGCAGGTCTCGCCATTCACCTTGTCCGCACCAGTACCTTCGTCCGAGGTAATGAACACGGCGAGCTGGCCACTCTGGTAGGCCGCCGACTGCTGGATGATCGGAATCCATTCCCTCAGCCAATCATCTCCCACCCTGACGGAACAATCGTGCATGTCATTGCACCCGCCCGGCGTGACGAAGCTGAATGCGGGCAATCCGTCGCTGCCCGCGGACAACGCGTCCAGGAGGTTCCCCGAGCCAGTGGTGCCGAGCGGCACGTCCCAGCTGGAGCAGTTCGCGGGGACGGGCGACGGCGTGTAATACGCTGGCGGCGCGTGCCGCACATAGTAGAACTCCCCGGTGCTGCCGTCCGCGTTGACATAGGCCGTGTTGTCGTAATTCTTCTTGTAGCAGTTGGCTGGCATCGCCTCGGCATACTCACGCCACGTCTGCCCGGCGGTGCTGAGCTGGGAGAAGATCGACGCTTGCGGCTGCGGGCATCCGGATGGCTGACAGTCGGCGCTGACGGCTTTCCCCTGCACAGCCCCTGAGGTCAGGGCTATATAGTTGGACGTGGACGGATGCGAGTAATTGTGGTAGTTCGTGGCCAGCCCGCAGCCTGGAATCAGGGTCTGATTGATATAAGGTGCTGATTTACTGCCGACGATGGAGCCATACGACTTGTTCTCGAACAAGATGAACATGACGTGGGTGACTGTGGCCGGCTGGGTGCTATCCAGGGCACCGCACAAGCTGGTTAAGCTGCTCGGGCGGGCGCCTGCCGGCGGGGCCTGCGCCTGGGCAGCGGCATGAGGCCAAGACAGGTCAGTACGGTCAGCAGGGCCGCCAGTGCGGTCCGGTAACCCATCCTCGTCACGGGCACCCCCCTCAGCCGTTGCGTACTTCACCGTACGCCTGCCGCCCCGCAAAACGAAGAGCACGCCCGACGGGGCGTCACCTGCGCTCAGTGATATCAGTGGTCCCGGCACGCCGGTGTACTCTGGCCGCAACAGGGCACCCGCGGAGGAGGAGATCGCGATGCGCGGGCTCCGGGATAAGAGAGTTCTGGTCAGCGGGGGGAGCAGCGGGATCGGCAAGGCGGCCGCCCAGCGCTTCCTCGAAGAGGGCGCCCGCGTGTTCCTGTGCGGGCTCGACCCCGGCGAGGTGGAGGCGGCGGTGGCCGGGCTGGCGGGATTCGGGACGGTTTCCGGTCTCCCGGCGGACGTCAGCCGCGAGGATGACGTGGCGCGGCTGGTCGACTCGGCAGGTGAGGCGCTCGGCGGGATGGACATCCTGGTCAATAACGCCGGGATCGCGTGGCGGGAGCCTTTTCTCGCGATTACCCCGTCCCACTGGGATCGCGTGATCACCGTCAACCTGCGCGGGATATTCCTGGTGGCGCAGGCCGTGGCCAGGGTGCTGGTGGACCAGGGCACCGGGGGGGTCATCGTCAACATGTCCTCGACGAACGGCCTGGGCGGCGAGGCGGACTACGCCCACTACAACGCGTCCAAGGGCGGGGTGCTGCTGCTGACCAAGACCATGGCGGTCGAGCTCGGGCGTTACGGCATCCGCGTCAACGCCCTGTGCCCCGGGTACATCGAGACACCCCTGAACGCGGCCATCAGCGCGGACCTCGGCGGAGAGGAGTTCGCCGGGGCGTACGCCGACGGCAACATCCCGCTGGGCCGTCCTGGCCAGCCGTCGGAGGTGGCGGCGGCGTATGCGTTCCTGGCCTCGGATGACGCTTCCTTCATCACCGGCGCCGAGATCGTCATCGACGGTGGGCAACTCGCGGTCATGTAACCCGCGCACAGGCGCACGGTGTCCGCGCCTGGCTGTGACGCGTCTCCTTAGAAGAATGTGCGTATCACGTCGGTAATGCGGTCCTCGGGATCGAGCACCGGGATCCACCGCCACTTGTCGAAGGTGGTGCACGGATGCGAGATGCCCAGGCAGAGCTCATCGCCGGGGTCGAGCCGGGAACCAGCGGGGACGGACAGCACCATGTGCTGGTCGAAGAGCCGCCTGACCAGCGAGCCGCTCGGGTCGAGGGCCGCTCCGCCGGCCGCGCGCCCGCGCAGGACGACAGGATCTCCGGCGTCGAACGAGACGTCCCGGCGCCCGATGCCCAGCACCGCGGTTCCGGGCTCGGGGCGGGACAGGACCGGCGCCCAGGCTTCGAGGGCCGGCTGCAGGACCGGCACGCCCGGCGTTTTCCGTGCCGATGGCGCGATGCGGCTGTACAGCCCGTGGTCGTGGGTGACGTAACAGCCGCTGCGCAGGATCAGGTTCCAGCCGCCGCGGCCGCCCAGCACCTCCACGACCACATCGAAGTAGGCGGAGCCGCCCGCGGTCACCACCGGCGGCTGCGGGAACTGTCCCGAGGCGGCCAGCGTCTCGGCCAGCTGGCCCAGTTCCCCGCAGTACGCCCGCGCCTTGCGGGCCGTTTCGCCGGGCGTGGGGGCCATCAGGGAGCCCTCGTAGCCGGCCACGCCGGCGAGCACGAGCCGCGGGGCGCGGGCGACAGCCGCCGCCACGGCGAGCGCCTCCGCACTGGTGCGGCAGCCGGTCCGGCCGTCCTCGTGCCCGAGTTCGACGAGCACCCGCAGCCGTTGCGTGAACCCGCGGGCGGCCAGGATTGCGTCCAGCCGCCCGGCCCCCGCGACGCTGTCGACATAGCAGAGAAAGGAGAACTGCCCGGCGGCGGCGGTCAGCTCGCTGGCCACCCAGCTGATGGAAGCCTCATCCACGAGCTCGTTGGCGAGCAGGACGTTGCGGACGCCGAACCGCCGGAATACGCGGGCCTGCGAGACCGACGCGGCCGTGATGCCGGCCGCGCCCGCGTCCAGCTGGGCCGCGAGGATCTGCGGCGCCATGGTGGTCTTGCCGTGGGGGTACAGGCTGACGTCATGCGCCGCGCAGTAGGCGGCCATGGCCGAGATGTTGTGGCGCAGGGCCTCCTCCCGCACCACGACCCGCGGCGTGCTGAGCAGCCCGGAGTCCGCCCGGGGGCGTTCGCGGGCCAGCTGCCCGGCGGTCACCGGCGACTGGTGCGCCGGGCCGCCGAAGCCCTTCTCCGCCGCCTCGACAGGCCAGCGACGTATCGCGGCGACCTGCTCCCGGTCGTACATGGCACCGTCACCAGCGGGCCATCCCCGCGAGCTCAGCCGCCGGCTCCGCCGGTTGGCCACGGGGAGCGCACCGGCCCGGCATCACTGCCCTCCTCCTGGAATGCGGTATCGGCTGCTGGACTCTCAGGCTCGGAGAACCAGCGGGGCGGCTCGGCCAGGACCCCCTGGCCGTTGCCAGTACTGCGCGCCTCCTCATCGGGAAGACCAAGACGTCTGCGGTTGGCCCGGTCAACTCCGCGCAGCACCACCTCGGCCATCGCCAGCTTGGCGTCCAGCGTGGCCCCGGCGACGGCACCAAGATCCAGGGTCACCCGGTTGGCGAGCGCCTGGTCCCAGGGGGTGGCTACCACCGACACTTGCGTCCCCTCGAATCCCTCGCGGATCCGGGTCAGCCAGCGAACCTGCTCCGGATCGCTGTCGCTGAACTTGTCCACCACGATCGTGGCCTCGTCCATGAGCCCATTCAGGTGCTTCTTTTCCCGCTCAGTCAGCGGCCTGTCCTTTTCGCCCTCATAGTTCCGGTACCGGCTGAACACCTGATCGATGGACCAGAAGCCCAGCTGTGACGCCTCCGTCACGAAGACGTACTTGTCACCGTGCAGCAGCGTGCCCACCTGAAGGTGGGAAAACAGTCCCGTGCCGCCATCGTTGATGACGATGTTGGACATGCACTGGAGGAACTCCAGCACCGTCAGGTACTCATGCTCCCCAAAATCGATCCCCACGCACTCGTCGGCGGTGTCGCCGCGGATCACGGCCACACCCTGAAGCCAGGCGACGGCATCGCGCAGATCCGCGTAGACCTTGATGCTCGCGTCCGTACACGCCTGGTAAAAGCCCCGGATGGACAGCGTCCGCTGGCCCGGCGGCAGCGCCTCGACCGGTACTCCTCCGAGCCTGATGTACCCATGGGGCATGTCGTCGTTGCTGTCGGCGAGTATGACGCGGTCGGCAGGCCGCGCAGCGGCGTAGATCGCCGCGAGCGTCACCGCCACGTCAGTCTTGCCGGTTCCCCCGAAGCCCGAGCCCAGGGTGATCACGCCCGACTTGAGGGACGGCTTCCTGATGTCGGCGACCGTCTCGCGCCGCCACTGCGCCACCGCCTCGCGCCTGGCCCGCTCGCGCCGGCCTGGAGGAACCACCAGCCTGCGCTTGAGCGCCCGCCTCGAGACAGAGCCCCTGAAGCCGTCTTGCGCCGGGGCAAGATCACTGAGGGGGGACGGGGAGGGCGCGAGCCAGCCGGCGCGGTCGCTGCCGGGAAACCCGGTCCACCATGACCCCAGTTCGTCTGGGTACTGGGACATCGCATCCCTCCAAAGTCCGAGTGCGGTCTAGGTCAAACTAGCCCACGTCCAGGACGGGTCCCATGCGAAGAGGCTCGCGAAGCCACCCGCCGCAGCCGGATGCGCTCACCAGATTCCGCACCTCAGTGGCCACGGCGGCGATCAGCCTGACGGGCTCACGCTGGCGCGCGCCCTAACCTGGCTCGCCTCGACGGCCCGCCCGGCGGGTCTCCACAGCTTCTCCACACCGCCTCCATGTGCCGTGCTGCCGGCTCCGGGATTCTTTGCCGTTGGCACCAAGGGTTTCGGGTGCCTTCCGTGAGCAAAGGGGGTGGTCAGGTGAAACCGGGCAAGGTGAGTCAGGCGTTCCGGTCACGTGCTCTACGGCGGGTTATCGCCCTCCCCGTTCTCGTGCTGGCAGCTACAGCGGCAGCGGACGGCACGTTCCACCGCGGTCAGGCGCACTTCAATGGCCAGTTCCTCGTGTTCAACACCGTCAGCGGCGATCCCTCCGCGGCCCATGAGCAGACCACGGTCTCGCTCCGCCGCTAAGAGGCCGGCGTCCGTGCGCTCGGAGTCGTCACCGACGCCTGGCCGGCCAGGGCCAGGGCCGCCGGCAGGCCGGGAGAGCTCCCGGTGCCGCCCGGTGCGCGGGTGGACAGGGCACCGACGGCGCAGCCGAGCGCGGCGGCCTCGGGCAGGGCCAGGCCCTGCAGCAGGCCCGCGATCAGCCCGGCGTTGAAGCAGTCGCCGGCCCCGGTCGCGTCAACCGGCACCACGGGCGGCACGCTGACCCGGTACCGCCGGGTGCCGTCGGCACACAGCGCGCCGCGGGCCCCCAGCTTGACCACCAGCCGGGATCCGGCCGCGGTGAGCACGGGCACCGCCGCGGCCAGGTCCGGCTCGCCGCTCAGCCGGACCGCTTCAGCCTCGTTGGGCAGCAGCAGGTCCGCCCGGGCCAGCGCGGCGGCGAGCCGGTCGTCGCCCCACCGCCCGGACGGATCCCAGTTGGTGTCCAGGGACACGGTCGCCCCGGCGGCCTGCGCGGTGGCAATGACCGCGGCCACGCCGGGCCCGAGCGACTCCTCGAGCAGGAAGTAGGAGCTGATGTGCACGTGCCGGGCCCGGCCGAGCAGCGCCGCGGGGACGTCGGCGGCGGTCAGCGAGCCCACGGCGCCGAGGGCAGTCAGGATGGCCCGGTCCCCGCCGCTCGACAGGGCAACGGTCATCCCAGTCGGGCTGTCCCCGCGGACGGCCACGGTGTCCGTGGCGACGCCCTCCGCGGCCAGCTGGTCCAGCATGAACTGGCCCGCGGCGTCCGCGCCCACCGCGGCGACCAGCGCGACGCTGAGGCCGAGCCGGGCCGCGGCCACGGCCGTGATCGACGCGGAACCGCCGACGACCAGCGACATGGACGGCACCAGCTTCTCCTGCTGGCCGAACGCGGGGGTCACGTCCTCGCCGAGGACGAGCACATCCGGGTTGCAGTCGCCCACGACGACGAGGTCGATAGGCGCGGCACCCTCAGACGGTGACAACGTCGACTCCCGCGTCCTCGAGGCGGGCCGCGTCCTCGGCGGCGATCCCGGTGTCCGTGACCAGCACGTCGATCTCCGCCGCGGTGCAGATCCGCGCGAACGCGCGCCGGCCCACCTTGGAGCTGTCCGCGGCGATGACCACCAGCGCCGCCTGCCGGGCCATCAGCCGGTTGGTGCTGGCCTCGCCCTCGTGGTGCGCGGTCGCGCCGGCCGCCGCGTCGATCCCGTCCACGCCGAGGATGGCCACGTCCAGGGTGACCTGCTCCAGCACGCCGGTGGCCAGCGGCCCGGTCAGCTCATAGGACTGCGGCCGGGCCACCCCGCCGGTGGTCACGATCTTGATGTGCTGGCGGACCGCCAGCTCGGTCGCGATGTTCAGCGCGTTGGTCACGACGGTGACGGCGGGCGGCGGCACCTGCGAGTTCAGGTCCGAGCGGGTGGCCAGGGCCCGGGCCACCTCGGTAGTGGTCGTGCCGCCGTTCAGCCCGGTGACCTGGCCCGGCCGCACCAGCCCGGCCGCGACCGCCGCGATGCGCTGTTTCTCGGACGGATGCCGTTCGCTCTTGTACCGCAGCGGCAGGTCGTAGGTGACGCCCTTGGCCACCGCGCCGCCGCGGATCCGGGTGAGCATCTGCTGGCTGGCGAGTTCGTCGAGATCCCGGCGGACCGTGGCCTCGGACACCGCGAGCGCCTTCGCGGCCTCCTCGACCTGGAGCTGCCCCGCCGCCGCGAGCAGCTCCAGCAGCTCATTCCACCGCCGGTACCGGGTCATCGGCGCCTCCGATCACGTGGAGCAGGCGGGCGACCTCGGCCGCGACCGCATCGCGCCCCGCCGAACCGTACCGCCTGGGATCGACCATTCCCGGGTCTCCATTCAGGCACGAACGGACGGCCGCGGTGAAGGCCTTATTCAGCTGGGTCGCCACGTTGATTTTCGTCATTCCCGCATCGACCGCCGCAGCCAGGCCGGCGTCGGGAACCCCGGACGAGCCGTGCAGCACCAGCGGCACGCTGACCGTGCCATGGATCTCCGCGATGAGCCCCAGGTCCAGGGCCGCGTCGCGGGTCAGCATCGCGTGCGAGCTGCCGACCGCGACCGCCAGCGCGTCCACCCCGGTCGCCGCGACATAGGCCGCCGCCTCGTCGGGCCGGGTGCGGGCCAGCGGCGAATGCACGCCGTTCTTGCCGCCAATCTCACCCAGCTCGGCCTCGACCCAGAGGCCGCGGTCATGGCACCACCGGGCCATGGCCGCGGTGGCCTCGACGTTGTGCCCGTAGGACAGGGCTGACGCGTCGTACATGACCGACCGCAGTCCCAGCCCGGCCGCAGCCTGCACCAGGTCCTCGCGGGTGGCGTGGTCCAGGTGCACCGCGACCGGCACGGCGGCCGAGCCCGCGACCGACAGGCAGGCCAGCGCGATCGGCTCCAGTGCGCCGTGGTAGGCGGCGCAGTTCTCGCTGATCTGCAGGACCACGGGCGAGGCAGCCGCCTCGGCGCCGGCCACGATCGCTTCGGCGTGCTCGATGCCGATCACGTTGAACGCGCCGACGCCCCGGCCCGCGGCCTGCGCCGACCGGATGATCTCGCCCATTGCGGCGCCGGGCATCAGCAGGCCTCCCGGTGCAGGGCGCCGGCCTCACCGGGCTCCGCGCGGGTCACCGTGACCCCGGCCCGCACCGTGGCGTAGTCCGCCGGGCTGAACTCCCCGGCCACCGGGGCCAGGGCCACCGCGGTGCCGAGCGCGACCGCGTCCCGCAGCCGCTCCTCCCACGGGTATCCCAGGGCCAGCCCGTGGGCCAGGCCCGCCGCCGCCGCGTCCCCCGCCCCGGTAGCGTTCCCGGCCACCACGGCCGGGGGGACCGCCCGCCAGCAGCCATCGCCGGTGTCGGCGTGCAGCCCGTCGGCGCCGAGCGAGACCACGACCGCGGCCGGGCCGGCCGTCCGGAGTTCCCGGGCGGCCGCCGCCACGGCCGCCCGGTCCACGCCGGGGCCCGGCGAACCAGGGCCCGGCGAACCAGGGCCGGGCGGCACAGCCAGGGACCGGCCGGCGAACGTCTCCAGTTCGGCCAGGTTCGGCTTGACGACGGCGGGGCCGGCCGCGGCGCCCAGGCGCAGCGCCTCCCCGTGCGCGTCCAGCAGCACCGGCACCCCGGCGGCGGAGGCCGTCGTGATGAGTTCCGCGTAGCTGCCGGGCGGCAGCCCCGGCGGCAGGCTGCCGGACAGCACGACGGCCGCGCACCCGGCGAGCGTGGCCGCGAACCGGATCCGGAACTCCGCGTACCCGTCCGGCGTGATCCGCGGGCCCGGCTCACTGAACAGGGCCGCCTCACCGGTCCGCCCGTCCACGACCGTGAACGTCCGCCGCGTCTCGCCCCGCACCCAGGTGAAGGCCGCGGGCACGGCCAGGGCGGCGAGCTCCGCCGTCACCGACTCGCCCGTGGTCCCGCCGATCAGGCCCATGACGAGGACCTCGGCGCCGAGCGTGTGCAGCGTGCGGGCCACGTTCAGCCCCTTGCCGCCGGGCCGCGCGTGCACCGCGGCAGGCCGGTTCACCCCGGACCAGTTCACGGCCGGGACGTGATGGGTCACGTCCAGGGCTGGGTTGAGGCAGACGACTCCGATCACATGAACCGCCTGTTCAGGTGAGGATGACCGAGCGGGCCAGGTTGCGCGGCCGGTCCGGGTCGAGCCCGCGGGCCCGGGCCAGCGCCACGGCCACCCGCTGCACCCGGACCAGCTCGGCCAGCGGGTCCTCGTCGCTGAACCAGGCGGTGCCGCCGGCCGCGGCGATCTCGGCGCCGAGCCCCTCCGGCGGGGCGCCGAACGCCCACACGACGCTGCCCTCGCCGGTCACCGCGACCGGGCCGTGCCGGTACTCCATGGCCGGGTACGCCTCGGTCCACATGCCGGCCGCCTCACGCAGCTTGAGCGCGGCCTCGTTGGCCAGGCCGTACGTCCACCCGGTGCCGAGGAACGTGAACTGGCGGGCGGCCAGCATGCCCGCCGGGAGGGGTGCCGCGAGCACCCGCTCCGCCGCATCGGCGGCCGGGCCGGGGTCCTGGCCCAGGTGGGCACGGAGCAGGGTCAGCTCGGTGGTGGCGAACCGGGTCTGCACCACGGATTCCTCATCGGCGAACGACAGGTCGATCACGGCGTCAGCGGCCTGCGGCACGGGGGTGCCGGGCACCGCGGTGATCGCGACCGTGGGCGCGGTGCCGCGCAGCCGGTCCAGCAGCTGCACGATCTCGGTGGTGGTGCCGGAGCGGGACAGGACCAGGACCCGGTCGTAGGCCCGGCCCAGCGGCATCTCGGACGCGGCGAAGGCATCGGTCTCCCCGTGACCGGACGCCTCACGGGCCGCCGCGTAGGACTGGGCCATGAACCAGGATGTGCCGCAGCCCGCCACCGCGACCCGTTCGCCGCGGGCTGGCAGGACGCCCGCGACGGCCGCGGCCAGCTGGCCCGCCCGGCGCCAGCAGGCGGGCTGGGAAGCCACCTCCTGCTCCGTGCGGCCTCCGCTGGCCACGCCTTCCGTCATCGCGGGCTCATCAACCACGGGGGTCTCCTCGCCCATGCTTGTTTCCTCTTTTCTCTGGGGTTCCGCCCCGGTTACGGCTCAGGTCCCGGCCAGGCCGGTCGAGGCCACCGACCGGATGAAGTACCGCTGGGCCAGGAAGAAGATGGCCAGCATCGGGACCAGGCTCATCACGTTGGCCGCCATCAGCAGGGTCCACTCCGTGGCGTGCGCGCCCTGGAACGTGGCCAGGCCGAGCGGCAGCGTCATCTGGTTCGTGGAGGTGATCGCGATCAGCGGCCACAGGAAGTTGTTCCAGGAATCGAGGAACGTCAGCGCGGCCAGCGTGGCCAGTGCCGGGGTGGCCAGCGGCAGCACGATCTTGATCAGGACAGTGAGCCGACTGGCCCCGTCCACCCGGGCAGACTCCTCGTACTCCAGCGGCAGGGTCCGGAAGAACTGGCGCAGGAAGAAGATGCCGAACGCGGTGGCCGCGTTGGGCAGGATGAGCGCGCCGATGTGGTTGATCCCGACCGCGGCCAGCACGTGCACGCCCAGCCATTTGGTGATGATGAACTGCGGGATCATCGTGACCTGGAACGGCACCATGAGCGTGGTCATGATCATCACGAACAGGGCGGTGCGGCCGAGGAAGCGGAACCGGGCGAACGCGTACCCGGCCAGCGAGCACAGCACCAGGTTGCACAGCACGGTTGCCGCCGCGACCACGGCGCTGTTGATGAAGAAATGACCGAACGGGGCGCTGTTCAGCGCGTCCGGGTAGTTCGCGAACCGGAGCGTGTGCGGCACGAGCACCGGCGGGAAGTGCAGCGCCTCGCCCGTCGTCTCCAGTGAGGTGACCACCAGCCAGTAGAACGGGAAGATCAGCACCAGCGTGGCCGGGATAAGCACCAGGTGCCAGGGGCTGAACGGCAGCCTCCGCCGGCGGCGGGCGGGGGGACGCCGCCGCCGGCGGAGGACGAGATCCCGCCGCGGGCGGGAGCCGAGGTCGCGGTCACCGGGATCGCGGCATGGGTATTCCTGCCCCCGGGCCAGACAAGGGACGCCGCTTCACCTCCTTGACGCGAAGTCGCGCAAGAGCCAAGCGCGTTTCGCGTGTACGGCCTGCAGTTTCGCCTGCCACGCTGATGTGCACGCGGCCAGGAACATCGCGGCGGGGCATGCCATGACTGCACGGGGAGGCTCTCAGTTGGAGCCGGTGAACCGCGAACCTCAACTGCTTGCCTCCTAACCCGGATGTGAGTGGCTGAAATCTCCCGCCCCCGGCGGGAGAGGATGTCAAGAGCGGTAGTGCGTGTATCGTCGGCCGACCCGGAACTGGATCGCGGTGACCACGAGGATGATGAGGAACAGGAAATAGGCGATGGCCGAGGCGTAACCGAAGTTGAAGTTCTGGAAGGCCTGGACATAGAGGTAATAGACGAGCACCGTGGTGGCGTTGAGCGGGCCGCCCTGGGTGCTCAGGTAGACCTCGTCGAACAGCTGCAGCGCGTTGATCGTGAGCCACACGGCGAGGAACAGCGACGCCGGGCTGAGCAGCGGCAGGGTCACCCGGCGGAACCTCCGCCAGGCCGTGCACCCGTCGATCGAGGCCGCCTCCAGCAGGGCCGCCGGGACCCCCTGCAGAGCGGCGAGGTAGATGACGACCGAGAACCCGGTCCAGCCCCAGACCGTCATGATCACGATCACGTACAGCGCCTGGGACGGCGAATTCAGGAACTGCTGCTGCGGGACCCCGATGAGGCTGAGGAAGTAGTTGACGACGCCGTAGGAGGGGTCGAACAGCCAGATGAAGACGATCGCCTCGCTGATCGTGGAGATGGCCATGGTCGCGTAGGCCGCGGTCCGGTAGAAGGAGATGAAGCGGATCTTCCGGTTCATGGCCACGGCCAGGAACAGCCCGACGATCATCGTCCCGGGCACGAACAGCGCGGTATAGATCAGTGTGTGCTGGATGGCCTGCCCCACGACCGGGTCGTGCACCAGCTGCCGGTAGTTCTTCAGCCCCACGAACGGGGTACTCGGCGTGAGCAGGTTAGACCGCTGGAAGGACATGATCGCCGACCAGACGATCGGCACCGCGCCGAACAGCAGGATGATCGCGACCCCTGGGGTAACGAAGGCCCACCCGGCGAACTGCTCGGAGGCCGTCACCCGGCGGCCGGCCGCCCGGGCCCCGCCGGGACGCCCGGGCCGGCCCGGGCGCCTCCGGCGGAGCAGGATTCCAGAAGCTGCCACGTCAGCCCGCGGAGAGGATCTGGTTGACTTGCTGCTCCGCGGAACTCAGCGCCGCCTGCGGCTGGCTCTTGCCCAGCAGCACGGACACGACCATGGTGGCGAGGACCGTGGAGATCTTCGGGTACGTCGCGATCTGCGGCCGGGCCTGCTTGACGTTGGCCAGGTTGGCCACGAACGCGCTCACCCCGGGCAGCGCGGAGTCCATCTGCTGGCTGAAGCCGGCCGCGTTGCCCACCGACGCCCGGGTCGGCAGGTCCCCCGTGTGCAGCGAGAAGTACTTGACCTGGGCGGGCGCGGTGAGCCAGAGGATGAACTTCTCAGCCGCCGACACCCGGGTGGCGCCGTTGTTGAACAGCACCCAGTTGTCCGGGCCGGAAATGGTCTGGTGGCCGGCACTCGACCCGGGGTAGGACGGCATGACCTGGACGCCGTAATGCACATTGGGGAACACGCCCAGGTCCCACGGCCCGGTGACCAGCATCCCGATCTTGCCGGAGTTGAACAGGTTCGCGTACGCCTGGTCGGTCGGGTCCAGGTACATGGACTTGTCGGTGACGGCCATGGTCCGCAGCGTGTTCAGCGACTGCAGCCCGGCGGCCGAGTTGAACGCGGCCTTCTTGTTGTCGGCGGTCAGGATCTGGCCCCCGGCCTCCCAGAGCATCGCCTCCCAGCGCCACACCGCATCCTCGGACGCCGGGGTCACGTACGCGGTGCCGAACTGCTTGGCGGCCGGGTCGGTCAGCTTCTTGGCGTCGGCCACGAACTGCGTCCAGGTGAAGTCCGGGCCGGGCGGCGTGAGGTGGGCCTTGGCGAACAGCGTCTTGTTGTAGACCACGGCCAGGTTGTCGACCAGGGCCGGCACGCCGATGACCTTGCCCTTGACGGTGGCCACGTCCCGCTCGCCGACCCAGAAGTCGTTCCAGTTCACGCCCGGGCGTTTGACCACGTTGGTCAGGTTGACCACCTGCGGGATCTGCGCCACGTTCGGTGCCCACGACCCGTACAGGTAGGCGATGTCCGGCGGGCTGCCGCCGCGCACCGCGGTCAGCACCTTCTGCAGCGTGTTGTCGTTGTTGACGTACAGGCTGCTGACCTTCACGCCCGGATTCTGGCTCTGGTACTCGGCAACCAGGTGCGCGAACGCCTTGGCCTCGGGACCCGTCCAGCCCTCCCAGATCTGGACCGTGGTGCTGCCGCCGCCTCCGCCGCTGTTGCTGTCGGTGCCGCAGGCGGCCAGTCCGAGGCTGAGCGCCGCGGCCGCAGCGAGCGGGGCCGCCAGGGTGACATGCAGCCGGTGTCTCACCATGCTGCCCTCAACTTTCCGGCCCGCCGGTGGCGGCCACAGTTCGGTGCTCAGATTCGGTGCTCACGTTCGGGGACGGCCAGGCCCGGTGACCGGCAGGTTCCGTGAGGGCCGGGCCGGACGCGACCGAATATGCATAAAGTCACGCTGTTTCCCGCAATAGTGAGCAATCAGCCAGCCGGGTGTCAAGCCCACCGGGCCGCCCGTCCCAGCGCGTCCCGGCTCCGGAAGTCCTGACATAACGGGCATATCTCAGCTGTGTAACAAGCCGGGACAGGCTGCCGGCTCCGGCGTCCCCGACAGGCCGGCCGGGGCCAGCCCCGGTCGGGGTCTTCGTTGCGAAGGTTTTTATGCACGCTCTTGCGCGCAAACCCGGGCAATGGAACACTACCGAGCTGTGATCACAGTGACCTTTGTCGGCGCGGGCAGCATCGAGTTCACCCGGAACGTGGTGACCGACCTGTGCAGTTACCCGGAGTTCCGCGGCGGGCTGCACCTCGCGCTGTACGACATCAACGCGGAACGGCTGGCCCACGCCGAGCGGCTGGCCCAGCGGATCAGCGCCCAGACGGGCGCCGCCGCCACGGTGAGCGCGACCCGGGACCGGCGCGAGGCGCTCCAGGGCGCCCGCTACGTGATCAACGAGGTCCAGGTCGGCGGCTACGACGCGACCCGGGCCGACTTCGACATCCCGGCCCGGTACGGGGTCCGCCAGACGATCGGCGACACCCTGGGCATCGGCGGGATCTTCCGCGGCCTGCGGACCATCCCGGTGACCACCGCGCTGGCCCGGGACATGCACGACGTCTGCCCGGACGCGTACCTGCTCAGCTACAGCAACCCGATGGCCATGCTGCCCTGGTCGGTGTACGAGGGCACCCCGTTCACCAGGGTGTTCGGGCTGTGCCACTCGGTCCGGGACACGCAGGCCTTCCTGACCGGCCTGGTCGGCGCGGATCCGGGCCGGGTCCGGTTCCTGACCGCGGGGTTCAACCATCAGGCTTTCGTGCTGCGGTTCGAGCAGGATGGCCAGTCCCTGTACCCGCGGCTGGCCGAGGTCATCGACGGCTCACCCGAGCTGCAGCGGCGGGTCCGGGTGGAGATTTACCGCCGGTTCGGCTACTTCCCGACCGAGTCCAGCGAGCATTCCGCCGAGTACGTGCCGTGGTTCATGCGCCACGACGACCAGATCGAGCGGTTCCGCATCTTCGTCGGCGACTACCTGGCCCGGTCCGAGGAGAACCTGCGCGAACTCGAGTCGCTGCAGCGGGCCCTGGCCTCGGACGCGCCGCTCGACCTCGAGCCGACCGAGGAGCTCGCGTCGCAGTTCATCCACTCGCTGGAAACCGGCACCGAGCGCGAGCTGCATGTGAACATCCACAACGGCGGGCTGATCACGAGCCTGCCCGACGCGTGCTGCGTCGAGGTGCCCTGCGTGGTCGGGGCGGGCGGGCCCAAGCCGGTGCCGGTCGGCGCGCTGCCGCCGCAGCTGGCCGCGCTGAACCGGACCTTCCTGAACGTGGTCGAGCTGACCGTCCGGGCCGCGCTGGAGGAGTCGCGCGACCACGTATACCAGGCCGCGCTGCTCGATCCAAACACCGCGGCCACGCTGACCACGGCGCAGACCGTGGCCATGTGCGACGACCTGTTCGCGGCGCACCGGGACCTGCTGCCCGCTGCGTTCGCAGGCTGACCGGCCCCCGGGCCGTCCCCGGGCTGGACACACAGGAGGGGCCATGCGCCTGCGACTGATTCACCGGCCCGCGCGGCCCGCGGGGCTCACGGCGCTGATCGCCGGGCTGGCCCTGGTGCCGCTCACGGCCGTCACCCCGGCGTCGGCCGCCGGGACCGCGGCCGCCGCGGCCAGCCAGGCGCTCCCGGCGCCCGTGCACCAGGGCACGCTGCGGATCACCGGCGAGCCCCGGGACGGGGCGGTGGTCACAGCCTCGGGGCTGTCCTGGCACGCGCCCCGGCTGCCGCACGGCGACCGGCTGCTCAGCTTCGAGGTCGCGTACACCTGGCAGAGCTGCGCGAAGGACGGGCGGGGATGCCGGGCCGCCGCGGGCACGGCCGCGGCCCCGTTCGCCGCCCGCCGGTACCGGGCCGGGCACGCCGACACGGGACGGCGGCTGCGGGTCACCGAGACCGCGTCCGAGGTGGTGCAGACGCAGGCGCGGAACTTCACGTTCCGGGTCCTGCGGCGCTCCGTGAGCCGGCTGGCTGGGGCCGCAGTCCGCGCCTACCGGCGGCATCAGGGCCCGGTTAGTTATTTCCGCAACGGAACCCCGGAACGGCGTACCGCCTCAGCCGAGGAGTATTTCCAGGTCAGCGCGCCGCACTACAACGCCGCAGACGGCAAGCCCGTCCAGCAGTACCGGGTGGACCGGGGCTCGTGGCGGCCGATGCCCGCGAATCACGTGTTCTATACCGGGAAGCTGGCGGCTGGCCCGCACCAGGTCAGCGTGCGCACCGCGAACCGGGCCGGAGCGACCGGGATCCGGTTCGGCTGGCGGGTCGTGCCACTGCCCGCGCCGCTGGCCTGCCAGCCGCGCGCCGGGCAGCCGTGCTGGTACCCGCCGCACCTGGCCGCTAATAACCGCCCGATGCGCTGGGACTGGCAGATCGGCCTGACCACGCCGCTGAAGCGGACCGGGAAGCGCGCCGTGGACATCTACGACATCGACGGGTTCCTCACCACCCGCGCCGAGGTCGCCGCGATCCAGAGCCGCTGGCCGGCCAGCACGCTGGCGCACCCGAAGACCGTCTGCTACCTGGACCTGGCCTGGGAGGACTACCGCCCGGACGCCAGCCCGCCGTCGCGGGGCGGCCTCTTCCCGGCTGCCACGCTCGGCAACGTGTACTTCGGCTACCCCGAAGAGCGGTGGGTCGACTTCCGGCAGCTGGACGCGCTCAAGCCCATGCTGCGCGAGCGGATCGGCATGTGCGCGCGGAAGGGGTTCTCCTCGGTCGAGCTGGACGACATCGACAGCTTCGACCCGCCGTCCACCACCGGGTTCCGGCTCACCCCCGGCGACGCGCAGAACTACCTGGCCTACGCGTTCAACCTGATCCACGCCGACGGGATGACGGGGATGTGGAAGAACTCGCCCTTGCTGTCCTGGTGGGGACGGCAGTACGCGGACGGGGCCGTGCTGGAGGAGTGCTACACGTACCACCAGTGCACCGCGGCGCAGCTGCGCGGCAGCAGCCAGTACGGGATCACCTGCACCGGGCTGTCCGGCGCGACGCCGTGCGGCTGGGACGACTTCACCACGGACAAGACCGCGGCCCAGCCCACCGGCAAGTGGGTGGGCGACGCCGAGTACGGGGATGATCACTACGTCTGCAACCCCGGCCAGACCGGGTCGAAGTGCGGCGGCCCGCACGCGTTCGCGGCGTTCTGCCGGGCCCTGTACGATCCGCCCCTCGGGTTCGCGGCGGTCAAGTTCGACGTGGACCTGGACGGGAGAGTGTTCTACCCCTGCCCGCGCGGCTCATGAGCTGCCGGCCCGTCCGGCCGCCCGGCCAGGACGCGGCCGTCGTCCAGCCTGAGCACCTCGTCGGCCAGGCCGATCAGCGCCTCGTCGTGCGTGGCGACCAGCGGCGTGATGCCCTCGGAGCGGACCACGGCCAGCAGCAGGCGCATGATCTGCCGGCCGGTCTCCAGGTCGAGCTGGCTGGTGGGCTCGTCGGCGATCAGCAGCTCCGGACGGCCAGCCCGCGCCCGGGCGATCGCGATGCAGCGCGGTGGTGACGGTCACCGACACCAGGACGGCCAGCAGCAGGCTGGCGGGCAGCAGCGGCGCGGACCGGGTGCGCCGCAGCACGAACAGCACCCGGGACCCGCGCGGCGCCCCGCTGCCACCGGGCCGGGGGGCGGTGTCGCGCACGTCCGTCCCCAGGCTCCGGCCCATGATGCGGACGTTACTTAATGACTGCGGGGCCGCCCAGGCGGGCAGGGGGATGGTTACCCGTTTGGCTCGTAATCGTTGCCAAGACCGGGTTCGCCGGCGTGCGGTACGGCAGGCGGCCCGCCGGACGGGGCTGGTCTGCGGCCGTCGAGCGGGACGGATGCCCGCCCGCCTGGTGCGCCGGCGGGCTGGGCCCCGTCCGCCCGGCCGGGCAGCGCGGGCCCGTTCTCCCACGGCCGGACCCGGGCCAGCCAGTAGCCTCCGCCGCCCAGCGCGACCACGCACAGGATCCAGCCCAGCGTCGTCGTGCCGACCCCCACGTACTTCAGCCCCGAGGCGAAGATTACGAAGGTGATGATGGGCCGGATGTAGCGGTCCGGTGCCCTCGACGAGAGGTAGGAGCCGATGAGCACCGCCGGCACGCTGCCGACCACGAGCGACGCGGTCACCCCGAACTGGACGGTGCCGAAGATCAGGGCGCCCAGGGCGGCCGCCGCGGTAAGCGGAACCGCCTGGGTCAGGTCGGTACCGACCAGCTGCCCGGCGCTGAGCAGCGGGTAGAGGAACAGCAGCAGAACGATCATCAGTGACCCGGAGCCGACCGAGGTCAGGCCCACGATCACGCCACCGATCATGCCGATCAGGATGGTCGGCACCGGGCGCACGTTGATCTTGTGCACGGTGCCGGTCCGCTGGTTGCCCGACCGTCGGTCCAGGATGTAGCGGAACACCATGGCGGCCGCCCCGACCAGCAGCGCAACGCCCAGGGCGACCTCGACGTGCTTCTGCTGCGCGGAACTCCCGCCGAGAAGATGCAGCAGGTAGGCGCCGACGAACGCCATCGGCACCGAGCCGACCACCATCCAGCCGACCAGGCGCAGGTTGACGGTGCCCTTGCGCAGGTGCACCGCGGCGCCGACCGGCCGCATCAGCACGGCGGCGACCAGGTCGCTGGAGATGGCCGCCGACGGCTTCACCCCGAACAGCAGGATCAGCATCGGCGTCATCAGGGCGCCGCCGCCGGCCCCGGTCAGCCCGACCAGCAGCCCCACGACCGCGCTGCCCAGGACGATATAGGGATTAAGGGTCATCGCTGCCTCTTCTTCTCCCGGGCTGGCCGAATTCCTATTAACAAAGATTCAAATATAGACATTGCCCGGCCAGCAGGGAAGGCGACCCCCGGGCCCGGCGCCCGGCCACATTAGACTGAGTACTCAGTCAGGGTGGCGCGTTCGCCGCCCGCGCGCGAGGCCAGCGATGATGAAGTGGTGAGGATGATGAGTGGTCGGGTGGCAGGCAAGGTCGCGCCGATGACCGGGGCGGCCCGGGGACAGGGCCGGGCGGGCAGCATGCGGCGCGGGATCGCGCCGGACGCCGGCGTTACGGAGTTCTGAGATGGCAAGCACGAGGACCTGGTTCGAGACCGTCGCCGAGGCCCAGCGCCGCGCCAGGCGCCGGCTGCCGAAGTCGGTGTACATGGCCCTGGTCGCCGGCACGGAAGCCGGGGTGACCATGAACGACAACGTCAACGCGTTCTCCGAGCTACGCCTCCGGCCGCACGTGGCCGATCTGCCGGCCACGCGTGAGCTGGCCACCACCGTGATGGGCCAGGAGGTCAGCCTGCCGGTGCTCCTCTCGCCGACCGGAGTGCAGGCCGTGCACCCGGACGGCGAAGTGGCGGTGGCCCGGGCGGCCGCCGCCGCGGGCACGGCCATGGGACTGTCCTCGTTCGCGTCGAAGCCGGTCGAAGAGGTCGGGAAGGCCACCGGCAAGCTGCTGTTCCAGAGCTACTGGCTGGGCACCCGCGAGGACATCCTGGCCCGGGCCGAGCGGGCCCGCGCAGCCGGCGCCAAGGGCCTGATCGTCACGCTTGACTGGGTGTTCGACTCCCGCCGGGACTGGGGCAGCCCGTGGATCCCCGAGCACCTGAACCTCGAGGCCATGGTGCGGCACATCCCGCAGGTGGCGATCAGGCCGGCCTACCTGGCGCGCTGGATCCGCAGCGGCTCGCTGCCCGACCTGGGCGTGCCCAACCTGGGCGCCCGTGACGCGCAGGTCCCCACGTTCTTCGGCGCGTACGGCCAGTGGATGGGCTCGGCCCCGCCGACCTGGACCGACCTCGCCTGGCTGCGGGAGCAGTGGGGGGGCCCGTTCATGATCAAGGGCATCACCCGGCCGGACGACGCCCGCCGCGCCGTTGACACCGGGGCCACCGCTATCTCGGTGTCCAACCACGGCGGCAACAACCTCGACTCCACGCCCGCCACCATCCGGTGCCTGCCCGGCGTGGCCGACGCGGTCGGCGACCAGATCGAGGTGCTGCTGGACGGGGGTATCCGGCGGGGCAGCGACGTGGTCAAGGCCCTGGCCCTGGGCGCGCACGCGGTAATGATCGGCCGGGCCTACCTGTGGGGCATGGCCGCCGCGGGCGAGCGCGGCGTCACCAACGTGATCGAGATCCTGCGCCAGGGGGTCAGCGAGACACTGCTGGGCCTGGGCAAGGCCTGCATCCGAGACCTGACACCCGACGACGTGATCGTGCCCGACGGGTTCGCGCTCGACCGCAAGCTCTGAGCACGGATGCCGGAACGGAGCGGCCCTCATGGGCGGTGAGCAGACGGCTCGCGGGCGGATCCTGGCCGCGGCGGAGCGGCTGTTCGCCGAGCGCGGCTTCGACCACACGTCCACGGCCCTGATCGCGGCGGAAGCACGCGTCCCGCAGGGCCTGATCTTCTACCACTTCAAGACGAAGATGGAGCTCCTGCTGGCCGTGATCCGCGAGGACCAGGCCGCCCTCCTGGACGGCCTGCTCCCGGCGGCCACCCCGGATGAGAGCCTGCGCCAGGCCGTGGCCGCGCTGTGGCGGCACCTGTCCGGCGTGCTCGGCCAGCCCTCCCCGGTACGGAAGATCATCATCCAGGAACTCGCCGCCCACCCGGAGATCCGCCAGCGCGCCCTGGAACTGCACGGGCAGATGGCCGCGCTGGTCGCCCGCTACCTCGCCCGGGCCGCCGGGCAGCCTGGGGACCCGCTGCCCGAGCAGGAGGCCGCCGCCCGGCTGCTCACGATCGCGGCCGGGATGGCTCCCCTGCTCGGTGAGCCCAGCCTCACGCTGATCCCGCCCGCCGCTCTCGCCGACCTGATCAACGACGGCCTGCAGCCCCGGCGGACCACCAGCGCCAGGGGCCAGGGCGCGCGGCGGTAAGACGCGCTCCGCCGGGCCCGGGCCCCGGGCTGGGCCTTCAGCCCAGATGGCGCCCGAAGAAGCGCAGCACTTTCTCCCAGCCGTCCATCGCGGCCTGAGGCCGGTACGAAGGAGTGTGGTAGTAGAAGAAGCCGTGTCCCGCGCCCTCGCAGCGGTGGAACTCATGAGCCTGGCCGTACTGCCTTCGACGGGAGCCAACCCTAACCGTGGCCCGCCCCGGCTGGTACCCCCCGGGGGCCCGCGCCGCCCGTGGTAAGAAGGATGCGATGGATACGCCGGACCAGCCGGCCAGCGCCGGACCCCCGGACCCGGAGGACGAACCGGTCCTGCCGGTGCAAAGCCGTGAGGACACCGACGCCGGCTGGGGTGAGCCCGCCGAGCCCCACGATGACGAGCGCCTCTACCGGGACCGCCCGCCGCACTGGGATTCGGTGTAGCGCGGGTATCAGAACCAATGTCATCTGGTCATCATGGCGATTGGATCTGCGGGACTCACGGTCGGCGGGAATGGGATCAGGCCGGAACGCATCCGGGCGGCACGGAGCGATCCGGGCCTACCACATCCAGGGCTTGGGCTTGATTTTGCTCACCGCCACGTGATGGGCGGGACTATTCACGCGCTGATGTGCGCTTACCGGGGCCGGGGCCGGGCCGCCATGACCCGGCAAGGCGAGAAGAGTGGCGCCGAGGCTGCCCAGGCCGAGGGCGAGAGCGAGAATCGCGCGCGTCGCCCGCAGGCGGGCGATTCCCGCCGATCGTGCGCGGTGAGCACCGCCCGCCAGCCCGGCGGCCTGCAGGATGCTGTGCCTTAACGACCTATGATTGTTCATAGTAGAATGGTCCCCTTATTGGTGACTTAGACATCAGGCCATCTGCGAGTGCGAAACTACACCCCAATGCGTCACCAGATATGGCATTTAGAGCAACTCGGGCGGTAATCCCAGGTGCGCGGCAAGGCACCCCGGGTATGACGTGATCAACATCCCGGCGCACCCTCAACCCGGTGCCCCACCTCAGATCCCGGCAGCCCGCGATGCCGCCGGGTGCGTCAAGCGCCCCGCAAGCCCGCCTCACACCGGCTTTCACTCAATGCTGGTCAAGTACCATCTGCCACACCCGCCACACTGATTAGCGCTCGCGTAAAGGAATTACCGGCATTTCGGGCCGCAAAGCCGACGGCATCTGCAATGTGCACGACAAATTGCATGGCCGCGCCCGGCGGGACGAGGATCATTCCCTGCCCCTTCTAGTTCACCTAGGATTCGCGTGAGACGATCCCATAAGCGGGTATCAAGGCGAAGAGGCGTTTACAACTACATCTCTTTCGGGTACCAGCCGGCGGACTGATCCCGCAGGCTGCAAGAAGAACCAAGGCGATCATGGAATTTCGGGTACTCGGGCCGATTGAACTTTGGTCAGCTGGACAGCAATGCGATCTTGGATCGACCAGGGTGCGATGCGTCCTGGCCATCCTCATGCTGACCCCGCGCACTTTAGTGCCGGCTGACGTTCTCATTGACCGGGTCTGGGATACGCATCCTCCGCCAAAGGCGCGGGAGAGCCTATCGGTCTACATCACCAGGCTCCGGGGGACACTCCGGCAGGCCATAGGCGAGAGCGTCCGGCTGACGGGACGCGCCAGCGGTTACGAGCTCCACGTCGATCCGGACACCATCGACCTGCATCAGTTCCGCCGCCTGCGCCGCCAGGCGGACGCCCGGACCGCCAACGGCGACTTCGATCATGCGGCCTCGCTGCTGCGCCAGGCAGACAGGCTCTGGCGCGGCCAGGCGTTCGCGGGGATCCGCGGCGACTGGGTGGCGCGGATGCGGGACAGCCTCGAGGAGGAACGCCGGGCGGCCATCGTCAAGCGCATCGAGTGCGAGCTGGAACTCGGCCAGCACGCCGACCTGGTCGGGGAGCTGCGCCACCTGATCGCCCAGTACCCGCTCGACGAGGCGTTCATCGCCCACCAGATGACGGCTCTCTACGGAAGCGGCAGGCCGGCGGAGGCCCTCGGCCTCTACCGGGAGAGCCGCAGCCGCCTCATCGAAGAGCAGGGCACAGAACCGGGGCCGTTGCTGTCCGATCTGCATCAGCGCATCCTGCGCCATGACCCCCAGCTGGCCGTGCCGCCCGACAGCCCCCGGCGGGGCCGGATCTCACGGCCGGACACGCTCCCGCCCGGCACAACAGAGTTCGTCGGCCGCAGCGAGGAACTCGACCTGCTCACCCGCGACCAGGGTGACGCCCCGCGGGTCAGCGTCATCGAGGGCATGGCCGGGGTGGGGAAGACCGCGCTGGCCATCGAGGCGGCCCGCGCCGTGTCCGGGCAGTACCCGGACGGGACGTTCTACCTCAACCTGCACACGCACGATCCCGGGCACCCGTCGCTCGACGCGGGCGAGGCGCTGCATCGCCTGCTCCGGATGCTGACGGCGCCGGCCACCCAGATCCCTGATGCGGTCGTGGAGCGCGCCGCACTACTCCGGGTGCAGCTGGGCCGCCGCCGCGCGATCGTGATCCTCGACGACGCGGGCCGCCGCGACCAGATCGTCCCGCTCCTGCCCGGGACAGGCCAGAGCCTGATCCTGATCACGACCCGCCGCACCTTCGCTGGCCTGGAGGGCGCCCGCGCGCTGACCCTGGAGGCGCTTCCGGAGGACGACGCGATCACGCTGTTCCAGAGGGTCGCGGGGCCTGGGACGGCCCACGACGAGGGGGAGGCCGCCATGGCCGTGGAGCTGTGCGGGCGCCTGCCACTCGCGATCCAGCTCGCCGCAGGCAGGCTGGCGCAGGACTACGCACCCAGGCTCGGCGACCTGGTCGCGGAGCTGTCGCAATCCCCCGCCCGCTCGGGCGGCGCAGACTCGGCCAGCCCGGACGTGATGCCAGCCCTCGACCTGGCCTACGGCTCGCTCGATGCCGGCCACCAGCGGTTCTTCCGGCGGCTCGGCGTGAGCCCCTGCACTGACATCAGCCTGCACGCCGCAGCGGCGCTGGGCGGGGGCACCCTCGCCGAGACGGAAGAGGCCCTCGCCGCCCTGCTCGACCACCACCTGCTGACGCGGGCCCCGGCCGGCCAGTTCCGTTTCCACGACCTGATCCGCGAGTACGCGGCCATGCGCGCGGCGGATGAGGATTCCCGCTCGGAGCAGCGGCAGGCGGCCGGCCGGCTCCTGGACTACTACCTGCACACCGCCGACGAGGCTGACCGGGTCCTCCACCCGTTCCGGCGCCGGATGACGGTGCCGCGTCCCCGCCCGCCGACGGCGAGCACAGCGCTGAGCACCCAGCCCGACGCGGCGGGCTGGCTGGAGTCGGAATGGCGCAACATCCTGCAGGCCGCACACTACGCCAGCCGGCACGAATGGAAGACCAAGTGCGCCGATCTCACCCACGCGCTCGCGGGCTTCATGGAAGTCCGGGCCTACTGGGAGGAGGCTATCGCGGCCCACAACATAGCCCTCCAGGCCAGCCGCGACCTCGCTGACCCGGCCCGCACGGCCCGGGCGGCACTGGAACTGTCGGAGGTAAGCCAGCAGACGGGCCGGTACGAGGCGGCTTTGCCCCTGGCCGAGGACGCCGCCACGATCTACCGGTCCCTGGCCGACCGGCGTGGCGAAGCCGACGCCCTCGATCAGCTCGGCATGGCCCATCAGCACGCGGGACGTTCCCGTGAGGCCCTCGCCTATTTCCACGAAGCGAGGATTCACTACCATTCCACCGCGGACCGGCGGGGCGTGGCCATCACGCTGAGCCACTCCGGGCTCACTTCCTGGCAGCTCGGGCGTTATCCCGACGCAATGCAGCATCTGAATGAAGCGCTTTCGGTCTACCGCGGCGTCGGCGACCGGCGGGGCGAGGCGAAGACGCTGAACAATCTGGGCCGGATGCAGCTGTATCTCGGCTATCACCGGGACGCACTCGAGGGATACCAGAAGTCACTGGAAATATTCAGTCAGATAGGCGGGCCGCAGAACGAGGCGATCCTTTATCACAACATAGGTGCCGTCTATCATTACAAGGGAAGTTACGAAGAAGGGCTCAATGCCTATGGGCGTGCCCTCGCTATCTATCATGACATCGGAGATATCCCCAATGAAGCCGATGTCCTCAACGACATAGGCACTCTTTACCAGGACGCGGAGCGCTACGACGAGGCGCTGATCTGTCATGAGAAAGCACAATCGATCGCCGGTGAGATCGGGAACCCGTCCCAGCAGGTGAGCGCACTTCGCGGGATAGCCGGTGTGTACCGCGGATCCGGCCGGTACGGCGAGGCTCTCGAGAATTACCAGGCCGCTCTGCGGCTGGCCCGGGAGATCGTCGATCCCTACGAGGAGGCCAAGGTCCTCGAGGGCATCGCGGAAACGACGCTGAGCACCCGGCGCCCCGACGCCGCGCGGATCGTCCTGCGGCAGGCCCTGGATATCTTCGAACGCCTCGGCGTGCCGGAGGCGGAGTCGGCGCGGATACGCATCGAGGCCATGGACCCCGCCTTCAGCGGTCTCCCGTAGACCGGGCCGGCGGCAGGCCAGCGGCGCTCCCCGTCCGCGCGCACGCGAATACTGATCATCAGAGCCCGGGTCACGGGCGGGCCGTGCACATGCCCCGCCCGATCGCTGACCTGGACGGCAAGCCAGGCGTCAAGGCGACTGCAATATGTCCGCCCGGATAGCCGGCGCACGCTGAGAGCGCAGTTCCCGGCGGCGGAAAACCCCCGCCAGCGAGCGAAAGGCGCCTTCCATGCGGGTGCGAGCGCAGGCGAGCGTCAGGCGATGAGGCACCTCCTGTCCCCGGCGGTGTGGGGCCTGCTGGCCGGGCTGACCGGCCTGGCCGGCGACATCCCCTACCTCCGGGACGCCTGGCGGCGGGCCAGCGACCCTGATCCCGCGGCCTGGCTGATCTGGGCCGTGGAGTACAGCGTGCTGCTGGCGGTCCAGGCCGCCCAGCATCCCCCCTGGGCGGCCCTCTGCCTGGCCGCCCTCCAGCTCGCCGGCACCGCCACGGTGCTGGGGGTGCTGGCCGTGCGGGGCGGGTGGCACTTCGGCCCGGCACGGTGGGTCCTGCTGGGCGGGACGATGACCGTCATGGCGGCCTGGCCCTTCGCGCACGCGCCGGGCCTGGCGATGTGCCTCGTCCTGGGCGTGGAGGGCACCGCCATGGTCCTCGTCATGGTCAGCGCCTACCGGCATCCGCGCAGCGAGACCCCCTTGACCTGGCAGGCGTTCATCCTGGCCGGCCTGCTGGATCTGCCGGCCCTGGGTGGCCACGCGCCGCGGCTGCTCTACGCCTACCCGGCGTTCTTCGTGGTCATGGGCTCGGGGGTGCTGATCGCCGCCGCCCTCGGCGACCGGGTCCTCCGGGCAGCGGTGCCGCGGCCGCGCCATCTCGCGCAGGACGGGGAGCCCGCCGCGCCCGTGCTCCGGCCGGCCTGCCCCGCCGGCCAGTGGGAGTACCTCCGCGCAGCGCCGCAGGCGCTGCCCGGCCATGGCTGGCCGCAGGCGGTGCCGCGGCTCAGCCGTCCGCAGGCGCGGCCCTACCTCGGCCAGCTACCGGCGCGGCCGCATCCCGCGCACCGGCCCGGCCTCCCCGAAGCCAGCCTGGGTGATGGTCGTCGCGGTCCGGACGAAGCTGGCGACCGCGCCGTCCGGGGGGAACCCGGGCAGGAAGCCTGGTTCAGCGCTCGAGGCGCAGCGCGAGCTTCGGGCACACCCTGACGGCCTCCCGCGCGCCCTGCACCAGCGGGCCGGGCACGTCACCCTGGATGACCGGGAAGCCCCAGTCATCCAGGGTGATCAGCTCGGGCAGGATCTCGGCGCACAACCCGCGCCCATCGCAGGCGATGGGATCGACCTGGAGCCGGCCGGGCCGGGTCATGGCTGCCGCCCTGGTGGCACGGGGAGCACCACGCCCGCGCGGGTCGCGCAGCACCAGCCCCGCGCGTGCTGGCCCAGCTCGGCCTCGAAGACGGAGAGCGCGCTGCGGATCAGCCCCACGGCGCCGTCCGGATGACTGCACGCGCCCCGTCCGTCCACCTGGCCGAGCCACCGGCGCAGGGTAGCCAGGCTGGACGTGCGGCCCTCGGCGAGCCGCTGGACCTCCCCGGCCACCGCGTCCAGGCCGAACAGGCAGGGACCGCACTGGCCGGCGGACTCGTCGGCGAGATACCGCACCACCCGGGCGGTCTCGGCCAGGCCGCAGGCGCCGGCCGGGAGGGCCGCGATCAGGCCGGCGCCGGGGCCCGCACCCAGCGGTGCCAGGCCCGCCGCCGAGAAGGGCAGGGATGCGGCCGCGGCCGCATCCACCCAGCGGCCGAAGTAACCGCCCAGCAGCAGGGCCTGAAGCGGCGCGGACGCGCCGCCGGCCAGGCTGAGCACCTCGCTCACCGGGGTGCCGATCGCGATCTCGTGCACGCAGGGCTCGTTCACGGCCCCCAGGATGGTCACCAGCATCGACCCTGGTTCCCGTGCGGTGCCGAGGGCGCGGAACCACGAGGCGCCGTACCGGGCGATGAGCGCGAGATGGGCCAGCGTCTCGACGTTCTGCACCAGCGTCGGCTTCCCGCCGAGCCCGCGCTCGGACAGCCGGGGCGGCCTGGCCGTCGGCGCGGGAACACCGCGCTCGATCCAGTGCACGACCGCGCTGGCCTCCCCGGCCACGAACCGGTCGGCACCGCTCACCACGCGGAGCCGGATCCGGTCAAGGCCCGCGCGGCGGCGCTCGGCGGCGGCCTCATCGACGATCTCGCGGACCGAATGGTGGACGACGATCACCGCCTGGCGGGCGCCCGCCATCGCCGCGGCCAGCACCGCCCCGTCGAGGACAAGGTGCGGTGACCGGGCCAGCAGGACCTTGTCCTTGGCGCTCGCGGGCTCGCCTTCCGTGCCGTTGGCCACGACCACCGCGTCCCGGCGGGCCGCTACCGCGGCCAGCTTCCGCGCCGTGGGGAAGGCAGCCCCGCCCCGGCCGGTGAGCCCGGACCGTTCCACCTCGTCGAGCAGCGCGGTCCGGTGCGCCCGGTCCAGGCGGGCGGGCGGGGGCGGCCCGTAGCGGCAAAGGTGCCCGGCCAGGCTGGCCGGGCCGTCCGCGAAGCCGGCGGGCAGCAGGCGGGGCAGCAGGCCAGCGGGCGGCGGGCTGGCCGACCCGGCCGTGACCGGGGCGGGGCGGCTGGAGACGCTGTCGGAGGCGCGCACTAGCGCAGTGCCCCTTTCCGCGGGGTGAGCCGGTCGAAGCTGGCCGAGCGCTGGCCGGGAGGCCGGGGGTGCCGGATGTTGCCCAGGATGCGGGCCAGGACGGCGGTGGCCACCGCGATCGCGCATCCCCACTCGGTCAGCGCGACCCACCACACACCCAGGTCGCTGCCGGCCGCGAGCGAGTGCACGAACGCGACCGGCCACGCGAGGTAGGCCAGCCAGTGCACGGCACGCCAGGCCCGGTAGCCGAGCCGGGCGCGGACCAGGCTGGTGAGCAGTACCGCGGCGCCCAGGTCGACCGCGAGGGTGCCCAGCCCGATGGCGAGGGCCCGGTACCCGGACACGAAGGGCAGCACGGTGGCGGCCCAGCCGATCGTGACGAACGGATCCAGGATCGCGGTCAGCACGTGCAGCGCCAGGAAAGCCACCGAGAACAGGGCCAGCGTCCGGTGCACCTCAGGGACGGCGAACTTCGGCCAGCGCCGTGGGGCCGAGCCCAGCCGCGCGGCCACGCCCAGCACCACCACGGCACTGAACATGACCAGCAACCCCAGCCCGCTGGCCCGGGAGACGAACCACAGGCCCTGCGACCCGGCGACAGCCGCGGCCGTGCTCACCGCGCACCCCCGCGTGGCCCGGCGCCGCGGTACACATGGCTGTCCGCCGGTGGCTGCAGGAGGCCGCCATCGCCCTCGGGCCAGCCTCCGGCGTACCGCATTCCGCCGTCATGGTCCACGAGGCGGGCCGGGAGGCCCGCCTCGGCGAGCCACTGCTCGGCCTGGTCTCCGGCGACGACGGCCGCGGTGGCGGCGGCATTGGCGTCGGCGCAGGTCGCCGCGGCCACGCTCACCGTCCGCCATGGGCCGTCCGCGGGCAGGCCGGTCCGGGGATCCACGATGTGATGCATCACGCGGCCGGCCTGCCGCCACCGGCGGCAGGTGACCGATGAGGTCGCGACCGCGCCGCGCTCCAGCCGGACCAGCTGGACCGGGCCCGGGCCGCCCGGACCCGGCTCGTCAGCCACGAGCACCGGCCACCCGCCCGCGGGCGGCGTACCGCCGATCGCGATGTCGCCACCCAGGCTGACCAGCACTCCCCCGGTGCCCCGGGTGGCGGTGAGCCCCGCGCCAGCCTGAACCGCCCGGGCCGCACGATCGGAGCCCAGGCCCTTGGCCGTCGCCCCCAGGTCGAGCAGCACCCCGGAGGGCAGGCGCAGCAGCGGGCCGTCGAGGCGCACCGACTGCCAGCCCGGGGCCGGGACCGGGCCGGCCAGCGGCCCGGGCCGGCCGGGATCGATGGCGGCGAAATCACGGTCGTAGCCCAGCGAGATGAGGGCGGCGCCCACCGTGGGGTCGGCCAGGCCCCCGGTCCACGCGGCCGCGGCCAGCGCCACGCGGACCGCCTCGGCGAGACCGTCGCTGAGCATGAACAGGCCGCCGTGGGCGCGGTGCAGCCAGGAGATCTCCGAATCGGGCCGGAACCGGCTGGCCTGCAGATCCAGCGCGCTCAGCACGCCATCGACCGCGGTCATGGCCCGGAAGGCGTTCTCCGGCGGCCAGACCGCGAGCCGGGCGGTCGTCCCCAGCGCGCTGCGCTGGGTCACGGCGACCGTGGTGTCCCCGGTACCGACCGGCCGCCAGGTGGACGCCGAGACCTCGGCGGGTGCGATAGTCATGGTCCGGGCCCCTTAGTTGTCGTGGTACGCCGGCACGTGCCGGACGTGACTGACGACCGTCTTGCCGTTCACGGTGTGCGTGGTCGTCGTGACCGTGACACCGGAAGCACTGGTCGTCGCGACCGCGTGCGACACCTGCGGCCCGCTGGCCCCATGGGCCGTCGCGGACGTGGCCCCGGCGGCCGTCGCGGACGTGCCGGCGGTGGTGGCCGCCGACGGGAAAGCCTGGTGGGCCAGCGCCACCGTGGCGGCCCCGGTCCCGGCGATCAGCGCGGCGAGAGTCCAGTTCGACATCCGCCGGGCGTGCCGGATGCCGTCACGCCGGTCCGGCGCGGGCTGGCTGCGGGAAGTCCAGTCGTCCCGGGCAGATTCGCCGAAACCCGGCAGCGGCACCCGCTCGCCGCGATCTACGCGTTCGGAATCCATCTCCGCGTTGTCCTTTCCTGTGATCATGCCCGGGATCAGCCCGGCTACCCCCGAGAGTGCACGCGCGCCGGTGAACTGACCGTGAGAGGACGATGTGAGACCTCACATCTGCGGAAGGCAGCCGCTTTCATCGTTTTCACATCTGGCCTGCGTAGGCTTAGGAGCATGCGGGTGCTGGTGATCGAGGACGAGGTGCGGATGGCGCGCCTGGTCAAGCGGGCGCTCGAGGAGGAGGGCCACGCGGCCGACATCGCCGGGACCGGGCCGGATGGCCTGTGGATGGCGACCGAGAACCCGTACGCGGCGATCATCCTGGATGTCATGCTGCCGGGCTTCGACGGATTCGAGCTGTGCCGCCGGCTGCGGCAGGCGGGCATCTGGGTCCCGGTGCTGATGCTGACCGCCCGCGACGAGGTCGGCGACCGGGTCCGGGGGCTGGATGCGGGCGCGGATGACTACCTGGTCAAGCCGTTCAGCCTGCTGGAACTCGCGGCCCGGCTGCGGGCCCTGACCCGGCGCGATGACCGGCGCCGCCCGGTGGTCCTGGCCGAGGGGGACCTCAGGCTGGATCCCGCCAGCAAGCGGGCCTGGCGGGCCGGCGCCGAGATCGAGCTGTCGCCGAAGGAGTTCTCCCTGCTGGAGTTCTTCCTCCGCAACCCCGGCACGGTGCTGACCCGGTCCCAGATCATCGAGGCCGTCTGGGACTTCGCCTACGACGGCACCTCCAACGTGGTCGACCAGTACGTGAAGTACCTGCGCCGCAAGGTGGACATCCCGTTCGGCCGCCAGGACATCCAGACCGTCCGCGGGATGGGTTACCGGCTGCGCCACGAAGAGCCGGCGTAAGGATGTCGATCAGGCTCCGGCTCGCTGTCGTGTTCACCGCCGCTGCCGCCCTGCTGTTCGTCCTGGGCAGCTGGCTGTTCGTGGCCGAGCTGTCGGCGTCCCTGCTGGGCTCGATCGACACCCAGCTCGCCAGCCAGCTCAGCCGGGCCGGCCGCTACTACCCGGCCATCAGTGCGGCGCCCGGCCGGCCGTCCCCGGGGGCAGGCAACCCGGCGCCCGGTGAGTACGTGGTCCAGGTCATCGACGCGGCGGGCCAGGTCCGCGGCGGCAGCCCGGACGCCGGGACCAGCCCGCTGCTCGGCCCGGCCCAGAGCCGCCAGGCCCGCCAGCACTCCTTCGTGCTGACCCGCCGGGACGAGGATGAGCGGGAACGCGTCATGGCCGGCCCGCTGGCGCGGCACCCGGGCTGGGTCGGCGTGGCCAGCGTTGACCTCGAGGCGTTCGACCGCACGCGCCGCGATGTCACCCGGGAGCTGCTCATCGCCGGCGTGGTCTTCGTGGCCGCGGCAGGGCTGGGCGGGTACGGGCTCGCCCGGGCGGCCCTGTCGCCCGTCGAACGGCTGAGGCGGCAGGTGGCCTCCGTCTCCGCCCGTGACCCCGCGCCCGGCCTCCAGGTGCCCCGGACCCGGGATGAGATCGCCGCGCTCGCCACGACCATGAACGAGCTGCTGGGCCGGCTTCAGGGTGCGCTCGCCCGGCAGCGGGCGCTGGTCGCGGACGCCAGCCACGAGCTGCGCACCCCGTTCGCCGTGCTGCGCGGTGAGCTCGAACTGGCGGCCCGGCCGGGGCGCAGCCGGGAGGAACTCGCGGCGGCGGTGGAGCAGGCCGGCGAGGAAGCTGCGCGGCTGGCCCGCATCACCGAGCAGCTGCTGTTCCTGGCCCGCAGCGATGAGGACCGGATCCAGCCACGCCTGGAACGGACGGCCATCGGGCCGCTGCTCACCCGCAGCGCGGAGCACGCGGCCACGCGAGCCCGGGCGGCGGGCGTCTCCGTCGTGGTGGACGCGCCCGCCGGGCTCGTGGCCGAGGTCGATCCGGATCGTATCCGCGAGGCCACCGACAACCTGGTCGACAACGCGCTCCGGTTCGCCCCGGCGGGAACGCCGGTCGAGATCACGGCCCGGGCGGACGGCCCTCACCTGGTCATCGAGGTCCGCGACCAGGGCCCTGGCTTCCCCGGGGGGTTCCTGCCTCACGCGTTCGAGCGCTTCGCACGGCCGGATACCGGACGCGCCCGCAGCGACGGCGGAGCCGGCCTGGGCCTGGCGATCGTGAGCGCGGTCGCGCAGGCTCACGGGGGCCGGGCCGTGGCTCGCAATCTGCCCGGCGGCGGCGCCGTGGTCACGCTCGAGCTCCCCGGGCGGGGCGCCTCCGTGTCATCGCTGAGCGACAGGTAGCTCTCGTCTTCCTGGGCCGTGTGCAGCCTGAGGATGGCGTGGAGCCCGTAGAGCAGGCTGTGCAGGTCGGCGAGGTCCGTCTCGTCGGGCGGCCCCGCGCCGATGTCGTCGAGAAGCTGGCCCAGACGCCGGATCTGGTGGGCGATCTCGGCGTGAGCGCGGCTCATCGTGGCGGTGACGTCGCGGCTGCCGAACAGCCGGTCCAGGGCCGGGTACAGTTCATGTTCCTCGGCCTGCTCGTGCGGCCCGATCTCCTCGGTCAGCAGCTGGTACGCGTGGCGGACCTGGTTCATCGCCTCGGCTGGCGGGGCGGATCCGAGGGCGTCCGCGGCCGCGCGCAACGTCGCGATGCCGGCCCTGATGCTCTCGTGCTCCGCCTGGAACCTCCTGGTGAGCGCGGCGTCCGCGGCCTCCAGGCGCACGTTCGTGCCGCCGGGACGCAAGGCACGCAGCGCGTTCAGGATCACCGTGACGTCGATCAGCTCCTGCAGCAGCGCACCCCACACCGCGGGCAGCAGCCCCGCAGCGGCCACGCCCATCGCGACGAGCGAGAGCCCCATCCCGGCCAGCACACTCTGCCAGGCGATCCGCTGGGTACGGCGGGCCAGCGCGGCCACCTCACCGAGCCGGTCGAGACGGTCCACGGTGAGCACCGCGTCGGCGGCCTCGGAGGAGGCGCTGGCTCCCCGGGCACCCATGGCCACGCCGACATCAGCCAGGGCCAGCGCCGGGGCATCGTTGATGCCATCGCCGACCATGATCGTCGGGGCGCGGCGCCGCTCGGCGCGGACGGCGTCGAGCTTGTCCGCCGGCGTGCGCTCGGCGAGTACCTCGTCCACGCCGATCACCGCGCCGACGGTGCCGGCGACGTCGGCACGGTCGCCGGTCACCATGACGATGCGGCTGATGCCGCCGCTGCGGAGCGCGCGGACGGTCCGGCCCGCGTCGGGACGGACCGGATCCTCCAGCACCAGCACCCCCGCAGGCGCGTCATCGACCGCCACGAACACGGTCAGCGCGCCATCCAGCCGGGCCCGGCGCCGCGCCACCTTGGCCCACGGGGGCATACCGGCCAGCCCGGCCCAGGGCGCCTTGCCCACCGCCACCTGGTGGCCGGCAACCAGGCCGCGGATGCCCTGCCCCGGCACCTCGTGCACCGCATCCGGCAGCACCAGCTCGCACTGCTCCGCCTGAGCGGCACTGACGATCGACCCGGCCAGGACGTGCTGGGACACCTGGTCCAGGGAGGCGGCCAGGCGCAGCACCTCGCGTGCGGGCAGCGGGCCGGCGGGGATGACCTCCGCCAGCTTCGGGTGCCCGCTGGTGAGCGTCCCGGTCTTGTCGATCAGCACGGTCGTGCACTGGGCGAGCCTCTCCAGCACCCCGCCACCCTTGACGATCACGCCGCGGCGGGCCGCGACCGACAGCCCGGACACCAGCGCGACGGGTGCGGCGAGGATCAGCGGGCACGGAGTGGCCACCACCAGCACCGCCACCGCCCGGACCGGCCCTGCGAGCGCCCACGCGACACCGGCCGCGGCCAGGCTCAGGCCCAGGAACCACAGCGCATAACGGTCAGCCAGCCGGACGAAGGGGGCCTGCGATCCCTCGGCCGCTTCGACCAGGCGGACAATGCCCGCGTAGGTGCTGTCCTGCGCCGTGGCCGTGGCCCTGAGGTCAAACGGGGCGCCCGCGTTCAGGACGCCGCTGCGGACTGGTTCCCCGGGGGACCGCTCGACGGGACGGGGCTCACCGGTCAGCGCCGACTCGTCCAGGACCGCGGGCGCGGCGGCGAGCGTGCCGTCCACGGGAACGAGCTCACCGGAGGCGACCATCAGCAGATCCCCGGCCCCGACGTCGTCGAGTGGCACGATCTCCAGTGATCCGCCCGCGTACCGCCGCGCGATCCGCGGCGCTCGTTCCAGCAGGGCGCGCATGTCCCGGTCGGCCCGTCCCGCCGCCCAGGCCTCCAGCGCCCGCCCGCTGGCCAGCATCACGCTGATCACCGCCGCGGCGAGCAACTCGCCGACGGCCAGCGCGCCCACCAGGGCCAGCAGGGCGATAGCGTCCACCCCCGCGCGGCCGCGGCGGAGCGCGTCGGCCATCGCCCAGAGCGCATACCCTGCCCCGCACACCCCGGCGGCGAGCCAGGCATCATCCCCGGCGCTGCCTGACCCGGCCAGGTGCAGGAGCACCCCCGCCGCCAGGGCCCCCATGGTCGCGGCCAGCAGCACCAGCGGCACCTGCCCGGCAAGCCACGCCAGCCTTCTCCGCAAGGGAGTCAAGCCCATATTAATGATCATTCTGTTGAGGCCGGTGTAAGACCAGAGCCAAAAGTCGGCCCAGTCCAGGCCCTTGGGCCCGGCCGCCTGCAGGCGCAGCCGGGCTGCCCGGACGCCCGGCTGGTGGGTGACGAACGCCCCTAGCCGGACGGGCCGGACACGCCAGACTGAAAACAGGGGTGATCGTCATGCAGGACTTCTTCCGGGTCGCCGCGGCGGGCCCGTTCTTCTTTGTCAGCTCCTGGGTTCTGATGATCTTCGCGGGCATCGTGGACAGCGACGTCGGGATCCGGCCGTTCGGCTACATCACCTCGATGGTGGTGACGATCGGGCTGTGGCTGACGCTGGCCCCGGCGGTGGGCGCGATCGCCCGCGTCGGCAAGAAGAGCTGACCCGCGGCGGCCCGGCCCCCGCGCGGGAACCGGCTCAGCGGAGGCCCGCCGGGGGCGCGCGGCCCGCCTCGCCGTCCTTGCGGGGCCAGACGCGCCAGGACACCGCGAGGGCCACGATCCCGAGTGCGGCGATCAGCAAGGTCGCCCACAGGTTGTCCCCCGGGGGGGCCAGCCCGTAGAAATCCCGGACCACTGGGACCGGGAAGAGCAGCGCGAAGGCGGCCAGCAGCGCGGCTATCATCAGGGCCCGCAGCCAGGTCAGCGGGACCGCCTGCCGGACCAGCACGCACATGCTGAGGATGAGGGTCACCACGGTCGCGGTGGTGAGCTGCCCAGTGAGAGGCAGGCCGGCCGCGCGGGCCTGGACGTAGGCCGCGAAGGCTGCCGCTGCGACGATACAGCCCGACGGCACGGCGAAGCGCAGGACACGGCCCGCGAACCCGGGCTGGTAGCGCCGCCGGTTCGGGGCTAGCGCCAGGAAGAACGACGGGATGCCGATGGCCAGGGTGTCGACGATGGTCAGGTGGCGCGGCAGGAACGGATACGGCAGCAGCGTGACGCCCACGGCGACCGCGAGCAGCGCGGCCCATACCGTCTTGGTGATGAACAGGCCGGCGACACGCTCGATGTTGGCCATCACCCGGCGCCCCTCGGCCACCACGCCCGGCAGCGCGGCGAAACTGCCGTCCAGCAGCACCAGTTCCGCCACGGCCCTGGTGGCGGCCGCTCCGGAGCCCATGGCGATGCCAAGGTCAGCGAGCTTGAGGGCCAGCACGTCATTGACGCCATCGCCGGTCATGGCCACGGTGTGCCCGCGGGCCTGGAGAGCCTTCACCATCGCCTGTTTCTGCCGTGGTGCCACCCGGCCGAAGACAGCATGCTCGTCCATCAGGGCGCCGAGCTCATCAGGCTCCCCGGGCAGGTCCCTGGCGTCCACGGGATTACTGGCCTGGGGCAGGCCTGCGCGGGCGGCCACGGCGCTCACCGTGCGCGGGCTGTCGCCGGAGATCACTTTCAGCGCCACGCCCTGCGCCGTGAAGTACGCGATGGCGGCCGCCGCGTCGGATCTCAGCTGCTCCGCGAGCAGGATGAACGCGGCCGGCCGCAGACCGGCCGGTAGCGACTCGCTGTCCAGGGATCCCTGGGTCCTGGCCAGCACGAGGACCCGGCGCCCGCTTTCGGCGAGCGTGGCGGCCCGGGCCAGGTGCTCCCGGTGGCCGGCGGCCAGCACGACCTCAGGAGCGCCGAGTACCCAGGTCCCGTGCCCGTCGAAGCTGGCGGCGCTCCACTTGCGAGCCGAGGAGAACGGGACGGCCGAGTCCCGCGCCCACCCGGCTGGCGCCGGGAACGCCTGACCGATCGCGGCCAGCGTGGCGTTCTGATCCCCGTCGGCGGCCAGTGCGCCGAGCGCCGCGTCCACCCCGATCGCGTCGTCGAGCAAGATGACACGGTCGAACGTGATGCTGCCGTCCGTCAGGGTGCCGGTCTTGTCGAAGCAGACCACATCCACCCGGGCCAGCACCTCGACGGCAGGAAGCTGCTGCAGCAGCACCCGGCGGCGGGCCAGGGTGACCGCGGCCACGCCGAAAGCGACGCTGGTGAGCAGCACGAGCCCCTGCGGGACCATGCCGACGAGCGCGGCGACCGTGCCGGTCAGCGCCTCGGACACGCTGTCCCGCGCGTGCATCTGGCTGACCAGCAACAGCGCGGCTACCGGGACCATCGCCCAGGTGACGTAGCGCAGGATCCGGTTGATGCCTTCCATCAGCTCCGACCGGACCAGCGTGAAACGGCGTGCCTCTGCGGCCAGCTTCCGGGCGTACGCGTCAGCACCCACCTCGGTAGCCTGGTAACCGCCGGACCCGGCGACAACGAAACTGCCTGACAGCAACCGCTCTCCGGGGCCCTTGCCGGCCGGGTCGGACTCCCCGGTCAGCAGCGACTCGTCCACCTCCAGGCCCGCGCTGGCCCGGACCACTCCATCTGCCACCAGCTGGTCACCCCGCCGCAGATCAACCCAGTCGCCGGCCACCAGATCCGCGACCGCAATCTCCCGCGCCTCGCCGTCCCGGACTACCTGGACCTGCGGCGCGCTGAGCACCGCGAGCCGGTCCAGGGTGAGCTTGGCTCTCAGCTCCTGTCCGATCCCGATCAGCGCGTTCGCGATCAGGACGACGCCGAACAGGGCATCCTGCGGCTGGCCGACGGCCAGGATCACCGCCAGCAGGGCACCGAGGATCGCGTTGAACCGCGTCAGGACGTTGGCCCGGAGAATCCCGCCCACCGAGCGGCTACTGCGCTCCGGGGCGCCCGCCCCCAGCCCGCGAGCGCGCCGCTCGCCCACCTCGGTGCTGGTCAGCCCCGTAGGCGGCGTCTCGGCGACTGGCGCAGCCCACGCCGCTGGCCCAGGGGGGCCCGCACCAGGCATCATTCCCCAGCCTATCGGGGCAGCGAACGGCGGGCGGAGTTGCGCCGTGAAGACCGTTATGGAAAGGGCGTGGCGCGGGGCGGCCGGTTCCGCCCGGCCTTCACACCGTCTCCACCGGCCCGGCACAACGGGTCCAGACCGGCCGGGTTAGCTGAGGCCGATATGCAGGTCGGCCGATGGCGAAGGGAAGCGGCAGTGGCAGACCGCGCGGGCCGGCGGGGGCGGCGGCCATGAACGTGCCCGCCTGGGCCTGGGTGGCGTTCGGCGGATTCGTGCTCGTGGTGCTGGCCCTGGACCTGTTCGTGCTGCACCGCCGGGCCCGGGAGGCGTCCCTGAGGGAGGCAGCCACCTGGAGCGCGGTGTGGGTGAGCGTGGGCCTGGGCTTCGGCGGCCTGCTGTGGTGGTGGCAGGGCGGCGGGACCGCCGAGGCGTATCTGGCCGGCTATCTGATCGAGAAGAGCCTGTCGGTCGACAACATCCTCGTTTTCGCGTTCATCTTCTCGGCGCTGCAGATCCCGCCCCGCTACCAGCAGCGCGTCCTCATGCTGGGGATCCTCGCCGCCCTGGTCATGCGCGGCGCGTTCATCGCCGGCGGTGTCGCGCTCCTGGAGAACTTCCACCCGGTCATCTACGTCTTCGGCGCCCTGCTGCTCTACGCGGCGGTCAAGATGCTGCGCGGCGGGAGCCATCCCCAGCCCCAGCGCAACATCGCCCTGCGCGGCCTGCGGCGGATCCTGCCGACCTCCGACCGGCTGCACGGCCAGCGGTTCCTGGTCAGGGAGGGCGGCCGGGTGCTGGCCACCCCGCTGCTGCTGGCCCTGATCATGATCGAGACAACCGACGTGATCTTCGCCGTGGACTCGATTCCCGCGATCCTGGCCGTCAGCACGGACACGTTCGTGGTCTTCACCTCGAACGTGTTCGCGCTGCTGGGCATGCGGGCGCTGTACTTCCTGCTGGCCGGGGCCACCGCGCGGGTCCGCTACCTGAGGCCTGCGCTGGCCGTCATCCTGGTCGCCGTGGCCGCCAAGATGCTGCTCGCCGATCTCTACGAGTTCCCGGTCTGGGCGTCACCGGCGTTCATCGCGGCCGTCCTGGCCGTCACCGCCGTGATGTCCCTGCGTCATCTAGTGCTGCTCCGGCGGGGCGGACTTGGGCAGCAGCCAGACCAGGCCGAGGTCCAGCAGCGCGATCGCGCCCACCACGGCGACGCTGACGGTCATCGCGTGGGCGGCGCCGTGCCCGGCCCGCTGGCTGAAGTACACGGTGGTGACGCGCCGGCCGCGCACAGATCGCGCCACTGGCGCACAGATAACGAAGACCAGGCCCGGATCCGGTGAACCTGGGACGCGCGGGCCTCAGCCGCGGGATCCCTGGGCGAGTTCCAGCAGGGCATGCAGGTCCCGGGCCGCGAGCAGGGCGGCCACCCCGGCCATCGCGACGATCATCGTGCTGGCCGCGAGGAGGATGGTCTGGCGCCGCGGCGGCGCGGTGAGCAGCGCGGCGACGCGGCGGGGCACCGGCCCGGCCCAGGCCAGCGACAGGCGCGGGGTGCGGGAGCCGGCGATCCCCAGGACCATCCCGGCGGTCCGGCGGCGCCGCGATCCGGTGAGCCGCGGCCCGGTGAGCAGGGCGACCTGGCCGATGGTCTCGGCGACCAGCCTGCGGTCGCTGGTCACGGCGGCGGCGTGCTCGTCGGCCCAGCGTTCCACGGTGTAGTCCACCGCGCGGGACACCGGGACGAGGAGCGGATTGGCCGCGGCAGCCAGGCGGGCCACGGTGGTGAACAGATGATGCCGGCTGGCCAGGTGCGCCTGCTCGTGGGCGAGCAGGGCGGCCCGGCGGCGGTCGTCCAGGCAGTCGAGCAGCCGGCCGGAGACCACGATGCGGCCTGGCCGGCCGGGCAGCGCGTACGCCTCGATGGCCGGGCCGGGCACCACGACGATGCCGTCCTCGGCGTGCAGTCCGGCGGCACGCCGGTACGACTGGGCCAGGGCCCGCGCCCGGTTGCGGAACATGACCGTGACCGCCACGGCGGCCCCGCTCAGGGCCAGCGCGGCGGCCACCCCGGCGGCCGCGGGAATCGGGGCACGGCGCCGCATGACCTGCTGCGAGTAGTCCCCGGCCGCGGCCAGGAATGGCGCCCGGGCGGCGGCGTACGCGGCGAGCAGGGCCAGCGCGGCCAGGCTGCACGCCGCGAGGGCCACGGCGGCCGTGGTGAGCAGCCAGGTCGCGTGGCGCGGTTCCAGCCGGGCGGCCAGCGGACGGGCGGCCGCCCCGGCCAGCGCCGGCACCACCAGAGGCAGGTAGAGCAGCCACATGGCTTACCCCTGACTCCCGGCCCGGCCGGGATCGCTGTCCCCCGGGCCGGCGTCGCCGGCCAGCAGCTCACGCAGCAGCCTTGCGTCCCGGCCGGACAGCCCGGAGACAAACCGGCTGAGCACGGCGTCGTGGTCGTTTTCGCTGCTGAGCACCTGGCTCATCCGGCTCGCGGCCAGGCTGGCCTCGTCCACCGGCGTGTACGTGAACCCGCGCCCGGCCCGCTGGCGGGCCAGCAGCCCCTTGGCGTGCAGCCGGGACACGATCGTCACCACCGTGCTGTAGGACAGTTCCCCCCGCGGCCCGCCGGGCTGATGCGGGGGCGCGAGCCGCTGCCGGACCTCACCAGGGCTCAGGGGCCCGTCTGCCGCGCGCAGGATGGCGAGGATCTCGGCTTCCAGCGCGCCCGCGGCGCGCCGCTCCGCGCCTCGCTGCTCGCCGGCCGGGCTACCCTCCGCGTCGGCTGGGCTGTGTTCCGCGCTGGCCGGGCCGGGTTCCGGGGCCGGCGGGCTGGCGGGCACAGGACCGGCCGACGGCGGCCGGGGATCCGCACTGCCCACCCTGGCCCCTTCCCGTGCGGCCATCCACGCTTGGCCGCTTCCCGTGCGGCCACCGGCGTAGCCGCTTCTTGCCCTGGGGTAGCATCTACAAATCATGTAGATGCTCTACAGTTGCTGCAGAACCCGACGGGTCGAGTATGCCACCCAGGCGGCCCGCCCGCCGAACCGGGCACCGCGCCCGCCGGTGGCGGGGGCACGAGGCACGGCACCGATCCTCAGCGAAGGGCCTGGCATGACCCACCTGACCTACCTGGAGGCGGCCGTCGTCGGCCTCGTCCAGGGCGTGACCGAGATGTTCCCCGTCTCCAGCCTCGGCCACAACGTGCTGATCCCGGCCATCATCGGCGGGTCCTGGGCCCGCGACCTGAACGTGGCCTCGCCCGAGTCGCCTTACCTGGCCTTCGTCGTCGGGCTGCACGTCGCCACGGCGATCGCGCTGATCATCTACTTCTGGCGGGACTGGGTCAGGATCGTCGGCGGCTTCTTCACCTCGATCCGGGACCGCGGGGTCCGCACCGTGGACCAGAAACTGGCCTGGATGATCATCCTGGCCACCATCCCGGTCGGCCTCGTCGGCCTGCTGTTCGAGCACACGTTCCGGGTGATCTTCGGTAAGCCGGTCATCGCCGCGATCTTCCTCGCCGTGAACGGCCTGATCCTCATCGCCGGGGAGCGTTACCGCAGCCGGGCCTCGCTGGCCGCCGACGCGGCGGTCGCCGCGGAACGCGAGCCGGGAGTGGTCCCGGCCCGGGAGCCCGAGTTCGCGGGGGCGTCCCGCGCCCGGGCCGGGGACCGGGCGCACGCCGCGGGCCGGGATCTGCGTGAGGCGGAGCAGGCGGAGGCGATCGAGGCGGACCGGCGGCTGGCCCGGATGTCCCTCCCGCAGTCGGTCGTGGTGGGATCCGCGCAGATCCTGGCCCTGCTGGCCGGGATCAGCCGGGACGGGGTCACGATGGTCGCGGGCATGGCGCGCGGCCTGTCCCGCGAGGATGCGGCCCGGTTCGCCTTCCTGCTGGCCACGCCGATCATCCTGGCGGCCGGGGCGCTGAAGATCCCCGACCTGCTCGGCCCGCTCGGCAACGGCATCCGCGGCCAGATCCTGCTCGGCAGCGCGGCGTCCGGCGTCGGAGCCTACCTCTCGGTCCGCTTCCTGCTCCGGTACCTGCGGACCCGGACCCTCACCCCGTTCGGGGTCTACTGCCTGATCGCCGGCCTGGGCTGCGTCCTGTACCTGGGCCTGGTGAAGTGATGCAGCATCTGATCGCCACCTACGGGTACGCCGCCATCTTCCTGCTCATGCTGCTGGAGTCGGCGTGCATCCCGGTCCCCTCCGAGCTGATCATGACGTTCGGCGGGGCACTGGCCGCCGGGGCCGTCCCGGGCACCTCACTCAATCTGGCCGGCGTGATCATCGCCGGCGTGGCCGGCAACGTCGCCGGCAGCTACGTCGCCTGGGCGGCAGGCCGCTACGGCGGCCAGCCCGCGCTGCGGCGGTGGGGCCGGCGGCTGCACGTGCGTCAGCACGAACTCGACCGGGCGAACCAGTGGTTCGACCACTACGGGCCGCGGGCGGTGCTGATCGGCCGCCTGCTGCCCGTCATCCGGACCTTCATCTCACTGCCCGCCGGCATCGCGGACATGGACCCGGTCCGGTTCGGGATCTACACCACCCTCGGCTGCATCCCCTGGACGGCCGCGCTGGCCTACGCCGGCTACGCGGTCGGGGCCAACTGGGAGTCCATCGTCAACGGCTTCAAGGGCCCCACTTACATCATCGCCGCCATCGTGGTGATCGCCCTGGCCATCGCCGTGTGGCGTTATCTGCGGGCCCGCCGGGCCGGGCCCGCCGGGAGGGGCCCAGCCCGGTCGCACCGCGCGGGGCGCCGCTGAGCCCGCCCCCCGCGCATGGCGGGGCTCATACCCCCGGTGCCCGGCCGCCGGCCAGGGCGGCGGCTTCCGCCGACCCCCGGCAGGCCAGCTGGTCGGCGCGCTCATTCTCCGGATGGCCCGCGTGGCCCTTGACCCAGAACCACTCCACCGTGTGCTGGCGCGCCGCGGAGTCCAGCCGGGTCCACAGGTCGGCGTTCTTGACCGGTTTCTTGTCCGACGTCGTCCAGCCATTGCGTTTCCAGCCGGGAAGCCACCGGGTGATACCGTTGCGCAGGTACACGCTGTCGGTGTGGACGTGCACGACGGACGGGCGGGTCAGGCTCTCCAGCCCCCGGATCGCCGCCATGATCTCCATGCGGTTGTTCGTGGTCGCGGGCTCCCCGCCGTAGATCTCCTTCTCGTGGCCGCCGTACCGCAGGATGGCGCCCCACCCGCCCGGGCCCGGGTTGGGTGAGCACGCGCCATCGGTGAAGATCTCGACGAGCCCGGCGGTCGGTTGCGGCATACCTGGTGACCCTATCCGGGGTGGCCGGTCAGGCTGGCGCCCGTGCGGCGATCTCCGCCGCGCAGCGGTAGCCGCTGCGCAGCGCGCCTTCCATGTATCCCTGGAAGTTCACCGAGGTGTGCTCCCCCGCGAAGTGCAGGTTCCCGCTGCGGCGCCCCTGGATGCCGTTGAACGCGGTGTACTGGCCGGTCTTGAGGTAGGAGTAGGCACCCCCGGTGTGCGGGTCACCCGCTGACCACGCGTAGTGCGCCCGGCCGTTGTAGGCACTGCTGACGCCGGGGAAATTCTGCTCGAAGCAGGCCAGGAAGTCGCGGGCCATGGCCTGCGGCGCGGGGCCTTCGTAGGAGGTGAGGCCGTAGCGCCGGCCGAGGCCGGCCCCCGTCTCGCCGCCGGGCAGCGCGATGAGGATGCCCGCCGCGCCGGGCTGGTCCACCGTCGTCTCCCAGCCACCCTGCACGATGCCGTCCGTGTACAGGTTGCCCGTCCAGTGGTCGGCGTTCCACACGGCGGGTGTAGCGGTGCGCGGCGTGCGCGCGCCGCAGCGCCCGCGCCGCAGGCGATGCCCCGTGTTCCATGGCGACCCTCACCCGTACCATAACCGGCATGGCGAATCTGCTCGATCGCTTCAGCCTCGCAGGCAAGGTCGCCGTGGTGACCGGCGCGTCCTCCGGCCTGGGGGCCGCGTTCTCGGCCGGCCTCGGGCAGGCGGGCGCCGATCTCGTCCTCGGTGCCCGCCGGGCCGACCGGCTGGCCTCCACCCGGGACACGGTCACCGCCCTCGGCCGGAAGGCGATCGCGGTGCCGACCGACGTGTCCTCACCGGGCGACTGCCAGGCGCTGGCCGACGTGGCCATGGCCGAGTTCGGCCGGATCGACATCCTGGTGAACAACGCGGGCGTCTCGTCCGCGGCCCCGGCCACCCGCGAGACCCCCGAGGCCTTCGCCCGCGTGATCAGCATCAACCTCAACGGGTGCTACTGGATGGCCCAGGCCTGCGGCCGGGTGATGCGGCCCGGCAGCACCATCGTGAACATCGCGAGCGTGCTCGCCCTGACCACCGGGGGCCTGCCCCAGGCGGCCTACACCGCGAGCAAGGCCGGCCTGCTCGGCCTCACCCGCGACCTGGCCCAGCAGTGGGCCGGGCGGAAAGGAATCCGGGTCAACGCCCTGGCCCCGGGTTTCTTCCCGTCAGAGATGACCGAGGAGTACCGCCCCGGCTACCTCGACGCGCAGCTGGGACGGGTGCCGATGGGGCGGATGGGCGACCCCGCCGAACTCACCGCGGCCCTGATCTTCCTGGCCAGCGACGCGAGCAGCTACGTCAACGGGCAGACCCTGGTGGTCGACGGCGGGCTGACGATCGCCTAGCCGCACCGGCCCCGCGATCGTTTCGCAGCGGGTAAGCCGGCCCGCCGGTAAGACCGTTTGTGCGCGTGGGAACCTCGCATCGAACCGCCGTGGGTGCGCGCACGTGTCCATGGTCATGCGGACAGATCGCGCCCTGGCCGCGGGCCGGCTGCGCGCACGTCCTGCCCGGGTCCGGCCCCCGGCACGTGCACGGCACCACCGCACCGGGACCGCGGGGGCTGCTGGCCGGGCGGCTGTCCGGAGCGGAGTGCGTCTGGTACCGGGACCGGGTCCTGCGGCGGTACCTGGTCACCCGGATCCGCTACACCAGCGATGACTGGATGGAGGTCGACGTCGAGGCCGAGGAGCAGATCTGGTCGTCGGACACCGGCCCGTTCGGGCTCAGGGACGAGACCGGCAGCGTCCTGGTCGCCCCGGCGCTGCTGGACCACACCCTCAACGCCTTCGGCCATCCCGCGCAGCGGGTGCTCGACGAGATCCGCGAGGAGGGCGGCGAGCCGCGGCGCTGTCAGGCCGGACGGCTGGGCGTCCTGCTCGACCAGGGCGTGCTTCCCCGTGACGTGCTCGGCCAGTTCGCCGGGCCCAGCGCCCGGACCACGGGCTACCGCGTCTGTGAAGACATTCTCCGGCCCGGCCTTGCGTTCCATGTGTTCGCCGTGCCAGGCGACCTGGACGGCCAGCCCATGATGGCGCAGCGTTACCAGGATGTCTGGTCGGTCTCCGCCGCGCCCATGCCGGTGGCCCTGGCCGAGGGCGGGCGGCGGGCGAAGGCGTGGGCGGTCCGGTTCGGCCTGGCCGGCGTGGCACTGTTCGCCGCGTCGCAGCCTTGGTGCAGGACGTGTGTAGGTGATGTGGAGGTCGATGAGGACGGGTTGCGCTGGTGATACCCGGGTAACGGAAGCCCATGACCCGTCCCGGCGCAGAAGCGGACCCAGCTGATCGCGGACCCGGCGACGCGGCCGCCGGGCCCGGGCCCATCCCTCCGCGGGAAACCGCCCGGCAGCCGGTCCCGGTACGCACGATCCTGGCTGCGATCGGTCTGGTCCTGGCCACCGCGGCGCTGCTGCTCCTGATCCGCGACATTCAGCGGGTCCTGATCTGGATCATCATCGCGGGCTTCTTCGCTGTCGCCGTCTACCCGGTCGTCAGCTGGGTCGAGCGGCACCTGCCCTGGTGCCGGCGGTCGCTCGCGACCCTGGTGGTGTACCTGCTGCTCGTGGTGCTCATCGGCGGGCTGGTCACGCTGTTCGCCGTGCCGCTGGCCCGGGAGGGGACCTCCCTGGCCCAACAGCTGCCCGCGCTGATCAACGATGCCCGCGCAGGCCGGGGCCCCGTCGGTCACCTGCTCGACCGGACCGGAGTTCTCGGCTACATCCAGCAGAACGACAGTAAGATCCGATCGTTCGTCGGCAGCCTGGGGGCCCCTGCGCTCGGGTTCCTCAAGACCGCGGCGACCGGCGTCGCCGCCACGATCACCATCTTCGTGCTGTCATTCCTGATGGTCGTCCAGGGGCCGAAACTTGTGCACGGCACTCTCGCCCTCTTCCCGGACGACCGTGCTCGCCGCATCCGGGCGGTGGGCACCGCCTGCGCCAAGACCGTCACCGGGTACATCTCCGGCAACCTGCTCATCAGCGTGATCTGCGGCGCGGCGACCTATGTGGTCCTGGCGGTCCTCGGCATCCCGTTCAGCGGGCTGATCGCGCTGTTTGTCGGTATCTGCGACCTGATCCCGCTCGTCGGCGCAACCCTCGGCGCCGTCGTGGCCGGGCTGGCCGCGTTCATCTATTCGGTACCGGCCGGCATCATCGTGGTCGTCTTCTTCGTGGTGTACCAGCAACTGGAGAATCACCTGCTGCAGCCGCTCATCTTCTCCCGCACCGTCCAGCTCAACCCGCTGACCGTTCTCATCGCGATCCTGGTCGCGGTCGAACTGGCCGGCCTCGCCGGCGCACTGCTGGCCATCCCCGTCGCGGCCATGATCCAGATCATTCTCCGTGACCTGTGGGAGCAGCATCGCAGCCGGCGCACACCCGGACCCCAGTCCAGGGAAAGCCCCGCGCCGGGCTCACCGGCACCCGACGCCGGCGCAGCGCCCCCACCCGGCTAGCGGGACCACGTGCCGCGCGGCGGCGGCCGGCCCGCCGCCCACGGCCGGCGCAACCGCGCCATCGCGCCGGGAAAAGGCGCAGATTGGTTGACAAATCCGGCTGATCTGGGTTAGGCAGTTCAGTGCTGTGGGGAACCGGCCGGCCGGGGTGCGCTGACCAAGGCCGGCCACCGGGCTTGCCGTTGACGCCGGGCGGGGGAGGACTCGGGCCCATAGCACTTGCCCGGCCCAGGGGGAAGGTGGGGGCACATGAGGTCATTCAAGGCTGGCCTGATCACGAGTTCGCTGGTCACACCGTTGCTGGTGGCGGGGGCGATGCTGGCGCAGGCCGGACCGGCCGCGGCGGGCACGGGTTCGCCAGGCCACGGCCAGGCCCTGTTCGTGTCGAAGAACGCGACCCCAAACGGGTCCGGCCAGTCCTGCCACTCGGCCAGGTACCGAACCATCCGGTCCGCCCTCAAGGCGGCACAGGCGTGGTCGGCCGTGGTGGTCTGTCCAGGGGTCTATCACGAGCAGGTGGTCATCAAGAAACCCGTGGCGCTGATCGGCCTGCGGGCGACCATCGACGAAACGGGGGTCACACCGAAGTTCGTGGTTGAGCCGCCCGGTGCCGGGAAGCTGACCATCTTCGCCGGCGTGGTGGCGGTCAGCTCCCACGTGCGCATCCAGGGCTTCACGGTCAGGAACGCGCTGGGCGAGGGCATCCTCGCCGCGGGGGTGCGCGGCACCATCAGCGACATCACCATCAAGCACAACGCGGTGGTGCACAACGATCTCGGCGGCGGCGTCCCGCCCGCCTCGGCCTACTTCGAATGCCAGGCAGAAGGGCAGGTTCCCGGTGACTGCGGGGAGGGTGTGCACTTCCTGTCCGTCGCGGATTCCCGGGTGAACGGCAACTTCATCGCGCACAACTCGGGCGGGGTGCTGCTGACCGACGAGACCGGGCCGACCCATAACAACGTCATCGAGAACAACGTGGTGACCCGCAACGCCTCCGACTGCGGAATCACGGTGCCCGGTCACAATCCGGCCGCGCTGAACAGCAAGGGCCAGCGGCAGCCTGCCGTGGCCGGCGTCTACGACAACGCCATCGTGCACAACGTGATCACCAGCAACGGCCTCAAGGGCGAGGGCGCGGGAGTGCTGTTCGCCAACGCCGGGCCAGGCACCGCGTCGTACGACAACCTGGTCGCCGGCAACTTCATCGCAGGCAACGAGCTGTCCGGCGTGACCATGCACGCGCACACCCTCGCGCCAGGGCAGTTCGAGGACCTCAGCGGCAACAAGATCATCGGAAACAAGATCGGGACGAACAACACCGGCGGCGATCCGCTGGACGCACCCGCCTCGCCAACGGACATGAAGACCACCGGCGTCCTCGTGTTCTCCGGCGGCACCCCGGTGCGGACCGTGATCGCGCACAACCACATCTTCGACAACAAGATCGGCATCTGGCTCAGCAAGCCGGTGAAGGCGTTCGGCCTCGGCACGAACTCCTTCCACCACGTGACCAGGCCGATCTCGGCCGGCCACTGAACCCAGGGGTGCGGTAAACCAGGGGCGGCTCCTGTCACCAGGGGCCGCCCCTGGCATCTGCTGCTGCCGCCTCAGCTTCTACCGCGGGACCGCTATGCGGACGTACTCGCCCATCACGGCTGTTTCGAGATCGTTCCAGGGCCAGCGCTGGCCGTTCCCGGGCTGCCGGGGCGTGATAGCACGACCCCGGTTCCGGGCGCTCAGCTGGGACGACCAACACGCCCTCGGCCAGGAGAGCCTCATGCGCTGCCCGGAACGCCTGGCGCCCGGCTGGTGTGCCGCAGTACACGGTGGCGTGAATCAGTATCTCCTTGATCTCCTCGGCCCATACGCCTGGCGATCGCGCCCTTCACATAGATGCCCAGCTCGTCGGGCCGCCCCAGCGCTGTCAAGATCGCAAGATTCAGCATGCTCCGTGTCTTGCGGTCCAGACCTGGCCTGCTCCACGCGTACCCCCACGCCCACTCAGTCACGACGCGCTGGAAGGCCATCATGAACTCGTCGGTGTCAGCGAGGTTCGCGTCGACGTACTCAGCGCCCAGGACATCCCGGCGCGCTTGAAGGCCCTGTCGAACAGTTCGCTCTCGGCCATGGTGGGCGACTCCTTTCCGGGCGCCGGCGGCACCGATGCGAGGCTGCGGACGGCGCGGACGGCAGGCCGATCATCGTTGATGTCGGGGCTACTGTCTGGCATCGCTCCTGGTGCTGTCCAACTTCCTGATAGCTGCCCTGCCCCCTGCGAGCGGTTGCCCCGGGGGGCTGGCGCGGGTGGCGGCCAGGCTGGCGACGCCGAGCGCGGCGATGCCGGGCAGCGGCGAGCCGTCCAGGGCGGTGACGTGCCGCTCGATCGTTAGGTGGACCTGGCTGCCGTCAGGGTTCCGGCCGCCGCGGACCGTCTTGCCCGGGACACAACATCACGCCCCGGCAGCCCGGGAACGGCCAGCGCTGACCTAGAACGATCTTGAAGCAGCCGTGACTCGCCCATGCCGTCAAGCCCGGGCAAGCCAATATGCACCTTCTGACCCGGACGGGGTATCAGAACGGCAAGATCTGACTCTTACAGGGCAGGGATCGGCGATAGACGGGACTGCCGTTGCACCTGAGGGTCAGCGGGGCATTCGGGAGGACGGATGGACGCGACGAGCGGGGCGGCACCCACGGCGCAGGCTAAGGACGAGTTCTTTGCGGCCAGCATGCACATGTTCCACATCACGGGCTTCCCGCAGCAGCCCGGTGTGCTGACACACGAGGCGGACGCGCCGCGCGGCGCACGGCTGGATGTGTGGCGCACCGACCCGGCCGACGATCAGCACATCCCCGGACCAGGTGCCGGGGGCGTCGCGTTCAGCACGCAGGGCTTCTGCCTCGAGAACAGTGGCAACCGCACCCTGCATGCCCCGAAGAGATCATGGAAAATCTCTCTCAAGCACAGCGGCGACCACCTGGCCGGAATGACGTGCGTCAATCTCAAGTCGATGTACAACGATCCTTCGCAAATGCGGGAAGCGTTTGCCTGGCACCTCTTCCGCAATGCAGGCGTGCCTTCAGCGCGGCACACCTACGGAAAGCTCGCATTCGACGCAACTTACTATGGCCTTTTCTCTGTTATCGAGCAGGTTGACAGGAGATTCCTCAAAGATCACTTCGGTGATAACGATCGCGGCAACCTCTACAAGGCCTATTGCGGGGACGTCGGATGCGCGACCCTGGAACACCGGGCCGGCCGCGACGGTGACGACAGCGGGCGCCAGTACTTTACGGCCGACGACGATGAACGGACCTACCGGCTCAAGACCAACAAGGACGACCGGGACGCAAACACCTACGATGACCTGGCGAAGTTCATCGCGGCGATCAACGGCACGGGACTTCCCGGCGGAGACGGGCGATTCGACACCGATGCCTTCCGGGAGTCGGTCGACGGCATCATGAACGCGCACGCCTTCCTCAGATGGGCGAGCGTCAACGTGCTGCTCGGCAGCTGGGACAACTACTACGCCACCCCGTCCAACTACTACCTCTATAACTCTGGGCGGCTGGGCGCTGAAGACGACTTCATGCACTCTCCGTATTTCACATTCATTCCCTGGGACTACGACAACTGCCTGGGTATTGACTACTTCGGCACGCAATGGCAGTACACCGACATTCTCGACTGGCCAGGAAACACCAAGAAATACTGGCGCTACCACGCAACGTCACGCATACCGCTGGTCCAGAACCTGCTGCGCAACCGCGATTACCGCGATTATTACCTGGACTACCTGGAGCTCCTGCTGGATACCCAGTTCAATCCGGACGCGTTCGGCGAGCGGATCGCGGCCGACTCCGACGACGGGCTGTGGGGCCGTGTACGCCAGGCCGCCTATCTCGAATCGGGCACGCCTTACGGCCAGCCGTTCACCGGCCGCCAGTTCACCAACGATGAGGTCTACCTGAGCGGCTGCAAGCAAAACGAGCTCCGCCGCGGGCAGGAAAAGTCCGAAGGCATCGTCCATTACGTCCGCATGCGGCGCGACAGCGCGCGCCAGCAACTGGAGCAGGCGCGGAAGGCGACGCCGCGCGCCCCGCACGAAGGGGGCTTCCCGGCCACCATGGAACCTCTGCCGCGAGCGTGACGGGACAAGCCGGGGAGGCTGGCCATGGCTGCCACGCAGGGCCTGATGCAGCAGCTTGAACTGGTGAGGGAAGCGAAGCTCTTCGACATCCTCGCGGGCAGGCTGGATCCGAGGCTGGAGGCCAGCGGCGTGCTGGCCAGGGACGGGCTGTTCTACGTGATCTTCGACAACCTCCCGCACATCGCGTGTGTCGGCGCCGAACTGTCCTGCGCCGCCACGGCCAATCACGTGATCGAACATGACCGGGGCCACCGCCGCGGTTTCGAGGACATCGCCTACGACTCGCGGAACGGCCGTTTCTACGTCCTGATCGAATCGCTTCCCCGCGGTCGCGCGACGTTCATGGCCGCGGTGCAGGAGTATGACATTAATTTCGGCTATATCGGCACTGCCTGGCTCGACTTCCCGCTCGACCGGCCGAACAAGGGGCTGGAGGGCCTGACCTGCGTGCACCGCGAGGGGCGGACGTACCTGCTTGGGCTCTGTGAGGGCAACCGGTGCCAAGGGGGTGCGGCAGGCCGCGTCCCCGGAGGCGGGCGGATCCACGTGTTCCAGCGCGGACGCCACCACTGGCACCGCGTGGCCAAGGTCCGGCTGCCGGAAACGGTCCTGTTCGTGGACTACAGCGGCATCGCGGTGAACGGCGACCGGATGGCGGTTGTATCGCAGGTCTCATCGGCGCTGTGGGTTGGCAACCTCGCGCCATCCGGCTGGGAGGTCACCGGCGCCGGCACGAGCTACGCGCTCCCGAGAGATGCTGACGGCGGCATCCTGTACGGCACGGCCGAGGGAGTGTCATGGCTAGCACCGGACCAGGTGGTCATGGTCTCGGACAAGGCCAAACCAGAACAGGACCGCCGCTGCCGGGCCAAGGATCAGTCGATCCATATCTTCCGCATCCCCCCGCCGGCCAGCCCTGACCCGGCCAGTTCCGGGCCGCGGGATCAGGCTGGCGGCCGTCCGGCAGCCGGGGACAGCTCGGCGATGCGCTGAGATATGAGCATCGCACTGTCGCTCAGCACCGAGAGCCAGTAGTTCATCCGCTCGGCATTGGTGGTGTCTGTCCAGTGCGGGAACAGCGATGCGGCGTCAGCGAGTGGCAGCCGGCCTTCGACCTGGTGAATCTCCAGCGTGAACGATACTGCCGCGGGGCGGCATGCCCCGATGGCCGCGGACGCGATGGAGGCCAGGCCGCCCGGCCCGTACATCATCGTCAGTGATTCACGGCCCTGGTAGCTGAAGGGAATCGGGAGCCGCGCCAGGAAGCTGAAGTGATCCGCGAGGCCTGGGATGAGGGGATGCCCATCGTGCAGGTGGAAGTGGAGGTGCTTGCCGAGCCGGCCGATCGAACGTGTGACGTCGAGCAGGTCCGCCGTAGCCTCTGCGACCGCAGCCTGAACGTCGGCGACTAGATCGGGCAACCGCGCGTCAGCCGGGCTAAGGTCCCTGAGGCTCAGCCCAGGATGGCGCTGTGCGAACCTGGCGGCTGCCTGCCTGATGCCGATGTGGCCGACGTCGATGCAGCAACTCACCCGCTCCGCTTCCTGGAGCCGCTCCGCCACCTCGACGAACCAGCCCGGCTCCAGGCCGGCGGCGTACTCGAGAAAGAGGAAGGGACTGCCCGGCCGCTCACACAGGCGCGCATTGAGCTCGCGCATCACGGCCACCAGGCGGTCAGTCTGCGCTCCCATCTCACGCTTGTCATGGACGACCAGGCCGGCCACGCGGCCAGCGAATCGGCCGGCGAACTCTGCGACCACGGCGCGGCTCTGCTCGTGCAGGAGATTGGTGCTGCGGTTCAGGTGGACCACAGGCAGGCGGGGATGGGGCGGCACGAATTGCAGAACATGATCAAGTTCACCTGGCGTGCCGGCGTACACCTCGGCGGCCAGGCCCGTCTGGGCGAAACGGAGCCCCGCGAGCCGCAGGAGCGCATCGTCGCCTGCGACACGTCGCTGGAACAGGGCATGGACGGGCCCAGGCACCAAACCCTGGCCACCTGGCCGGTCACGATTCATGATCTTCACCCTACGCCGTCGTAGCTGGCGGGGCGGACTGCAGTACGGCATGCGGGAACCAGCCCGGGCTAAGCCGGCGGATTTACGGAGTGCCCCGTTAACGAGAGCGGATAGAGCAAGGAAAGAGGATGTCAAGAATTGAATTGAGGGACAGCAATAAATCCTCTTCCGCCACCACGGCATCATGGCCAGCGTTCCGTCACATGGAGAACATTAGCCGGCCGCCATGGACCCCAAAAAGTTACACCCGGTTAACACATTTAACCGCAACGTGGATACGTTGGATCCCGACACGAATTGCACGCCGGGAACACATCAGGGATATGCCGCCTCTCGACGAGAGGCGTGAAGGGGTAAGGGATCATGAGCGGATCGCGTCATTCGGTACCTGCGTCGGGACGGGAGCTGGCGCGGCAGCCGGCTTACCGGGAGCACGCCCGCTCCTACGATCGGAGGACTGGCCCACTTCAGAGCTACCGCCAGGCAGTCGTCGAGGCACTCCCAGTCCGCCGCGGGCAGGTGGTCCTCGACGTGGGATGCGGGACAGGGCTGTGCCACGGCTCGCTCCTGGACAAGGTCGGCCCGCACGGGAGCGTGGTCGGCATCGAGGAGTCACCGGAGATGGTGGCGGTGGCACGCGAACGCATCGAGCAGGAGGGCTGGGATAACGTCACGGTCGTGCAGTCCTCAGCCGAGGATGCGCAGATCTCGTTAACCGCAGACGCCGCCCTGTTCTGCGCCGTCCACGACATCATGCAGTCCCATGACGCGCTGGCGAACGTCCTGAGCAAGCTACGTCCTGGTGCCGGGGTGGCCGCCGGCGGCGGCAAGTGGGCGCCACCGTGGATGGTAGCCCTGAACCTGCCCGTGACGATGCTCCACGCCCCCTACGTGCGGAGCTTCCAGGGGTTCCAGCGGCCATGGCAACATCTCAGCCAACTGCTCGAGCACGTGCACGTACGGCAGCTAGGGCTCGGCAGCGGCTACATCCTGACCGGCCAGGCGCCGGCGTTCAGGCAGGCGTAAATACTGCACTGTCGAGGGCTCGCTCCGCTGACCAGCAGGCCTCGAGCAAGGCACGGGCGAACAACCGCGGTGCGTTGATGCATGCCCCGTGATCGCCGTCCACGTGGTGAACCGTCGCGGTGGGCATTGCCCGGGCCAGTTCAAGCTGGCGGTCCGGGGGCACGATGTGGTCCCGGACCGTGATGACCACCGCGGCCGGCACATCGACCTGGCTGATCCAGCGGTCCGAGGTGAACCCGCAGACGGCGTGCATGGCCGAGATGGTGGTGGCCAGCGTGGTTCTGCTCAAATGTGCGCGGGCCCACCTGGCCGTCGCCGGGTCGTCAATACGGCCCAGCAGCGCCAGGCCGAAGAAGTCAGCACTCATCAGATGCAGCATCGGGTTCCACTGGAGGGCGGCGGCCATCGCCGGCACCGCGAGCGCGGCCATCCGTTCCGCCGGCGATCCGCGGACGTTGCCCGCAGTGGAGCACAACACCAGGCCCGACAGCAGTGACGCGTGCCTCCGGTACAGCAACTGGGCCACCATGCCGCCCATGGAATAACCCACGGCAGTGAACCTGGGGATATCAAGGACACCTGCCAGCGCGGCGACATCGTCAGCGCACACCTCAAGCCGGAACCGGGAACGCAGCGGGATCCCGTCACCATGGCCACGCAGGTCGGCGGCCACGACCCGGAAATGCCGCCCGAGCAGCGAGAAGACCTTTCCCCAGTTCAGCTCGGCCGTGCCCGCCACCCCGTGGATAAGCACCAGGGTTCCCGCGCCCGGCGGGCCGACGCACTCCCACACCCGGGTCGTCCCGCGGCCCGGCAGTTCCACCAGCCGTGTAAGCGGTTTCGCGTATACGCTCGGCAATTCTGGGACGCTCATTGACTCTTCCTCGGTAACTTTAACCACGCCACCAAGGTCTGGAGCGACGTCCCCAAACCGGCCTGACCTACAGCCGTGCCCAGGCGATCACAGCAACTATTCCCTTGAATATACGCTTAGCGAACCACCTGGGCAATGGCAACTACCCCCGCAAACCCCTCCCCTCAGGCTGAGGCCGTGTGCCCCGGCTGGGAGCGCCGTGGCGCACGCCGGCGGCCAGGCCGGGCCCGCCAGGAGCCCGGCGCCACGGACAGGGCTATCCGGCGGAGGCCAGACCAGGTGCGCGGGCGGCTGGACGCCGTCCTCATTGCTGCCCGGGTGGCGCCGGTGACCCGCCACATCGGGCTGGTGCCGGTGGTCGTCGTCACGCACACCGAGCCGTTTCATGTTTCGAAGGCCATCGCGACGCTCGACTATGTCAGCGCTGGGCGGGCTGGGGTCCAGGTCCCCGCGGCGGACCGCAAGGCCCGGCTGGATGACCTCGCCGGGCAGGAGTATGCCAGCGACGCGGCTGTCTTCACCGGCACCCCAGCTCAGCTCGCCGGGCTGATGCAGGAGTGGCGGCAGGCCGGGCTGTCCGGCTTCCGGCTGCGTCCCGGCGGCATCCCCGCGGATCTCGAGGCGATCACCAGAGGCCTGGTGCCCGAACTGCAGCGCCGCGGCGTGTTCCGCACGTCCTACGAGGCCGGCACGCTGCGCGGGCGGCTGGGGCTGCGCCGGCCCGCCAGCCGTTACGCCCTCACCGGGAGGAGCTGACCATGGCCAGGCCGCACAAGCAGAGTTCACCGGCTCCCCGAAGCAGGTCGCCGACCAGCTCGAGCAGCTCCAGGAGGCAACTGGTGCCGACGAGCTGATCATCACGACCATCACCCACGGCCATGCCGACCGGGTCCGCTCCTACCAGCTCCTCGCCGAAGAATGGCAGCGGCGCTGAGTGCCCAGGTACCGCACGAGGTGATCGATCACCTCACGCGCGTCGTCCTCGATACCGTAGATGAACGTGGACTTGCGCCGCCGCAGCACCGGCAGCCCCAGGGCGTACAGTCCCGGGCTGTCGACCACACCGCCCTCGTGGTTCAGCTGGCCCTTCGGGCCGACCACCGGCACGTCGAGCCACCCGTAGTCAGGCCGGAAACCGGTCGCCCACACGATCGCGGCGATCTCGCCGCTTCGCAGGTCGAGCTGCAACCGCGTTGACTCGGGCACGCGTGTCGCCGGGAAGCGCTCGGGAGGGCCGACGTCGGTGTCATACCCCTCCGCCTTGGCCGACTCGTCGAACGTGTCCAGGAGGCGCTCCATCTTGAGGTCCGCGAGCGAGAACACGTTGCGCAGGCCACCGGAGAGCAGCGCGCGGCCGTCACGCACCGCCGCCCAGCGGCCCACCAGCTCGACGCCCATCGAGGCGAGCGCGTTGAGGTCCAGCGTCGCCCGCTCAGGGGTCCCGACGAGCTGGGGCGACGGCAGCCGCCGGGCCCGGGTCAGATCCTCAACCTCGTCGTACCGCTGGTCCCACACGCCCGACGCGTCCATCCACCACAGCACATCGCGTCCGCGGTACGTGCGCGGCAGCCGCACGTGCTCCCCCACCGAGAGGATCACCGGCCGGCCCGACTGCCGCAGCTCGGCCGCCAGCTGCACGCCGGTCGCCGAGGCTCCCACGACGAGCACGCCGCCGTCGGGTAGCTGGGCAGGGTCGCGGTAGCGCAGCGGCGTCAGCTGCCCGACGGACGCCGGCACCGCATCGCGCAGCGGCGGCTGCGCTGGCCTATTGCAGGCGCCGCTCGCGATGACCACGGTCCGGGAGTGAATCTCGCCGTGGCTTGTCGTGACGCGGTACCCGCCGTCGGCCTGCCGCACCTCTGTAACGTTCACGCCCGTCCGGACGGGAGCTCGCGAGACCTTGGCGAAGTGCTCGATGAACTCGATCACCTCGCCCACCGTCATGTAGCCGTCCGGATCCGGGCCTTCGTAGCCCAGGCCCGGCAGGCGGCTCTGCCAGTTGGGAGTGAGCAGCCGCAGGGAGTCCCAGCGTTCGCGCCGCCAGGAGTTGGCCACCTCCCCGCGCTCGAGAACGACGTGGTCGATCGACCGGTCGCTGAGGAAGCGGCTCGCAGCGAGGCCCGCGTGCCCCCCGCCGATGACGACCGTGGTGGTGCGCTCGATGGCTTGGCCCCTCAGGCGACTTCGACGGTGACGTCCGTCGGATTCGTGAGAGCGTCGAACACGGCGGAGCGCTTCTGGGACTGGGCGACCAGCGCCTCGATCTCCTGCCGCGACGCGTCCGCGTCGATGGTGAACGTCACCTTGATGTCGTTGAAGCCGTTGCGGACGTCGCTGTCGGCACCGAGGATCCCGCGGATGTCGTGCCCGCCCTCGACCGTCGACTCGACCGAGCGGAGCTGGATGCCGCGGTTCTCCGCGACGGACGCGATACCCCCCGTCAGGCAGCTCGCCAGGCCCACGAGGAGGTACTCGATCGGCGTGATGCCGTTGTCCTCCGCGGCGAAGACCTCGGGGTGGTCGGCTTCGAACGTCCACTCTTCGTTGTGGTTGTGCTCCTCCCCCAGGCCGAAGAAGCTCTGGACCTTGATCGTGCTGTGCACGCCACTTTGCCACTTGGCCGACGCGCGCCAGGTGAACTGGGCGGCCTCAGGCGCGCCCTTCAGGACTTCGCGCGCGTCGAGCAGGGCCTGCACGTTAACGCCGTTGGTTACTTCCGTAGTCATATTGGGTGACGCCCCTTCGATCCCCGGTTTCCCTATCAAGACGCTTGACAATACCCTGAGCAGGGCAAGCTACGATAGCCCCCATGGCGGAGCCAGCCTCGACGCTCGCGGCCGGCTCGGTGGGCACGGTCGAGACACAGTACCTCGACCTGCCCGGGCCGGTGCGGCTCGACTGCGGGCGGGAGCTGTACCCGGTCCGCGTGGCCTACGAGACCTACGGGGCCCTCTCACCCCGGCGCGACAACGTCATCCTGGTGTGCCACGCGCTCAGCGGCGACGCCCATGCGGCGGGCTTCGCGAAGACGCCGCCCGAGGAGAGCACGCGCGACGGATTCGGGGCCGAGGATCGTGACGACGCAGCCCGCCGGGGGCTCGGCTGGTGGGACGGGATGATCGGCCCCGGCAAGGCGTTCGACACCGACCGCTTCTTCGTCGTCTCCACGAACCTGCTCGGCGGCTGCCGCGGGACGACGGGGCCGTCGTCGACCGACCCGGCGACCGGCCAGCCCTACGGGCCGGACTTCCCCGTGATCACCGTCGCGGACATGGTGCGGACCGAGCGTGCGTTCCTGGACACCCTCGGTATCGAGCGGCTTGCCGCGGTCGCCGGAGGCTCGCTCGGCGGGATGCAGGCGTTCGAGTGGGCGATCCTGTTTCCTGACCAGGTCGATGCCGTCGTGGCCATCGCCAGCACGCATGCCCTGCACCCGCAGGGCGTGGCCTGGAACGCGATCGCGCGGGCCGCGATCACGGGCGACCCGGCCTGGCGGGGCGGCCACTACTACGGCACGGGCGCCGCGCCGGAGGCCGGCCTGGGGGTGGCCCGGATGGTCGGCCACGTCACGTACCTGTCCGCACCGGCCCTGAACGACAAGTTCGGCCGGCGGCTGCAGTTCGCCGACGATATCCGCTACACGATCACCGAACCGGAGTTCGAGGTCGAGAGCTACCTGCGGCACCAGGCGGACTCGTTCGTCAGGCGCTTCGACGCCAACACCTATCTCTACACGTCGCGCGCGCTGACGTATTTCGATCTCGCCCGGCAGCACGGCGGCGGATCGCTCACCCGGGCACTCGAAGGCATCTCGGCGCGTACCCTGCTGATCGCGTTCAGCTCCGACTGGCTGTACCCGCCGACCTCGTCGGGGGAGGTCGCCAACGCGCTTCGCGCTCTCGGCAAGCCGGCCGAGCTCCATGTCATCGAGGCCCCGTACGGCCACGACTGCTTCCTGCTCGAGGAAGCGCGCCAGACCCCCATAATCCGCCAGTTCCTGGGCCAGCACAGCTCTTTGAGCAAGCACGGGCTGGCCGAAGACGGAGCCGGCGGATGACGTCGGAGAAGGGATCTTCGTGACCGACCAGCCCTCCCGGGCCGAGGCTGTGCCTGCCGAGCAGGACCGCGCATTCGGCTTCGAGACCCGGCAGTTGCACGCCGGGCAGCGGCCCGACCCGAACACGGGCGCGCGCGCGGCGCCGATCTTCCAGACGACCAGCTACGTGTTCGAGGACCCGGAATCCGCGGCGGCCTACTTCAACCTGCAGGAATACGGGAACACGTATTCGCGCATCATGAACCCGACCGTCGCGGTGTTCGAGGAGCGGGTGGCGAACCTGGAGGGCGGCGCTGGCGCGGTGGCGTTCGCCAGCGGGCTCGCCGCGCAGGCGGCCGCGCTGTTCACGCTGCTGGAGCCGGGCGACCACCTGGTCTCGTCCTCGGCGCTCTACGGCGGGACCGTGAACCAGTTCAAGCATGTGCTGCGCAAGATGAACGTGGAGCTGACCTGGGTCGATCCCGACGACCCGGATGCGTGGCGGAAGGCGGTCCGCGCCAACACCAAGGCGTTCTTCGGCGAGACGATCGGCAACCCGGGCGGGAACGTGCTGGACATCGAGACGGTGGCGGCCATCGCGCACGAGCACGAGCTGCCGCTGATCGTGGACAGCACGTTCGCGACGCCGTACCTGTGCCGCCCGATCGAATGGGGCGCCGACATCGTGATCCACTCGGCGACCAAGTTCATCGGCGGCCACGGCACGAGCATCGGCGGCGTCGTCGTCGAGGCGGGCACGTTCAACTGGTCCAACGGGCGGTTCCCGGTGGTCGCGGATCCGTCGCCGGCCTACCACGGCCTGCAGTTCCACGAGACGTTCGGGACGTACGGCTACCTGATGAAGCTGCGGGCCGAGACCCTGCGCGATCTGGGCGGGGCGCTCGCTCCGTTCAATGCCTTCCTGTTCCTGCAGGGGCTCGAGACGCTGTCGCTGCGGATGGAACGCCACGTCGAGAACGCGCGGGCGGTCGCGACGTTCCTGCAGGCGCACGAGCTGGCGTCGAATGTGACCTACCCTGGCCTGCCGGCGAGCAGGTACCGGCCGCTGGTGGAGAAGTACCTGCCGCGCGGGGCGGGCGCGGTGTTCTCGTTCGACTGCGCCGGTGGCCGGGCCGGCGGGCAGAACCTCATCCGCGGCGTGACGCTCTGGTCCCACCTGGCGAACGTCGGCGACGCGAAGAGCCTGATCATCCACCCGGCCAGCACGACGCACCGCCAGCTGGGCGACGACGAACTGCGGGCGGCCGGCGTCGGGCCGGGGACGGTGCGGCTGTCGGTGGGGACCGAGTCCGTCGAGGACCTGATCTGGGATCTGGAGCAGGGGTTCGCGCGGGTCGCCGCGACAGCGGGGGAGAAGGTAGCGACGGCATGACCGATCTCGCGCGATATCAGGACTCACTGACCATTCAGCGGGTGGTGCACAGCGCCAGGACGATCGCGGTCGTCGGCCTGTCCGGCAACGAGCTACGGGCCAGCAACTTCGTTGGCTACTACCTCAGGCGGCACGGCTACCACGTGATCCCGGTGAATCCCCGCGAGAGCGAGATCCTCGGGCAGAAGTGCTACGCGCGCCTGCTGGACGTGCCAGTTCCGGTGGACATCGTGAACGTGTTCCGCGCGCCGGATGCGCTGCCGGGCATCGCGCGGGACGCGGTGGCGATTCACGCCACCGCCCTCTGGTGCCAGTTCGGCGTGATCAACGAGGAGGGGGCGCGGATCGCCGAGGAGGGCGGCGTCACGGTGATCATGGACTGCTGCCTGAAGGTTGAGCACGCGCGCTACGTGGGCCGGATGCACTGGCTCGGCTTCAACACGCAGCGCATCACGTCCGTCCGTTCCGGGCTCCAGTAGCTCCAGGCCCCCAGTGCGGTTCCCGGCTGCCACGCCCAGCGTGACGTCATCGACCTGACCTTGATCGCCGCCGCGGCCCGGGCCGGGGCGGACCGCCTGGCCCGTGCGCTGGTCAGCGAGCGCGTCCAGCGCAAGCCATCGGCCGCGGACGCGGCGTCGACGACACCGTGCGGCCCGGCCTGAGCGCGATCCGTCTCGACGTCAGTGTGACCGGGCCGGAAAGCCCCGAGCGCTACCAGGACCTCGCGGCCGCAGTCGACGAGCACTGCCCCGTCCTCGACCTGTTCCGCAACCCGGTGCCGGTGACCCGCACGCTGGCCACCGCAGCCGGCCAGGCGCCCGCACCCCAGGCCTGACCGTCCGCGGATCATCGCTCCGGGACGAGGCGGCCTTAACTGGCGTTGCGCCTGGGCTCCTGGGCCGGGGGTGTGGCGGTAATTGACGGATTCCGTCAGGATCAAGCCATGGAAGCACCGGGGATGCCACGCCTCATGCAGAGCCTGCTGCTTGCGGCCGTAATCCTGTTCGCCGGCGGCCTCGTGACCGTAGGCGCGCAGAGTGCTCGCGGCGCAGTCACCGCCTCCTCACCCAGCGCGGACGCATCGGCACCGCCCACCGCCCAGCCCTCACCACCACCGACCGCAGCCAGCCCGACGCCGGCACCGAGCACGGCCAGCCCGACGGCCGCGCCGAGCACGGCCTCGACCTCGCCGAGCCCGACACCGAGCAGTTCGTCCAGCTCAACCAGCGGGTTCAACTTCAACCTCACCTGGTTGTGGGTCGCCCTCGGCGCCGTGGTCCTCCTCGGCATAATCCTGCTGGCGACCCGGTCTCCCGGGCGCGGCCGCCCCTCTGCCGGGACGGACGGGTGGCATTCGAGAGCCGTCGATGCGTATGCGAAGGGCGCAGCCATCGACGGCGCGGTGCGCGCGGCCGAACGGCAGGACCTGTTCACCGAGGCGGCCAGCGTCCGCCTGGCTGACCTCCAGCGCCGCGCGGATGACCTCACCGAGGCGTTGTTCGCGATGCGTGAGACCGCTCCCACTGAGCACCGCCGCGTTCAGGTGGAAAATGCCATCCTCTCGCTGCGGGCTGTCCGTGAGGCTGTGGACGCCCGGCGTTCACCAGGAGAAGCCAGCGCACAGCATGCAGGGGTCCTGAGTGCCCGGCTGTCAGCTCTTGAGTCGTCTCTCAACGCACTGCGGGTTCCAGACGATCCTCTGGTGTGAGCACCCTGCCCGGCCCGCGCTGCGCCTGCCCTCCGGCGCGCGCTAAGGAATCAGCCCAAGCTCGCGGGCCCGGGCGACGGCTTCGGTGCGGTTAGCCGCGCCGAGCTTGCCCAGCAGGTGGCCGACATGCTTCTTGACGGTGTCCAGGGTGACCACGAGCTCGCGCGCGATGGCCTGGTTCGGCTGGCCCATGGCCAGCATCCTCAGGACCTCGAGCTCGCGGCTGGTCAGCGAGTCCAGCATGCCGGGCACCCGAGGCGGACGGTCGTGACCCCGGTCAGTGGGGGCGGCCCCGCCGTCAAAGGCACGCTGAAGCCGGGCCAGGCAGCCGAGCGGGACTTCCGCGGCGGCCCGGCTAGCCCGCTGGGCCGCGATGAGCCGGCCGAGCAGAGCGGCCATCGGCCGCCCTTCGTCGAGGAAGATCCGCAGGTAACCCCGCGGGCAAGCCAGCGTGAGCGCCTCGGCCAGGGAGGTCACGGCCGTCGCCTGCTGGCCGCTGGCGGCCAGCGCCAGTGCCCGGAGCGCGCCGATCTCGGCGATGCTGCCGGTGCGATCCTGGGCGGCGGCCGCCGCCCCCAGCCGGTCAAGCAGCGCAAGGGCCAGATCGGGCCGATCCTGGGCCAGGAGCACCCGGGCCAGCAGCAGGTGCCCGGCTTCGCGCGGGTAGGCCGGCTCGTCGTCCGCACTCAGGCCGCACCCTTCAGCCCAGTGCGCGGCTCCGCTCAGGTCGCCCTGAGCCAGCAGGAGCCGCGCCCGCTGCGCCGGGACCTGGTTGAGCAGCCCGGGCGGCACGGGCGAGGCGTGGCCGGCCTCCTCGATGGCCGCCAGGGCACCGGTCCGGTCTCCGGCGGCCTGGCGGATCCACGCCAGCGTCACCAGCCCGGCCGCCAGCGGCGGGGTGTAGACGAACTGGCGGCAGAGCGCGACGCCCTCGGTGACGTAGCCCAGCGCCAGGTCGAGTTCGTTGCGCTGGTAGGCCACCTCGGCCAGGCCCACATACGCAGGACCTGAGGCGGGCAGCGGCGCGCCGCCGGGCCCGGCGGCGGCCTCCAGCGCCTGCTCGCTGGTCAGTACCGCTGCGTCCGGGCGGCCCCGGGCCCGCTGGACCTGGCCGAGCTGATAGCTGCCCCACGCGGCCACGGTGGCCTGCCCGGCGGCCCGCCACCCGGCGATGCTGGCGGAGAAGGCCCGCTCGGCGTCGGTGAGACGGCCACGGAGCCATTCGGCCACGGCGAGGAATCCCCGCGCGGTAGAGCTCAGCAGCCACTCATCCTCGCCACTGCAGGCCAGAACCTGCCCGGCGAACTCCGCCGTGCCCTCGGCGTCACCGCGCAGCTGGGCGAGGTAACTGCGCTCGAGCGCCACCTGCCCCGGGACATTCACCAGCATGCTGGCTGACCGGCCGACCGTCGGCTCGAAAGGCTCCTCATCGGTGTCGCCGCACACCCGTTCGGCCGCATCGGCTGAGCGCTCCACCTCAGCGACGTGGCCGCTGGCCGCGGCCATCTGGGCCTGCGCCAGCAGCAACCGGGGACGGGACCGCACCAGGTCACCGGGGAGCGCTGACAGCCAGCGCCGGATCGTCTCGGCTTCGCCGCGCAGATAGTAGAACTCGTCGAAGTACTGCTCGATCAGCCGCGCCGCCCAGGCCATGTCCCCGGCCGCCACCGCGTGCCGGATCGCGTCATCAGCCAGCCGGTGCTGCTCGTACCAGCCCGACGCATTGCGGTGCAGCTGCACCACCCGGCCTGGCTGTTCCTTCTCCAGGCGGGCCCGCAGCAGGTCGGCGAACAGGTGGTGATAGCGCCACCAGCCGCGGACCTCATCCAGTGGCACCAGGAACAAGCCCGCCCGCTCCACCTGCTCCAGCAGCGCCTGGCTGCCGGACCGGCCGGTCACCGCGTTACACAGCGGCCCGCTGAGCCGCTCAAGGACCGAGGTCTCGAGCAGGAACACGCGCGTCTGCCCGTCCTGCCGCTCCAGCACCTCCTCGGCCAGGAAATCCAGCACGTAACGATTGCTCCCGGTGAAGGCGGCCACGAACCCGGTCACATCGTCCTGGCCGCGCAGCGACAGCGCGGCCAGCTGCAGCCCGGCCGCCCACCCCTCGGTCCGGGCCGCCAGCGCCGCCATGAGTTCCTCGGGCAGGGCGGAGCCGGCGGCCTCCTGGCGGAGCAGCGCAGCCGTCTCGGCGCCGGAGAACCGCAGATCGGCAGCACGCAGCTCCGCCAGCTGGCCGCGGGCGCGCAGCCGCGCCAGCCGCAGCGGGGGGTCGCTCCGGCTGGCCAGCACGATGCATATCCCGGCTGGCCGGTGTTCCAGCAGGAACCCGACCGACTCGTGCACCAGCGGCGAGGTGATGACGTGGTAGTCGTCCAGGATCAGCACCACCTGCTCATCACCCGGCCGGGCGGTCATCTCGTTGATCAGCGCCGCCAGGACGGGCTCGAACGAGGACGGTGCCGGCGGCCCGAGCAGCGGGCCGATCCGCTGGCTCATCTCCAGGCCCCCCCGGTCCAGCGCGGCCACCGCATGCCGCCAGAACCGGGCCGGGTCGTTATCAGCCGCGTCCAGTGACAGCCAGGCGGCTGGCCGCTGGCCGCTGGCGACCCAGTCGGCGAGCAGGACTGTCTTGCCGTATCCCGCCGGGGCGCAGACCAGGATCATTCCCTGCGCCAGCCCTTCGTAGAGCCGTCCAGCCAGCCGCGGCCGGAGCACCAGCCCCGCCCGCAGCACGGGTACATGAAGCTTGGTGGCGAGGAGCGCGTCCCGCTCGGGCCGGGCCGCCGGGAGCGGGTCAGCCATCGTTAATCTGCACCCCCTCGCGCCTCCGGTCGCAGCTGATCAGTTTTCCACTTCCCGTGATCTTCAGCCGCAAACGACCCCGGCGGGCAGGCACCTCGGTGCCTGGTCCCGCCGCAGAAGATTCCACCCTGACGGCACCTTCGGGTGACGTCACGCCCGTCTCCCGCTCCATAACGTGCACATCAATGTCGGCCCGCGCCGATCCGGAACGCAAGGGAGAACCGGCCGATGACGCACACCACGGACGCCCCGCCCCGGCGGGTGATCATCGTCGGGGCCGGCTTCGCCGGGATTCACGCCGCCCGGCGGCTGGCCCGGCTGGCCGGCCACCAGGTCGAGGTGACGTTGATCAATCCCACCGATTACTTCCTGTACCTGCCGCTGCTGCCCGAGGTGACGGCGGGGGTCCTGGATCCGCGCCGGGTAGCCGCGTCGCTGGTGACCCGCGGCTATCACCTGCTGTCCCTGCCGGCTAACCGTGTGCGGGTGGCCAGCGACTGGGTCCTTGACGCCGTACTGCCCCGCCAGTCAGTGCAGTTCGGGCTGGTGCGAGGCAGTGCCGTGCCGCTCAGCCCGGCTGAGCCGGGCGCGCCCCGCGACTTCGCCGCCGTATCGGGCGGTGCGCCATGACCCCGGCCAGCTCCCCGGCCCGGCTGGCCGGGGCCAGCCCGGTCACCGGGATCGCCGGGCTGGCCATCCGCGGCATGAGCAAGTCCTTCGGCCCGAACCTGGCGGTCCGCGACGTGGAGCTGGAGGTCGAACCAGGGGCGTTCCTCGGCCTGGTCGGGCCGAACGGCGCCGGCAAGACCACGCTGCTGTCCATGGCCGTGGGGCTGCTGCGACCCGACCAGGGCAACGCCTGGGTGGCCGGGAATCCCGTCTGGCCGGCGGCCCGGGCCGGCCGGGCCAAGCAGCTGCTGGGCGTGCTGCCCGACGGCCTGGCCCTGCCGCGCCAGCTGACCGGGCGGGAGCTGCTCACCTACCTCGGCCTGCTGCGCTCGATGCCGGCCGCGGTGGTCGCCGCCCGCGTCGATGAGCTGATGAGCGTGCTCGACCTCGAGCCCGCCGAAGCCACGCTGATCGGTGACTACTCCACCGGGATGCGCAAGAAGATCGGCCTGGCCGCCGCCTTGCTGCACGGCCCGCGCCTGCTGGTCCTGGACGAGCCGTTCGAAGCGGTCGACCCGGTTTCGGCCGCGGTCGTGCGCGCCATCCTCGGCGGTTTCACCGCGGCGGGCGGCACCGTGCTGATGAGCAGCCACGTCATGGCCCTCGTCGAGCAGCTTTGTGATCATGTCGCGGTACTCGATCACGGCCAGGTCCGGCGGGCAGGGACGCTCGCCCAGGTTCGCGCCGGGCACAGCCTGGAAGAAGCGTTCGCGGAGATCATCGGCGCCCGGCCGCCGGCGAGGGGGCTGTCGTGGTTCGGGTCCTGATCGGATTGCGCCGCGCCGTCGCCCGGCATCAGCTGTCCCAGGCCTCCACGGCGGCCCTGGTCGTGACGTCACTGCTGGTCCTGGTCGCGGCGGTCGCGACCCTGCTGACGGGATGGGTGAGCTACGCACGCGAGGCGACGGCTACCGATGTCCTGGCCCTGGTGTCGCTGCTGTGGATCGGCGGCCGGATCGCCCAGAGCGCGCTGTCCGGTGAGCCGTTCCTGCGCCCGGAAATATTCAGCCTGCTGCCGCTGCCGCGCCGCCGGCTCGGCTGGTCGCTGATGCTGGTCGGACTGCTCGATCCCGCGAACGCGCTGGCGGCCATCGCGCTGGGCGCGGTGCTGGCGCACGGGATACGGCTGGGACCGGCCGCCGCCGTGACCGCGGTATCCGCCGTCGCGCTCACCGTCGCCACGGGCAGCGCGGCGGCGACGGTGGCGGGCGGGATGCTCGGGCCGGGATCACGGCGGGGCCGCGACACCGGCACCGTGGTCACGGCCGTCGCGATCAGCCTGCTGGCCATGGCCGGGACCTTGCTCCCGGCGCTGGCCTCGGCGCTGCGGCACCAGTCGGTGCCCTGGCTATCCGCCCTGCTGCGCCTGCTGCCGACCGGCTGGGGACCGGCCGCCGTGGCGGCCGCCGCGCGGGGTGACCTGGCCGGCGCGCTGGTCCCGCTCCTCGGGCTGGTCCTGGTGACCGTGCTCGCGGGCGAGCTGCTGTGGCCCGCCGTACTCGGCCGGCGGATGGAAGGCGCGCGGCCGGCCCGGCATGGACGGGCCCGGCGGACGCGGCGTCTGGCCGGGCTGGGCACCTCGGCGACCGGCGCGGTAGCCGCCAAGGAACTGCGCCTGTGGCTGCGTGATCCGGTCCGGCTGTCGTGCCTGGTGATCGCGCTCCTCGTCGGGGCAGGCACGGGAGTGCTCCCCCGCGTCACCGCCGGGACCGGGCTGCTGCTGCCGTTCGCAGGCACCATCGCCGTGGTCATCGCCGCGGCGTGCGCCTGCAACCTGTACGGCAACGACGGCAGCAGCGTGTGGCTGACCGTGATGACGCCAGGTTCGGCGCGGGCCGACATCCGCGGCCGCCAGGTCGGCTGGCTGGTCGTGGTGGGCCCGTACGCGGTCGCCTCCACCGTGGTCTCGACCGCACTCAGCGGCCAGCCACGAGCCTGGCCCTGGGCGCTCGGACTGCTGGCCGCGATTCTGGGTGGCGGCACCGGGCTGCTGGCGATCGGCTCGCTGGTCTGCGTCCAGCCCCTCGACGCGGCGGGAAACCCCACCCCCGCCTGGTCACTGAAGGTCCACGTCGCGCTGGCCGTGGTGCCGCTCACCGCGCTGCCCACCGCGGCGGTCCTCGTGGCGGGCGGGGGCTGGCTGGCCCTGCCGGCCGGCGTCCTGACCGGCGCGGCGCTCGCGGTCTGGCTCGGCCGTCTCGCCGTGACCCGGCTGGCCGACCGCCAGGTCTCCATCCTGCACGCGCTCGCCGGAGCGGCGTGACCACCCGGCCACGAGCTGGATACCCGAGAGGAAACGCAATGGTGAGTAACAGATACGCCTCGAACGACACCGGGGTTCGCCGTGCGGCCGGCGGCGAAGCCGGGGCGGGCCACGCAGGCCAGGGCCCGTTCGCTGGGCTCGGACGTGCTGTGGTGCGTCATCCGTGGCGGGTGATAGCGCTGTGGATCGTGGCCGCGGTCGCGGTGATCGCCACGTCGCCCGGCCTGCCGACGACCACGAACGAGAGCAGTTTCCTGCCGAAGAGTTATGAGTCGATCCGGGCCGCGAACCTGCAGGACAAGGCGTTCCCCCAGGCCGGCCATGTGACCAGTGCCGCGGCCATCATCGTGTTCGCCCGGGCCGGCGGTGGACGCCTGACCAGCACTGATTCGGCGAGGATCGCCACGATCGCCAAGTCGCTCACGCACAGGGACATCCGCAATATCGTCGGCGTCACGGCCGGCCCCCCGTCGCCGAACCGCCTGGTGCAGACGGCGCTGGTGGCCATGCCCAATAGCGTGGTCAACGGCACAGGGACAGCCTCCGCTGACGCGGTCAAGGCGTTGCGCTCCGACATCAGGCCGCTGGTGGCCGGGACGGGGCTGACCGAGGGCGTGACCGGGACGGCGGCCCAGCAGCTCGACAGCCAGCAATCCAGCAAGCGGGCCGAGCAGATCGTGTTGCTCGCCACCCTGGGCCTCATCCTGGTCTTGCTGCTGGTGATCTTCCGCAGCCCGATCATCGCGCTGCTGCCGCTGATCGTGATCGCGCTTGTCTCCCAGGTGGCGACCGGCCTCATCAGCGACGCCAACCAGGCGCTGCACCTCAATGCCGACAGTTCGGTGTCCACGATCCTCATCGTCGTGCTGTTCGGCATCGGCACCGACTACATCCTGTTCCTGATGTTCCGTTACCGGGAACAGCTGCGCAGCGGTGCGGACTCCGGGCAGGCGATGGCCAGCGCGGTCGCGAGGGTCGGCGAGGTCATCTCCTCAGCGGCCGGGGTGGTCATCGTCGCGTTCCTGGCGCTGTTGCTGTCCACGCTGAGCGTGCTGCGCTCGCTCGGCCCGACGCTGGCGATCGCCGTCGCTGTCACGCTGATCGCCGGGCTGACGCTGGTTCCCGCGGTCGTTTCGCTGCTCGGCCCGCGCGTCTTCTGGCCATCGAAGTCGTGGCGGCGGGAGCCGGAGGCGGTGCGGTTCGCGGCCATCGGCCACGCACTCGGGCGCCGTCCCGCGGTCTTCGCCGCCGTCTCCGGGCTGTTCCTGATCGCCCTGGCCATCGGGGCCTTCAGTTACAAGCCGACGTTCGACCTGTCCTCGGCGGGCATCCCGGCCACCGCCGAGTCACAGACGGCGCTGAAGACCCTGGAAAGAGGGCTGCCACCCGGCGCGACCGACCCGGCCGTCGTGCTCTTGCACAGCTCATCAGGCCAGCCGCTGGCCGCGCCGGAACTCGGCGCGTACGAGGCGAGGCTCAAGACCCTGCCCGGCGTCGGCTCGGTCGCGCCGCCGACCGTGAGCTCCGGCCGGGCCACCGCGGCCTACACGGTCACGATGTCCTACAACCCGCAGTCCACCGCCGCGGTGACCGTGATGAAGACGAGGCTGAGGCCCGGCGCCCACGCGGCCGCCCCAGCAGGCACATACGCGCTGGTCGGCGGCACGACCGCGGTATTCGCTGACATCCAGCGGGCGGTCAACCACGACTACGCGGTGGTCTTCCCGGTCGCCGCGATCATCATCTTGGTCATCCTCGCGCTGCTGCTGCGCAGCCTGGTGGCGCCCTGGTACCTGATGGCCTCGGTCGGCCTCGGGTTCGGCGCCACCCTGGGCGCCAGCGTGCTGGTGTTCCAGGGACTCGGCGGCCAGCCCGGGCTGGTGTTCCTGCTGCCGGTGTACATGTACCTGTTCGTCGTCGCGCTGGGCACCGACTACAACATTCTCATGATCGCCCGGCTTCGCGAGCAGGCGAGGGACGGCATGCCGCCGCGGCAGGCCGCCGCGATCGCATTCCGGCATGCCGGGCCGGCCATCGGCGCGGCCGGGCTGATCCTGGCCGGCACATTCGCCTCACTGACCCTGGCCGGGAACACGATCTTGTCTCAGCTGGGCTTCGCCGTGTCCTGCGGGATCGCGCTCGCCGCGTTCGTGATGGCCATGTTCTTCTCTCCCAGCCTGACCGCGCTCATCGGGCGCCGCGCCTGGTGGCCAGGCCAGGCGGGGCGGCATGAGCGCACCGGGGAGGCCGGGGTCAGCCCTCGTGGCCAGGCAGACGATGGAGAATCTCCTGCAGCATCTGACCGTGCCCATCCAGGATCTGGCGGATGGCACGGGTTTCTTCGTGCACGACGCTGAGCAAGTAGGCCACGGCGTCGATCTTCGCTGGGAGCGCGTGCTCGACCTGCTCTTCTAGCTGCTCGACGCGGCACTCCAGTTCCTCGAGGGTGACCATGGCCCTACCCTAGTAGCCTTTCCCGATTTCCCGGTCAGCGGTGGTCTTCGCGCAGAGGTTGTTCGGATCTGTATTGCCTTCTACGCTGAGGGAATGCGGGGGTGGAGCGTTGCGCTGCTGGTGACGGCCGTGGTTTCAGCTGTCGTGACTCTCGCAGTAGCGCTGCTTCCGCAACTGCATTTCGCTTACTGGCAGCCGTTGTTGCACGCGGCCCTGGAGACCGCGGCCTCGCTTATCGCGCTTCTCGCGGGCTTCCTGTTCTTTGGCAGGCTCCGGCGGGCCCGGTGGCTGAACGAGCTGCTGCTGGCGTGCGCGCTTGCGCTGCTCGCCCTGCTGAACTTGTTCGCGCTGACCGTGCCGGCGGTGGCACCACTGGTTTCATGTCGCCCTGGACCTCGACCTCGTTCCCGGTGTCCGGCTCTCGGCCGCACGGGCAGAAGCCCTGGTGTGGATCGCCTGCGAAGCGGTCACCAACGCCGCGCGGCACAGCGGTTGCGGCCGGGTACTCCTCACCGTGGAACGCGATGGGTCACGGGTACGGCTGTGGGTCAGCGACAAAGGGTGCGGTTTCGACACCGCGGCCGGGGGCGGTTTCGGGCTGGTCTCCATGCGTGAGCGTGCCCATTCGGTCGGCGGCGAGTTGTGCATCTCCTCGGCGCCCGGCCGGGGCAGCGATGCGGAGCTGACCCTATGACTGCAACGGCGCGGCCACTGCGCGTGCTGATCGCTGACGACCACGCGCCTACCCGTGACGACCTGTGCCGGGCGCTCGAAGGTGAACAGCGGTTCGATGTCTGTGCCTCGGCGGCAGATGCCGCCGGGGCGGTACACGGCGCGGTTCGTGAGCGGCCCGACATCTGCCTGCTCGATATCCGGATGCCGGGCAGCGGCCTCGCCGCGGCGTGGGAGATCGCGGCCAGGCTGCCCCAGGCGAAGATCGTCATGCTGACCGTTTCTGATGAAGACGACGACCTCTTCGCGGCGCTGCGGGCCGGCGCGGACGGGTACTTGCTGAAGACCACGAACCTGCGGCGGCTGCCGGATGCGCTGGCCGGGGTCTGCTGCGGCGAGGCGGCGATGCCGCGGGCGCTGGTCGCGCGCGTGCTGGAGCGCTTCCACGGGGCGGAGCCGCGCTGGCGGCACCCGGTTGGCAGCGGATCTGCCGGGCGCCGGCTGACCAGCCGCGAGTGGGAGGTGGCGGAACTGCTCGCGCAGGGACGATCGACGGCCGAGATCGCCCAGCGGCTGGTGCTGTCGGCCAGCGCGGTGCGGGTGCACATCGCCTCGATCGTGCGCAAGCTGCAGGTCGCCGATCGTGCCGCGGCCACCGAGCATTTCCGGCGCTCAGGAACCTGAGCGCCCAACCCCCGCCACAGTCTTGCTGGGCATCAGCAGTGGCGTAAGCCTGTGACTACCTCCGGCTGCGTGCAATAGTCAGCCTGGCAGGGGCAGCGGGGGGAATTAATCAGGAAAGCGGTGGCAGGCCTGCCTTCCAGCGCCCCGGACCGGGACAAAGGCGAAATGCGGCAGGCGGGGATTCCGCCTGCTCGATTGCGGTGTGACTATCGAAGAGATCCGCACAGGGGAAGGGCTATGAATATCACGGGACCTGAGCTGACCGCCGAATTCCAGCGGGCCAGGTCAAACTGGCCGTTCATCCATCAGACTGAGCTTGCCCACGGGCTGCCGAGGATGCTGCTGTTCGCGGTCGGTCCCGCCGGAGCGGCTGGCGTACTTCGGCGGCTTCCGCGTGGACGCGACGCACTACCAGTTCGTCGACCCGGCCGACGACACCAAGCTGAGCTCGTGGCCGGCGCGGATCCGCAACGCCGAGCTCTGCTCGCGCGGCCTCCAGCGGCTGCAGCTGCTCGAGGCCGCGCGCCGGTTCACCAAGATCGCCGGTGAGACCCGCTTGTACCAGGTCGGCTCCGCGGGCGCGACGTGCTCGATCGCGCCGCTGATCACGAGCCAGCAGGCGGCCGCGCAGCTGCTCGACCAGCACGTGAACAACCACCAAGCTGACCGCGTCGAGCGTGAAGGCCGCCATCGCGGCGACGCCGGGCGATCCTGGGCTCGACGCGGACGGAAACCCGGGCGACGCGTGGCTGACCACGTTCGAGGCGGCCTATCTCACCGCGGTGACCTACCCGGCCGGGGTGCCCAAGCACGACGTGCACGACGCCGTCACTAACAAGCTCGTGTCCCGCGGGCGCCAGGACCGCATCCTCGCCGCCGGGCTCTCGACGGCTATCGGCTCGTTCGGCGGCTGGTGATCCTATGCCGGTCAGTGATCTCGAGGGCGAGATTGTCGCGCTCGCCACCGCGCTCGGCCTGGTGAGCCACGGCCAACTGGACCCGGGATTCTTCTCCGAGCCGCTCAGCCATCTGCGCACGATCGTCAGCGATCCCGACCAGCGCACCGCCCTGCTGACTGCGCTGGACTCCCTGCTGCCGCCGCCGGATGCGGGCGGCGCGCGGCAGGCCGACGGGGCGACCACGACGCGGCACCCGATCGCGGCTACCGACCACGGCACCCTCGCGTTGTCGATCACGCGCTCGGGGGCGGCCGGCGACCCGGTGGTGATCGTCGGCCTGTGGGGGTCGGCCACCCACGCGGCCAGCGGCTGCGAGGCCGAGCGGCCGAACTGCTGCGCGCCGTCGTGGACCGGTTGGCCACCGCGGCCGCCGACACCGCGTCGTCGGCCTACGGCCTGGTCACCGTGCTGCAGGCCCTCGGGCTGGCCTCCTTCGACGAGGCCAGCCACACCGCGGCGATCTACGCCGACGCGCTGACCTCGATCCAGGCCGACGCCGCCGCGTGGCTCGCCGCGCGGCTGCCGGGCGTCCTCGGCTCGGCCGCAACGACGCTCGGCCTGACCGCCGACCTGCCGGTGAGCGGTGCGGCGCGCAGCTGGCGGCGCGCCCTCGGCGTGCTGCCGATCGAGCTGGTGGTAAGCGACGGTCCGTGGTCGGTCGGCATCGCGACGACCGGCAGCGGGCTCGCCCTCGGCGGCGTCGCGATCACCGCGGCAGCCACCCTGCCCATCTCGACCGCGACCCCGACGGCCGTGGCGGCGATCGCCGCCACGGTGACGGTGGCCGGCATCTCGATCGGGTACGGGTCCGGCGCACTCACCGTGGCCGCCGCACCGGTCCTCGACCCGGTCACGGTCATCCCGCCGCCGCCGGGTACCGCGCTGCGCGACGCGCTGGCCGCCGCGCTGGCCCGCACCGGCCTGTCGGCCGCGGTGTCGGCGATCCTGCAGGACGCGACGGGGGGAGCGGTCCCGGTCGGCTCCCTGACCGGACTGTTCGCCGACGCCGGCGGATGGCTGCGCGAGGCCGGCCGCTTCGGAGCGCCGGGCGGCGGATTCGACGCCGCGCGGATCGCCCCGATGATCGATACGCTCGCGCAGGTGCTCGGGCTGCCGGTGCACGACGGGTCGCTCCACCTCGCCGACGGCCTCGACGTGACGGTGACCGCGGCCGGCCCGGGCGGCCTCGCGCTCGGCCTGCAGGCGCAGCACCTCGGGGTCGCCTCAGCCGGCAGCACTCTGGATGCCGGGCTCAGCGTGACGCTCGGCGCCGACCGGTCTGTTACCCCGGCCGGCACGGTCACGGTCACCGTGCCGCTCGGCGGTAGCTGGCCGTCGTTGCAGGTGCAGGCCGGCGCCGCGCCCGGCGGCGTCAGCCTGTCCATCACGCCCGGCGGCGGCTCGGCCATCGAGCTGGCGCCCCAGTTCGCGGGCCTGTGGGATCTGCTGTCCGGCGCCGCGCAGGCGTTGCTCCCCGGCGTGCTGAACACGCTGGCCGACAAGATCTCCTCGGCCGGCTCCTCCGACATCCTGGACGCGGTGCTCGCCGTCGCAGACGGGATGGGACTGCGCACCGGAACGCCGCTCCAGTTCGACTCGGCCGCCCTGGCCGCCCTGGTCGCCAGCGTGCAGCAGGGCGCGCTCGTCCCCACTGCGCAGTCGCTGGCCGCCGTCGTCACCGCCCTGCTGCCGGCCGGTGCGCCGCTGACGGTGACGGGCACCGGCACCACGCTGTCGGTCGGGGTCACCAGCCTGCCCGGGCCGGGCACGGCCACCCTGACGGCTCACCTGCCCGGCTCGGGAACCCCGGCCGACATCGGTATCGAGCTCGACGGGGTGTCCCACGGCCCGGTCGTCGCCGGCCTCGCACTGGCGGACAGCGGCGGCACGTTCACGATCACCGGCGACCTCGGCATCGACCTGGCCGATGCCGTCGGCTTCGCCTTCACCCCGACCCTGCACGTGACCGGCGGCCCGGGCCCGCTGTCGATCGCCCTGCGGCCGCTGGGCACGTCCTCGCCGCTCACGCTCGCTCTCGCCCCGACGCCGCAGATCCAGCCAGGACGCCCTCAGCTGGCCGACCTGATCGCCGGCTGGGCCGTGCCGGTGATAGCGCGCGCGGCGCTCGAGGCGGCCGGCGACCTGCTCGGGACACCGCTGTGGACCGGCGGCCCGGACGCCCACACCCTGCTGAGCGCGGCGGGGCTCGTCCACGACGTCGGGGGTACCCCGCGGCTCGCCGAACCGCTGCCCGACCCGATGACCTTGCTGCGCGGACTGCTGGCCGCCGCGGCCACGGTACCCATCCCGATCAGCTCCGAGCTGTCGCTGCGCGTCTATAACGAGATCGAGCAGATCGGCCTGCCGCTCGGCGGGTCGTCGGACCCGTCCAACCCGATCGCCGCGTCGCTGCTCAAGCCCTCCGGCGGCGGGGCCGGCGACGACCAGCCCGCCGACCCGCCGTCGGACCTCTACGTCGTCAGCGACGACAGCGGCCATCTCGTGGTCGAGATCAACGGCAAGGCGGCCGAGCAGCCGTTCTACGTCGACATCAACAAGGCCTTCGGCCCGCTGCACATCGACCGCATCGGCCTGGCCCACAAGATGCTCGCCCCCGCCGACGGCATGGGCGCCCCCGTCGACGGCATCGGCGCTCTCGTCGACGGCGGGGTCGCCATCTCGGGGCTGTCAGTCGAGGTGCAGGGTCTCGAGCTCGACATCCCGCTGCAGCACCCGGCCGAGCTCGACCAGTGGCAGGTGGACCTCTCCGGCCTCGCGGTCTCGTTCGAGACCGGGCCGGTGTCGATCGTGGGCGGGCTGCTCAAGACGGGCGCGGGCGGCACCGTCGAGTACGACGGCGAGCTGTCAGTCAGGTCGGCTCGTTCGGGCTGTCGGCGATCGGCGCCTACTCCAAGCCGGCCGACGGCACCGACAGTTACACGTCGCTGTTCGCGGTCGTGGTGATCGACGCGCCGCTCGGCGGACCGCCGTACCTGTTCGTGACCGGGCTGGCCGGCGGGGCCGGGTACAACCGGCAGCTCATCGTCCCCTCGGACCCGGCCGCGATCCCCAACTTCCCCCTGGTGAAGGTCTTCGACGGCGGCGCCAGCACTGACCCTATGAGCACGCTGCATTCGATGTCGGCCGCGATGCCGGCCCGCCGCGGCAGCTACTGGGTGGCCGCCGGCGTCAAGTTCGACACGTTCGAGCTGCTCCATACGAAGGCGATGGCCTACGTCGCCCTCGACCGCGGCTTCGAGATCGGCCTGATCGGGCTGATGACCATGGCGCTCCCGACGCCGGACGCGGCGGTGGTGTCCGTCGAGCTGGCGCTGCTGGCCCGGTACTCGAGTACCGACGAGCTGCTGGCGATCCGGGCTCAGCTCACCAACAACTCGTGGCTCATCTCACGCGACTGCCAGCTGACCGGCGGGTTCGCCTTCTACGCGTGGTTCGGTGACGACCCGCAGGTCCTGCTCACGATCGGCGGGTACGGGCCTAACTGGCAGGTCGCGCCCCATGACACCCACCAGTACCCGGTCGTGCCGCCGGTCGGGTTCCACTGGGCGGTCGGCGGCGGGATCGTCGTCAAGGGCGAGACCTACTTCGCCCTGACGCCGCACCAGCTGGCCTTCGGCGGACGCCTCGAGGCGAGCTACGACGTCGACCCGATTCGGGTGTGGTTCATGGTCTGGCTCGACGTCGAGCTCGAGTGGGACCCGCTGGGCTACCACGCGGACGCCGGCATCAGCATCGGCGCCTCGTTCCACTTCACGGTCAACCTGCTGTTCGGCTCGATCACCATCAACGTGAGCATCTCGCTCGGCGGGTCGATCGTGATCGACGGACCGCCGCTGCAGGGCTCGGTCACCGTTGAGCTCGAGATCGCGTCGGTCACGGTCGGCTTCGGCCAGCACACGCCGCAGAACTTCCTGCCCTGGAACGCGTTCGTGGCCAAGTACGCGGGGCTCCCGGCGCCGACGCCGGACAACCCCACGGCGAGCGACCCCGGGAGCCAGACCTGCCTCGGCACGATCGCGTTCGGCCAGTTGTCCGAGACGTCGCCGCCGGCCGGCGGCGGGTCGCCGGGCGCCAGCGCCCAGCCCAACGGCAGCCTCGCCGCGCCCTGGCAGGTGCTGCCCGAGTTCGGCCTGTCGTTCGGGTCGAAGACTCCGCTGTTCGCGGCCACCTTCGCCGGCACGTCGGTCAGCGGCGTCGACCAGACCGGCTTCGACCTGCCGGCGATGGGGCCGGGCGGTCCGGGCTTCCGCTCGTCGCTCTCGATCCGTGTCGAGCCGTGGTCGGGGACGTCGGCCGGCGCCGCGCTCGCCCCGCAGCACGAGATCACCCCGGCGACCGGTGGTTTCGCGCTCTCGACCTGGGCCAAGAGCATCCCGCCCGACCCCGGCAACAACCCGGTCGTCAGCAGCCCCACGATGGCGCAGGCGATGTCCGGCGTGACGCTGACGTTCCCGGCGACCGTGCAGCCGGCGAGCGGGCGCCCTGACATCCCGATCTCGACCCTCGTAGAGGAGGGCAAGCCCGTGCAGCGGCTGCCGTTCGCGGCCGCGGCGGCGGGCGTGCTCACGCCCACGCCCGTGACCCCGGCCGCCGCCACCCCGGCCGGCACCGCAGGAGCCAGCACCGCAGGAGCCAGCACCGCCCGGGCCAGCATCGCCCCGGCTCGGCTGCACGCGATCCTCACCGTGCCGCCATCACCGGCCGCCGTGCACACGGTGGTCCGCGGGCACGGGCACGGCCACGCCTGCACGCCCGGTTGCTCGAGACCCAGGCGGCCCACGACGCCGGCGCGGTCTCGGTGGCCGCGGGAGAGTCGCACGTCTGGCTCGTCGGGCCCGGTTGCCGGGTGCAGGTCGCGCCCGGCCCGGGACTGCGGGTCACCGCGCTGTCGCCGGTCGGCCGGGTCGTGCTCGACCACCTCGGGCCCGGTGCCCCGGGCGCCGGCGACGGCGGACCCGGCCACGACATCGCCCTGCCGGCCGGGTCGGCCCGCGTCGTCGTGACCGCAGCCGGCGCGGCCAGTTCCGCGAGCGGCTGGAGCGGCGGGTCCGTCCTCGCCCAGGTCGGCCCGGCCACCGCGCTCGGTGCCCGGTGCACGGTCCTGCTGCCCCGGCCGGTCACCGCGCCGGGCCCGGCACCGGCCGAGCGCCGCGTTCCCGCCGGGTGCTGCTGGCCGGACTGCCCGGGGTGCAGACGATCCTGCCGGCGGGCACCCGCCGCGTGGTGATCATCCTGGAGCGGGCCGGGGCGCGGGCGAGCGACGACCTGGTGGTCCGCGGCGACGGCCTCGGCCCCCCGGCCGATGTGCGGACCGGCGCCCGCCGCGTCTTGTCCTACGCCGTCGACAGCGAGCCTGGACCGGCCGTCTCGGTGGCCAGCTACCGCGCCTGGCGTGTCGTGGCGGTCTACGGGTTCGCGGCCGGCGCCGACGAGTGGGCGCAGCGACTCGCCGCGGATCCGTACCTCGCCGTGCCGTTGAACGCGCCGGGCGCGGGCGACCCGGCCGGGTACCGCATCACCACGGAGGTCAGCTCGTGAGCCAGATCTGCGCAGCCAACGAGAGATGCCGCCCTCGATCGAGGACGGCCGGGCGGGTGGCCCGGTGAGCCCGGACGCGCCGCCGGCGATCGGCTCGATGCGGCTCTACGACGCTGTGGTCCCGGCCATGCCGAGCGGGGCGCACCGGGTGACATCGACGGTCACGATCGAGGCGGCCGGCGTCAACCCGCAGCTCACCAGCTCGGTCCACCGCGACTTCGTCACGGTCGGCGGGTCCGCGCTGCGCTTCCAGCCGACCGAGGTGCTGGCCACGCATCCGCCCAAGAACGCGACCGGCGGCTTCGACGACGTCCTGCCGCACGTCGTGCTGAGGCGCCGGACCCTGCCCTGGGAGCGCTCCGCCAGCAACGGGGCCCCGTGGCTCGCGCTGCTGGTGTTCCTCGACTCCGAGGTCAGCTTCTCGTCCGGCTCGCTGGGCACGCTGCTGCCGGGCGTCGCCGCGCAGTTCGGTGCGGACGGCGCTCCGCCCGACGCCGCGGTCGACGTCACGTCCCGCCGGTGTCGGTGATGAAGTCCCAGCGGTACAGCAGCACCAGGCTTCGGCTGGCCCCGGCGAACACGTCGTCGCGGTGCTCGAGCGAGACGACGCAGGCGTGGTAGTGACCCGGGCCGCCGGCCGGCCGCACTCCCAGGCCGGCGGACCACCGGATCCGTCCACGATCGGCGTCGCGATCGCCGACACGATCGCCGAGGCGGCCGCAACCTTCGGCGTCACGATCGACGGGAACCCCGAGGACGACGCCGGCCAGCTGCTCATGCAGGCGACCATGGCCGGGATGCTCAGCCAGCTCGCCCAGCCGGACGGTCCGGCGATGATCGACACCGTGCTGCACACCGCCCGGTTCGTCGCCGCGCCGAGTGCCGACACGTCCGAGACGATCTGGGAACCCAGCGTCCCGACGCCCCCCGACGGCAGCGACGGCGCCGCAACCCCGAACGCCGCGGGAACGACACCGCCGGCCGGCGGGAGCGGCGCCGGGAACGGGCTCGCGGACGCCGTCGTCGCGAGCGCGGCCACCGCGGCAGGGGTCACGCCAGCCGACGGCCCCGATGGGCCCGACGACGTCGGCTCCCTGGTCAACGCCGGCCGCAGCACCCCGCGGGTGTTCTCACCCACCGACCCCGTACTCGTCCTGAGCGGCGCCGGCCGCGCCTTCAACCACGGCGGTGACACCCGCTTCGGACCCGAGGACACGCTCCAGTGCCGGATCAGCGGCACCACGGTGACGTGGGCCGGAGCGGCCGGCACGAGCGCTCCCGACATCGCGGAGATCCTGCCGGGCGGAACGGACGCGCAGCTGGCCGCGCTTGCGGCGCCGGCCGACGCGTGGCCGCTGCTCGTCGAGACCGCGGCGCTCGATCCGTCGAGCGCGCCCGACCTGGCCGCCGCGACGTCAACCCAGCCGTCGCCCGACGCCGCCGCCCGCGCGGCGTGGCTGGCCGAACCGGCCGCCCTGCCGCCCGCGCTGGCCGGCACGTTGCCGACGCCGGTCGGGATCCTCGGGCCCGTGCGCCCGTGGACGCCGATGCACGTCGAGTGGCAGCTCGACTGGATGCCGGCCACCGAAGGCATCCACGCGTTCACCCTCGGCAGTGTCAACTTCGAGACGCCCGGCCCGGACGTCCTGCCTGCCACCCAGACGGCGCAGCCGCTGCAGGGCCGCAGCCTGCTCACCGCGAGTCCGGCCCGCATCGCCGCGGGTGGGACGACCTCGGCACTGGCCCTGCTGCGCCGGGCCGGCGTCCTGGACGATCACCCGGTCGCCGACCGGCTGACCGCCACGATCGCGCCGATCGCGGCCGGCGGCGGTGCCGCCGCGATCAGCGGCGCAGCGGGTGCGGTGGGCGACCAGGACCTGCTCAGTGGTTCGCTCGAGGGTTTCCTGGCCCAGCTGCGCGGCGAGAACCTCGACCCGGTCGTCCGCCCGCTGGGCAACGCCAGCGACCTGACGCCGCACGCCACGGCGACCGATGTGATCCGGGCCGGACTCGCGTCGCTGCACCGGGCCCGGGTGGTCAACGCGTTCGGGCAGTACGTCGACCTCGCCGGCTCGTCGGCCGCGGCGGCCGCGGACCAGACCCGCGTCGCGGTGGGCACAGCCGAGGCGATCGACGGCCAGCCCGGCCTGATCGCGATGGTGCCGCGGTTCAACGCGCCGGCGCGGGTGATGCTGCGCTACGCCGACTCCGACGGCGAGCAGAAGGACGCCAGCACCGCGGTCAGCCCGCTGTGCGGCTTTGTCCTGCCGAGCGCGCTGGACGGGTCGCTCGAATTCTTCGGCGCCGATGGCAGCGCCCTCGGACGGCTGCGCCCCGATCCGGTCCAGGCCACCGTCTGGGAAGAGGACCCCGGCGAGCCGGCGACCCTCGGCGCGAAGCCGAGCAGCAGCATCCCGAACGCGTTCCTCGGCGCCTTCGCCGACGGCCTCCTCGCGGCCGACACCGCGCTGGCGGCGGCGAGCCCGTCCGGGCAGGACCTCCCACAGACCGCACTCGCCGCGCTGAACCAGCTGATCGACACGACGCGCTGGACGGTCAACTCGAGCGGAACGGCGGGCGACGAGCACCTGGCCCTGCTCCTCGGCCACCCGGTCGCGGTCCTGCGGGCCGGGATCAAGATCGATGTGCAGTCGGTGCCGACCACCAGCACGGCGCCGACGACCTCGGTGCCGGTCAAGCTCGGCACCCTCGCCCATACCCAGGACGGGCTGCTCGCCTACTTCGTGAGCGACGACTACACGCGGGTCCACGCGGTCGATCCGTCCGTCGGTGAGGTCGTGCCGCCCGGCGGCAGCGCGATCTCGTCCGCCTACGTCAACCTCGGCCCGTCGTTCGCGGTGCAACCGGGCGCCCCGGCGGAGCTGACCCTGCTGGTGGTGCCGGCCACCGACGTCCACGCGACGGTCGGGCTCCTCCCCCAGAAGGCGGTCGGCATGCGCCGCGACTGGGTCTCCGACGGCCTGGCGCAGCTGGCTCCGAACTGGCGCTACGGCCCGGTCCTGATCGACCGCAAGGTGACGCGGATCCCGGTGGCCAGCGACGTCCACGGCACCTGGTCCTGGCACCACCGCACCGATCCCGGCAGCTGGGCGACCGACACCATCGTGACCGCGACGCCTGCCGCGATCCTTCCCGACGACCGCGTCGAGGTCGAGTACGGCTGGATCAGCCTCGTCGTCGCGCCCGACCCCAACTTCCCGGGGATCCCGATCCGGGTCCGGTCGATCACGAAGCCGATCCGCGACGCGGCGCACCGCATCCAGGGCCTGGCCGGGCTCAACGGCGACGGCACCTCCTGGTGGATGACGCTCGATTCCGCGATCGGGATGGTGCGCAGCGGCCGCTTCTTCTTCTTCGTCCTGGATGAGGACACGACGTCGCAGATCCCGATCGTGGTCGGCGTCTCGGACTCGGGCCGGCCGTTCCTGCGGACCGAGTTCGACGGCAAGGAGACCAACAACCTGTCGGCCCTGCCCGAATACCCGCAGATGCAGCAGCCCTGATCTGCGGTGATTGGCTAAAGGGCACCATGATCGTCGGTTTCCCCCGCGCTTCCATTCCATTGCCGGATTGACTCGCGGCGAAAAGCCCGTTATCGGCGATGATTCCTCTATGCGCGGAGACTGGGGACGGGTAAAGTAACATCGGCCGCTCCGGACCCTGGCAGCTGCATCCGCGAAAATCCGCGGATGCCCAGCAGGGCCCGGATTTTTCGTGCCGGAAGCGATGCCGGCAAGACGCCACAGGCCAGGGATGGTGAGAGTTCCGTGCTGCCATCAGATGACGCCCCAGACTCCATGGACTGGATGTCGCAAGGGGCCTGCCAGCGTGCGGATCCCGAGCTCTTCTTCCCCATCGCGGCGAACGGCCCCGCGCTGGAACAGATCTGGGCCGCCAAAGGGATCTGCCGGTGCTGCCCGGTCCGGCGCGCGTGCCTGTCCTTCGGCCTGAGGACTCCGCAGGATGGCATCTGGGGAGGAACCACCCGGGAAGAACGCAGCGCCATGCGCAAGCACCCGGCCCGCATGGCCGCGCAGATGTACCAGCTGGCCAGCCCCCCACCGGATGTACCTCCGCTGAGGGCCGATCTGCGCGGGCGGCCACCGCTAACGGGTCCCTTATCTCCGCGCGCCCTCTGAATCAGGAATGCCCGCCACGGTCAGCAGTTGCGGGCTGGCCGGACGGGCATGGCGCGGGCTGGTGCTGGTGAGAGCGGGAGCGACCCGCCATGCGAGGCAGGCCAGGGCGCCGAGGGGGATGGGGGGCAAGTAAGTGACCGCCCGGTACAGCAGCACGGCGGCTGTCACCTGGACACTGGCTGCTGGCCCGGCGCTGGTGGCCAGGATGCCGACCAGGCCGAGTTCGGTGACCCCCAGTCCGCCAGGGGTGATGGGCAGGGCGGTGAGCAGCCGGATGAACGCGAAGGCCGCGAGGGAGGTCTGCCAGGGCATCTGGGCCTGGGACAGGCCGGTGCCGCGCAGGCAGGCCAGCAGCACGAGCCACAAGGTCAGGTAGCTGGCCACCGTGGCGGCGGTGATCCGCCAGCCGCGTGCCGCGAGCAGGTCGCCGGCCCGGTCGCGGAAGCTGGACAGCGACCCGGCGGCATCGGCGGGCGGTGGCCGGCGTGCCAGCCGGCAGGCAGCGGCCAGGAGGCGCTGCAGCGCGCGGCCCGCGCGGAGCGCGAAGGCCTGGCTGCGCAGCAGCAGGCCCAGTCCGGTGACCATGGCCGCGAGCAGGGCCAGGCCTACCGCTGCGGCGGTGATCAGGATCGCATCAGGCCGGGTGGCTGTGGCCACGACCAGCAGCGCCAGCACGGGCATGCCCAGGAGGGTGAAGACATTCCAGATCCCTGTCACGAGCGTGTAGAGGACGTAGTCGGCGGTGGACAGGCCCCAGCTGGAGAGCATCGCCCAGCTGACGCCCATGGCCAGGGCACCGCCCGCGGGCAGCGTGTTGGCCACCGCGTTGGAGCCGAGGTTGACCACGGCGGCCTGGCGCAGCTTCAGCCGGGGCAGTACCGCGCGGATGGTGATCCAGTAGGAGGCCATGCTCGCGGCGGCTGCGGTGGCGACGAGCAGGGTGTGCGGCCAGGTCATCGCGTGGACACTGGCCCACACGCTGCGATAGGACGCGAAACGCGGGATGGCGAACCCGAAGGTGGCCGCGATGAGGACAGCTGACGCTGCGCTGCGGAGTATCTTGCGGCCGCGTCCGGGCCGGCCCTCGGTAACGGGACCAGGCATGGCGCGTGCGGGGTCAAGACGAACATGGCGGGCGCCTTCCTGCGTCAGCAGCAAGGCGGGGGCTTGGCCCAGCGGCTAGTTCACCGGTCCTTCACCAACGACAGTACGCCTGATATCCGCCCCTGTCCCAGGTGGCGGTACCCATCGACTTGCAGCACCAGCCCGCTCTGCGCCCGCGGGCTGTGGTGGTCATGATCGCGGGCACGGCGTAGGGTGGTGTCTGTACTTGCTCAGGCAGCCTGAACGAGTTCCCGGTCGGGTCTGGACCATACGCCAAGTCTCGAGACCGCCTCGCTGCATTCATACCTCCGCTAGGCGGGCTGGTGGGCGCGGCCATGTTGAGAGCAGGTCATGACGGCACTGGGCCTTCTCCGGCCGTCAGTACCTGGTCGCCCGAGGACCTGGAGCTGCCCAGGCCGCTGCGACTGCTGCTGACCGCGGGCTGGAATCTGACCGAGTCCGTGGGGCTGCCCGTGGTGGCGTACGTGGTGGCGGCCTGGCTTGACGGCCGCAACGCGGGGCTGGTCGCGGGACTGCTGGCCATCTGGCTCACCGCGGCCATCCGCAAGGTCGCGACCGGATCCGTGCCCAGCCTGCTGACGATTTCCGCGGTGGTGCTCACGGTCCAGACCGCTGTGGTCCTGGCCACCGGGAACCTCTGGCTCTTCCTGTTGCAGTTTCCGCTCGCAAATTTCTCGATGTGCGTCCTGTTCGCCCGGACAGCGACCGGCCCGAACCCGCTCGTCGCCAAGCTGGCGGCTGAAGTAGTCGCGCTGCGGCAACCGGCTACGCACCACCCGGGCCTGCAACGCTTCTTCCAAAGGGCGACCTGGCTGTGGGCGGACATCTTCCTGCTGCTCACGGCCAGCCTGGCTGTGCTGATGGTGACCGAGCCGACCGAGGTGTTCCTGATGCTCTCCACCGTCGCCACCGCCGCGCTCATCGTCGCCGGGGCCGCCGCGTCCACCTTGTGGTTCCTGCTGGTATTGCGCAAGCTCGGACTCAGGCTCCGTTTTGCTCCCCCCTGAGGCGCGGGCTGCGGTGCCGCCCCCGGGCCCGTGGGCGCGGGAGCGATCAACGCTGAGCAGGGTCCCCGGCGGCTGGATCCTGGGATGCGCGGCCGGCGCCGCCGGACGGAAGGTTCGCAGTGAAGAGCGCGCTCCGCCCGGCAGGATGAGTAGTGGCGCTCTCGCAGCGCTCCTGAAGCCTGTGCAGTGACTCGCTATCGCCAAGCCGGAACGCCGCTTCCAAGCGTGCGCTCTCCCGCACCTCAGGAAGATCCAGCACCGCATCGACCAGCCACGCGCGGTGGCCTGGCCCGATGTGCCCGGGTTCGGCATGCAAAGATACCCGGGCGGTGCCCCCGGATCCTTCGGAGGTGGTGACCTCGGCAGTGGCGACCAGGCGGTGGTCACCATCGCCGACCTCGAGGTACTGATACAGGTCTTGCTCGGGCATGCGGTGCCTCCCGGTTACGGATTCTTAGCGCGGACTCGGGCGCATGCGCGAGCGAGTTTGGCCTGGCCGGGCACGATCCGGCCGGGGAACCCCGCGCCGCCCGGCGTGTGGCCCAACCGGCGGCGAGGCGGCCAGCCTGCAGGGCAGGGACATCGGGCCACCGACTGGTCATTCAGCGTTTCTGGGCGCGGCCTGCGGGCAGGCCCGGCTTGTGCCGTTGGCTACAGCAAACGCGCATTACCGGAAGCTAGGCGGTGGCGAGGGGAAATCCGCGGAAGTGCTGTCGACGAAGGTGCGGGCGACGTCGGTGAGACGCTGGTTGGTGTTGCGGGCGTGGTCGCGGAGCAGGCAGAAGGCCTCGTCCATGTCGGTGCCAAGCCGCTCGGCGAGCTTGCCCTTGGCCTGCTCGATGACGACCCGGCTGTTGAGGGCGGCCTGGAGCTGCTCGGCCATGGTCTCGCTGCGGCGCAGGCTGCGTTCCTGGAGCAGGCCGATGGTCGCCACGTCGGCCAGGGCCTGCGCGATGCGCAGATCGGCTGGCTCGAAGGGACCCGGGGTTGCGCGGAAGAGGTTCAGCGCCCCGATGACCTGATCACGCAGCCGCATCGGCAGGGCCTCGACCGTGCGGAACCCGGCCTGGGTGGCGGCGGCCGCGAACCGTGGCCACCGTGTCCCCGGCTCGGCCAGGTCGGCGGCGGTGACGCAGTGGCCGCTGCGGAAACAATCCAGGCACGGTCCCTCGTCGTTCTGGATCTGGAACAGCTCGGCCATACCGGCCGCCTCGCTGGACGCCGCCGCGACCCGCAGCTCGCCGCGCGGATCGGCGAGCACGACACCGGCTGCGGACGCGGCCAGCAGGGCGACGCTGCGGTCGGTGAGCATGTGCAGGAAGTCGATGATGTCGAACTCGGCGACCATAGTGTCGGCCAGGTCGACGAAGGTGTCGGAGAGCAGTTCGGAGTCCGTCTATTCACCTCCTCGTCGCGGGCGCAAAGGCGCCGCGGTCCCCTGAGCTTGCCCGGGGCCACCGGATGTGTCCTGGCCCGGCGCCCTGGCCTGGATCGGGGTCCAGGCGCAGGCGCCGGGCGACGATGTCACCGGCCACGTCGGCGAGCCGCCTGTCCCTGGCATAAGGGTAGGCCCCGCAGCCTGGCGTCCGCTTCCGCGGTCGCCGTGTCCGCCAGCAGGAGGCAGTCACCGAGCTGCCGCCCACAGGACCGCCGCCCGGCTGTCAGTCATCCGCGGGACCAGTTAATTTATGCAGCAGTTCCAGGAGCCTGCGGCCGAGCACGCTTGGGCACAGCGGCAGATGGCTGCCACGATCCTTGCTCATTCCGCTGGGCCAGGCGTGCGGCATGGGCATCCCTGCGCGCCTGCTGACCGTAAACATATGGCACGCGCTCAGGCATGCCATTCTGGCGAGGTGCGGTTCTGGCTGCCTTGATCGCGGTCATAATTTCTCTTCTCCCTGCCACTCCGCAGCTGACCGCAATGAGCTGACCAGGATCATGCCAGTCCCTGCGAGTCACAATCCCCTGATCCTCGTTCGTACCTCCGGGCGGGGCCTGTGGTGACTCGGAGTGGATATTTCCAGTCTACGTGAGATATTTGCGCAGTCCAGTTCAAGATCAGTATTACGACCGGTACGCCCAGGGCCCTGACGGTCCCCGGGCGTCCGTAACCGCGCTCTGCTGGCACAGTCATGGGGCCGGCCGCCCGCGCCGCTCAACTGGATGATGGAGTCCATGGATGGAGCCGGGGAATCCAGGCACGCACGGCGCGCCGGTAATCCTGGTACTCCGCTCCGAACTTGCGGGCCAGGCTGGGTTCTTCATAGAAGCGCACCGCGGCAGCGCCGATACACCAGGCCACGAGCGTGTACTCCAAGAGGCCCGGCGAGGCGAACACCAGCGCCTCGCCGATCAGGACGGCCATAAACCCGGCGTAGATGGGGTTGCGCACGTAGCGGTAGAACCCGCTCACCACCAGGCGCGGCGGCGATGCCACCGGCACGGGGGTACCGCCAGCCTTGGTGAAGTCGATAAACGAAGCCACGATCGGGACGAGGCCCGCGCAGATGAGCAGCCCTCCCGCCGCCTGAGCGAGTGCCCAGTGGGGCAGGGGCCGGTGAAAGTGCCAGTCGTTCAGGAGGTACGGGAGCAGGCAGCCGAAGGTCACCCCGAGCGCCACGCCCCACGCCACGGTGACCGTCGCTGCCACTGACCTGCGCATCACCGCCCCGGGGCTCACTCGGCGGCCTCTGCGCCGACCGACTGCGGACGAGTCAGGCCAGTGCCGGCACGCTGAACGAGGTTCGGCGCGATGGACGCAAGCCGGGCAACGTTCGCGCCAGCCGGGTTCTGGGTGGTCGTCATCGGCATGCCTCCCATGCGGAGCACTCTATACCGAGAGTATCACTCTCAATTTGGGAGCGGTACTATCACCCTCATGGCTACTGACGCCAAGAGACGGGGATCCATCGACGGCAAGGGCGGCCAGGCGCGGACCCGCCTGGCCCGGGCCGCGGTCGTCCATGCCGCCCGGGCCATGTTCCCCGACCGCGGCTACGCCGCAACGACCATCGAGGCCATCAGCGCCCGGGCGGATGTCCCGCCCGCGACGGTGTACCGGCTGTTCTCCTCGAAACTCGGCATCCTCAAGGCACTGCTCGACGTCTCAATCGCCGGTGACGACGAGGCGGTGCCCCTGCAGGATCGCGCCGGCGCCCGCACCCTCTTTGCCGACGCGGATCCGCAGAGGCAGCTGTCGGGGTTCGCTGGCATCTGCCGCGAGATCAATTCACGGTCGGCAACCGTCTACCGGATCCTCGTGAGCGCCGCTGGCTCCGATCCCGAGGCGGCGGCGCTGCTGGCCGAGTACACGCAAAAGCGGCAAGAGGGCCAGGGGCAGATCGCCCGGTCCCTGGCCCGCGCGGGCGAGCTACGGCCGACGCTGAAAGAGCGCGACGCTGCGGACATCATCCACGCGCTCATGTCCCCCGAGGTCTACCGGCTGCTCGTCTGCGACCGTGGCTGGCACCCCCAGCGGTACGAGCAATGGCTGACGGACACCCTCATCAACCAGCTGCTTCCCCCGCCGTCGGCTGCGGGCGGGCGCACGGGTATCAGCCGCCGGCCAGATAGCCATACCGATCGCGGAAGGCCTCGGGGGTGAGCCCGGAGGCTTCCGCGATCGGGCGGAGCCTTTCCGGATCCTCAAGGTCCTCGCGGTCCAGCCGGATCATGTACTCGCGGGCCACCCGGTACGAGCTCGACTCGACGTTCACCAGCCGGATCCGCACCCGCCCCGTCTCCGGATCGCTGAACGACCCGAAGGGCAGCGCCACCATGTGCCCCTCCTGGATCGTGATCATGCCGCCGGGCTCGTCGCGCTCCAGCAGCTGCTTCAGGTAGTCGACGGCGCTGTAGCCCAGATCGCGGGTGTACTCGATGTCGAACGGGATGGGGGGCGCGCACCGGAGCTCGTAGCCGATGTTCTTGCCCTCGACCGTGACGCTGCGCCCGCGCTCCTTGAAGCGGTCCTTGACCTGCTTGGCCAGCAGGCGGTCCAGCTCGAGTTCGGCCAGCCGGACGTGGCCGTGCTCGTCCCGCTCGACCTCCGGCATGGCCTTCTGGAGTTCCTCCTGGGGGAGGCGCAGGCCGATGCCCTCGGCCAGCACCGCCACGCCGAAGGGGCGGCCGTGGGCGATCCGCTTGAGCATCGACGTCTCCAGGACGTCCACCAGGCGCGATAGCAGGATGGGCCCGTCGCCGGGGAACTCCTCGGCGATCATCGTGAGGGTGGCCCCGGCCGACTTCCCGATGCCCAGGGCCAGGTGGCCGGCCGAGCGGCCCATGGCCACCACCAGATACCACCGCTGGGTAGTGATGGCGTCGGTCATCAGGTTGTTGACGAGCTGGACCCCCACGCTCCTCGCGGTCTCGAAGCCGAACGTCGGCGTGCCGCCCGGCAGCGGCAGGTCGTTGTCGATGGTTTTCGGCACGTGCGCGACGCGCAGGGCCCCTCCGGCCGCCTCGGCGAGCCGCGACGCCGAGAACGCGGTGTCGTCCCCGCCGATCGTCACCAGCGCACCGATCCCCAGTTCCTTCAGCGACCCGAGGCAGGCGTGCAGCTTCCAGTCCGGGTCGGCGGCGGCCTCGTCTCGCACCGTCGGGTTGGCCCGCGAGGTCCGGATGATCGACCCGCCCTGAACGTGAATTCTCGACACGTCCGTGATGGACAGGGGCCGCGCCTCCCCGATCCGGCCCTCGATCAGGTGCTGGAAGCCGTCCATGATCCCCAGGACGTCCCACCCCGAGTTCCGGGCCTCGATCGTGGCTGCAGAGATGACTGAGTTCATCCCCGGGGCGGGCCCGCCGCCGCACAAGATCCCCAGTCTCACCCGCCCATCGTCCCAGCACCAGGTAAACCTGACAAGCGGACCGGCCCCGCAGCTTCAGGCGTCCTCGCCCGGGACTCGGATAAGGGTTATGCCGCAAAATGCCCGGGAAGAGCAGTTAAGGCTGGTCCACATGCTGCCGTGACCGCGGCGACCAGCAGGGTCGGCGAGTCCGTCCAGCAGCCAGCAGGGCGAGGCGGGAGGCGCAGGGCGTGCGGGTTAGCGATGGCTGAGTCCTCCGCGTCAGCCCCGGCCCGGGCCGGGGCAGCGGAGCGCGACGCGCTGCTGGCCACCAAGCTGCACCTGCCCGGGTCGCGGCCCGGACAGGTACCGCGCCCGCGGCTGACGGACCGGCTCGATGAAGGCCTGGGGCACGGGCTGGTCCTGGTCTGTGCGCCGGCCGGCTACGGCAAGACGGCGCTGCTGGCCGACTGGGCCCAGCGCCGTCCGTCCCGGACGGCGTGGCTGTCGCTGGACAGCGGGGACAACGACCCGGCCCGGTTCTGGCGTCATGCGGTGGCCGCGATGGACCGGGTACGCCCCGGCCTCGATGGGCGGCTGGGCCCGCTGCTCGGCCCGCCCGCCCCCGCTTCGTTCGAGCCGCTGGTGATCACGCTCATCAACGAGCTGGCCGCCGACCCCCCTGCCGATGGGGTGCTGATTCTCGACGACTACCACGTCATCCAGTCCCCCGCCGTACACGGGTCGGTTGAGTTCCTGCTGGAACACCGCTCGCCCGAGCTGCACCTGGTGCTGGCCAGCCGCGCCGCCCCGGGGCCACCGGGGCTGCTCAACCCGGTTCCGGCGCAACGGGCCCGGTTGCTGCTGGCCCAGGGCGACCTGGCCAGAGCGCAGTGGTGGACCCAGGCCGTGGTGACCCGCCCGGTCACACGCTCAACCAGGCGCAGACCCGAGCCGACAATATCGAGGTTCTCTACCGGGAACCCCTCGTCGGAGAGCCGGTCAACCGCCGCCTGCGCCTCCTCGTACGAGGAGTAGCTACCCACGGTATTCCAGGCCATGCTTACCGGGTCGAGGCGCGGAGGATTAAAGTCAGCCACGGTCTGCTCCTCAGGTCTTCGTCCCTGCCATTATCCAGACTTGCCTCGCCGCGTGCTGCGGGCCCTGGCGAGCGGCCACCACGGCCAGGTGCCTCTGGTTCAGGCTCTCGTCCGGCGTCACCGCGTGGTCAGCTCTCCTGTGGTGAGGGCATCCCTGTCCACGTCATCGAGCGAGGTGACCACCAGATCGGCGCCGGCCGCCGTCAGCAGGCCGGCGTCGTCAGCCCGGGAGATGCCGATCGCGGCCATGCCGCCGGCCTTCGCGGCCTGGACGCCGGAGGACGCGTCCTCGATCACCATCGCGGAGCGTGGCTCGACGCCGAGTTCGTGCGCTGCGGTCAGGAAGATCTCAGGGTCGGGCTTGCCGCGGGCGAAATCGCGCCCCGAGACGTCCACGTCGAAGTAGTCCAGCAGTGTCTGGCCGGGCCGCAGCGTCGGCGAGGAGATCCCGTGGTCGGCCGCGAACGTGTCGAGCCGGATCTTGCGCAGGAACAGCCCCGCGTTCTTCGACGACGACGCGTCCGCGATGCGCAGCCCGGCATCCTTGGCCGCGATGACGAAACGCAGCGCGTCCGGATACGCGGTGAAGTCGTCGGCCTCGATGAGGCGCACGACCATCTCCTGCTTGCGCTGCGCGTACTCGGCGACGTGCTGCTCGGCGTCGGGCACGTGGAAGTAGTCGAGGGCGGCACGGGCGCCGGCCATGCGCGGCTTGCCCGAGACGTACTGCTGGTAGACGTGGGGCGTGAACGCGTCCGGCGACCACGTCGTCTGGTCGCGGATGTCGCGCCAGCCGGACTCCATCAGCTCGCGTAGTGACTCGCGCCACGCCTTTTCGTGCGGCGAGTCGACCAGCACCCCGTCAACGTCGAAAATCGCTCCCTGGAACTTCGGCACCTGGCCTCCTAATCAGTCCGGGGCTGGGGGGCGGAGGGGCCGGGAGGGCCCCGTTGCCGCGTGGCTGCGGCCGAGCTCGAACACGGTCGTGTCACCCACGCTCAGCTTGCGGACGTCGTCGCGGACCGCCGCCCGCACCGAACGGCTCCCGCCCTCGGCATGCAGGGCCAGCGTCAGCTGGTCGTGGGTCAGCGTCACCTCGATCGGGGTCTGCCGGAACTGCATCGAGAACGACAGGTCGTCGAGCTGGCTCGGCAGCCGGGGATCGAAGCACAGGACGCCGTCGCTGATATAGGTGCCCGCGTAGCTGCGCTGCATGAGATCGAGCGTCCCCGCCATCACCCCCATGTGAATGCCTTCCTTCGTCGTGCCGCCCTGAACGTCCTCGGCATCGCTGCGCAGCGCGACCAGGAACCGCTCCCACGAGCTCTCCGGGTCGATGGCGGCGAGGACCCCGGCATGGGTGACGAAGCTCAGGGTCGAGCCGTGCGACGTGCGCCGATCGTAGTACGCGACGTTCCGCGGCACCGTGTCGAGGCCGTAGCCATACCCGAGCCGCTCGAAAATCTCGCGCAGTTCCTCGTCCCGGAACAGGAAGAACAACATCACTGTGTCGGCCTGCTTGGTGACCTTGTAGCGGTTGGGATCCTGGCCCTCCGCGCGCAGGATCCGGTCAAGCCGCTGGATGTTGCCGTACTTCGCGCGGTAGGCGTCCCAGTCCAGCTCCTCGAGGTCCTCATAGCCCTCGAACTGGCTGATGATCCCGTCGTCGTGGAACGGGACGAACATCCGGTGGCTCATGTCATGCCACACCGCCAGTTCGTCGTCGCTGATGCCCAGCCGCTCGCGCAACTCCTCCGCCCGGCTCAAGGGGAGCAACCCCAGCAGCTTGCCGGCGACGTCGCACAGCCACGCCACCATGACGTTGGTGTACGCGTTGTTGCGCAGGCCACCATGCGGCGCGTCCGGGTACTTGTCGTGGAACTCGTCGGGGCCCATCACGTCATGGATCTCGTAACGCTCGCGCTCCGGATTGAAGTGCGCGATCGATGCCCAGAAGCGAGTGATGTCCAGCATCATTTCCGCGCCATAGTCACGAAGGAATGCCTGGTCATGGGTGGTCTGGAAGTACTGCCAGATATTCCAGAAGATAGCCGCGTTGACGTGCCGCTGGTTACGGCTGAGGTCAGGCTCCCAGAGGCCCGAAACGGGGTTGAGGTGGACGCGCTGCGTCTCCTCGGTCCCCTCGCTGCCGCTCTGCCACGGGAACATCGCGCCCCGGAATCCTTCCTCCCGCGCCGCCGCCCGGGCCTCGCCTATCCGGCGGTAGCGGTACATGAGCAGCCCTCGCGTGACCTCCGGCAGGCGGACGTTGAAGAACGGGAATGCGTAGATCTCATCCCAGAACACGTGCCCGCGATAGGCCTCACCGTTCAGGCCGCGGGCGGGCAGTCCCGCGTCGATGTCGGCGGTGTTCCGTGAGCAGACCTGCAGGACGTGCCCGATGTGCAGCCGCAGCAGCAACTGCACGTCCTCGCCTCCGGACACCTGCACGTCACACACGCGCCACAGCTCGTCCCACGCCGCGGCGTGCCGCTCGAACGAGGCACCGAAATCGGTGTGCCTGGCCGCCGACGTGGCCGCCTTCACCAGCGTGTCGCTGACCGCCTGGTCCCGCGATGTGAAGAACGTCACCAGCTTCTCGACCCGCGTGGCCTCGCCCTGGCGCACGTCGAAGGCCAGGACCTGCTGGATGTAGTCCTCCATCTGGTAGAGCCGCCGCTCGACCTGGACCGGCTGGTCAGCGCGGAACACGCGGGTGCGGGCCGCGTGGCTGACGTACAGGTTCGACTGCCGGGTCTCGGCCTTCAGCGCGATCACCTCGGACCCGAGTGTCCGCGGGCCCACAGGGTTCAGGTGGCGGGCTTCCAGCTGCCGGTAACGGGCGACCCCGGCGTTGCTCACCCGGCCATCGATCGCCGTGACCATCTCGACCCGCCCCGACCAGTTCCCCGGGACGAGCGTCCACTCGATCCCTCCGTGATGGGCGTCCGCCATGCTGACGAAGCGACGGCTGTGCAGCGCCGTCTCACGGCCCTCCTGATCACGGAACACCAGGTGGCGGACGACAGTCGCGAACCGGATGTCAAGCTCATGGCGATAAGCGAGCAGTTCCACGTCGGCGAGCCGGATCGCGTCCCCGCCCTCGATGCGCACCTGGAGGACCAGCCAGTTCGGCAGGTTGACGAGGTCCTCGTTGAGCACGGGCAGGCCGCCCAGGATCGTGGTCTCGCGGTTGTAACCGCCGTGCACGTAGGTCCCGGGATAATGCACGCCGTCGGCGTCCTCCCACTCCGCCGCGCCGCGTGCGCACAGGTAGCCGTTACCCGTCGAGGTCAGCGCCTCGCGAAGGCCCTCAGTCTCGGGATCAAAGCCCTCATACGTGAGCAAAAAACCGTCCACGGCACCCTCCTGGAGGGTGTACCCAGCCCGCTCCGCTCGCACCGTCGCGTGGCAGGGCAGCTTGGTGAGGCGGGCTGGTCTCAGGCCTTGGTCAGCGTGGCCACCGTGATGTGCGGCCAGCTCAGGTCGGCGAAGTTCAGCAGCACGGTCTGGGAGTACTGCAACCGCCTGGGCTCGGTATCGCCGGCCAGTGTCTGCAGCCAGAACGTCGCGGCCACGTGCGCGGCGTCGGCGTTCGGGCCGCCAGTGGTGCCGACGAGGAAGGCCGTGTTCGACGTGCCGCCGCCCACGATGGTGCCCGCGGTGGTCAACACGTGCAGCCTCGTCGTCGAGGTGACGTTCGGCGGATTCCTGGTCAGCACGCTGTTGGGATTGTCGAGCATGGCCTGGGTGATGCCGGTCAGCCCCACGCCGGAGGTCCGGAACGGCGTGGTCTTGTTCAGGTGCTGCTCGTCGAAGTCGACCGGCTGACTCCGGGAGCCGATGGTGAACGGGGTGAGGCTGACGTCCGGGATCGAGGGCCCTCCGGCCGCAGTCGTGGCGGTCCCCTGGACCAGGATCGTCGTTCCATGCGGGATGGAAGCCATCCGGGCGATGGTGGCGGGCTCCTGCGGGTCGGTGGTCGGCGGGATGCTGATCCACACACCCGGCTCGATATGCAGCCCGGCTGGGGCCCCGTGGACCTCCACGTTGGCGTCGGAGATCTGCTGCAGGTACGTCAGCCCGTGCATGAAGATCTGGGCCGTGACCAGGCCGCGGTTCGGGATCTGCCCATTAATGATCTCCAGGTCGATCTGGTCGTTGGTCACATTCAGCTCGAGGAAATGGTCCGACGCGCCCCTATGCGGCCGCCATATGGCATTGAAACCCGGGCCGGTCCAGTTTCCGGCGAGCCCGGCGAGCGGCCCCAGTCCCTGGGCAGGCACAACGGCCGCGGCCGCTCCGGTTCCCTCGTCGTTGTCAAGTGGCCGGAAGGCAAAGTCCGCGGCCAGTTCCATGATTCCCCCTCAGCGGGACGTGGCTCACCCCGCCCCGAGGTCATTGCCGCCCTGTGCAGAATGAATAGACAATTCCGCACACGGCCTACCTAATGATGATAGTTGCGTGAACGCAGCACGGCAATGGATCAGGCGTCCCGGGTATCAGCTGGATGCGTCAACTATCGGCCAGACGACCTCGGCGTGCTGGATATCGCTGTGGGCGCCACTGACGGGTGACTGATCGGCACAGATGATGGCGTTGGAATCGAGCAGGTAGAACTTGCCCGGCTGGAAGTGGTATTTAGTGCCCGGGGCCGCGAGCTTGACCGTTGTCCCCGGCTGTGGCTGCTGGTAGCCGTCGTGACCCATGCCGCCCCATTGATAGGTGAGGTCATCGGCGGCCTGGGCGTCCTGGTGTGCCAGCATGCTGGCGGCCGGGTACCACCACCCGACGGCCCGGTCAGCAGCGGTGAACGTGGACAGCAGCGGGCCGTTGACATTACCGGCGAAGGCCGACAGCGCGCCCGGGCCGCTGACCAGGATGTCGGGAACCGGGTCCGCGAACGCGAAGTGGGAAAACGCGCCCTGGATGAGGAAGAGGGTCTTGACCGGGCTGTTTGCGCCGGTCGCCGCCTGCGGCAGGCCGGAGAGCGAGAACGCGACGAGCCGGGCGCCGAAGCTGTGCCCCATCAGGTGGACACGGACCCCGGGATCGGCGGCGGCGAGCTTGCCGAGCATGGGCCCCAGGCCACTGCGGCCGATGACACCGGCGCGGTTTTTCATCTCGTAGTAGGACATGCTGCGCAGGACCTCCCGGGCGCCGTTCCAGAGGGTGGTGAACGGGTTCGGGATCCCCTGAGCGTTGTCCGCCGGTGTTTTCGACATGGCCGCGGCGTGGCCGAACACGGCCGCCGTGTCGCCGGTGATGCTTGCCTGCTGGCCGGCGTCCTCGGGCGCGAGGGGGGAGAGGTGACCAGGCCGGACGCCAGCGAGTGGAATTGCTGCAGATCGGCTGCGTCTTGGGGCTGCTGGTCGAGCAGCTTGCCGAGCGTCGCGACGTTCTGCTGCTGGTTCTGCGGGAAAGCTGGCGCCAGGGCAGCAGCCAGCTGCTGGCCCGTCGACGGAACGGGCTTGGCCGTCGCCGGGTCGTCCTCGGGGAACAGCAGCGATGGCCAGATGATCCCGACCGCGGCGCTCGTGCCGAGCCTGCCCGGGATCATCCCGGCCAGCAGGGTGAACATCCCCTGGTACAGGGAGCGGGCCGAGTCCACCCCGGCGTTCCAGCCGTGCGACAGCACGAACACGTCCTGGATGCCGCCGGCCTGGACAGCTGCCGGGAGCCCGCCGTCGGAGTTGAGTGTGCCGTCGGCGTTGAAGTCGAGTTCGTAGTAGTTCAGCCCGGCGATCTGAGTGACCATGTCACTTCTCCAATGGGTATGCGGTCAGACGTTGGACAGGACGCGCATCAGGTCGAGCAGGCCGGCGCCCTGGAAGAACTCATGCCGGCCCAGCGACGTCGCATTGCCCATGAACAGCTGTTTGACCTCGTCGGGCTGGCCGATGTATTCGTCTCTCAGCGACAGGAACGCTGCGATCGCACCGGACACATGCGGCGCGGCCATGGAGGTGCCGCTGTCTTCGATGTAACGGGCGATACCGGCGTCGCTGCTCTGCAGCGGCACGATGCCATGGATGAGCGCGCCAGTGGCCGCGGAGGTGATCCGCTCTCCCGGCGCGATGAGGTCGGGTTTGGGTCTCCCGTCGAGCGTCGGGCCCTTGGATGAGGTGTAGGTCACGCCGTAAGTGTGCGGCTGGGAGCGGTGCGTCGAGCCGACGGTGATCGCGTGGATGGCGTTGCCGGGGTCGGTGATCGTGGAGAGCCGGCCGGATACGTCGCCGCTCCCGCCGGTGAGAGTTCCGCCGGCGCCGCTGTTGCCGGCCGAGACCACCGCCACGACCCCCGTTCCCACAAGCTGGTCCAGCTCGCGGCACAGCGGACTCTGCCCGGCGGCGAACTCGTCGGGGTACCAGTCGCAGCCGATGGACAGGTTCACCCCATGGATGAGCAGCTGGCGGCCGTCGGCGTTGAACGCCCGGACCTGGGCGAGCGCGGCGATGACCACGCTGGATGCCGTGTCGCCGCTGGCGTCGAGCACCCTGAGGCTGACCAGGCGGGCCTTCGGCGCCATCCCGCTCAGGGTCCGGCCGGGCTCAAGCGTCCGGTTGACCCACGCGGGCAGGTCGCCGCTGGAAGGATCGTTCGCCGCGATGAGAATCTTGCCCGGATCGGTGGGCGCGGCGCCGGCGATGATGCCGGCCACGTGCGTGCCGTGCCCGAAGGGGTCGGTCAGCGCCGTGGCTGGGTCGCTGATCTTGCCGTCCGCCGTGAGCAGGCCGGTGAAGTCGCAGTGCAGGCGGGACACCGCCGGGTCGGTAACGGTCCCCCCGGCGAAGTGCGGATGATCTTTATCGATGCCGGAGTCAATGACCGCCCAGACGACGCCCTGCCCTGACGTGCCATAAGTGCGGGCCGCGGCGTCGGATTTGATGGTGGTCAGCGAGCGGTCTATGTGGGCATGCACACGGAAGTCGGGCCAGATCCGGTAGATGGTTCGGCCAGGCGGGGCAGGGCTCCCCGGAGCAGCGACATCCTGCTGGGCCAGCTTGCTGATCTCGTCTTGCGTGAGCAGGCACCGCATGTAGTGCGTCGAAATCTGCAGGGGCTCAGGAGGCTGCTCGGCATCATGCCCGAAGGCGGCGTGGAAAACGGCCTTGAATTGCTCGCGCATGTCGTCTGCGATCGCGCCGGCCGACAGGTTGAGCTCGACGAGGACGGCCTGCCGGCCCTCGATGCTGTAAACAAGCCTTTTTTGCACCGCCTCGTCGGCTCCGGGACTCAGCAGGCGGCTCACCATACGCCGCTGAATGGGCGGATTGGCCTGCCGCCGACCGGCCGGGGCCGATCCGGCCGGCGAGTCTTGTCCCGCGGACATCATGACATCCCCCGCCCTGGCAGCTTAGTGACCAAATGGCGTGTGTTCATGACTCTCCCACCCCCTGGACTTCGGCAGAGCCAGGCTATAGGCCCTTGCGCGGGGCGCGCCATGCCGCATTTTCCGGGCCGCCCGGGACTAGCCCGCGGGCGGGGCGGGCTTGGGGCCGGTCGAGCGGAGGGTGCCGAGCCTGCCCAGGATGTCGAACCAGAACCGCGCGCCCGGGGTCAGTGCCGTGATCGTGATCAGGAACCCGATAAGGACCAGCACGACCCGCCAGCCGGAGCCGCCGTGGCGGCTGAGGATGCCCCGCTGATCCAGCCAGTTGCATGACGTCTGCGGCACGGCGCAGTCGGCGACCGTGGCCCATCCGACCGGCAGGCCGGCCTGCGCGGCGGCCGACAGTTGCTGTTGAAGACCCGCCAGGCAGTCCTGCTGGCTCTGGTTCTGGCAGGAGGTGGTTTTCGCCGCCACGGTGCTCACGGCCGTGCGGACGACGCTGTTGCTGTACAGCGTGCGCCCGATCGTGAGCGCGTTGATGTTGAGCAGCAGAACGAGGATGGTGCCGACCACGATCGTAATCTTGGCCACGTGCCGTTTGTACCAGCCAGACACCCGGCTCATGTGATCGTCGTACCAGTTCTCGACCGAGGTGCGGAACAGGCTGATGTCGTTGCCGGCGTTGGTCGCGAGCGACTGCAGCGATTGCTTGAGCGTCGGCATCCAGCTAGGGAGCGCCTGGATGCCGTTCTGAACCTCAGTCATGGTCGTCTGTCCCGCCGCACTAGGCACGAGCAGGTCGATGATGGCCTCGCTGAAGGACTCGGCGGAGATATAGGAGGGCAGGCTCCGGCGGTCACGCCACGAGGGGCGCCTCCCCGTCTCGGCAGTCATCCGGGGCGGGCGGCCAGGCTTGCCTGGCTGCAAGATCAGGTTCCGGCTGGAGATCTGGCCGATCATCCCCTGACTCCGCAGGATCGGGCTGCCCAGTAACGCGCCGGTCGCAGACTTCGTGGCCGGTTCCTCCCGAGGCGGAGCGGGTGCGATGGCGGCAGCGGGCGTGCCGACAGCAGCGGTCTTCGTTGGTGCGGGGGGTGCCGCGGCAGGGGCCGGTCCCTCGACCAGGGCCTTCATGGCGTCGTAGTTGCCAACCGCGTCATTTAGGGCCGTGTGGCTGCCGGGGGCGTCGAGGAGCTCACGCAGGCCACCGAGCAAGTACGCCCCGCGCAGTCCGAGAAAGCGCGCGATCAACTCGGTGAACACAGAGCTAAGGGCGGCCGTTACGCCGAAGACAAATGCCAGCCCTATGGCTAGATCGATGATTCCTGAACTCAGCATGCCGCCCCCTGACCGGCACGATGAATGAGAGAGCCGGAAGCCGCCTCAGTGCCCGGCTCGGGAATCCCATTCAGGCAGGAACCTATTGTCCCCACCGGCCGCGCCGGACATTGTAGCCAATTCCGGGTCTGTCATGCCAGCGCGCACAAGAACACCTTCGGCCCCAGGAGACACTTGAGCCCCACTGGCACCTGGCCCGCGGCGGCTGGAACCCAGCCGCTCAACCCTATCGTCGGGACCTACCTGCAAGCCGTCTACGGCAACATATGGGACCCGTACTCAGTCCACTGGGATGGCACCGCGTGGAACCTCGTCACCATGCCGCAGGTCCCTGGCGCCGTCTTCACCTCGGCTGACGCGATAAGCCCAGCCAACGTGTGGGCGGCCGGCAACAGCCCGTCCGGCCCGCTCATCGCGCACTGGAACGGCACCGCGTGGACCATTACGCCCAGCCCCGCAGCCGGAACGCTCACCGGGATCACAGCCCGCTCGGCCTCCGATGTGTGGGCTGTGGGCTACACCACCGGGCCGCAGACCCTCACCCTGCACTGGGACGGCACCACCTGGGCGACCGTGCCCAGCCCCAACGTGGGCAGCGCCAGCCAGCTGACGTCGGTATCGGCCAGCCCTGGCGCCACGATCGTCTGGGCTGCCGGGTACAGCGGCGTCTCGGGCTCGTTCAACCCCCTCACCCTCCGGAACGGCTGACCGGCGAGACACGGGACCGGGCGCTGCGCACCCGATGACGCGCTTCCTCCTGGGCAGGCCTCCTGCCCAGGAGGAAGCGTGGTTTCGATGATGCGCGATCCCGCACACAGCTCGACGTAAAGTGACATCCGGCATACTGGAAGTTACAGACTCGCCAGATGGCACCCGGCCACGGGCCGAAGACCTCTTGGAGTGACAGGCTCTTGATGCGCCGGATCGCGTGGACGCTGCCCTTCATCGCGATGGCCCTCGCCGCGTGCGGGAGCACTGGCCGGCCGGCAAGCCATGCCGCCGGCCGGCCGGGCATGTCAGCCCGCCCATCCCGGAGCAGTGAACCTGTGGCCCCGACGGCTGCTGCGGCAGCCGCCGGACAATCGCCAGTGAGCGTCCCGCCGACGGGCAGGCGGGTCGCAGCCGTATCGGGCCATAGCGCCGCCTCACCTCTGGCGCTGCGGGGAGCCTCCGGCGGCCCAGGCAGGTTTCCCCCTGCCGCCGCCGGGATCCTCGACGGCAAGGTCATCGTCGTGGACCCAGGCCACAACGGCGGGAACGCCGCTGCCCCGTCGATCATCAACCAGCCGATCTGGAACGGCCGGGAAACCGAAACGTGCGATACGACCGGCACACAGACTGACGGTGGATACACCGAGGCCCGGTTCAACTGGAGGGTCGCGCTCTACCTGACCGCCGACCTGCGCGGAGAAGGAGCGACCGTCGTGCTCACCCGCACCTCCAACACCGGGATAGGCCCCTGCGTCACGCGGCGCGCCGCGATCGGCAACAACGCCCACGCCAATGCGGCCGTATCCATCCACGCTGACGGCGGCCCACCAGGCGGGCGGGGCTTTGCCATCTTGGAACCAGTCGCCGACGGCATCAACAACACCATCATCAGGCCCTCCGCCGCTCTGGGTGCCGACCTGCGGGCAGCGTTCGCGGCCGGGACCGGGGAGCCGGTCAGCTCCTACGACGGAATCAACGGGATCCAGCCCCGCAACGACCTGGCCGGGACCAACCTGTCCACCATCCCCAAGGTGTTCATCGAATGCGCCAACATGCGCAACAGCACTGACGCCGCCCTGGTCACCTCACCCATCTGGCAAGCACGGGCCGCCCGGGCGATAGCCACGGGCCTGACCATGTTCCTCAAAACGCACTGAACCCGGGCGACCTCGACCACCACAGCGAACGTTCCCGCCCCTTCTGTGTGGCCGGTTCTGTGTGGCCGGTGATGTAGGCCTACCAGACGCCGCCCTCGTTGACTACGCAGAGAGATACTCTTCTCACGTTGCGTAGGAGGGCTGTCCTCGGCACGGGTGAAGCCCAGAACCGGAGGGCACCACGATGGACAGAGCAGCGCAGCCAGGCGGCAGCCGCAGCAGCCCAAGCTTTGACTTTGCGCCCGGCTCGGTCCCGGGGAACGTCCGGTATGCCGGGCCTCAGCTCGATGATGCACCCAGCCCGGCTTCCCGCAATCCGTGGGCCATCCCATCCGGTCGCCCGCTCGTGCTGGTCGGGCTGAGCAGCACGGTCATGCGGCAGGAAGGCCTGCTGCAACGGATCGCTGACGCCCTCGGGCAACTACCTGTGCAGGGGCTCATCACCACCGGGCCAGCCGTGGACCCGGCGCTGATCACGGCTCCGCCCAATGTGACCGTCACACGGTGGGTGCGCCACGCAGATGTCCTGCCCGGCTGCTCGGTGGTCATCACTCACGGCGGCCACGGCACCGTGATGAAAGCCCCGACCGCCGGGGTACCGTTGCTGGTCGTGCCGCTGGGCCGCGACCAGCCGGACAACGCGGCCCGTGTGGTCCACGCCGGCGCGGGCATCCGGCTGCGGAACAATGCCAGCGTCACCGCTTTGCGCGCGGCCACCTCCCGGGTGATCGAAGACCCCCGCTATCGCGCTGCCGCCGGGTGGATGGCGAGCCTGCTGGCTGCCGAACGCGACGACAACCTCGTCGTTGACGAGCTGGAACATATCGCTGCGGGTCCGCCCCCACGACCACTGGCGGGCGTGGACCCTCCTTCCCAACGCCATCACACCCGTCGCACCTGCGACCAGGGGCGAACTGCGGGCATCCGGGCCTGACCCCGGCGGCAGGGACAGGACTTCGGGAACGGGGGACGGATACCGGCCCTGGTGGTCGCCGCCTGCGAGGCAGGCCACTGACCAGCCCGCCGCCAATCCCCCAGCCCCCTGGCTCCGGTAGGTATTGCGCAAGTAGTGCTTCCCGTGCATTCATGTATCCGGCTGGTTCATACAGGGTGATTGTGGACTGCCGTTACTGACGGGAGCGAGGCGATGGGGAGACGTCCGCCGCCAGCACACGCCGCTCCTGGCCGACATGTGCTGGCTCTCCCACTCGCCATCGGCCTGCTCGCGGTGCTGGGGGCTGGAATCGGCGGGGCGTCATGGGCGGTTTCGCACAGGCGGGCCGCCGGCGTAACCGGCTCGTCGCCAGCCGGCGCGAGACCGCTGGCGGAAACCCGGAAACCGGCGGGTACCCAGGCCGCAGCCTGCCACCACGAGAAGGGGCCGTTCCACGTCAGCGGGACGGTCGTCACCGGCTCTACCGGACGATATATCCCGTACGGAATCAACCTCACCGGGCTGGCCCACCCCGACTACGCGGCCAAAATGACCCAGGATGAGGCCGGCATCACCGCCGCCGCGGACAACTGGTGCGCGAACACGGTCCGGTTCCAGGTCCGCCAGGCGAATCTCGTCAGCATCACCGGTCACATTAGCCAGGCATTCCTCAACGCCGTCACCACCGAAGTGCACTTCGCGGAGGCCCGCGGTCTCGTGGTGGTGCTGAACCTCCAGTGGCAACTGGACGACGCCAGCCTCGTGGAGTCCATGCCGACGCGGCGGAGCGAAGCCTTCTGGGGGTCCCTGGCCTCTCATTTCGGGACAGATCCGAGCGTGGTGTTCGACATCTTCAACGAGCCAGAGCAACGGGCGCCCTGCGGCTGGGCGTTCTGGCGTAACGGTGGCGTTTGCCGCGGTCACCACTACATCGGGATGCAGGCCCTGGCCGACTATGTCCGCGCCCGGGCGGGGAACCTGTTCTGGATCGAGGGGATCAGCGCGGGGAGCCTCCTGAACGAAGCGTGGCGATACCACATCACCGGCGACGGGCCCCTGGAATACAGCGAGCATCGCCCGCCGGGGGCGCACCAGTACCGCACGTGGGACTCCGTGTTCGGGTACATCGCCCGCAGCGGTCATGCCCCGGTCGTCGAAGGCGAGTGGGCCGACTACGCCCGGCCCCGCGCGCCGTGGGCGTGCTGGGACGACGCGCCGGTGGCTGCGCCCCGGTTCCTGAAGTACCTGCAGGCTCGCGGGTTCGGTCTCATCATGACCCTGCTCGTCAGGGGCCAGCTCATCGAGACCGGGAACCTGGACGACCCGACCCGCTTCCGGAGCAACTGGTCGTGCACGGCCGGTCTCGACCAGGGTGTGGGCCACCAGGCGCAGCAGTGGTTCGCCCGGCAGAACGGGTAACAGCCCAGATCGCCAGCAGCCCATCGACCAGGCCCTTCGCGCACCTCGGCACCATCGTGCCACCGCCGCCTGCGGAGATTCCACCGGGCATGTGCACTTTCGGGTGACGACCGCCGCGGACGGCCTGCATACCGTCCTGTCATGACTTTCGGCGGCGACCAGCCCCGCCAGTTCGGAAAACGCGGATTCTCCTGTGTGAAAGGAATGTCATGAGCTCAGCGCTTGAAACCCTTCGCCGTGACTTCGGCGGCGACATCATCGAACCGGGCGCGGCGGAGTACGAATCGGCTCGTCGCTCGGTTCTGGCTTCGGGTAGTCCGGCCCATGTTCTGCGGCCCAAGAGCGTCGGGGATGTGCAAGCAGGGGTCAGATTCGCTGCCAGTGCAGGGCTTTTGCTGTCCGTGCGGGGCGGCGGCCATGGCTTTGCGGGCTTCGGCACCAATGACGGCGGCGTCGTGATCGACCTCGGCCATCTCGCGAACGTGGAGATCATCGACAAGGAACGTCACCTCGTGCGGATCGGCGGCGGCGCCACCTGGGGTCAGGTCGCGGTGGCCTTGGCCCCGCATGGCCTGGCGATCTCCTCGGGCGATACCAAGAGCGTCGGTGTCGGTGGGCTGGCGTTGAGCGGTGGGATCGGCTGGAAGGTCAGGAAGTACGGTCTGGCCCTGGACAACGTGGTCGCCGCGGAGGTGGTCACGGCCAGCGGAAAGGTCGTGCATGCGAACGCTGAGGCGAACCCCGAGCTGTTCTGGGCGATTCGCGGTGGCGGCGGCAATTTCGGGATCGTGACCGCATTCGAGTTCGTGGCCCACCCGACGACAGATGTCTTTTACGGCAAGATCGCCTTCCCGGCATCGGAGGCCGCCACCGTGCTCCAGGGTTGGGCGGACTATCTCCGCTCCGCCCCCGAAGAGCTCACATCTGTCGTGGACTTCGCCAATCCATTCGCCGGCGGCCCCGGAGCGCCGGTCGAGATCTACGTCGTCTTTGACGGCGATGACCCGCAGCTCGCGGCCCGAGCGATCGACCCGATCCGCCGGCTCGGCACGGTGACCGGCGACGATGTCGCGCTGAAACCCTATGCGGACACGCTCGTGGATGGCGCGACCCCGCCGCCTGGCATCCAGTTCGTAACCCGGAGCGCATTTGTCGACCAGGAATCGGTGCCCGGGGTCCTGCAGATCCTGGCTGAGGTCAGGGCATCGGAGCGGTCGCCGTTCATCGCCGTTCGCAGCGTCGGCGGTGCGGTATCCCGGGTCCCCGGCGACGCCACCGCCTACGCGCATCGCCAGGCGGAGTTGATGTTCGTGACTACCACGGCGGGCCCGAAGCCGGTCGTCGAGGCCGCTCGTCCTGCTCTGGACGCGATCTGGGGGAGACTCGCACCGCACGTCAGCGGCGCCTACGCAAACTTCCTCGCTTCTGCCACCGAGGAGGATGTCGCCGCGATCTATCCAACGCAGACCTATCAGCGGCTCGCGGCGGTCAAGCGTCAATACGACCCCGGCAATCTGTTTGCCGGCAACCACAACGTCCGGCCCCTGTAGGGCGGGCGAGCAAACGGCGGAGAGCCACTCGTATCCCGCCTGCTTGCGGGGGCTGCGAGGGCAGGACAGACTGTCGGGAACCGGGAGGAGGGTCACGTTGGCGCGCAGGCGGCTTCCCCGCTGGTCGGAGTTCCAGCCGCTGTTGCGCCCGGAGCGGATCCCGCTCAATCCCACCGAGCGACGGCTCGGTTCCGCGCACACGATCCGCGACCTGCGGAAGATCGCCGCCCGCCGGGTGCCGCGGGCCGTGTTCGACTACACCGACGGGGCCGCGGAACGGGAAATCAGCCTGCGCCGCGCGCGCGACGCGTTCGCCCGCGCGGAGTTCCACCCACAGGCGCTACGCGACGTCAGCGACCCGGACCCCGCCGTCACGGTGCTCGGGCGGCGCTGGGCCCTGCCGTTCGCGCTGGCCCCGACCGGGTTCACCCGGATGATGCACCACGAGGGCGAGCTGGCGGCTGCGCGGGCGGCGCAGCGGGCCGGGGTGACGTTCTCGCTGTCCACCATGGGCACCGCCTCGATCGAGGAGGTGGCGGCGGCCGCGCCGTATGCGGGCAAGTGGTTCCAGCTGTACGTGTGGAAGGACCACGCGGCCGGCAAGGACCTGCTGGAGCGGGCCCGCGCGGCTGGCTACGAGGCCCTGCTGCTGACCGTGGACACCCCGGTCGGCGGGGCCCGGATGCGGGACGTACGCAACGGGCTGACCGTGCCGCCCGCGCTCACCCCCGCCACCGTGCTCGACGCGGCCGTCCATCCGGCCTGGTGGTTCAACCTGCTCACCACCAGGCCGCTCAGCTTCGCCAGCCTGAACGAGTGGCGCGGCACGGTCGCCGAGCTGGTGAACACGATGTTCGATCCGACCGTGACGTTCGCGGACATCGAGTGGCTGCGCGCGGCCTGGCCCGGCCCGCTGCTGCTCAAGGGCATCCACACCGTGGCCGACGCCCGCGCCGCCGTTGATCACGGCGCCGACGGGATCGTCGTCTCCACGCACGGCGGCCGCCAGCTGGACCGGGCCGCCGCCCCGCTCGAGGTGCTGCCGCGGATCGCCGAGGCGGTCGGCGACCGGGCCGAGATCCTGCTGGACACCGGGATCATGCACGGCGGGGACATCGTCGCCGCGCTGGCCCTCGGCGCGAAAGCCTGCCTGGTCGGCCGGGCGTTCCTGTACGGGCTGATGGCCGGCGGGGAGCGCGGGGTGGACCAGGCGATCGGCATCCTCCGCGAGGAGATGTCCCGCACGCTCCAGCTGCTCGGCGTGCGCAGCGCCTCGGAGCTGAACCGATCGCACGTGTCACTGCGCTGACCAGGAGGGAAGGCAGCCCATGGAGATTGTCGAGTTCCGCCCGGAGCGCCAGCAATACGCCTACACGTTTGGTGGGGTCGCGCCGGTCCGCCAAGGTGACGCCGGGGACGCTGCTTCGGCTGTGGACCGAGGACGCGTTGAATGGCACCATCCGGAGTATTTCGGATCTGCCCAGCACGTCGCTGACCATGCCGTTCGTCAAGGACGGCCGCCCGGTGGCGGTACGGGTGTTCGCCGGAAACACCGGCGGCCCGAAGACCTTCCCCGAAGCGGTGGACGCAGTGCGCGGCACGTTCGGCCTCACGCAGATGATCATGGTCGGGGACCGGGGAATGATCACCTCAGCGCGGATTGCGGACCTGCGGAAACTGGAGGGCATGGCGTGGATCACCTGCCTGCGCGGTCCGGCCATCAAGAAGCTCATGGCCGGTGACGGACCCCTCCAGCTGTCCGTGTTCGACGAGCAGGACCTGGCCGAGATCACCAGCCCGGACTTCCCCGATACCCCTGACCATCACGTAGACACGAAAGACTCACCCGGAATCCGCGAACGCCCACCACAACACCCGGCCCAGCTACCTCACCAGACGTAACTTCGGGCTAACCCGCGGCGTGCAGTTCTGAGCCACGTTCAGGACCGCGGGGTAGACCTGGCGATCGGCGTTCTCAGCGGGGAGATCGCCCGCATGCTCCCAGCTGCTCGGCGTCCCGAGCGCCCGGAAGCTGAACCGATCACATGTGTCACTGCGCTGAGCAGGAGCGAACGGATGCCATCCGTCAACCCGCTCCGGCGTGATCCCGCCGTCCGGCGGGCTGATGAGCGCCGACCGCACGGCCCGGCTCCGGGCTGTGCCTGCTGGTGGCCTCGAGGTTCTGCTGTGCGGATTCCTCGCCTTCCTGGTCACCGGTCTGACGGAAGAGGGCCGCTGCCGCCGAGTAAGCCGCGGACGCCTGCTCGGGCTGGCCGGTATCCCGTAGCACATCACCCAGGCGAGCCTGCATGTCGCCCTCGGCCTGCCGGTCACCAGCGGAGCGGAAAAGACCCGCCGCCCGGGAGTAGGCGGTAACTGCCGGTTCGGGCTGACCGGTTTCCAGCAGCATCGCGCCATAGTCACCCCATACCTTTCCCTCGCTGCGCTGGTTGTTCGTATTGCGGAAGATCTCCGCCGCCGCCTGGAGCGGGCCTGCCGCCTCGTGCGCTCGGCCCGCGGCCCACAGTGCACCGCCGAGGATCCCCAGGGCAGCAGCCTCATAGTCCTGGTTACGTGTCTCCCGGAAGATCTGCACGGCCTGTTCGAGGGCCGGAACCGCCTCTGCGGGCTTATCTGCCTCCCGCAGGGCCAGGCCCAGGTTGGTCAGGGCCCGGGCGTGACCAATGCGGCCGTTCACCCCACGGAAGGTGTCCGCCGCTTCGGCCAGGGCGGTGACCGCCCCCGCGGATTCCCCGGCTTTACGCCGGGCCAGGCCCAGGTTGATCAGTGCTTCGCCCACGTCATGGCGATCAGCTAGCTGGCGGGCAGCGTCCAGGCCGATGGTGGCGGTGGCGAGCCAGTCGCCGAAATTCCGTCTGTCGCTGAGGTACCCGGCCAGGAGCAGCGCGAGGCGCATGGCGACCCGGGGCCGGCCGGAGACCGCGGCCATCCGGCTCGCTGCCACCAGGTTGGGGTACTCCGCATCCAGCCACGCCAGCGCGCTGGTTGCGTCGGGGAAAGCCTCCGGTGTCGCCGTTGCGGGTTGCGGGCCGAGATGACGGACGGCGGCCTGCGCCCGCCTCAGGTAGTAGTCGAGCAGCCGGTCGCGTTCCTGCTCGCGGCTACCCGCGCCACCGCTGGCCTCGACCTGCCGCCGGGCAAACAGCGACAGCAAGTCAGACAGCTGCCACCGGTCCTGCGGCCTGGCTTCGACCAAGTAAGCACTGGCCAGCCGGCGCAGCGCTCGCTTCACCTCGTCACCAGGGAGACCGGTGAGGACGGCAGCCGTGGCCGTGGAAAAGTCCGGGCCGGGGTTGACCGGCAGGGCCCGGAACGCCCGGGCCGAGGTTTCGTCGAGCCGCCGGTAGGAGAGCTCAAACGCGGCCTCAACCGAGGGTGCGCTGGACCCACTGCCGTCGTCGTACTGCAGCAGCTGCAGCCCCAGCCGGTCGAAATCGGCGGTTAGTTCGCTGACCGTAAGGCCCTCGTCGGCCTTCAGTTGTGCCGCCGCGCAGCGCAGCGCAATGGGCAGGCCATCGCACATCTTGACCAGCCGGGCGGCGCTGTCTGGCTCAGCTACGATCCGGTCATCGGCGGGCCGGGCGGCTCGCAAGGCTTCGTCCAGCAGCGTGATTCCGGCCGCCTCATCCAGCGGCTTGACCACGAAGATACGGGCATCCAGGTCGGCCAGCGTATGTCGGCAGGTGATCACTACCCGGTGCCCGGCTGTCCCTGGCAGCAGCGGGCGCACCTGTGCCTCGGACGCGGCGTCGTCGGCGATCAGCAGCACTGGCTGGCCGATACCAGCCAGCACCGACCGGAAGTGCGCGGCCCGCTCGTCGGCTGACAGCGGGATGTCCCCGGCGCCCTCGCCCAGCCACCGCAACAGCGCGTCCAGCGCCTGCGCTGGCTCTATCGCCTGGTGATATCCGCGCAGGTTGATGAAGAGCACTCCGCCGGGGAACCAGCCGCGCTGCACAGCTAGCTGGCCGGCCTGTGTGACCAGGGCGGTTTTGCCTACTCCGGGGCGCCCGGCCACGGCGACCGGCAATGCCGCCCGGGTGCCGCTGACCGGTTCGAGCATCCCGAGGAGGTCATCCAGTTCACCATCCCGGCCAGCGAACCCCACTACCGCCGGGGGAAGCTGGGCCGGGGGCCGCAGGGCGGCACCACTGACGGGGCCCAGCGCATTCAACCCGACGTTGATGTCCCGGGCCAGGATCACTCGGTCGCTGAATTGACCGCCGCTGATCGTATTGGACGTCTCCGCGCCGGTCCCGTCGGCCATTACTCGTTTCCGGGCTGGGCCGGGCTGGCCGCCCGTGGGGCCGGGCCGGTGTTGAAGGTGATCGTCATGTCACGGCCCTGCGCCACCGGCCCACTGAACGTGCCGCCGGTAATGGTGTTCGTGGTCGTGTCGCGGCCGGCCTGGATCCGGCTGGCGCTTTCCCACCAGCCGGCCAAGGCCTGATGGAAGCCAGGGTCGGTTTCGCCCCGCGCCACTAGCACCCTGGCCAGCGCCTGCGCCTTCGCCTGGTCAGCGGGGGCCTGCTGGAGCGCGGTCAGTTCTGCTTCGCCGCTGCCCACGGCCGAAGTGGCGGCGGCCTGGTGCCGCTGGAAGGGGCGGCGGACCAGTGCGATCACGCCGTCCCACAGCTTGCTGCCGACTTCTCCAGCAGCGCCGCTGAGAACTGCCAGCAGCACGGCCCCTATTGTTACCGGATCCATAGCCCGGCCCCCTCCCGACGGCTGCCGTACCATCTCGCCGTGGCCGTGCTCAAACTTAGCCCTGCTAGCGTCATCGTGGGGGAAACTTCGGTCAACCCGCCGATTTGTCAGTAAGCTGCCCACAGTCACGGCGAATCACACCAGTGACATAGCGAGGGTTGAACGCGACAACGGCAGCGTAGCACGGCCGCACAACGTGGGAGCTCTTCGGCGGCGGCGGATTGTCGCGGTCATTTCCGCTACCAGGAGCTTCGCCCGACCCCAAGCGGCCGGCCGGTAAAGTCCAGGATGAAAGGGCCGTGTGACCGGTGATCCCGCTGTTGTGTCACGTCGCGAGGACGCCCACCGGTTGGCGAGGGGCGGAAGTGCAGGATGGAGCTATCCAGGCGGATCGAGTTCCGATGGCCGCGCCGACCGCCATGGCTGCCGTGAAGACGGCTCTGAGCGACTTAACTGCTGGGTTTCTGTCAGGCATTATGGTCCTGAGCTTGTATGTTCCCAACGGAAGGATTGACTGATGGGCCATGAGCCTGATTTTCTGGCCAGGCTGAAGATCCACTGCATGGCCAAGGGGATCCGGCTGGAGCCCCAGGTGACCCGGCGCATTACCCAGGGTGGCGAGGTACCGCTGACGATCCACGAATACCCGACCACTGGTGGCGTGACGGTGCGGATGGGTGACGTCTACCTGAACGCACCATTCGATGACTGGTACTGCGCCCGGTCCGAGGCGGTACTAGCGCTGGCGCCGGGCGGCGGCTTCGAGGTCCGCTACGCTGGCGAAGCCGTGCCGTGCCAGGTCCTGGCCCTTCCCGGTTACCTCGGCGCAATCAACTCGCTGGGCCAGCCGGTCACCGACACGACCATGTCCCATTGTGATCGTATTCGGGTATCGCCCATTTCTGGCTGCTCGCTCGACTGTGGGTTCTGTGACATGCCCGCGAGCCGGTACAAACGGCACAGTCCTGAGGAAATCCTGGCGTCCATCGACGTTGCCCAACGGGACCAGAACCTTCCCGCCCATCACCTGCTCATTAGCGGGGGATCGCCCGGCCCCCACCACTTCGCATGGTTCGACGACATGGTCTGCGCAGTGGCTTCTGGCGCGGGGATGGCCACCGACGTGATGATGAGCCCCCGGGAGGGGGATCTGGGTTACCTCACCCGTTTCGCCCAGGCTGGAGTGCAGGGGTTCGCACTGAACCTCGAGGTCTACGGAGACGAGTCGGCGGCCTGGATCATGCCGCGCAAACACGCCCGGTCCTCCCCGCACACCGCCCGGACGATCGAGGCGGCCATTGCGGCGGTTGGCGGGAGTGGCCGGGTTCGCTCGCTGATCATCATTGGCCTGGAGGACGCCGAGACGACGCTGCGCGGTATAGAGTTCCTGGCCCGGCTGGGCTGTGAGCCGGTGCTGAGCCCGTTCCGGCCTTCCCGTAACACGGCTCTGGCCGGTGCCGAACCGCCGACTGAGGAGTATCTGCTGGACGTTTACCTGCGGGCCCTCGATATCGCTGCAGCCCACAATGTCCGGCTCGGCCCGCGCTGTATCCCGTGTCAGCACAACACCCTGGTATTCCCGGACGGTTCAGCCGACTACTGGTACTCTGCAGACCGCGTAGCTAGGGTCTAGGCGTGGCCGGGGGGGAAGAACGGGTGCCAGGCCTTGAGCCTGGCGCGGACCGGCCTGGCGACCAGGCGGGCCGCGACACGGCGGGGACACGCGGGCAATTCCGGGGCCTGCTCGCCGAGTACGCCGAATATGATTCTGAGCTGCAACTGCGGTTGAGCAAGAGCTGTGAGACGGCGCCGGATGACGCGATCGTCCACGTCGGCCGGGTGCTCGAGGCGCTGCTCCGCGACTACTGGATCCGGAGCCCGGAGGTGTCCGGCCGCCCAAGCCGGACGGCCAACCTCGACGTATTGATCACCAAGTCACTGGTCTCGGACCACCTGGAACCAATCCGGGTGCATGCCGAGGTGCTGCAGAAGATGCGGAATCTGGCCGCCCATACCGGGTCTGCATTCGTGGACGAGGGGGATGCGGCGGACGCCGTCCGCCGCCTGCTGACTATCTTGCACTGGTTCCGGCAGCAGCGCCGGTCGCTGGCCGATGCCGCTGGGCCTGCTGAGGCTGGTCATGACCACACACCGGCTAGTGCCGGGCAGCCAGCACCACCCCAGATGGGCGCTCCGGCCCGGGCGGTGACCGCTGACCTGCCTGGGACCGTGCACTGGGAGGACAGCCACCCATCGCTCTGGGAGATTCCCGCCACCGGGCCGTGGGCCTGCGTGGAAACCGGGGGCCGTCCGTTTCTCGTGCAGGCGGAGGGTGCGTCCGCCCAGCTCACCGACTCGCGGCTGACGGCCAAACTGGCTGAAGGCCCGTTAGGGAAAGCGATAACCAGCCTGATCGTGACCGGCGACGGTGAAGCCCTGGTGGTCATCGCGGCCGGGTCACTGGCCTGGGCGGACTATGCCTCGCAGGGCCGGGCTCCGCTGCGGTGGGTAGCGGCGCGCCACCCGGTCGGCGACGCTACGCTGCTTACCGGGATACGCCGGAAGGCCGGCGTCGAACTCGTCGCCTCCGCTGCCAACGAGACTTACCGGCTGCGCGTCGACACCAGGGGTGAGTCAGCGCGCTCGGTTCTGCGCCCAGAGCGCGTTCGGTCGGCCGCGTTGACCGGAGCCGGGCTGGTACTGGTAAGCAAGGGAGGTGAGCTGGAACTGGTGAACGGCCCCACCGCGATGCTGCCCGATCTGCCCGAGGCAGGCTGGGCAGCCGTCGATGCCGCCCTGATCGGCCGGGACGTTGGTTTTGCTGGCCTGCTGGATGCCGAAGGTGCCCGCTGGCTGTACGCCGCCTGCCCGGGGCGCAGGTTCCAGGTCAGGGTCTCGGACGCGGCCGTGCGCGCCCAGCTGTGCCGCAGCCCGTCCGCCGGGCGTTCAGGCGTGGTGGTCGTGGAATCAGGGAACATGCTCCGGGCCTGGCGCTGCGATGACCTCGAGCCTATCCGCGCGGCAGCTGCGCCGTCCGCCACCGGGGAGCACCTGTGAGGCGGTCGGAACTGCTGCAGCAGCTGGCTGGCTGCCTCGGGGACCGGCAGCTGGTCTGGTTCGGCACCCGCGGCGACGACGTGGAGGCCGCGGCCGAACTGCGGGCATTGTCGATGTCCTACTCACTGATCGGGGCCTACGGCCGCCGCACCGCGGTCAAGGGCACGGCGCTGGAGGACCTCACCGGGACCCGGATGGACCTGGACACGTTCGATCTGGACCAGCACCCGCGCGACGACGCGATGCGGACGCTGCGGCAGGCGCTGCTGAGAACGCTGGCCCGGCCGTCGGTGCTGTTCGCGTACCGACCGTCGGCGTTCCTTTCGGCCGTGTGCTTCGCCCGCCAGGACCGATGCCAGTACCTGGGCCTGTTCGGCGGCCATCAGGCGGCCTTCGAGCACAAGCCGTGGGTGGAAAGTGCCATCGCCGGCCTGGACATCCCGCACGTGCCCTGGACCTACGTGGCGGATGACGACCGGCTCGAAGCGATCCGCTTCCTCCGCAACGGGCCCATCATCCTGCGCCGCAGCCGGACCAATGGCGGGGTGGGGCTGACCAGGCTGGACGACGAGAACCGGCTGGAGGAGCTGTGGCCGGACGAGGACGAGGCGTTCGTGAGCGTGGCCCCGTTCCTCGACAAGGCGGTGCCGGTGAACGTGGGCGGTGTCGTCTGGCGGGACGGTGTCACCGTGCATCCGGCATCGGTGCAGCTGATCGGGGTGCCAGGGTGCACCCGGCGCCCGTTCGGGTACTGCGGCAACGATTTCGCCGCGGTCAGTGACCTGGGGGAGGAAACGGTCGGGGCCATTGAGCAGGCGGTGGTGAAGATTGGCGAGTGGCTGCGTAGCGCCGCTTACCTGGGTGCCTTTGGGGTGGATTTCCTGGTCAAGGACGGCATCCCGCTGTTCACCGAGGTGAACCCGCGTTTCCAGGGGTCTACTCACCTGTCCTGCCAGATCTCGGTGAACCTGGAGGAGAGCTGCCTGCTCACCGAGCACATCGCGGCGTTCTTCGGGCTGCCCGCGCCACCCCGGCTCTCGCTGTGGCAGCTGGCGCTGGCTGCCCCGCCCGCCGCGCACGTGGTCGTCCATTCGACCGCCAGCGTCCCAGCCGTGATAGACCCGGCCGATCTCGTCGATGGTGTGCTCAGGGCCGGGATGCTGAGCCGTGCTGATGTGCTCACCCGGCCGGAGCTGGTAACCGAGCCGGGGGGGACGGTCGCCAGGATGACCCTGCGTGACCGGGTGACGACGACTGGCTTTGACATTGCCGAACCGCTGCGGGCAATTGTCGCTGACTGGTCTGGCCGTCTGCAGGAACGAGCAGCCGCGCCGCCGCCAGGGACAGTGCCGGAGGCGGTCATTCTGGCCCGACAGGCAGGAAGTGGAGGAAGCAATGGTGCTGGCTAGCTACCGGTACCCGGTCGCCCGCGGTGACCGGGCACGCTTTGCCAGTCGCGAGGACTACATCGAGAACCGGGTCAGCGCACGCAATCCCCAGTTGTGCCAGGTCATGCAACAGGCGGCCAACCTGCTCCAGCAGGCCGCCCGGCGGGGCCCCGACCAGGGGTCAGGATGGGTTGGTTTCCCCTGGCTCACCATGGTCTTCGGTTCGGGCGCGCTCGAACTGCATGACCGGCAAGAGCTGGCCGCCAATGCGTTCGCCGACGCAGTAGGAGAGGAGCTGGCCAAGGCCGACGCCGATAAGCTCCCCTACTTCGCCTGGGGTAACTCGGCCGAAGACCCGGCGCCCGCGACCAGCGCCCACAATTTCGCACTGGCCCTGGTCAGGGACCGCATGGGTGACGCTAAGGGCCGTGCCGACGGGCGGATGCTCACCCAGTTCGTGCCGCAGGTGGAGCCTCTCGCGGCCAAGCTGGTGTATGCGGCGTACCTGCTGACCCGCTTTTTTCACAGCGTGCGGGCCGGTTTGGGCGAACCGACCTCCCGCTGGGAGTACGACGACGTGGCCAGGCTCACGGCGGAGTCCAGCCGGACTGGCTCAGCCGACGCCAATAGCGCCACCGAACTGGCGGACCGGATAAGTGGGCTGATGTGGGACATACTCGAGCTGCTCGAGCCTAAAGCGGGGTCAGCTCCTAGCCCGAACACCAAGGCACCCCAGCCCATCCAGAAGTCGGTCAGTGCGCTGCTGGAGGAGATCATCGGCGGGCTGGAGCCCTCCGGGCGTCACGCAGAGCGCGAACTGCGCAGCTACCACGTGCGGCTGATCACCGAGGTCGCGTGGTATTTCCTGACCCTGGGCACACCGATCTACCCGGGCTGGACCGACCTGCTGCTGGCTCTGATGCTGGAGGAGGGCCCGCGGGCCGACCGCAGCTTCCGCAGCGCCCGCCCCCGCTACCCCGACCTGCGCGAGCTGCCCAGCCTGGTGGCGGGAATCTATGAGCCAGCCACGAAAACTTCGTGGGAGATGACCATGAAGCGGCTGCAGTCCAGCACCGGCGAGGTGGAGGCGGCTGACTGGTCCGATATCGACGCGGACAAGGGCAGGACCCGGGTCAACCTGTACTGGGCCGCGGCCGAGGTGCTGTGGGCGCAGGCAGAGGCGTGCCAGGAGATTCCGCCCGGGCTCGGCCAGCTGCCGCCGGCGGCAGCGTTTGTCACCTCGTTCGACCTGGAACTGGACATGGCGCTGCTGGCCACCGCACGCGGGCGCCCGTTCCGGGTGGCGCTGCCGGTCCACCTGATCCAGCGAATCGATGACAAGAGTGCCCAGGCCGAGCTGTGCTGGCTGATCGCCGACGTGGAGCCGGGTTCGAACACCCCGGACCCTGGTGACCTGTCAGCGCTGCGGCACCCGGCGAACTGGCGGCTGCTTACGTCCGAATTCGATCCGGGTGAGCTGCGTAAGTATCCCATCGTGATCCATCTCAGTGGCTGCCCCCTGTTCACGCTGCCCGAGCCGGGCAAGCGCGGGGGTGACGAGGCGATACAGCAGATACTCGCCGCCCTGAGCCACTTCCCCGCCCGGAACGGTGCGGCAGCCAAGCAGGATCAATATGCCCTAGTCCACGCCGTGACGGTGGACGAGTACCTGGCCCTGCGCCAGTCCGAGGCCGAACTGATCTGGTCGAGCTGGCAGCCGCAGCAGTCGGAGGCCCGGCGAAGCCGGGCGCTGCCGCAGGAACTGCTGATCAATGGCCGCGATAACCCGCGGTTCTGGATCTCGATGGGCGTGCCGGTGGGCGACGCGGCGATCCGCCACCGGCTAATCTCTCAGCTGAGCAGGCAGCGTCTGGTTGCGCTGGGAGCACCAGAGCGCAGGTCTGGGCAGTCGTCAGCGGGGATGCTTCTCGGTGACGACCTGGAAATAGTGGGGCCCGTCGAGGAGCAGGCCGATGAGGCGGGTCAGCCCATGCCGGCGGTGGACAGTGCCGGGGCGGTTGGCGTTGCGGTGAATATGCACATCGGAGATGACGAGACCAGCTTGCTTTACTGGGTCGGTTTTGACGTGGTCCAGGACGACTGCAACAAGTTCATCTGGGACCTGCGCCATTATGTGCGGCATCTGGGCGCCTCCGGGCCCCAAAGGCAGCCGTCACTGACACGGCGGTGCGCCTTGGCGGAAGGATGAGACGAATGTCTGCTGGACCGCAGGCCCCCAGCCTGGAACGATGGCGCGTCGAGTTCGAGCGCCGGGACGCCTGCCCCTGGCCCGGGCCACGCCCGTTGCGCAAATCCGATGGGAACCACCTGCTCGTGGGCCGGGATAAGGAGAAGAGCCACTTCCGCCGTGAGGTGGACGGCTACCGGCTGATCCTGCTCACCGGCGACTCGGGAGTGGGCAAGACGTCGCTGCTCGAAGCCGGGCTGATCCCAGAACTGACGAAGTCCGGGTACGAGGTCGCGCTATGCCGGGACTGGAGCGGGAGCGCGGAGCAGACCGATCCGGTGGCGTTCCTGGCCGCGAAAGTGCACGCCGCCTTCCGGGATCGCGCGAAGGACGCGGACTTCCGGCAGAAGGTGCCCGAGGAGCTGCCCCGTGGCTCAGCGCTGTTCTGGCTGCTCAACCGGAGCCTGAAGGAGCGCTGCGTACTGGTACTCGACCAGTTCGAGGAGCTGATCCGCGACGCGCCAGCGTTGATCGGGCAGCTGTTCCAGTTGCTGATCGAGATCAATCACCGCACCGAACTACGGGTGGTGATCTCCTTCCGCAGCGAGTTCCTGCACAAGATGGCCGACCTGGAAGTCGGCGTCAAGGCGTACGCGATGTCCCATGTCGCGCTCAAGGAGATCAACCCGGGTGCGGTCAGGGACGTTGTGCTGGCGGCCAACCACGACGGCCAGGTGGCCATCGAGGAGCCGGCCGCCGACCTGATAGCTGAGCTGTGGCATGACGCCCGCGGCGACAGCGGGGCTAACATCAGCGCCCGGCGCGACCAGCTGGGGCTGCTGCACCTGCAGGCGCTGCTGTACGTGCTGGCCGACAGGGCGGGCGCGGGCCCGGTGACGCTGGCGCACGTCGAGGCGATAGCCGGGGGGCGCAAGCCAGGGGACCTGTTCGTGCACAGCCTGGAAGAGGCGGTGCGGGTCAAGCTGGCGAGGTGCCGGGATGCGAGTTCCACGGTGGGCCTGGACCGGTACCTGATCGAGGGGGCTACCCGCTCTGTGGTGGAGGCGGTACGCCACCTGTCGAGCGCCGGTTACAAGCTGGTCCGTGAGGCCCGTGACCTGATGTCGGCCACGCTGGGTGACCGGCAGGGGACACTGACCCGGGCGCTGGCGGCATCATCGGCGGGGGACGGGTCGCCCCCGGATGGCCCGCTCCGGGATAACCAGCTGGACGGACTGCTCAACGTCATGCTGGACATGATCCTGCCCGAGCAGGCTCCGGACCAGGCTGACCTGCTCGGGTCGCCCAGGATGGCTATCGCCTCCGCCAGTGACCGGGAGTTCCCCGCGCCCGCTGGTGGACGTGGCTGGGCCGAGCGGCTGCACGAGGGTGTGGCCCCGGCCAGCGCCGACCCGTTCAAGGTGAGCTGCGGGCCGATGTTCGGGCTGGCGCCAGCGGCGGTGCTGGTGGAGGAGCTGCGGCGGTTCGTGCTGGCGCTGCAGTGGCTGCAAGCCAGTTCGCTGGTGCGGATCAGCACACCGGGCAGTGGCGGGGCGATGGTGGCGCTGATCCACGACGGGTTCGGGGTGGCGCTGGAGCGTTGGGCACAGAGCGCATCCGGCGGGCCCGGCTTTGAGCTGACCGCCCTGACCTCGCCTCAGGGCGGATCGTTCAACTGGAAGTCTCCGGCCACCAGCAAGCCGGAATGGCCGGAGCTGGACGGGGCCATGCGGCCAGCTGTGCTGGCCAACCTGCGCTGGCGTGGGGCCTGGGTGCGGGCCAACTTCCGGCAGGTCACCTTCGTCAACTGCGACCTGCGCGGGACCGCGTTCGACGGTTGTGTGTTCCACGGGGTCAGCTTCGTCAACTGCCTGCTCGACGGGGCCATGCTCACCGACTGCACGATCAGCGGTACCCCTAGTCCGGCCCAGGAATGGAGCGAGAGCCAGCCGACCTTCATCGTGCAGGCGAGCGAGCCGCTGGTGGCGGTCATCAGCCAGTACCGCGGCGAGCACGCCCGCGGCAGCCAGCTGCTGTCCCAGCTGCCCGGGCTGCCCGCTGTCCCGGCCGGCACCGTCCATGCCGGCCAGCCGTACCCGCTGGACCAGGAACGCGGCGGGCTGGTGATCTACGGCGGCCGGGTGTCGTCGCTCATCGTCCGGTCCTGCTGGTTCGCTCCAGACGGCCAGTTCTCCGTCCGCAACGTGGCTGGCTCTGGTTTCGAAGTGGTGGAGCAGCCGGGCGGCCGGTTCGAGTTCTTCGGCAGCGCCCTGCGCCACCTCGAATTCTCCCAGGTCATCACGGAGGACAGCCCAAGCAGCGCGGGCAGCGCGGCCCAGGTGGCGAAGGACGGCGGCGAACTGCGGGTAGAGCTGAAGGCCTCGAGCATCGCCCAGGCCTGGTTCAGTTCCGGCCTCCGCGGCCACCTGCTGGCCACCAACTGCCAGCTACTGCAGGTGTGGAACGGCTCACGTGAGCTGACCGCAGCCGCTACCAACTGCACCTTCCACGGCATCGTTGGCGTTGAGACCGGCCCAGACTCTGCGCCCATCGTGCCCGGCGAGGCCAACGTCCCGCTGGCCGAGGTTCTCGACAACCCGTGGGTGGGCCTGCGCACCGGACGGATGGACTACCGCCGCGACCCGTCCCTGGAGTTTACCGAGGCGGAGGATGAGACTCCTGCCGCGGCTATGCCGGCGTCGGCGGACTCCTGACCTACCGAAGGAGCAAGGAGAGGCACATGCGGCCGGGCCAGCCGGGCGGCGCCACCCCCGGTGGTGAGCTGTGACCGAAGACCCGTGGTCCGCGGTGACCACGGCGGTTATCGTGCCGGTGACGCTGCGGGCCTGGCCTGCTGGTCTGACCGATGGCCCGCTGCCATTGCCCTTCTCGACGGGTGCCGGGGCAGCCAGGGCTGACCGAGCGGCCCGGTCCAGTTACTTCAATGCGCACACCGCGCGGGCGCTGTACGGCCCGGCCGGCACAGGCTCTGGCCGCGGCGCTTCCGGCCCACCACGGGACGGCGGCCCGCGCCGGGGGTACCGCACGCTGGGTCCCGATCGTGCGGACCTGTTTCCCACCCGGGTGACAGCGGTGGAGGTACTCAGCCACGGCGTCACCAGGGCGGGGCGGGCACTGGTGATCGTTCACCTGTGCCTGCCCACCAAGGACCCGCTGGCCGAGCTCGAGGAGCTGACTGTGCCGCGCATAACCAGCAACGGCAACCGGGTGCTTGACTGGCTCGAAATCGACCGGGCCGGGTTCCCGCTGGCCGGTGTGATCGAGCCGGTGGATGCGACGGTCCGCCCGTTTGCGGTAACCCTCGCGGTCCCGCACGGGGAGCTACCGGACGGGCCGTTCGGCCCATCATTCCCCTGGAACCCGCTGCAGCAGTGGCTGTTCGCGTTCGCCTCCGCCCGGACCACGAGCCTCTTCCCCGCGGACCCCGAGGACACCTCGCTGCTGGACGGGTTCGTGCGGCTGTCCCAGGACTGGTCGGCCATGGTGCTGCGGGACGGGGTCTCGTTCGTCGGGCGCAAGCCGGTCACCGAGAGCTTGTACCTGCGCGACTCGGCCGACGCCTACGTCCGCTCGATATACCTCGACGCTCTCCTGCTGGGACTGATCCAGCAGGCGGAGCTGGGCGCGATCATGGGGCGGCTGGCTGATCTCGGGGGGCCGCTGGACCGGCTGCCCGATCTGCTCGCCCTGGAAGAGGATGTCAGCCAGTTCCGGAACATCTACTGGTGGCAGCACCTGACCTCGCACGGCACCGGTAACCGGCTGCTGGTCGAATTTCAGCGGCAGCGGGCCACTCCCCGGTTGTTCGAGCAAGTAGTGCGGGAGCTCGACGACTACTCTCGGCACGCGACACTGCGGGCCGACCGCCAGGAACAGCGCCAGCTGGCCCGGGTCAACGTGCTGCTCAGCGTGCTGACTGTGCTGACCGTGCCGATGACCCTGCTGCAGGTCATGATCGACGCACGGGTACCTTTGTCCTGGACCTGGCGCCTGGCCGTCGTCGGCGCTTCCGCGCTGGTGCTGCTGCTGGTCTTCCGCAGGCTCAACCGGCGGCGGTGACCCTCGAAGTCCAGCCGGGCCGGCCCGCCAGCAGCCAGTGCAGCACCGCCATCCGCACCTGGACACCGAGATCGCTGTGCTCGAAGATGCGCACCCGGTGGTCAGGGCGTAGGTCGTCAGAGATCTCGTCGATGACCGGCAGCGGAGAGAGGACCACGGCGCACGGGCCGAGCGTCTTGGCGGTTCGCGCGTTCAGTGCATACCCGGAGCGCTCTTCGGCGGTGAGGCGGCCAGCGCCCAGCCCTTCGGGCAGGCCGGGCAGGACAAGTACATCGATGCCGGTGAAATCCACCTCTCCCTGCTCCTTGGTGCGGGAGGCGAGGCCCGCGGACAGGGCAACCTGGTGATCGCGGCGAGTGGCCGGGGCGATCAGGGTGAGACGCCGGGGTGGCCGGCGTGACAGCAGTGACAGCAGTGACCTGGTTGCCCGGAGCGTCAGATCGCCGCAGATGCCGACGTGCAGGTCCGCCACCGGGCCGGTCAGCTGCTCAATGGCGAACACGTCGATCAGGGCCTGGGTGGGGTGCTCGCCTCCGGGATCCCCACCGTTGATCACGGGCACCGGGCTAACGGCCCGCACCATGGCCCGGTCGAGCGGCCGGTCTGTCCGCACCACCAGCAGGTCAGCCATCCCGCCCAGCGTGCGCAGGGTGTCGGCGAAACTCTCCGCCTGGGTCATCTCCGCGCCGTCACGCGACGACTCGACAGTGACTGGGGTGCCGCCCAGCCGCACGGTGGCCACCGCGAACCCCACCCGGGTGCGCAGCGAGCCGGAGAGGAACAGCAGCCCGCTGACGAACGGGGGCACGGCCAGGGCGCGTGGCGCTGCCGCGGCGGAGAGTATCTGCTGGATGGCCGTATCGTCCAGATCAGCGATGTCCAGCAGGTGGGGGAGCTCAGACGACATGAGGGAGACCGTACGCCAGTGTGGCGTCACCGTTACCGTGTGTGTCGGGCAGGGTCAGGGTGTTGTGTGCGCAGGGGATGCAGGCCGGGCCCAGCGCTACCCCGAAGCGCTGGGTGATCTCCCGGGCGCCGAGGTAGGCCTCCTCCAGGTAGCTGGCCGCGGGCACCGGGTAAGCCCGCAACGGGGTTGATGGGTCGGGCCGGAATGGGCTCAGCACTGGCACGCAGCCGCGCTCGGCGATAGCCGCCACGCCGGCCAGCGTGTCCTCCAGTGGCTCCAGCCCGGTCATGAGCATCGACCGTACCCGCTCACCGCCCAGTTCAGCCGCGCCCCGGGACAGGTAGTCCAGGTAGTGATCGCGGCCCTGCTTGTGCTTGCGGGGCATCCGGAGGCGCGCCTCACGTTCTCCCCACAGCTCCAGGTTGACCGAAATCTCGGCCACGCCCAGGCTGGCCAGCCAGGGGAGGTCCATCACCTCCTCGATCGGCACCATCATGATGTCTACTGGCACCCTGGGGAAGCCGGTGATGATCGCTTCGTACACCTCCCGTACGTACTGGTAGTCCGCTGGCCTCGGCGTGCCACCGGATATCAGGATGTGGTGCGCAGGCTGTACGGCGTCCGCCAGAGCGACGCCAGTCACATCCACGAGCCCCTCGACACTCTTGCGGCGGTACCGGAACTCGTATGGTAGGTCGCAGAACGTGCAGGTGAAGGCGCATCCTTCGATCGGCGAGATGCGGACCCGGTCGGCATGGGTGAAGGCATACGAGTTGTACTCCTCGCCTGCGGTATTCCGGAGCCCGTGAAAACGTGGCGGAAGCCAGAACGCCGCCCGTGCGCCCAGTCCCCGTCCCTCCACGGCGAGGCCGTCGCCGTTCCGGACCAGGCGGTAAGGCGGGGCGACAACGAAGTTGGCGTTGTGGGTGGCAATGGGGGCGTTGACCCACACGTCTCCCTCGAGCACGAGGATGATGCCTGATGTAGAGGCATAGTCGGCCGGCGTCAGGGGCCGGTCGCCGTTATGGGCCGCGATGTACCTGATGGCTTCGTCGGTCATCGCGAGGCCATCGGCCAGCAAACCGAACTTGAGCCGTTCAGCGGCCGTCAGCACCGTCATGTCATGGCCTTCGGGGACGACCTCAGGATGTCATTGAGGATGGTCACGGGTTCGAGCAGATGCCACATGCTCACGTAGCGCCGGTGGGCCTGGATGTCATTCGCAACGGCATCCACAACGTCGCTCCAGTCTGCGGCGTCCAGACGGGGTGCGTCACTGTCCGGCGGCGGGTTGAACAGAGTCGTCAGGGCCCAGGCATCCCGGCATGCCCCCGCAGTAGCCGCCAGGTACTGGCCGGTTATCCCAGGGAGAGAAGAGGCGGACTCCAGCAGGCAGGCCAGCTGTGCGCTCTGCCACGCGGCGACGGAAATGCCCTGGCCAAGCAAAGGGTTCAAGCTGGCAACCGCGTCCCCTACCGGCAGGAAGCCCTTAACGGGTGTGCCGAGGCGATCATAGTGCCGCCAGGTGGCGGTAGGCTTTCCGAACAACCGCGGCCTGCTGGCCGGCGTGGCCTGCGCCAGCAGGTCAGCAATGACCGGGGTCTCCAGTTCGGCGGCGAGGGCGGTGAAATTCGCCGTGCTGCGCGGCGGCCGGTCGGGTGTCACTCCGCTGAGCGAGACGTACCATTCCTGATCTCCGGCCGGGGAGACCATGCCGCCCCGCGTATTCGGGTAGGTCGGGAAGATCAGCCAGAAGTCGGGCTTCCCCACCCATGCGGGTGGGCGCCTGACCGTGAGGCTGCAATACCAATGGCGGCTCAGATAAGCTTCCCTTTCAGGGGAAGCGCAGCCGGCTTTTGCCAGCCATGAAGCGGCGGGGGACATCGCGCCCATCGCGTCCACGACCAGGTCAGCACGCACATTCTCCACCCGGCCCCGTCGGCTGATCTGGACGCCCCCGACCCGCTGGCCATTTTCGATGTCCAGGCCCAGTGCCTTCGTGTCATCGCAGATCACGGTGCCATCGGCGGCCAGGAACTCTCGGGCTACGTGCTCGATCAGCGGCTGCGGCGCTGACCATATGCGCAGTCCCAGGGGGCGCTCCGGCATGGCGACCCCGAGTTCGTGCACGTGCGTCTGGGTGGATACCTCGGCCTTCACCCCGCCTGCGGCGAGCAGTTTCTCAAGGAAGCCGGGAAGGAGGTCCTCGATGTGGAGTTGCGCGCGGCTGAGGAGATTATGCAATTGCCGGCCGTGCGGGATTCCCGGGCGGGGCACCGGCCGTGCCGGTAGGCGATCACGCTCGAAGATAATCACATCCAGGCCGGCCCGCCGCAGTGCGGCTGCCGCCAGCAGGCCTCCTATGCCACTACCCAGAACGACGGCGCGCTCCTCGACCGGGCTCCCGGTTGCTAGCGGCATGTCACTGGAGAAACCCGACGATACCGGGATGTTGCTGGGCAGATATTGACGGCACACCCCATTCTATTCGGAAACCACGGCATCCGCTTCGTCGCCTCCTGCCCGCCATCAGGTGCCGGTGATGTGCTCTGGCCGCACCGGCACCTGGTTCAGCGGCAGCCCGGTGGCGGCGCGGATGGCGGCCACGATGGCCGGCCCCGAGGAGATCGTCGGCGGCTCGCCGACCCCGCGCACCCCGTAGGGCGCGTGCGGGTCGGGATACTCGAGCACCTCGATGCGCATCGGCGGCATGTCGAGGATGGTGGGGATCAGGTAGTCGGTGAACGACGGGTTCCTGATCTTGCCGCCGGAGATCTGGATCTCCTCCATCACGGCCAGCCCCAGGCCCTGCGCCGAGCCACCCTGGATCTGGCCGAGCACGGCCTGCGGGTTGATCGCCTTGCCGACGTCCTGGGCGCAGTCCAGCGCGACCACCTTGACCAGGCCGAGCTCGGTGTCCACGTCCACCACCGCGCGGTGCGCGGCGAACGCGTACTGCACGTGCGCGAAGCCCTGCCCGGTCTCCGGGTCGACTGCCCTGGTCGGCCGGTGCCGCCACTCCACGGTCTCGTCGATGACCTCGTCGCCGAGCAGGCTGGCCAGCCCGCCGAGGATGCCCTCGGCCGCCGAGATCACCTTGCCCCCGTCCAGCCGCAGATCGGGCACGGTGCGGCCGAGCCGCCGCGCGATGACGGCCAGCGCCCGCGCCCGCACCCGCTCACACGCGGCCTGGACCGCGCCGCCGGTGACGTAGGTCTGCCGGGACGCCGACGACGACCCGCCGCTGCCCACCTGGGTGTCCTTGGGCGCCGCGATGACCTGGTCCACGCCCAGTTCGGTGCGCACGATCTGCTGCTCGACGGTGACCAGGCCCTGGCCGACCTCGGCCGACGCGGTGTGCACGGTCGCGGTCGCGGCCCCGGACAGCACTTCGAGCCGGACCCGGGCGGTGGAGTAGTCGTCGAAGCCCTCCGAGAAGCCCACGTTCTTGTAGGCCACCGCGTAGCCGACGCCGCGCACCACGCCCTCACCGTGGGTGGTGTTGCCCACCCCGCCGGGCAGATCGCGCAGGTCCGGCTGGGCGCCCGGGCGGCGCGGCGGGGGCAGCGGCATGGCCTGCACCCGGCGCAGCAGTTCCGCGACCGGCGCCGCGCTGTCGATGACCTGCCCGGTCGGCGCCTGCGCGCCCTGGGTCATCGCGTTGCGGCAGCGCAGCTCCACCGGGTCCAGGCCGAGCGCGGCGGCCAGCTTGTCGATCTGGGCCTCGTGGGCGAACGCGGCCTGCACCGAGCCGAAGCCGCGCATGGCCCCGCACGGCGGGTTGTTGGTGTACGCGCCGTAGGCGTCGACCTGCACGCTCGGCACCACGTATGGGCCGATGCCCATCGTGCCCGCGTTCCCGACCACCGCCGGGGTGCTGGACGCGTACGCCCCGCCGTCCAGGTAGATCTGGGCCCTTACGTAGACCAGCCGGCCGTCCCGGTCCGCGCCGTGCTCGAAGCGCATCAGCGCCGGGTGCCGGTGCACGTGCCCGAAGAACGACTCCTCCCGGTTGTAGACCATCTTCACCGGCTTGCCGGTGCGCAGGGCCAGCAGGCACGCGTGCACGTGCATGGACAGGTCCTCGCGGCCGCCGAACGCGCCGCCCACCCCGGCCAGCGTGAGCCGCACCATGTCCGGGGGGAGGCCGAGCGCCGAGCAGATCTGTTTCTGGTCCACGTGCAGCCACTGGGTAGCCACGTAAAGCTCGACGCCGCCGTCCTCGGCCGGCACGGCCAGCCCGGACTCCGGGCCGAGGAACGCCTGGTCCTGCATGCCCACCTGGTACTCACCGGTCACCACGACGTCGGCCACCGGGTCCGGGTCGCCCTTGCGCAGTTTCAGGTGCCGCACCAGGTTGCCCGCCGGGTGCAGCCGGGCCCGCTCCCGGGACAGCTCGCTGACCTTCCCCGGGGTGGTGTGCACCAGGTTCCACCGCGGGTGGCCCAGGGCCTCGTGGGCGTCGGTGACCGGCTCGTACACCTCGTAGTCGACCTGGATCCGCTTGGCCGCCTGGCGGGCGATCTCCGGATGGCCGGCGGCCACCAGCGCGACCGGCTCGCCCTGGTAGCGCACGACGTCGGTGGCCAGCACCGGCTGGTCGGTGATCTCCAGCCCATAGAACTTGTCGCCCGGCACGTCCTCCTGGGTCAGCACCGCGGACACGCCCGGCGTGGCCAGCGCCCCGGCGGTCTCGATGGAACGGATCCGGGCGTAGGGATGCGGGCTGCGCAGCGTGACGCCCCAGATCATGCCGTCCAGCCACAGGTCGCTGGAGTAGACGAACTCCCCGGTGACCTTGGGCGTGCCGTCCGGCCGGCGCGCGCTGCTGCCCACCCCGCCGGGTACCGGGGTGGTCCGGCCGGGTGACGTCCCGGCGGGGGCGGTCGGTGCCGTCATCGGGTCACTCCCCGGCGCCGGGCCGCCAGGCCGCCGCCAGGCGGACCGCTTCCATGATCTTCTCGTACCCGGTGCACCGGCACAGGTTGCCGGCCAGCGCCTCCCGGATCTCGGCGTCGCTGGGCGCGGCCTGCCGCCCGATCAGGTCATGCGCGGCGACCAGCAGCCCGGGCGTGCAGAAGCCGCACTGTACCGCGCCCGCCTCAAGAAAGGCGCGCTGCTCCGCGGACAGCTCGCCGCCCGGCGCCAGGCCCTCGACGGTGCGCACGTCCCGGCCCTGGGCCTGGCCCGCCGCCACCAGGCAGGCGCAGGCCAGCACCCCGTCCAGGTAGACCGTGCACGAGCCGCACTCGCCCTGCTCGCACGCGTTCTTCGAGCCGGGGAAGCCCAGCCGCTCGCGCAGCACGTAGAGCAGGCTCTCGCCCTCCCAGACGTCGTCGGCCTGCTGCTGCTCGCCGTTGACCGTGCAGGTGATCCGCATGCCTCACGCCCTCCGGAACTCGAGCCAGGCCCACGCCAGCGCGCGGCGGGCCATCACCGACAGGGCGTGCACCCGGTACCGTGCGCTGCCCCGGACGTCGTCGATCGGCGCGGCCGCCTCGGCGACGAGGTCCGCGAACCGGCGGCTGGTGGTGCCGGGCAGGCTACCGCGTGATTCCCACAGGCCGTCTTCGGCTAGCGCCTGGGCCAGGAAGTCTTCGGCGGCCCGCGCGCGGAGGGGGGTGGGGCCCGCTGACCCGATGCCGGTCCCGACGGCCTGCCGGTCCGGGTGCAGCGCCAGGCTGAACGCGGCCACCGCGATGACCATCGCGTTGCGGGTGCCGATCTTGCAGAACTGCTGTGGCCCCGCGGGCGGGGCGACCAGGACCGCCTTGATCAGCTCGTCCGGCTCCAGCGCGTTGCGTTTCACCCCGGTGTAGAACTCATCGGCCGGGATCAGCCGGGCGCCGCGCACCGACTCCACCTCCACCCGGGCGCAGGCGGCCAGCAGCGGGGGATGCGCGTCACCCGCCGGGGACGCGGCCCCGAGGTTGCCGCCGACCGTGCCCCGGTTGCGGATCTGCGGTGACCCGACGGTGCGGGAGGCCATGGCCAGCCCGGGCAGCCGGTCACCCAGCTCGGCCTGCACCCTCGTGTAGGTCACCCCGGCGCCGAGCCAGATCCGGCCGTCGTCCGGGGTCCACTCGGCCAGGTCACCCACCCGGGTCAGGTCCAGGAGGTACTCCGGCCGGTACCGGTCGAAGTTCAGCTCGACCATGACATCGGTGCCGCCCTGGATCGGCACCGCGTGCGGGTACGCTGCCTTGAGCTGCAGGGCTTCCGCCCAGGTCAGCGGCTGCAGGAACTCCATGGCACCTCCCCTCTGCGCCGGTTGCCCCCGAGCCAGGCGAGGGCGCCCAGTTTGGTGCGTGGCTGCAGTGCCGGGGCCGGTGGTCCTGCATGTCAGTCTGGCTCATCGAGCCGGAAAACCGAAACCGCGGCGCGCTCCGGCCCGCCGGCCGTGGGCCGGCGGGCGCGCGCAACCCACGGGGTCAGGCGGGTGGTGGCTGGTGGGCAGCGGGGAAGGTCGCCCCCGATGCACCCGCGGGGTAGGTACGGCGCAGCTGTTGCAGCTGCGCCGTGGCGCTGTCGCAGCGCATTTTGACGTAGTGGTAGATGCCAGGTATGCAGGCGTTTCCGTGCCGGAGTTCGTGCTGCGCGTAGCCAGCCTGGAATACCTCATCGTTGCTGAATTGCCGTCCGGTGAACGGCGGGCCGTGCGGGCTGTCGGATTCCAGGTAGGCGGCCTGGCTGATCCGCTGCCAGAGCCCGTCGCCGTCGGGGGTGCCCATCTGCGCGCAGATCTTCTGCGGGTTGAACTGGGTCTCCAGCAGGTACTGGAGGTGGTCGAGGTAGTACTGGGCGAAGCCGGGGTTGGCGAGCAGGTTGTGCACCAGCGGCAGCCGGGAGGTGTGGTTGCGGTGCCCGTCCCGGCGCCAGTACTGCCTGGTGATCGCCGCCCAGTCCAGCACGTCGGTGTACTGCCAGGAGGTGCCGATGTAGTCGATCCCGAAGCTGTTGTCGTAGTCCCAGGGCAGGAAGGTGAAGTACGGGTCGGTGGCGAAGCCGCGCGCCCGGCCGGCGTGCCCGCCGTTGTAGAGGTAGTAGTTCGCAGGCGAGGCGAAGTAGTTGTCCCAGCTGCCGAGCAGCAGGTTGACACCGGCCCAGCGCAGGAAGCTTTGCGCATCGAAGACCTGTTCTACCGCGTCCCGGTAGGCGTCGGTGTCATACCGGCCGTCTCCGGCTGGCAGGCCGACACCGTTGATCACCCTGATGAAGCTGGCCAGGTCGTCGTAGCTGGCGGCGGCGTCGCTGTTTTCGTTGGTCTTCAGCCGGTAGGTCTGGTCGTCCCGGTGACTGGCGGTGTGGTACTGCCGGCCGCTGTCGTCGCCGTCAGTGCCACGGCGGTGTTCCAGTGTCGCGCAGCCCAGGCTGCCGCAGTAGCCCTTATACAGGTTACCGTGACGGTTCTCGCCGAAACGCTCGCCGAGGAAACGCTTGTCGATCTGCTCGATCAGCGAATGCAGCCCGTAATAGGCACCATTAATCGAGAGCCTGGCGTAGGTGTGCCGGGGGGCGGGCACGCCGGCGGCCGCGAACAGCCGCCAGGCCAGCGCCTCGCGCATCTGCGAAGGGTCGTTGTACATTGACTTCAGGTTCAGCCGGCCCATCCCGACAATCCGGTCGTCGTCGTCACCGGGATCGAGATTCACTTTCCACGAGCGTTTCGGCGAATGCTTCGTCATCTGGCCGCTGTTCATAAGCGAGAACGTCGTGCTGGTGAACAGCGGCCCGCCATGGACCGGGGGCGGCACCCGGCCCGCGTCCTGCGGATCGGCGCGCGACAGCGACAGCTGCGAACCGGCGGCGATCACCGGTTCCTCGGGCCGCAACTGGCTGGCTGGCCAGCCAGAGATCTCGACCTGGCACATCGGCCAGCCGAACAGCTCCTGCTTGCCGATGGAAGCATCGAGGTAGGTGTGCACCACGGTCCCGGCCAGCGTGGGCCTGCCCTCATCGTCGGTCATCGCCACGGCCGCAGTTTCCGCGGCCGGGGCGAACCCGCCATCCCGGAGGACGGCGTCGAACAAGGCGTCATACTCCGCCCGCGTGTGCAGGACGGCATCTCCCCGGCCCGCCGCCTGCTTAACCCCGGCGGCCAGATCACGCGGGCCGCCCGGGACGAGATCCGCCACGACGATCGCACGGTCAGCGAACAGTGCACGGAAATGCTTGCGATCCAAGATCCGGTCCACGTTGAACTCCCGCCCGCTGCCCATGGCTGTCTGCTTTCTACAGAGCAACGAGCGCACGCGCTGATACCGAAAGAGCCGGCCTGAGCACCTCGTAGGCCGCTGACCTGCCCGTTCATCCCAGAACGCGGCCCCGGTGGTCAGGCCAGGAGACGAGCCCGCCAACGGTGGAAACGGTCGGCGAGCCGGTGATTGCTGATTGCGCGCAGGCGCGCAATGTGGTCGTCGATGTAATGCACATACAGGGGGATCAGCTCACGGCCCAGGAGTTCGGCGGCCTCGTCACCTGCCGGTGGCTCCAGCCGCCAGCGGGAAGCTGCGCTGACCAGCTTGGCCGCGGGCCCGCGGGCGTTGGCCAGATAGCGCTCAGCCGCGATGCTGTTGGTGCCCACCTGGCCCGTCTCCGCGGTGAACAGGAAGCGGACGGGGAAGAGCACGATCTTGGTCAGGTGCCGGGGCCCGCGGGCTACCAGCAGCGAAGGTGCGCGGATTTCGTTCAGGACCTGTGCGTTGCGCGGGCCGTACCGAGCCCAGCCCAGGAGGCGGTCCGGCAGCTTCGGGGCTCCGCCCAGGTGGCCGAGCGCGAACTCAGCGCCTGCGACGAGCAGTTCGTCCTGTCCAGGGCGGGCCAGACTGCGGCGGGTTTCGCGTCCGGTGAGCAGGTGCCCGTATTCGAGCAGATCCAGCCGGTCCAGAGGGGGGAACCGGCCACCCCGGGCCCGGCCCTGCAAGGTTGAGGGCGTTCCCCAGAACACCGACAGCCGCTCGTGAAGCGCGGATCCTCCGGCTCTCACAGCGCGGGCTACTCTGTGAATGGTCATGCGGTCTGAGCCCCTGAGCGGGTCCTGCAGGACGAGTCCGAGATCGACGTCACTGACCAGCGGACTGAAGCCGCCGTGGGCGAGGCTGCCCAGCGCGTAGCCGGCCACCAGGCGTGAGCCCAGAGCGCCGCGATAGGCGGAGATCGCATCAGCCAACACGACCTCGCCCTGGAAAGCACCGGCCTGCTGGCCCCACGCAGGGCGAAGATCGGAGCCGGTCGATGCCTCTGGCGAGCGCTCACCACGGCGCCCGCACCCAGGCGATGGCATGTCAGGCAACGGCAATCCCCTCTGTATCCGCGGTCTCTTCACGATGCCACACCGTGGCACGATGCCCGGCATGGCCGTCGCCGCCCCACCGATCGGTGGCGAAGCCGCACCGGCCAGAGCGCACAAACCGTCCAGCGTGCCCGCTCTCTCATCGCCAGGGCCGCGTGTCTCAAAGGGTCACCGTCCTTACCTGTCTTTGGTCCCTAACCGTCGGCTACAGCGCGGTGTCTACTGGGAGGTGCTTATGAGAAGAGATGACCTGAGATGGGCACCACCGACGCCATCGACTCCACCGAAGTAATCGACGCGGCCGGCGGGCTGGATGCAGCCCCGGCGCTGGAACTGTTCCCTGACCCGGGCCTGGGCATGGCCCTCGTGACCAGCGCCTATGAGTTGGCCAAGCAGCTGCTCACCTGGGAGGTGACCAGCACCTACCATTTCGCCGAGAAGGTGATCAAGTACCAGCGAAGCTGGCTGGAGAAGATGACAAAGGCAACCGCACGATAACGGCCTGATGACCTGAGGATCTCGGCCGGTGTCCGGCCGTGATCCCCAGGTCACCGGGGTGGACGTGCTGGGACCCGGCGCAGCACCAGGCGGGCGAGGCTGGCGATCGCTTCCGCGGACTGGGTCTGCATGGCGGCACTGACCGCGTGTCATAAAAGAGGCTCACTGCCTCCGGGCCCGCCAGGCAGATCACAGGTTCGCCCAGGAGCCGGGTCTTGAAGACCGGCCCATGCTTTTTACGACCGGGTGGTTATCGTGGCGCCGGTGGCCAAGGGCCTCGGCCACATGACCAGCCCCCGCCGGCAGGCCGCCGCGCTCACCGCGGCCGGAGCCCGTGTGGTGCTTGTGCGGCCGGATCGCGCGGCCGTGCACGCCATCGGGCGCAACGTGCTTGACCCGGCGCGCCGGGCGGCAGCGGCGACCGCCGGCCGGGCACAGGCCGCTGCGGAAGCGGCTGCCGTCCGGGCCGTCTGGCAGGCCGATGGCGGGCCGGCTGCCCCTAGCCGCGGTCATGTGAGTGCGCCCGGTCCGGTCTGGTGAGCGACCTTTTATCGTGCTGCCGATTGCCTGGTGATGGCCTGCGCCAGGCGCGGCGCCTGCCGGCGGTGGATATGCATGTTGCCGTAAATGCTGCGGTCCAGGCCGAAGAACCAAAGACCGGGAAGCTGGGGCGATGACGAGGCACCGGTGAACGGCGGCATCCCGTGCTTATCCAGGTCCACCAGGTGGCCTGCCAGCCGTTCAAGGCCCGGGCGGTAGCCGGTCGCGCAGATCACGGCATCGGGGGCGCAACTGGTGCCGTCACTGAAGCGGACCTGCGGGCCCTCGAACCGTCGATGGCGGGCTTCATGGTCACCCGCCCGGCCTTCAGCGCGCGGGCAAAGCCGTTGTCGACAGCGCCCGTCGGAATGGATAGCCAGCGATCCTGACTTCGGCTGCCTGCACTCCAGCGACAAGCATTACTCCCCGGAGTTCAGGGGTTTCCTGGACACCCAGAAGCAGCGAGACTACCCACCCGTATCCACGACTCAGCATAGAGCCGCGGCCGGCAGGCCTCGCCACAGGACAACGTGGTCACTACGCAAACCGCGGGCACCGGGCTAGCGGGTGTCACCCGCGGTGACGCACACCGCGGGCGGCCAATGCGTTCGCTATCTCTTGTGTGGTGTGTTCCCAGCCGCGCAGGGTTGACCGCCGCTGTCGTGCGGCGGCCCGTAGCCGGTGCCGGTGGCGCTCGTCACCCAGCCAGTCTCCGAGCGCGGCGGCGAGGGCGGCCGGATCGCCGGGACGGACGAGTTGGCCGGGGCGGGTGCCATCGGCGGTGGAGCCGAGCGCTTCGGGCAGCCCACCGACGGCGGCGGCTATGACGGGTAGGCCGTGGGCGAGCGCTTCGGTGACGGTCATGCCGTAGGTCTCCGAGCGGGACGGCGCGACGAGCAGGTCGGCGGTGGCGTACGCGTGGCTGAGCGCCGCGCCGGTCAGGACGCCGGCGAGCCGGACGCGGTGGCCGTAGCCGAGGCGCGTGATACGGGTCTGCAACTGGTCGACGAAGTCAGGGTCGCGGTCGAGCGGTCCGGCCAGCACGCAATGCCAGTCCCGCTCGGCGAGGCCGGCGAGCGCCTCGACGAGGAGGTCCTGCCCCTTGTGGCGGCTGAGGACTCCGACGCAGATCAGGCGGCCGCGGACGGGCCGGGCCGGGGCAGCGACCTGATCGGCGCCGGGCCGGGCGACGTGCACCCGGTGGGCCGGGATCGCGTATCGGGTCAGTACCTGCTGGCGGGTCCATTCGCTGGTAACGACCACGCCGGAGGCCGCGCGGAGCACGACCCCTTCGGAGCGCTGGGCGCCGGCATCATGGTGCGTGTCGAGGCCGGTGGCCAGTGGCATGTGCAGCAGCACTGTCATTCGTATCCGGCCGGCGTGTGGCAGCAGTTGCGCGGCGGCCGGCGAGGCGATGATCCCGTCGATCAGGACGGTCTCACCGTCGGGAATGGCGGAAACGACGCGGGCCAGGCCGGCGCGGGCGCCCGAGCCGGGTACCGGCCTCGCCTCGGCCACGGTTGTGACCAGCACATCCCATCCGGCCTCGGCCAGTCCGGCGCAGACGCGCCGGTCATAGATGTTGCCGCCGGTAGGCTGGCCGGGATCGTCGAACCCCTCGGGGACTACTACGTGGACCCGCACGATATTCCGGCCCTCCAGAGCGCCTGCCGCGCCAAACCAGCCCCCACCCTGCGGCCGAGCTGAACCACCATATGGGATCTGACGTGAGACAGGATCAACGAGCACCGTTCTTGACGGCGCTGGAGCGGGCCCGGGCGGCCGCCTACCCCGCCGGTGAGTATGTAGGCCAGGAGAGCTTCATGCGGGCGGGCGAGGTCCGGACGTTGGCTCACCACGCCCGGGTCGGCCCCGGCGTCTCGGTGCTCGACCTGTGCTGCGGGGTGGCCGGCCCCGGCCGGATGGTCACGGCGGAGTCGGGATGCCGCTACCTGGGGGTCGATTACTCCGCCAGCGCACTGGCCACTGCCCAGGAGCTGGCCGGGAGCCTCCCCTGCCGCTTCGAGCAGGCTCACCTCCCGCCTCTGCCCGAGGGCCGCTTCGAGGTGGCACTCCTGCTGGAGACGATGCTGGCCTTCCCCGACAAGGAGGCCCTGGTGGGTGAGGTGGAGCGCGTACTGGACCCGGGCGGGCGTTTCGCTTTCACAGTCGAGGAAGGCGGGCCGCTCACCCGGCAGGAGCGGGCGCGGATGCCCGGCGCCGATACAGTCTGGCTCATCGAGCTGGCGGAATTGACGGGCGTGCTGCACGAGGCGGGGTTGACCGTGATCTGGCAGCAGGAGTACAGCGACTCCCATCACGCGACAGCGACGGCGCTGCTTCGCTGTTATCGGGCTGAGTCGGCTCAGATCGCCGCCCAGATCGGGACGCAGGCCACGGCCGAGCTGATCACAGCCCACCAGCTGTGGAGCGACTGGCTCGGCAGCGGGCGGGTGCGCAAGTTCGCGATGGTAGCCAAGAAGCAATGACCTGCGACTATGCCCGCTACCTGGCTGCGAAGACGACCGTGGATGACCGGGCGCTTAACCGGCATGTGCTGGCGGATCTGGGCCGCCTGATGCCCGCGGGTGCGCCGCGGGTGCTGGAGGTCGGCGCCGGCCTGGGGACGATGGTGGCCCGGCTGATGGACTGGGGCGCGGTCAGCGCCGGCGAGTACATCCTGCTGGATGCGGATCGGCAGCTGCTGGATGCTTCCCGCCGGTGGCTGGGTGATTGGGCGGCCGCGCGGGGCCTGCGCAGCGCCCAGCGGCCAGATGGGCTGCGGGTGGGTGATCTCCGGGTCCGCCTGGTGCACGCCGAGCTCGGCAGTTACCTGGAGGCCGCTCACGGGGCGCCGGCCGATGTGCTGATCGCCAACGCCGTCCTGGATCTGGTGGACGTGCCGGCCGTCCTGCCCGGATTGTTGCGGTCGCTGGTCCCCGGCGGCGCCTACTGGTTCACGATCAACTACGACGGCGAGAGCATCTTCGAGCCCGGCCACCCCCACGACGACCGGATCATGCGGGCCTACCACCGCGACATGGATGAGCGCTTTCGCTACGGCCTGGCCGGGGAAAGCCGGACGGGCCGCCGCCTGTTTCACTACCTGAGGGCTGCGGGGGCGCCCGCGCTGGCGGCGGGGCCGTCGGACTGGGTCGTAAGCGCGGGCCCGGATGGGAACTACCCGGGCGATGAGGCTTACTTCCTGCGCAGCATCCTTGACACGATCCGCAGCGCGTTGCGGAATCGCCAGGACCGGGTGGAACCGGCGGACCTGGCCGACTGGCTGGCCGAGCGCCGCCGGCAACTGGCGGCGGGCGAGCTGGTCTACATCGCCCATCAGCTTGATTTCGCGGGCCGCTCGCCCGGCTAGCCAGGCACGCTGCGTGGCAGCAGGTCATGCCCACCGCGCCGGGCCTTGGTGGCCAGGTAGGCGGCGTTGGTCCCGGTAAGGTGCAGCGCGGTGGGGACCTGCCTGGCGATCGTGATGCCCAGGCGGGCCAGCTGAGCGCGCTTGTCCGGGTTGTTGCTCAGCAGCCCGATGCGGCTGGCGCCGAGCGCGTGCAGCATCTGGGCCGCGCTGGTGTAGTCGCGCTCGTCGGCGCGGTGACCGAGCGCGAGATTCGCGTCGTACGTATCCAGACCGCGATCTTGCAGCGCGTAGGCGTCGAGTTTGTCATACAGTCCGATGCCGCGCCCTTCCTGGCGCAGATACAGCACGTACCCGCCGTGCTCGGTGATCCGCTCGACCGCTTCGCGCAGTTGCGGCCCGCAGTCGCATCGCTGGCTGCCGACACATCACCGGTGAGGCATTCACTGTGCAGGCGCACCAGCGGCAGCCCGGCCGCGGCGGGCCGGCCGAGTTCGAGGGCCACGTGCTGCTGCGCGTCGGTCAGGCCGGTGAAGCTGACGACCGTGGCAGTGGTTGAGTAGTCGTCAGCGAAACGCAGCGGGATGCGAATACGCCGGCGGATCGCCGCCGCCTGGAAGGCTCCGGTCACCGGACGAGCCGTTCAGGCTCGCGCCAGGTCGAGCGCCTCGCCAGCGGCGTGCCGAGGCCGGTCACCGGATGTGGCCAGTAAATCACGAACGGCCTCCATCGTCAGCGGCGCCGGATCGGGTCGTCTCGACTCGCCCGGTTGTCCCTGGCCGCACGGCGGCGAACGGCGTCTCTCAGCAGCAGGCCCCCGCCCGGGGCCACCGCGGCCAGCATGAGTACCGCGTAGAGAGTGGCGACCGTGACCCCGGTAGCCGCGGCGAGCCCGGCTGCGCCGAAGGCCCAGGCGGCGGCTCCCTCCCTCAGCCCCCATCCGCCGATACTCAGGGGGATCACCATGGCCGTCTGGACCACCATCAGCAGCGCGACCAGTTCGCCCAGGGGTGCGGTGCTGCCGGCGACCCGGGCCGCGATGACGAACGTGGCCGTGTGCCCGGCGACGACCAGCACCGAGGCCAGCGCGAGCTGGGGCCACACGCCTGGGGCCAGCAGGCCATGGCGAAGGTCAGCGGAAACGGCCCGGGCGGCGCGGGTCAGCCGCGACCGGCCGCGGCGAGCAGCGCCCCGCACGACCAGCGCAGCACACCCGGCTAGGCCCGCGACACCCGCCAGAACATACGGCAGCGCGGGCCGGACCGGTGAGGGCAGGGTCAGCAACACGACGGCCGTCACCACGGCCTGGACGACCTGACCGCACAGCCGTTCCCACGCCACCGCGCGCAGCCCCTCCGCCACGTCTCCAGCGCGCCGGCCGTGCGTGACCGCCCGGTGCACGTCGCCGAGAACCCCGCCGACGAGCACGGAGTTGAGGAACAGGGAACGGTAGTAGGCGCAGACCGCCTCTGGCAGGCCGATGCCGACGCCGAGTGCCCGGGCGACGACCCGCCACCGCCAGGCCGAACACACCGTGGTCAGGACCGTGAGCGTGGCGGCGGCCACGACCGCCTGCCAGGTGACCGCACGCAGCCCGTCCCTGAACGGCGCCGCGCCCACCTGCCGCCCGAGAAACCACAGCACGGTGACGCCGGCGGCCAGGCGCAGCAACGACGGGCCGAAGCGGCGGGCGGCCGGACCGATCCCGGCCGGAACTGAGTGCAGGAACGCCACACCGGGTTATACGGGTCCGCTGGACGCATAGTTCAACCGTTAAGCTGCGGCAAAATAGCTGGCCGGCGGCCGGCCGCGATGAACCAGCGGGACCGCGGCCCCGTTGTCCCCATCAGGGATGGGGCAGATGGCCATGGACACGGAGGCCCGGTGCGCACGATTCAGCCTGCGGACGAAGGCACGCCGCCGGCGATCCGGCTCGCGGGCAAAGGCGCGCTGCCGACGATCCGGCTCGCGGCGATCCTGGGGATGCTCGCCACAGCCGCCCTGCTCGGCGCGGTGTCCGCCACGGCTGGTCTCGGCGTCGCCGGCTGGCTCGTCGGGCTGGCCACCGGTTCGGCGGCGACCGCGCTCCTTGTCACCGCCCGCATGCGCAGCGACCAGCCAACGATTTTCCCGGCGGACTGGGTCACCCTGGCCCGGGCGGTGCTGGCCGCCGGGGCCGCGGGGCTGGTTGCCGACTCATTCGGCCGGCCGGTATCGGTCACGGCGCTGGTCACCCTGTCCACCGTCGCGCTGGTCCTCGACGCGGTGGACGGGCAGGTGGCGCGCCGGACCGGCACCGCCACCCCGCTGGGCGCCCGCTTCGACGGCGAGGTCAACGCGTTCCTCATCCTGCTGCTCAGCATCTACGTGTCCCAGGACTACGGCCGCTGGGTGCTGGTCATCGGCGCCGCCCGCTACGCGCTGCTGCTGGCGGGCTGGCTGATCCCGTGGCTGGCCGCGCCGTTGCCCCCCCGGTACTGGGGCAAGGTCGTGGCCGCGGTCCAGGGCATCGTGCTCACCGTCGCCGCATCCGGACTGCTCGACCGCCGCGTCGGGATGATCGCGGTCGGCGCCGCGTTGCTGCTGCTGGCCGAGTCGTTCGGCCGCAACGTGATCTGGCTGTACCGGACCGGCGCTGGCCCGCGCACCCGCCGGGCTCTGCGGCTGGCCATCACCGTGCTTTCGGTCGCGCTCGTGTGGGGTGTTCTTGTCGCGCCCGACCGCATCTTCCAGTTCACCCCGGCCGCCTTTGCCCGCCTCCCCGTGGAGGGGCTGGTCCTGGTGGCTGTCGCGGTGGTGCTGCCGGCCTGGCCGCGACGGATTGTGGCCGCGGCCGCTGGAATCCTGTTCGGCCTGCTTACTCTCGTCAAGATCCTCAACATAACGTTCTACGAGGAGATCGGGCGGTCGTTCAACCCGGTATTCGGCTGGGTGGACATCGGCCCGGCTATTGGCGTGGTACGCGACACGATCGGCCCCACGCGCACTACCCTTGCGCTCGCCGCGCTCTGCCTCGGTCTCATCCTGCTCGTCGGCGCAATCACCGCAGCAACGATTCACTTCACCACCGTGGCCGCCCGGCATCGCCGCGACGCGGTTCGCGCACTCGCCGCGCTCACCGCGGTCTGGGCGCTGAGCGCGGGCCTGTCACTGCAACTCATCCCTGGATCCCCGGTCGCCTCGACCAGCGCCGCCGCGCTGGCCGTCGCGCAGGTGCGCGACACCCAGGCAGCGCTCCGCGACCAGCGCCGTTTCGAGAAGGTCCTGCACGGCTCCGACCCGGAAGCCAGCGTCCCCGCTTCGGACCAGCTCACCGGATTGCACGGCAAGGACGTCATCATCGCCTTCGTCGAAAGCTACGGGCAGGTCGCCGTTCAGGGCACGAGTTTCTCCCCTGGCGTCAACGCCTTCCTGCGCCGGGACACCGCGTCGCTGGGCCGCGCCGGCTGGTCCACGCAGAGCGCCTGGCTCAACGCCCCCGGCTTCGGCGGGGTCAGCCAGCTCGCCCACTCCACCCTGCTGTCGGGGCTGTGGGTCAACACCGAGCAGCGGTATGCCGAGCTGGTCGGCAGCCGCCGGTTCACCCTCAGCGACGCCTTCGGCAACGCCGGCTGGCGCACCGTGAGCGACAGCCCCGAGGATGACGAAGTCTGGCCATCCGGCGCGTCCTTTTACCACTTCGGCAAGCTCTACGACCGGTTCAACGTCGGCTACCACGGCCCAGCCTTCAGCTACGCCTCCATGCCCGACCAGTACACCCTGGCCGAGCTTCAGCGGAACGAGCTCGGCCCGGGCCACAAGCCCGTGATGGCCGAGATCGACATGGTCTCCTCGCATACGCCCTGGGCCCCGTTGCCGACCATGGTGCCCTGGAACAAGGTCGGCAACGGCTCGATATTCGACTCCATGCCCGCGCGCAGCGAGTCCCCGGTCACGGTCTGGCGCAACGCCAGCACCGTGCGCCAGTTCTTCGGCCGGTCGATCCAGTACTCGCTGCAGGCCCTCACCTCATGGGTCACCGAACTCAATGACCCGAACCTCGTGCTGATCCTGCTCGGCGACGAGCAGCCCGCTAGCCCCATCAGCCGCCCCGGGGCCAGCCACAAGGTGGTGATCTCGATCGTCGCTCACGACCCTTCCGTGTTCCGGCAGATTGCCTCCTGGCGCTGGCAGGACGGGCTGCTGCCCAGTCCCTCCGCTCCGCTCGAGCCCATGGACGCCTTCCGCAACCAGTTCCTCAGCGCCTTCGGCACGGCCGCGGCCCATGCGGCGTCGGCCCATGGACCCGCAGCATCAGGATCACCGCGGTGAGCTGGGCCTCCGGGCGCTGACATCTTCTCCCCTGGTGCCGGCACCACCTTCCCGGCACCGGCGCGCGGCTGTGCTTGGTACGCCGCTTTGACCGCAACCCGCAGTACGATCGGTTCCTGTTGCGAGCCAGGTCACGCGATCCGGGACGGAGCAGATGCCGGTGAACCAATCGCAGCAGCCCATCGGCAACGACAGCGAGCAGGTCGTGAACCGCCACCTGGTGGCCGTGGCGCTGGGCCGGCTGCGTGCGCTGCGGCTGGCCGTCGAAGAACTCCGAGATGTCAACTGACGGCCGACCCGGTGAGTCAGGGAAGGTGGCTGGTGTCGTTGACGCGATGGACAGCGGCAAATCCGCGGCCGTGCCACTGGATCTCGTTAATGCACGCGGAGCCGAGATACAGCCGGTAAAGGGTGCCGAGCGGGACGACGAGAGCCCGGCACAGCAGGAGTTTTATCGGGGTAATGTGACTTACCACCAGGACGGTCTCGGCGCCGTGGTCCCGCAGCAGCCGGTCACAGGCCCGGTTTACCCGGAGTGCGGTGTCGGCGAAGCTCTCCCCGCCCGGGGGTGCCTGCTGCGGGTCGCGTCGCCAGGCCGCCGCGGCTGCGGGCCATCGCTGCTCGATTTCTGCCAGGGTGAAGCCATCCCAGTCACCGAAGTCGGTTTCACGGAGATCATCATCGATGACCGCGGTCAGTCCCAGTTCGCCGGCCGCAATCGCGGCGGTGGCGACAGCGCGCTGCAACGGCGAGCTGACCACGGCATCGATCGGGGCGCCGGTGGCCAGGCGGCGGGCGGCGGCCTGGGCCTGCCGGGTTCCATTGGCGCTGAGCGGGAGGTCGCGCAGCCCGCTGAAGCGGTGCTCGGGTGACAATCGGGTATCGCCGTGCCGCAGCAGGATGGTGGTGGTGGGATCTGCTGTGGGGTTATCCCAGCCCAGTGTCATATGGCTGTCCCGCGAGGATGACGAAAATGTTGTGTCGACTGTTCCCATGACAGCAAGACGAACATGTCAGCAGAACGGTTCAGCCGCCAGCCTTGTCCTTGTCCTTGTCCTTGTCCTTGTCCTTGTCCTTGTCGCCCGGGATAATCAGGCATGGGTCAGCATCGTGCGTGGTATCCGCCGAACGCGACGGGAGTTTCCCACACCCGTACTGCCAGTGCCTCGCCGCCTGCGGCAGCGACGGCGGGCGAGAGGCTGTCATGCACCCAGCGGGCGAACACCTCGACTGTGGCCGCCTCGGCCCCGGCTGGGCGTATCTCCTCCAGGTTGCGGCCTTCGACCCGGCTGGTCAGCTCGGTCAGCGCCGCTTCCAGGACATCCAGATCACAGACCATGCCCCGGTCGTCGAGCTGCTCGCGGTCCACCACGATCTCAATCCGGTAGTCATGATCATGCAGTTGCCCCTCTGGCCCGGGCAGTCCCGGCATCATGTGGAAGGCACGGACGCTTCGGCTCAACCCGACTTCACAGGCCACCGGCAGCACTCCTGTCGTAGTCGAGAACGGCATGCATCAACCCGGGTATCCCCTGGTCCACGGCTCGGAACGCCTCGGCTGCGTGGCCGAAGGCGAAGACGTGAGTGCACAGCTGGGCCAACGGTAGTTCGGCTAGCAGTTCAACGGCCTCCCGGCGGCGCCGGGACCGGGTCCAGGTCCCGGACAGCCGGGCCGGAAGCGTGGAAACTTGAGTGCTGCGGATGACCAGACGCCGCCGGTGGAAAGCTCCGCCGAGCGGCAGGACCACTGGTTTGCTGCCGAACCACGACGCGATCAACAGCGTTCCCTCGTGGGCCAGCATGTTCAGCGCCATCGCTGGTGCATCCGGGTTACCGCTGGCGTCAATGACCAGCGGAACCTGCTCTTTCACCAGTTCCTCCGGTGCTGCGGCGCTGGCGCCGAGGCTGCTGGCCATGGCGCGGCGCCACGCCTGCGGCTCGGCAATCAGCGGCCGCCACCCGGAGCGCCGCAACAGCAGGCCGGTCAGCAGCCCGAGCACGCCGGCGCCGAGCACGATGGCCCGGTCGCGATATCCGGGCCCGGCATCGAGCGTCACCTGCAACGCCGTCTCGACCAGCGGGAACAAGGTCGCGGACGCGGGATCGATGGCAGGCAGCGGAATCAGTTCACCAGCCTGCGCCGTGAATACGTCCTGGTGCGGATGGAACGCGAAAACCGCCTGGCGGGACTCCGCCACTTCGCCGACGCACGCATACCCATAGGCGAAGGGATAGGCGAAGGTACCGCCAAGCGCGTCGATCGTGTCGTCCAGCGCCATGTCGGCAGGGACCTCGCCGCGGTACACCAGTCGTTCGGTGCCACCGCTGATGCCGGAGCACACGGTGCGGACGAGGACCTCACCGGCCGCGGGCCGCGGTGTGGGCACTTCCCTGATCTCCACCCGGCGCGGAGCGGTATGAAAGAGCGCGCGGGCAGGCACGCACGTCATGGTTTCTGCGCCACGACTATGACCGGGTTCCAGGGCCGCGGGACCCGGCAGCGAGGAATGCGGTTCCGAAGCACAACTCGGTCCAGGAGAGATCGGCCAGTTCTTCCTGCATGGCCGCGCGAATCGCCTCCCACGGACGGCGCATGATCCACTCATCTATGGAGGCGAAAGGCCGCACAATCGAGGTTCCGAGCTGCGCTAGCCACCCAGGCGTGTTGCCGGGAACCTTGAGATCCAGCACGACCCAGCGTCCGCCTCCGGAGAGGCCCGCAGCGCCGTGGGCGATGACCCCTGCGCAGTCCGGCACCTGCGACAGGGCGTACGTGGACAGGATCGCGTCGACCTCGGTTGGGAAGTCGAACTCGGCCGCGTCGGCTTGCACGAGGCTGATATTGCTCCAGCCGTTCGTCTCTATCCGATCCTGGGCACGGGCGAGCATCGCGTCGGTGAGATCGACGCCGACGATCCGGCCGTCGGTGCCGATCACCTCCTCGATCAGCGGGAAGTTCAGACCTGTGCCGCATGCGATGTCGATCACGCTGTCGCCCGCGCGAAGGCCGAGCGCTTGCACGGCCCGGCGACGTTGTGCCCGCTGGGGGTAGCCGGGCACGGGGTAGAGCCGGGAGGTGGTGTCGTAGTGCTTCGCCTTCTTGCGGTATGTCTCGATCAGGTGCTCTCGCGTACGGTCGATCTGGCTCACGGTGTGCTCCTCGATCTCGGTAGCGTCGCGGTAGAACCGCGCGCCACCCACCTAGGACTCCGCGCCTCCCCGCGTAGCGGACTCGACCGCAGCCTTGATCGCCACCATCTCGCCATCGCTCACGCGCTGAATTCTGCCTTGGAGACTGCGGCCGGGGACCGCACGCATGATGCCCGCGAGGTCGACCTCAATCCACATCATGGCATCGGTCTGCCTATCGTCCACCGGCTCGAGTTCCATTCCCCAGCGTGCCGCGGAAATACCCAGGGGTCCGGCGAACGCCACGTGGCGGGGCGCCTCGACAGCGGTCACCTCCTGGCTCCGGCCGCGACTCAACCCGAGTATCAACTTCGCCCGCTGCTCCACCCGCGAGCCGGGCTGAAGCGGAGCTCCTCCGCGTACCCGGCATTCGAGAACCGTCGGCGCCCACTCCGGCCAGCGTCCGACGTCACAGACGTACGCCCACACCTCACGGACGCTGCTGGCGATCTTTATGCGGCTCTCGGTTCTGAATGTCATCGGGCGGACTCTGTGTTGATCACTTTCGGGTTGCGTGAGGTCTCCCGCGAAGCTACATCCTGACCGGGACGCCTGCAAGTACGCTCCGAAGGCGGGAGGACCAGGCAAATCGCCGCCCAGGCCCGGCAGGCAGGAGTAGCCCACCGACCACCAGAACGCCACGCGGAACGCCTCGGGCAGCGCTCCGTGGTGGGCGGCGATGGCGCCCTCGAGGATAACTGCGAGGACGGCGGTGCCGCGCACGTCCTGGTAGTACAGCGGCATCAGGAGCATCGCGCCGTACAGGGAGAAGCCGGAGAAGAACAGCACCGCGCTGGACGAGCCGACTGACCGCCTGGCGAGCAGCCGGACCTCGACGAGAGGGTGGCTCTTGCGCAGCGCGTAGCCGGTGAAGGCCGCGAGCAGCGCAGCGCCGGAGACGAGCGGGATGATGACGTCCGGGTGGGCGGACCCGCCAGCGGTGCCCGCGTTGGCCAGGCCCAGCGGGACGACCGAGGTGCCCGGTGCGATGAGGAAGAGCCCGGGCACGTCGAGCCTCGGCTTGCCAGCCGCGGGGCCCGGGCGGGCGGGCGGGTCGATGTTCAGGTAACGCCAGGCGAGCAGGCGCCGCGGGGCGTGTCGCCGTGGACTGCGACGAACACCTTCTCGCCATGGCCGCGGACAGTGGCCACGGTGGCGACGCCGGGGACGCGCATCCCGACCTTGAACCCGGCGCCGATCCCGGTCCAGCCGTGGGCGTCATCGAGCACCTCGACACTGCGAATCGCCGACAGCGGCACACGAAGGTCGCCGTGGACTGCCTCGGCCTTTTCCGTACCCGAAAGGTGAAGCACCAGTTCGCCGCCCTCCAGCTGCAGCTCTGCCACGCCAGACTCCTCGCCGCCGGGTTACCTACCTCGTTTCTACACCTTCCGGTTCGGTGATCGACCGGCCTTCAGGCCTCATCCAGACGTAGGGTCGGGGGCTGGCGCGGTGGCTCGCTGACGGTAGGGCCTGGGGCCTTCATGTTCCGCCGGTTTCCCGGCCGGTTGCGCCACCCCAGTGCCCCTGGTCAGGTCTGCTCCGTTTCCAGCCCCCGCCGCCTCGAACCGTGCATGCGGTTCTCTCGCACACGGCTCACCGACGCCGTTCACCGCCGGCATTCGGTCTTCCCCGCCAGTCCCGGAAGGGTCTGGGGTCAACGACGATTCCCGACAAGGTGATCAGCCCGAGCTGGTTCGGGGACTGGTAGGTGACCACCGACCAGCCGAATGCGCGTGAGCGGCGGTGGCGTTTGCTGATGAACAGCGCCAGCCGCATCCGTGCATAGTTCCTGATCTTCTCGAAGCGGGCCGCGGAGTTGCCGAACCGGAAGAAGGCGGCCCAGCCGCCCAGGAACCGGTTGAGGTCCTCCACGATCCACTTCACTGGCAGCAGCAGCCGCGACCGGCGGGTGAGTTCCCGGATCCGGTCGCGGGCCTGCTGCATGGCCTTGTCCGCGGGCCAGCGGGCAAGGAACACGACTGGCCGTTTCCCGTTCAGCCCCGGCGAGCGCACCAGCCGGTGATGGAAGCCGAGGAAATCAAAACCCCCGCCTCCCACCTCCAGGTGCACTATCCGGGTCTTGGCCGCCTTCGGCTCCAGGCCGAGACCGGCCAGCAAGGCCGTCAGGCGCTCCAGCGCCCTCTCGGCCTGGCTGCGGGACCAGCACATCACGGTCGCATCGTCGGCATAGCGCACCAGGACCCCGTCCCGCTCGTCCCATGCCCGGTCCAGCCGGTGCAAGTAGACGTTGCAGAGGACGGGACTTACCACCCCACCCTGTGGGGTCCCGGTAACTGGCCGCCGAAGCTGCCCGTCCTCCATCACTCCCGCACGCAAGATCACGCGCAGCAGCTTCAGGACAGGCTGATCGCAGATACGTTCCTCCACCGCCTGCATCAACTTGTCATGCGGAATCGCCGAAAAGCAATTGGCGATATCCGTCTCAACCACCCACCGGCGGCCCCGCCAGCACTCGTCAATGAGCACCTGCAAGGCATCGTGCGCCGACCGTCCCGGGCGGAACCCGAAACTGGCCGGCAGGAAATCCGCCTCAAAGACCGGCTCGAGCACGATCTTCACCGCGGCCTGCACGATCCGGTCCCGGACCGGGGGAATCGAAAGCGGCCGCTGCTCGCCCCGCACACCCGGCTTCGGGATGAAAACCCTGCGCGCGGGCAGCGGACGATACCGGCCTTCTTCCAACTCGGCCGCCAGCTCGCCGAGCAGCCGGTCTACGCCGTACTCCTCGACTGCGGCCAGGGTGATCTTGTCAATGCCCGGCGCGCCATTATTACTGCGCACCGCGGCCCACGCCCGCTGCAGAACGTCCCTGCGGCAGACCTTGTCATACAGCGCATGGAATCTCCGCCCGGGATCAGCCTTGGCCGCCCGGTAAAGCGCATGCTGCAAGGCACGGACCGGATCAGCCGGGATACCCCGGCCCGATCCCTTCGCGGCGGGACTAGCCACCTGGGCACTCACCGGGCCCCTCCCTGAAGACGCTGCGCACCGACGAAGCAGCGGCCCTTCCCTCACCGCAGGTTGTGTTGTCCTGCGGCTCAACCAGTACTACGGCCGCCTCCGACGCCCACCCGGCCAGCAATCCACTTCCCGGGGTCACCGGTTATAGGACGCCACGCTCCGGTGACACTTCCGCAGGTCACCGGGCCGGGGAGGACCTCCCCAGTTCCCGCCGCCACCATCGATGCGTTCCGAGCCCCATACGCCGGGGAGTCCTTCGCGGCTGCGCTTCCAGGCTCTTCGCCGCTTCCATGGCCTTCGCCCTGAATTCGGGGGCTCGGCACTCCCTGTTCCCGCCCGAGGACGGGACCTCTAACGACGCCGCAGGCTTCGCGTCATGCTACGGACCGCATCGTCGCTCCCCCTTACAGGGCTTTTGACGCTGGGCTCCGACGCCGGGCGTTTCCCCCCGACGCCGCCAGCCTGCTACCGGGCCTCCTGGCAGCTACCCGGACCGGACTTCCACCGGCAGGCGACGACGAGCTTACGAACAGCAAGATCCGCTGCTACGTCACAGCGTCACCTCCCGCTCTGCTGGGCGCACGAAAGGCCGAGGTTAAGCTAAAGACGTGATGCTGCCTCGTCCAAGAAGTGGGTGGCCCGGTCGAGGTCGTCGTGGCAGCGCTGCAGCCAGGCTTCGCCCCAGAAGAAGTTGCAGCTGGTCTCGGCCCGCAGGACCCGCCAGTGGGCTTCCTCGAGCAGCCGGTACACGCCGGGGTCGCGAACGGAGATGCCGATGGCGTTGCGGCGTGCGGCGTAGATAGCCTGGCTGATCTCATCGAGGCGGACCATGGCCTCTTGCTGGGCAATCGAGCCGATCCATTGGGTAAAGCCGGAGCCGTCGTGCGAGCCGGTGTTCCACGCGCCCGGGCGCACGGTTACCTCGCCGTGGGTGCCGTGGCGGTCGAGGTAGTCGTCGATGAACCAAGGGTGAATGCCGTCGCTTTGATTGTCTCGTGCCCGCTGCAGCAGGTTCTGGTAGAACGAGGGCCAGAAGTTGGCTTCTGGCGAGGTGTTGCGGAACCAACCGCCGTTCTCTCCATCGGTGCAGGTGGTCACGAGCGGCAGGAAGTTGCAGTGCCTGGTCCGTTGAGACACCTCGTGGATGAACCAGCCAGCTTCCATCCCCGCCTCCTGGGCGTTAGAGAGTTCACGGTCGCGTACCACGACGATGATTTCCTCGTCCCCGAACCGGGCGATGTGTGGGCGGTAGCGGAGTTCGTCCCAGCCCATGGCGGTGACCGCTTCGACGTGCTCGCTGTCGACAAGCACGTAGCGATAGCCCCGGCGTTTGAGGGTGGGGATGAGTTCCATGCAAAAGCCCATCTCCGGGGGCCAGAACCCAGGGAAGCTGGTTCGTGCGAAAAGGTGCTGGCCGATCCCCTGCCAGCGCTCGAGCTGCTCGTCACAGTCGGCTCGGGGGATGAGGGGGAGGACGGGATGGTAGTAGCCGCCGCCCAGGATGTGGATGATCTTAGTGTTCTGCAGGTACCAGAGCAGCGATCCGCAGTCGACGATGCCGTAGACACGGCGCTGGAAGTCGGGACTGGCCAAGGTCTCGAGCAGGGTGCCAGAAAGCGACAGGTGCACACGGCCGACATCCTCATAGGCCCACAGAGAGCGTGGGATGCGGTCCATGGCGCACAGGATTTCTCTGGCCTCCCACGCGCGGTGCTCAAGGAGGTCCTCAAGGTTGCCAGCGGGCTGATGCAAGTTGAGGACCAGGGCGAAGGCCACGTCAGCCATCCGGGCTCCCTGGCGTTTACAGGTCGTGGGTCACGATGTCGATGGTGCGCCGGGCCAGTTCGGCGCCGTAGTCGGTCCAGATGCCCTCGCCCCAGTAGCGGTAGCAGCTGGTCTCGGCAGTGAGCAGGTGGAACAGGGCGTTGCGGTAGCGGGGATCGTCGGTCGGAATGGCTTTGGCCAGGACCCGCTCGTGGAACAACGAGCTAGCTTCGTCCATCGGGGCCAGCACCCGGTCGTAGCCGCGTACCCAGGAAATGTTGTTGGTCCAGCTGCCGCCTTCCATGCTGAAGCGCCCATCCTCGCCTTGCAGCTGCTCAATCACCCCGGCCAGCCGGTCCGGCCCGTCGCCGGGGTCCATCCGGCCCCAGATCCTGGACTGGAAGAGAGGCTGGAGCACCGGCAGATCAGCGGGGCCGACACCGGCCGAGTGGAGCCGTTCCAGGTACTCGGTGACATTCATGGCCGGGGTCTGGGTACCCGAGCACTCTCGGATCACGTCGAAATACTTGGGCGGGAATTCGTTCATCATCACCCCGCCGTTTTCCCCGTCGGCGATCTGTGTGACAAGGGGCGGAACGCGGCTGCCGCCCAGGTCCCAGCGCGAAAGGCCCTTGGCCTCGTAGTACGGCTGCATCTGGCCGACCAGCTTGGTGTCGCTGCCCTGGGTCTTGACCACAGCAGTGATGCTGGCGACGTCGCCTCTGGAGTTGGCGCAGACCAGGCGATGAGGCAGGTGCGCCCGCTGGAGCCCGCCCCCATCGGGTTCCTCGACCGTGTGTTCCTGGACCAGGACCCACTGGTAGCCACAGTCGATGAGGGTTTTTACGAACTCGTAGGCGACATCCGGGTGGTTGGGCAGGGCCATCTCCGCGGGGGAGAAGCCGCGGACCCGGCCGAGAGCCTCCAGGCCGAACATGGCGGCGAAGTGGTGCTGCCAGGCCCGCACGTGCAGCCGATAGTCCTGAACGGGGGTGGAGGGCGCCACGGCATGCCCCCACGGGCACCCCAGCCACTCCACCGCCTGCCGGTTGCGGGCGTCGGCCGTGATGCCGGCCAGGGCGTCGAGCACGTCGTGGGCGCCCATCTGGCGAAGGCCGTGCAGCAACGTACCGGAGTATTCGAGCATGACCCGGGGCGCGAGCCCCTCGTCGAGCAACCGGGGAACAAACTCGCCCATCCGCTTGTAGCAGCCCAGGAAAACCGGCGCGTTGTAGTTGTCACCGATGCCGGGGTTGTCCATCATCCACTGCAAGTTGCTGATGATCGGCGCCGTGCGCAGATCAGGCGCTCCTGCCGGGATGAGCGGCTGGTGCATATGCAAGGCGATAGCGAAAGCACTGTCCACGTTGCCGAAGCCGGTATCCCCCGGGGGCATGAAGACGGGATCAGTGCCCCTGGCCCGGATCACCTCCTCGACGCGTTGCTCCGAGCCGCAGATGTTGGGAAGGCCGTCAATGTACTCGGCAAGTTCGCCCATTACCCTGGTTCCTTTTTCTGGCCTGTGTGCGGATTCTCATTTGTGGCGGATATAGTCGTAGATGTTCATGTAAAGCTGACCGGGCTGGGCCCAGGAGTTATCCGCGCGCATTCCATTGAGCATAAGCTGGCGGAAGTCGCCGGGGTACGAGTACCAGAGCCCGATGGCCCGCACGAGCGCGGACTCCAGCGCCGCATGGTCGAGCTGGTGGAACACGTAGCCGTTCCGCTCGTCCGGGGGACGAGCTGAGTAATCGCGATCGAAGACTGTGTCGACCAGGCCGCCGACAGCTCGCACGATGGGGACGGTACCGTACTTGAGGGCGGTCATCTGGGCCAGGCCGCACGGCTCGAACACGCTGGGCATCACCACCATGTCGGCACCGGCGTAGATCAGATGGGCCAGGCCTACGTCGAACCCGATTTCCAGATGACAGTCAGGGTTGTCATTAATATCATGCTTCAACTGCCAGAAGTCAGCATTGACGGCCGGGTCGGGGCAAGAACCCAGCAAGACGAACTGTGCACCCTGGGCCAAGGCATAGAAGATGGCGTGATAGATAAGATGGACGCCCTTCTGACGGTCAACGCGGCCGATGTAAGCGACAATCGGCTTGTACCCCTTCCGCAACAGCAGCCGGTCACGCAGGGCGTCTTTGTTCACATACTTACGCTCTACCGTGTCGGCAGTGTAGTTCGCTGAGATCAGGTTATCGATCTCGGGGTTCCAGACGTTGTAGTCGATGCCGTTGAGGATACCGCCGAACTTCTCCCTGTGGACGTAGAGCGTGTGCCCCAGCCCCATCCCCTGATCGGCGTGGATCGCCTCCCAGGCATGTTGTGGCGACACCGTAGTGATGAAGTTCGAGTAAACGATGCCGCCTTTCATCAGGTTTACTGCGCCGTGATTGAAGTTATCGCGCAGCCGATCATAATCGAAGAAGTGCGCTAGGCGAGTGAGGCCTACCGCCCACAAGACCTGCTCGCCGCAGATACCCTGATGCCCGAAATTGTGGATGGTATAGCAAACACGCTGATCGTGCATGCCAATGTGCCGGTAGACCTCGTCGAGCAGCACCGGCACGATCGCCGTCTGCCAGTCGTGACAGTGGATCACCTCGGGCCGTCTATTGGTCTTCCACATGAACTCCAGGGCCGCCTTCGACAAGAACGTGAATCTGGTCACGTCGTCAGGCGAGCCGTACAAGTGGCCCCGGTTGAAGAACTGGTCTTGTGAGTGCGGCTCTATGAAGAAGCACTTCCGGCCGTGAACGAACCCGAACCACACGGTGCAAGGCACGAACCCGCTGTACCAGGGCACCTCCAGGTTCTCATAGGCGATCGAGAGCCCGGAGATCTCGTCGTAGCGCATGCAATCGTATTTCGGGATGATTATCTCGACGGCGTTGCCCCGCAATTCCAGCTCCCGGCTCAGCCCGAAGATGACCTCTCCCAGCCCGCCCGCCTGCGCCACCGGCGCACATTCCGTCGCAATCATCACAATGAACACGGCTGCCTCACCGTTGACGGTCGTGTGGCGATCCACCACCAGCAGCAGGGAGTTAAGGCTGGCGAGGTCACGGCGAACAGGTCGGTGGCCAGGTGAGTCAGCGGCCAGGAGGCATCCCGGCCGAGGCTGTCCGATCGCCCCCGCACGGAGGGCTGCGCGTCATATTCGGTCGACCCCTGCCGACTCATCGCTGCGGCCAGCCCGCTAGTGGCGACCCCCGATGGGCGCCGGAACCTGAATTTATGGATCACCAACATCACACAACCAGATGAGAACAAGACACTCAATAGGTACTTGATGCCCTGGGGATAAGACGCTCAGCCCAGATGCTCTAACTCGTTCCCCCACCCCGTTCGCGTGCACGCGAGTGGTGTATGAGGCGCCTGCTCAGTTCTGACCGTTTCTCATAGCACCATCCGGCGGGCCGCGGCCGTCTCCCCGGAAATGCCTTGCGGCGCTGAGGGCGGCTGCGCTGAGAACGGATAGGGCTTCCCGCTCGCCCTCCCAGCGCTGGGACTGTCGTCGTCGCGTGATGAGGGATAAGTTCGGCACATGCCCATAAGACGGGGACCGCAGGCCCGGCCGGTGGGTAACACGCTGGCCGAATTCGAGCAGGACCTCGCCGACAACCTGTGTTACGAGCGGGGGACCACGGTCGAGTCGGCGAGCTTGCAGGATGCCTACTGGACTTTGGCCGTGACCATCCGTGATCGCCTCGCGGACCGCCGGGCGAGGACGGCCCGGGCAAACTATGAGGCCAACCCGAAGTTCGTCTATTACCTGTCGGCGGAGTACATGCTGGGGCGCCAGCTCCGGCAGAACGCGATGTACAGCGGGACCGCTGACTTCGCCCGGCAGGCGCTGGCCAGCCTCGGTGTCTCCGTGGAGGAACTCGAGACCCTCGACGTGGAGCCGGGGCTGGGGAACGGGGGCCTGGGCCGGCTGGCCGCGTGCCTGCTTGACTCGCTGGCCACCCTCGACATGCCGGGAGTGGGCTACGGCATCCGGTATGAGTTCGGGATCTTCAAGCAGGCCTTCGAGGGTGGCGATCAGGTCGAGTATCCCGACGACTGGGCTTTCTACGGCAACCCGTGGGAGTTCCCTGCCCCCGACGACCGCCAGGTCGTTGGGTTCTATGGCCATACCGAGGCGGTGGACGACGATCAGGGAGGGCTGCGTGCCCGCTGGATGCCAGGGGAGACGGTGCGCGGTGAACCCAGCCACATGCTGGTTCCCGGCTACGGTACCGAGACAGTTAACATCATCCGGCTGTGGCATGCCCGGGCCGCCCGGGAGTCGTTCGACCTGGCCCTATTCAACGAAGGTCACTACGCGGAAGCCGTCGAGTCGCAGATGCGCTCGGAGCACCTCACCAAGGTGCTGTACCCCAGTGACAGCACGTCAGCCGGCCAGGAACTCCGGCTCAAGCAGCAGTATTTCCTGGTCTCTTGCTCGCTGCGGGACATCATCCGCCGGTTCCGGATCCGCAACAGCGACTGGGAGGCTTTCCCGGACAAGGTCGTCATCCAGCTCAACGACACCCATCCGGTGCTGGCCATACCCGAGCTGATGCGCCTGCTGGTCGATGAGCACGGGGTCGGCTGGGAGCAGGCATGGTCCATCACTCGCCGCAGCTTCGCCTACACCTGCCACACGTTGCTGCCCGAGGCCCTGGAGACGTGGCCGTTAGTGATGTTCGAGCGGCTGCTGCCGCGCCACCTGGAGATCATCTACGTCATCAATCACTTCTTCCTCGACGAGGTGCGCGCCCGCTATCAGGGCGAGGATGAGCGCATCGCCCGGGTGTCGCTGATCCAGGAGGCCCCCGAGCGCCGGGTCCGGATGGCCAACCTGGCTGTCGTGGGCAGCTTCGCTGTCAACGGCGTGGCTGGGCTGCAGTCGCGGCTGCTCGCCCAGACCACATTGCGGGACTTCGCGGAGCTGTGGCCCGGGAAGTTCCGGAACGAGACCAACGGCGTCAGCCAGCGCCGGTTCCTGCTCCTGGCTAACCCGCGCCTGTCCGCCCTGATCACGGCCCGGCTGGGAGACCAGCGATGGCTGAGGGACCTGGATCGGCTAGCCGAGCTCGAGGCTTTCGCCGACGATGAAGAGTTCCGGGCGCAATGGCGCGAGGTGAAGCGGCTGAACAAGCTCGACCTCGCCGCCCATGCCCGCGCCGCCACCGGCGTCATCATCGATCCCGGGTCCCTGTTCGATGTCATGGCCAAACGGCTGCACGAGTACAAGCGCCAGCTCCTCAAACTGCTCCACGTCGTCACCGTGTACAACCGGATCAAGGCCGATCCGGGCACTACGGTGACACCCTTTACGGTCATCTTCGCCGCGAAGGCGGCGCCCAGTTACCAGCAGGCGAAGCGCATCATCAAGCTGATCAACTCGGTCGCAGCTGTGGTCAACGCCGACCCCGACGTCGCTGGCCGGATCAAGATCGTGTTCCTCCCCGACTACAACGTCTCGCTCAGCGAACTCCTGGTGCCCGCCGGCAATGTCTCCGAGCAGATCTCGCTCGCCGGCAAGGAGGCCTCCGGCACCGGCAACATGAAGCTGGCCCTCAACGGCGCGGTCACCATCGGCACCCTCGACGGCGCCAACGTCGAGATCCGCGACCGGGTCGGAGCCGGCAACTTCTTCCTCTTCGGCATGACCGCGGACGAGGCCACCGCCCTCCGGCAATCCGGCTATTCCCCCTCCACCTGCTACCGCGATGACACTGAGCTCAAGGCCGCTATCGATGCCCTCGGCTCAGGTGCCTTCTCCGGCGGGGACCGCGAGGCCTTCGAGCCGCTCATCTCATCCCTCCTCAAGTGGGATGAGTACATGGTCCTCGCTGACTACCGGCCCTACATCGACTGCCACGACCAGGCCGCCGGGCCGGCCTGGGCCGATCAGGACCACTGGACCCGAATATCGATCCTGAACACGACGCGCTCGGGCTTCTTCTCCTCCGACCGCACAGTCCGCGGCTACTGCCGCGACATCTGGCACCTCGAGCCCGTGCCCATACCCCCGTATGTGGTGAGCGGCGCTCAAGATCCCGGCCCGGGTTCCTGAGCCGGGCCGGTGGTGACAGCGTGTCAGGCTGGGCCACGGTCAGCGTTTCGTGGCATGGTCAGGCCTGTATGACATAAGTGGACCGGGGGTGACGGCCTGGTCACCCGATCAACACCGCTGCCAGTACCCCCGCGCACCAAATCCCGGCTGGGTCTCCCGGTGATGATCCCGGACAGCGAGGTGACCATGGGCTTTCCGCTCCCTGGCATCGATCTCCGCGCGGAAATGTATCGCCCTGGCGGGCCCAGCTCAGGGCAAAAGCCATTGCCCAGCCGGCAGCACGGGAACCGGGCGGCACGGTGAAAGCGGTCCGCGCGGCCATCGGCCTCGCCGCCGTGCTGGGCCTTTCCGCCTGCGCACCTGCCAAGAGCTCCGTCGGGGCAGCCGTAACATCCACGGCTGGGCCTACCGCCAGTGCGGGAAGCCCGCGCAGCACCCGGGCCACAAGTATCGGAGCATCTGCGCCGGGCGCGAGCCTGGGCGCCTCGCCGGCGGCCGCCTCGGTGAACATCACGGCTGTCGGCGACACAATGCTCGGGTGCACCACCTCGTTGCCTACAGCCTCGGCAACTTCGCCAGCTACGGTGACTTCTCCACCGGGGGCGACCTCGACGTGAGCGTCATCCTCCACGTGACGCTGTCGTCTGCTGGGCGATTCAAGCGCGCCCGCATTTATCCCATCCAGTTCACCGGCCAGGGCCAGCCCGTGCCCGGCGGAGGCGCCATCGCGTTTGCCGCCCGGCTGTCGGCAGAGGATTTCGGCGCCAGCGCGGCGCATCTTGCCGTCTGGTGTCATCAAAGCGCCATGACCGCTGAGCACGGATTCCTCCATCCGGGCCTCCCATCAGCCGCCGGCTCAACCACCACTCAGCCAAACGGATCAGGCCAATCCCGCCCGGAGCCCTCCGGCCTGACCGGTATCGTGCGGTGCTGTGCAGGATGGTGAGGCGGTATTCGTCCCGGACGTGATCCCCCGGCGTGGCATGTTCGCGTTCTGGGGCACGGGCTCGGGGCCGGCCAAGGTGGAACTTGTCTTCGCAGGCGGCACGTATGGGATCCGCAAGCGGCTGGTCTCAGCGGAGCTGGTCCCGGTGGCTGATGCCCTGCCAATGCTGCTGGCCATCAATCCGGAGGCGGTCGGCCGGCCTGATGCGCCGGTGCGGGGGTCGGTCAGCGTGTGGTCGGCGGCCGCGATCGCCGGGGTCGGCTTAGTCGCGCGCGGACGTCTGCTGCCCACCGTCACCGCGGGCGGCGCAGACGCCTGGCGGGCCGGGCCGCTGGACCCGGCCGATCTTGCCTGGCTGGCTGAGCTTGCTGCCGCGTTCCCGGCCGCGGCGCATGCTCTCGCGGTCCCGGGTTCGCGCCCGATGCGGCTGCGCTCGCCGGAATCCCTGATCCGCGCGTTCTGGGATGCGATCGCGGACACGCTGGTCCGCAGCGCGGCAGCGCCTCGCACGGTCCGGTCACCGGCGTTCGCCGGGGTCGATCCGACTTCGGTCACCGATCTGGCGGAGTGGCTGGCCGATACCAGCGATGGCCTGGCCGCAGGCGCGCGCCTGGGGCTTCGGATCAAGGCCGGCCCGCCGGCACCGCAGCTCGCCGGCCAGCGGGAAGACGGGGATGCCGGAAGTCCTGCTGCCAGCACCGAAGGACCCGGCACGGACGAGCCTGATGATGCGGTACCGGCGTTCCGTATGGTTCTGCAGTTGCGCAGTACCGCGGACCCCAGCCTGATCGTGGACGCCGCCGCGCTGTGGGATCAGCCGGAGCGAGTGCTGGCGCGGTTCGGCACGCAAGCGGACACCGACCTGTTGCTGGCGCTGCGGCGCGGCGCCACGGTGTGGCCGCCGCTGGCCCCGTTGCTGGGGCAGGCCAGCCCGGCCGCGCTGGAACTGGACGATGATGCGGTGGCGAGCCTGCTCGGCCCCGCGGCCGAGGAACTGGCAGGGGCCGGCATCGAGGTGCTGTGGCCCGCCAGCCTCGGCGACGGGCTCAAGCTGCGGGCGGTCCCCACGGCGGCCCCGGAGCGCCTGACTGAGGCCGGGTTCAGCCTGGACGCGCTGCTGGAGTTCCGCTGGCAGCTCACCCTCTGCGGGGAACTGCTGGATGCGGACGAGATCGCGGAACTTGCGGAGGCGAAACGGCCGCTGATCCGGCTGCGCGGCCGGTGGGTGACGCTTGACCCGGTGCTGCTGGCGAAGCTGCGACGGCCGCCGCGCACCCGGATGCGCGCGATGGAGGCGCTGGGCGCTGTTCTGGCGGGCACCGCCGAGATCGATGGCGAGACGGTCACCGTCGTCGCTGATGGCCCGTTTGCTGATTTCGCCGACCAGGTGGCCCGGATGGCGGCGGCACCACCTGAGCTGGCCCCAACGCCGGGCCTGGAGGCCGCGCTCCGCCCGTACCAGCAGCGTGGGGTGGCCTGGCTGGCAGCCATGTGTGACGCGGGGCTCGGCGGCTGCCTGGCCGACGATATGGGGCTCGGCAAGACGATCCAGGTGATCGCGCTGCACCTGCACCGGCGGGCGGCGCAGGCCGGGCCGACGCTGGTAGTCTGCCCGGCCTCGCTGCTGGGCACCTGGGAGCGGGAGGTGCACCGGTTCGCACCGGATGTCCCGGTCCGCCGCTACCACGGCGGCGGGCGGCACCTGCGCGACGTGGCCGCGGACGAGATCGTGCTGGTGACCTACGGCGTGGTGCTGCGGGACTCGGCGGAACTTGCCGGGATCGGCTGGGGCCTGGTGGCCGCCGACGAAGCCCAGCATGTCAAGAACCCGCTCTCGCGCACCGCCCGGGAACTACGCGCTCTCCCGGCGCCCGCCCGGATCGCGCTGACCGGTACGCCGGTGGAGAACCGGCTGTCGGAGCTATGGTCGATCCTGGACTGGACCACGCCCGGGCTGCTCGGACAGCTGGAGTCCTTCACCCGCCGGATAGCGGTCCCGGTGGAGAGACATCGCGACGCCGAGGCGACCGCCCGGTTCGCCGCGCTGGTGCGGCCGTTCCTGCTGCGGCGCAGGAAATCTGACCCGGGGATCGCGCCGGAGCTGCCGCCCAAGACGGAGACGGACCGGATCGTGCCGCTGACCGCCGAGCAGGTCACGCTGTACGAGGCGGTGGTCCGCGAGACCATGGCAGCGATCGAGAACACCGAAGGGATCGAGCGGGCCGGGCTGGTGTTCAAGCTGCTGACAGCGCTGAAGCAGATCTGCAACCACCCCGCGCAGTACCTGAAGCAGTCCGGGCCGCTGGCGGGCCGTTCCGGCAAGCTGGCCGCCTTCGACGAGCTGGCCGACGTGATCCTGGCCGGCGGGGAGTCGATGCTGGTGTTCACCCAGTACACCCAGATGGCGACGCTGATGCAGCAGCATCTGGACAGCCGCGGCGTCCGGTCGCTGTTCCTGCACGGCGGGGTGCCGGTGCGCCGCCGCGAGGAGATGGTGGAGCAGTTCCAGGCCGGTCACGCGCCGGTGTTCCTGCTGTCGCTGAAGGCGGGCGGGACCGGCCTGACCCTGACACGCGCGACTCATGTGCTGCACTACGACCGGTGGTGGAACCCCGCAGTCGAGGACCAGGCAACCGACCGCGCCTACCGGATCGGGCAGGACCGCCCGGTCCAGGTGCACCGGTTGATCGCCGAAGGAACGCTTGAGGACCGCATCGCATCCCTTCTCGATACCAAACGCCAGCTGGCGGATGCTGTCGTCGGCTCCGGGGAGGGCTGGATCGCGGAACTGTCCGACGACGAGCTCGCCGGGCTGGTGTCGCTGCGGGCCGCGTCATGACCGGCGGGGGGAGCGCGCTGCCGGGCCAGGGTCACACCTGGTGGGGCCGCGCCTGGGTGGACGCACTGGAGCAGCGGGCCCGGCTGGACCCCAACCGGCTGCCACGCGGCCGGGACTACGCCCGCGAAGGGGCGGTCGGCGAGCTTGTCCTCGCCCCGGGTGAGGCGCGGGCCCAGGTGCAGGGGCGCCGGATGAGCCCCTATGAGGTCCGCGTCCGCGTCCGACGGTTCACCGACGCCGAGTGGGACCACGTGCTGGACGCGATCTGCGCCCAGCTTGGCCGTGCCGCGGCCATGCTGGACGGTGAGCTGCCGCCCGAGGTCGCCGGGGACGTTGCTGCGGCTGGCCTGGACCTGCTGCCTGGCGCGGGCGAGGTTGGGCCCCGCTGCACCTGTCCCGACGACGCCGACCCGTGCAAGCACTCGGCGGCGGTCTGCTATCTGGTCGCGGACGCGCTGGACGCGGATCCGTTCACGGTTCTGCTGCTACGGGGCCGTACCCGGGGCGAGGTGCTCGCCGGGCTGCGGGCCCGCCGCCGCGGCGTGGCTGCCACCCGGCCCGGCGCTTCAGGCCAGGGCGGTGCCCGAGCCGTGGCGTGGGCACCAGATGGCGGGGCGGTAGGTGATGCACCGGATGGTCCCGGCCACGCGCCCGCTGACCCGGGCGTTGATGCGCGGGCCGCGCTGCTCTCCGAGGCCACGCCAGGCCCGGTCCCCGTCCCGCCGCTGCCGGCCGCCCGGCCCGGGCATCCGGCGGCGCTCCCGATGGACCCGCCCGCCTGGCGCGCCGGGCTCCGTGATGACCTGCTGGCGCTGGCCGCGGACGCGGCGCGGCGGGCCTGGGAACTGTCCGCCGGCCTCACCCTCGACGCTGGACTGTCTCTCGACCCGGAGTCCGATCTGGCCCGCCGGGCCGAGCATGCCCTCGGCACACCAGACTTCGCCGCGCTGGCCGCAAACAGCGGCATCAGCGGGCAGGAACTCGCCCGCCAGGCGCTGGCCTGGCGCTACGGCGCCGCGTCCGGACTCGAGGTACTGCGCGACGAATGGGATCCCGGTACCGAATCAGCCTGGACCGCGGAACTCATGAAGGCAGCATGCACGGCCTTGCGTGACGCCGCCGGGACTCCAGCCAAGGTCACCAGCAACCGGGTAACGGCCGGACGGCTGCAGCTGCGGCTTGGACGTGATCTCCTCTGGTACCCCTACGCACGCTCGGCCGGCGCATGGGAGCCGACGGGGCCACCGCAGCCCGAGCCCGCCCGCGCCACCGAGACCCTGTAGCCCTTGCCCGTGTCAAGGGGCCGGCGGCGGCAGGGTCGTGCAGGCACCTCAGGACAACCAACCCGCCGGCCGGGACAGCGGCCGCAGGGCTACCACGCAGCTTGCTTGACAAACCTAGCAAACTGCGTACTATACAGAGCAGAGGATGAAACCCAAGAGAGACAAGACCCCGAGGGAAAAGAAATGACTGAGACCCGCAGCACCGGCCAGGAGATCCAGACAGAGGTCCTTGGCGTGGTCCGCAAGAGCGAAGACATGCTGATCGGCGCGCTCAAGGCCTGGGCTGAGGCAGTCCAGTCGATCACGCCGTCCATCCCGATGCCCAACCTGCCCTACAGCGACAAGCTGCCCAAGCCCCAGGAGTTCGTGGCCAGCACCTACGACTTCACCGAGCAGCTGCTCACCTCCCAGCGGAAGTTCGCCGAGAGCCTGCTCGAGGCCATGAAGCCGCTGCTTGGCGCCGGGAACGGCACGGCGGCCAAGAAGAGCGCCACCAGGTAACACCCCGCATGCGCGGCGAGCCCGGGAATCCCGGCCCGCCGCGCACTTGCACGTTCAGCGGCAAGCCCCAGGGAGCCCTCATCCGCACCCTCCGCAAAGCTCGCCAGCCCGGCCACGACTGACGAGCATTTAGATGCTGGTATGCGCACAGATCATCTTGTTCGGTGGGGCCTTTCGGCGCGTGCCCTCGGGGGGATCAGCAAGCTCCCTGGGCGTTACGCAGCGAAGGGACGGGCTGGGCGCCGGGAAGCCTGCTGTCCAGGGACTGCCTGGTTAGCGAACCCGGGCCCGCAGGAACTTCCCGATTTGCCCGGTGGCCTCGGCTGCCTCGGGGGTGCCGAGCAGAAGCTGGTAGACGTGGGGCAGGCCTTCGCCGATCTCCAGGGTGACGTCCACCCCGGCTTGGGCTGCTGCTGCGGCCAGGCGTTCGGAATCGCTGAGCAGCAGGTCGGCCGTGCCTACCTGGATAAGCAGCGGCGGGAGCCCGGCCAGGGAGGCGAACAGCGGTGACGCCAGGGGGGTCTTGGGGTCAGCCCCGGCCAGGTAGCCGGAGGCGAACTGACGGAGCATGGCTGGGGTGGAGATCGGATCCTGATCGGCGCGCTCGGTCATCGAGGCCCCCGAGCTGGTCAGGTCCACCGTCGGGGACATCAGTGCCGCGGCCGCAGGCAAATCCTCCCCGGCGTCACGCGTGGCCACGAGCAGGGCGACGGCGAGCCCTCCGCCGGCCGAGTCGCCGGCCACTGCTATTGATGTTGCGCTCAGGTCCTGGCCGGTGCGGAGCCAGCGCCATGCGGCCAGGACGTCGTCGATGGCGGCGGGGAAGGGATGCTCGGGGGCCAGCCGGTATTCAGGGAACAGCACCCGCATCCCGCTGGCCCGTCCCAGCCGGGCGGCCAGCTCGCCGTCGCTGCGGAGCGACCCGAGCTCGTAACCTCCGCCGTGCAGGAAGAGGAGCACCCGGCCGGTGTCCGCTCCCGGGGCGGCAAGCAGCTCGTCTTCTGCGCTGAGTGCGCGGGAAGGGCCAGCACGACATCCGGGCGATCACCGATCAACCATCCTCGGCAACCGGACCGCCGTAACCTGCCTCCGGCCGTCCCGGTAAGGCTGGCCGAACCACGGTGCTCTCGCAAGCGGCAGCGCAAGCTCATTGTCCGGCCCGTCAATCGCGATATAGCTTGGTTTTATGGACGAGCGGGCGCACGAAGACGTCGCTGCAGCGGCAGCCGTGCATACCGAACTTGGCCGAGCGTACGACGGGGCCGTGGCCGAGGGGCTGGTCGAGAGGATCAGCTCGGAGATTGACAAGCAAGTAGACGCCAGGCTGGCAGAACATGGCATCCAGTCCAGCGGGGCCGCATGGGCGAACGTCGCTATGGGCCTGGGCTCGGTCGGGCTGGGCATCGGCGCTACCGCTGTGACGCTACATGCCTACTCCGTCAGCGGAGTCGCACCCAAGGCGTCGATCAACCTGGGGCCTTTGCATGGATCGGTGATGACGACTACCAGCTCGGTCAGCACCGGCCAGCTGGTCTTGGTCGCGCTGATCTGGGCGGTCATTGCGGTCATCAATGTTGCTTACGCTCGCCGCCAGCCCCGCCAGCCCCGCCAGCCCTGACCGCGGCCATCTCGGAGAGCAGCCTCGCCGTCCCGGTCCGGGCTACGAGTGCCTGGGTACATGGTGTCGGCCGCTGTGGCCAACGGAGCGGTGGACAGGCGGCCTGCAGGCTACTGATGGCGACCGCACGGGTCGTGCTCTCACCCACGGCCGGTTGAGAGGTGCCGGATATTGTCAGGGTTTCTGCAGGTCCATACGCCAGAATGGGTTGAGTACTTCACCCGCCAGGGGTATCCGGATGCGGAGCCGCTCGCGGCCGGGTGGAAGGCGCAATCTACCGGCTCGGCGACGAGACCGTCGCCAAGGTGTGGGGCCGCCGCCGTGAGCGGGAGCTTGTGCGCATGCAGAGCTTCTACGCCGACGTGGCCCGCGCCAGGCTGCCGTTTGCTTCCCCAGAGATCCTGCGGGTAGAGGAGGTCAACGGTGCGGCAGTGACATTTGAGCGGGAACTGCATGGCGAGCCCCTGTAGAAACGGCTTGCGCTCGAGGACCGCAACCTCGACCCGCTTGCGGTCAACTGCGTGGTAGAGGTGGTCAGGGCGCTCGCCGACGTGCCGGGAACGGTCAGCATGCGCCAGCTGCCAGTCCTCGACGAGGACCGGCCATTCTGGGCGGGCACGGACGATTTCCCGACCGCTGATCACGCTGCTGGAGCGGCGGGTGGCGCGCTTCAGTGAGTTGCTGCGCGCCCACGTGCCGGATTTCGACCGCCGGTACGTCCGAATCCTGGAGAAGTTGGCGGCGCTTGACCGGGTACCCGCCACGGTCATCCACGGCGATCTTTTCGGCGAAAATATCCTGGTGGACGAAGCAGTCCATCCGATCGCGGTGCTCGACTTCGGCTTCCTGTCCACCGCTGGCGACCCGCGGCTGGACGCCAGCATCAGCGCGGTGATCATGAACATGTATGGGCCGCACGCCCCGGCGATCGCCCGGACGCTTACGGACCGGCTCGCAGCCGAGCCAGTGTTCCGGGCCGAGCTGGCCGGCGCGGCCCGCCCGCCCTGGACCCCAGACGCCGACCCGCGTGAGCAGGCGCTGTCGGCCTGCTATCAGTTCCTGCTCGGCGCGGCCGGCGCGCTGGCCGCGCCAGCCGGCCAGGTGATGGAGGGATGGACATGAAGGCCGTGATCTACGCCCGGGTGTCCACCGAGCGCCAAGCCGAGCGGGGCACGATCGGCTCCCAGGTGGAGGCGCTGCGCGCGCACGTGGCCGCGGCAGGCGACGAGCTGGCCGGCGAGTACCACGACGACGGGCACTCCGGGGCCCGGCTGGACCGGCCCGGCCTGGACGCGCTGCGTGACGCCGCTGAGGCCGGGCTGTTCGAGGTGGCCTGGTGCCTGTCCCCGGACCGGCTCGCCCGCTCCTACGCCTACCAGGTGCTCATCCTCGACGAGCTGGCCCGCCTCGGGGTGAGCGTGCGGTTCACCGATGCCCCCGGCCTCGACCAGGACGACCCGCAGGCCAAGCTGCTCACCCAGGTCCAGGGCGTGATCGCCGAATACGAGCGGGCCAAGATCGCCGAACGGTACCGGCGGGGCAAGCTGTTCCGCGCCCGCGCCGGCGAGGTGATTACCTGGAAGGCCCCCTACGGCTACCGGCGCATCCCCCGCAGCCCGGACGGCCCCGCGCACCTGGAAATCTTCGAGCCCGAGGCCGCGGTGGTGCGGCGGATCTTCGCCGAGCGGGCGACCGGGACCACCATCCGCCAGATCTGCCGCCTGCTCAACGCCGGCGCCGTGCCCACTCCCACCGGCAGCCGGAGCGTCTGGGGCACCTCCACCCTCGGACGGATCCTGGGCAACGAGGCCTATATCGGCCGCACCTACTTCAACCGCACCGAGGCCGTCCCGGACCGCAGGCCTGGCCACCACTCCCGCCAGGTGCCCCGCCCCCGCGCCGACTGGATCGCGATCAGCTGCCCGGCCATCATCGCCGACGAGACATTCGAGGCCGCCGGCAAGGTCAGCACCGACAACGCCAAGTGGAGCCCGCGCCGCGCCGAGCCCGGTGCCTGGCTGCTGCGCGGGCTGGTCAAGTGCGGGCCCTGCGGCGTGGGCACCAGCTGCCACAAGATGCGCGGCCGCAACGGCACCTGGCACCGCTACTACTACTGCCACAACCACGACCCGCTGCGCGCCGGAGGCCAGGACCGTCGCTGCCCCGAACGCAACATCCGCGCCGACGCCCTCGACGAGTTCGTCTTCGGACAGGTACGCGCCGCCCTGCTCGACCCCGCCCTGCTGCTGGCCGGCGAGCAGGCCATCGCAGTGCACGCCCCGGTCCCCGACGACCAGCTGCTCGCCGCCGAACTGGCCCGCCTCGACCGCAAGCTCGAGGCCGCCCGCGGCGAGCACCGCCGGCTGGTCAACCTCTACCAGGCGGGGCTGATCGACATGCCCGAACTGCAGCGCCGCGCCGCCGCGATCACCGCACGGCAACGCGAACTCGATCACAAGCGCGCCCGCCTCGCCGCTCAGCGCGCTGACCTCGCCCGCGGCAACCGGCTCCGCCACGGCGTCGAGAGCTTCGCCACCCGCGTCCGCGCCGTCATCGACCAGCTCGACCCCGCGCAGCGGCAAGAACTACTGCGGCTGCTCATCGAAGACGTCCAGGTCACCGGCTGGCACGTGAAAATCCGGCTGCGCATCCCGCTCGACGACCCGCCAGACGGTGATCACACGCACCACCGGACACCCCAACCCGGGCCGGCGCCAGCCAGCAGCGGCACGCCGCCACTGTCAACTGAAGACCGTTTGCGTTCCCTTCATGGCCACCGAAGGCGAAAGCCTCCGGCTCGCCGACGCCACCACCGGGAAAGGAGTCACCCCGCTGACCTGACCACCGGGAGATCAGCCGACCGCGCGGGCGGACATCACCCCGTCCGCCCGCGCGGAGATCAACTGTCCGCCGACAAGGAGATCATCTGACCGCCCACAGGGAAGTCCTGATGTCCCTTGACAGCAGATTGAGTGGCAAACAGCGCTCGCGAGGGCTCGACTGGCGCTTGTGAGTGCCTGTGTGTACTCGTGTTCTCGCAGGTCAGCTGTCCTACCTGGGGCTGCAGAACTGCAGGGCGATTTATGGTAAGGAGTAGGTCTACGATTCGATTCCGTAAGGGGGTGTTCCAGAGGCCGGTTCCGATCAAGGAATCGGCCCTTCTGATCTTGATGCAGCAGCAAGGTGCAGCAGCGGACTGCTTCTGATTGCCTGCTCTGCAGCAGATTGCAGAGCGATTCTGTGCCAATCTGGCCACTAAATCTAGATCATGCCGCGTCCAGGCCCTAATTCTTCAGCGGCGGCGGCGATTAGTGATCTTGCTGGGGTTGTCCGCTGTGCGGCCAAGTATTACTGCCCCGACTTCCTTGATCGCACGGGCGAGGTGGTCCACCATGGCTTGCCGTTCTGGAGTTGGCCGAATCACCGCCACGACAACCATGAACCCGAGGGCCAACACCAAAAGAGTAAGTGGCACCACTGTGGCAATTCGAGCAATCACCGCTCCGAGGTCGCTCATGTGGAAAACTCGTTTGCTGTGTTCATGAGGGGTCTCCTCCTAGAGGACCTGGGTCAGCGTAGGAGGCTGCCTGTCGAACTCGCCGTGCGTCACAAGTCGGCCGCATCGTTTGCTGGAGAGCTTCTGGCTGGGCTTCATGTCATTCGCGACCGTGGCGTCGCTAGATCAAGAGAATCGGAGAACGTCCTATTGCGTGCGAGGCCTGCGCTGGGCCGACATAGACCGAAATGCCCGGTAGTCAACTGATTGGGATAGTTGGCTGCCGGGCATCCCGAAGCAGGGGTAATAAGACGGTGGGTTACGACAATAGGCTGTCGAATTCACCGTTTCGTGCACCATCAAGGAATGCCCGAAACTCAGAGGGTGTATACACCAGGATGGGGCCATCTGGGTCCTTTGAGTCACGCACGGCAATGTTACCGACGGCCGAGGCGACCTCGACGCACTGGCCGTTGGATGTGCTGCCGTGGGCTTTTAGCCAAGCGAGACTCTCCCGCTCCGACTCGCTCAGGGTTATCTTCCTGATCTTTGATACGTTCATTTTTCTTCCCATTCTAGCTAATTTGAGGTAATTCCTCGTAGAGGATCCTCGGTACGGCTTAACCCGCGACGCCGCGCGTGCTGGCCCTCCCCATAGGTTAATGCAATTGTTTCGGCCAGCGCGATCGACTCTTCTGGACTCAACGCGATGGTCTCCAACCTGGAGAACAATTTTCTGTATCTCTCCAGGTCGGCTGCGCTCTCGAGATAGATGTTCCCGACAGAGCCTTCGACGTAAACAACGTCATTCACGGATTGCTTAGCAAATCCCAAGATGACGAAAGTGCTATCAAGCGCCGGATGTGCCCCAACCTTCAATGGGATGAGTTGAAATGTGACCCGGGGGAAGTTGGCAACCTCGATGATTCGTGCTATCTGTGCCCGCATGACCTCGGGGCCGCCGACAGGGCGGTGTAGTGCCCCCTCGTCAAGGATGAGATGAAATTCTGGCCCGTCTTCCCGCGTGAGCAGAGCCTGCCGCTTGATCCTGGCCTCTATACGCTGGTCAATCTCAGCGTGGTCAAGAGGCGGCTCGCCAGCTACGAAGATCGCCCTGGCATAGCCTTCGACTTGAAGCAGGCCGGTGACCACGTCGGTGTTGTAGTCACGGATTGAGGTGGCCTCAGTCTCTAGGCCGATGTAGGTCGCATACGGCAGCTCGAACTCCTGCCACCAAGCCCGTTGCTTGCCCTCCCTGGCCAAGGCCATGAGCTTCTCGCGCTCGTCAGGATCGGTGACGCCGTAGACGATGCACAGATCCCGGATGTCGCGAGGGCTAGCGCCTACTCGCCCTGTCTCCAGACGACTGAGCTTGGTCTGTGAGAACAGCGCACGTTCCGTGACTTCCTCAACACTGAGCCTGCGGTCAACTCGAAGTTGCCGCAGCAAGAAGCCCAACTCTCGTCTCCTGAGCGTTGGATTGACTTCGTTTGCCACCTCAGTCCCAAACACCTCTCTTACCCGCCCGATTACCACATGAGATGCTGCAATCAGCATATGCGTTTCGCACTGGAAAACTACTCTTGCGTTCCGCGATTTTGCAGTTCACCATCAAAGCATGAGCCACAGGTCGATGGAGGCAAGTTGCCGAAGGTGTCGAAGATTGTCGGCAGCTTTTTCGGCCGTCCGTCGCTCGTAGCAAGGAGGCAGCGTACGGAGCACCCCAGAGGCGGGACCAAGATTGTCGGCCGTCCGTGGATGCCAGGTCGCATCACAGGACGTACCCAGCACTTGCGCAAGGGGCCTTGGGCGCCCCTACACGGAGCTGGGCCGGTGTTCCCGCACCGGCCCAGCACTGTCACACCGACCCCCCAGGCTGTAGGGACCATAGGGATGTGGCGGACATGCCCCACGATACCACTTCAACAAATTCGATCAAGCACTGGGACCGGCCGCTGACCTGGGTAAGAGCGGCGATCAACACTCTTACGCGAAGGCTCTTCGCAGCAGGCGACGCCAAGGCTCGGCAGCACGGCTGGCAGGTCACTTCGACCCAGCACGGCTTCGGCCGGGAGTACCGAGATCCTCGCTTCGACACGCTCACGCCATGCCCAGGCTGCCGCGGCCGCGGCGTTCAAATCAGCGGGATCGAATGTCAGAGATGCCGTGGCAGCGGCCGTCTAGTAATCAAGCCCAAAGACCAACCATCGTCTGACCTGCCGCCTAGGGGTCTGTCGTGACCGGGGGAGGACGCCGACGTCGTCCCCGTCGAGGAAACTACCTCACTCAGTTGCACAGAGACCTTAGGCCGGTTAAGCACCCCAACCTGCTCGTTCTCCTGTGGAGGTGGCGCTGGGAACTGATGCTGGGCATAGGCCTTCCCGCGGAGGTTGCTGTTCTAGTAATCGGGCTCGGCTGGGCGTGGGCGCTGGCCGTGGTCGGGACCGTTATCGTCACCTTCACGACATGGCCCGCCGCCCGGCTGTGGCTACTTGACCATGCGCGCTGCATCATCACCGCGCACCGGATCCGGACAGGTTGCGCCCAGGCCTGGATCCAGACACGGTACGGCAGACTACCCATCATCTTGTTGACCACCCCAGAACCGTTTGGTGAGCGGGTGCACATCTGGTGCTCAGCTGGCATTACCAGGGAAGATTTCGAGGAGGCCCACGGAATCCTTCGGTCTGCCTGCTGGGCTAGCGACGTCCGTGTCACCTCCAGTAGCCGGTACTCGCACGTCGTGATCCTCGATGTGATCCGTTACCAGGACATTTCCTAGGTGGGCCGGGGCTGCCACTGCGAAGGCCGCCTTGCGAGCTGCCCGTGCTATTGAGGAAGCGGTCCCCTGAACCTCAGCGCCAGCCGGCCATGGCTGGACCCGCCTCCGACCGGCCCGCCGCCTGCAAATGACCGTCGGTGAGGAACATCCTGCGGAAGTCATGCAAGGTGTAGTGCAGCGGGGCGCCGTCAGGGCTGGTCAGCCCGGTGCCGCCTACCCCGACGAAGCCATCCAGGCCCACCTGGCCTTCCTGGCCCGCCGCCGCGCGCTGCGGCCCACCGAGGAATACCGCACCCCCACCGACGCCGAATGGCGGCAGGAATTCCTCAGCCACTTCGAACGCCGCAAAGTCGCCACCGGCACCTGCGGGAGAGCGTTCGGCACCCCCTGCATCCACGAGCACTCCTGCTTCTCTGAACTAACCGTTTAGATGCTTCTTGTCCGTTTCTGGATCTGGAAGCCCGGCGGCATGGGCGACAGCGCTGACGACGAGGCTCGCGCTGCGCCGGTCGATGCCAGGCAAGGTGTCGTTGAGACTGACCGGGGTTCCGCCGGCGATGCTGGCGGCCAGGAGGAGCATCCGGCGTTCCCCTCCGCTGGCCGGAAGTTCGCTGGCGTGCAGGGCGGCGACGGCGGCTTCCCAGTCAGTGCTGGCGAGCAGGGTGACACCGTCGCTGATGCTGGTGCCGGTGGTGATGAAGCGGCTGGTGAAATCCTCGCGGTGCAGCCAGCTGCCGCAGTCGATAAGCAGGCTGGTGCCGGCTTCGAGGGGATGGATGCCGCGGGCGCAGGCGCGCAGCGCGTCGGCGAGCCGGCGGGAGCTCACTGTGGACACGGGGTTCCTTCCGGTGCGGGCGAGGCAGAGCGGCCGGCGATGTCGGGGAACGCGGGCATGCCGAGGTGGACGGCCTGCTCGTGGCGTTGCAGGGCCGTGTCGATCTGGGCGAGCTTGTCCTCGGTGCCGGCGAGGCTGACCTTGAGGCCCTCGATCTCGCCGAGCCAGCCTTCACGCTCGGCCTCGGCGATGCGGTCGTGCAGGTTGTCGCGGATCTCCTCGAGCCGGCCGCGCTGGGCGGGGTCCGGCCTCAGGAGCGAGCACCTGACACAAGCGTGCTCATGGACGCAGGGTGACGCGAATGCGCGGGCGCAGGTGCCGACCGACACCTTCCGCTTCTCGAAATGGGCGAGGAACGCGTCCCACTCCTCCTCGGTCGGAGTACGGTATTCCTCGCTGGGCCTGGTCGCGCGGCGGCGTGCGACGAACGCCCGGTGCGCCTCGATCGCCTCGGCTGGGTAGACGGCCTTGTAGCCGATCGTGGTGTCGATGTTCTTGTGGCCGCAGATGACCTGGGCGATGTGGGGCGGCAGGCCGCTCATGATGGCGTCGGTCACGAAGATCCTGCGGAAATCGTGCGGGGAGAACATGAGCGGGTTGCCGGCGGCGTCGGTGAGGCCCGTCGCGGCGAGCGCGCTGATGAGCAGCTTGCGGATCGCGCTTGGGGTGAACGCCCGGTTCTCGCTGCCGATGGACCGCTGGAACAGCAGCGGCATGGGAGGGTTCCAGACCCGTTCCCGGACGTCGTAGGAGACGGTGAGGGGGACGTCGCCGCCGGGGCCGCGGAGCCGGCTGATGACCGCTGACAGCACGTCGGCAAGCTCGGGGCTGACCAGGAGAAGCCTTTCCGTATCAGTCTTGCTCGGGGCGATCTGCAGCAGCGGGACGAGCTCGCCGGTCGTGGGCAGCCGATACTCGGTGATGCCGTGGTGCGTGAGCTCCAGGAGCTCCTCGCAGCGGATGCCGGTCAGCCTCAGGACCTCGATCGTGGCGAAGGCCCAGAACGCTTCTTCTTCCTCATAGGACAGGTTGCGGCGCTTGCCGCTGCCGGTGTCCTCGGCCCACACGTGCCTGCCGTTGGCCTTGGGCGCCACGGCCCTGCGGAGCGTTCCGCCGGTGCCCTCGATGATCTCGCCGGGCGGCGTCGCCAGGGCGGCCTGCAGCCGACGTGCCGTCGCGGTCTTGCGCTCCGCGGCGGTGCGGGTGAGCACGGGCAGGACGGGCAGCCGCTCGCGGGTCCGCTGGTCCATCCGGGCCTTGCGGCGCCTGAGGTCCTTGGCCCGGCCGATCTCGGTGTCGCTGACCGGGCCCGGGACCGCCCACTGCGCCCAGCGGGCGGGCTCCTCGGTGGCCCACTGGGCGATGTCCAGATAGAGCGCCCGCACCCGCAGCAGCTCGTCCCTGGCGTTCAGCCGCGGGCTGGTGACCACAGACTGCTGCCCGTCGGCGCCGGTGACGGTGCGCTTGACGGTCAGCAGGTCTTCTTTCCACGCGAGGGCGACTTCCGGCGGCAGTCGCAGCGTGCTGATTCCAGGGGACAGGGCCTCGATCCTGGCCCAGAACCGCCCGGCCAGGGAGGAGGAGATCGCGTCCAGGCTGGCGTAGTCAAGTGCTGGCTGTCGTTCCCGCAGGTAGTCCACGAGCAGGTCGCGGACCGGCTTGCACTGCAGGCGGTAGCGGCCGACGAGTTCCTCGACGGTCAGCTGCCCCTGGGCCATGCCGAACGCGCGGATCGTGGCCGGGGCGTCGGCGGGGAAGATCCCGAGGGAGCGCAGCCGCAGGTAGAAGTCGACTTTCCTCTGGCCGCCGCGGGCGTGGACCCGACGCTGGGTGTCGGCGAGTTCCACGCAGTCCCCGACGGTGATGTCGCTGATGATGCCGCCCTTGCAGGCCAGCAGGGTCGCGATCCTGGTGGCCGCGTGCCGGGCGTCCTCCAGGGACGCTATCGGCCCGGATTCGGCCAGCTCTCTCAGCCGGGCGAACCCGGCAGGGTCACGCGTCTCGGCCATGACGAGGGCCAGGTACCTGTGGGCCCTGGTCAGCATCCACGCCAGCCCTGGCCGGATCACGTCTCCGCAGATGAGCATCAGCAGCCCGGATGACAGGTCGTTGTCGTCGCAGGACGATCCCGGGCCGTTCTCCTGCAGCCACCGGGCAGGCAGACGCACCCATGAGCTGCCCGGGTGGTCCTCGGCCCGCGATGCCTCCCACCGCTGCTGCCAGGTGTCCCCGGGAAAGGAGGACAGCCAGCGCAGCAGCTTGGCCGTCCCGCGCCGCCGCCCTGCCCGGGTCGGCTTCATCTCCGGGAGGAACGGCGGCGAGGTCAGCCGCAGCAGCACCTCGTTCTCGCCCTGGGCCGTGGCAGGCCACCGTGCCTGGACGGACCTGGGCGGGAACTGCCTGCGCAGCTGGCTGTTGCGCGGCTGGGCCGGCGACGATGCGCCCGCAGTGCCCGGCTTATTGCGGGCCATGTGCTTCACGGCGGCCGTCATGACGGCCGCCCGAACAGCACCGACAGCGACTGCGGGTCATAGCCCGGCGCCGGCTGCGGCGGCGGTGCCTCCCGCACCCGGGACTGGCGGGCGTGGTGCGCGAGCACGCCCTCGATCACCTCGTCCCGGGTGGGCGTGAGGTAAATTTCCGTCGTGGTCAGGTGCGCGTGACCAAGGACCCATTGCACGTCGGTCAGGCTGAGCTCGCCGTCACGGGCCATTCTGGACGCCGCACTGTGACGCAGGTCATGGAGTGTCCAGTCCGCTCCGAGCGAGGCGTTGACCCGCTCGAACATCCGGTGCGCGCCGTGATAGCTCAGCGGCTGGTAAGGACGCCGCAGTGTCCACCAGGCCGGCTGCCGCCGACCGCGGGGAACCCCCAGCCGCAGCAGCTCCTGCTGATAGAGCCGGTGCCACACGAACGCGTCCGCCGACGCGGGAAGCTGCTGGCTTGCCCGGGTGCCCTTGCGGACCACGCTGATCAGCTGCTCGCCGGGCAGGAAGTCGCACTGGCGCATGCGCAGCAGCTCCGAGGCCCTCGCCCCGGTAGAGATCCAGAACGCGACCAGCGCCCGGTCCCGGTCCGACCCCAGCGCCGCGAACAGCCGGTTGAACCAGTCGTCGGGGATCGCCCGCGGGATCCGCTTCGGCACGACCGGCCGGTAACGCCCCGTCCGCTCGGGCCTCCACTCGTCCATCGGGTTGTGATGCGCGTGCGGCGGGCCGCGCCGGCGGGAGGCGTCCAGCGGGAACGGGTTCAGCACCGGCCCGGTCCCGCCGTCTCGGTGGAAGTCGTAGAACCGGCGCAGCACCGTCTCGCTATGCGCCACCGTGGACGGCGCATACCCGTCACCGGACGCCGGCTTCCCGGTCACCGGGTTCGGCGATCCCGCCGCCCGCGAGGACCAGCGAGCCTTCTGCGGCCTGGTCGTCTGCAGCCGGTGCTTGACCGTCAGCTGGATCCAGCAGCTGAAGTCCCGGGCCTCGACCCGGGACGCCCGGTCCCACTCGACATCGACAGCATCCAGGAACCGCCACCACCGCAGCAGGTCGACCGCATACGACCGCAGCGTCGCCGCCGACCTCCCGGACGCCAGCAGGTCCCGCAAGAACACCGACACCGGCTCAGCGACCTGCCCATCAGGCCCGACGACACGGTAAGGCTCGCGGTCATCCCCGGTCGCCACCAGCCGCCCCGCCCGTGGCACCACTAGCGCCGACAGGTCCCGTCCCTTTTCTTCCCCCGATTCGATCACGCAGCCAAGCTAGCCACCTGGCACCGAAACCATGCCGTGACCTGCTCAAACGCTCGAGTATGTTCAGTTAACGGGGCCTGCGCTGCGCCCTGCACTGGCCAGACCCCGCCCAGCGGCCCCGCATCGCCGAGATCCGTGACAACCTCACCGCCCGCATCGCCGAAGCCGAACGCGAAGGCTGGCTCGGCGAGGTCGAGGGCCTGAAAGTCAGCCTGGCCGGCGCCGAGGACAAGCTCGTCCAGATCGACCGCCGCTCCCACCGCACCGCCCACCTCGGCATACCCGCCGCTCCCCACACATCCTGAACAGCAAAGTCCGGTTTGACTACTCACACCCAATTTGTCCAAGTTCAGAGAATGCCGCGTGGCGGAAGTCAGCGAGTGAGTGCCTAATCCGGCGGCCAAGGCTGGAGGGCTTGCCGATCTCCCACTCGTGGCCAAACGGGTCGACTACCCGCCCCAGCCGCCACCCGTGTTCCTCGCCAACCGGCGATTTCTCCGCGGCGCCGACCCGGACCGCGCGGTCAGCTACAGCCTCCGGATCCTCGGCCACGAGCAAGGTCCGGCCGGTGGCACCGCCGATCGCAGGCGGGCTGAACCGCCCGATGTCCGGGCCGGCCGAGGCAACCCAGAACGCGGCCTCGCCGATGGACAGCTGCGCCACTTTGTCGTCGCCCTCGCCGCCGCGATGAACCACCGTGGCCCGGGACGCCTCCACGTAGAAGTCCACCGCCTGACTTGCCCGGTCAACCCACAGCTGAGGCTCGATCCTCGTAACAGGCCAACCATGCCAGCACGGACCGGCACTGGGAAGGAACCGGACACAGCCCGCCCGAAACGCCCGCTTATAGCCGCGAGCCGAGTAGACGGAACACCGTTGGCGCCAGTTCTGAGCAGACGTTTGCATCCTCCATGGACAGTGCGCGGCTATGCGCGCCGAGGTGGTGACGACGTCCAGGTCCCCCGCGCCCGGCGGTTGGTCAGGCCTCCAGCCCTGTCCCCGGCCGTGTGCCGCTCGTACTGCCCGGACCGCACCGGCGGGCCGCTGGCCGCCGGTGCCGTTCGGGACGCGGGCCAGCCTGGTGACGAACTGCGGGGGGGCTCCGGGCACAGCCCTATCTCGTCCTGGTCGTCCCGCCCGCTGACCGAGGTGCCGTGCACGCCGGAGCGGACTTGTACCCGCAGGCGCGTGGGAGCCCGGTACGGGATGACACAGATGCCGCCGTGATGGGGTGAGGCTGCCCGCGGGCGGGCCGCGGCGCACTGTTCGGCGTACCCGGTTCGGGGTAATGAGGGTATAACGGCTGGTCTGTGGTATCTGCCGTCCGCCACGCGGAGGGAGCAGCCACAGCCCGGAATCCAGCACAAGGCCGAGAGGGAAGACGATGATGATCACCAGACTCGGAACCCGATCCGCGATCTTCGCTGCTGTGGCGGCCGCCGGTTTCGCCGGCGTGTTACCGCTTCCGGCAGCGTCGGCCAGGACGGACGGCGGTCATGGCGCGGCTGGGCGGTGGGTGTCGACGTGGGCGGCCAGCCCGATGGCAGCAACCCCTCCCGGGGTGTACGCGGGGGACCTGTCCTCGCAGGGGTTCACCGATCAGACCATCCGGGACATCGTGTGGACCAGCGCCGGGGGGAACGCCGCCCGGGTCCGCCTGTCCAACACCTTCGGCACGCGGGCGGTCACCTTCGACCAGGTCGACGCGGGTATCTCGGCGGGCGGAGCGTCCGTCGCGGCAGGCACGAATCACCTGGTCACCTTCGACGGGAGTAAGTCGGTCACCATCCCGCCCGGCGCGGAAGTGGTCAGCGACCCGGTCCGGATGCGCGTTCCCGCCGAAACCGATCTCGCCGTCAGCCTGTTCACCCAGCCAGCCACGGGACCGGCGACCTATCACGCTGACGCCCAGCAGATCAATTACGTTTCCACCCCAGGTGACTACGCGGGCAGCGAGTCCGGTGCCGCCTATACCACCACCAGCCAATCGTGGTATTTCCTCGACGATGTGACCGTCCAGGCCAGCCCGCGGACACGGGGCACGATCGTCGCCTTCGGCGATTCCATCACCGACGGCTTCCAGTCCACGGTCAACGCAAACGCCCGCTGGCCCAACGACCTGGCGCGGCGGATCCTGGCCGGCCCCCCAGGGCAGGTTCACCCCGTTGTCGACGAAGGCATCAGCGGCAACCGGATCCTCCATGACTCGATCTGCTTCGGCGTCAACGCCGAGGCCAGGTTCAACCGTGACGTCGCCGCCCGCGCGGGGGCTCGGTATGTCGTGCTGCTGGAAGGCATCAACGACATCGGCTTCAGCCAGACCCCCGACAGTGGCTGCACGGCCCCCAACACCGATGTGTCAGCGAGCCAGATCATCGCCGGCTACCGGCACCTCATCGCCGCCGCACACGCGGCCGGGCTGAAGATCTTTGGTGGAACTCTCACCCCGTTCCAGGGCGCCGCCTACTATTCCGCCGCCGCAGAGACCAAGCGTGAGGCGGTGAACCAGTGGATCCGCACCAGCGGGGCCTTTGATGGGGTCATCGACTTCGATGCCGCCGTCCGCGACCCGGCCAGCCCGCTGCAGCTGCTGGCCGCCTACGACAGCGGCGACCACCTCCACCCCAACGACGCCGGTTACCGGGCAATGGCCGCCGCCGTCAGCCTCTCCCTCTTCCGGCACTAGATCCAGCCGCGAGGGCGTCCCGCGGCACGGCCGGCAGAGGGCGCCCTCGCGGCTGCGCCACACCATGAAGGGCTGGTCCGTCTGGAACCTGCCCCTTACCTGGGTGGGCGATACCGGGATCGAACCCCTCTCATGCCTCAAACCGGCGCCGCCCCCCACGATCCCGGTACTGGAGCGCATCGGCGCAGCCCTCGACGCTCACCTCATCCCCGAGCTCGCACCGCACGCCGCCTGACAACACCGGCAGCCGGACACCGCATCCCAGCACCTATACCGGGTCTGCCGAATTGAGAACGTTGCGTGCACGCATGCTTATGCGCTGACCGGCATGTTCACTCGTAGTGTTGGGGGCTGTCCGTGGTCTCGCGAAGATTCGCGGCTAGGCGCTCTAACCGTCAATCCGGGCCTGCCGTCACTGGCTTGTTCCCGGCCGCGGCGAGGATCCTTGCCTGCACGCCGGCGCTCAGGAGGTTGTGTCATAGCGGCTGGGCCGATCATCCGATACCCGGGAGTGGCCGCGTGCGAGCAGTACCAGGTACGCGGCGGCGACGATGCCGGTGAGGTTGATGACGAGCTGGAGGGCTGATCCTGCCGCGTCGTGGAACCGGCCGAAGACCAGGGCCAGCGCCAGGTTTCCCGCGGCCGGAATCGTGGTGACCGAGATGAACACGCCCACAAGGGCCGCCGATTTGGCGGACGTGAGCGACAGCATGCCGGCGGCGCCTGCGACGAGGGCGGTGATGAGCGAGAACCAGCCAGGCTGGTAGATGTATTCGGTGCGGGTCGAATGAGCGAGGTTGCCAGCATTCACCAAACCGGTAGCCCGCCACAAGACAGCCACGACGGCGGTCGCTGCGATGGCACCGGCGAATCCGACGACCAGCGCGATTATCCCGCGACGCACGGCGTCCATCCGGCGCAGTCGCAGCCCTACGGCTATCCCGGCGAGCGGGCCGAACTCGGGGCCGACGACCATCGCGCCGACGATAGTGATCGGGGAGTTGGTCGCGACGCCGATCGCGGCCAGCAGGCATGCCAGCACCATGAACGCCATGAACACCCAGGTCAGTGTCGAGTCTTCGCCAGTGCTGGAGATGACCTCCTCCCAGATGACAGCGTCGGCGGCGTCGCCTGGCGCATTGCGCTCGGCGCGGCGCACGCCATCACCGATCGCCATGTCAACCGCGTGCAAGCTGATTGAGCCGCGCCGGTCAACGCCAAGCTCCCGCAGGCCGCTGAGGACTTTCTGGACACACTCGCGTGCAAGATCAGCCTGGATCAGGTCGCCGCTCGGCTCGCGAGCCGCGCCCGGGAGCACAACGAGGTTGGTCGCCCCTCGCTGGCCGCGCAATATCGCCTCTACCTCATCACGGAGATCAGCCGGGCTCACTACCCGTACATGCAGCAACGACATGCTGGGTAAGCCTGCCCGACATATCCCGCTACCGTCGAGAGTCCTCCCCCATCCGGACCCGCGTCCGGCCCCGTGATGCCGCCAGGGCCGGGACCTTGCCGAAGGCGCCCCCAAGCGCCGCCTACCCCATCCGCGAGTACTACACCGCCGGAACAGAGCCTCCCCGATCAAGTGGCTAACAGCGCGGCCGGCTAGCGCCGCCATGTCCGCCCGGCCCGTCAGCGACTCAAAGATTCGGCCACTCAGGCGACGGCACTCCCAGCGCGCCTCATCGCGATCGGCTTACCGAGCTTGCATGACCATGCATGACCAGCCGGTACCGGAAAACGCACGGATTTGCCGCGGGCCGGACGCCAGGTGTCGAACGCCACGTAATTCCCCGGGGTTGATGCTCAGGTAATTCCCCAGGTGGGCTGGCCTGTTCCCGTTTTACATGATGGTCTCCGTCTCCTGGGGGATGGCGCGCTGGGGGGCGCCGGGTCGTTTGTTCGGGCGGTAGCTGGGGCCGTCCATGACGATCTGGTGGCTGGTGTTGATGAGCCGGCCGGGCAGGGATTCGGCGACGACGGGGTTGGGGAACAGGGGGTACCAGTCGGCCGGGCTGCGGTTGCTGGTGATGATCACGGGCTTGCCGGCGCGTTCGGTGATCAGTTCGTAGAGGTCGTCGGCCTGGGCTGGGGTGAGCTCGCGGAGGCCGAAGTCGTCGCAGATGAGGACGGCCGGGCGGGCCCAGGCTCTGAGGCGTTTGTCCCAGGTGGCGTCGGCGCGGCCGCCGGCGAGGTCGGCGAGGACGCGGCTGGTCTTGGCGAAGCGGACTTCGTGGCCGGCGCGGATGGCCTGGTGGCCGAGGGCGCAGGCGATGAAGGTCTTGCCGACGCCGACTGGGCCGGACAGGATGACTGATTCGCGGGCGGGCAGCCAGCGCAGGGCGGCGAGGTCGCGGATGGCGGCGGCGGGGATGCCGGGGCTGGCGGTGAAGTCGAAGCCCTCGAAGGTGGCCTGCTCATCGAAGCGGGCCCGGTGCAGGCGGCGGCCGATGGCGGCGCCGGAACGGCGGCTGATCTCGTCTTCGCACAGGACCAGGAGGAATTCCAGGTGGCCGGGGTCCCCGGCGCGGGCCTGGGCGAGCCGTGCCTCCAGCGTGCCGAGCATGCCGGAGAGCTTGAGGGTGCGCAGGGCAGCGCTGAGGCCGTTGGTGTCGGTGATGGCGGTCATCGGCGGGGTTCTCCTTCGGCGGCGGGCACGGCGCCCTGGCGGGCCGGGCCTGCTGCGGCCCGCACCGCCCTGGCGGGCCAGGGACGGCCTGGTGGTGCCGGGATGGCCGGGAGCGCGGGGTCCGCGGGGTGCCCGGAGGGCGTGGCGGCCGGGTCCGCGGCGGCGCCGGGGGCCGTGGCGGGGAAGGGGAGGACGTTCGCGAAGATCCCGCCCGGGCCGCGCAGGAACGCGCCAGCGCTGGCCGCGGGTGCGGGTGCGGCCGGGGGCCAGGTTTCGGTGCCGGCGGCCAGGATCCCGCGGATGGTCTTATAGGACGGGTCCCCGGCCTCGATCGCGCGGGCGCAGGCTGCTTCCAGGCGGGCGGTGTCGTGCTTGCCGCCCAGGCCGATCACGCCCTGGGCGGCCCGCAGCCGGTAGAGGGCATTGTCAGCCATGAGCTCCTCGATGACCTGCGTGCACGCCGGCCCGATGCCCGCCGCCTGGCGGCGGCACCACGCCGGGGTCCGCATGAAATGCGCGACTTTCTCAGGCGGGTAACCGGCCAGGTCGGTCTGCTTGCCGCGCTGCTTGCGCGGGTGGGTCTTGACCAGCTCCCCGCGGTCGAAGAACTGAACCATCGTGAAGGTCAGCCGCACGTCGAGGGTCTTGCCGATGTGCCGCCACGGGATGGAATACAGCACCTTGGCGACCGAGGCGCAGATGTCGGGCCCGACCTTCGCGGTGCGCCATTCCGCGAGCACGAACTCCCCGGCCGGCAACGCTGCCAGCGTGCCCTTCTCTGCCGCCTCGAACACGGCCAGCGGGCTGGCGCCCTCCAGCGGCCGGCAGGCCCGCCGCCCGGCCACCTCGGTGCACCACCGCTCACCCTCTGATTGCATCTGCGCCAGCGAGGTGAATTCCCGGCCCCGCCAGAAGCTGTCCCGGATATACGGCATCGGCCGTTCAACCTGCGGCTTGTCCCGGGGTTTCCGGGACCTGGCAGGGTCTATCAGGCACCCGTAATGGGCGGCCAGTTCCGCGTATGCCCGGTTGATTTTCGGGTCATACAGGTCCGGCCGGTCCACGCCGGTCTTCAGGTTGTCCGGGACGAGCCGGGCCGGGACCCCGCCGAAGAACTCGAAGGCCTTCACGTGGCACTCGGTCCAGGCATGCTGGTCCAGCCTGATCACCGGCCGCACGAACAGGTGCCGCGAGCAGCACAGCACCATCACGAACGCCCAGACCACGTGCCTGGCCCCGGTCAGCGGGTCAAGCCAGCGGCCCATCTGCCCGTAATCGATCTGCGCTTCCTGGCCCGGCTCACGCGGCGCCAGCCGCAGCACCCGCACCTGTTCCCGGCGCGTCTCCTCCGGCACGTTCGCCGCCACATACCGGCGCAGGCTCGCATACGACGCCGCCAGCCCACGCTCACCGGCCAGCCGCTGCCAGATCGTCTTCACCGTCACCCCGGCCTTGAGCTGGGCGGTGATGAACTCATGGTGCTTGCCGATCTCCGGCCAGGTCACCTGCCGCAGCCCGGCATCGGCCAGTTCCGGGAACCACCCCGCGACCCGCTCCCGCCACTCCTGCCCGGTCACCGGGGGGCCGCCTGGTGCCAGGCCCTCCGCCTCCGCCGGGGCCAGGTACTTACGGACCGTCTTACGGTCCAGCCCCAGGCTCTCCGCGATCTGGTTCTTGCTCCGGCCCGCATACCAATGCGCCAGAATCTCGGTCACATCGACCACGTCGAACGTTCTCCTTGCCATCGGCCCCCCGCCCGTTGCGACGGAGGGAAGCATCCTGCCTTCCCGATGACCAGCCCCGCACCGACACGCACGCCATCCCCATGGGGAATAACGTGACTCCGCCGGGTGGGGAATTACGTGCTCACATCAAGGCCCCGACTGGGGAATTACGTGATCGCCGACAGCCAGGCCGAGCCTTCTGCGTGTTACAGCAGACGTTGCAGTTCCTCGACGGTCAGGCCGGTGTCCGAAAGAATTCCGCGCAGCGTTCCCTTGGCCACATCGCGGCCTTGATGTACCGGGACCGTGGTCCCGCGCCCATCGGGATGACGCATGATGTGGTGGCTGCCGGCAACCCGGGCCACTTTGAACCCAGCTTTTTCTAACGCGCGGACGACCCGCTCGCCGCGCACGGACGGCACTGGCGGCATCAGGCCACGTCAACCGTCAGGGTCAGCTCGTCCGGGGCGCCAAACTCAGCGACTAGGCCTTCGAGTGCCTCGCGCAAGTCCGCGACCGCAGCCTCGGCGGTATCGCCTTCGCCGTTAGCCCCCACGCCCGGACGCAACTGCGCGTGAGCGCACCAGATGCCGTCTTCGTCCTGCTCGACGGTGTAAGGGACGTGCACAGCCCGGGTCATCGCCGCCGACTCCTCCCGAAAAGACTCCCTCAATCTTAGCCTGCCGCCGCAGGCCACCAGCGAGCCACCGCCGGGTCGCCACTGACTGCTCACAAAGGGTAGTTCCTCTGCGCTCACGAGCAGCACGGGCGCTCGACGCTTGTTCGCTTTGCGTGGCGACTTCTGGCCCGACTTGATGGCTGTTGGGTTGCGGGACGACTGCCTCAGCTCTCCGCACCCGGCGCAAGCGCCGTGCCCGTCCGTGCCTTGCCGAGCCCCACAGAAGCCCCACAAGTCCTTGCTTGCGGAGGGCTCACCACCGGAAGCCCACAGACGAAACGGGACTACGCGGCACGGTCGCTATGATGACGGTGTAGGCCCATTGACCAGCACCTATGCCGGTGAGCTGGGCTGGCGCGATGCCTACGAGATCTTGGCCCAAGGGGCGACGGAACCCCTGAAAAGCGGAAGGTCGGCGGTTCGACCCCGCCCCTGACCACCCGAACCCAATTTGACCTGCGGAAACGCCGATTGCGGGAACGGCCGCTGGCTCCGCTCATCTGCAGGACCAGACGCAGTTATGAGTGTGGCGGCGCGGCGCCCCCGGTTGTGTGAGCAGCCGGCCGCCGGAGCGTTTCCGCTGGTCATCGGCTCGCTCCGGTTTGATCTGACCGTCGTGCGCAAGCCACCGTCCTGTCGTGCCAATGAGCGTCCGCTTATGTGGGCACCTGTGGGGCGAGTAACGGCCGCGCCGCTCTGGCGCGGCGCGATTTCCGGGAGGCGCCCGCCACCGATCACGGCGCCTGACACCTGACCTACGACCCGGAAGCGGACGCCCGGCACTGGGAAGCACTCCGCGAACTCTACCGGGCCCACCTCCACCGCTCCTGACACACATGCAACGCCGGCCGCTCACGACAGTGTCACTCAGCGCGTTTGCCATGGAAGGTGGTCAGGGCGCACATCGCCGCCTAATTGAGGATGAGTGCAAGGCGGTACGGGCCTGGCCGGGATGGTAGTGAGTCAGGTCGTAGCGTTGAGAGGTCCCGGCAGCCTGGCTCTTGAGCCGCCTGCCGACCCTTGCTGGTCTGGCTTACGAACGACGTGCCAGCTTGCCGGGCCTCGCCGTCACGACGGCCGGCCGTCTGTGATGACAGCGTTCATATCGTCCAGTTCTGGACCCGCATGCCCGCAGCGCTCGTCCCTGCGTGGTGACGCGGTTAATTCGGCAAGTGCACCCGGGTGGCCGCGTTCCGCCCCTGGCCGCCTGAACGGCACACGGGTACGACGATGGGTGAGGCGTAGGGGAGCGGTCTGTGAGACCGTCGGCTTCTCACGAAGGGACATCGGAAGACCCGGATCTGGCCGGATCTGACCACTGCCGAATCCGGCCGTACATGAATCAAGGCGGCGGCGCTCCGCGCCGCCGCGCTTCGCGGCGGCGTGCGGCCTGGGGGCCGACCCGCCGCGCCGCGCCGGGCAAACGACGTTCTTGCTGCCGCCCCGCTCCGGTCCTCGGTCGCTTGCGCTCCCTGCGGTCCGGGACGGCTTGCCATCGGGATAACTCAAGTTGACCAGGGGTTGTCCGTCACGGATGGCGTTGGCTTCGTCCCGTGCTGCCTGGGCCTCCGCGGAACGGCCAAGTGCGAACAAGGTCGAAGCCTGGATGTCAAGTGAGCTGGCAAGTCGGCCGACGAACACTGCTGGCCAGGTGATGGCCAGGTGTCGGCGGATGGTGACGGCGTCCTCGAGGGCGGCCAGGGCCTCCTCCCGCCGCCCAAGGTTGGCCAGGCGGTTCGACTGGTTGTTCAGCGAGGCGGCGAGGTCGGGCAGGAAGGCGTCGGGGCGGGCGGCGGCCAGCCTCCCCCGCTGAGCCACCGGCCGAACCGTCAGGGTGGAACAGCAGTTCGCGGGATCGCACGGAAGAAAGCGTGTCGGTATTATCCGCAATGTGGCGACGCAGACTCCTGTGGTTCGCGGGCTTCCCGTCCTGGGCAACGCACTGCGGATGGCCAAAGACCCCGCACAATTCTTCGTAGACTGCTATCGGCAGCACGGGCCGGTCTTCCGGGTCCGGATCCTGAACAGGGAGTATGCGGTCATCGCTGGTGCCGAGGCGGCCAACTTTCTCGGTACGCGGGAGGGCCGGGAGAGCCTCCGCTCCAAGGAATTCTGGCAGGGCCTGGTGGATGAGTACGGCGCCACCCGCACGATCACCGGTGAGGACGGTGCCGCGCATAAGCAACTACGCGACATCATGCGGCGTGGCTACTCGCGCGAGGCAGTCGTCGACCGGCTCGACGAGCTGGTAGCAATCACCGACCGCAACCTGGCGACGACCTGGCGGCCCGGCAGCACGGTCCCAGTGGTACAAAGCATGCAGTACCTGGTGGTGGACCAGCTCGGCGAGCTGCTCACCGGCGCGTCCCGTCCGGAGTACGTGCGCGACATCCGCATCAGCACGCTGTACATGCTCAACGTGCTGGTCACCAAGCAGCGGCCCAGGATCATGCTGCGCGACCCGCGGTACAACCGGGCGAAGGCGCGGGTGACCGAGCTGGGCCACAAGATGATCGCCGATTACCGGAAGCAATCCGGCCCTCCGGCGATCTTGGTTCAACGACATCATGCGTGCCCACCAGGACAATCCGGCTGCCATGCCCGCCGATGACCTGGTGCTCAGCCTGACCGGGCCGTATGTCGCGGGCCTGGACACGGTCGCGAACACGCTCGCCTCGTTCGTCTACGCCGTACTCAAGAATCCAGAAGTGCACGCGCGTGTGCGCGCAGAGGCCGACGAACTGTTCGCCGAGGGCGACATAACCGCGACGAACCTGCGTGGCATCCCAGCGATCCGGGGCGCATTGATGGAGACGATGCGGCTGTACCCGATAGCGGTAGCGCAGATGCGCACGGCCACGCGCGATTTCCGCTTCGCGGGGCATCTTGTAGCTGAGGGTGAGACCGTCTTCATCGGTACGAGCGTGCCGCACTTCCTTGAGGAGTACTACCCGGACGCCAAGAAATTCGACATCGACCGGTTCGAGAAGCCGCGGGCCGAGCACATGCAGGCGGGGGCGTATTCGCCGTACGGGCGCGGGCAGCACGTCTGTCTCGGCAAGGCGCTGGCGGACATCCAGATGCTGGTGACGATGGCCCGGATGTTCCACAAGCTGGACCTGAGCCTGAAACCGTTGGACTATACCCTGGTCCGCAAGACCGCCCCGGTACCGGGACCGTCCTTGTCGTTCCGCGTCCAGGTCAACGGCTATCGCAACTAAATTGGGTCGGCGGCCGCCCCGGTCCCTCGGGTACGCCTCCTACCAGACGCGCTTCGATCTGCCCGGCAACGGCTCACGCTTCCCGGCCTGGCAACTGGACAGCTTCCAGGTCGGCTCCGCCCTGTTCGTGTTCCTTGACGCCAACAACGTCCACTACGCCAACGACGGCTCCACCAACCCGGCCAACCCAAACCAGGGCCTCTACATACATCGCCGGCTATAGCCACGGCGCCCAGACGGCCTGGCTGGAGCAGACCCTGGCCGACGCGCACCGCGATCCTGTGCCGCTCGGAAACTCGATCGTGTCGTTGACCTGCCTGTTTGCCTGCGTGGCTGGTGTGGTGATGGTTGGCTGGCCAGGTGCTGCTCAAGATCGTCTGTCTGCTGATGCGCTGGTTATTCAGCCTGGCTGTCCTGGTAGTCCGCGGTGATGGGGAGAAGAACGCGGAGTTGCTGGTGCTCCGGCACGAGAACGCGGTGCTGCGCCGCAACGCCGGCCGGATACGGTACGACCGAGCCGACCGGGCCTGGTTCGCCGCGCTCACGCGGTTCATCCCGCGCCGGCGCTGGGCGGAGGTCTTCCCGGTCACGCCTGCGACGCTGCTGGCCTGGCACCGCAAGCTCACCGCCAGGAAATACGACACGAGCAGACGGCGCAGGCCCGGCCGTCCGCCGGCAGTCCGGAGCATCGCCCGGCTCACCATCCGCCTGGCGCACGAAAACCCGCTCTGGGGTTACCGGCGTATTCACGGCGAGCTGACCAAGCTGGGCCTGACTATCGCGGCATCGACCATTTATGAAATCCTGCGCGCCGCGGGCATCGACCCGGCGCCGCGCCGGGACGGACCGACCTGGCGGCAATTTCTGCACGCGCAAGCCGCCGGGATCTTGGCCGCCGACTTCCTGCACGTTGACACTGTGTCGCTGACCAGGCTGTACATCCTGGTCTTCATCGAGCACGGCACCCGCCGGATGCACATCGGCGGAGTCACCGCCCACCCTACGGGTGACTGGACGGTGCAGCAGGCCCGCAACCTGGCCCTCCACCTCGGCGAGCGGTTCGGGGGCTTCCGGTTCCTGATCCGGGACCGCGGCTCGAACTTCACCACATCCTTCGACGCCGTTTTCCAGGCCACCGGCACCACCATCGTGCGCTCCGCCGTGCAGGCGCCGCGGATGAACGCGATCTGCGAGCGCCTGATCGGCACCCTGCGCCGTGAGGTCCTCGACCGGACCCTGATCCTGAACCAGGCGCACCTGCGAGCGGTTCTGGCCGAGTACCAGGAGCATTACAACACCGCCCGGCCCCATCAGGGCATCGGCCAGCGCGTCCCCGACCCTGCGCCCGCTCCCCGCGTCACCGCAGCAGACCCTGGCACGTGCCAGATCCGCCGAAAACCAGTCCTGAGCGGCCTGATCAACGAGTACGAGCGAGTCGCCTGACATCTGAGATCGCGCAGGTCACATGCCAGAATCCTATTTTCGAGCGGCACAGGCGCGAGGGCCGGAAGTCCACGACCATGCCGGTCAGCTGGGCTTGCCGGTCGCGACGTCGAAGACGACACGCCGCACGGCACCGGCATGCGGGACGAACGGGCTGGCCGTGATCCGGGCAGCGGACCGGCGCGCGCCCTGGCCGGTCCCGCAGCCGACGTGGCGGACGGGCACCATCCCGCGGGTGCCGGGGAGGCACTGGCTGATGGCCAGCGACCTGATCTCATGGCCGTGACAACGCCGCCCGCGCCGCGGATGACGTGCTCCTCACCCCCGGCAACGCCGCGAATGCCGTAGACGTTCAGCCGGGCGTTCATGCCGGCGACGAGTGCGGCCTGCCTGGCCGACGGCAGCGACAAGCCGGAGAACGACGCGGCGCAACCTTTCGCCGGGACCACCAGCGCCACGTGACCGAGCCGGCTCACCAGTACGTCTCCCTTCCGCCGGACGCTGGATCCCTTGCGCGAGGCGAGGGATCCAGCCGGGTACACATCCAGACAGCGCAGTTAATCATCTGAGCACGAAGGAGCGGAATTGTAGAGTTCGACCTTGATCGTCGCGATGTCCGCGCGAAGCTGCCTGGCGTCGTCGTCAGGAAGGGGCAGGGAGGCTCGTGGGGTGCAGAAATGCGGTCGGGCCGCGCATCGATCATCGGCGGCTGTTCGGGATCATGGTCTGATGATGCTGTCTTTCCTGTACCTGCTTGCGTGCCGACTGACGGCCCTACTGACCTGGCGATCCCGCCGCGACGCCGCCAAGGAACTTGAGATCCTCGTGCCGCAACACCAGGTCGCGGTGCTACGCCGTCAGGTGAAGCGGGTCGAGTACCGGCCGGCGGACCGGGCGCTGCTCGCCTTGCTGAGCCGGGCGCTGCCCCGGTCGGCGTGGCGGTCGTTCCTGGTCACGCCAGAGACGTTGCTGCGCTGGCATCGGGCCATGGTCACCCAATGCCGTTGCTTGAGTTAATGAAGCAATACTGGATGCAGGGTGATGGTCCTGGCCGGAGCGCTGCGAGTGGGCCTGAGCATCCGGCCCTTGTCACGATAGGAATACTTCGAGTTCTGTCGTTTCAGGAGCCGGTCGGCGACGCGCGGGCGCCGGGGACCGCTGTCGAGCTTGCGGTCTCCCCTGGATGCCAGCGTGTCCATGGAGTCCGTCATCTTCGCGGCTGTGGTGACGGTCCGTGCGATCACGCTGCGCCGAACGTGCTTGAGGACCTTGAGGAAAGAGCTGCGTAAACGACCAGGTCAAGGGTCAAGGCCGAGTTCTGGAACCCCACACGCTCCTGCTCACCAGTATGCGCGGTCCGGCCAGGCCAGCCAGGTGGCCAGCTGCGGACGTGGTAGTGATCCAGCCCAGATCGCCGGACCTGGATCAGGGATGCCGCCACGATGCGGCAGAGGAGCAAGTTGACCTAAAGTCACCCAGAATTTGGGAAACAAATTGTGCCCGCTGTGACTTAAGCACCTCGAAGCGGCCCGTGAGATCGAAGCGGAATTGCATAATTTGCGGGCCCTGATACGTTGAAATCAGAGTCGAGGAAATACAGCCGAGCCAGTCCCAGATCGTGGAGGCTCCCGAGCTGTCCGACCCTGGAAATAGACAACTATCACCAGGCCCTCCGCCACGGGAAGAAGATCAGCAATGAGCGAAATACTGGCCGAGGCCGGCCGCATAACCGGGCTCGGCCCAGTGATCAGCGGCAAGATAACTTTCGGCTTGCAGTCTGCTTATGCAGAGCTGACAGGCCAGGAGCCGACGAAATTCGTCGCGTCGGCCGGCCAGATGGCCGACCTGGGCGACGAAGACCTGATCGTCGTCCGGTTCAACCGCACCGATAACGGCACTGATCCGGGGCCGTTGCCGGTCGTCGCGCTTGCCCGGGCGTAAGGCCCGGCAAATGACAGCACATAAATGGCGCGGCTATAGTACCCCAGAAAAGGGGCGCCCCATAGAGAGACGAGGTGAGTGGTCATGAGCGAATCGTGTAATTCCGTGCCGTCTGTACCGGCGCCGGCACCAGAGCCGGCGCGGCAGCCGGCCTACCGGGAGCATGCCCGCTCCTACGATCGGAAGACCGGCGCCCTTCAGGGCTACCGCCAGGCGGTCGTCGAGGCCCTCCCGGTCCGCCGCGGGCAGGTGGTCCTCGACGTGGGATGCGGGACAGGGCTGTGCCACGGCTCGCTGCTGGACAAGGTTGGCCCCGAGGGCAGCGTGGTGGGCATTGAGGAGTCACCGGACATGGTGGCGGTAGCCCGCGATCGCATCGAGGCCGAGGGCTGGGACAACGTCACGGTCGTGCAGTCCTCAGCCGAGGATGCGCAGATCACGCTCACCGCGGACGCCGCCCTGTTCTGCGCTGTCCACGACATCCTGCAGTCCCCGGACGCGCTGGCGAACGTGCTGGGCAAGCTGCGTCCGGGTGCCCGGGTGGCCGCCGGCGGCGGCAAGTGGGCGCCACCGTGGATGGTCGGGGTGAACCTGCCGGTGACGATGCTCCACGCCCCCTACGTGCGGAGCTTCAAGGGGTTCCAGCGGCCCTGGCACCACCTCGGGCAACTGCTCGACGACGTGCAGGTCCGGGAACTGGCGCTCGGCAGCGGCTACATCCTGACCGGCCAGGCGCCGCCGCGGGCCCGGCCGGCGGTCGCTGCCCGCTGACCGCGGGCCCGGCGGGTTCAGGGGGCCTGCTGCGCGCAGGCGCTTGCGGCTGGCGTGCGCAGCGTGCTGCCGCGTCAAGACCACCGCCGAGATCCACGACTGTCACGACACCGCCACCGCCGTGCCCGCCGCTCCCTCGCCAGAACGCGCCCCCAATACACGTGTGGGGTGCCAATAGCCTGCATAGCCTCTGAGCTGCGGATTCTCCATTTCACGCCGCGTGAAAACCGCGTTCTGTCCGTGTGGCGTCCGTAGTCCCGGAGTGTGCCTGGTCCGCGCGGCAGGCCCTCCATGCCGGGCTAACCGACGCATACGGCGCCGAGCGCGTAGTCCTGCGGCGGATGTTCTGCCGGCCGGCCCCGCCCGAACAGCCCAGGAACGTCCGCTGCCGGACAATCGTGAGCGGACCACCCGCTCACGATCGCTGCTGTTCCTCGCCGGAGCGCTAGCCGCCGCGGCCAGCTGCGGTCCCGCCATCCCGGTCTACATGCCGGAGAACGGCTGGATCAGCCTCAACGTGCCCCTGACCCGCGCCCGCACCGGATCAGCAAGCACACGCACCACCCACCCGCACTTCCTGAGCCTGCTCACGGCCGCCTGCCGCGCCATCGGGGTCACCAACCCTGTCATCAACCCCTACCGGTTGCGCACCAAAGGCGAGATGCTCGCCGACTGCAGCAACCCCATGCTGCTCGCCCGCCTCACCCCGGCCAGCATCTCCTGCGCCCACCCCGAGACGCCCCGGTGGCGCCGCCAGCCCCAGGGAAACTGCGGCTACTGCCTGCCCTGCCTGGTCCGCCGCGCCGCCCTCGCACGGATAGGCCACGATCACGGGAACAATTACGCGTGGGACGCGCTCACCGACCCAGGGCTGCTCGACCCTGCCGCACGTACGGGCGCCGACCTGCGGGCGACCGTGCGCGGCGTCAGCCCGCACCGGATGAACTCGATATCGTCCGGAACGCGCCCCTGCCGCCTGGCGAGCACCACGCCTATCTCCAGCTATGGCGACGGGGCGCCGAAGAAATCCGGGCCTGGCTCGCCGGCGGTGCCGGGTCCCTCACCCAGCTGAGCGCGACAGCTTGGAGAATCCCGTGACCGGCGCCCTGATCGACACCCACTGTCATCTCGACGCGTACCCCAGCTCGATCGGCGTGCTGGCGGCAGCCACCTCGGCTGGCGTCGAGGTTGTCGCCGTCACCAATACTCCCGACGCCTACCGCGGGCTCGCCACGCTGCTGCCGCGCTCGGGACCTGTACGGCCCACGCTGGGACTACACCCGCTGCACGCCCGTCAGCTCGGCATGACGGGCGTGCTGCGGTTCAGCCGGCTGGCCCGGCAGGCTGCCTGGATCGGCGAGGTCGGCCTAGATTTCTCACCAGCCGGCCGCGCCACCCGGACCATTCAGCTCACCGTCTTCGAGGCTTTGCTCGTGCTCCCGCAGCTTCGGGACCGTCCGGTCACGGTGCACAGCCGAGGCGCGGAACGCGAACCGTTGAGCGGCTCGTGAGCGCAGGAACGCGAGCCATCCTGCGCTGGTACACCGGACCGCTAGCCGTCGCCGATGACGCGCTCGCAGCCGGAATGTCGTTCTCCGTCAACCCGGCAATGGTGATCTCGGCGAAAGGGCGCGCGCTACTCACCCGGCTCCCCCACGACCGGATCCTGCTCGAAACGGACGGCCCCTATGCGCGCCGGGCAGGCCGGCCGTGCGGGCCAGCCGACCTGCCCGCCCTCACCGACGATCTCGCCCGCCTATGGCAGGCGACATCGGCATACGTGCACGACACGATCGTCGATAACCAGCGCCGACTTCTGCCCTAGCAACCGCGCCACGTGCGCGGGCTCTGTGAATTGCTTACCGAGCGGCTAATTTAGCGGCACTTGCGGTCTGGGGGCAGTGCGCATTCGGGGCAGCCCGGCGGACTTCTCGGCGGCCCCGCCAGGCATTATTCAACAGTCCGGCACGTCATGGCATGGCTCGGCACCATGCGCCACTAGCTCAATGGCAGAGCAGCAGACTCTTGATCTGCGGAGCGGGAGACGCCAGCGCGAGACGGCACTAACTTTCATCACCTTCACTTGTGATGAATCCCGGCCCCACACAGGCCACCCGAGCGGGTTCATGATCGTGGACGCTGTCCGCTATTTGTCCGTGCACAGCCGGAAATAGCCGGACTCACAGGGACACAGCGGGACGGCACAGGCCCAGAAGCAACAGCCCGCAAGACCGGGTACCCCCAGCTCACGGGCCGTTTCCGCAGGTAGTGGCAGGTGTTGGGTTCGAACCAACGTAGGCTGAGCCGACGGTTTTACATCCCTGAGGAGCGGGCCGGGGTCAAGGGGGGTGTGCCCGTTTTTCTTCCGTTTCCGGCCGGGGTTCGGGCATGCCGGAAGAAAGGCCGGGGTCAAGGTGGAGGGCCCGGCTGGACGAACGACCTTGACGCTGGCCTTTCTTCCGGCTCACGCTGGCGGGGGCCGGGAACGGTATGGGGTTGTGGGGGGTGCGCGCCCCGTGCGCAGTTCGTGTCCTTGGGCAGGCTCGCGGCTGCGTTCATCCCTTCGGGTGTGCCCGCGGCTGGCTGCTGCGGGGGCATGGGGCGGGTTCGCGTGCGGGCAGCGGGATCAATCAGACAGTCGGCCGGCCCGCCGGGGGCGGGGGCCAGTAAAACCAGCGATCACGCGCTGCCCGCGTCCGGGCCTGCTCACGCGGCCTGCCGGGCGGCGGCAGCCAGGGACCGGACCTGGCCGTCGCGCATGGCGTAGAAGACCCACGTGAGCAGCTGGCGGGCCATGGCGACCTTGGCGATGCTGCGGGCCTGGGCGCCGCGGCGGGTCATGATGTCGTCCTTGCGCTGGCGCAGCGGGTGGCCGGCGGGCACGTGCTGGATGGCCTCGATCAGCGCCCAGCGCAGGTTCCGTGATCCCTGCTTGGTGATGTGGCCGCGGCTGACCTTGGTGTCGGACTCGCGGTGGCGGGGGGTCAGCCCGGCCCATGAGCACAGCTCGGCCGGGCGCGGGAATCGCGTGATTTCGCCGATCCCGGCCACGATCACCGCGCCGGGCACCGGGCCGATGCCGGGCAGCGCGCGGACCGCCTGATAACCCCGGTGGTCTTTGACCAGCCCCGCGATCACGGCTTCCAGCAGGGCGATCTCGCCGGCCAGCACCGCGCAGATCTTGCGCAGCGAGGCCATCTTCCCCGCATAGGGCTGCGGCAGCCCCAGGCCGTCCAGCCAGGTGCTGCCCCAGACGCCGAAGATGTCGGTGCAGGTGACCGGGATGCCGAGCTTGGCCAAGATGGCGTGGACCTGGTCTTTGCAGCTGGTGCGGATGCGGACCAGCCCGTCCCGGTAGCGGGTCAGCTCCCGCAGCTCGCGCACCTGGTCCGGGGCCATCCATGCCTCGGGCAGGCGGCCCATCCGCAGCAGGTCCGCCAGGTCCGCCGCATCGCGGACGTCGTTCTTGACCCGCCGGTACGCGAACCCCTTCACGCCCAGCGGACGTGCCAGGTGAACCTCCGCGCCGGCCGCGGCCAGCGTGTCCGCCGCCCAGTACCACCCATACGTTGCCTCCAGCACCACCCTCGGGTTCGTCCCGGCCCCGGCGATCGCCCGGCGCAGCTCCGCCGGGCTGTTAGTGATCCTCGCGGTCTCCAGCTTCCTGCCATCCGGCGTCATCCGCACCAGCACGCTACGGCGCCGGTGCAGATCCATCCCGACGACCTCCCGGCCGTCGTAGGCTTCCGTCATAAGGGCCTCCCAACCTGGTGGAGACGGATGCATGCAACTTCCAGCATCCGCCAGGAGCGGAGGCCCGCTCCTTCATCGCATCAGACCGCTTCCCCCTGCCCATCGGAATGGCCGCTGACCTGCGGATACCCCATTCCGCGCAGAGTGAAAACCGCGTTCTGTCCGCGTGGCGTCCGTAGCCGCGAAGTGTGCCAGGTCAGCGCGACGCAGGTTCTGGATCATGTCCCATCAAGTCCAGCTGAGTCCTGCTGCATCTCACGCCAGAGCTGACCGGGGAAGATGCCGCAGGGTGGGTGCCGGGCGTGCCTGGTTGAGTGGCTACGTGAGGGTGAGCGGGACGGGGGCGCCGAGGAGTTCGAAGACGCGCCGCTGGACGGGGGTCGGGGTGGTGAGCTTCTCGATTTTCTGGCCGCTGAAGGTGATGGTCTGGCGGGTGAGGGTGGACAGGTGGCCGAGCAGGTCCTGGTAGCTGCTGACTGGCAGCTTGCCGGGGGTGTGCTTGGCGGCGTCTTTGGCCTTGGCTTGCTGTGACCGCTGGGCGGGGGCGACCGGGTCGGCGGGGGCGGGGATGTGCTGGTCGGTGAAGGTGAGCCCGGCCAGGGCCTGGCGCAGGTGCCAGGTGAGGTAGCAGGCGAGCATGCAGATCAGCACGTGACCGCGGACCCGGCAGGCGAGGTAGTGGTGGATGGGCCGCAGGTCCAGGTCGTCGGCCTTGGTGATGCGGAAGTCCCGTTCGACGTACTTGAGGTCCTTGTAGGCGGTGATCACGCCGGCGGCGTCCAGGATGCCGCCGGTGACGCTGGTGCGGATCACGTAGATCCCGTCGAGGGCGGCCTCGGCGGCGATCTTCTCCAGGTCGCGGCGCCAGGTGAAGCTGCCATCGGTGACCTCGGTGATGAAGTGCTTGCCGGCCTTCCGCTTGCCGATCACTTTCCCGATCCGGATCCCGATCTTGTCCGGGTCCTTCAGCCGCCGGCGGCGGCCGTGGCCTCGATCTTCGCCAGCTCGGCCTCGGTCGCGGCGAGCAGGTCCTCGCGTTTGCGGGCACGCTCGGCGGCCAGGACGGGGTTGTGGCAGCAGACCAGCCGCTCGCCGGGGTAGTCCGGGTGGGTGATCTCGGCGAAGTTCTGGGTATCGAACAGGCTCATCTGCAGCGGGCCGTCATCTGGGCCAGCTTCGAGATGGCGGGGGCCTTCAGCGCGGTGATCCAGTCCATGCCGTCCAGCTTGCGCAGGTCCGCGATCCGGGTGCCGGTGATCATCCCCCGGTCACCGGCCATGATCAGGCGGTCGATGCCGAAGTCCGCGCGGACCCGGGTGATCGCGGTCTTGAACGACTCGGGGTCGCTGGTGTTGCCGGGGAACACCTCGACCGCCACCGGGCGGCCCTGCCGGTCGGTGAGCAGCCCGTACTCGACCTGCCGGCGGCCGCGCTTGCCGTCGCGGGAGTGCCCGAACGCGGCCAGCTCGCAGCAGCTGCCCTCCACCCACGAGGACGACAGGTCGAACATCGCGATCCCGCCCCGGCGAAGGTGGCGGGCGGCCAGCTTCTTCTCGATCTCGCCCTGCCGGGCGGTCAGCCAGTCCATCGCCGCGTAGATCTCATCAGTGCCGGCGTCCACCACCCCCAGGTCGGTCCCCAGCGTGGTGTCCCCAGCGGCCCACCAGCGCGCGGTGGACAGCTTCGACTCCGGCCGCACCGCCCGGGAGATGATCAGCGCGCAGGCGATGCCGCGTTCCCGGCACGCCGGGCCCAGCAGCGCCCGCAGGCCGAGCTGCGAAGCCATCACGTGCGCCGCCGCCACGTTCCCGTGCGGCACCGACCGCAGCACCTCGAACGCGTCCCCGGCATCCACCAGGGTGCGGCCCCTCAGCGTCGCCCGCAGCGCGGCGATCGACTCCTCCGGCAGGCCGGTCAGGTTCGCCAGCGTCTCCTTGCGGGGCCGGCCATGCTCGTCGCGGAACGAGCGGCGCAGCAGGTACGTCGGGTAGGACCGGCGCTCGCCACCGGCCGTGGTGTAGTGGCGACCAGCCTGGTCCACATGCATCCTGCCGCCACGTGTTCTCACAGCAGGATTCAACCACGCCCATCACCCAGAGTCCACTATTTTAGTGGTTACACTAACAGGCGTGTCATGAGGATATCCGCATGTCAGGCAGGCGATCAGCTATCCAAGATCACGTAAGGGCTAAGCCACCGGCCTGCCGCAGCCAGTGCCTGCCACTCCCCCCGGCCCGACATGCGCCGATAGTGTCCCACCTTGGAAATCCGATCTGGACGGCCATCGTTCACATCCCGCCAGAAATTCCCGGGCGAGCCCGGGACCGGTACGGCAGGACTGGTCCGCGCGGTCCTGCCACTGTCCGCTGCCAGGCCCGACTCCCGCGAGGAGGGAAGCGGCGCGAGGACACCGCGGGCAACTGGCGCGCCGCATTACATGACGAGCCATCCGGCCAGCGATCTGCCAGCCAGCAAGGCTCATGACCGTGATCGACCTGTGAGGTACCCCGGAGCTACCGGCCATCGACCTCCCGTAGACCCGCTCCGCCATCAGGCGCAGGCCAGCCTCAACGACCACGTTGGCGCAGCTGAGTAGCCGAAAAGCGGGTGTTGCGCCCTCGCATGCTTGTTCGCTGGCCTGTACGTCCAGTCAGTGGCGGTGATCGTCAACTCAGTCGTGCAGTCCGGATCGAGGGCCGCGCTGAACGCCGACTATTTCCTGCTGCCAAGATGAGCTCCGCGGCTCGCCAACTGTGCGCAGACGCTCCAGCCCGGGCGTCCCTACTTCGTGCCGACGATGCACCGGGCCACCCCCGGAATCCTTACCTTGCCGTCTTCTTCGTAGGCGCTGACCCTGGCGATGACGGCTTTCGCGATCCGCTCCCGCGCCGGTCCGTCAACCTGCTGAAGCGCCGCAACTGCGAGCGAGACGTGCTCGCTGATCATCTCCCAATACTGCTCCGGCGATCGCGTCACGAGTTCGACGCCGACATCCCACTCGGCAACGTCGCGCAGCCCCGCGGCCTCGTACAGGGCACTGACATATCCCGGGGCAGCGCACCGGAACATATTCGGCCCGTCCGGGTCGGGTGGCGCCAGCACCGCCTCCGCCGCGATTGCCTGCATGGCGATCGCCGTCCACGGGTTTTCCCCGGGCTTGACCCATACCGACGAGCAGAGACGTCCGCCCGGCTTGAGCACCCGCGCGAACTCGGCGGTCGCTTTGGCGACGTCGGGAAAGAACATGTACCCGAACCGTACCGAGATACTGTCGAATGCCGCGTCACCGAATGGCAGGTCGTCAGCGCCGCACACCCTGGTCTCAAAATTTGTGATCCCTTGCGCGTTCGCTCGCCGCGCCGCGATGTCGAGCATCTCAGCCGCAAGGTCGGTCAGAACGACGTGTCCCCTCAGCGCGAGCTTGGCGACGGTCAGCCCTGGCTCGCCAGTGCCCGCGGCAATGTCGAGATGCTGCTGATCATCGGCTATGCCGAGACGCTCGATTATCGCTGTGCCGACCGGGCCCAGCTGATCCATAATGACCGGGTCCCACTTCTCCCAGCCCGCCGAAAGCCCGGCCCACGCCGCTCGCTGAACGTCTCGGATCTCATCGCCGCTCGACATCGGCCCTCCCGCTATCGGGGGCATCCACCGAACACGAAAGCACTTCTTGGGGAGAGTACACAATATCCGCTCTGCGGGAGAGAAGCCCAGCCAGCGGCTACTCGGGTGTCGGCAATTCGATGTACTCCAGGCCGCGCGTGTCGAGCCAGGCGCGGCCGGGGGCGCGGGTCAGGCGCAGGAGTGCTTCTCCGCAGGCGGGGCAGCGCAGGACCAGTCCTGGGGAGTGGCTGAAGATGCGGCCTTCGGCGAGCGGGCCGGTGTTGCCGCATCTGGCGCAGCGGCCGGTGGCCGCGGTCATATCGACGCTGAACACGTCGCGAAGGGGGCCGCCGATGCTGTTGCCGTCGGTCCATGTCTCGGTCATGGTGTGCCTCCGCTGGGTCCGAACCGCTCGGTCCTGATCCGCCGGTCCGCGATGTCCTGATCGACGAGCAGGCGGGCGGCGTTTTCCACGAAACTGGTCGGCCCGCAGATGAAGTACTGCTGGCCGGCCGCCGGGGGTCCCGCGAGGTCCCGGAGCTGGCTGGCGTTCAGGCGCCCGACGGGGCCCGCCCAGCCTTCCGGCGCTCCGCGGGTGTAGACGATGTCAATGTCCAGCCCGGTGCCCGGGGCCGCAAGGCCCTGCAGGTCGGCGGCGAACAGCACGGTGGCGGGGCTGCGGGTGGAGTAGATCAGCCGCATCGGCGCCACGGCGCCGGTGGCCGCCCGGGTGCGGGCCATGGCCATCAGCGGCACGACACCCGAACCACCGCCGATCAGCAGCACCGGCTGCGGGTCTGCTGAATGCCAGGCGAAATAGCCGCCGATCGGGCCGCGCAGCTCCAGCGGGTCGCCGGGGGAAAGTACCTCGGTCAGGTACGGGGAGACCTCGCCGTCGTCGAGCCGCTGGACGGTCAGCTCGAGCCGGGTCTCGCCGGGGGCCGAGGCGATGGAGTAGCTGCGCTCGGTGGAGTAGCCGTCCTCGGCGGTGAGCCGGACGTCCACGTGCTGGCCGGGCAGATGCCCGGCCCAGCCGGGGACGTCCAGGACCAGGGTCGGGGCGGTGGCGGTTTCCTCGCGGGTGGCGGCCAGCTGGCCGATCAGCCAGGTCAGTCGCCCCAGTACCGCTGCTCGCGCCATGGGTCTCCGTAGTTGTTGTAGCCGAGTGTTTCCCAGAAGCCGGGCTCGTCGTGGTCGAGAAGCTCGATGCCGCGGACCCACTTCGCGGACTTCCACAGGTACAGGTGCGGCACCAGGAGCCGGGCCGGGCCGCCATGTTCGGGTTCCAGGTCGGCGCCGTCGTAGCGGAACGCGATCCAGGCCTTGCCGTCGAGCAGGTCCTCCAGCGGCAGGTTGGTGGTGTAGTCGCCGACGGCGCGGGCCAGCGCGTACTCGGCGCTGGTCGTGACATCGGCCATCAGGGTGTCGAGCGACACGCCGTGCCAGTGGGTCTCCAGCTTCGACCATTTGGTGACGCAGTGCAGGTCGACGGTGATGTCCTCGGCCGGGAGGGCCTGGAACGCGGCCCAGTCCCAGGTATGTACCTGCCCGGTCTCGGTGGTGATCTTGAAGTCCCAGCCGCGCAGCCCGTCACGCGGCGTCGGCCCGGCCGACAGGACGGGAAAGTCATGAACCAGGTACTGGCCCGGCGGCAGCTTCTCCTTGGTCCGGCGGTGCCCGGAAAAGCCGGGCGAGACGATGCCCATCGCGTCCGCTCCTCAGTCTGGCCTTCAGATGCGGGCTCCCCCAAGAAGAGCCGTTCCCATAATGCCCGCTCCCCGCGCCGGGTGCCGAGGCCGCCGGCCTGCCTTCATCCGCGCGCCACGCTAGGCGCCTGATGATTACACCATTACACTTCGATGATGAGTGAGCCGCCGACGCTGTACGACTGGGTTAAGGGCCGTCCGGCCATGACGCGGCTGATCGACTGCTTCTACGACCGTGTGGAGCGGGACGACCTGCTGAGCCCGTTCTTTCCGGGCGGGGTCAGCGCGGAACACCGGGAGCACGTGACGACCTGGTGGTGCGAGGTGTTCGGCGGCCCAGCCGGCTGACACGGAGCGGCTCGGCGGGTACCCGGCCATGCTCGCCCACCACCACGACCTCGCAATCACGGCTGAGCAGCGGTTCCGGTTCGCGTCGCTGATGAGCCTGGCGGCCGACGACGCGAGGCTGCCCGATGATCCGGAGTTCCGCGCGGCGCTGGTCGGCTACCTGGAGTGGGGCACCCGGCTGGCCATGCACAACTCCCAGCCCGGCGCCGAAGTCGCGCCGCAGGCCCCCGTCCCGCACTGGGGCTGGGGCGTGGCCCCGCCCTACCAGCCGTAGGGCGATTTCCCTGCGCTTGCCGCGATGAGTATGCGGTGCGTCCGGCGTCAGAACATCAGCGGGCTGTGACATCTTCTGCTTACCGGCTATGGCTAGGTCAGGCGGGTGGTCTCATGGCCAGCCGGAGTCCAGGCGCGGCCGCGGCTGGCGGTGCAGACGGGAGCAGTGATGACGGGCGTACGGGTACTGGCGGGCACGCGCAAAGGCGCCTTTGTCCTGACCTCGGACGGCCGGCGGGACCGGTGGGAGGTCAGCGGCCCGCACTTCGCGGGCTGGGAGATCTACCACGTCAAGGGGTCCCCGGCCGACCCGGACCGGCTGTATGCCTCGCAGTGCAGCGGCTGGTCCGGGCAGGTGATCCAGCGGTCCGACGACGGCGGCCAGACGTGGGCGCCGGCCGGCAACCAGTTCGCCTACGACGGGATCCCGGGGACGCACCAGTGGTACGACGGGACGCCGCACCCCTGGGAGTTCGAGCGGGTGTGGCACCTGGAGCCGTCGCTGGATGACCCGGACACGGTCTGGGCCGGGGTGGAGGACGCCGGGCTGTTCCGCTCCCGCGACGGCGGGCAGAGCTGGCAGGAGATGCCCGCGCTGCGCGGCCACAAGTCGGGGCCGGCGTGGCAGCCGGGCGCGGGCGGCATGTGCCTGCACACCATCCTGCTCGACCCGACCACACCGGGCCGGATGTTCACCGCGATCTCGGCGGCGGGCGCGTTCCGGTCCGACGACGATGGCCAGAGCTGGCGGCCGATCAACCAGGGCCTGCAGTCCGAGGGCATCCCCGACCCGGGCGCGGAGGTCGGGCACTGCGTGCACCGGCTCGCGATGCACCCCTCCCGGCCGGGCGTGCTGTTCATGCAGAAGCACTGGGACGTCATGCGCTCCGACAACGCCGGGGAGTCGTGGCGGGAGGTCTCCGGGAACCTGCCGACCGACTTCGGGTTCCCGATCGACGTGCACGCCCACGAGCCCGACACCATCTACGTCGTCCCGATCACCAGCGACGCGCAGCACTTCCCGCCCGAGGGGAAGCTGCGCGTCTACCGCAGCCGGACCGGCGGCGGCGACTGGGAACCGCTCACAAACGGCCTGCCGCAGGAGCACTGCTACGTCAACGTGCTCCGCGACGCGATGGCCGTCGACTCGATGGACTCCTGCGGCGTGTACTTTGGCACCACTGGCGGCCAGGTCTACGCCTCCCCGGACTCCGGGGACAGCTGGGCACCGATCGTCCGGGACCTCCCGGCGGTCCTGTCGGTCGAGGTCCAGACGCTGCCATGATCCGCGTCGTCCTGCCCTCCCACCTGCGCGCCCTGGCCCGGATCGACGGCGAGGTGAGCCTGGACGTCGCGGGCCCGGTCACGCAGCGGACGGTCCTGGACGCGCTGGAAGCCCGCCACCCGGTGCTGCGCGGCACCATCCGCGGCCACGACAGCGGGCCGCGGCGCGCGTTCATCCGGTTCTTCGCCTGCGAGCAGGACCTGTCCCACGACTCGCCCGACACCCCGCTCCCCCCGGCCGTCGCTGCCGGCACCGAGCCCTACCTCATCGTCGGCGCCATGGCCGGCGGCTGACACCCGGCCACGCACGAACTGTGGAAGATCGCGGGCAGGCGAACCGGGACTGAGGTGGCTGTCGTGCTAGCGGACTCGTTCGGGCGGGTCGCCACGGACCTGCGGGTATCGGTCACTGACCGGTGCAACCTGCGGTGCTCCTACTGCATGCCCGCCGAAGGGCTGGACTGGCTGCCCGGCCCCGCGCTGCTCACCGACGGCGAGGTATCCCGGCTGATCGCGGTCGCCGTACGGCGGCTCGGCGTCACTGAGATCCGGTTCACCGGCGGTGAGCCGCTGCTGCGCCGCGGCCTCACCGGCTTCGTCGCCGCCGCGGCGGCACTGGACCCGCGGCCTGAGATCTCGCTCACCACCAACGGCATCGGGCTCGCCCGGCTCGCCGGGCCGCTGGCCGCCGCCGGGCTGGACCGGCTGAACGTCTCCCTGGACACCCTGTCCCGGCAGACCTTCAAAGAGCTGGCCCGCCGCGACCGGCTGCCCGACGTCCTGGCCGGCCTGGCCGCCGCATCCGTCGCCGGCCTGGCCCCGGTGAAGGTGAACGCGGTGCTGATGCGCGGCGTCAACGACCACGAGGCGCCCGCCCTGCTCCGGTTCTGCCTGGACCCCGGCTACCAGCTCCGCTTCATCGACCAGATGCCCCTGGACGCCCAGCACGGCTGGCGGCGCACCGACATGGTCACCGCCGGCGAGATCCTCGCCCGCCTCGACGGGTTCTCCCTGACCCCCGACGACCCAGGCAGCCGCGGATCAGCTCCCGCCGAGATATTCCTGGTCGGCGGCGGCCCCGGCCGCGTCGGCGTGATCGGCTCGGTCACCCGGCCATTCTGCGGAACGTGCGACCGGGTCCGGCTGACCGCCGACGGGCAGATCCGCAACTGCCTGTTCGCCACCACCGAGACCGACCTGCGCACCCTGCTCCGCGCCGGCGCCGGCGACGGCCAGCTCGCCGCCGCCTGGCGCGGCGCCGTCGCCGTCAAGCTCCCCGGCCACGGCATCAACGACCCCGGGTTCCTGCAGCCCGTCCGGCCCATGTCCGCGATCGGCGGCTGACCACCCGCAGTCAGCGGCGGGCTACGCCTCCAGGGCATCCAGGAACCGCAGCGTCGCCCATATCGACTCGCGCCGCCACAGCATCACGGTGCGCGCAGGACCCTCCGCGGACCGCAACCGCTCCTCCAGGCCTCCGGCGATCGGGGCGAGCTGGGTCCCGTTGGGCCTGTACCAGGTCACTGGCATCGGCTCCGGCCCGGTCCAGCAGCGCCAGCTTCGCCAGCAGCTCCGACCGGACATCCCGGCCATGGCGGGCCGGCCTGCGCAGCCACGCGCCCGCCAGTTCCCGGCCCGCCGGGGTGACCTCGCACAGCTGGCGGACCGGCCCGGTGCTGGAACGCTCCCACCCGACCTCGCGGAGCAGGCCCAGCCGAGCCAGCCGTCCCAAAGACCTGTAGACCTGCTGCCGGGCGACATACCAGACAGCACCGAGCGCGGACCCGCGGCCGAGCTGAGAAGCGATGGCAAAGCCGTGATGCGCGGGTTTCTCAGCGGCCACGCACAGCACTACCCACTCCGTCAGTGACAGCCGCGGCTCCGCAGGATCACGCATCACCTAAGGCTACGACTGCAGCACGACCATCCCCAGGGGCTCGGCCTTGCCACGCCCCCGGGTCAGCCGACCTCGCCCGGGCTCAGCTGCTCTTGGGAACTTCGACCGAGACACTGGTGGCTTTGACGGCGGCGATCGCTAGCATTCCTGGTTCCAGGCCGAGTTCGTCGGCGGCCTCGCGGCTGAGCAGTCGAGCGTGGACCCGGTCAGGACGATCGCGCCGCCCCGGCCCTGCTCGATCATGAGGGGGGCAGCGGCCTGGACGGTGTTCCAGACGCCGAACAAGTTGACCTCGATCTGGTCGCGGAACGCCTGCGCCTCACTGGCATCCCCGGACATCATCCCTATCCCCGCGTTGGCCACCACGATGTCCACCGACCCGAGGCGCTCTACACCGCTGGCCACAGCGGCCCGCAGGGCGGCAGCGTCGCGGACATCGGCCTCGGCCGCAACGATGCGCCGGCCGAGCGCCTCGACTTCAGCTATGGTCCGGGTGAGGTCAGCCGGCGTCGCAAGCGGGTAGGCAACCGAGTCGATCTGCCGACAGATATCGACGGCGATCACGTCGGCGCCGTCCCGGGCCAGGCGTACCGCGTGGCTGCGCCCCTGCCCCCTGGCCGTACCCGTGATAAACGCGACCTTACCGTCGAGCCGTCCCGCCATAACAATCGTGCCTTCCTGGACGCCGCAGTCAGCTGCCCGCAGATCTCCGATTGGCTACTGCGGGGCTGTACCGGGCCACCGGCCGCAGCCTGCAACTGTACGACTGCCGCGAGGTCCGGAACTCATCGCGACGTCCCGTCGCCATATTCGTCAACGGTTTCAAGGGGTCCTCCTGCAGCCCGGAACGGCATGAGCCAACACGCGCTCATGCATGCCGCCGATCGGGCAGGTCGTGGTGGCCTGGGTGCCGGGGCCGGGGCCAAATCGATTGTGGGCGCTGGCTCTCGGCGCCACTCTTACGGCGTGGACGTCCGCCAGGCAGGTGCTGAGGATGCGATGGGATCGCGATCGTGCATGTCCGGTCGTGGCAGGCGGCCTACCGCACCCTGGTGCCTCAGGAGTTTCTCGACTTCCTCGGTCTTGGCCACGGCTTCCTCCTGCCGCCCAGCTCCGCCAGACGGCCGGTCCGGCGACATGGCCGGGCCGGGCATTGGCCAGCTGCCGGCCGCTTGCACCGAACGTATATTGACTTCGTGAAGCCGCCCCGTCGCCTGTCGATCCCGGGCTGCATCGGCTGCGGAGCGATGAGGCAGTACGAGAGCTGCGAGGGGGCCTGCTCCGAGCGCAAGCTTGAGCTCGTCAGCGGTGGCGATTACGACGAGCTGACGGCGGCCGCGGCGACCTGTCGTGGTCGCATCGAGGGGCTCTGGGCTGTCGTCGGGGAACTGCCGCGCTGTCGCTGTGGCTGGCCTCCGGCGCACCGCCCGCCGAGATCGCTGCCCGCGCCGGGCACAGCGTGCGTGTCCTGCTCACCATCTACGCCCACGGCATACCCGGCTGCGACCAGATCGCCAGCCAGCACATCGAGGAAGCCCTCAACCCCAGTCGGTGGCCCTCCGCTGGCCCACAAGAACCGGCGTGGACCCCAGAAATCCCGTCCGCCTGCGTCCGTGCCACAGCTGGACTCAACGGGACACAGCTGGACCTGATACCTCCGCCCAGATCCGGTTACACGCCTGTGACCTGCGGAAATACCGACCAAGGAGACCGGTTCCATGGATCACGGCCCCCGGACAGCCGATCCCGGGCATCCGGTCCCTAAGCCGCTGACCAGGCCAGATCTGGCCCACCAACTGGCCCACAGCAACCGGGAGCGGTCTGCCGAACCGCTCCCCCGGACACGCATCAGACCCGGCATCCGGGAACACCGGCACCGGGTCTGACCTGGGGTTTTATGTGGCAGGTGTTGGGTTCGAACCAACGTAGGCTAAGCCGACGGTTTTACAGGGCGCTGGCTGGCATGCTCGCAAGTGACCTCTGAGCTGCCCCAATGAAGGATCAGGTCCCGCCCCGGGCGCCGCTCAACCACTGCTCAGCCAACTCGGCCCAGTCGTATCCACCAGGCGCGCTGCCAGCGGCCTGCAGTCGCCCCTGAACAGGAGTTTCGATTCTTTCGAATTCAGGTAGGCTGGTAGCGAGCAAGGAGGGCAACGTGACAGCCACGACTGAGTCGGGGGTGGTCTTTCCCCCCGAGAACCTGGACGCGCTACTCGATCTTGCCCGCTTCCTGGAACTGCATACCGAGCCGGCACTCCTGCTCGGCCCTGACGGGGAGCAAGCTCCGCTCCCAGAGGAGATCTACCGGATCCTGGTCAAGGTCGTCGAGGCCTTGCGCGAGGGAAAAGTGATCACCGTCGTGCCACAGACCCAGAGGCTCACCACCCAGGAGGCCGCTGACTTCCTCGGGATCAGCCGGCCAACGCTGGTGAAACTCCTCGACCAGGGAAAGATCCCCTACGAGCAGCCGGGCCGGCACCGCCGGATCCTGTTCTCCGATCTGCTCCGCTACGTGGAGCGGCGGCGCGAAGAACGCACCGCGGCCCTGGATCGCATGACAGAAGACGCCAGTTCGGCTGGCGTCTACGGCGGCCGTCCTGACGACTATGCCGCCGCCCTGAAAAGGGCCCGCAAGCGCCATACCCGGCAGGAGGATTCCTGACGTGCCCCGGCATGCCGTGGTACTCGACGCGTGTGTACTCGTACCAATCGTGCTCGCCGACACGATGCTGCGCATCGCCGAGAAGGGCTTGTATCGGCCGATCTGGTCAGACCGGATCTTAGGAGAGGCCCAAGCGGCCATTGAGGAGATCCACCCCGGCATAGACGTGCGGAAGCGCTTCACCGACATGCGCGAAACCTTCGACGATGCGCTGGTCACAGGATGGGAGGAACTCGAAGCCGGGATCTTTCTGCCCGACAGCGACGACCGGCATATTGTCGCCGCAGCCATCCGTGCGGACGCCCAGGCCATCGTGACCTCCAATGTCGGCGACTTTCCCGGCGAGACACTCAGCCCATTCGGGCTGGAGGCAGTGCACCCAGATGACTTCCTGCTCGATCAACTCGACCTCAGCCCGCCGACCGTCCTGCAGGTGATCCGGGAACAGGCAGCTCACACGCGCCGCCCCCGCCTTACGCCACAGGATCTCGCTGAAATGCTCAGCAGGGCTGGAGTCCCGAACTTCGCAGATGAGATCCGCCGTCTCATGTCCGCGCCATTGCCGTAGCCCACTCCCGGACGCTTCAGGCTGGCCGCTGCTCGCGCACTCGTCAACTAATTTAGCTGCGCACCCGGCGCAGCGAGGTCGAGCGCAACGCCGCCGAGGTAGCCAGGAAGGCAGCCGAGACCGCGAAGTCGCCGGGCAATTGCCAGTCAGCGACACCGCAGTTCTCCTCAGCGTGTCTAAGGCCAGGGTTACCCGCACACGGCACGCCAGCGATAGCGACAGGTGCGGTCACCATTGCCGACGAACTGGCACTCCCCTCTCAGATCCAACGAAAGTCATAATGATCCAGAGGCCTGTCCCTGCAACTCCCCGCGCCTACATCAGGTGTTACGCGCCTGGCAGGAAACCGAGCGGCCAGGCCGTACCGTGGTCACTGTGAGCGAGCGACTAGCCGACGGCAACGGCCATACAGCCGTAGCCGTGGAACTTGAGCGGTTGCGGGCAGAAAATGCCCGGCTACTGCGTTTGCTGAAGCTGACGCGGCGGGAGGCTGCGCCGCCGGGACCAGCGCAATCAGGGCTGTTCGACGCACCACCGGGCCTTGTGCACGCTGGGTCGCCGCCTGAGGCGAAGGTGGCGTTGTTCGGCGCAATGTTCGCCGCCCGCACAGACGTGTATGCGGTCCGGTGGGAAAACGCGCGCACCGGAAAAGCTGGCTGGCTCCCGGCGGTGCGGGGCGGGTGGCGGAAGGGAGTCCCTCACGCCGAGCGGGAGTATCTGCCATTGACAGCGGAGCTCCTGGCCTCCCACCTGTCCGGTGAGGTGCACGCCGGGCTTTATCCGCTGCTCGATGGTGATCGCTGCTGGTGGCTGGCCGCTGACTTTGATGGGCCGGCGGCGATGCTGGACGCGCTGGCGTACCTGAAGGCGGCCCGATCGCTGGCAGTTCCGGCGGCGCTGGAGGTGTCCCGGTCTGGGGTCGGAGCGCATGCCTGGGTGTTCTTCACCGGCCCGGTCCCGGCCGAGACGGCCCGCCGCCTGGGCGCCGACTTGTTGCGCGAGGCCATGGCGCTCCGCGGGCAGATGGACCTGGCCAGCTACGACCGGCTGTTCCCGTCCCAGGATGTGCTGCCAGCCGGCGGAGTGGGGAATTTGATCGCCGCGCCGCTGCGAGCCCAGATTTCATATAACTCAAGCCACGGCAACCAGGCGCTGCCGATGCTTCTGGCCGCCGCTCGCCGGTTTGAACCGCTCGACGGGAATCTGGCCCGGGGGATCTACCTGGACGCGCTGTCCGCCGCGCTGTTCGCCGGACGCCTGGCCACAGGCCCTGGCCCCGGCCTGCGGCGGGTAGCGCAGGCAGCGCGAGAGGCGCTCCCGCCGCAGGCGCCCAGCAAGGCCGACCTGCTGCTCGAGGGGATGGCCGTGCTGTACACCGACGGGTACGAGGCGTCGGCACCCCTGCTGCACCGCGCCGTGCAGGCGTTCGGCCGCGAAGACCTCACCCTGGACGAGGCCTTCCACAGCGCGTGGGTCGCGGCCGTCGCCGCGGTCGACCTGTGGGACGACGTGCACTGGGACATCCTGAGCCAGCGGCACCTGGACGTCGTCCGCCAGGCCGGAGCCCTCAGCCTGCTTCCGCTCGCGCTCGCCAGCCGTGCCATCTTCGATATCCATAGCGGTAACCTGGCCGCCGCGGCGGCCCTGGTCGGGGAGAGCCACTGGGTAGCCGAGGTGACCGGCGGTGAGAACACGCTGACGCCTATTCCCGAGGCATGGCTGGCGGCCATGCGCGGTCACGAAAAGCAGGCCGAGCAGCTGATCCAGGACACCCTGAACGCCGCGACCGCCCTGGGCCAGGGCGTTGGCCTGAACATGATGTATGCCGCCCGCGCTTCCTTGTGCAATGGCCTGGGCCGGTATGAGGACGCCCTGGCTGCGGCGCGGGAGGCGGCCACCGACCCGCTGGAACTCGGGCCCACGAAGTGGGCGCTCGCCGAGCTCGTCGAGGCGGGCGTGCGCAGCGGCAACCCCGACGCGGCGGCCAGCGCGTTCGAGCAGCTGTCCGCGATGACCCGTGCGAGCGGCACCGAGCTGGCCCTTGGAATTGAGGCGGCCAGGCGTGCCTTGCTGCGCGACGATGACACCGCGGAAGAGCTCTACCAGGAGGCGATCGAGCGCCTGGGTCATACCAGGATCCGGGTCGAGCTCGCTCGCGCGCAGCTCCTGTACGGTGAATGGCTGCGCCGGGAAGGCCGCCGGGCCGATGCCCGTGCCCAGCTGCGAACAGCCTACGAGGCCCTGGCCGCGATGGGGGTTGAGGCGTTCGCGGATCGCGCGCGACACGAGCTCGCAGCAACCGGGGAGACGGTACGCAAACGTGCCGTAGAGACGGGCGGTGAGCTGACAGCGCAGGAAGCCCACATAGCCCGGCTCGCCGCGGAAGGGCTCACCAGCCCTGAGATTGCCGCTGCCCTGTACCTCAGCCCGCGAACCGTCGAGTGGCACCTCCGCAAGATCTACGCCAAGCTCGGGGTCAGCACCCGGCGACAGTTGCGGCGGCTTCCCCATGCCGACTGAAAGAGCATGTCCGGCTAGGGACGACCGTAATCCGCTCCGATCCGGCACCGGATGTATTGCGCCGACGCATGCTGTCGTGCTCACCTTTCGTGGCTGCCGGTGCTGTGGATACCGCGTGCTGACAGCTGGCCGTCGGGGCTGGCTTCGTGTGCTTCTGCACAGCCCCGCCTGGTAATCGCATTGACCTTCCTGATGGCCACCTGACCCGGGGGGCCTGCTCCCCGGGCCAGGCGGGGACCGGAGCGGCCGGTCATGTGAGCGCTGGCGTACGGGGGTGGCCGAGGGGTTGACGAGCATGAGCGCGTTTGATGTCCGGATCCATGCGATCCGTCGCAGGCCGGACCGCCGCCGCCCGTTCGAGGTCCGCTGGCACGCCGCCGGCCGGGCCCCGTCCCGGTCGTTCATCACCCGCGGTCTGGCGGACAGTTACCGGGCCGAGCTCATCCGCGCGGCCCGCAAGGGCCTGGACTTCAACTGTGGAACCGGGGAACCGGCGTCCTGGGCCGCGCCCGAAGCCGCCACCATCAGCTGGCTGGAGCACGCGGCGGCCTACGCTGCGATGAAATGGCCCCTGGCCGCAGCCTGCACCCGGGCCGGGATCGCCGACGCGCTGGCCACCATCACCCCGGCTCTCCTCACGCCCGGCCTGGGCGGGCCGCCAGCAGTGGTGCTGCGCAGAGCCCTGTACGGGCACGCGTTCAACCTCGCCCGGGCCGGCGCTGATCCCGGCCCGCCGGCGCCGTGGCGCTGGGCTGGGCCTCGGATCACTGCCTGCCGCTGACCGCCGTGGCCGACCCGGCCGTGACCCGGCGCGCGCTGGAGGCCCTGGCCCTGCGCCTGGATGGGACCCGGGCCGCGGCCACGACCATCACCCGCAAGCGTGCCGTCTTCCATGGCTGCCTCGGCTACGCGGCAGAACTCGGGCTCCTGGAGGCCAACCCTTTGGATCGCATCGCCTGGCCGCCCCCGAGATCACCGGGCTCGGCGGGCCCGCGGTCAGCGGCCACCCCTGGCGAGGTGCAGGCGATCCTGGCCGAGGTCACCAGAATCCGGCCGGAGCTGACCGCGTTCTTCGGCTGCCTGTATTATGCGGCGCTGCGGCCCGCCGAAGCCGTCGCGTTGCGTGCCAGCTCTTGCATCCTCCCCCCGCATGGCTGGGGGCAGCTGACCCTCACAGCCTCCCTTCCGCGGTCGGCGCGTGCCCGGACCAGTAACGGCACGCCACGCGAGCCTCGCGGCCTCAAACACCGGCCGGAAGGCGCCATCAGGACGGTCCCGATCCCCCCGCAGCTTGCCCGTCTCCTGCGCTGGCACTTGCGGGCCTTCGGGTGCGCCGCAGATGGGCGGCTGTTCCGGGGTGCCCGCGGCGGCCCGGTCAGCGAAAGCCTTTATGGCCGGGTCTGGCACCAGGCCCGCGCCGCAGCCATCCCGGAGGACGGGACAGGCGCCTGGCCGGCCCGGCGCCCCTACGACCTTCGTCATGCCGCGCTGTCGCTGTGGCTGGCCTCCGGCGCCCCGCCCGCCGAGGTCGCTGCCCGCGCCGGGCATAGCGTGCGTGTCCTGCTCACCATCTACGCCCACTGCATACCCGGCTGCGACCAGATCGCCAGCCAGCAGATCGAGCAAGCCCTCCGTCCCCGGCAATGGCCCCCCGCTGGCCCACAAGAACCGGCGCGGACGCCAGGATTCCCGTCCGTCATGCGTCCGTGTCACAGCTGGACTCAACGGGACTCAGCTGGACCTGATACCTCCACCCAGATCCGGTTACGCGTCCTTGACCTGCGGAAATGCTAGGCTCGAGAGGTCGGCTCACGGATCGCGGCCCCCGGACGGGCGGTCCCGGGCACCCGTTCTCCATAAGCCGCTGACCAGGCCAGATCTGGCCCACCACTGGCCCACAGCCACCGGGAACGGTCTGCCGAACCGCTCCCGGACACGCATCAGACCCGGCATCCGGTAACACCGGAACCGGGTCTGACCTGGGGTTTTGAGTGGCAGGTGTTGGGTTCGAACCAACGTAGGCTAAGCCGACGGTTTTACAGGGGGCTCCCAGGCAAGATCGCATTTTCATTGCGACCTGGTCAAATGGCGCTTTCGCTTTGCTGGGCTATAGCGCTCAACCACTCCTCAGCCATCCCACCGGCTTGAGGCCATTTGCCGTAAGGTCGGGCACGGTTGAGGTCGTAGCGGCTTCAGCGGATGTTCATGCGCGCCAGATCGGGCAGGGACGTGCTGGTGTGTTGCGACCAGGCCTGGAGTGCGGCAGCGAGGGCAAGGGCGCTGCCGTACAGCACGTGCTGGCCGCCCTGCCTGGCGATCAGCGCATCCAGGGAGGCGAAGGCGCGGCCCTTGCGGGCAAGGGTCACGATGTCGGCGGCGGCGCGCTCGCCGGTCCAGTGCCCGGCGGGCAGCCGGGTCAGCTTCCCGAGATCAGCGGGGATGCTGTGATCGTGTCCCGGCAGCCACTGGTCAAGCAAGCCGAGGGCCACGCCGATGCAGCCGGCGACGGTCGCGGCGGAACCGTCGGTGGACTCCGCTTGGGCTTGGTCCAAGACGGCGGCAGCCAGCCGGGTGTCACCATCAGCGATTGCCTCGGCCGCTAGCCGCAGGGTGACGGTGGCCAGTTCGCGTGCTTGCCCGACTGGGGTGAACCGGACCATGTTCTGCCGCTCGATGGCACGGTTCATAGCCTGCTGCAGGGTATCCAGGTCGGGAACGTCGATGTTGTCGACGTCGATGCCTTCCTCGGCCAGCAACGGTGCCAGTTCGCGGAGCAACTCACTGGCCATGCCCGGCTTCATCTGGACCCCAGGTGGTCCTGGGGCTGGCTCCGGGCTCCGGCGTCGCATGTCTGCCACGCCCGCCATCTTCTCAGTAGCCCGGGCCCTGGTGCACACGTCCCATGATTCAGGCGACATGTGTCGGAGAGAAGCGACGGTGATGAGGGCGGAGATCCGTGACCGTCGGCCAGCAGGTGGGCAGCCCCGAGAGAATCAACGGATAATGGCTGGCGGCCAGGGAATGCTGGGCCTGACCGCCAGGCGGCTGATCGGCAGAACGGCCCGTCCGGCGCCGGTTTCTCGCGTCCGCCGTCAGAGCAGGCGTGCCAGCCGGCTCAACCGCTCTCAGCCGGCTGCGACCCGCAAGTTAAAGGCACGTGAACGAGGGGCCATCCCGGCGCCCTCCATCTATGGCCTCGAATCCTTGTAGCGCATAGGTTACAATGTAGTACATGACCACGCCTCTTTCTATCCGCTTTGACGCCGCCTTGCTGACGCGGTTGCGGCGCCGCGCGGGAGCCACGGCCGGTTCGACGACGTCCGCGCTAGCGCAGCGGCTCATCGATGAGGGACTGCGGATGGCTGACCATCCAGGGGTGATCTTCAAAGACGGGCCGTCCGGCCGCCGGGCTGCCCTCGCCTACGGGCCAGACATCTGGGAAATCATCAAGTTCCTGCGTGAAGTAGACGAGCGCGGCCCAGCCGCGCTCGACGCGGCGGCCGAGGTGTTCGCCGTCGGCGCCAGCCGGATCGCCACAGCCGTCAGCTACTACGGGGACCACCGGGACGAGATCGATACCGAGATCAGCGACGCTGATGAGGCATCGGCCCGCGCCGAGGAAGCATGGCGGATACAGCGGCAGCTCATCGCATGAGCCACCCAGCCAGCGCCCGCCTGCTGCTAGACGAGATGTTCTCCCCCGCCATCGCTGCCACACTGCGCGACCTGGGCCAGGACGTGATCGCCGTGGCTGAGCGCGGCGAACTGCGGGCAATCAGCGATGACGACGTCTTCGCCTGGGCCACCTCTCAACATCGCTGGCTGCTCACCGAGAACGTCAAAGACTTCCGGCCCATCCTGCTACGGGCACTCCAGGCCGACACTGCCACCACAGGAATCCTCTACACCAGCAGCCGCGCCTTCCCTCGCTCAAGGAAAAACCCCGGGCCCCTGATCCAGGCCATCCACGCCTGGATGCTCAAAGAACCACCCGAGGCACCACTCACCGAAGACTGGCTCCTCAACCCGGCAAGTCGCTGATTCTCCGGAACGGTCGAAGATACCGGAGCAACCGCCGGGAACGGCCGCCGAGCGCGCGGGCCAGCCGCAGATGCGTTCCGGGTCCCTGAGCAGGATGACCGCCGCTCGTAATTGAAGTGACAGCTTGGGCGTTGATCAGCCTTTCGGCGCCGGCCCAGGCAGTCTCAGCGCTGCAGGCGTCGTCCCCCGGCGGTGTCCAGGAGTTCGGCGACGGTCCGCCGGGGACGGGGATCGCGCTGCTTATCAGGATCTGCGCGGAAGCCCCGCAGCAGCTCGATCCGGGCCCGTGCCGCCTGGTCTTCTGCGACCAGCCTCAGAAGCCTGTCCTTGTAACTGACGGGCAGCTTCGCGATATGCCTGGCTAGCGCGCGCATCGCCGGTCACCGTGGGGAGCGCCGCGCTGGTCACGGCCGCGACCTCCAGAAGGTCAGAGTCGAGGCGGAGAAAGCCGGCCAGGGCGCCTTGCGGAGCAGTGAGTGATCCCGGGCCAGCCGGGACCGGCCTCCGCCTTTCATCGGGATTGGCGGCACGCCGGCCGTGAACGGCCCTAAATAGGGGCGAGGTGCACCTGACCAGCCAGAATGCGATTTGCCTGGGACCGCGATCTGGCCGAGGCGGGTGCACCTCTTCCGTGCAAGGTACTTCATGGGCTGCTGGCCTGGAACTTACCGGTGATGACGAGCGGCTGGTCGCGCGCCCTCGGCGCGACAGCCGGGCCCTGACCATACCTGCAGAACGGACTTCATGATCAAAAACTTGGGACGACAATCCCAGCGCCGACCCTGTCACCCCCGTGAAAGATCCAGGCCAGCGGCTCCAGTTCGTCCCCGTCGCCGAAGGCGTCCCCATTCTCGTTCCCACACGCCGTAGCCCGACAGCCATGCCAGATACAGCGGACGCAGGTCCCCGGCGGCCAGTTCAGAGCGGACACCCACGATCGCGGATAGGCATTCCTCGTTATCCTCCACCCACTCACCCGTCTCGTCCTCGCTGGTCAGGTCGAGGATCACGTGCTCGCTCGTGGTAGACATGCGCACCTGGCCATCGACGCAGTACTGTCCGGCGGTCTCCGGGTCCAGGAGCGTGCGCGGCAGCCGGAGCATGATCCGGTGAGTGCCCCAGTTCGCAAAGTACAGATGCGCGTCGTAGTAACGCTGCATCAGCAGGTCCGGACTGCCTTTGAAGTCACCCCAGTGGTACTCGTAAGTGAAGCTGGTGGCGGTGATCCTGGCCCGGGTTGAGAGCTGGCGGACTTCCGCTTACTCAGAAGTGGTCAGCGGACGATCCAGCGCGAGGAACTCGTAGTACTGGCACTCGCTCATCGCCGGCCCACCCAATGCCCGCAAGCCCTGATCCACTCCGAACCCCGTGGAGAGGGGCTGGCCGCAGCGGGAGGTCGAGGATCTCGTTCGACTGCCGGTGCACCCCGCGAACGCAGCGGGCGGCGATCCCCAATCCCTGAGGTCAATACCTTCCACGGTCACCTCGGCACCCACGACCATTGTCGTGAATGGGAGGACCAGATTTTCCCCAATCATCGTGGAGAAGCCGGCCAGCTGCTCATCCTCGCCATACGCATCCACGATGGCCGCTTCGACCAGCTCGTCCAGGTCCGCCTTGCTCGGCCCCGCCATAGCCCTGAGCGTAGTGGCCGTGCTTTCCCGCCGGGCATTCCCAGCGAAGTCACGAGTCAATCCCGCCCGCCCATTACGGCTGCCTGCTCGCTGAGAAAGACGGCCCGCAGGTACATGTAGCTACGGCAGCCGGAACAGGGCTGCTGCCCGCCGGGCACACCCTGCTGGTACCTCATCAGGTCGGGGCCGCGTCCACCGCCCTCTGGCTGCTGCCACGCCGGGCCCGCGAAATGCACTGAACCGGCCGGTGAGCAGTACTCACCCAATGGACCGCCCAACTGGAGCGGCTCATCACACCCTGCGAGATGCAGGACATGATCCTGCCGCGCTCCGCGCCCTCGAACTCAACCACTGCTCAACCACGCACGACAGCAACGCGGCGAGTGCCTCCAACCGCTCCCCGCGCCTAACAGCATCCTGACCTGGCCAAACAGGGCCAGGAATCGAGACGTCCGGCACGGGGAGCGGTTATCCCAGACCGCTCCCACAACGCATGAGACCCGACCCACTGGACCGGGTCTGACCTGCGAGTTTGATGGTGGCAAGTGTTGGGTTCGAACCAACGTAGGCTAAGCCGATGGTTTTACAGACAGCCATCCATGCACACGCTCCCTGGCCGGCGGCGGCGCTGCGGTTGAGGTCTTTGACCAGGCGGACGATCAGCCGGGCAGTGATCGCCTTCCCCTTCTTCGAAGCGAAGGCGGTGTAGTCCACCTCGGCGACCTGCACGTCGGAGACCCAGCGGCGCAGCTGGTCATCCCAGATCGCGCGGGGATATCTGATGGGTGTCCAGGCGGTGCCGGGGATGGCGGCGATCGCGGCCTTGACCTTGGGGTCCATCGGGCGGTGACCGAGAAGAAAGCCCCGGCCGCCCGGACCCCCCCGGTGAAAGCCGCGGAGTAGAACGCCGAGTCCGCCCGCGCCACCACGATCCCGGTGCATCCCGTGGCGCGGGCGGTGGCCACCGCTGCGGTGGCGAAGGACGCGGCACCGCGGGCGGAGCCCGCGTTACCGCCGCGCAGCCTCGTGCCGGCGACCACGGGTGCCGCCAGCGGCGTGCTGATCGTCGCGGCCAGTGCGTTCAGCCCACGGACCAGCAGGCTCTTGCCCTGGATCTTCGTATGGCCGAACGCCGCGCCGTGCTTGGCGTGCCCGTAGACGCGTTTCTGCGTCGAGTCGGTATCCAGGAACGCCACGGTGTCCTTGCCGGGCAGCAGCGGCGCGCGGCGGGCCAGGTCCGCCAGCAGGAGGCGGCTCACTTTCTCCAGCTGCAGCACGTTGCCCCAGGTGAAGGAGCGCAGGAACGAGCCCAGCGTGGACGGGGCGCGGATCCCGCCGAACAGTGCTGTCATCGCGCCGTGCCGCAGCAGGTCCATGTCATCGATGCTGTCCGCCCCGGCGGCCATCCCGGCCACCAGGCACGGGACCTTCAGATGGGCTGTTTTCGTCGCAGTGTTCCTGCTTGAGGGTGCTGCCAGGGATGGTTACCGGCCGTCGCGCCACCCAGTCAGTTCTCTCGCGCTCGGACCGCGCGGCTGGATCCAGGCCGCAAACTTCGCGGTGGCAGGGACGTTGTTCCTGGCCGAGGCCGCAGGCCTGGCGCGCGCCGGTGATCGGGCGGCCAGCAGCCTGGCGGCACCGGCCTTGATTGGTGCCGCGGGAGCGGGGCTTATCGGCGCGGCCGTCTTTATCACTGACCCGGTCAGCGGCTACCCGCCAGGAACGCCCGATGCGCTCACCCGCCCCAGCCGTACCGGCACCGCACACAATCTGGCGGCTGTCCCGGTGTTCGTCGGCCTGCCCGCCGCCGCACTCGCCAGTGGCTGGCGGTTCTGGCGGGCCGGCCAGCGCCGCTTCGGTCTGTACAGCGCAGGCACCGCCGTGACCATGCTCACGACCATGGCCCTAGCCGGTGCGGGCTTCAGCCAATCGCCCCCGCTCGCCAGCCTCGGCGGACTGTTCCAGCGCGCCAGCATCATCACCGGCTTCGCCTGGCTCACAGCCCTATCCGCCCAAGCGCTCCTCCGAACGCCCACCGCCACAGCACCACCCCACCAGGCATAAACGGCTGAGCATTCCCCAGACCATCCGACATGCGGCAAAAGCGGTACGCGTGAGCCGTGTAATCACTTGCACTACCAGGAACTTTCCGAAGCCCGCTCTGACGTCCTGCGATTATGCCCACAGCGGGTAGTGGCGGACGATGTCGGAGATATCGATTGGAGCCATGGGCAATTCTTCATCCAGCCACTGAGCAAGATCGGAGGTCGCCCAAGGAATCGAATCTGAAATTTGATGGTAGCGTTCCATTCTCGTCGCTTGGTACTGGCGCAATTCAACCCGGGCTGTAAGGAGCAGGAGCAACGATCCGACTGCTTGGGGCGCAAGACTGTCGGCCGTCCGCAGCCATCCGACAAAGCGATGCCCTACGTCCTTGTCCTTGAGGACAGCGGAGAGATCGATTGCCATGAACTCATTTGCTATCTCCCACAATCCTTCGACAGGATCGGGTGCTGACCGCTCTATTCTGAACTCGGAGGCGCGCCCGGGCAATCGCGCGGTTGCGACGAGCGCATGCGATTCAATTTCCGATTCCCCGCTATATTCGATGATGCCGAGAGCCGATAGTTGAGCACCCTCATGTGCCAGGTCCAGGCCAAGTTCTTCACGTGCTTCTCGAGCTATCGCGGTGAGCAGGCTGGGCAGTCCGGACTCATCCAGGTCAGCGCCCAGTCCCTCCCTCGTCACAAGTTCGCAATTTCCGCTGACCGTTCCGGTGTAACCACCAGGATAAACGACGTAATCAGACCTACGTATAAGCACAACGACATCTTCTTGATCGAGTGCCAGGAGATTCAGACCCAGCAAGCGGGCGCATAGGGCCGAATCTCCGGCCAGCGCCGCGGCGCCCGGTTCCTGTGTGGCGCGGAAGGCGAAGTAAGTTGTCTCAGCCACACACAGGTGAAGCTTCTGGCGCCCAGTGATCCGGTCTACCTCCAATCGGAACCCTGGCCCATGCCAGCGCGGCAGAACTCCATCGAAGGTGAGCGGGTTTGAGGTAGCTGTGCTCAGGACATTGCGGACTACTCGGACATCCTCGGGCTCAGAGCGGATGCCCCTAGCGGGGCTCCCTTCCATCACGACTCGGTAAGGCTGGTAGGAGGCACCCAGGATAGGAAAGCCAGGGACCGCGCGGACCGCGTTCATGTCCGGCCAGGTAACAAGGCGTGTGCTGCGTGAACCGCCAGCTGGAGCCAGTTTCACTAGCCGCGCGCGCATCTGGCACGGATCCTTCGGGGGCGATATTGGCTGAAAGGACGCCCACCTCTGGAGGAGGCTGGCTGTGGCTCTAGCGCATTCGTGCTCCTGTGCGACAAGCGGACCAGCGGTGGATCTGAGCAGCCATCGCCTCCGCAATGATGAGGCGTAAGCGGCGTAGGCATCAGATAGTCGGCCGAGGGTGGAGCTGTACTGTCGTCTCACTATGTGGTCTGCGAAAGTGAAAGGGATACGAACGGGATAGGACTCCGAGAGCCCCTCTTCGAGCACTTGAATCGGGTTGAGGGCTGATAGCCACATCAGCTCATCCCGAACCAGCGAATCTCCGCTGCGCACTCGGCGCGACAGCAGCAGCCAAGTCGTACGAATAAATGAAATACTCGACGAGCACATGCCCACGTCCCGGGCGATGACGCCAATGGTCTTACGGCGCCGGTTCAAGAAAGTGAAGGTCTGGTAAAATGTGCTTGATACCAATATTCCCAAGGCGACTATCGCGACAGCCACAACAGCACTGATAATGCTAGACCAACTAGCAACCTGATCAACCCAGGATCCCTGCGCCAACTCAATTGGGGACATCGATCTCTTCCTTAGCGCGTCTTGGACCGCGGGCTCCGCAGCGCATGTTCGTGCCTGTCGGCCGGCTTGCGGACACTACAGTCTCACGTATGTACGAGAGTCCGTGGCAGGCGTCCTGTCATCGGCTACGGGTCGGCTACGGAGCGCGACGGGGATAGTCCCGGGATGTATCGCCGGAGTGATCGCCGTCGCGTCCGGAAGGTCGCGGACTTACCATCACGGTCTGGGCGAATGCCCAGTGGGCAGGCTTTCTGGCCTGGCATGCTGACCGCGGGGCGGTGGGCGCCCTGCGTCTTGTTGGATGAGGCCGGGTGTGGTGAATCGGCGCGCTGTCTGTCTTGCGGTGCTCGCGTTTGTCTGCCTTGCTAGCCGTCCTGTTCTGCGCAGTCTGGGTGGTCCCGCGCCTGCTTTACCCCCCGCTGGGTACGGCGGTCTTGCGGGGGGTGGCCAGTGCGCAGGCGCGTATCCAGTTGCAGCAGGCCCAGTCACAGCTGGCGAACAACGCACGGTCAGCGGTCTTGCAAGGCCTTGCCGGGCTGGTGCTGGTCGCCGGGGCTGTGGCCACCTGGTGGCAGGTCCACATCAGCCGGCAAGGCCAGATCACCGACCGGTACAGCAAAGCTGTCGACCAGCTCGCCAACCGGAGCGTCGATGTCCGCATCGACAGCATCTACGCCATGGAGCGCATTGCCAAGAACTCAGCCGCCGACCGCAACGCCATCCTGTTCCTGTTGGGTGCCTTCGTGCGCATCCACTCGCCCTGGCCTGCCGGTGCCCCCGACGGGCCACAGCACCCCAACGCGGCCGTGGATGAGAACCTGCCCTGGATGCGAGTCCGCGCCCCTGATATCCAGGCCGCCATGGGGACGCTGGGCCGCCTCCCCCGGTCGCCGGAGGAACCGGCTATCTCCTTGTCGCGGGTGGACTTGCGCAGCGTCGCGCTGCGCGATTCCCGCCTGAACGGAGCCCGGTTCCGGTACGCCAACCTGGCCCGCTCGGTACTGGGCGGGGCATGGCTAGAGCGCGCCGACCTGACAGCGGCTGACCTGCGCCTCGCCAACCTCGAGCACGCACACTTGGCCTGGGCCAACCTCAGCCGGGCCTCGCTGCAGGGCGCGAACCTGCGCCACGCAGACCTGCGCCATGCCAACCTTCGCGGTGCCGCCCTGGATGGCGCCCAGCTGACCGGCGCCCAGGCAGACCAGGCCACCAGCTGGCCAGAGGGCTTCGACCCCGACCAACGCCACCAGCGCGGCATCATCGAAAACGGGACCTAACTGGGTCGGCAGAAGTCTTTCAGGCCTAAACGATCGTCAACACGATCATCGGCATTATGAGGGTGAGTCCGACGCCCACTTACCTGTGACGTACGCGGACCTGTAGCACGCGGCGCCTTCGAGCATTGATTAGGCGCCCGCAGACCTCACCGAGGCATGATCATCGACGAGCATCCTGTTCCGTGACAGTTCCGCAGACGCCACCCAGATCCCCGGCGACGGGCCGGTTGGCGCATCACTGCGGAGGCTTACCACGAGTCGTTTCTGCAGGTCAATGCCCTCTAGAAGGCAATGCAGCCGCGCCCCGGGTCAAGCGATACACCTTACCCGCGGTAAGGCACACCGCTCCGTATCCACTCGTCCACAATAACGAAACTCCCGGGTGACCTGGGGCTCAGGTGGTGGCAGGTGCTGGGTTCGAACCAGCGTAGGCTAAGCCGACGGTTTTACAGCCCGCCGATCCCTGCCCACCGGAATAGCCACTGACCTGCTATTTCTCCATTTCGCGCCGCGTGAATACCGCGTTCTGTCCGTGTGGCGTCCGTAGTCCCGGAGTATGCCTGGTCAGCGCGACGCAGGTTTTGGATCATGTCCCATCAAGGCCAGCTGAGTCCAGTCTCATCTCACTGTCCCACTGCCGTCCTGGACCCGGCTGGGCACGCTACTGAACCACGGCCTGCTGCAGCCGATACTCATGCGACTCGGAGACATGCTCAGCAGCCTGCACTCATATGCCACGACGAGCGCGGCCGTATTCACGGAAGCCGTCAGGCTCCTCTAACAACCCGGCCTAGGCTTGACGGCGGGACTACACGATCTTGGTATTCGGGCCATTGATGGCAGAGCCTGCCCGTCGCGCAGGGCCGTAGCGGTCACGTCAGTCCCGGGCTGGCCCGTGCTGGTCAGCCCACCTTGGTCGGTGCTGGTGCGGTCATCGTGGCGGCCGGCTGGCGGCGGGCCAGGCGAGCCCGGTCGGCAAGCACCGCCAGCACCGCCGCGGCCACCGCGGCGCCGATCGCGATCAGCGCGATCTGCCAGCCCGGCATGCCACCTTCGACGAAGGCCCGGGTCTGGATTACGACCGGAGGGCTGTCCCCGCTGGTCCCGCCGGGCGGCGGCACCTGGACAGCGAGCGCAGCAGGCGCGGTGAGCGCGGCGCCCAGCAGGGCGGTGGCCAGCCCGGCCACGAAGCCCGCCAGCCGGCGGATGCTCTGGATTCGGCTCATGACGATCCCCTCAAATCAGCGGTAACTGGTCGGCCCAGTGGCCAGGATGAGCCGCCCGGCTGGCTCGCCGCCATACGACGCTCTGCGTATGTCCCGCTCACGCCTCAGCGGTTACCGTGGGCCTGTCGCCGGAAGAGGGGGCGCGATGACCATCTCGGTAACACCCAGCGAGCCGGACCTGCAGACCATGCTGGACATCGTCAATGCGGATCCCGCTGATCCCCCACCGGATGGGCTGCCGTTGCCTGTACTGGACGCGCTGTGCCGGCTCATCCCGGCCGATCAGCTGTCCTTCTTCGGCCTGGACAGCAGCGGCCAGACAGACTGGTTCATGCAGGACTTCCCGGCCGAGGAACCCGGCGATGACGACGCTGCTGCGTTCTGGGCGCATTACTGGGACTGCGCACCCTGCAGCTATCCCGACCGCAGCGGCGATGTGCGCAGCATCACGATGATCTCGGACTTCTACTCGGCCCGGCAATGGCACGCCACCGGCATGTACCACGACTATTTCCAGTCGGCCGGGATCGACCATGAGCTGATGCTGTGCCTGCCCGCGGGGCCGGGCCGGACGCTGCGGCTGGTTTTCTTCCGCGGGCCTGGGCCGCATTTCTCCGAGCGGGACCGCGGGCTGCTCGCCCTGCTCCGCCCGCACCTGCACCAGGCTTATGCCGAGGCGGAACGCCGCCGCGGCACGCTGCCCCAGCTCACCCGCCGCCACTGGGAACTCCTCGACCTGCTCGCCGCCGGGCATACCAACCTGCAGATCAGCCACCGGCTGGGCGTGTCGGAGGGAACAGTGCGCAAGCACCTGGAGAACATCTACGGCAGGCTGCAGGTCTCCAGCCGCACGGCCGCGGTCACCCGGGCGTTCTCAGACCGGGCGGCAATGTAGCGCGGGAGCAGTCCGGGAAAGGTGTGCGTGCCGAAAACCTGATCCATGTCATGCGACCAGGCGGTATTCGTTAATCATGCCGCCGACGCGAGTGTGTTTTCGGACGCGGTACTGGTCGAGATCGCCTGTGGGGCTCGATTACTGGATCTGGCCTGGGCGGGCAGCAGGGTTGGGATCATCGCTGAGTGATGTTCTTGGTTGTCTACCTGCTCGTGCGCCGTCTGCTCGGCTGTGTGATGGTGCTGGCCCGGGGTGAGGTGCCCGGGGACGCCGGGCTCCTGGTGGTGC
>CAWAJB010000028.1:0-5655 GCA_963782185.1 uncultured Actinomycetes bacterium
AGTCCCGCCGCCGCCTGGACCTGCGGCCTGCCTGCCAGGCCGCAGTCATCGGGCCTACTAGCCGGGAACGGGCCGCTGCTGCGCCAGCATCTCCCGGAACCATTCGTCGTCAAGGTCGCCCCCGCGAGATTGACGAGCCCCTGCTCCGCGGCCGGCGCCTCGGGAATGCTGACCCGCGGCTGCTCCCGGCGCACCGACCAGGTGTCGAAGCAGGCCACCAGCCCGAGGAGGGCGGCGAGCAGGACGATCCAGCCCACCCGGCCCACCGCGACGCTCGCGGTGGCGCTGCCGGGCAGCAGCGGCGCGAGCATGACCCGGGCCAGCGGGTCGCCGCCCAGCACAAAGGCGCTGGCGTAGTTGCCCGGGTGGCCCGGTCCTTCCAGTCCGAGCCAGGTCACCCGGAGCGCCGCCACCACCACCGCCGCGAGGACCGTGGTGCGGAAGACCAGCCGGGTGAAGTGGCAGGCGATGAGCCAGAACGCGGCCAGGATCAGCGCCAGCAGGGCCCAGTCGAGTGAGGAATTGCCCATGGATGCCCCGTACTACAAAAAGTAACTCCCCTATGACTTTAAGTAACCACATGGCCGGGGAATCTGGCAAGGGCCCACCCTGGGGAGGCCGGTCAGCCCAGGCCGTGCAATGCCAACACAGCGGCACTTAAGCCGGATCTTGCTAATAGCTTCCCTGGTGCCTCATTACGGCACTGCACTCGCCAGGTTCACAAGGTCAGGACTCCCGCCAGCGAATGGCCGAGCGGGATCAGGACGTACGCCTATTACCCTGATCGGTTTGCATTCTGACTAGCGAAGCTCTCTGCGCGGGCCCGCCCTGCAGCCCTGCCGCAAAGCGAGGCATCATTCCGCCAGCAGCCGCGGTGCTCATGACAGCCTTTATCGTGCCTGGCCTGGTAAAGATGGCCAGCATGAGACTCCTGGCACTGACACCGCCTGCTGTAGGAGGTGTGCGCGTCCAGAGCGTCCCGGAGAGGTACACCGTGACATTCGGCGGGTTTATCGGGAGACCCATTCCCCGGGCGTATCTAATTCCCTCACAGCTATGGCCTGGATGTCCTGGAGACCCAGCTATGGAGGATCCACCATGAACCTTTACCCGCCCGGGGTAGCGGCGCACGGGAGATGTATGTATGGTGCCCGCAGAACCGGGCCCATAGGCGGGGAATGTCGGCCTGGCATAACCCCTCGGGCCATGCACCCCTGCACCGGGGCCTGCGCATTGGTGTGGCCGTACACGCTGACGGACGGCACCCCCGGCGCAGGGCCCGGGGTCAGCGCGTCGGCCATCGGCACCGCGTCCTCCCCGCAGGGCACCCAGGTCACCTACCACGGCCAGCGGCTGTACTACTTCGCCAATGAGGGCCTGAACCCGGCCACGCTCAGCGCGACCGGCAACGGCAACGGAGTGGGCGGATTCCACTTCGTGACCCCGTAGCAGGACCCGGCAAAGCCGCACCCGGCCATGGCGGGTGCGGCTTTGCCATGCCACTGCGTGGCGGAGCGCCCCCGGGAGCACAGCGCGGGCCGCGCGGTCACTCAGCGCTGTGCGGGGGCGGCTGCTGGATGGCGGGCCCGCGCAGCGAGCGGAGCCACTCCTCGGAGGTGTCGTCCCAGCTGCCGGGCGGGCTGTTCGGCGCCCGCCACCAGACCGTGGCCGCGGGCTCTTGATCTCCGGACGGCGACTCCCCGGCGTCCTCCTCCCCGCCGGCCTGTCCCCCGGCGGCCTGTCCCCCGCCGGCCTGCCCCCCGCCGGCCTGGCTGGCGGACCCGGCCAGCCGTGAGGGGGCCAGCCGCCAGGGCGCCGGCGGAGGCGGGCCGGTCGGGGGCGGGTTCATCAGGGACTCGGGTTCGGTCAGGGACGGGACAGGCCCGGGGAATCCCGGGATCTCGCCGGCGAGTTCGGCCGCGCCGGCCGGGACCCGCCGGCTGCCGCCCCGGGCCCGGCCCGCGGCGGTGAGCGCGAACCCCATCGCCAGTCCGCAGGTCCCTCCGCCGGCCAGCAGCACCAGCGCGGCCTGCCGCAGATCCCGGGCGGCCAGCCCGGACGTTACCCGTCCCACGTCGGTGACCAGCCAGATGGCGACCCCGGCGGCCAGCAGGGACGCCCCGGCGATCGTCAGCCCCAGGGCGAGCCGCACCGCGCGGTGGTCGGTCTCCGCGGAGCTCACGGCGACACACTAAAGGATGGCCCGCCGGTGGTGGGGGCGGCGCGGCGAGACCTCCCCGCGAGGACAGGCGGACATAGCGTGACACGGAGGGAAAGCGAACCCTCCAGTCCGGCTACCGGGTCACTTGACCGTGTTGGTGTCGATCTGGTCGAAGTCACCGATGCCGTTGGTGATCCCGCCGCCGCCCGACCACTGCCACATCACGGCCTGCTTGGAGGAGCGGCTCACCCCGCCGAAGAACCGGGCGCAGGTGGTCGTGCCGAGGATGCACCACTTGACCGGGGGCTTCGAGAGCTTGCTGGTGCCGTTGGTGTAGGTCCACTCGTAGGTGCCGGAAATGTTCGAAGCGCTGCCGGTACCGAAGATGGAACCCCAGATCGACGGGGACGAGTACACGCCGGGGATGTAGGAGGAGTGCGCGGTCAGGTAGGCCTCGTACCCGTTGACCTCGGCCCGGTCCACCGACGCCGCCACGCCCGCGGACTTGATCCTGCCGCTGCAGGGGGACGTGTAGACGTTGTTCCAGCCGTTGTCCAGCGCGGGCTTGATGCCGGGCAGTTCGATGTCCAGCCACACGATCTTGTAGGTAACGTGCAGGCTGCCCATCGCGCGCAGCGTCTTGGCGGCCTGTGCGGCGCCCCAGGAGCTCGCCTCGGAGGTGGTCCCGTTGTAGTGCGGGTTGACGCCCGGGCCGCCCATGAACCAGTACACGCCGGTGCCGATGCCCTTGCCGTACGTGGTGAAGTTGGTGTTAGCGGCCGCGCTGTCCGCTGACGACCAGGCGATGTTGCCGCCGCAGCCGGACCAGCGGGCCCAGTTCCCGGCCATGCCGATGTAGCCGCCGTAGACCGGGCGGCTGGTGAGGACTGGCTCCCGGTACGGCGGTGAGGTGTTGATCGCGATCGGCCAGCTGTCGGTGCCGTAATAAAAACCGGCCGGGCTATCCGCGTCCGGTGCGGCCACCCAGCTGGATAGCGCGGTCTTTGCCGGCCCCGGTCCGGACGTGGTGAGGGCCAGCGTCACCCCGGCCGCTACGGCCAGCACCAGGGCAGGCGCCAGCGCGGCGGGGCGGAGCATCCGGCCGAGGGCGAGCTGAGGGCGCTTCATCGGGACCCTTCCGGGACGCGGCCCCGCGCGGGGGCGGCGCGAGGCGGACGGACCGCGGCGGCCGGGGTGGCCGCACGGCGACGACGTGCAGGTAGGGCATGATCAGTGGGGGCTACGTGATCTTCTGTGAGATTTCGCCCGATACCGCCATACTAGGCACGTCAGCGCGCTCCGCCAGCGGTCCGCGATGAACCGGGCCGCGCCGGGGGCGTGGCTGCAGCCGCACGGGAGGGACCCCATGGACCGTCAGGTCAAATATCTGCTCGATGAGTCCGAAATGCCCCAGCAGTGGTACAACGTGCTGGCCGACCTGCCGTCTCCCCCGCCGCCGCCACTGCACCCCGGCACCCGCGAGCCGGTCGGGCCGGACGATCTGGCCCCCCTGTTCCCGGCCGCGCTGATCGGCCAGGAAGTGTCCGCGGACCGCTACATCGCCATCCCCGAGGACGTCCGCGACGTGTATCGGCTGTGGCGGCCGACCCCGCTGATGCGGGCCCGGCGGCTGGAGAAGGAACTGGGCACCCCGGCCCGGATCTACTACAAGTACGAGGGCGGCAGCCCGGCGGGCTCGCACAAGCCCAACACCGCGGTCCCGCAGGCGTACTACAACGCCGCCGAGGGGGTGTCCCGGCTCACCACGGAGACCGGGGCCGGCCAATGGGGCAGCGCGCTGGCCTTCGCGTCGGCCGTGTTCGGCCTGCAGTGCGAGGTCTGGCAGGTCCGCGCCTCCTACGACCAGAAGCCCTACCGCAGGCTGCTGATGGAGACCTACGGGGCCACGGTGCACCCGAGCCCGTCGGACCTGACCCAGTCGGGCAAGGCCATGCTGGCCGCCGACCCTGCGTCGCCAGGCAGCCTGGGCATCGCGATCAGCGAGGCGGTGGAGGTCGCCGCCGGGGACCCGTCAGCCCGGTACGCCCTGGGCAGCGTGCTGAACCATGTGCTGCTGCACCAGACCGTGATCGGCGAGGAGGCCATCAAGCAGATGGAGCAGGCCGGCGACGTGCCCGACCTGATCATTGGCTGCACCGGGGGCGGATCCAACTTCTCGGGGCTGGTCTTCCCGTTCCTGCGGGAGAAGCTGGCCGGCCGGATGAACCCGGTGCTGCGCGCGGTCGAGCCGGCCGCGTGTCCGTCGTTCACCCGTGGCGTGTACGCCTACGACTTCGGGGACACGGCAGGGTTCACGCCGCTGCTCAAGATGCACACGCTGGGGCACGATTTCGTGCCGGACCCCATCCATGCGGGCGGGCTGCGCTACCACGGCATGTCGCCGCTGCTCTCGCACCTGTACGAGCTGGGGATGTTCGAGGCGGTGGCCAAGCCGCAGGCGGAGTGCTTCGCGGCGGGCCTGCGCTTCGCCCGGGCCGAGGGCATCGTGCCCGCGCCCGAGCCCACCCACGCGCTCGCCTCGTGCATCGAGGAGGCGCTGCGCTGCAGGGAGACCGGCGAGGAGAAGGTCATCCTGACCGCCCTGTGCGGGCACGGGCTGCTCGACCTGACCGCCTACGAGAGCTTCCTGGCCGGCCAGGTCACGGACCTGGCCCTGCCCGCCCAGTCCCTGCAGGACGCGCTGAACGGCCTGCCGGCCGGCGTCTGAGCGTCCGGCGCGCCCGGCCCGGCGGCCCGGCGCGCCGGGCCGCCGGGCCGCCGGGCCGCCGGCGCCGCCGGGCGCGCCGCCCGGGCGCGCCGCCCGCCGGGCCGCCGGGCGCGCCTCGCCCCGGGCCGGGGCCCCGGCCCGGGGCCCCGGCCCGGGGCCCCGCCCCGCCGGAGCCGCCGCGGCCCGGGGCGCCCCCCGGGGTGGCGCCGCCCCGGGGGCATCATGATCACGGGCAATCGGGGGCGCTATCTGGCGGGCGGCAGATATTGACCGTGATCACGGAAGGCACCGGCACCGGCACCGGAGGGCGGGACGGGTCGGGGGCAGCGCCCTCGATCGGCGGCGCGCCGGGCTAGTAACGTCGGCCAGCAGTCACGAGATGGTCGAAGGCCGGCGCGCTGGCGGAGGAGAGGGATGCACGGGTCTGGCGAATCACGGGGGACCGGCTCCCCGGCGGGAGATGAGCCGCTCACGGCCGAGCGCCCCGGGGAAATCGACGCACGGGCGACTGACCGGGTCATCTTCTTCTCCGACGCCGTGGTCGCCATCGCGATCACGCTGCTGGCCATCGACCTGCCAGTGCCGCACGGGAGCAGCCTGTCCGCGTTCTTGTCGTCAGTCCACGCCAACGGCTTCCATTACCTGGCCTTCCTGGTCAGCTTCTGGGCTATCGCCGCGAAGTGGACTGATCATCACGACGCCTTCCGGTACACCCGGCGGATCGATTCGCGGCTGCGGTTGCTCAATACGTTCTGGCTCCTGACCA
>CAWAJB010000029.1:0-163450 GCA_963782185.1 uncultured Actinomycetes bacterium
TGGTGTGATGGGGTAGAGCGCGGCCAGAGTGGCCGCGGGAAGGGGCAGATCATGCGGATCGCCGACGACGTCACCAAGCTGATCGGCAACACGCCGCTGGTCCGGCTGAACGCGTGACCGACGGGGCCGCGGCGCGACGGTCGTGGCCAAGCTGGAGTTCTTCAACCCGGCCAGCAGCGTCAAGGACCGCATCGGCGTGGCCATGATCGACGCCGCCGAGCGCGACGGGCTGATCGAGCCGGACACGCATCATCGTCGAGCCGACCAGCGGCAACACCGGCATCGCGCTGGCCTTGGTCTGCGCCGCCCGCGGCTACCGCCTGATGCTGACCATGCCGGAGACCATGAGCCATGGAGCGCCGCGCGCTGCTGCAGCGCCTCGGCGCCGAGCTGGTGCTGACCCCCGGCGCCGAGGGCATGACCGGGCGCCATCGCCAAGGCCGAGGAGCTCGCCGCCGAGACGCCCGGCGCACTTCATGCCGCAGCAGTTCGAGAACCCGGCCAACCCGGAGATCCACCGCGCGCACCACCGCCGAGGAGATCTGGCAGGACACCGACGGCGCAGGTGGACATCTTCGTGGCCGGCGTCGGCACCGGCGGCACGATCACCGGCGTCGGGCGAGGTGCTCAAGGCGCGCAAGCCGTCGGTGCAGATCGATCGCGGTCGAGCCGGCCGAGTCGCCCGGTGCTGTCCGGCGGCGCGCCCGGCCCGCACAAGATCCAGGGCATCGGCGCCGGCTTCGTCCCGGACGATCCTCGACACCGACGTCTATCGACGAGATCGTCGACGTGGACAACGACGACGCCGTCGGACATGGCCCGGCGGCTGGCCCGCGAGGAGGGGATGCTGGTCGGCATCTCCTCCGGCGCGGCGGTCTGCGCCGCGCTCCAGGTCGCCGCGCGGCCGGAGAACGCCGGCAAGCTCATCGTGGTCGATCGTGCCGCGACTTCGGCGAGCGCTACCTGACCACCGCCGCTGTTCGCGGACCTGATGGACTGACTGACCGATCGCGGTTCGCTCGCGGTGCTGCGCGAGGACCTGCAGGCGGCCCGCGACCGGGACCCGGCCGCGCGCAGCACCGTGGAGATCGCGCTCGGCTATCCGGGCGTGCACGCGATCTGGGGCCACCGGGTCAGCGCACCGGCTGTGGCGGCACCGGCCTGCGGCTGCTGGCCCGGCTGCTGCTCCGCAGTCGGCGCGGTCGGCTCACCGGGGTCGAGATCCACCCCGGCGCGCAGCTCGGCCGCCGGCCTGTTCATCGACCACGGCATGGGCGTGGTGATCGGCGAGACCGCCGAGGTCGGCGACGACGTGGTGCTCTTCCACGGGGTCACGCTCGGCGGCACCAGCCTGGAGCGCGGCAAGCGCCACCCCACGCTCGGGGACAGCGTCACGGTCGGCGCCGGCGCCAAGGTGCTCGGCCCGGTCGCGATCGGGCACGGCAGCCGGATCGGCGCGAACGCCGTCGTGGTCAAGCCGGTGCCGCCGGACTCGGTCGTGGTCGGCGTCCCGGCCAGGTGATCATGCGCAAGCACGCCCGGGCCGCGACCGCGCCCGCGGATCTCGACAACGCCGTGCTGCCGGACGTGGTGGGCGTCAGCCTGCGCACGCTGCACGACCGGATCGATGAACTCCAGGACCGGCTGGACGGCGCGGCGGCCGCACCCGGCCAGCCCGCACGTGGCGAGCACCGAGGTCTGGTACGAGCATGACTTCTCGATCTGACCGAGATCAGGCGCCGTGCTACCACCACCCGCGACGGCGACGGTGACCCGGAGCAGGCGCGCGAGCTGATCCGCGCGGGACAGTACGGGCCACGGGAACCGATACCAAGCCTTTCCCAGCTGGTCGGGGAGACCGGGCTAGCGGTCAACACTGTGCGCAAAGCCATCGATGTCCTGGTGGCTGAGGGCCGGGTCTACAGGGTCCCTGGGCGCGGCACATTCGTCAGCCCACGGAAGTAGCCGCGGGCGAAGGAAAGTCCCTCCCCCGTCCCGGCGGTCAGCGTGAGAGCAGCTCCAGCTCGCCGGAGACGATCCGGGCGGTGATCATCCGGCCGGCGTCGCTGGCCTGCGGGATGCCCGCGTGGACGTATCCCGAGGTGACCTGCTGGCTGACCCGGTAGGGGACACCGGCCGGCAGGTGCAGGGTGGCCTGCGCGGAGACGAGCGTGAGGCTGACCCGGCCGGGCGGGGACACGAACCAGCCGCTCAGGTGGCCTGAGGTGACCGACGCCGTCAGGCTGGGGGAGCGCAGCCCGGCCGCGCTGATGTCCACGCTCCGGACGCTGATCCTCAGCGGGCCGGCCAGGCCGTCCATGGTGACATGGCCGGAGGGCTGGCGCAGCACGACCCCGCAGTGCTGGGGCACCACGAGCCGCAGGCGCCCGGTGCAGGGGCTGTGCGCGGCGCACCGGTAGGCCAGGTGCAGCACGCCATCCGCGAGCCGGGGCCCATCCACGATCACGGCGGACCGGCCGGTCCAGTGCACCGGCCCGGACAGCGTCACCCGGCCGGTCCGGACCGCGTCGATGCTCAGCTGCCCGGGCGGGGCCTGGAGGTCAACCGTGCGCACCGGGTCCGCGGCGACCGAGACCATCCGGGTGGCGCTGGGGCCATGCCCCCGGTCGCGGGCGGCGGCGGCCAGCACGATCGTGAGCAGCACGACAGCCACGACCGCCAGCACGTACACGGCCACGCGCCACGGCAGCCGGGACGGCGCGGCGGCGCCGGCACCTGGCCCGCCGGGCGGGGGAGTAACGGCCACGCGCCCAGAGTGCCCCAATCGGGCCGGGTAATGCAGGCACCCCCGCGGTTTAGTTCGCCGGTCTTGGGTACTTGCCGGCCGTTCCTGGCAAAAGCGGCGTTCACGGGTGATATGCCCGGATTTCCCGCCGATGCCGAGTCAGCCGCAACGGCGTCAGCCGCACCAGTGACGGAAGGACTGCCCTCATGCTGGGTTTCGTCGCAGCCATTCTCTTTGCCATTGCCTTCATCATCAACGCCGCGAACGTGTCCATCAGCAACGCCATCTTCTCGCCGACGAGCCTGATGCTGCTCGGCCTGGTCTGCCTGGCCCTGCACCTGTCCGGGGTGGGTACCAGCTGGAAGTACCGGCGCTGACCAGCCAGCCAGCCGGCCGGGCGGGTGCGGTCACCGGCCGCCCGGGGCGGCTAGCCGACGCGGTCGTCGGCCATTCCGCTGACCGCAGTTCACGGGCCCCGCCGCTAGTAGCAGGCGGGGTCCTGTACTGAGCGGCGGCCTGGTCACGGCAGGATGACAGGCGTGGATCCCGCAGACATCGCCCAGGCCCTGCGCGCGGCGATGCGGGGCGAGGTGGATGAGTCCTCCCGCCGCCGCGCCGAGTATTCCAGCGACGCCTCGAACTACCGGGTCGTGCCCCAGGTGGTGGCCTTCCCCCGGGACACCGACGACATCCTGGCCGTGGCCGAGGTGTCCCGGCGCACGGGTACCCCGCTGACCACCCGCGGGGCCGGCACGTCCATCGCGGGCAACGCGGTCGGAGCCGGGATCGTCCTGGACACCTCCCGGCATCTCGGGAAGATCCTGGACCTCGACCCGGAGGCACGCACCGCCCGGGTCGAGCCCGGGGTGATCCTGGCCAGCCTCCAGGCGGCCGCGGCCCCCCACGGGCTGCGGTTCGGCCCCGACCCGTCCACCCAGTCCCGGGCCACGCTGGGCGGCATGATCGGCAACAACGCGTGCGGTGCCCACGCCCTGGCCTACGGCCGCACCGCCGACAACGTACTCGAACTCGACGTCATCGACGGTACCGGCCGCCGCTTCACGGCCGGGCACGGGCTCGACCCGGTGCCCGGCCTGGACTCGCTGGTCACGGCCAACCTGGCCGTGCTGCGCAAGGAGTTCGGGCGGCTGCGCCGCCAGGTGTCCGGCTACTCCCTGGAGCACCTGCTCCCGGAGAACGGGGCGAGCCTGGCCAGGGCGCTGGCCGGCACGGAGGGCACCGTGGTCACCATGCTGGGCGCCACGGTCAGCCTGGTGCCGGTGGCCCCGGCCCACGCGCTGGTCGTGCTCGGTTACCCGGACGTGGCGGACGCGGCCGACGCGGTTCCCGCGATCCTGGCCCACGCGCCGCTGGCTATCGAGGGACTCGATGCCCGGATGGTGGACGTGGTGCGCCGCCGCAAAGGGTCGTCCCGGGTGCCCGAGCTCCCGCCGGGGGACGCCTGGCTCATGGTGGAGATGGGCGCGGACTCCGCCGCCGAGGCGGTGTCCGCGGCCCAGGCCATGGTGGCCAGCGCCGGCGCCATGGCCGCGGCGGTGATCCCGGCGGGCCCGGAGGCCTCGGCGATCTGGCGGATCCGGGAGGACGGCGCGGGGCTCGGCGGGCGGACCCCGGCCAACAAGCAGGCCTGGCCCGGCTGGGAGGACGCGGCGGTCCAGCCGGACCGGCTCGGCGCCTACCTGCGGGAGTTCCGGGCGCTGCTGGGCTCCTACCAGCTGGACGGGCTGCTCTACGGGCATTTCGGGGACGGCTGCATCCACGTGCGGATCGACTTCCCGCTGGACCAGCCGGGCGGCCCTGGCGTCATGCGGCAGTTCCTGACCGACGCGGCGCACCTGGTGGCCGCGCACGGCGGTTCGCTGTCCGGCGAGCACGGCGACGGCCGGGCCCGCAGCGAGCTGCTGCCGGTGATGTACTCCCCGGACGCGCTGGCCGCGTTCGGGGCGTTCAAGCACCTGCTGGACCCGGCCGACCTGCTCAACCCCGGCGTGCTGGTCCGCCCCCGCCCGCTCGACGCCGACCTGCGCCGCCCGGCCGCCGCGCCGCTGCCCCGGCAGGCGGGCTTCGCGTTCACCGAAGACGACGGTGACCTGACCACGGCGGTGCACCGCTGCGTGGGCGTGGGCAAGTGCCGGGCCGACTCGTCCGGGTCAGGCGGCTTCATGTGCCCCTCCTACCTCGCCACCCGGGACGAGAAGGACTCCACCCGGGGCCGGGCGCGGGTGCTGCAGGAGATGGCCAACGGCACCCTGGTCTCGGCCGGCTGGAGATCACCCGAGGTGCGTGACTCGCTGGACCTGTGCCTGTCCTGCAAGGCCTGCTCGGCGGACTGCCCGGCCGGGGTGGACATGGCCCGGTACAAGTCCGAGGTGGCCTACCGCGCCTACCGGCGGCGGCTGCGGCCGCGCTCGCACTACGCACTGGGCCAGCTGCCCCGCTGGGCCCGGCTGGCCGGGGCCGCGCCCCGGCTGGCCAACGCGCTGCTGCGGATCGGGCCGCTGGCCACGGCGGTGCTCGCCGCCGGCGGGATGGACACCCGGCGCGCGATCCCGTCCTTCGCCGAGGTGCCGTTCCGCCGTTCCGCTGCCCGCCGTTCCGCTGCCCGGCGCTCCGCCGCGGCACGCCCCGCAAGCCCGGTCCCTGACCCGTCCCGGCGCCCGGTAGTGCTGTGGGCCGACTCGTTCAGCGACGCCTTCGACCCCGGGGTGCCGCAGGCCGCCCTCACCGTGCTCGGCCAGGCCGGCTATCAGGTCATCGTCCCCGAACGCTCGGCCTGCTGCGGCCTGACCTGGATCAGCACCGGCCAGCTGGGCGGGGCGCGCCGCCGCGTGGGCGCGCTGCTGGACGTCCTGGGACCGTACGCGGAGGCCGGGATCCCCATCGTCGGCCTGGAGCCCTCCTGCACCGCCGTGCTCCGCTGCGACCTGGGCGACCTGTTCCCCGGTGACGCCCGGGCCGCCGCGGTGGCCGCCGCCACCCGCACACTGGCGGAGCTGCTCACCGCGCCGCCCCCGCTCGGCCCCGGGCCGCAGTGGGCGCCGCCGGACCTGTCCGGCACCGAGATCATCGCCCAGCCGCACTGCCACCACTACTCGGTGATGGGCTACGGCCCGGACCGGGCGCTGCTGTCCGCGGCCGGGGCCACGGTCACCACGCTGGCCGGATGCTGCGGACTGGCCGGGAACTTCGGCATGGAAAAGGGGCACTACGAGGTGTCCGCGGCGGTGGCCGAGCTGGCCCTGCTGCCCGCGCTGCGGGGGGCCGCGCCCGCCACGGTCTTCCTGGCCGACGGGTTCTCCTGCCGGACCCAGGCCAGCCAGCTCGGCGGGGCCCGCGGCCAGCACCTGGCCCAGATCCTCGCCTCCCCGCCCCGGCCCTGACCACGCCAGGCCGGCGCGTGAGCCCTGGCCAGCCACGGCTGGCCCGAACTGGCCGTGGCCCGTTCGATCGCGGCAGGCGGATCGGGAACATCGGCGCCCTGGTGGCTGATCCTGCCGGAGCAGTTCGTCCTGGTCGCGTGGTACTTCTCGCCGATCTGGATCGCCGGGCTGGTGCGGTTCTTCCGGGACCCGGAACTGCGCTGGTGCCGGGCGGTCGGCGTGGCCTACCCGGTGCTGGCCGTGGCGTTCATGCTGACCGGCGGCAAGCCCTACTACCTGGCTGCCTATCTCCCCGCCCTGCTGGCCGCCGGCGCCCAGCCCGCCGTGAACTGGGCTGGGCGCGCGCACCGCAGGCGCCGGGCCGGGCTGATCACAGCCGGGCTGGTGCTCAGTGTGCTGCAACTGCCGATCACGTTGCGGTCTTGCCGGTCTCGGTGGTTCACGACACACCGATCGTGGCGCTGAACTACGACGCGGGCGAGACGATCGGCTGGCCTGCTTTCGTGCGCGAGATCGCCACGGCCTACCGATCACTGCCGCCCGCCCAGCGCCCGGCCACGGTCGTATTGGCCAGCAACTACGGCGAGGCGGGCGCGGTCGATCATTTCGGCCCGGCCGACGGCTTGCCGGCCGCGTACAGCGGCCACATGTCCTTCTGGTACTGGGGCCCGCCACCCGCCGGGGCGACCACCGCGATCGTCGTCGGCTACCAGCGCAGCCAGCTGACCTTCTGCGGCTCAGCCCGCCTCGCCGCGCACCTGGACAACCACGCCGGCATCAACGACGACGAGCAAGGCGCCCCGGTCTGGATCTGCCAGCACCTCACCAGAACCTGGCAGGCCATCTGGCCCGCCCAGAAACAATTCGGCTGAGGCGCGCCAAGAACGCCCAGCGTGAATACGCCCCGGCGCGAGCGCGGTCGGCTGGCCTGCTGCCCGCCTCGCTGCGCCGTCACCCGCCCCGGCCGCCTGGCGTGCTCGCGGTTGCGGGGCCAACGCGGACCTCGTCCCCGGCCCGGACCGTGCCGGGGCTGACGACCTTGGCGTAGACGCCGGCGCAGGTCTGCAGGCCGGACCCTCCGACGGGGATGCGGTTTCCCCGGGCCAGGACGCGCAGCACCCGCGGATCACCGGGGTCTGGGCCGTGGGCGAGCGTCGGCACGGCACACCGGGTAGTGGGCTGGAAGATCTCCAGCCGGACCTGGCCGCCAATGGCCAGATGGCGGCCGACCCAGTCATTCTCGGCGTAGCCACTCAGCCCGGGGGTGGCCAGTATCAGGTTGGGGCGGAACACCCACGGGCGGGGCGCCGGGCCGGCCGCGCTGGTGACGGCGGCCAGGGTCGCGGTCGTGATGAGATGAACAGGGGCGTAGTCCACGAAGCTGTCGCCTGGGGCCTGCTGGGATAGCTCGAGCGACTCGAAAGCTACTTCGGCGCCGGCACCGTGGGCGAGCACTTCTTCGGGTACCGCCCGGTCAATCCCGGAACCGGCTTCACGCCCCCGGCGCAGTGCCACCGGGCGCCCGGCGAACCTGGACAGCACCTCATCGGTACCAGGCTCGCCGGCCTGCACCGCGGTACCGTCCGGCAGCGTGATCGTTACCGCGCCAGCGGGATCTGCGCCGCCGGCGCCCGCGTGGCACTCAGCTCGCAGCTGCAGCAAGGACCGCCACAGGCGGGGCCGCTTGGCGCTGGCGACCTTGCCGGTCTGCAGGTTGACCAGAGCCCAGCCCCGGTCAGCCACCAGGCCGGATGCACGCACCTCCGCCTGCCCGACCCGGGTGCCCAGCATGGACTTGACCGGGTAGCGGAACACCGCTTCAACTGTGGGCACGCCGTTCACGGTCTTGTCACTCGCCTCCGCCCAGGCGCCGGATCGCACCAGCACCTGAAGCTTGACCCTACGTTGGCCAGACTGTGACGGAGCCGGCAGGAACTAGTCGGTCCCTGCTTTCCGCGCTGGCAGCGAAGCAGCATCCTGCCGCTCGCGGGATCCTTCAGCCGTCGCACTAGTTGCGCTCGTGCCCTTATCCCAGGTCAGCGACTCTAGTGGGCCGTTGAACCAGTGGCCGCGAGGGCAACGGATTTTGGCGCTTTCCAGCGGCCCATCGGATGACCGGACGGCATACCTGTCCTCCACCTCAGCGGGAAGCCCGCATCTCACCGCGCCATGCTTATCCATATATGCCGGGCAGTCCATGAAGATCGTGTTGGTATCCATTAACGTCCCCGTTCAGCCAGTGCCCTCTGCACCGCGCGCGGGACGGGCGCCTGGCAGCAAGCACGCCCCCGCAGCTAGCTGAGCAGCGGCAGCCCATGTCCCGCGACCGCAAAGGTCCTTTGCAGGACAGTGCGCGCACCGTCGCATCTGATACGTCCGGCTTGCTGCGCGTTCATCGGTTCCGGCCGGGGAGCCGGCCATGCCTGGTACCAGATGCAGGGGGCAAGATCCCTGGGCAGGCGCTCGCACTCGGCCTGGTGGATGAGGTGGCGATGGATGTCGTGCCAGTGGTGTTCGGCTCCGGCAAGCGGTACTTCGGGCCGGTCAAGGGCCAGCACCTGCTGGAAGACCCCGACGTGGTCATCCGGGGCGACCGGGTGCTGCACCTGCGCTATCAGGTTCGCCGCTGAGCGGTCGGCCGTCAGGTGTCCAGCCGCAGGATTGTTTCCTCGATGTTGTCGTTGCGCGCCGCAGCGAACGATGTCTCGGTCCCGACTGGCCGGAAGCCGCATTTTTCAAGGACGCGGAGTGAGCCGGCATTGTCGCTGGCGGCGCGGGCGTGCAAGGGCCGGGTGGTCACCAGGTCCAGGAGCAGCGCCAGGGCCCGGGTCGCTATGCCCTTCCCCCAGGCTGCGCGATCGATCCAGTAGGTAACCTCGGTCTGGCCCTCGGCGGGGAAGGCGGCGATGCTCCCCGCGAGGCGGCCGTCGCAGGTAACTGCCCTCATGGTGATGTCCGGCGAACTTCTCACCCTGGCCATGTGCGCGTCGAAGGCGTTCCGGTCATCAGGGTCCTCAGGCGTGAAGGCGGCCATCCGGACGCCTTCCGGGTCACGCATCTGCTCGAACAAGGCATCCAGGTCCCCGTCCTCTACCGGGCGCAGCGCGACAACAGCCATGTGCACACCTCCTGTCCTGCCATCCGCAGGACTGCGCGGAGCCTAACAGCCCTGCCCTCAGCCGGCCGGAATGCCCGGCGAGTCCTCGTCGGGAGTCTCCTGGCTCGTGCCTGCACGTCATGGATGTACAGGGCAACGCCCCTGGACGTCGCCCGGGCTAAGTGCGAGGCTCAGGCCCGTGGGCGAACGGTGCACTTGTCGATCCGAGCCGGCTCCGGGCCGGGTTAGCCGGATGCGGACTCATTGGGCGCCCGGCATGGAAGCCATGAAAGGGGAGCGTCATGACCGTGTACAGGGTGACTGAGGTCATCGGGACAAGCACCACCTCGTGGGAAGAGGCGGCAGCGGAGGCGATCAGGACTGCAGCCGGGACCATCCGCGATCTTCGTGTGGCTGAGGTCGTCAAGCAGGACATTCACCTGGACGAAGGCGGGGCGATCACCTATCGGAGCAAGCTCCAGCTCTCATTCAAGTACGAACGCGAGGACTGACCCCTGGCCGACCACCGCAATAGCGGACGAGTGTCGTTTGCCTCGCCGGTTCTCAGCATGAGGGCGGGCCGCGGGCCGGCCGCCCAGGTGCTACGGCGGCCGCCGTCCCGCACAGGACGGTGAGGACCGCGGTGTGGATCCAGACACTCGCCGGATCGCACCCAGCCGCCCGCGGCGATCCACGTCGCGTGCAGCCGGGCCATCCCGGCGATGGCGCGTCCGTATCTGGTGGCAACCAGCCGACCTGTCAACGGTGCCGGCCAGTGTTGGTCGTGATTATGCCGTTCGTCACTGGGGCATCCGCGCCGGGCCTGGTATCGCGAAGTATCGGCTTCCGCCGGCGATCCCCGGCAGCCGGACAACTCCCGGGAGCGGCGTGGCGGGCATGGGTCAGCGCCGCGAGCATTATCCCTCGCGGGGACTGGGCATAATCCCATGGTTGACGGTTGCGGCTTCCTGGAGGGAGTGGGGCTGGTGGCTGACGATGAGCGGGGTGCATCCGGCGCGGTTCCCGCCTTGGTCGAGACATTCATCGGCCAGCTCCGCGCAGTAACAGGAGAGCTGCAGGACCTGGCCGGATTGGGTCACAGCATTCCGTCGGCGGCGGGCGTGGCTCCGCTGCCGGGCGCCCTGTCGGCTGCGCAACTGGCGTCGGTCGCCGACAGCATCGCCGCGCAGCGGCGCAGCATCGAGGCGCTGAAAGCCCAGCTCTCGTCCTTTGACGAGCAGCTTGCGGCGCTGGAGCAGATCCTTGGTCCGCTCGCACAGTGGAGTGCCACGTGGGCGGACCTTGAAAAGCGGTTGATGAATTTGGGCCGGAGCCCCAAAGGCCACGGCCCATCCGGGTGAGATCGGCCGAGGGCTGGCTGCACCAGCACCAGCTGGCTGTCAGGGGTTGGCCGTGCTGGTGCCCGACGGTCCAGCCAGAATCGTCGGAACGTACTCAAGCAGCTGGATGCGGCCATCGAACGTCCGGCTGCTGATCATGTCGAGAGCAACATCGGGATATCCGTCGTAGATCCGCTCCCGGCCGCTGCTTCCGGTAATGACGGGAAAGACAACCACGCGGAAGCGGTCCACAAGACCGGCCTTCAGGAGTGAGCGGCACAGGGTAAGGCTGCCGATGGTGCGCATCGACTCGGAGCCCTTGTCCTTCATCTCCCGCACGGCCTCAACCGGGGCTTGAGCCACGAGTTGCGTGTTCGCCCAGGAAAGGGGCTCGTTCAACGTGGTCGAGAAGACGACCTTCGACATACCCGCCAGGGCATCGGTGCCTGGCTCTCCTTCGGCCGCGAATCCCGACATGACGCGGTAAGTCGTTGCGCCCATCAGGACGGTGTAGTCCCTTTCGGGCTGCTCTCCCAGCCATGCGAGGTACTCGGGTCCTTCCAGCCCCCACCAACCCGGCCAGCCGTCGGCGGCCGCGTAGCCATCGAGCGAAGTGATGAAATCGATAAGGAGTTCTGGCATCGTCCTTGTCCTTCCTTGTCCTCGGATCTCAGGGAACGGCTCCCGGCTTCGCTGCCGCGAAGTAGCAACGGCAGTTAGGACGTGCGGCGAGGCGAGGACTCATCGCCAGGGCTCGCCCGATTCGGCAGATCCGCTCGCCGGGCGGGCGGCGGGGGCGGAGGGCAGTCACACGGCTACGAGCAGCATGCGGCTGGCCGCCGCGGTCGCGGCGGCCAGGCTGTCCAGGAACAGGTCGCGCGCGGGCGGGATGTCGCGCAGTTCCCACAGCAGCAGGGAGTTGTTCCAGGCGAGGTCGCGGGCGGAGTTGACGGTCCAGCTGGCGATGACGTTGCCGACCGCCTGCAGGTGGTGATCGGCGGCGAGCTCGGGCGCGGACTCGAACGACTGGCGGATCGACTGCTCGGCCGCGTCCAGCAGCTGGTCCACCTTCTGGTAGTCGGCCAGATGGGTGCCCGCGGCCGGGGAGGTCGCCAGCTGTGCGCAGGTGCTGACGACCGCCACCGGCAGGTCGTGGTTGATGTGGGCGTTCATGCCGGCCAAGGCGAACTGGACGGGCTCGATCCCAGGTACGGCCCGCTGCTCGATCAGCGGGCACCAGGCCAGCGGGACCGTCACCTGATCGGCCGCGGCCGCGGCGGCGCCGAAGTAGAGATTGGCGAAGGCCACATCCAACGCGGTCATGAAGACCGGATCAGCGAAAAATCCCTGGCCCAGCCTGCTGTTCACATCCCGGGTCACCTGAAGGTACATGCGGTTGAAGCAGGCCAGCCCATCGCCGGGCGCTGTCGCCGCCGCGATGGCTTCCATCTGCGCTATCGCCCCCGGGACGGACGTGACCGCAGCGGGTGGACCTGGCGGGCGGGCGGACATGGCGTCACACTATAGGCCCGCGGGCCTGGGCGCTGACCTGGCCATCCCGCGTGCGTGCCCGGCGGCTGGGCGCCGCGGTAACGCCGGGCAGGTGCGTTGCCGGGGTAAAGGGATTGGGCAGTCAGGTGTTGCGCTGTTCATCGGCGCTGCCCTGGTACGCCTCCGTCGCCTGGGCCGCCCGGCCAAGCCCTCACGGCCTGGCTCCCGCTGAGCGCTGCGCGGGTTCGCGACCGCCGCTGAGCCTGCCACGGGGCGTGCCTCCACCGCTCGACCCGAAAAGCATTGCCGCGGAATGTGCGAATGGGCCGCCCTAATGCTTTGAATCGGGTTAGCCGGTGACGGCCTCGATGTATTCAAAGAGTGCGCCGTCGGGATGGCGGGCGATGAGCCGGTCCCCATTGGGAGCCGGTACGGGGCCTTCGATGACCTGGCCACCGGCGGCCTCGATCGCGGTGATCACCGGCGCAAGCGCGCCGACCAGGATCGTCGCCACCCGGTTCCGGTAGGCGGCGGTATTCCCGGCTAGCAGCAGGAAGGGGCCGACCCGAGCGAGTTCCACATCACGGAAGCCGAAGCGGTGCACCTCGCCCGTCCCGGACAGCTCCTGGTACAGGGGAATCGCCACCTCAAGATCGGGCACGAACACGCGAGCCAGCACACCGGTGATGTTCATGATCAGGGCAACCCAGAGGTACCAGGGGGGATGCCCACGGGACAGCGCCGCCCGGAACCATGCAACGCCCCAGCGTCGCGCCAGTAGCATGAGCGTTCGGGAGAGGACCTTCGGGGAGCGCGAGCGCTGCCGTCGGGCGGTGTGTGACTCCTGTGTGAGCTGCGGCCCGGAGTGGCCGGCGTAGCATCCTGGTATGACGGCTATGGGGGATCTGGACCGCCGCAGGATCGCTGAGCTGCGCGTGCGGGAGCTGGACCGCTTCCGGGCGGACCGGCCGCGGACGCTGGCCATGGTCGGCCGGGCCCGCGCGCACATGCCCGACGGAATGCCGATGGCGTGGATGGCCTCCGGCAACGACCAGCCGGTCTACGTTGCCCACGGCAGCGGCCCAGGCTTCACTGACCTCGACGGGTTCAGCTACATCGATTTCAATGCCTCGGACATGGCCATGTTCTGCGGGCATGCCAACCCCGAGATCGTGGCGGCGGTCACCGCGCAGGTGGCGCGGTCCACCCAGTTCCTGCTGCCGACCGAGGATTCGGTGGAGGTGGCTGAAGAACTGGCGCGCCGCTACCCGGCCGGGCAGTGGCAGTTCACGTTGTCGGCCACCCAGGCCAACACGGAGGCGATCCGGCTGGCCCGGGCCGTCACCGGCCGCGACGTGATCGTCTTGTTCCAGGGGCACTACCACGGACATTTTGATGAAGGCCTGGTGGACCTCGAGGACGGCCAGGCCAGGCCGGTGCAGCGCGGATTGCCCAAGGGCGTGACCGGCCGGGTCCGGATCGCCCAGTTCAACGACGCCGGCACGCTGCGCCGGGCGCTCGAGCCTGGCGACGTCGCCCTGGTGCTGACCGAGCCGGCGATGACGAACTCCATCCACATGCTGCTGCCCCAGCCCGGCTGGCACGCCAGTCTCCGCGCGCTGACCCGCGATTACGGCACCCTGCTGGGTATCGACGAGACGCACACTCATGTCGTGGGCCCCGGCGGGGCGACCGCACTATGGCAGCTGCAGCCCGACATCATCGCCATCGGCAAGGCGGTCGCCGGCGGCCTGCCCATGGGCGCCTACGGGGTCACCGATGCCCTCGGCGAGGAGCTGGGCGTGGCCGCCAACGTGGCGACCGGCGGGACGCTGTTCGGCAACCCGCTGTCTGCGGCCGCCGCGAAAGCGGCGCTCGCCCGCGTGCTCGTCCCCGGCGCGTACGCCCACGCCACAACCTTGGGCACCGAGCTCGCCGACGGGATCCAGGCCGCCATCAGCTCAGCTGGCCTGCCCTGGACGGTGATCCGGCTCGGGCCCCGCTCGGGCCAGTGGTTCGGACCGGAACCGCACACTGGCGCCGAAGCCTATGCGCTCACCGACGACGAGCTCACCCGGCTCATCCGGATCTGGCTCGCCAACCGCGGGATCTGGGAAGCCCTCCCCGGAGCGGGCCCCACCGTCCCCATCCCCGCCACCCGCGCCGACGTCGATCGTTACCTCCAGGCCTACACAGAACTACTCACCGCACTCCGCTAACCCCGTGGGTCCCGGCGACTCCGCTCAGCGCGGCAGCAGCGGTGCATGGTCCAGGTGCGGCAGCACATGCCGGGCGAACAGGTCGGCTTCGGCGGCGTGCGGGTAGCCGGACAGGATGAAAGCGTCCATGCCGAGGTCGGCGTAGGCGCGGATCTTGGCGAGCACCTGATCGGGGTCACCGGCGATGGCCGCGCCAGCGCCAGAGCGCGCCCGGCCGATGCCGGTCCACAGGTTCGGTTCGGCGTAGCCGTCGTCATCGGCGATGTCGCGGAGCTCGCTCTGCCGCTGGGTTCCCGCGGAGCTGGTGTCCAGGGACCGGCGGCGGATGGTGTCGCCGGTGCGGTCATCGAGCCGGGAAACCAGGCGCTGCGCGGCGGACCGGGCTTCGGCCTCGGTGGCGCGGACGATGACGTGCGCGCGGTAGCCGAACCGCAGCGTACGGCCGTACCGGGCGGCACGCGCTCGCATGTCCTCCAGGACGGCCTCGACTCCGGACAGCGTGTCGGGCCACATCAAGAACACGTCGGCGGCCTGGGCGGCGACCTCGCGTGCCGCCTCGGAAAGGCCGCCGAAATAGAACGGGGGGCAGCCTCCCCGGACCGGGCGCAGGCGCGGCGGGTCCAGGGCGATGTTCATGAACTCGCCGTGGAAGTCAACGGCCTTGCCGCCGAGCAGGTCACGCAGTATGCGCATGACCTCCAGGGTGCGGCGGTACCTGGGAGCCGATTCCAGGCTCTGGCCGGGCAGGTCGGAGGAGATGATGTTGATCGTCAGCCGGCCGTCGAGCATCTGATCGATCGTGGCCAGCTGCCGGGCGAGCTGCGGCGGCCACATCTCACCCATCCGCACAGCGACCAGCAGCTGCATCCGGCGCAGCAGCGGGGCGATCCCGGCGGCGAACGCTATCGAGTCGATCCCCATCGCGTAGCCGGAGGGCAGCAGCAGGTTGTCGTAGCCGGCCTGCTCCGCGCCGAGCGCGATATCGCGGCAATGTTCCCAGCTCGACTGCAGCCTGACGTCCGGCACGCCCAGAAACTCGTAGTCGTCGTCGCACAGCGCGGCAAACCAGGAGACCTCACAGCTCATGGGAGCAAGTATGCCGGCCTGCTTCAGCTGGTGCCCATGCGTGCTGCTTTATCTGACCGGAGTCAGCCTTTGGATTCGGCGGCGGCCTTAAGGTGCGCGAGCCAGGAGGTGAGCGAGCTGTCGAGGGCCGATTGCATCCCGGTGACATCGGCTTCCACAGGCTGGCCAGCGAAGGATTCGTTCGTGGCTACATGCACGCCCGCGGGTGTCTCACTGAAGACCCATTCGTGGACTCCGGTGATGCCATCGGACGTGCCGCCCCACAGCACACGGGCGCGCGGAGTTACCGCGTAGATGGTCGAGACGACGGTGAAGCCGTAGCTGGTCCATTCGAACGAGGCGCCGGGCTGGAACGCTCCATCGATGTGCGCGGCGGTGATTTCCGTTTGCCAGGTAGGCCATGTGCTGACATCGGCGTGCAGTTGCCAGACTGTGTCCAGCGGCGCATCGATATCGGTCTCATGGTGGGCACGCACCGGAGCATCGGCGTCTATGCCGGTGGGAATGTTCATATCTCCTCCTCGCTCCTCATGCCGTGATCAGCGCGATCGTACAGCGAGGCCGGAGCTGACCATGGCGCAGGAGGCACAGGCCACACAGAGGCGGGGCCAGGTCCGCCCCCCGCACCGGGCGTCCAGGCCGGGGCTTCCGGGCTATGTGCTAGCGGCTCGGGACGTCTGGGTCCTGGCACCGCGCTGGTCCCGCACGATCATCGCAACCGCATCCCCCAACTCCTCAGCCAGCACCGGCGGCCACGCTCAGGCGGATCCCACCTTGCTGACCTGCGAAAAGCCGGCCAGGTAAGGTGACGGGCGCTCTCAGCACGCGCAGTACCCGGACAGCACGCGTAGTCCCCGGACAGCAGGGGCAGCCCGGGCGCCTAGCGGAACCGGGCGGAGCGGGCACGCAGCCACACGAGCGTGCCCAGGCAGGCCGCGGCGAGCAGGACGAACGGGACCAGGTCGGAGGTGGCCTGGGCCAGGGCCCCGCTCGCCGCCGCCCCCACCGTCTGGCCGCCGGCCCAGGCCAGGTTGGCCAGCCCGAAGGCCAGGCCCTGGTTCAGGCCGAGCCGGTGCGCACCGTTGCTGAGCAGCGCCGAGGCCGGGGCGAACATCGTCCCGTACGCTGGCATGCCCGCGATCAGCACCGCGATCAGCACCGGCGCCGGGGCCAGCCACGGCACCAGCAGGCTGACCGCGACGGCGACGCACAGCGAGATCTGGATGGGCACCAGCGCGCCGCGCCGGTCCGACAGCCGCCCGGCCAGCGGGGAAAGCCCCGACTCGACCGCCGCGGCAGCCAGGAACGTCCCCCCGATGACCAGCACGGTTACGCCCAGCTTCGCCAGGCGCAACGGCACGAGCACGTCCACCACGCCGAACGCCAGGCCGGCCAGCAGGGTCAGCCACATGCCCGCCGCGACATGAGGGTCACGGATCGCGGGGAACGCGGCCCGCAACCGCTGCGGCTCGGCCCGCTGCGCGGCGGGCACCAGGAACGCCACCACGATCAGGCCGGCCCCGATCACCGCGGCCGCGGCGAAGGCCGGCCCGGTGCCGACCTGGCCGGCGACGGCGCCGACCACGGGCCCGAACAGGGCGCCGACGACCGCAGCGCCCAGCGCGGTGCCGAGCAGTTCGCCGCGCCGCTCAGGCGGGGCGGCGGTGGCGGTCCAGGCCATGGCCGCGGTCCAGGTGCACGCCCCGCCCAGGCCCTGCACGAAGCGCGCCGCGTCCAGCACCGGGGCGGCCGTGGCGAAGCCGAAGACCAGCGTGGACACGCTCATCAGGGACAGGCCGAGCACCGCCACGGCCCGGTCGCCCAGGCGTGCGGTGAGGACCCCGCTGGGCAGCGCGCCGACCAGGGTGCCCAGCGGGTAGGCGGCGACCAGGATCCCGGCGCCGGCCTTGGACAGCCCGGCGGACTGGGTGTAGTGCGGCAGCAGCGGGGTGAGTGCCGTGAAGAAGACCGTGTCCACCAGGACCAGCGCGCAGAGGAAGCCGATCAGCACCCGGAGCCGGGGCGTGAGCTTCGGCCGGGTGAGGACGGGCGGAGCAGAGGTCATGCCCGCGTCACGCCGTGCTCACGCTATCTACCCGATCTGCCGCGCCAGTGCGGCCGCCGCCGTAGCCCAGAGAACCGCAGCGCCAGGCTCCAGCCCCCAGCATCCGGACTGTACCGTCAGTCAGCCTCGGTGGCCAGCTGATTAAGCCACCGCTGGCTGGCCCGGGCCACCCGGGGCGGGACCGAAAGCTCGTTGAGCAGGTCGGTGGCCGCGGCCATCTCGTGCTCACGCCGCCGCGCATGCTGGTAGCTCCCCAGCTCCAGCCGGGCCAGCGTCCCGGCGTCCGCCGCGGCCAGCTCGGCCGCGAGGTGCTCGCGCAGCCAGTCCTCGCAGCCGGCCGCCCGGGCGCCGTGCAGGGCCTCGATCGCCGCGGCGGCCATTCCCTTGTAGAACACGCTGCGCAGCAGCTTGCGGGTGGCCGCGGCCCCGGCCGGCCCGGGCAGCACGCTCACGAAGGCCCCGTAGCCCCCGAGCATCCGGGCGACGCTCTCCGCGCCTGGCCCGGACGCCACCATCGGGACGCCCAGCCCCCGCCCGGGCACCGGCGCCATGATGGCGATGTCCGCGAACGGCACCCCGGCCTGCTCCGCGGTCGCGGCCAGATCCTGCTTGAGGCCCGCGGATGCGGTGTTGGCGTCGGCGAACACGGCCCGCCCGGCCGCCCCGTGCCGGGCGCCCGCACCGCCCAGGCCGGGCAGGGCCTGTTCCAGCGCCTTCTCCGCCTCGCCGGCGGTGGTCAGGCTGAGCACCAGGCTGGCGCCCTGGCAGGCGTCTGCGTCGCCGGAGGCCGCGGTCACGCCGGCCGGCGCCGGCGCCACCGGGTCGTAGCCGCGCACGCAGACCCCGGCCGCGGCCAGGTCACGGGCGATCGCCCCGCCGGCCTCGCCCAGCCCGAGCACCGCGACGGTCAGCGCCCCGCCGGCCATCACCGGGCGGTCCCGGACGCCGCTCGTAGTCGTCCCAGGTCCGCAGGTAGGTGCGGGGTCCGGAGCGGGCCACCTCGGACAGGCCCATCAGCCGGACGAAGAAATCCACGGTCTCGGCGGGGACCCGGGTCCGGAGCTCCACGGCCGACACGTGGGCGATATCACGGCAGCGCTGCGGGGACATGGCGCGATTACCTCCTGGGGCTCGGATGAATGGCGCTCTCCTGGCGGGGCCGCTCCCCGGCGAGGCTGCTGAGTGAGTCGATGACGCTGGTGATGTGGTCCCGCATGGCCGCCTCGGCCGCAGCCGGATCGCGGGCGGCGATGGCCGCCACGATCCGCTCGTGCTGGGCCAGGGACACGGCCGGCCGTCCCGGGATCAGGGCCAGGGCGAACTGGTGCCGGACCAGCTGGGCCCGGAGCCGCTCGATCATGCTGGTCGCGGTGTCGTGCGCGGCGATGGCCCGGATCCGCGCGTGCAGCCGCGCGTTGGTGTCGCTGTAGCGCAGCAGCTCGGCCGACTCCACCGCCACCCGCATCTGCGCGACGATGTCCTCCAGCCCGGCCGCCTGCTCCGGGGTGACCCGCTCCGCGGCCCGGGCCGCGGTCAGCCCTTCCAGCAGGCGCCGCACCTCGGTGATCTCGATCGCCTCGGCGAGCGGGATGACACGGACCCGGGCGCCCCGGTGCCGCTGCACATCGACCAGGCCCTCGCTGGCCAGCACCGGGATCGCGGCGCGCACCGCGAACCGGCTGCACCCGAAGCGCTCGCACAGGTCGACCTCGACCAGGCGCTGCCCGGCCGCGAACTCTCCCGCCAGGATGGCATCCCGCAGCGCGTCCAGCACGGCCCCGTCGTCGGCCACGCTCACCCCTCCCCGTGGTCCGCCGCCGCGGCGTGATCGGCCCGGATGTAGGCCACGCCGAGCCGTTCCAGCACCGGGCGCAGCTGGTAGCGGTCCAGGCCGAGTTCCCCCCGCATGAACGCGTCCCGGGCCTCGTCTTCCCGCCGGGCCCGGCGCCGGCCGTCAGCCGCGACCTGCGCGGCCTGCTCCCGGGGGATGCAGACCACGCCGTCGTCGTCGGCGACCACCGCGTCCCCCGGCCGGATCACGGTGCCGGCCACGCTGACCGGCGTGTTCACCGCGCCGCCAATCGCCTTGCCGGTGCCCTGCGCGCTGACGAACTGGGACCAGACCGGGAAGCGCGCCGCGGTGATCGGGGCGACGTCCCGCACGCCGGTGGTGGTGACCAGCCCGCGCACCCCCCGCGCCGCGAGCGAGGTGGTGATCAGCTCGCCGGCGAAGCCGTCGCAGGAGGGGGAGGTGGTCGTGACGACCAGCAGGTCACCCGGCCGGGCCTGCTCGATGGCGACGTGCAGCATGAGGTTGTCACCCGGCCCGCACAGCACGGTGAGCGCGGTCCCGGCGGCCCGGGCGCCGGGCCAGGCCGGCCGCAGGGCGGTGCCGAGCAGGCCGGTCTTGCCCGCGGCCTCGTGCACGGTGGCCACGCCGAGCTCGCCCAGCTCGTCCACCACGGCCGAGTCGGCGCGGGGCGGGTCCACGATCACCACGGGCTTCACGCCAGCACCCCGCTCACCTGGGGAAAGACCCGCTGGTAGGCCTCGGCGTAGCGGATCGCGGCCGCGCCGCCGTTGCGCCGCGCCTGGACCCCGCGCCGCTCGGCCAGGTCCTCGTAGTAGCGGACCAGGTGTTCCTGGGATCCCATCGCGGCCATGGCCTGCTGCTTCAGGTCGAACACCGGGGTGATGTCGACGAGGACGTCCGGCCGGAACTCGCACATCTCGGGCTGATGAGGCTCGAAGCGGAACACGGGCGGCGCGCCGAGCACCGGGTGCGCGGAGGGCCGTCCCTGCGCCTGGGCCACCATCCGGGCCCGTAGGGTCAGGTCAGCGGCCTGCGGATGGTCGTAGTTGTAGGGGTCGACCCGGGAGTGGGTGAGGATCACCCCGGGCTGCAGCTCACGCATCAGGTCCGCCAGCCGCAGCACCAGGTCCCCGGTGTCCGGCAGCGGATAATCCCCCTGGTCCAGGAAGTGCATGGTGGCCCCCAGCACCCGCCCGGCCTCCTGCGCCTCGGCCCGGCGGATCTCCTTCACCCGGTCCACGGTCATGCCCGGCTGCTTCCACGCCCCGGGTGACTCGCCGTGCTCGCCGTAGGACAGGCACACCACATGCACCTGCCCGAACGCCGACGTGACGACGGCGATGTAGCCGGCCGCCCGCCACACGAAATCGGCCGCGTGGGCGCTGACGACCAGCAGCCGCCCGAATCCGTCCATGGTGGTCACGCAGCGCCGCCGTGCGGGCCCGGATGGGGCTGGCCTGGATGGGGCTGGCCTGGATGGGGCTGGCCTGGATGGGGCTGGCCTGGATGGGGCAGGCCTGGATGGGGCAGGCCTGGATGGGGCAGGCCCGCGTCCTGGCTGCCCGCGCCAGCCAGCAGGCGGCTATTGGACACGATCATGGTGGTGATCTCCTCGTCCGTGAATCCCGCGGCCTGCAGTGCGTCCGCCATCAGCGGCAGCCCGTCTTCCACCGGGGGGTTGTGCGGCTGGCCGAGGTCGGTGGTGATGATGGTGTGCTCCGCCCCGGTGGCCCGGATGTTGCCGGCCATCCGGGCCCACTCGTACTTGCCGGTGAACGGCGTCGTGAAACAGCGTTCCAGGAACGCCCCCTGCCCGGCCAGGGCCAGCTGGTCGTCCAGGTTCATGTCCTGCTGCGGGAACTCCGGGTGGGTGGCGATCACGTGCCGGACCCCGGCTTCGAACGCGGCCTCGGCCACGGCGCGGCTCTCGTACGCGGACAGGTGGCCGGTGGCCACGACCAGCTGGTGCCGCGCGGCCAGCCGGAGCACCTCACGGGTGGCCGGGAGCGGCCGCCCGGACCCGTCGAGGACCTCGACCACGGGCACCGTGACCCCCCGGGCGTCCAGGTCGCGCTGCAGGGCCAGCCACATCGGGGGCGTCGCGCCCGGGGGCAGGTCGGCGTGCTTGGCCCGGTGGTTGGCCGCGTCCAGGGTCGGCATCCACAAGATCCGGGCGCCCTCACGCGCCGCGATCTCGACCGCGACCGGGTTGAGCCCGCCCACCGACGCGTTGAGCGTCAAGGCCCCGAGCACCCGGACCCCGCCCGGCTCCATCCCCTGATTCAGCGCCTCGTTGAGCACCGCGGCGCGTTCCGCGGTCGGGACGTAGTGCGACTTCAGGGCGAACCCCGCCAGTCCCACATCCCAGCAGCGGCGGGCCAGCTGCAGGTCGGTGACCCGGCGGCGCATCACGTCGGGCTCCACGTGCACGTGCAGGTCGTACGCGCCGCGCACCAGCCGGCGGGCCCACTCGCTGGGCTTGGTCGAGTTCAGCACGGCGCGGCCGTCCCCCGGGCGGCTCTGGCTGCCCATCCGCAGCGAAGACGGCAGCGGCAGCGCCGCCCCGGCGGATCACCGGAGCTGGTGTGCATCTCTCGTCCGCCCACGCGTGCCCCCGGCTTCACGGCCCGTCGTGCGCCGCCAATTTTGGCGACAATTTCTCCCGCAACTTGGCCACCATAAGGGTGGTGATGTCCGGGGTCAAGAGGAATCCGGGCGGGCCTGCCGGGGGAAGCCGCTCCACCGCGGGCCGTCAGGCGCTGAGCTGGATCTGGCGGAGGAACTCGGCGTTGGACGCGGTGCCGCGGGTGCGGTCCAGCAGCAGCTGGATGGCCTGCTGCGCGTCGAGCTCGGCGAGGACCCGGCGCAGCTTGGCGGTCACGCCGTGCTCCTGCGCGGTCATGAGCAGGTCGTCGCGCCGGGTGCTGGAGGGCCCGACGTCGATCGCGGGGAAGATGCGCTTCTCGGCCAGGTCGCGGCGCAGCCGCAGTTCCATGTTCCCGGTGCCCTTGAACTCTTCGAAGAAGACGTCGTCCATGCGGGAGCCGGTGTCCACCAGAGCCGTGCACAGCAGCGTCAGGGAGCCGCCGTCCTCGACGTTGCGCGCGGCGCCGAGGAACTTCCGCGGCGGGTACAGGGCGCCGACGGCCACCCCGCCTTGCAGGATGCGGCTGCTGGACGGTGCAGCGAGGTTGTAGGCCCGGCCGAGGCGGGTGATGGAGTCGAGCAGCACGACCACGTCGCGCCCCAGCTCGACCAGCCGCTTGGCCCGCTCGATGGCGAGCTCGGCGACCTGGATGTGCTCCTCGGCGGACTGGTCGAAGGTCGAGTAGACGACCTCGCCGCGCACCGAGCGGCGCAGGTCGGTAACTTCCTCAGGGCGCTCGCCGACCAGCACCACCATGAGGTGGACCTCGGGATGATTGGCGGCCACCGCCGCCGCGATGGCCTGCAGCACCATGGTCTTGCCGGCTTTCGGGGGCGACACGATCAGCCCTCGCTGCCCCTTGCCGACCGGGGCGACCAGGTCGATGATCCGGCCCGTGGCCGGGTTCCCCGGGCTGGAGCCGTTCTCCAGGCGGAGCCGCTCCTGCGGGTACAGCGGGGTCAGCTTGGCGAACTCGGGGCGCCGCGCCGCCCGCCCGGGGGCTATCCCGTTGATGGTGGCGACGCTGGCCAGCAGCGGGTATGTCTCCCGCCTGGCCCGGCTGTCCCGGTTACCCGGCGCCTGGCCGGCCCGGGGCGGCCGTGCGGTGCCGTCCACGGCGTCACCCTGGCGCAGCCCGTACTGCTGGACCTGAGCCTGGGACACCGCGACGTCGTCCGGGCCGCGCTGGTAGCCGGCGCGGCGCAGGAACGCCCGTCCGTCGGTGAAGTCCAGCAGGCCCGACACGGGTTCGGGGGGCCCATCCTGGACGGGGGCCGCGGAAGACTGCGGCCGGGTCTTCCCGGGCTGCGCCGCCGCCGGGGATTGCTTGCGGGGCGGGCGCTGGGATTGGTTCTTGGTGACCCGCGGCGCCGCCGCGGGTTCGGTGAGGATTGCGGTCATAAAAGAAATTCCTTTCGGAAGGCGGCCCGAAGACAGGCACGCCGGAAAAGGCGCCGGATGGCGCCGCTGGATAAGGCGTGCGTGCACGATTCGGGGAAACCCGGGAACCAGTGTTCGGCACGCTGGTTCCGGAACAGCCCGGCCCTGGACCTCGGTCCGGTCCTGGGACGACGGAGCCGTGAACCCTCTCGCAGCTAACGGGAAATCAGCCGGATCGGCTATCCAGATGAGTTAGCCGGAGTCGCTGGAACTACCTAGTTGGCACACTCGCCAGGTAGGCGGAATGGACATCGCCTACTGCGACCATACCGCACAACACCACGGGGTGGCCAGATAGTCCCGGTGGCGTTCCCGGATGGTCGGTGGCCGTGGCCGGGATGGCCGTGGCCGGGTGGCCGGGTGGCCGGGTGGCCGGGTGGCCGGGTGGCCGGGTGGCCGGGTGGCCGGGTGGCCGGTAGAGCGTGCTGGCCGCCGGCCGCCCCGGCTAGCTGGCCGGGAGCGGCGCGCTCTGGTACTCAGCGGCCGGGTTGGCCCGGGCGAGCACGTGCCCGACCAGGGTGATCAGCACGTTCTTGACCGATTCCCGGTCCCGGGCGTCGCAGAGCACCACCGGCGCTCCCGGATCGAGGTCGAGCGCGATCCGGACGTCGTCGGCGTCGTACTGCGGCGCGTCGTCGAAGCAGTTGACCGCCACCACGAACGGGGTGCCATGACGCTCGAAGTAGTCCACGGAGGCGAAGCAGTCAGCGAGGCGGCGGGTGTCAGTCAGGACCACGGCCCCCAGTGCGCCGTAGGCCAGCTCGTCCCACATGAACCAGAACCGCTCCTGCCCGGGCGTGCCGAACAGGTACAGGGCCAGGTCGGACCGGAACGTGATCCGGCCGAAGTCCATCGCCACGGTGGTCGTGGTCTTGCCCTGCACCCCGCTGATGTCGTCGACACCGACACTGCGGTCGCTGAGCGTCTCCTCGGTCCGCAGCGGCCGGATCTCGCTGATGGCGCTGACCAGCGTGGTCTTTCCCACGCCGAACCCACCGGCGATGAGGATCTTGGCCGTGGTGGGGGGCACCAGGGCATCGGTGGCAGGGTCAGAGTGCGTGTAGTCCATCCAGTACGTCCCTCAGTAGACGCTCGTTGGTTACCGGCCCTCTCGGCGTCGCGAGGACCCGGACAATCCCGTGCTGGCTCAGGTCACTGAGCAGGACCCGGACCACGCCGACCGGGAGGTCAATGTCAGACGCCAGATCCACCACGGTAATGGGCCGGCCGCAGTGGGCCAGAATCTGCCGGTGCTCAGGGCTCAGCCGCAAGCCAGCGGGCAGCTCCGCGTCGATCGCCGCGATGATGTCGATCAGGCCCGCAGACGTGCCGGCGGCCGGCGCGGTCCGGCCCTTCGTGACGGCGTAGGGCCGCACGACCGGGCCTGCTTCCCGGTCGAGCCACCTGTCCTTCGGGGCGGCCATCCCCTCACCCTGCGGCTGGTTCGCGGTCGGGGAACCGCGGCGCCGCCGTGAGGTACTTGCCCATCCGGCGGACCAGCATGGCCATCTCGTAGGCCATGACGCCGACGTTGGCGTCCGCGGAGCTGACCACCGCGAGGCAGGTGCCCTGCCCCGCGGCCATGATGAAGAGGAAGGCGGAATCCATCTCGATGATCGTCTGCCGCACGTCGCCGCCCGCGAAGTGGCGGCCCGCACCACGGGCCAGGCTCTGCACCCCGGCGGCCAGGGCGGACAGGTGATCGCCGTCCTCGCGGGCCATGTTCTGCGAGATCGCCACCACCAGCCCGTCCCGGGACAGGATGACCGCCTGCCGGACATGCTCGACCCGCGCGACCAGATTGTCCAGCAGCCAGTTCAGTTGCGCGGCCGTGCTCTCCATCGCCATCACAGAGCCTCACCATTGCCGGAGTCCGGGCTCCCGCCAGGCCGGCCTCCGGGCCACTCGCCCGGACCGTCGTCGGGGTAATCGAGGTCGTCCACCCGCCCACGCTGCCACCCCTGCTGCAGCGAGGAGAACAGGTCCCGGGTGTCATCGGGGGAGCGTTCCTCGATCGGGGGGTCGGTCATCCGGCTGGCCGCCGGCTCGCCAGGCGTTTGGTCGCGGAGCTGGGGGGCGATGCTGGCCTGGCGGACCCGCCGCGGCAGTCCCCGGTACGTTTCCGCGGCCGGGGACGGCGGCCGCCGGGCCAGGTCCGGGCGCAGCGGGTCCGCAGGCTCCGCCGGCCCCGGCCGCGCGGGATCCCAGGGCCCGCGCGCCGGGGTGGCCGCATCCGCCGGTTCCCCCAGCCCGGCCCACAGGCCGTCTGGCGCGCCGGAGGACAGGCCGTGGTCCCGGCCCGGCACGGTCCCGTTCTGGGGGGGAACGGGATCCAGCCGGTGCCGTCCCGTCAGGCTGAACGCAGAGGTCCGCTCCCGGCGCGCGATCGGGCTGATGGCATCTGCGGGGGGAGGCGGGGCATCCGCGGGGAGAGGAGCCGCGGGCGGGCCGGCCGGGGCTGGCTGCCCGGTCCCGCTGGCGGATCCGCGCGACCTCGTCTCGCCCTCCCGCACGATGACGCTGTGCGGCATCAGCACGATGGCGGTGGTCCCGCCGTACGGGGACTCCCGCAGCGAGACCCTGATCCCGTGCCGGGCGGCGAGCTGGCCGACCACGAACAGGCCGAGCTGGTCGCTGTTGGCCAGGTCGAACTCGGGCGGGCTGGCCAGGCGCGCGTTGATATCGGCAAGTTCCCCGGGGGCGAGGCCGAGCCCGCGGTCCTCGATTTCCACCGCGAAGCCGTTCCCGACGACGTCGGCGCGGATTTCCACCCGGGTCGTGGGCGGGGAGAACGTGGTGGCGTTCTCGACCAGCTCAGCGACCAGGTGGATCACGTCGTTCACCGCGGCCCCGACCACGCTGTCCCGCGAGTCGCTGGCCGCGTCGACCCGGACGTAGTCCTCGACCTCGGCAATCGCGGCGCGGAGCACATCCAGCACCGGCACCGGGTCACGCCAGCCACGTCCCGGGGTGGCGCCCGACAAGATGATCAGGCTTTCCGCGTGCCGGCGCATGCGGGTGGTCAGGTGGTCGAGGCGGAACAGGTCGGCCAGGGCGCTGGGCTCGTTGGTGGCCCGTTCCATCGAGTCGAGCATGCCGAGCTGCCGGTGCAGCAGCGACTGGTTCCGCAGCGACAGGTTCAGGAACACCTGGTTGACGCTCTTGCGGAGATCAGCCTGGCCCACGGCCGCCTCGACCGCGGTCCGCTGCACGGTGGAGAACGCCTGGGCCACGGAGGCGATCTCGGTGATGTTCCCGGTGGGCAGGGGCGGTGACTCTGCCTCGACGTCCACCTCATCACCCCGGCGCAGCCGCTCGATCACGTGGGGCAGGTGCTGATTGGCCATCACCGCGGCGCCGTCGCGCAGGCCGGTCAGCTCGCGCCGGATGCTGCGGCCGAACTGCGCCATGAAGAACACCGACGCGCCCACCGCGAGCAGGCCGAGAGTGCCGACCAGGACCAGCTGGGTCACCAGGGTGCTGCCGAGGTCTGAGGACTGCGCGCTGAGGATGGTGCCGATCTGGCCCAGCGGGGCCTGCACCGCCGGCGCCATCCCCTCGGCGATGCCCTGGAAGGCCTGCGGGTTCACCGGGACCGGCCGGTTGACCGGGCTGTTCTCGATCCTGTTTTCCGTCGCGAGGAGCTGGCGGTAGACCTTCGATCCGAAGGCGCGTGCGTACACGGCCCTGACGGATGGCGTTGACAGCGTGAACGTGTCCTCGAGCAGGAGGTTCTGCTGGCCAACGACCTGGGCGAACAGCGTCCGCTCGGGCTGGGTCATCCGGCCGCCCGCCGCGAGTGCGGCCTCGATCAGGGACACCGCTCCGAAGCTGGAGTTTCCCAGGCCGACGACCGCGACGGCGGACTGGCTCATGGTGCTGAGGGTGGCGTCGGATGGTGGCGCCGAGATGTGCAGGAACTCCCACAGGGAAGTGCTGATCGTGTCGTAGGCGCGGTACGTGGTGACGACGCCGGCCGCCCCGGAGTCGGCGGCCGCCCGGATCCGGGGCAGGGTGGCCAGGTCGGCCAGGAAGCGCTTGAGCCCCGAGAGGGCGACCGGGTCGTACAGTCCGTGCGCCGACGTCAGCGCCGCGCGGCTCGCCGCCGCGGCCATGTCGGTGGCGTGGCGTGCGGCCAGCATCGTCGTCTGCGGAGTGCGGCGGCCAGATCCCACCCAGGCCAGGGTGAGCGACCGCTCCGCCGCCAGGTCGCCCGTCAGCGCGCCGATGCTGGCACTGGTCCTGTCGGCGAGCGTGGTGTAGTGCTGGTAGCGGATGACGTTGCCGAGCGTGATGCTGGCGGCGAACGCCCACAGTCCCACCAGGGCCAGCAGCGGAACGAGGAGCAGGCCGACCAGGGTCACCCGGATCGTCCGGGTCCGGGCGGGCCGCTGGCGGTCAGCCATAACACCTCTTACGGAAGTCGGAACGGGTGGAGAAGGCCGCTGAGCCAGCGGGCGGTGATCTGCGGAGACAGGGCCCGGCTAGCTGCGGCAGCCGGGCCGGGGTATACGGGGGTGAGCGCCCGGGCCGCGGAGGGCCGGGCCCCGGAGGGCCGGGCCCCGGAGGGCCGGGCCGCCGGGCCTGCCCAGGGCCGGGAGGGAATGGACGACGGAAAGGCCAGCAACGCCCGTGACATCGCCCGGCGGCAACGAGCCGCGACTCCGCGCGAAGTGGCGGCCGCCGCCGCGTTCGTCATTGATCGAGCTGTGCATCGAGCCCCCCCGCGCCGTTACCCCCGGCGTTCCCTACGGGCAGGGGGAAAATGGCTCCGAGGAGCGTAGCACCGGAACTAGGTCACTTAGGACCAATAGGCAGACATGTCCGCGGCCGGCGGGCCGGCATGCTTCCTCGCAGGTCAGGGAGCTGGCCAAGGCCGCGCCGGCGGTGGACGGCCTGCTCAGCGCCGCCCCGGCGCCCCCGCTGCGGGGCCTGACGAGGAGGAGGGGCGCCATGGCTGGCGCACAGCAGCGCCGCGGCCGGTCGATCGCCATGACCCCGGCCGAGCTCGATGAGTTCCTGGCCCAGGCGCGGACCTGCCGGGTCGCGACCCTGGCCCCGGCCGGGCCGCACGTCGTTCCGCTCTGGTTCGTCTGGGCCGGCGGGACGCTGTGGCTGAGTTCGGTCGTGCGCAGCCAGCGGTGGGCCGACCTGATCCGTGACCCGCGGGTGGCGGTGGTCATCGACGCTGGCGAGGAGTACCACGAATTGCGTGGCGCGGAGATCAGGGGAACGGCCGAGCCGGTGGGCGAGGTGCCGCGCCACGGCGCGGACGACGCCCGGCTCGCCGCCGTGGAACTGCTGTTCGCGCGCAAGTACCTGGGTGGCGACTCGATGCTGCACGATGGGCGGCACGGCTGGCTGCGCGTCACGCCGGGCAAGATCACCAGCTGGGACTTCCGCAAGCTGCCGGCCGAGCGCGCCCGGCCTGACCGGCCTGTTACGTGAGCGTCTCGTCCACCGGCGCCCGGCCCGGCTGCGCTGTGTTCTGCTCGATCCACGCGTCGATCCGGGCCCACCAGTCGTAGAGCCACCGCACCTGGGCCTCATGATCGGCTGAGCGCGGTACCCCCGCGGCGGGCACCCGCCACCAGCGGGCCTGCACGACATGGTCGATCGGCAGGCTGCGCCACACGTCGGCCACGCTGGCCAACTGGTCCAGCCCGGCGTGCCCCACGAAGATCACGTCGGCGCCAGGGCAGGCGGCGAGGGCGGTGAGGACCCCGCCGGTCCGGGGGGCGAGCAGGTGCGGCATGTCCCGGGCGAGGGCGGCCAGGTCGCCCCGGCCCTGGCGTTCCAGCCGCCGGATGCCGGGCCAGCCGGCCCCAGACGCTCTCGCTGAACGCCTGACGGAGCTCGTCGCCCTGCCAGAGGCCGGCCAGCCGCGCTGCTGCGCGGTCGGGGTCCGCCGCCACCAGCGCGCCGTTGATCGCGCCGACCGATGTTCCCACCACCAGATCGGGCCGGATGCCCGCCTCGGACAAGGCACGGAGCATGCCGACCTCGTGGGCGCCGAGGATCCCGCCGCCGCCTAGTACGAATGCCGTCTGCACGCGCCCAGCCTCCCCGCCGTCAGCATCGGCAAACCGCCCCGGGCCCGGGCCGGATAACCGGCCAGGTACGTCGGCCCAGGTCCGGGTATCGGGCTCAGGGGGCCAGAGGATGGTTTGCGCCGCCGTCTGGTTGAGCAAAGGGGAGACTATAAGTCGATTTGCCAGGAGGAAGCATGACACCCGCGGGACCAGGCCTGTGCGGCGGCGGGAACGCTGCGCTGGCCCCGCAGCCGCGCGCCCGCGAGCAGGTGTTCCCGGCGCGCCCCGAGCAGGTCGGGGCGGCCCGGCGCTTCGTGGCCGGCTTCCTGGCGGGTACCCCGGTCGCCGACGATGCGATCCTGTGCGTCTCCGAGCTGGCCGGCAACTGCGTGAGCCACTCGGTAAGCGGCTACCTGGGCGGCACCTTCACCGTCCGGGTCGAGGTCCACGACGGTGACTACGTGTGGCTGGAGGTCACCGATCAGGGCGGCCCGTGGCGCCCCTGCGCCCCGGACGGCCGGGTGCACGGGCTGGAGATCGTGCGGCGGCTGGCCAGTGAGTCAGGCGTGGCCGGCAGCGTGCTCACCGGATGGGAAACCTGGGCCAGGCTGGACTGGCCCGGCCGGGGTTACTAGCAGGCGGGTGCCGGGGTCACTAGCAGACGGCGTCCGGGGTCACTAGCAGACGGGTGCCGGCTCCTCAGGAGCCGAATCGCTGCTCCGTCTCCCGGATCTCGGGCAGGCCGATGAAGTCCAGGAACTCCCCGAACGCCGGCAGGCCGGCCAGCACGCCAGCGGGGGTGCCGGACCGGGCGATCTCGCCGAGGATCCGGCGCATGCCCGTGGTCGCCGCGAGCAGCGTGCTGATCGGGAAGATGACGATCCGGTAGCCCAGCTCCCGCAGCCGGTCCAGGCTGATCGGCGGGGTCTTCCCCCCTTCGGCCCAGTTGAACAGCAGCGGCACATCGGGGAAGGCCCGGGCCACCTCGGCGGCCTCGTCCTGCGACGTGACGGCCTCGATGAACAGGGCGTCGGCACCCGCCTCGCGGTAGAGCCTGGCCCGGTCCAGGGCCCGCTCCAGGCCCTCCACCGCCCGCGCGTCGGTCCGCGCGATGATCACGAACTCCGGCCGGGTCCGGGCCGCCACCGCGGCCCGGATCTTCTGTGCCATCTCCCCGGGCGGGATGACCATCTTCCCGTCCATGTGGCCGCACTTCTTCGGGGCCACCTGGTCCTCGAGGTGGATCGCGGCCGCGCCCGCGGTCTCGTAGGCGCCGACGGTCCGGATGACGTTCAGCGGGTTGCCGTACCCGGTGTCCGCGTCGGCGATCACCGGGATGTCCACGCAGTCGGCGATCCGGCGGGCGTTGTCGGCCATCTCAGTCATGGTCAGCAGGCCCACGTCGGGGCGGCCGAGCAGCGCCGCCGACGTGCCGAACCCGGTCATGTACACCGCCGGGAAGCCGGCCTCCTCCACCAGCCGGGCGGCCAGCGGGTCGAACGCCCCCGGCGCCACGATGGTCTCGCCGGACTCCAGCAACGCGCGCAGCCGGGCCGGCCCGCCGGGCCGGGGGGTGAGGCGGCCGGTCACGGGGCCGTCCGGGCCGCGGGGCCCTCAGCCACCGCTCTTGCGGCGGAACGAGCGCTTGCTCTGCGCGGGGCCATGCGCCCCGTGGACCTTGCCGCCGTCCCGGGTGGACTGCCGCGCGTTCAGGTCCGCCTGCTTGCTGCGCTTGCGGTCCAGCGCCTCACGGAACTTGCGCTTCACGTCGTCCTCGGGACGCTCCGGTCCCGACGCGGCGTCAGCCATGCCGACCTCCTGCCTCCGGCGGCCGCGTCGCCCGCGGCCACTCCTACGGTCGCGGCCGCCCGCCCGCAGCCCCCATCCAGCGACACCTGCCCAGCCTCACCCCCGGGCGTGGCCCGGCGACGGGTACTTCCCCAGCCTAGGCGCTCCGGAATCCCGGGATGGCACGATGACCGGGTGGACGGTGACCAGATAGACGGTGACCAGATAGACGGTGACCGGGCGCGCGGTGACCCGCCTGGCTGGTTCGCCGGGCATGTGATGGCGACGCTGACCGGCGGCGCGCTGACCATGCTGATCAGTCTCGGCTACCGGACCGGCCTGTTCGAGGCGGCCGCGGCGGGCCCGGCGACCAGCGGCGCCCTGGCGGACCGGGCCGGCCTGCAGGAGCGGTACGTCCGGGAGTGGCTGGGGGCCATGGTCACCGGCGGATTCTTCCGCTACGACCCGGCGACGGGGGAGTACACCCTGCCCGCGGAGCACGCCCGCTTCCTCACCGGCCCCACCGCGGCCAACGCCGCCCCGATGGCCGCCATGCTGCAGGCGTTCGCGGGCGCGCTGCCCGCGCTGGAGCAGTGCTTCGCGGCCGGTGGCGGGCTGTCCCCGGCGGCGTACGCGCCGCACTTCGCGGCGGCCGGCGCCGAGCCGGGCGACACCTGGCGGCGGGTTTACGACGAGCACCTGGTCAACGGGTTCCTCGGCGCCGTGCCCGGGTTGCGGGCCCGGCTGGCCGCCGGCGCGGCGGTGCTGGACCTCGGCTGCGGCACCGGGCACGCGGTCACGCTGGCCGCCCGGGAGTTCCCCGCCTCCCGGTTCCTGGGCGTGGACATCGACGGGCAGGTGGTGGCCTCGGCGCAGGCCCGGCGGGCCCGGCTCGGCCTGGGCAACGCCGCGTTCGTGATCGGTGACGCCGCGGCGCTGCCTGCCCGCCCCCGCTTCGACGTGATCACCGCGTTTGACGCCGTCCATGATCAGCGCTCCCCGCAGGAGGCGCTCCGCCAGGTCCGGGCCGCGCTGGCCCCCGGCGGCGTGTTCGTCATGGTCAACGCGAAGTTCTCCAGCGACCTGGCGGGCAACGTCGGCCACCCGCTGGCCGCCCTGTGCTACGCGATCAGCCTCCTGTACTGCACCCCGGTCGGCCTGGATGGCGGGGGCGCCGGCCTCGGCGCCATGTGGGGAACCGAGTTGGCCCGCCAGATGCTGTCCGCGGCCGGGTTCGGCCAGGTGGCGGCGCTGGACTCGCCCCGGCCGCAGAACTGCATCTTCGTCTGCCGGCCCTGACCAACCGGACTCCGCACGGGAAACGGCACCGGGAAGCAGCACCGGGAAGCAGGGCGAAACCAGTTGCGCGGCCCGGCGCGGGATGGTGATCTGCGGGGATGGATGACGCCACGCTGCGCGCCGTGTTCGGCGAGCAGGTCCGCCGCCGCACCCGCGCCGACGCGCCGGGAGCGCACGCCGAGCGGGCCGGCGCGGTCGTCCGGCGGGTCGCCACCGGCGGCAGCGGCTGGTCCGGCATCACGTGGTCCGGCCTGGCCGGCCCGGATGCGGCCGACCGGGTGATCGCCGCGCAGATCCGGTACTTCGCCGGGCTCGGGCTGCCGTTCGAGTGGAAGCTCTACGACTACGACCAGCCTCCTGACCTGGGTGACCGGCTCAGGGCAGCCGGGTTCGTGCCCGAGGAGGAGGAGGCCGTGATGGTCGCGGAGACCGGCGGCGTGCCCGCGGACGTCAGCCTCCCGGACGGTGTCACGCTGCGGCCGGTCACCACGGAGGCCGATGTCGGGCTGCTCATCGGAGTCCACGAGCGGGTGTTCGGCGGCGACCATTCCGGGCTCCGCCGGTCCATGCTCACCCAGGTGCGCGAGGCGCCCGGCCGGACCTTCATGGTGCTCGCCATGGCCGGCGGGGAGGCCGTGTCCAGCGCCCGGGCCGAGCTGCCGGCCGGCACGGAGTTCGCCAGCCTGTGGGGCGGCGGGACGCTGCCGGGCTGGCGGGGCCGCGGCATCTACCGCGCGCTGGTCGCCTACCGGGCCGGGCTGGCCGCCCGCCGGGGCTACCGCTACCTGACCGTGGACGCCTCCGCCGACAGCGAGCCGATCCTGCGCCGGCTGGGTTTCCGCTGCCTGGCCCGGACGACGCCCTATCAGTGGGCCCCGGCGGAACCCGCATGACGGCCGCCAGGGTGGCCGTGGTCACCGGGGCCGGGTCCGGGCTGGGCCGGGAGATCACCCGGGCGCTGCTGGGGGCGGGCTGGCGGGTAGCCGCCGCCGGGCGCCGGGAGGAGGCGCTGCGCGAGGCCGTCTCGGCGCCGGGGCTTCCCGCACCGGCCACCGACTCCGCCCTGCCGGTCGTCACCGACGTCACCGATGCGGGTTCCGTTGCGGCGCTTTTTGAAACCGTGCGCGGCCGGTGGGGACGCGTGGACCTGCTGGTGAACAACGCGGGGATCTTCGGCCCGGGCGGCGCGGTGGACGAGGTGCCGCTGGAGGACTGGCAGCGGGCGGTCGACACCAACCTCACCGGCGCGTTCCTGTGCGCGCAGCACGCCGTGCGGATCATGAAGGCGCAGGACCCGCGCGGCGGCCGGATCATCAACAACGGGTCCATCTCCGCGCACGTGCCGCGGCCGAAGAGCGTGGCCTACACGGCCACCAAGCACGCGATGACCGGGCTGACCAAGTCGATCTCACTGGACGGCCGGGCGTTCGGCATCGCCTGCGGCCAGATCGACATCGGGAACGCGGCCACCGAGATGACCCGGCGGATGGAGCGCGGGGTGCTCCAGGCGGACGGGTCGCTGGCTCCCGAGCCCACGTTCGGCGCGGAGCACGTGGCGGCGGCCGTGCTCTACATGGCCGGGCTGCCGCTGGACGCGAACGTGCAGTTCCTGACGATCACCGCGACGGCCATGCCATATATCGGGCGCGGCTGAAGCGAACGGGCCGCGGCCCGGGCCGCGGGCGGGGAGCGTCAGCGGGCGAACCGGGCGCGCAGCAGCTTGGGAGCGGCCGCCCGCCCGGTGAGCGGCCGGAAGCGGTCCGACGCCGCCCGGAGGGCCTGGTCCTCCTCGTCGCTGAGCTCGATGTCGGCTGCGGCCACGTTGCTCTCCAGTTGCTCGACGCTGGACGCGCCGGGGATCGCGGTCACGGCCGGGCTGCGGATCGCCCACGCCAGCGCGATCTGGGACGGGGTGGCCCCGTGGGCGTCTCCCACCTCGCGCAGCACGCTGATCAGCCCGGCCGCCCGCTCGATGTTCTCGGGCAGGAACAGGGGGTTGGCCCCGCGGACCCGGTTGGCGGGCAGGTGGTCGCGGTCGTAGCGCCCGGACAGCAGTCCCTGGGCCAGCGGGCTGTAGGCGATGATCACGCGGTCCTGGGCCTCGGCGTAGGGCAGCAGGTCACGCTCGGGGGCCCGCTCGACGAGGCTGTACTCGACCTGGTTGGACAGGACCCGGCTGCCGAGCGCGGCCTCCGCGGCCCGCCAGCGGTCCAGCGAGTAGTTGCTGACCCCCACCTCGCCGACCAGCCCGACCCGCTGCAGGGCCCGCATCCCGCGCATGGCCCGGGTGTCCCGGACCATCGGGTTCGGCTGGTGGACCTGGTACAGGTCGAGGTGGCGGGCGCCGAGCCGGTTCGCGCTGGCCACCGCGCGCTGCTCCACCACCGGGGCGAGCGGCAGCAGCGGGAAGAGCTTGGTGGCCAGGAAGACCGAGTTCAGGTCCTCGCCCAGGGCCTGGCCCAGGATCCGCTCGCTGCGGCCGAACCCGTAGATCTCGGCGGTGTCGAAGAGGGTCACGCCCAGGTCGAGGGCGCGCCGTACCACGGCGTGCGCCTCCCGGTCGGCGTACGAATCCCCGTATCCCCATTCCCGGGAGCCGAACTGCCAGGTGCCCAGGCCGATCTTGGAAATCTGCTTGGCTGTGCCGGTGGCCAGATAACGCATGATCCCAGTCTCCGCCACGCCGCCGGGGCCCGCCGCCGCAGGGTGTGCCGGCGGTTGCTTGCGGCGAGTCCTGGTGTTCGCGAGCCCGGGCACTTGTCAGCCCGGGTGTGCGTTCGGCCCCGGTGTGCGTTCGGCCCCGGTGTGTGTCGGCACCCGGGCTTAGCCTGGGCGTGTGGCTGGTGAGCAGGAGACGGCGGAGGATCGTTTCGGTGACCTGGTCGATGGGCTGATCGGCTCGCCTGGCGTGACGCCGCCGCGCGGGGGCAGCGGCTTCGGCCGCGGCGCGCTGCGCTGGGAGAGGAAGATCTTCGCGATGCTGGTCCGCGGGCGGCTGGTCGTGAAGCTCCCGGCGCCGCGGGTCGACGATCTGGTCGCCGGCGGCGACGGGGTGCGGTTCGACGCCAACAAGGGCACGCCGATGAAGGAATGGTTCAGCCTGGACCCGGAGTCGGGACTGGCCTGGGAGGCCCTGGCGCGGGAAGCGCTGGACTTCGCCCAGGCTGGCCGCTGAGCGCCCGGGTGGGCGCTGAGCGGCCGGCTGGCCGCTGAGCGGCCGGGTGGGCGTCGCCGGCCGGTCAGCGCGGCTTGATCTCCCGGGCACTGGCCATGAAGCCCAAGCTCCTGATCGCCGACGAGCCGACCGCCGAGCTTGATCCGGCGGCGCGCGCGGTAGTGCTGGCCCGGATCTTCGACATCGTCACGGACGGGGGATCGCTGGTGTGGCCACCCACGACCCGGAAGTGGCCGGGAGATGCGACCGGGTCCTGGACCTGCGGGCGGGATGAAGGAGTGCAACGAGTTCGGCCAGGCGGCCGCGGCCGTGCTCCGGGGCGCCCCCGCCCGCCCTGGCCCTTCCGTGATCACGGTCGATAACTGCCGGCACGTAGCGCCCCCTATTGCCCGTGATCACGGGAGGGGCCGGGAGGGGGCGCCACCTCAGCACATCCCCCGGCCTGCCGGGGTGAGCGCGGGCCGGCGGATGATGGGGGACATGGATACTGCGGGTGACATCACCGGGGGCCACGCCGGTTACTCCGGAGTCTGCCCGTTCACCGTGGACAAGCCGGTCATGCGGCAGCGGTGGGAGCGGCTGACGTTCCTGCACTGGTCCTACGACCCGGACGTGGTGCAGCGGCTCCTGCCCCGCGGCCTCACGGTGGACACCTTCGGCGGGGCGGCCTGGGTGGGCCTGGTGCCGTTCTTCATGCGCGCGCACACGCCGGGAGATCGCGGCGCCCCCTGGGTCTCGGACTTCTGCGAGACCAACGTGCGCACCTACGCCGTTGACCGCGAGGGACGGGCCGGCATCTGGTTCCTGTCGCTCGACGCCGCGCGCCTCGGCGCGGTCGCGGTGGCCCGGGCCAGCTACCAGCTGCCGTACTACTGGTCCTCCATGCGGATCAGCGGGCCGCTCACTGCGCAATCCCGGACCGGCGATCAGGAGATCGCCTACTCGTGCCAGCGCCGCCTGCCCGGCCCGCGCGCGGCGACCAGCCAGGTGCGGGTCCGTATCGGCATGCCGTACCAGCCCGCCGAACTCGGGGACCGGGACCATTTCCTGACCGCCCGGTGGGTGCTGTTCAGCGTGCTGGCCGGGCGCCAGTTCTTCGCCCGGGCCGAGCACCAGCCGTGGCCGCTGCACCGTGCGGAGGCGCTCACCGCGGACGACAGCCTGATGACGGCGGCGGGACTGCCGGCGCCCCGCGGCGAGCCCCTGGTGCACTACTCACCAGGGGTCAACGTCCGTATCGGGCGGCCGGAGAGGTACGGCGGGCCCGCCGGGATCTAGCCTGCGGGGATCAGGCCGGCTGGCCGTCCACGGTCAGCTCCACCCGGTCCGGGTAGAAGCACATCAGGCCGGCGACCTGCGCGGCCTGCGGGATCGGCGTCTCGTAGCTCCACACGAGGTCGGTGTAGACCTCGCCGCCGACCTCGGCCGACCAGTACGACGCCTCGCCCTTGAACGGGCAGGTCGTGTGCAGGTCAGTGGCGCGCAGCAAGTCGGTCCGCACGTCCTCGCGCGGCAGGTAGTACCGGGTCGGCAGGCCCGTCTCGTCCAGCAGCACCGGCCGGTCGGTTTCGGCGATCTTCTCGCCGCCGAGGGTGACGACGACGTGCGACGTCGCCGGGGTCGTGGTGATCGTGTGCCCTTTAGCCATACCGGGTGAACCCCGCGGCGCCGGCGATGATTCCGGCGCCGGGGCCGCGGAACGCCGTCCCGGTGGCCGGCCGGGTGCCGGGGAGCAGGCGGGCAGCCGCTGGTCCCGGTTCCGGCCACCGTCACCCCACGCATTCAACGAGAACGGGGACAATGGCATCGGGAGGTGGGCCGCGCGGGCCCGGGCTGTGGCTCGGCTGAAGCCCAGCAGGCGGCCGATCATCATCATGTTCTCGGTGCCGGTCAGCTCGTCGTTGACCGACGCGAACTGGCCGGTCAGCGCGATCAGCTGGCGGACCTGCACCGCCTCGGTGACCACGTCGTACCCGCAGATCCGGGCCTGCCCGGCGTCCGCTTTCAGCAAGGTGGCTAGCACCCGCACCGCCGTGGTCTTGCCGGCCCCGTTGGGGCCCAGGAGAGCGAGGACGGTGCCCGGGCCGGCCGCGAGGTCAACCCCGCGCAGCGCCTGGGTACCGCCGAAGCGCTTGGTCAGCCCCCCGGCCTCGATCGTGTCTGTCATGTGCCTTTCCCGTCATAGCCGTTGGGTCGGTGTCACGGTCAACTGTCGCGGGCGGCGCTGACAGGTCACGGCCAGCTCGCTGACAGGACCCCGCCCGTGCTGACGGCGGCAGGCCGCGCGCTGACAGAACGCGGCCCGCGCGCTGCCCGGAAGGCGCCCCCCCGGCTCAGCCGGGCGTCAGCACCCGGACCGGCTCACCGTGCTGCCAGGCGGCGATGTCCTCGACCGCGTCCTCGTACCAGTGGCTCATGGTGCGCGCGGTCACGTACCCGAGATGCGGGGTCAGCACCGTCCGCGGCGCGTCCCGGAGCGGGTCGCCGGCGGGCAGCGGCTCGGTGTCGTACACGTCCAGGCCCGCACCCGCGATCCAGCCCTCGCTGAGCGCGCGGAGCAGGGCGGCGGAGTCGATGATCGGCCCCCGCGAGGTGTTCACCAGGTAGGCGGTCGGCTTCATGGCCCGCAGCTCACGCTCGGCGATGAGGCCGCGGGTCCGGTCGGACAGCATCAGGTGGACGCTGACCACGTCCGCCGCGCCGAACAGGTTCTCCTTGCTCACCGCACGCACGCCCGCCGTCGCGGCGACGGCCGGGTCCAGGTTCTGGCTCCAGGCGATCACCTCCATCTCGAAGGCCTGCGCGATGCGGGCCATCTGGCGGCCGATCCGGCCCAGCCCGGCCAGGCCCAGGGTGGAGCCGAGCAGGTCGGTGCCCACGGTGTGCTGCCACCGCCCCGCCCGGACCGCGGCCACCTCCGCGGGCAGGTGCCGGACGAGCGCGAGGATGAGGGCCCAGGTCAGCTCGGCCGTGTTCGCGCTGGGCGGCCCGCTGGTCCCGCACACGATCACCCCATGGTCCGCGGCCGCCTGCAGGTCGATGGAGGCGTTGCGCAGGCCCGTGGTGATCAGCAGCCTCAGGTCCGGAAGCCGGCCGAACAGGTCGCGGCCGAAACGGGTCCGCTCCCGCATGGCCACGATCACGGCCGCGCCGTCCAGCGCGCGGACCAGCGCGTCGCCGTCCAGATGCTCGCGGACCGCTGCCCACTCGGACCCGTCCGGCCGGCCCGCCAGCGAGTACTGCTCCACCAGCCCCTGGTAGTCGTCGAGGGCCACCACCCGCACTGTCACGCCGCCTCCAGCCCGTCTGCCACGATGATCCGCACCCGGGCCACAATGCCAGGCTGGCCCGGGCCGGATCCCGCGGGTGCCCGCGTCGCCCGCAGGCCCGCGTGGCCGGTAAAGGCTGTTGCTCGCGGGCCGGCGTTTAGGCAAGGCTAAACGCCCGTCAGGCTTACCCGCCGGTCTCGGCCCAGCCGGGGGCCTGCCGCGACGACCGTATACTTCGGTGGTAGACGCCTAAGGCAGCCATGACGACATCGGATGCACCCGGATCAGCCCCGGCCTCGCCCGCTCCGCGTGACACCGGACGCGAGCGCGTCGGCCGTGCGGCATACGCCTTGTTCAGCAAGGACGGGGTCCGCGCGGTCGGCGTGGACGCGATCATCGCCCAAGCCGGAACGGCCAAGATGACGCTGTACCGGAATTTCCCGTCGAAGAACGACCTCATCATCGACTTCCTGCAACGCCGTGAACGGCTGTGGACCCGGGAATGGCTGGAGGCGGAAAGCCGGCGCCGGGGCACGACGCCGAGGCAGCAGCTTCTCGCGATCTTCGACGTGTTCGCCGAATGGTTCGCGCGGCCCGACTTCGAAGGGTGCGCCTTCCTGACCACGATGATCGAGGTCAGTGACAAGCGGGATCCGGTCCACCAGGCGGCGGTCCAGCACCTGGCCGCTATCCGGGGCTACCTCGAGCGGCTCGCGGCGGGTGCGGGTATCGCCGACACCGACTCGTTCGCGCGGAAATGGCACATCCTCATGAAGGGCAGCATCATGGCGGCCAGCGAGGGTGACATCCAGGCCGCTGCCCGCGCCCGCGACATGGGCGAACTTGTCCTCAGGGCGTACGGAGCCTAACGATCCTTAGTCACTAGTACGGCAGCGGCCCTGTGGGCTGTGGCAGCGGAGGGAGCCTGCCGTGACCGCAGCTGCCGATACCGGCTTGGTGGAAATGCGCGTCACCAAGGTCGTCGCGCTCGGCCCCGGACGAGGCGAGGATATCTCCCACTTCGTCGTGCTGGACGAAGCGCAGGGGGACCGGCACATGGTGATCTTGATCGGGCCGTCGGAGGCGTTCGAACTTCAGGCTAGCTTGCAGGGCCTGTCCTGGGGCCGCCCGATGACCTGCCAGTTCGCCGCAGCGTTGGTGCGCTGTCTTGGCGGCCGGGTGCGGGAGGTCCGGCTGGACCGGGTAATCGAGGGTGCCTACGCCGCCACCGCGGAGGTTGAAGGGCCGCACGGCGTGGCTTTGGTGGATGCCCGGCCCAGCGATGCGCTGAACCTTGCGGTCCTGATGGATGCGCGGATCTTGGCCGCGCCGGACATGGTGGCCGACTGCGTCGGCCGTCAACAGGGCGATTCCACCGAGGCCGCAGTGATGCAGCGGGTTCTCACCGCAGGCCCGATGACAATCACGACGGTAGCGGGGTAGCCGGTTACGTCGCGACGCGGGGGATTGGCCCGCCAATCGCGCCCGGTCCGGCCCATCGACCACGACCCTGTCAATCGCGCGCATCGGCCCGCCAATCGCGCGCCCGGGGCGCGGTCGGTGATGCGGTGTGGCGCTGCTGGTCGCGCCCGGCGCCGGCGGGCCCGGCGCCGCCAATCGCGCGGACCCAATTGCGTCCACCAGCTCGCCAATCCGCGCACCCGGCCGCTAATCCCTCGCGCTGGTGCGCGATTGGCGGGTAACGGTTTTCGTTGCGGAGATTTTTGGCCTTTCTGTTGACCGCGGTCCAGGACGGGTCTAGCGTAACGGGATGACTAATAGGAAAGTTTCCTAATAGTTAGGCCGATCTCCTTGCCCCGACTCAGGGAGGAAGTGTGCCCCCATCCCCGTTCCATCCGCCCGGCCAGCCGGCCCGGGCGAGCTACGCCCGGCGGCCCGCGGTGGCCGTCGCCGGGGCGGCCGCGGCTGCCCTGCTGACCAGCGGCATCGCCGCCGCCACCCTGACCGCCATGGCGAAGGCCGCACCCGCCACCCAGGCCGCGGCCTCGGTCACCGCCCTGTCCGCCAACTGGTACGAATCGGCACCGTATTACAGAACGCTGGACTCGAGCGCGCCGGATCTCGGCTCCGTGATGTCCGCGACCGGCCAGAAGGCGTTCGAGATGGCGTTCATCCTCGCCAGCGGCAATTCGTGCGCAGCCGCCTGGGACGGGACCGACCCGGTCTCCTCCGACACCCAGGTGGCCAGCGTCATCAACGAGGTCCGCGCCGACGGCGGTGACGTGATCGTCTCCGCGGGTGGCTACAACGGCACCAAGCTCGGCCAGGTGTGCAGCTCGGCGGCTGCGACCGCCGCCGCGTACCAGCAAGTCATCACCACTTACGGGCTGCACGCCATCGATTTCGACCTGGAAGAGCCCGAGATCGAGAGCTCCACGGCCATCTCCTACGAACTCGGTGCCGCGCAGATCCTCCAGCAGGAGGATCCCGGCCTGTTCGTCTCGATCACGATGCCGTCCACCACCACCGGGGCCAACTATTTCGGCCAGCAGTTGCTGAACGAGGCCAAGAGCCTGGGCTTCACCCCGAACGACTACACGATCATGCCGTTCGACGGTGGGTTCCGCGGCGGCTCCTCACAGGTCACGGCGCTGCAGGACTTCAACGCACAGTTGATGAGCACGTTCGGCTGGTCCAGCTCGCAGGCGTACGCCCACGAGGGTTTCTCCGGGATGAACGGGCGCAGCGACTCGGCCGAGTACTTCTACCAGAGCGATTTCCAGGCCGTGCTCACCTTCGCGGAGAGCTCCGGGATGAGCAGGTTCACGTTCTGGTCGGTCAACCGGGACCGCGAATGCAGCCCGCCTGACAACGGCTACACGTCGAGCGAGTGCAGCAGCGTGACCCAGAACCCGTGGGACTTCACCGCGTATACGGTGGCGTTCGCGAAGAACGTGCCGGTCACGTCGACGCCGACCCCGACGCCGACCCCGACGATCGTCCTCACCTGACGCCGACCCCCACGCCGACAACCAGCTCTGGCGGCTGCTCGGCGTCGGCCTGGGCGTCCAACCAGGCGTACGTTGCGGGCGACGTGGTGTCCTACGGCGGCGATAAGTGGACCGCCGACCAGTGGAATTACGACGAGGTCCCGGGCGGCGCATCCGGCGCCTGGAACAACGACGGCCCCTGCTGAGACGTGGCGCCGGGCGACCCTCGCCGGCCGCCCGGCGCCACCCTCGTCTCTCCGGCGTGGCCTTCGTCTCCCGGCACCTGCCTCTTGGCGCTTAGGTCCCTGGGCACAGACCCGCTCCTTGGGCGGGCGACCGCCACGTGGGCATCATGGGTCACATTGATCACAGGCCAAGATAACTCACCGCAAGATAGCCCGCACTCTTCCTGCCTTGCGTGGCCTTCCCCGGAATGAGATGACTTATCACGTTAGCGGTGCACGTGGTGTCCGGTTTGTCCAGATATTCATGCACCAGATACGTGATAGGTCGGCTCAGTCCCGCCCACAGAGGGGGTGGCCGGGGGTTTGTGGTCGGAAAGGGCCGTGGGAGCGGCAGTTTCCGACCACAAACCCGACATGTGGCCTCGGCCGACTGCTCGCAGCAGGGATCGCATCCAAAGTCGGTGGCATCGCCGCAGTTCACAGCCCATGCAATGTCTGGAGTCCCTGAAGGGCGAATACCCACTAGCCGAAAACGACCACAAACCATCCATGCAGATCATTCTTGACCTCACCTGCGATGCCCGGGTGGGTGAGGATCCGGTGATTGACCATTGTTGGCTCGGGCGTGCTCTTGGCGAGTACGGGATTCGGCAGGCCTGGCGGCTGCCGCGGCGGCCGCTGCCAGATCCTCGCCGAACTCGCTGTTACGGCCCCAGGACGATCACGAGGTTCGGGCACGCGTACGGAAACCAACCGGAAGATCATCCGTTAGGCCTTCGATGCAGGGGCCAAGGGACAGGTGGCTTCACTGATGTGTTCGCCCCAGACATGGTCGGGCGTATCGAAGGACACTCGGCCGCTGTAGCAAGCAGCAGTTTATCGATGAGGTCCTAGTCCCGTTCCGGCGCCCTGTACGGTGTCAGAGCAATTCCATCCGGTCACGATCCGCGTGGTCTACGCCGAAGACGACACAGCAATCGTTAATCTGGGACGCCGCGGAGACCGTCAGCAATGGTCAGCCCTACTCAGGTAGCCAAGAACCTGCCCGGGATCGTGGCCATACGAGACTCCAAGGATCACGACGGGCCGAAGCTGCTCATCTTATCCGCAGATTGGCGTGCCTTCGTCCACTGTGCAAAAACGAGAATTTCTGTCTGCAGATAGAATGTCCGCTCGGTGCGTCATGGATCGTCCAACGTGCATACTACGCGCTACCTGCTACCCGTTCACGCGCCAGGTTCGGGTTGCCTGGGCTTCAGTCAGCGGATCCCTTGCGCATGTCTTCCCGACGCATTCCTTCGGCCATCGCCTGAGCGAGCGCCTCATACTGACCGTCGAAAGCTCGCCCCGACGGTAGGCTGCAGCTACATCATCGAAGGATCCAGATAAGGATCTGGGTCGTGCTCTGCAGCCGCGGCAAGATCAAGTAGGTGGCTGCCCTCCGTATTTCGCGTGGCCAGGATCGTTCACGGAAACGTTGAGCCACTTCCTCTAGAGTAGCGCCGTTGCGCAGCGCGGCAATAAATCGGTAACTTCACCGCTCATGGATCTGCTCCTCTGATGGATCTATTCTCCTCCGTTGCTTGATTCGCGGAGGACTGCTTGCCGTCCATCTATGGAGTTATCGTAGATGGACCAGTTATTGAATCTATGCTTAAGACTATCAAAGGTTCTCATGTTCTTGCTGCCCCACTCTGGGTCTTTGTCTCTAAATCACCTCAGGTGGAACATACCTACCGCCGAGGCCATCCCCTGCTCGGTATTTATCGTGGCCTTCTCGATGTCTTGACTCTATCCGCTCATGCTTGTCTCAACGGAAATGTCGACAAAGAGCCCGTCAATGCGAGTGTAGCCCGCTTCCGCAAGTCACTGATTCGCTTTGCCATACTTTCTGCGTAGACATTGTGATATCCCAGATCAGGTTTTTACCGTCGGCTTGGGCTCGGTGCGCCAGTGGCGTTTGGCTAAGATATGAGGACTCTTCGTGTAACCAACTCGGAAGCTTCCATCGGAGAAAGGCCATCTACCTCGGGAATCATGCCTCGATGCGCCATCTCTTCTTTAATGTCGTCTGGATTGATCATTAGATACTTCGATAGGTCAATGCCAGCGTGTTTGAGTCAAGAACGGTCGTCTTCCGGCGCCCCCTAGCCTCCGGCCACGAGGCTTTGAAGTCACAAGGAACGTCTGCTGCCTCGCGTAAAGATCTTCGATAATGGCATCATGTAGGTGTTCGCGCTCTTCTATCCAGACCTCGCCTGCGCCGTCGATGGTGTATACGCTATCCGTATTGAGGCCTTGCTCGTAGGCCTTGCTTAGGCGTCCCGGACTTCGGTGATGTGCTCTAGCCCATTCCCTGTCAGTCAAAGAGCGCGTTCGGTCGTCGATTGGTTTGCCGTCATCTCGCCTAGAGGTCTCCCCTTGTCGATGCCGTGGTCCATCATATTTGAGTCGTCGGATGAGGCTGCCGCGTCGGGTCCGCTGTCAAAGCCTTCTGAGGGGTGATCTTGAGCGGGTGTGTTTGGTTGGTTTGCCGTTCGCTTAGATGATCTTCCTGGTCTGGTGACCCTGCATTGGGTCGTTCAAAGTCTCACTGGCTGCAATGTCGTCAGTCGTTGTGTCCTCCTCCCGGGGCAAGTCATCTGGTGTGGGTCCTTCGGCTGAGCGCGCTTCGCCGAGGTCTTGCTTTGCTTCCTTCTGAACCGCAATGTCGTCTAGTGCCCACTGCCCGTCTGGGACGGCGTCGGTCTCGGCCGCCACTCTTGTATCCCTGTCTGTAACCTCAGCTTCTGCCGGGGTTTTCTGTTCGTCTACGGGGAGTGGGGCGGCGTGTTCTTGGCGGCTGCGGGGTTCGGCGGGGTCGGGGGTGTTTGCGGGGGAGTCGGGTTCGGTGGGGGAGGACTCCGGGGGGTGCTCGCTCGCTGGGTCCTGTTTGTGTCCGGCTGCTGTTCTTGGTCGGGCTTCCGTTCTTGCCCGGGTGCCCGTTCTGGGCGTGGGTGGTGCTCCGGGTCGGGTGGGGCCGGGTTTTCTGGTGCGGGAGAGTCCGTTGATCGGTGGGCTCGGCGTCGGGGCGGGGATCGTCGGGGTCGGGGCGGGCATCCTCGGTCGGGGCGGGGATCGTGGCGTCGGGATGTCGGGGGGGAAGTCGGTCAACGTTCATGGCTCACCTTTCCGACTCCAGAAGCAGTGATGCCCGCGCCGGCGCGGAGGTAGTCCAGGGGCCAGCGGCAGTCGTGCAGTTGGGTGAGCGCCTCGGACAGGCGCTGCTCCCAGTCTTCGTCGGCGGGTTTCGCGCCGACCGCGGTCTCGAGGGCCGCGGGCCGCATGGTCCCGAACGCGATCCGCCGCACGGTGGACGGGTTCCGCTGGTCGGCGTCGTACCAGCGCTGGACCACTCCGATCTGGCTGGCGCAACTGTCGCCGGGGATCGGCCGGCCAGCAGACGCTTCCCAGTCCTGTGTCTGCGGATGCCGCCCGGAGCCTGGGGCTTTGCGGTCCAGGGTCTTCAGGTCATCCAGGATCAGGGCCCAGCGGAACGCCGGGGCCAGCCAGTGCGGCTCGGGGAACGAGCATTCACGTCCATCGTCCGTGATCCACCGGCGCAGCGCGGCGGCCACGTGAGTGGCCAGCGCGTCCGGGCTGACCCGCGCCGCGAACGTGCTGGCCCTCGCGGCGACCGCGGCGTCCACCGCGTGGGACACGGCGCAATCCCGCAGGCGCGCGGGAGACAGGGCCACGATCTGGTCAGCCAGTTCGCCGCCGGCGACGGGCACGGGCATCAGCCATCCGGTCAGGTGGGCCAGCACCGCCACCTCGGCCCAGAGCACGAGCCCGGGCTGGCCGGCCAGCAGGCGCTGGGCAGACCGCATGTCCCGAAGCGTGCAGGGGCTGGCCAGGCAGTCCGGGCCGCACGTGCCTGAGCGCGGCGACACGAGGCCAGCCGGGGACTGCGTAGCCGGGACGGCGGCGGCTTCCCGGCCAGTGCCGTCCGGCATGGCCGCCAGGACCGGGTAATCCATCCCGTCGGTGAACACCGCGGCCTGCCCCGGCGGCAGCGTGACCAGGTACCGGGACTGGGCGTCGGTCATGTTCATGGTCGCCCCGACCGCCTCGCGGTCATCGGCGGCCGGGAGACGGTGCACGATCTTGACCGCGGTGTTCTTGACCGCGTCGGGGATGATCTTGGCGGGGATCTGCTCCGCGATGACCAGGCCCTCGCCGTACGCCCGGATCTCCGCGAGCAGCCCGGCGAACATCTCCACCGCGTGCGCGGTGGCCCCGGAGCCGCCGCGGTGATCTTCAGGGCGGCGCAGCAGCCGGTGGGCTTCCTCGAACACCGACAGATGCCGCAGCCCGGGGGCGCCTCGGCCACCGCCGCGGGCCTGCATCCGGAGATGCTCGGCCAGCTGGATCAGCACCGTTCCCATCAGGAACGCCTTGTCCCGGTCGTCGCCGACATCTTCTATCTCAAACAGTACGTTGCGGGTCATCAGCCTCCCGAAATCGATCGGGTGGCCATCTTCGAAGAACCGGCCGGTCGTGCCCCGTCGCAGGCTGGACAGCCGGACCGAGATGAACCCGCGGACGTTGTCGGTGATCTCACGGCCGTAACCGATCTCGGACACGACCCGCTCCGCGGCGGCCTGCAGATCACCCAGGGTGGGGTAGCGGGGGCGGACCCCGGGCGTGACCGGTTCGCCCAGCGCCAGATCCCAGCCGGCCTCCTCGTACACGCGGGTGATCGCGGCCGACAGCACCTGCGGGAACGGCTCGTCCCCGGCGAACGAGGCCAGGAACAGTGCCCGGACCAGGTCGGCGTGGGTCTGCAGCGGGAAGCGCCGGCCTCCCGCGCCGGCGGCCGGCGCGAGCGGGTTGATCCCGGCGGCGACCTGGTCCGCGTCGCCGGGGCGGATCCGCACCACCTCGCCGGAGGCCCCGTTCAGCCGCACGCTCATCAGCCGGTACTCGGCCTTGGCCGGCTCGACGACCAGCCAGGGCAGGCCCGCGCCCGACGCCGCTTCCAGCAGTGCCCGCACCGTCTGCGACTTCCCCGCGCCCGTCGCGCCGCAGACGAACACGTGCCGGTTCACCGAGGCCGCGGGGACCGACAGGGGCCCGGCCGCGATGCCGTTGCGGTCCAGCACCGTGCCCAGCCGCAGCAGGGATGCCCCGCCTGGCTCGCCCGGGGGAGGTTCCGGGGTGACGTCGAATTCCGGGCGCAGAGTCAGCCGGATACCCGGCACCTCCGCCTCGGGCATCCGCGCCAGAGACGCCAGCAGCACCGTGCTCCCGCAGAAGGGGAACGCCGCCGTGGAATCCGTCCGGGAGGGCTCAGGCGTGCCCGGCCGGGCGCTGAGCAGGTCCGCGATCGGTTCCGTTGCGGATACTGAAGGGGTGAGCGTGTAGGGAAGGCCGCTCAGGTCCACCGATGCGCAGAACAGGCCGGCGACGCGCGAGGCGGCTTCGGGTGTGGCCGCGCCGGCCAGCACGTGCAGCTGCCACAGGCCGGAAGACATGGCCTGGCGCAGTTCCGTGTGGCGCTGCTCGAGGCGCCGGGCCTGCACGGCCTTTTCCGGGTCGCGGTCGGCCATGGCCGCCGCTAACCGCTGCTGGCCGGCCACCCGGGCGGCATAGTCCGTGATCTCCGGCGGGGCCAGGGGATCGGCGAGGATCAGCCAGCCGAAGGGGCCATCCCAGGCCGACAGCAGGCCCTCATCCAGCGACACGCGATCGTCCTGCATGTCCCGGACGTCGCCGGCGAGGAGGCCGTCGGCGATCCCGCCGATCCGGGTCCAGCACGGAAGGGCGTTCATCGCGGCCGCCATCCCGCCCGGTGCGACCGCGTCGCCCCGGCCGCCCGCCGGTAAGGCCAGCGCGATCCCGGTGCTGGCGGACATGCCTGGTCTGGCCGGCGGCCGGGCGCTGCCGCGGAGGGCGGAGCCGGCGAGCAGGACCTCCACCGGCCCGCCTGCCACGGCCCTGACCCAGCCGAGCGCGACGGGTCGGCTGCCGGAGCGGGGGCTGACCCCCGCGTGGTAGGCGGAGGCTAACGCGGCGGCACGTTGCGGGCGGCCGGAATCGCTTCGCGCTCGTCCCTCCGGGACCGCCTCGCCGGGGCGCCGGGGGATCTGGGTCACGCGGAATGCGCCGAGGTCCGACAGCCGCTGCCACGCTGTGCCCGTCATCGATGTCCCCAGGCTCTTCCGGCCGAGTGCGCCCGGCCCCGTGAACCTCAGGGTAATCAGGCGGTACACAATTTGTGCACGGACGTCCCTGATTCGTGCCATTTTCCTGACGGGCGCCGCAGGGCGGGCGTCTGTGCCTCCCAGCGGCCGTTGTCGCCTAGCGGCCGATCGTGCCGAACTCTTCCGCGACGGACCCGGCAGCCTGTCAGGGACGGGAGTTGTCGACGAACTCGGCGATCTCCACGAACTCAATGGCGGGCGCGACGCCGTACAGGCCGGTAACCTGCTCCCGCAACTCGTCAGTGAAGAAGGCCTTGGCTGCTTCCTCAGAGTCCCAGACGTAGAAGTTTGCTGCCCGCTGCCGTGCCTCGTTGAAAGTGAAGGCCTTGAAACGCAGGCCCGGCATGCCCTCGAACATTGCGCGGGCGTTCTCGGCGACCTTGATGATCCGCGCGCGGTCGAAGTGACCAGAATAGTCGAAGATGACATTGACGCCAATCATGGCGCCTCCCCCCACTCGGCGGGCGGGAGATCCCGCCCGTCATGTCGGCGAACCTGCTCCGTTGGAGACTCCGGCAGCAGCGTCGCATGCCGCCGGCCGCGCGCGCAACTCTTGGCACATCACCACTCCCCAGGCCCCATCCGTCCCAAGCTGAACCCCGACAGCTAGGAGAGCGGGTCGGAGCCGGGGTGGTCGCGGAGCGGGACCTCGCTGAGGGCGTCGAGGAAGGTCTGGGCCCAGTAGGCCACGTCGTGGTCCATGACGCGGCGGCGCATCGAGCGCATCCGCCGCCTGGCCTCGGCGGGGGAGACGGTCGCAGCCCGGACGATGGCGTCCTTCAGCCCCTCGATGTCGTGCGGGTTGACGATGAACGCGCCGCTCAGCTCGTCCGCGGCGCCGGTGAACTCGCTCAGCACCAGCGCGCCGGTCTCGTCGAACCGGCAGGCCACGTACTCCTTGGCCACCAGGTTCATCCCGTCCCGCAGCGGGGTCACCAGCATCACGTCGGCGGCCAGGTAGAGCGCTGCCATCTCCTCGCGGGGGTAGGACTGGTGCAGGTAGTGCACGGGCGCGACGCCGACCTCGCCATGCTCCCCGTTGATCCGGCCGACCGTGACCTCGACCTCATCGCGCAGCCGGCGGTAGGACTCCACCCGCTCGCGGCTGGGGCTGGCCACCTGGACCAGCACCGCGCCGGGCGGCCCCAGGAGCCCCTCGTTCAGGACCTCGCCGTAGGCCTTGAGCCGGTGCAGGATGCCCTTGGTGTAGTCGAGCCGGTCGACGCCCAGCAGCACGATGTCCGGCTTGCCCAGTGCCTCGCGGATCTCCTTGGCCCGGTCCTGGACCTCCGGCCGCCGGGCGATCTCCTCGAAGGCCTGCGCATCGATGGAGATCGGGAAGGCCGCGGCCCGCACGTCCCGGCCGCTCACGAAGTCGTCCTGGGCGACGCGCTGGCGCCGGGCGCCGCGTGTGGCGTGGTCGGAATGCGTGTCGTCGAACCCGGCATCCGGGACCCGGACCAGCGAACCGCGCGTGGCCACGCCCGCCGACCGGCGGCAGGCGCGCAGGAAGTTGGTGGCGTCGCTGTGGCGCTGGAATCCGAGCAGGTCGGCGCCGAGCAGGCCGCGGACGATCTGCCGCCGCCAGGGCAGCTGGGCGAAGATCTCGTACCCCGGGAACGGGATGTGCGTGAAGTGGCCGATACGCACGTCCGACCGCAGCGCGCGCACCATCCCGGGCACGAGCTGGAGCTGGTAGTCGTGCGCCCACACGGTCGCGCCGTGGGCGGCCTGGGCGGCGACTACCTCGGCGTACCGGCGGTTCACCCGTACGTACGCGTCCCACCACTCACGGTGGAACTCGGGCTGGGCGATGACGTCGTGGTAGAGGGGCCACAGGGTGCCGTTGCAGAAGCCCTCGTAGTAGTCGGCGACCTCTTCGTCCGATAGTCCCACGCTGACCAGGTGCATCCCGTTCGTGTCGAACGGTTCCGGCGCCTCGCCCGCCGTGCCGGGCCAGCCGACCCAGGCTCCCTCGGTGGCACGCATCACCGGCTCGAGAGCGGTCACCAGACCGCCGGGGCTGGGCTTCCATTCGGTGTCGCCGTCCGGGCCCTCCGCCCGGTCCACAGGCAGGCGGCTGGCCGCCACCACGAAGTTGTAGTCGCCGTATGCAGCCGTGGTCCTAACCTCCCTGCGGCCGGGCCGGGGCTGTCCTGGCCTGGACTGTCCTGATGCCTGGTCCTGACCTGGCGAGGCCGGCCTGGCCAGGGTGGGCGATCATCACGCCAGCAATTCCCGTGACGGGCGGCACGAAGTAAGCCTATCTGGTCCCTCACCGGGGAGTACGGGCGCTGCGGGCCCGGCCGGTCCCGGTGAACCGCGGCGGGCGGCCTCAGGTTCCCGGCCCACGGGCTAGGCCTGGTGCGGCAGGGCGCTCATGCCCGCGCGGACGCGTTCCGCGGTGGCGTCGAGTTCACCGCGTTCCGGTGTGTGCGGCCTGGCCTTGAGCCGGAACCCGTCCCCGGGGGTACGCGGGATCACGTGCAGGTGCACATGGAAGACTTCCTGGCCGGCAGCCACGCCGTCCGCGAGGAAGAAGTTCACGCCCTCGGAGGGCACCGCGCTGTTCCGCAGGGCCCGGGCTAGCTGATGGGCCACCGCGAACATGCGCGCCCCGAGCTCCTCGTCCAGGACCTCCAGGCTGGCGGCGTGGGTCCGGGGCACGACCAGCAGGTGCCCGGGGGTCAGCGGCCGCACATCCATGAAGGCCACCACGTGCTCGTCCTCGTAGACCCGGCTCGCAGCCAGTTCCCCGGCGACGATGCCGCAGAACACGCACGCCTGCGGGGGTGTGGATGTCATGCCGATATTGTGCCGGACCATGGGGTCGATGAGGACGCTATGGGTCAGGCCTGCCGGGGACGTGGTGCTCACGTCCCGGCTCGCCGATGCCGCCGAGGACCGGCCGACCGAGGCGCATTCATGAATTGAAAATCGAAATGTGTGAAATCAACGCCAGATGGAAGGGCCGGACCGCAGTTCTCGCCGATCCTGCGCAATGCGTCCAGCAACTCCCGGGTATGCCCAGTAACTCCCGGGTATGCGCGGCAACTCCCGGGTATGCGCGGCAACTCCCGGGTATCCGGCCGGGCCGCCAATGGCGCGCCGCAGCGATCAGCGCTTACGGCCGGCACCACACCAGATCGTGACGTCGGACGGGGCCGGGGCACCCGGATCGGGACGCCACTGCGGTGGCTCCACGACGCCCGGTTCCAGCAGCTCAAGCCCGTCGAAGAAGCGGGTTACCTGATCACGATCGCGCACCGTGGCCTTCGGCCCTTTGAGCCGCTGGTTCATCCGCCGGGTCATGTCGGCCACCGAATCGGGCCGGATGTCGCTGGCCGGATGGGACACGACCAGGTAACTGCCCTCCGGCAGCCCCGCGAGCAGTGACCGGACCACCTCCTCCGGGCCGTCCGCGTCCGGGATGAGATGCAGGATGAGCAGCAGCAGCAGCGCGACGGGGCGCCCCAGGTCGAGCGTCCGCCCGGCGGCCTTGAGAATCACCGCCGGGTCCCGCAGGTCAGCCTCCACGTGATCGCAGCTGCCGTCCGGCCTGCTGACCATCATGGCGCGGGCGTGGGCGATCACGATCGGATCGTTGTCTATGTACACGACGCGCGCGGCCGGCTCGATGGACTGCGCGACGTCGTGAGTGTTGGGGGGCGACGGCAGCCCGGTGCCGATGTCCAGGAACTGCCGGACGCCGCGCTCGCGGGCCAGGAAGCGGACCGAGCGGGCCAGGAACGCCCGGTTGGCCCGGGCGTCCGGGACGATCCCGGGACTGGCCGCGATCGCTTCCTCGGCGGCTTCCCGGTCGGCGGCGAAGTTGTCTTTTCCGCCCAGCCAATAGTCGTACACTCGCGCCGAATGAGCGCGGCGGACATCTATCTGGGCGGCCTTATCATGGCCCGGAGCCGACTTTTGCAGCCATTGGCCTGCCACCCAGCACTCCACAATGTGTCGTCGCGCCCCCTGAAACGCAGCATAACGGGGCCCGGACCCGCAAATAAGGCCCAGGGCGAGGAAAGGGGACGCCGTCCGCGGCCCTGGCCAGCCCGCACCCCCCGTGAGCAGGGCCGCACCGGCTGTCGCCGGACGGCGCGATGAGCATCGCCCGGTATACGATCGCGTCGACCAGTTCCGGACAGGATGGCCGCCCGGAGGACAACCGCAGCGGATGAAGATACCCCGCCCCCTCGTCAACGATCCCGGCCTGGTCTCGCTCAAGAGCGCCGCCCGGGCGGGCATCGTGATGCCCGCGCTCTTCGCGTTCGCCGACCAGGTGATCGGCCAGCCGCAGGCCGCGCTGTACGCCGCGTTCGGGTCGCTGGCCGTCCTGGTGTTCGTCTCGTTCAGCGGGTCCGCCCGCAGCCGGCTCCTCGCCTACCTGTCGCTCGCGGCCGGCGGCGCGGTCCTGACCGTTGTGGGTACGGCGTGCTCCCGCAGTCCCTGGCTCGCCGCCGCGGCCATGCTCGTCGTCGGTTTCCTCATCCTGTTCTCCGGGGTGATCAACGGCTACTTCGCGGCCGCAGGGACCGCCGCGGTCCTGGTCTTCGTGCTGTCCGTGACGGTGCCCGCGCCGATGTCCGAGACCGGCTGGCGGCTGGCCGGCTGGGGCCTGGCCTCAGCCGTCGGCATCCTGGCCGTGATGGCGCTCTGGCCGCCGCGGGAGCGCGCGTCGCTGCGGGCGGACGCGGCCGAGGGCTGCCTGGCCCTGGCCGCGCTGGCCGATTCCCTCTGCGGCGGCCAGCCCGCCGAGGCCGCCGCCCTGTCCGCGGCGCGGGAGTCGATCACCGGGCTGGGCGGCCGGCTGACCGCCACGCCGCACCGGCCGACCGGGCCGACCCGCCCGACGGCCGCCCTGGCCGGGCTCATCGACGATCTGCGCTGGCTGTTCCAGTCGCTGGAAATCCTGGCCAGCATCCCGGCCGGCGAGCTGTGCGCGGCCGAGAACACCGCCGCGATCCGCGCCGTCGCCCGGGTGCTCCGGGCCTGCGCCGGCGAACTGGAGGGCCGGCCGGAGCTGTCCGCCCGCGACGCGGCCGGGAAGCAGCCGGTCGAGCGGCTGGAGCGGGCCCGGGAGGCCGCGGTCCAGCTGCTGGCCGGGCGGGTCGCGGAACTGCCGCACCTCCCGGACGAGGCCGCGCTGCAAACCCAGGTGGACCGCGGCTTCCGGGTCTACACGATCTCGTACACCGCGCGGCAGATCGCCGCGTACGCGCGCGCGGCCAGCCCGCACCCGGCCGGGCCGCCCATCGAGGGGGTGCCCGGTCCCGCCGGCCTGGCGGCCGCCGCCCGGTCCGTCCCGCAGGACACCGGCCCCGACCCGCTGACCGGCGAGGTCCCCGCCTCGCGCCGCTGGACCGGCTGGATGCGGACCTGGCTGACCGGCGCGGAAACCGTGACCCACGCGGACTACCGCTCGGTCTGGTTCCGCAACAGCGTCCGCGGCGCGGTGGGCCTGGCCATCGCGGTGTTCATCGCCCAGAAAACCGGCCTCCAGCACTCGTTCTGGGTCGTGCTGGGCACCCTGTCCGTGCTGCGCTCCAACGCGCTGGGCACCGGCCGGTCGGTGATCAGCGCGCTGGCCGGGACGGCCGTGGGCATCGTCATCGGGGCGGCGATCCTGATCCCGGTGAACGGCGACACCACCGTGCTGTGGGGGATCCTCCCCGTCGCGGTGCTCGTGGCGGCCTACGCGCCCCGGGTGATCTCGTTCGCCGCCGGCCAGGCCGCGTTCACCGTGGTCATCGTGGTCCTGTTCAACATCATCGCGCCCACCGGCTGGAAGGTCGGGATCCTGAGGATCGAGGACGTCGCGGTCGGCTTCGCGATCAGCCTGGGGGTCGGGCTGGTGTTCTGGCCGCATGGCGCGGCCGCGCTGCTGCGGCAGAACCTGGCCGCGGCCTACTCGCGGACCTCGGATTACGTGGCGGCCATGGTGGAGCAGCTCAGCGGGCTGGACGGCGGCGCGAACCCGAGCCGGGCCGAGGTGGCCGCGACCACGGCGGTGCACCGGCTCGACGACTCGTTCACCCAGTACCTGGCCGAGCGGTCCGCGCAGCCGGTGGACCCGGAGCGGGTGAGCCGCATGGTCGGCGGGGTGGCCAAGGTCCTGCGCGCGGGCCAGTCGCTGGCCGCCCTCAACGCGCTGGCCGACGGCCCCCCGGTGCTGGGCCAGCCCGCAGACCAGGCCCCCGGCCGGCCGCGGGAGCAGCGGCGGCTGCCGGTCACCCCGGCCCGCACCCCGGAGAACGGGTCACGCAAACCCTGCGCGGAAAACCTGGAGCAGAACGTCCTGGCCTTGCGGGCCTGGTACGTGACGCTCGGAGATTCGCTCGTGAACGGCACCGCGGTGCCGCCGCCCGAGCGCCGTGACCCGGTGGCCCGCAAACGGCTGCTGCACTGCACCCGGGAGGCGATCAGCCGCGGGGAGCCCGCGACGGCCCGCGGCGCGCTGCTGGTCTTGTGGGCCAGCGAGCACCTGGACATGCTGTGGCGGCTCGAGGAACGACTGGGCCGCGGCCAGGACCCGGGCTCACCGGCCGCCAGTGTCCCGGTGGACGCGCAGGCCGCGGCCCCCGCGGAGTAATCCCGGAAGTTCTTTCCGCAACGAAAACCGCCCCGCAGCCGGTCCCCCGGCCCGGGCGCGGGACCGGAGGGGTCAGCTGGGCCGGGTGGTGCGCAGCCGGATCGTGACGTCCAGGCTGCGCAGGCTGGCCAGCATGTCGCCGGGGTATTCGGTGCCGATGTCGGTCAGCACGTAGCCGAGCTCGTCCCGGGTCCCCAGGAGCTGGCCCTCGATGTTGGCGCCGTGCTCGGCCAGCAGCTGGTTGATGCTGGCCAGCACGCCGGGGACGTTGCGGTGCAGGTGCACCAGCCGGTGCGTGCCCGGCGTGTGCGGCAGCGCCACCTGCGGCAGGTTGACGCTCAGCGCGGTCGTCCCATGGCACACGAAGTCGTGCAGCTTCCCGGCCACGAACTCGCCGATGTCCTGCTGCGCCTCCTCGGTGGAGCCGCCGACGTGCGGGGTGAGGATGACGTTCGGCAGGCCGCGCAGCTCGGAGGCGAAGTCCTCACCGCGGGCCCGGGGTTCCTCCGGGAACACGTCCACGGCCGCCCCGGCCAGGTGCCCGGACTCGATGTTGCGCCGCAGGGCCCGGTGATCTACCACGAACCCGCGGGACAGGTTGAGGAACAGGCTGCCCGGCTTCATCGCCGCGAACTCGTCCTCGCCGAACAGGCCGCTGTTGCCGGGACGGCCGTCCACGTGCAGGGTCACCACGTCGGAGATCTCCAGCAGCTCTTCCAGCGTGCCGCAGCGCCGGGCGTTGCCCAGGGCGAGCTTGTCCGCGGTGTCGTAGAAGAACACCGTCATGCCCAGGCTCTCGGCCAGGACCGACAGCTGCCCTCCGATGTTGCCGTAGCCCACGATGCCCAGCCGGCGGCCGCGTACCTCGTGGCTGCCCGTCGCCGACTTGTCCCAGACCCCCGCGTGCATCTGGGCGTTCTTGTCGGTCAGCCGCCGGGTCATCGCGATGATCTCGGCCAGGGCCAGCTCGACCACGCTGCGCGTGTTGGAGAACGGGGCGTTGAAGACCGCGATGCCGCGCGCCGATGCGGCGGAGAGCCCGATCTGGTTGACGCCGATGCAGAACGCGCCGACCGCGAGCAGGTTCGGCGCGGCGTCCAGGGCCCGCGCGGTGACGTGCGTGCCGGACCGGATGCCGAGTAGCTGCACGTCGCCGATCGCGGCGATCAGCTCGTCCTCGGTCAGCGCCCCGGCCCGGGTCTCCACCTGGTAGCCGGCCTTGGTCAGCCGGGTGGCAGCGTCGGGGTGAATGCTCTCCAGCAGCAGGACACGGCCGTCCCCATCCTTGCGGTCCAGCGCCAACACCCTTCCCGTTTGCCATGGTCAGCGGGATGCGCGTGCCAACCGCCCCGGCCGGTCCCGTGGCCGACCAGCCACCTCTGTCAGCCTAATCGCCCTCCGGGGTGGCCGGGCCGGGCGGTGACGGGGCCGGTCAGGCCTCGGTCAGGCCTCGGTCAGCCGGCGGGCGACGGTCGCCGCGTGCACGGGGTCCAGCATGATCGTGTAATGGTTGGAGCCCGGCACGGTCTCCACCGTGAGCATCGGGGCCTGCGCCGCCCAGATGTCGCACAGTTCCGGCGGGAGCATGCCCGGCGGCTGGCCGAACATGCCCGCGGGCGCGGTGAGCAGCCGGACCGGGCGGGTCAGGCCGCGCAGCGCGGCGCCCACCCGCTCGCCGGCGCCCAGCAGTTCGCGGCTGTCCGCCCGGACGGCCTGCTCGGACACCCGGGAACGGAGCACGCCGTCCTCGCCGGTCAGGTCGTAGCGCAGGTAGTCCTCCAGGTACACATTCCAGCTGTCCTTCATGGCCGGGTGGGCCCGCCAGAAGTCGAAGTACGCGTCCACGCCCGGGTAGGTCTCACGCAGCCGGGCCATGGCCGGGCCCAGGCTCGCGTCCAGCAGCGCATCCAGGTCCACGCCGGCGGGGACCGGCAGCGGCAGGCCCCCGTCGATCAGCAGCAGCCCGCCGAACGTGCCCGGCGCCCGGTCGGCGGTGAGCAGCGCCAGGTAGGCGCCGAGCGAGTGCCCGGCCAGTACCGGCTGCTCCAGGCGCAGGGCGGCCACGGCGGCCAGGACGTCCTCGATGTGCCGGCCGAACCCGTACGGGCCGGGCAGGTGCGCGCTCTGCCCGCGTCCGCGCAGGTCCACCGCGAACAGGGACCATTCGGTGGGCAGCGCCTCGGCGACCGGCTCCCAGCTCGCCCCGGAGGCGGTGATGCCGTGCAGGGCCAGCGCGTGGCGGGGGCCGCGGCCCCAGCGCAGCACCCGCAGGGTGCCATCGGGGAGCGGTACGTCGAGCTCTTCGGGGTCTGTGTGCACCGGGGCCTCTCAGGGGTCGCTGGTCCAGCCGTTCCGGGCTCCACCGTACGTGGCGGTTGCCGGAAGTTCACGGCCTGGCCGGGCCGCGCTCGCTACGGTGACAGCGCCGGCCGCGCCACCAGGCGGGCCGGCCGGGGAGTGGGACCGTGACTGCGTCGTTTGCGACCACCTTGCTCGGCTGGAAGCCGAGTGCCAAGAACAAGCTCGGCTGGGGTCTGGTGCCGAACTTCGCGGATGTCGACAGCGCCGAGTCCATGCGCATTGCGGCGGGGGTGCTGGACCAGCTGGCCGTGGCCCGCGGCGCCGCCTCCGACGTGCCCAAGGACCCGGGCGGCCCGCTGGAGCAGGCGGTCTGCGACCATCTGGGCTGGGTGCTGCAGCGGAAGGACCCGGAGCGCGGCTGGCGGATCGAGCGGGGCGCGGTGATCACGCGGTTCGACCAGTACGCGCACCTGTCCGAAGTGGACGCCCTCGTCCGGGCCAACCCCCAGCTCCGGGTGACGGTCGGCACGGACTACCTGATCCGGCCGGACGTGACCGTGTCGCTGGCCCGGGTGCGGACCGCGTCCGGGCTCCCGGCTCTGCACGCCGCGGTGTCCTGCAAGTGGACGATCCGCTCCGACCGGGTGCAGAACATCCGGCATGAGTGCCTGCAGATGATCCGGCACCGGCGGGGGCGGCAGCCGCACCTGGTCACGGTCACCGCCGAGCCCCTGCCGACCCGGCTCGCGTCCATCGCCCGCGGCACCGGGGAGGTGGACGCGGTGTATCACATCGCTTACGACGCGCTGGGGGCGAGCGTGGCCCGGAACGCGAACCCGGAGCAGGCCGACGCGTGGTACGAGGTGACCGGGCAGCGCCGGGTGCTCAGCTATGAGCTGCTCACCGACACGCTGGCCTCATGGTGACGGCGGTGACGGCGTGGGACATGCGAACTGACGGTGCCTGCGGGCACAATCGGCGGAAGTGATGACGGCTGGAGGCGCGGTGCGGACGAGAGGCAGCCGGTGGGCGACCTGACCGTGGGCCCGCTGACAGCGGGTGAGCTGACCTCCCTGGAGATCTGCGCCGGGGCCGGCGGCCAGGCCCTCGGCCTGGAGCAGGCCGGGTTCACCCACGAGGCCGTGGTCGAGCTGGACGCCGCCGCCTGCGAGACGCTGCGCCGCAACCGGGGCGACATGTGGAAGGTCATCGAGGACGACGTGGCCAACGTGGACGGCCGCGGGTTCGCGGGGACCGACCTGTTCGCGGGCGGCGTGCCCTGCCCGCCGTTCTCCATCGCCGGCAAGCAGCTCGGCCGCGACGACGAGCGTGACCTGTTCCCGCAGGCGCTGCGCCTGGTCGAGGAGATCGGCCCGCGCGCGGTCCTGCTCGAGAACGTGCGGGGGCTCGCAGCCCGCCGGTTCGAGGGCTACCGGACCCAGGTCCTCCAGCGGCTGCACGGCCTGGGCTACCAGACCTGGTGGGACGTGGTGCAGGCCAGCCAGCACGGCGTGCCGCAGCTGCGGCCCCGGTTCGTGCTGGTCGCGCTGCGGCAGCCGTGGGCGTCCTGGTTCCGCTGGCCGGAGGCTGATCCTGGCCCGCCCCCCGCGGTGGGCGGGATGCTGGCCGACCTGATGGCCGCGCGTGGCTGGCCGGGCGCGGCGGACTGGGCGGCCGGGGCCCGGGGGATCGCCCCCACCATCGTCGGGGGCAGCAAGAAGCACGGCGGCCCGGACCTCGGCCCGACCAGGGCCCGCGAGGCGTGGAAAGGGCTGGGCGTGGACGGGCTGGGCATCGGCGACGACGCCCCCGGGCCGTCGTTCCCGGTGGACCAGCGGCCCAAGCTGACCGTCCGGATGGTGGCGCGGCTCCAGGGCTTCCCGGACTCGTGGGAGTTCTCGGGGCGGAAGACCGCCGCCTACCGGCAGGTCGGCAACGCGTTCCCGCCGCCGGTGGCCCGCGCCCTCGGCGCGGCCATCCGGGACGCGCTCACCCACGCCGAACCGGGACGGGACGCGGCTCCGGCCGGGCCGGGACGGGACGCGGCTCCGGCCGGGCCGGGACGGGACGCGGCTCCGGCCGGGCCGGGGCCGGGCGACCCCGGTCACCACGCCAGCCCCAGCCCTTCCTGACCTGCGCAGCACGCCAGCCCTGACGGACCTGACTCGGCAGGCCGTGCCGGGCCCGGTCGGCGGCGGCCGCCACCCGAGCCCCAGCCCGGTCCTGACGACCTGCCGAAGGTACGTGACCCGGGCGTGGCGGCTCCGGTGGTTGCGGGGCCGGGGGCGTACGCCCCCGGCAGGCGTGGCCTCTCCGGTCACGTCAGTCACACAGCTGCAGTCACACTGGCCCCTCCTGCTCACGTTTCACGCCGGACGTTCGCCGTAACCGGACAAATCGCCCGTGATCACGCACGTCCGGCGTGAAATGTGGGCGCTGGCCATGATCGATATGAGCATGGCGCTTGAGGTAACGAACCCGCCCGCTAGGAACGGCCGCCCTGGGCGTCAGATCGCGGTGAAGCCGCCGTCTACGGGGATGACGGCGCCGTGGATGTTGGCGGCGCCGTCGCTGGCCAGGAACACGGCGGCCGCGCCGATCTGGGCCGGGGTGCTGTAGGCGCGGGACGGCAACGTGGCGATCAGCGGGTCCAGGAAGTCCCGGTGGGCCGCGGTGATGTCGGTCAGCGTGGGTCCCGGGGCGATCGCGTTCACCCGGATACCGGCCGGGCCGTACTCAGCGGCCAGGGCCCGGGTCAGGCCGTGGACCGCGGACTTCGTGGTCCCGTACAGCGCCGTCTCGGCCATCCCGCTGGTCCCGTTGATGGAACCCATGTTGATGATCACGCCGCCGCCGTGCCCGGCCATCGCCGGGACCAGGGCCGCGGTGTGCAGGATGGGTGCTTTGACGCTCACCGCGAGGGCCGTGTCGATCATGGCCTCGGTGGTGTCCGTGGTAGCCGTCTGCCCGACCAGGTAGGCGGCGTTGTTGACCAGGATGTCGATGCGGCCGCCCGCGAGTTCCTCCGCGCTGGCGGCCAGCCGGGTGATGGCGGCCGCCCCGCCGGCCAGGTCGGCGGCGAGGAAGGCGGCCGCGCCGCCCTCGCTGGTGATGCCGTCCACGACCCGGGGCGCCGCGGGCGGCGTCCCGGCCGTGCACGATCACCTGCGCGCCCGCCGCCGCCAGGGCCTGCGCGACCCCCTGGCCGATGCCGCTGGTGGCGCCGGTGACCAGCGCGGTCCGGCCCTTCAGCTCAGCACTCATGTCAGCTTGCTCCAGGCACTCAGGCCGGGTCTTCCCCCGGAGAATGGACTGTATAGTTCAAACAGCGGGAACTGTACGGCGCCAAAAGTGGACCGTCAAGTCCACTCGTCGGACATGCGAGATTGGAGCAGGCACGGACGCGGTGTCGCGGGCCGTGCGGGGCGGCGGGCGCGCGCGAGGCCGGGCCCGGATCTGGAGGATGGTGGATGGGCGCGACCCTGACCCGGAAGGGGCTGGCCACCCGGCAGCGGATCGTGGCCGGGGCGGCGGAGCTGTTCCGCGAGCGCGGGGTGGCGGGCACGTCGCTCGACGACGTGTGCGAGGCCACCAGCACCAGCAAGAGCCAGCTGTTCCACTACTTCCCGGACGGGCGCACCCAGCTGCTCGCCGCGGTGGCCCAGCATGAGGCGGACCGGGTCCTCGATGACCAGCAGCCCGCGCTCGACCAGCTGACCTCGTGGGCGGCCTGGCAGGCGTGGCGGGACCGGGTCGTCGAGCGTTACCGGGCCCAGGGGCAGGCCTGCCCGCTGGCCGTGCTCACCTCCCAGCTCGGACCAGGCTCGCCGGAACATCGCGAGGTGGTCGGCGGGCTGCTCCGCCGCTGGCAGGGCAAGATCGCCGACGGGATCCGCACCATGCAGGCCGGCGGCGAGATCGGGTCCTCGGTCGATGCGGACCGGCACGCGGCCGCGTTGCTGGCCGGCATCCAGGGCGGGGTAGTGATCATGCTGGCGACCGGGGGGATCACGCACCTCGAAGCAGCCCTGGACCAGGGCATTGAGGGGCTGCGCAGAGCTCGGGAGGGTTCGGCGAGCCCAGATGGAGGCGGGGCGTGAGCGGGCTGCGCTCGCGGATGCGGCGCTTCCTGCAGAAGCCCGGATCGGCCACCCTGAGCCACTACGAGGAGCTCCTGCCAGACATCGCCGGGCGGGAGGAAGAGCTGCGCGGCCTCGGCGGCGCCGCGCTCACCGCCGCCGCGGCGGAGGCGACCGATGACGCCGGGATCTGCGCGCTGGGCCGCGAGGCAGCCCGGCGGGCGCTGGGGGAGCGCCCGTTCGACGTCCAGCTGCTCGGCACCCTGGGCATGCTCAACGGCCAGGTCGCTGAGATGGCCACCGGGGAAGGAAAAACCCTGTCCGGGGCGCTGGCCGCGGCCGGTTACGTCCGCCGCGGGCACCGGGTCCAGGTCATGTCGGTCAACGACTACCTGGCCCGGCGGGACGCCGAATGGATGGGCCCGGTGTACGACCTGCTCGGCGTCAGCGTCGGCTGGGTCACCCAGGCGTCTACTCCGGACGAGCGGCGGAAGGCCTACGCCGCGGACGTGTGCTACGGGTCAGCGAGCGAGATCGGCTTCGACGTGCTCCGCGACCGGCTGGCCACCAGCGTGGCCGACCTGGTCACCGAGGAACCGGACGTGATCCTCATCGACGAGGCCGACTCCGTGCTGGTGGACGAGGCGCTGGTGCCCCTGGTGCTGGCCGGCTCGGCCGGGTCCGCCGATTCCGGGCGGGAGATGGCCGAGATCGCCGGCCGCCTGCTGCCCCGGCTGCACTACGAGGTGGACGACGAGCGCCGCAACGTGTTCCTCACCGACGCGGGCGCCCGGATCGCGGAGCAGGCCCTGGGCGGGATCAATCTCTACGCCGAGCAGAACCTGGACGTCCTCACCCAGCTCAACGTCGCGCTGCACGCCCGGGCCCTGCTGCAGCGGGACGTGGACTACATCGTCCGGGACGACCGGATCCACCTGATCAGTGCCTCACGTGGCCGGGTAGCACGGCGGCAGCGCTGGCCGGACGGCCTGCACGCGGCCGTCGAGGCCAAGGAGGGACTGCGGGCCAGCGAGAGCGGCCAGATCCTGGACAGCATCACGGTTCAGGCCCTGGTCCGGCGCTATCCGGTGGCCTGCGGGATGACCGGTACCGCCGTAGCGGTGGGCGAGCAGCTGCGTGAGTTCTACGGGCTGGAGATCGCGGTCATCCCGCCCAACCTTCCGTGCGTGCGCGAGGACGAGCCGGACCGGCTCTACCGGACCGCCGCGGACAAGGAGGACGCGGTCGTCAGCCAGGTGGCCGACACGCACGCGGCCAGCCGCCCGGTCCTGATCGGCACGCTCGATGTGGCGGAATCCGAGCGGCTCGCCGAGCGGATGGGCCAGGCCGGGCTGTCCTGCGTGGTGCTGAACGCCAAGAACGACGCGCAGGAGGCCGCGATCGTGGCCGAGGCCGGCGCGCTGGGAGCGATCACGGTTTCCACCCAGATGGCCGGCCGGGGCACCGACATCCGGCTCGGCGGCAGCCACGATTCCGGTATCCCGGGGGGCGGCATCTCAGGCGACGGTACCCCGGGCGACGGGGTCAGCAACCGTCATGACCAGGTGGCCGGGCTGGGTGGCCTCCTGGTGATCGGCATGGGCCGGCACGCCAGCAGCCGGCTCGACGACCAGCTGCGCGGCCGGTCCGGGCGTCAGGGCGACCCGGGCGGCTCGGTGTTCCTCGTCAGCCTGGAGGACGAGCTGATCACCACCTGCGTGCCGGACGCCGCACCGGTCCCGGGCGCCGGGCCCGACGGCCAGGTGACCGACCCCCGGGCACAGTGGACGGTCGGCCACGCCCAGCGGGTGGCCGAAGGGGTGCACCTGCAGATCCACCGGGACACCTGGCGCTACAACACGCTGCTGGAGGATCAGCGGCGTTCGGTGCTGGAGCACCGCGACGAGCTGCTGCGGACCGACCTCGCGCTGCGCACGCTGGCCGGGTCTTTCCCGGAACGGGCCGCCGCCCTGCGCGAGTCCGTCCCTGAGGAGGTGCTCGCCGAGGCGGCCCGGCAGATCAGCCTGGCCCAGCTGGACCACGCCTGGGCCGAGTACCTGGCTCAGGCCGCGGACCTGCGGGAAGGCATCAACCTGCGCGCGCTCGGGCACGGCCCCAGCCCGTTCGGCGGGTCGCTGAACCCGCTGGAGGAGTACAACCGCGAGATGACCAGGCTGTTCAGCCAGTTCCGTAACGACGTCACCGCGCTGACCGGGCACGCCTTCCAGACCGTCACGATTACCGCAGACGGGGCGGACCTGGCCGCCGGCGGCCTGGCCCGGCCCAGCGCCACCTGGACCTACGTGGTGCAGGACAACCCGTTCGGGACCGATTTCGGCCGCGCGGTCAAGTCGATCAGCCGCCTGCTCGGCCGGCACTGATCGGCTGGCGCCGGTTAGCCGGCACCGAGCAGCTGTGCGGCCCGGTCGCGCACGTCATCGAGCAGCCCGAGGGCCCGGGCGGTGGTCAGGCCCGGGTTCACGATGCAGGCGCGCAGCGCGAACACGCCGTCCACGGTGGTGCCGGCCAGGAACGCGAGGCCGCCCAGCTGGACGGACCTGAGCACGGCCTCGTTGTGCCCGTCGAGGCGGGCCGTATCCATCCCGCCAGGCCGGTGCCGGAAGCAGACCACGCTGAGCCCGCTGGCCAGCAGCTCGAAGTCAGCGGACGCCGCGACGGCGCGGCGCAGTTCGCCGGCGGTGGCGAGGTCAGCGGCGATCAGCCGGCGGTAACCGTCGCGGCCCAGGTGACGCAGCTGCATCCAGACCTTCAGGGCCCGGAACGGACGGGTCTGCTCGAGCCCGTACTCGGAGAACCACACCGGGCCGCCCGGCCCGTCCTCGTCGCCGTCGGTCCGCAGGTACGGGGGGACCAGGCTGAACGTGTCCCGGGCCGCGCCGCCGTCCCGGATCAGCGCCAGGCCGGCATCGACTGGGGCATACAGCCATTTGTGCGCGTCCACCGCAACGCTGTCCGCCCGGGCCAGGCCGTCCCGGGCCGCCTCGAACCCGCGCCCGCCACGCTGGGGTCCATCGCCGCGGCGAGCGACTCGGCCAGCACCCCGAGTGGATGCGGTGGTGAGTTCACCCAGGCCGCGAAGCCGGGATGCCCGTTGCCGAAGGGGTAGGGCGCGACGTGCGCCGCGAACTCCGCGAGCACCGCCCCGGCGGGCTCGCCCTGCTCGGCCCACCCGGCGGCGCGCATGGCCTCGACCAGGCGGCGGGGCGGCGGCTGGTAGGCCGGGCCGCCCGGAAGGGCCGTGAGGTAGTCGGCGACCAGGTCGGCCACCTGATGGCTGACCTGGCGGATCTGTGCCGCGTCCCAGAACGCAGGCGGCTCCAGGTCCGGCTCCGGCCCTGGCTCCGGGACCGCGGCGGTCATGGCCGCGGGGCCAGCCTGCGCAGGACGTCAGGCACCGGGCCCGGGTGGACCACGCCGAGCCGCTGGGTGGCCCTGGTCATCGCGACGTAGAGATCGCTCAGGCCGCGCGGGGACTCGCCGAGGATCTGGGCCGGGTCGGCGATCAGCACCGAGTCGAACTCCAGCCCCTTGGCCTGGCTGACGGTCAGCACGACCACCTGCTCGTCCAGATCCGGGCCATCAATGTCAGCCGGGGCGCCCTCCGGCCGGCGCCGTCCCGGGCAGCACTGTCCAGGGCAGCACTGTCCAGGGCAGTGCCGTCGGCGGCCGCGCGGCCAGGGCCGTGGCCGTTCAGGCCGGCCCGCAGGGCGGCGGCCACCGCGTCGCTGACCTCGCCGAGCCGGGCCGGCGGGACCAGCACCGCGACGTTGCCGCCCCCGGCCTCGGCCGCCTCGCGGGCCGCGGCCGCCCCGACCCGGGCCGCCAGCTCGCCAGCCGCGACCTCCTCGCGCCACGGCGTTGTCCCCGTCTCCCGCACCGACATGGGCACGTCGAAGTCCGGGTCGATCTTGGCCAGTACGTCCGCGGCCACGGCCATGATCTCCGCCGGGGTCCGGTAGTTGATCGTGAGCCGGTCGAGCCGCCAGCGGTTGCCCAGGTGCGGGGTCAGCACCTGGTCCCAGGACGTCACGCTGGCCGGGTTGGAGGACTGGGCGATGTCGCCGGCGATCGTCATGGACCGGCTCGGGCAGCGGCGCATCAGCATCCGCCACGCCATCTCGGACAGCTCCTGGGCCTCGTCCACCACGATGTGCCCGAACGCCCAGGTCCGGTCGGCCGCGGCCCGCTCCGCGGTGGTCAGGTAGCTGAGTTCCTCGTGCCAGGCCGGCCAGCCGGTCCGCGTTCAGCAGGTCGTAGGCCATCAGGATTTCCGGGTCGTCCTCCAGGTCGCGGGAGACGATGTCCAGCACGCCCTGGGCGTAGGCGACCTGCTGCTGGCGCTCGAGGCGGGCCCGCCGGCGGGCGGCCCGGTCGTCCTCGCCGAGCAACTCGGCCACCTCATCGAGGAGCGGCACGTCCGCGGGAGTCCAGCCGCCCTTGGGATCGCGCCGGAGCAGGTCCCGCTCGGCCACCGGCAGCCGCGGCGCGGCCGCGGCCAGCCGCCGCGGCGAGGCGAACAGGTCATCCAGCAGCCGCTGCGGTGTCAGCACCGGCCACAGCCGGGTGATCGCGGCCCGCACCTGCGGATCCTCGCGCAGTTGCGCGCGGATGTCCTCGGTATCGTGCGTCCCCAGCACGGTGCTGTCCGCGGCCGGGACCTCCTCGCCGAGGATCTCGGCGACCAGCTTGTCGGTCTCCCGCAGGCCGGCGGTGAATTTGCTGGTGACCTGCTGGACCAGGGCGTTCATGATCTCCCCGACGAAGACCGGCCGGGCCTGGTTGTGCGGCCGGCGGGATCGGCGGGCGCGTTCCCGGGCCCGCTGCACGGTCTTGCGGTCCAGCCGCAGGACCTCACGCTCGAAGGTGATCTCCAGCGGCTCGGCGGGAAGTTCCTGCCGGTCGCGCACCGCGGCGAGCAGCACGCCGGCCATGGCATGCCGTCCCTTGATCTCCGCGGTCTCCGGTGCTTCCGCGCGCCGGGCGCTGATCCCCGGGTACAGGTCGCTGATGGTCGACATCAGCACCCCGGTCTCGCCCAGTGAGGGCAGCACGTGGCCGATGTAGCGCAGGAAGGTCGGGTTCGGCCCCACGATCAGGACGCCCCGCCGGGACAACTGCTCCCGGTAGGTGTACAGCAGGTAGGCGGCCCGGTGCAGGGCCACCGCGGTCTTGCCGGTGCCCGGCGCGCCCTGGACGACCGTCACGCCATTGTGCGGTGAGCGGATGATCAGGTCCTGCTCGGCCTGGATGGTCTCCACGATGTCCGCCATCCGGCCGGTCCGGGTGGCGGACAGCGCCGCGATCAGGGCGGCCTCCCCGGTCAGCCCGGCGTGCCCGGCCGGCCCGTCCTGGCTGGCCTGCCCGCCGGGGCCGACGTCGAGGACCTCGTCATCCACGCCGGTCACCGTGCGCTGGCGGGTCCGGATATGCCGGCGCCGCAGTACGCCCTCGGGAGAGAAAGCGGTCGCGATATAGAAGGGACGGGCCGCGGGTGCCCGCCAGTCCACCAGCAGCGCCTCGTAATCGGCGGCGTCGTCGAGAATGCCGATGCGGCCTATATAGCGCCGGTCACCCTCGGCCAGGTCCAGCCGGCCAAAGCACAGCCCGTTCTCGGCCGCGTCGAGCTGGGTGATCCGCTGGGAATACATCTCCACGAACGCATCACGTTCTGACCTGGCGGCGGGCGTCCCGCCGGTCTCCAGCAATACCTTGGACAACCGGCCTGACGCCCGGTCCCGGAGGTCGTCGAGCCTGCCATAGAGCATGGACACGTAATCCTGCTCATGGTCAGTGTCTCCGTTTGACAACCGGCCTCCTTTTACATTACAATGCCGCCCTATTCGGACCCATTAAAACCGTCTAGATTAAAACTCTAGGCGGTTTCCCTTTCTTCCCGATCCCGGGTACCGGCTTATGGAAAACCCGGTACGGACAGGACCGGGAACTCAGCCCGCTCCCGCGGCCAGCTCCGGCCGGAGCAGATCCATCAGCAGGCCGTCGTGGAACCGTCCGTCAGGGCCGCGCTCGTATTGCCGCAAGACGCCCACCCGGCGGAAACCGACCTTCCGCCTGTTCCTCCCGGTACTCGCCGCTGCCTGGCAGTGTGCAGGCGGCTGCTGACATCTTCCCGCGGCTGCATCCTCCCCGGGCCCGCATTTCCCTCGCCGGCATGGCTCCGGGCTGGGCGGGGAAGGGCGCAGGTGTGCGCGACGAACGGGGGGACAGGGACCACTGGGTGCTGCACGTGGATCTGGACCAGTTCATCGCCGCGGTGGAGGTCCTCCGGCATCCGGAGCTGCAGGGCCGCCCGGTCGTGGTCGGCGGGGACGGTGACCCGGCCAAACGGGGCGTGGTCAGCACAGCCTCCTACGAGGCGCGCGAGTACGGGGTGCACTCCGGCCTGCCGCTGCGGACGGCGGCGCGCCGCTGCCCCGATGCCGTGTTCCTGCCCGTGGACCGGGAGGAGTACGAGGCGGCCTCGGCCGCGGTCATGGCCGCGCTCCGCAGCTTCGGCGCGGTCACCGAGGTCATGGGCTGGGACGAGGCGTTCGTGGCCGTGGACACCAGCGACCCGGAAGGGTTCGCGCGGCAGATCGCGGCCCGGATCCGCGCCGAGACCCAGCTCGACGCCACCGTCGGGATCGGGCAGAACAAACTCCAGGCCAAGCTGGCGACCGGCTTCGGCAAGCCGGCGGGCGTGTTCCGGCTGACCCACGAGACCTGGTTCGACGTCCTGGGCGGCCGCCCCACGGACGCGCTGTGGGGGATCGGGGCCAAGACCGCGCGGAAGCTGGCCGGGCTGGGCATCAGCACCGTCCGGGACCTGGCTCTCGCCGATCCCGGCGCGCTGGCCGCCGAGTTCGGGCCGGCGACCGGGCCGTGGCTGGTCCGCCTGGCCCGCGGGGAGGATCACTCGCCGGTCACCAGCGCCCCCTATGTGCCCCGGTCCCGGGGCCGGGAGGTCACCTTCCAGGTCGACCTGGACGACTGGGAGCAGGTGCGCGCCGAGGTGGCCCGGCTGGCGGACCGGGTCACCGCGGACGTGGCCGCGGAGGAGCGGCCGGCGGTCCGGGTGGTGGTCAAGGTCCGCTACGCCCCGTTCTTCACCTCGAGTCATTCCCGGTCGCTGACCCAGCCGACGGGCGACGGGGACGCCATCCGGGCGGCGGCGCTCGAGGCGCTGGAGCGGTTCACCGACCGCCGCCCGGTCCGGCTGCTGGGGGTACGGGCCGAGTTCGCCGGCTGAGCCGCCTCAGCCCTTCCCGCGGCTCCGCGCGGCCAGGATGATCTGGGTAACGTCGTACCGGCTCAGCCCGAGCTTGCGGGAGATCTCGTCCGGGCGCAGGCCCTGCTGGTTGTACAGGACCGCCAGCCGGCGCTGGGATGCCGTGCCCGGCAGCCGTGGCTCCCGGGGCGTGGCCGGCCTGCCCTGAGCTGGTGCGCCCCGCGGGGCAGGACCGCGCGCCGCGGGGGCGGCGGGCGGCGCGGGCGCGCGGCGGGTGGTCTCCGGCTGGCCCGGGGCCGGCTCGCGCTGGCCGAACGTGCCGCGCCGCTGGTCGTGAAACTTACCCCGGGCCAGGTCGGCCTGGGTGTCGTCGTCCAGCAGGAGGTACTGCTCGGCCGACTTGTTGACTCCCACGGCCACCATGGTCAGGCCTTTGAGGTTCCTGGCCTGGCACTCGGGCTTCATGCAGTAGTCATACTTACTGGCCCGTTCGGGATGCAGGTCATCCCCGCAGGTGATACACGTCGCTGGGTTCGATTCAGAGGTAAACATCCGTTATCTGAAACCGCGGGCGCGGGCGTGATGTTCCGCGCCGGCCGGTAGCGTGGGCCAGGATCCGAGGCGGGCGGGCGGGACGGGGAGGACACGCGTGACCGACGGTGGCCCGGCGCGGCCGGGAACGGATCGCGAACTGCTCGCCCTGATGCCGTTCGCGGTGGCGCTGGGCATCGAGCTCGACGCGGCCGCCGCCGGGGAGGTTCGGGGCCACCTGGCCTGGTCACCGCAGCGGTGCACGGCCGGGGGAATCCTGCACGGCGGCGTGCTGATGGCGCTGGCGGACAGCCTGGGCGGGATCTGCGCGTACCTGAACATGCCGCCGGGCGGGCGGACCGCCACGATCAGCTCCAGCAGCGTGTTCCTCCGCGGCATCCGGGCCGGGGTGGTCACGGCCGTGGCGCGGCCGCTGCACGCCGGGCGGGCCGTGATCGTGGTCCAGACGGACCTGACCGACGACGGCGGCCGTCTCGCGGCACAGGTCACGCAGACGCAGGCGGTCTCGGCCGGGACGCCCGGCTGACGCTAGTCGGGGTCGGGCTGGCGCCCCACGGCGGCCGCCTGCTTGTCCGGCGGGGAATCCTTCGGCGGATCCGGGCGCAGGCCGGACAGCACGTCCTCGACGCGCATCTTGAACCGGATGACCGGCTGCCGGACCCGCCGCTCACGCCGGGCGGCCCGGGCCCGCTTGCGCGGCCGGCGCTGATAGCGCCACCGGGCCCACGGCGAGCCGGGCCGGGCCAGCCGGATCGCGCCCACGATGAGCAGCGGGAACAGGAACAACCCGAACAAGCCGGTCCAGATCTTCCCCTTCAGCAGCGTGATCGCGGCCAGGGTGAAGGTGACCAGGACGCTCAGCGTGAGGCTGGCGCCCGCTTCCCAGGCGCTCGCGTGCCGGTCGGCAGGGTGCACGACCGACGGGACTATCCCCAGCAGTAGCAGGACGGTCACGCCCGCGGCCACGAAGACCGCGTCCACGGACAGCCGCCCGTCGCTGGTCCAGTACACGTCGCGCAGGTGCAGGATGAGCGCGAACTCGTCGAGGACCAGCGCGGCCCCGAGCCCGAAGAGGGCGGCGGCGCCGGACCGCCAGTCCAGCGAGCCGCCCGGGGCCACGATCCCGGTGACGCCGCCGACCAGCATGAACACGACCCCGAACACCATGTGGTGCACATGGAGGCTACCGGGAGTGACGTTGCCGGGCCACCAGCGGACCTGCGCGCGGATCAGCCGCACCGAGAGCCGGATGAAGCCGAACCCGGCCACGAACGCGCAGAAGAAGCAGAACAGCGGCAGCCGCCCCGTCTGCACGATATTGGTACTGAACCAGCTGGACATGTTGCCCCCACCAGCCGGGCCGTCGTTGGGTTAGCGCACTGCATGATAGTCAGCCGCGGCGCTCGCGCACGCTGCTTTCAGCCTGCTCAGCCACGGCGCCCGGTAAACACCCTCCCGTGGCCCTGAAGGGTCACCCGGTGAGCAGAGGCCTGAGCCGTTGGCCTGCGGAATGACAAGCCAGCGACCGGATAAAAAAGGTTGGCGCGGGACCGGCTGAGGCTGGACACTAGTCCTATGCGTGGTCGTCTGAAAGCCATGCTGGACGCGGCGGGCTGGTCAGTGGGTCTGGCGGCCGCGCTGTTCGCGTTTGCCCTGCTGTTCGTGATACTCGACTTCCAGGCACCCGAAATCGTCCTCTGGACAGGACACCATGTGGTCGTTCCCGAGCAGCACGGCCTCGCGACGTTCCGGTGGCAGGGCCAGTCCTACACGGTCGCCGTGCCCGGACTTGGGTCCGCCAAGGCGGTGGACATCTACTTCAATCCCGGCGATCCCTCGGCCGCGATGGCCGACAACGTGCCGGACAGAGTGTTCGTCGGCCTGATGGTTGGTGTGCCGGTGATCGCCGGGGTGGCCGTGCTCGTGGCTGGCCTGACCCGCAAGTGGCGGTGGGGCCGCCGCCAGGCTCGCCAGGCCTCGTCCTACGGGAGCGGCCTGGACCCGGACTTCGTCGCCAGGCAGCTGAAGGCGTATCGGGGCGATAAGAAGTGAGGCACTCTCCGCGCGGGCCGCGGGGAGCGTCGCTGCTCAGCGCACCGCGTCCGGCGGCGGCACCGGGTGGTCCACCGAGTACCGCTCGATGATGGCCCCCTCGACGCTCTCGCCCATCGCCGCGCCGGCCAGCGCGAGGTTCGCGGCCCGGTCGCCCCGGTACAGGACGGTGACCACGATCACGCCGACCGCCAGCCAGCCGAGCACGATGAACGGCGCCAGCGACACCGGCCAGGCCGGCAGCGGATTGACCGAGTAGTACACGACGACGGCGAGCGCGACGATCCCGACGGCCGGGACGAGCAGGTGCTTGGCCCAGCTGAACTCGTCGCGGTGCTCCCGCCGGTAGAAGACAAACAGCCCGATGTTGGACACCACGTAGACGAAGGCCAGCGCGAACGTGAACCACGTGCCGGTCACGTTGTAGACGTTCGCCACGCCGATGGCCAGCGGGAGGACCAGGCCGAGCAGGATGTTGATGCCGGTCTGGAGGCCGATCGCGTAGGTCGGCGTGTTGTACCGGGGGTGGACCCTGGTCAGTACCGACGGCAGCGCCCTGGCCCGGGCCATCCCGTAGAGGAACCGGGTGGACGCGTTCGTGCACGCGATGGACACCGCGATGGCCGAGTTGAACAGCGCGAACAGCACGATCAGCCAGCCGGCCCCCCAGTACTGCTTGCCCAGCACGAACGAGGGCAGCACCGGGGAACTGGCGAACGAGCCGAGCCGGCTGGTACCCCAGCCGGTGATCTGCCCCCAGGACACCACGACGAGGAAGATGCCCAGGATGACGATGGAGCCGAGGGCGGCGCGCGGGATGTTGCGCTTGGGGTTGAGGCTCTCCTCGGCGAGCGGGGCGGCCGCGTCCCAGCCGGTGATGGCGAAGATGGCGAACACCACGCCCAGGAACAGCCCGTGCGCGTTCCCCAGGTGCCCGGCCGTGGTGAGCCAGTGCAGGTTCAGGCCGCCCGGCCCGGGGTTGGCCAGCCCCCACAGGCCGAGGGCGAGCACGATGACGCCCTCGATGATGCCCAGCCAGATCAGCTGACTCATGTAGCCCGCGCCTGCGCCAGTGCCCGTGGCATCGTCCTTGCCTGCGGGCGCACGAACTCCTCGTACGCCTCCTCGGGTTGCGCGGATTCATGCACGACGGCCGCGACGGCGCGGATCATCGCTTCGGGGTACTCGCTCTGGAAGATGTTGCGGCCCATGTCGACGCCCGCCGCGCCCGCCGCGACGGCCTGGTAGGCCATGGCCAGGGCGTCCCGTTCGGGCAGCTTCTTCCCGCCCGCCATCACCAGAGGTACCGGGCAGGCCGCCGCGACCGTGTCGAAGTCCTCGGCGCAGTAGTAGGTCTTGACGACGTGCGCGCCGAGCTCGGCGCAGATCCGGGTGGCCAGCCGCAGGTAGCGCGCGTCCCGGGTCAGTTCCTTGCCCACGGCGGTGACGGCGAGGACCGGGATCCCGTACCGCTGCCCCTGGTCCACCAGCCGGGTCATGTTGTGCACCGACTGGGTCTCGAACTGCCCGCCGATGAAGACCTGGACGGCGACGGCGCACGCGTTGATCCGGGTGGCGTCCTCCATGCTCACCGCGATCTGCTCGTCGGACAGATCGCGCAGGATGCTGGGGCCGCCGCTGGCCCGCAGCACGATGGGCGCGCCCGAGGCGGGCGGGATCGTGGACCGGACCATGCCCCGGGTGGTCATCAGCGCGTCGGCGTAGCGCAGCAGCGGCAGGATCGACAGGTCGACCCGCTCCAGGCCGGTGGTGGGGCCCTGGAAGTACCCGTGGTCGATGGCGAGCATCACGGTCCGGCTCGTGGCGGGACGGAAGATCCGGGCCAGTCGGCTCTGCATGCCCCAGTCCAGGCTGCCGCAGCCCTTGAGCGGGAACACAGTAGCGGGCGCGGGCACCGAGGGCTGGAAACGGGCGCCGCTGGTGGCATCGTCGGTGTCGGCCATGGTCAGTCTCCCGGGGTGCTGGTCTGGCGGCTGGTGTCGGCTGCAGGCTGGTGGGGTCTGGGTGGGCGTCAGGTACTGGTCCGGGCCGGGTCGGGGTGGGCCAGGGCCCGCCGCTAGGCACCCGCCGCCCGCCACAGCGGGCTGAGCAGGCCGTCTTCGGAGATGCCGAGCATCCGGGCGTAGATCTCGCGCCAGGCCGGGTACCGCTCGTCGTAGCGGGCCACGGCGCCGGGGTCCGGCTCGTAGCTGGCACCCCGGCGGCGCAGCTCCGGCCGCAGGTCGTCGAGGCTGGCGTAGCTGCCCGCGCCGAGGCCGGCGCACAGTGCGGCGCCGAGCGCGCTGCTCTCGGTGACCACCGGCACGTGCACGGGCACGCCGAGCACGTCGGCCATGATCTGCGGCCACAGCCGCCCCTTGGCCGCGCCTCCGGTGAACGTGACCTCCCCGAAGTGCAGCCCGGTCAGCTCGGTGATGATGTCCCGGTGTCCCCGGGCGACGTAGGCCCCCGCTTCCTCGATGGCCCGGATGCAGGCGCCCCGGCCGCTGGCCGCCGGGTGGCCGAGGTCGAATCCGGCGAACGCCGGGCTGGCGTGCACCCAGCGCCGCGCGTTCATCAGGTTCGACATGATCGCGACCACCCCGCCGGACCCCGCCGGGACCTGCGCGGCCGCCTCCTCCATGACCACGTACGGGTCCACGCCGCGGCGCCGGGCGGCGGCGACCTCGGTGTCGCAGAACGCGTCGCGGAACCATCGCATGCTCATGCCGCAGTAGAAGCCGATCCCCTCCAGCATCCACTGGCCCGGCGTGACGTGGCAGAGCGTGCGCAACCGGGCCTGCGGGTCGATGAGCGGCTCGGGCAGCAGCACGGTGTTCTGCCAGAAGGTGCCCGCGACCACGGTGTACTCACCGGGGGCCGTACCCGCCCCGAGCAGCCCCAGCTGGGTGTCGGCGCCGCCCGCCACCACCGGGGTACCGGCCCGCAGCCCGGTCTGCCCGGCGGCCGCCGGGGTAACCCGGCCGACCACGGTGCCGGGGTCCGCCACCGGGGGCAGCACGCCGGCCGGCAGCCCGCTCAGCGCCGGGATCGACGCCGACCAAGTCCGCTGGGCGAGCGTGAACATCCCCGAGCTGGAGCCGCAGGACGGCTCGGTGACCTGTGCCCCCGACAGCCGGTAGACAATCCAGTCGCTGAGCATGCCCAGGCTGGCCGTGGCGTCCAGGATGTCCGGGCGGTGCCGGGCCAGCCAGCGCAGCCGCGCCGGCGTGGTGATGGACACCCAGTCGCCCGCCTCGGCGTAGATCTTCTCGGCCGCGCCCTCACGGACCAGGTCCGCCGCTTCCTCCGCCGACCGGCTGTCCACGTTCGGGCAGGCCCAGATCTCGCGCCCGGCCCGGTCGTACAGGACCACGCCCTCGCGCATGCTGGTGGCGGCGACCGCCGCGACGTCGGCGCCGGAGGCGCCCGCGGCCCGCAGCGCGTCCTGGACACAGGCGGCGATCGCGCGCCAGCCGCCCTGGACGTCGAAGTCCTGGCCGCCCGGTACCCCGGGAGGCTCGTGGTGCGCCCACTCGCGCACCGAGACCCCAGCCTGCTGCCCGGCCTCGGTGAACAGCACGGCGCGGCAGCTGCCGGTGCCCGCGTCGATGGCGAGCAGGTAGCGGCTCGTCATGTGATCGCACTCCCGGCGTGCAGCACCTGCGGGTTCACCACGTCGGCGGGTACCCGCCCGGCCACCAGGCTGGCCACCGCGGCCACCGCGCGGCGGGCGCCGCGGGCCAGCGTCTCCACCGTAGCCCCGCCGATGTGCGGGGTGACCAGCACGTTCGGCGCGTCCAGCAGCGGGTGGCGGGTCCCGGCGGCCGGGCGCTCCAGCACGTCCAGGGCCGCTCCGGCCAGCGTCCCCTTCTCCAGCGCCGCCGCCAGGGCGTCCTCATCGACCAGCGACTCACGGGCCGTGTTGATGAAGTAGGCCCCCGGGCGCATCCGGGCGAACTGGGGATGGGAGAACATGTGCCGGTTCTCCGGCGTGGCCCGGGCGTGCAGCGACACGATGCCGGACCGGGCCAGCAGGGTGTCCAGGGAGACCGGGCCGACGCCGCCGGGGGCCTCGGTGACCAGCGGGTCGTAGGCGAGGACGGTGAAGCCGAGTGCCCGCGCCCGCTCGGCCACGTCGCGGCCGACCCGGCCCAGGCCGACCAGGCCGAGGGTGACGCTGGCGGCCTCCTGGCCGAAGTACTCGCTCCCCTCGAACGCGGACTCCGCGAACGCGCCCCGGCGGAGCAGGTCGGAACTGGCCCGCGGGACCATGCGGATGAGCAGCAGCGCGAACGCGATGGTGAGCTCGGCGACCGCTTCCGCGTTCTTGCCCGGGGTGCTGACCACCGGGATGCCGCGGTCGGTCGCCGCGGTTACGTCCACGTTCACGGGGCCGCCGCGGGCGCAGCAGACCAGCCGCAGCCGCGCGGCGTCGAGCACCTCGGAGCTGACCGGCGCGCCGTGCACGATGAGGACGTCGTGCCCGGCCACCGCCCGGGCGACGTCGGCCGGGTCGCCGACGTATTCGCGGAGCCGGTGCTCCGACGTGGTGCGCGGCGGTGCTGACGCCACCCCCTCGATCTGAATCGAGGTCACATCCACCTCGGCGCCGAGCCGCGCCAGCGGCTCCGCGTAGGCGGACAAGGGCATGTATGGATCGCCGATCACCAGGACACGCACGGGGTCCGGCCTGCCCATGGGACTGTGCCTCTGGGGACGATGGCTCACGGGAAGACGTACGTGGGCTCGAGGTCGATCGCGTGCCCGCTGCCGGATTCCAGGACGAACTTGAGCAGCGGGGAGGTGTCCAGGTAGTAGAACTCGATGGACTCCCCGATCCGCCCGCCCATCAGGATCTCCGCGCCGCGCTCGGACCAGTGCTTCTTGAGCGCCTCGCTGTCCTCGGTGGAGTGCTTCATGCACGCGATGTGCTGCACGCCCTCGCCGTGGGTGTCCAGGAATTCCTGGTAGATGCTGGGGCCGCTGACCGGCTGGATGAGCTCGAAGCCGAGGCCGTTCACCGACGTCTCGGCGCCGATCATGCGGTATTCCGTCCTCTCGCCGCGCACCACGGTGTCGTGCAGCAGCGGCGGCTTGTAATCGAACACGCTCCACGGTCCCCAGCCGAGGTTCTCGGTGTAGGACCGCAGCGCGGATTCCATGTCGGCCACGACCACCGCGATCTGGGTGATGGTCATCGGGACCGGGGGGGCCACGATGCGCGCGCCGTTACTGCCTGCCATCTGCTACCTCCTGGATCGAGCCCGCAGGCTGAACGTGGAGCAATGCCCGGGTGATGACTTCAAGGTTGTCGGCCGGGGTCCGGCCCTGGTCAGCGGAGCGGCGTGAGCCGAAGATCGCGCTGCCGCTGACCAGCACGTCGATGTCCCAGCTGGCCATCTCGCCCGCGTTGGCCAGGCTGACCCCGCCGTCCACGCCCACCAGCACGTCCGCGCCGGCCTGGGCGGCGAGCTCGCGGACGGCCGTCACCCGGCGGCGGGTGTTGGCCGCGGGGAGCTGGCCGGACCAGCCGGGGTTGACCGCGAGCACCAGGATCAGGTCGGCCAGCTCGAGGACCGGCTCCACCGCCTGCACCGGCGTGCCCGGGTTGATCGCCACGCCGCGCAGGAAGGAGCGCGGCTCCCCGGCCAGCTGCGTCATCTCCTGCAGCGTGCGGTGCAGGTGCCGGGTGGCCTCGGCGTGCACGGTGATGACCGACGCCCCCGCCGCCGCGATGCCCGGCACCAGCCGGCGGGGCTCCTCGACCATCAGGTGCGCGTCCACCGGCAGGCCGGTCGAGGCGACCGCCGCCACGAACGCCGGGCCCACGGTGAGCTGCGGGCAGAACGCGCCGTCCATCACGTCCACGTGCGCCCAGGCGGCCGTGCCGCGGAGGATGTCCAGCTCCGCACCCAGCCGGGTCAGGTCGGCGGTGATCACTCCGGCGCTCAGGCGGGGAACGGTCACCACGGGCCCGCCTCCCCTCCGCCGATGGAGCATTCGCTCAACTGGTGCGCATATGCTCGCGTGGAAGAAGTATCGGCCTGCAGACTAGCCTTGGCAAGGCCCTGACCGGGAATTTCCCGGTACGGGCCGGAGGCGCCCCGGCCGGGGCGGGTCAGCCCCGCTGCAGCTCGAGCAGGCGCAGCGCGACGAGCTCGTTCGTCACCAGGACATCGAGGAACCCGCCGCGCAGGGCGCCGAGGATGGCCTCTGTCTTGTGCAGCCCGCCGGCCACGCCGACGACCTTGGGGATGGAGGCCAGGTCGGACAGCTCGATGCCGATCCGCCGGTCGTGGATGGGGAGGCTGACCACCTGGCCGTCGCTGTCGAAGAACTGGCCGAGGATGTCGCCCACGACACCGCGGTCACGCAGCTGGCGCACGTCGTCCGCGGCCAGGTAACCCATCTGCACGATGGTCGCGTCAGCGGCAGGCGTGCCCACCCCGACGATGGCCTGGTCCACGCCGCACGCCTGGGTGAGCACCTGCTGGATGGCCGGCTCGGCCTTGAGTGCCGCGGCCAGCTTCGGCGTGGACGCCACGATGGGGGTCGGGATGATGCTGGCCGTGGCGGCCTCCGGCTCGGCGCTGCCTTCGCCCTTGGACGACAGGATGGTCTGCAGGTAGCCCTCGACGCCGCCGGTCAGCGTGACCATGTGCACGGGGCCGACGGCGCCGAAGTTGGTCGAGGCGATGACCCGGGAGACCGTCTCCCCCCAGCCGACGCCGAGGGAGCCGCCGGGGCGCAGGTGGGTGCTCATGAACTGGGCCCCGCCCAGCCCCAGCCGGGCGTTCAGCACGTGGTGGTCGGCGGGCTCCTTGTCATGATCCGGGACGACCAGCGCCTCGGTCAGGTCGAAGGTGCGCCGCAGCTCGCTGCTGACCTCGAACGCGTCGAGGTGGTCCGCGTTCAGGTTGATCGAGACCAGGCCCTCCTTGCGGGCCCGGTCCAGCATGCGCCCGACCGACGCCCGGGATACCGACAGCCGCCGGGCGATCTCGTCCTGGGTCAGCTCGTCCTTGTAGTAGAACCAGGCCACCCGGAGCAGCAGCTCCTCCGCCCCCGACCTGCTGTCAACGGTGCTCATCGGTAACCCCTGTTCCCCGCATTCCCCTATTCACGGTCGATCACCTGGCCGCCATCCAGCGGGATCACCGCGCCAGTCAGGAAGGACGCCGCCGGGCTCAGGAGCAGCATTATCCAGAGCGCAACTTCCTCCGGGGTGCCGATCCGGCCGAGCGGGACCTGGCCGCCGAGCCAGCGGTAAGCCTCGTCCAGGTCCTCCGCCCACGTCGCATGGATAGGCGTGTCGATGGGGCCGGGTGCGATGGCGTTCACCCGCACGCCGAGCGGAGCCAGCTCGCCAGCCAGGGTGCGGGTCAGGTAGTCGAGCGCCGACTTGGTCATCGCGTACACCGACTGGCCGACCCGGTGCAGCGTGCCCGACGAGGAGCCGATGTTCACCACGGCCCGCACGCCAGACTCGCGGAGGGCGGGCAGCGCGGCCTGGATCAGGAAGAACGGCGCCCGGACGTTGGTGGCGACGTGCTCGTCGAAGCCGGCCACGTCCCATTCGCCGAGCGGTTTGTGCCGCACCACGGCGGCGTTGTTGACCAGCCCGTCGATCTGGCCGTAGTGATCCAGGCAGGCCGCCGCGACGTGCTCGGGGCTGGCGGGATCGGCCAGGTCGGCGGGCAGGCACAGCGCATCACCGCCCGCGGACCGGATTTTCCCCGCCACCTCGTCCAGCGGGTCCGGGCGCCGGCCGACCAGGACGACCCGGGCGCCTGCGGCGCCAAGCTGGCGGGCCGCGGCCGCACCGATGCCGCTGCCCGCCCCGGTCACGATGATGACGGCCCCCGTTAGCCCCGGGTCGGCCAGGATCTGTGCGGCAGGGTCCGGCAACGCTGCCATAGGGACTCCCAGGGAGACGGGGCGCCATGCTCAGCGCCGCTCTGAGCGTATGTTAATCAACTGAGCGTTCGCTCATGCCTGTCCGGGCCGGGCGGGATGGCGCGAGTCATGGCACGGCGGGGCCAAGGCAGGCTCGCGAGGTACCGGGGATGAAGCCGACGCCCGCGTAGGCCGGCTCCCGGCCATCGCCCGCTCATGACTCACGTCCTCCCGTGCCGGGCCGGCCCGGCCGGGCCGGCGGCACTGGCTCAGAAGATGGCAACCGGGTTCCACGGCGACCCGGTCGCCCCCGGCAGCCGCAACGGCAGGCCGACGACCATGAACTCGTCGCGCCCCTCCTGCGCGCAGGCCCGGGCCAGGTCCTCGAGCTGGAGGCTGTCCGACGCGAACATGCCCATCGCGGTGATCTGCAGCGGGTGGATCGGGTACAGGATGCCCTCCACGTTGCTGGGCACCGTCTCCCCGTCCCCGTCGGGCAGGAAGGCCGCGATCCGCCGCTCGTGCATCCACGGGATCGTGTCCACGTGCAGGCCGGCCCTGCCCGCCCCGGCGGGCGGGTAGTCGTTGCACCACGCGCCGAGCTCGAGCCGCCGCCGGTGGTGGCCGGTGCGGAAGACCAGGATGTCGCCCTCGCCGAGGCGGACGCCCTGGGCCTGCTCGGCCGCCTCCAGCTCAGCCCGGGTCACCGCCTCGCCCGGTTCCAGCCATTTCACCCCGCGCAGCCTCGGGATGTCGAGCAGCACGCCCCGCCCGACCAGCCCGGTGTCGTACGCCGTGACGTCCAGCGCGGTGGCGCCGCGGGTTGTCATCACCTCCAGCGCGGGACGGCCGTTGTAGACCTGGCCCCGGTAGGCGATGTGGCACAGCGCGTCCATGTGGGTGTGGCAGTCCCCGTGGAAGGCCAGGCCCAGGTAGTCGGTGGCGAACGTGAGGCTGCCCGAGCCGATGTCGATGTCGTGCCCCTGGACCACGTGATGGGTCACGGGGCTGGGGTTGTCCGGCCCGGCCACGGTGCTCATCGGGATCGACATCGTCACCTGCCGCCCGGACCGGACCAGGGCGGCCGCGGCCCGCACGTGCCCGGGGGTCAGGTAGTTGAGCGTGCCGCGCTCGTCGCCGGGACCCCAGCGGCCCCAGTTCTTGACCGCCTCGAAGATCTCCTCGAACTCGGCCAGGGTGACCGGCGCGGGCCGGGTCAGGGTGGTCACGGAGTCGCTCACATCCTGTCTGCACTGCCTGGCGCCGGCCCGCTACACCAGCACCCGGCTGATCGCGTTCGTCGTCCTGGCCGCGGCGGCCGTGATCGCGCTCTTCGGTGTCCGCAGGTTCCGCCGCCCGCTGATTCCGCCTCGGGGGTAAGCGCGGTCAGCCGCGGGTGAACCGGAACACGGTCTCGTAGCGCCGCTCCTCGCCGTGGGCGAGCCAGATCATCGAGCCGTCCTCGCGGGCGGCCGCGTCACCGGCCACGTGATGCGTGGAGGGCTCCAGCCCGACCGCGTAGCTGCCCTCGCGCAGGTTCAGCCACTCGAAGAAAGCCGGGAACGCAGCCGGGTCGTAGTCCAGCTCGAACGCCCGGCCCCGGGCCGCGTTGGCGACCCGGACGCGCTGCCGCCCGTCCGGGTCCGGGGTGAGCGCGTGCTCGTAGACCTGCTCCACGAACCCGGGCTGCGGGCCGGGGAAGACCAGGTGCGAAACGCCCTGCTCGGCCACGCTGTCGCTGCGCCAGAGGGTTTCCGCGATGGGCGCGTCGAACGTGCTGCCCTCCTCCAGCAGCGGCCAGCCGACGTTGACGTGGTACAGGAACATGTGCGGGGTCAGGTCGAAGCCCGCGTTGCGCACGGTGTCGGTGAGCCGGATCTCGGTCCCGCCCAGGTCGGCCTCGATCCGCCGGTGCAGCACCAGGTTCTCGGCGAAGATCGCGGCCTGGTGGATCTCGCCCTCGGCCCAGAGCACGCAGCGGTCCCCGTCCCACCGCTCGCCGTAGCCGGCCAGCCGGGCCGGGATGTTGGCCACCCGGCCGTGCAGGCCGTGCCGGACGCTGCGCCGCGGCGGATAGTGGTACTGCTCCGAGCCGACCTCGCCGCCGAACAGGGTGTGATCCAGCCCGGCCGTGACGACCAGCCCCGACATGCTGCGCAGCCAGGACAGCCCGTCCTCGTCGTTGTGCTCGTGCAGCCCGGGATGGCGGAACCCGGTGGCGGACCGCCAGCCGACGGACAGGTCATCGAACTCGGCCAGGCCGATGTCCATGGCCCGGTCAACCAGCACGTCGAAACGCAGGCCCCCGCCGGTGCGGAACTCCAGCACCCGGATCCCGCGCTCGCTGCCGTCATCCAGGACCACGGCCCGCACGCCGCCCGCCGCGGCAGGGTCACCGCTGACCCGTTCCAGGACGCCACGCCCGGGCCAGGGCCGCCCGCCGGCCGCGCTGGCCATCGTCACGACATCACCCATCCACCGTTGACTTCGATTGTGTGGCCGGACGCGTTCGAGGCGTCGGGGCCGGCCAGGAAGGAGGCCACCGCGGCCAGCTCGTCCGGCGTGCCGCGGCGTTTCAGCGACTGCTGATCCAGGACCTGCTGACTGTACGCCGCCGGGTCATCGTGGATCTTCTCGGGCGCGGTCGGGAACGCGCCGGGGGACACCGCGTTGACCCGGATGCCGGCCGGCCCGACCTCGCGGGCCAGGGCCCGGGCCAGCGCGGCCGCGGCGCCCTTGGTCGCCACGTAGGACGCGAGGTTGGCCCACCCCCCGGGCATGGTGATGGGCGCGATGTTGGTGACCGCGCCCGAGCCCGCGGCCTGCATCTGCCGGGCCGCGGACTGCGCGCAGAGCCAGTAGCCCCGCTGGTTGACCGCGTGCACGTCCACGCAGGTCTCATTCACCCGGTCCTGCGTCACGCGGGCCTCCTTTCCGGGCGGGGCCCGTCCCAGGCTGCCGCGAACAGCTGGTTGACCCGCCGGACCAGCCGGGTGTGCGGCTCGCCGGCCAGCAGCCCCTCGCGCAGCACGGCCGAGGCCGCGGTCTGGAACTCCGGGTAGCCCGCGAACCGGGGCCGCACCCAGGCCTGCTCCACGGTGGCCAGCGTGGCGCGGTAGAACCCGCCGGCCGTGGCGTCGCCCCCGGGATGCTCCCACGCCTGCCGGGCCGAGCTCTGCCCGCCCAGCTTGGCGTAGAGCCCGACTTGCACCTCGTCCGAGAGCAGGGACCTGATCAGGGCGGCGGCCGCGCCGAGTTCGACGGCCGAGCGGGTGATGGCCAGGCCGGTGCCGCCGAGGACGCTGCCGATCCCGCCCGGGCCCGCCGGGGCGCCGAACGCGGCCAGCCGGAACGAGCCGGGCTCGCCCGCCACCGGGCGCTGGTAGGTGACGTACCCGTAGACCAGCGGGCAGTAGGCCGGGCCGCCGCCGGCCGCCATCGCGTCGAGCACGCCGATCGGGTTGCGCTGGGAGAGCTCCCGGTCGGCGTGGGCCAGCAGGTCGGCCATGACCGCGAGGGCGGCGGTGCCCGCCGCCTCGGTCACGAAGCCCCCGCCGTCCCCGGCCGGGCCGGTCCCCGCCGCCCGCGTCCCCGCCGCCCGCGTCCCCGCCGCCCGCGTCCCCGGTGTCCGCGCGGGCGGTGATCCCGCCGCCACGCAGATCGCGCTGAACATCAGCAATGCGTGCGGCCCGCCCAGGCACAGCGCCGTACGGTGATCCCGCCCCGCCTGGCAGGCCTGCGCCCAGCTGGCGGGGCGCACGTCCATCAGGTCCGGCCGCGCCACCGCGACCTGCGCGGCGGCGTCCAGCGGCAGCGCCCATGGCCGGCCGTCCAGCACGTAGCTGTCGTATGACGCCCCGACCGACGCCCTCCGCCACCCGGTCAGCTCCGGCTCGCTGAACACCTCGTCCAGCGGCAGCAGTGCGCCGTCCCGGACCGCCTCGCCGAGCCCGGGATGGTCCACGACCAGCAGGTCGAAGTCGTCGGCCAGGGTGCGCAGCGGCCGTGACTCGAACCCCTCCAGCGGCTGGCGCTGCCAGCGGACCGACACGTCCGGTTCCAGCATCCCGGCCAGCGCGTCCAGCACCAGGTAGCCGCGCGGGTGATCCCAGGTCAGCCCGGTCAGCCGGACCGTCATGAGATTTCCCCGGGATGGCTGGCCGTCTCCGCCCCGGCCGTCTCCGCCCCGGTGGCCGCCGCGGGCTCGCCGGGTGCCTCCGGCGCGGTGACCATGCCGCCGGCGGCCAGGCGGTCCACGGACTCACCGTCGTAGCCCAGCTCGGCGAGGATCTCCCGGCTCTGCTCGCCGGCCAGCGGCGCACCGCGGTACACCTGCGGCGGGGTCGCGCTGAAGCGGTACGGGAAGCCGGGGGTGGTGACCCGCCCCTCAGTCGGGTGGTCGTAGCTGACCAGCGACCCGTTGTGCTGCACCTGCGGGTCGGCCAGCACGCCCGCGTAGTCGTACACGGGGCCGGCCCAGAGGCCGCGGGCGTCGAACTCGGCCAGCCACTCGGCCGTGCTGCGTTCCGGCAGCCGGGCCCGGACCAGCGCGGTGATCTCGTCCCGCCTGGTGTGCCCGTCCACGTCGTCGTCCATGCCGGCGAACTCGCTGATGCCGAGCACCTCGCCCAGCTGGGCCAGCGGCGGGAAGGCCAGCGCCAGGTACCCGTCCGCAGTGGCGAACGTCCCGTACGGAGCCCGGATGTAGGCGTGGCCGTGGACCTCGCGGCCCCGGTGCTGCGGGATCCCGCCCACCGTGTAGATCGACAATTCCTGGGCCTGCACCGCGATCGCGGAGTCCAGCATGTTGACCGTGACCAGCTGCCCCTCGCCGGTCCGCTCCCGGTGCAGCAGGCCAGCCAGCGCGGCCTCGAACGCGCCGTACCCGGTGATCGCGTCCACCGCGTAGGTGCCCGCGGGCGCGGGCGGGTCCGAGGCCCGCCCCACGTTGAACATGGCCCCGCTCATGGCCTGCAGCAGCATGTCCTGGCCCGGCCGGTTCGCGTACGGGCCGCTCTCGCCGTACCCGGAGATCGACACGTACACGATGTCCGGGCGCACCGCGCGGATGGACTCGTAATCCATGCCCAGCCGCTCGGCCACCCCCGGCCGGTAGTTCTGCAGGAACACCTCGCTGCGCCGGGCCAGGTCCAGCACGATCTCCCGGCCCTCGGGTGACTTCAGGTTCACCGCGAGGCTGCGCTTGTTGCGGTTCAGGGACAGGAACGACGCGTTGATCTGGTGCCCGGCCGCGCCCCCGGCCGGGGTGTGGCGCTGCCATTCGCCGCTGACCGGCTCGACCTTGATCACATCCGCGCCCAGGTCCCCCAGGCGCATCGCGGCCAGGGGGCCCGCCATCGCGATGGTCAGGTCGATGACCCGGTAGCCGGACAGGATGCCCATCTGCTCTCCTTATCTGGCCCGGAACACTTATCTGGCCCGGAACACTTATCTGGCCCGGAAGACTGGCGGCCTGCGCTCGGCGAAGGCGGCCCGGCCCTCCGCGGCGTCCTCGGTGGCGAAGCAGATCGTCTGGAGCTGGCGCTCGTAGTCGATGGCCCGGCCCAGCGGCATCTCGAACGCCGCCCGCAGGTTCTTCCTGGCGGTCTGCGCGGCGATCGGGGCCCGGCTGGCGATGGTGGCGGCCAGCTCCCCGGCCCGGGCGGCCAGGTCAGCCGGGGGCAGCACCTCGGTGACCAGGCCCCAGCGCAGTGCCGTGGCACTGTCCACAGGGTCGCCGGTGAGCAGCATGACCGCGGCGTTGCCCGGGCCGATGCTGTGCGCCAGCAGCGCGGACATCCCGCCGCCGCCGATCCAGCCCAGTTTGATCTCCGGCGCGGCGAACGTGGCCGGTTCCGCGGCCAGCCGGATGTCGCAGGCCAGGGCCAGTTCGAGGCCGCCGCCGAGCGCATACCCGTTCACCGCGGCGATGACCGGCGGGCGCAGCATCCGGATCGTGTCGCAGTAGTCCGGCCGGTTCCCGAACTCCCAGGGGCTCTCGTAGTCGTCCAGGCCGGCGATGTCGCTGCCGGCGCAGAACGCCCGCCCGGTCCCGGTCAGCACGACCGCGCGCACCTCCGGCTCCTCGTTCACGTGGGTGACGTGACTCATCAGCGCCGCCGTCATCGACGGCGTGAACGCGTTGAGCTTGGCGGGCCGGTCGATGGTGAGCACGGCAACCTGTTCGCGGATCTCCATCCGCACCCGGCCTGGGTCAGGGGTCATGATGGTCCGGCTCCTTCCGTGCTCTGCTGTTTCGGCGCCACCGCGCGCAGGTCACCGGAGGCTCCCGCCGATGCTCCCGCGCCTGGCGCGTCACCGCGGGCTCCCTGCAACAGGTCCGCGCGGGCGCCCTCGACGATCTCGCGCATCGCGGCCTCTGCCTTGCGGTGGTGGCGGCGCTGGATGGCCTCGGCCACCCGCTGATGGGCGGCGAGCGTCTCGCGGTTGTGCGCGACCGAGCTGGTGTGCAGCGGGCGGATTGCGCCGAGCGCCACGCTCACCACGTCGTGGATGTAGAGCAGCAGGTCGTTGTTGCAGCCCGCGAACACGGCCCGGTGGAACGCCAGGTCGGCCGCGATGAACTCCTCCGGTGTCCCGACCGTGGCCGACAGCGCGGCCATGGCTGCGGCGATCATGCCGCGCTGCGCCGCGCTGGCGGACTCCGCGGCCAGCCGGGCCGCGCCCGGCTCCAGCGCCACGCGCAGGTCGGCCAGGGCCCGGATGTCCGCCGGGCTGGCGTCCTGCGAGTAGCGCCAGCGCAGCACGTCCGGGTCGAGCAGGTTCCACGATTCCCGCGGCCGGACCCGGGTCCCGGCGCTGGTCCGGCTCTCCAGCAGTCCCTTGCCCGCCAGCACTTTCACGCCTTCGCGGAGCGCCGACCTGCCCACCTCGAACCGGCCGACCAGCTCGTCCTCGGTCGGGACGGGGCTGCCCGGGCCGAGTTCGCCGCGCACGATCGCCGCCCCCAGCGCGTGCACCACCTGGGCGTGCCGGGCCTGGCCGGGATATGCGGCGGTCACGGGCGGCGCCTCCGTTCCTGGTCGGGCGTTCCTGGTCGGGCGTTCCTGGTCGGGCGTTCCTGGTCGGGCGTTCCTGGTCGGGCGTTCCTGGTCGGGCGTTCCTGGTCGGGCGTTCCTGGTCAGGCGTTCCTGGTCGGGCGTTCCTGGTCAGGCGGCCCGGGCAGGCGGCCCGGGCGGGCGGCCCGGATGGGCGGCCCGGATGGGCCAGGCGCGGATGTCCTGGGCAGGGTGCTGACCAGCCCGAGGCTACGGTCCCGGCCCGCGGGTGTCAACATGTTCATCAGATGAAGTTCGTTGTTAATCTGATGAATCGTTGACGTGCCCGGCCCTCCGCCGTACGCTGCCCGCAGGGCAGCCCGGGCCGGGCCGCCGGTCCGGGCGAGGGAGTATCCGTGCTGCTGATCAGGTACCGCGAGGGCGGCGGCGGCCCCCGGGTCGGGATCCTCGACGCTGGCCGGGTCCGGCCGCTGCCGGGGGTGGCGACCATGGCCGACCTGCTCGCCCGGCCGGTCACCTGGATCCGCGGCGCCTGCGAAACCCTGCTCGCCGGCGGGACGCTGGACCCCGGTGACGACGTGCCGGTGGCCGCGGCGCCGGATCCGGGCGGCGCCGGGGGTACGGGCCAGGTTCGCGGTGGCGCGCAGGCGGCCGGCCCGGCCGCAGGGACCGGCCCGGCCGCGGCGGGCCGCCCGGCCGCGGCGGCCGGCCTGGCTACGGGGACCGGCCAGGATCAGGTCCCGTTGCGGAGAATTACCGTGCTGGCCCCCGTGGACGGGGAAACCGAGGTGTGGGCGGCCGGGGTGACCTACGAACGGAGCATGCACGCCCGGGTCCAGGAGAGCCTCGATTCCGCCGACATCTACGACCGGGTGTACACGGCGCCGCGGCCCGAGCTGTTCTTCAAGTCCGCCGCCTGGCGGGTGGCCGGTCCCGGGGACCGGGTGAGCGCGCGGGCCGACTCGCAGGTGAACGTGCCCGAGCCGGAGCTCGCCGCCGTGCTGAACGCCGGCGGTGAGGTGGTCGGCTACACGATCTGCAACGACATGAGCTCCCGGTCGATCGAGGGGGAGAACCCGCTCTACCTGCCCCAGGCCAAGATCTACCTGGGTGGCTGCGCGGCCGGCCCGGGGATCCGGCCCGCCTGGGAGGTCGCCGACCCGTACGGGCTCACGATCGAGATGACCATCAGCCGGGACGGCGGCACCGCCTGGGCCGGCCGGGCCAGCACGGCGGGGCTGCGCCGGACCGTGGCCGAGCTGGCGGCGTTCCTGTTCCGCGAGGACGAGTTCCCGGCCGGGGTGCTGCTCTCGACGGGCACGTCCCTGGTCCCGGACCTGCCGTTCACGCTGCGGGCCGGCGACGAGATCCGCATCTCGATCCCGGAGATCGGCGAGCTGGTCAACCACGTGGTCCGCGGCAAGGCGGCGCTGCGCGCCTGATCCCCGGCGGTGGCGCCCGGGCCGGGTCCGCTGAGCGTTTGCTCATATTGTTAACATCTGCTCAACTCAGGGAAGGGCTGTGTCCCGCACCCGGCGGCGATGATCCAGGCGGTCCGCGCCCATCCGGGCCAGGGCCAGCAGGAGGAGGACAGATGAGCCGGGCCACGACGGAACTGACCCCGCCCGCGCCGGTCACGCTGGCGGAGTTCGACGAGATCTTCGAGGCGGTCAAGAACTGGGGCCGCTGGGGCGACGACGATGAGCTCGGCACGCTCAACTACGTCACTCCAGACACGGTCCGGGCCGCGGCGGCGCTGGTCCGGTCCGGCCGGCGGGCCACGATGTCGATCGCGATGAACACCGTGGCCGGCCCGGACAACCCGAGCCCGGTCACCCACCACGTGGTCCAGGGCCACGACATCGACATCGGCTCCAGCGGGGTGACGTTCGCCACCGACTACGTGGGGCTGGCCTTCCACGGCGACTGCCACACCCACATGGACGCGCTGTGCCACATCGCCTACCGGGGCCAGGTGTACAACGGGCGCCCGGCCCAGCAGGTGATGACCTCACGGGGCGCCACCGCCCTGGACGTGACCAGCTATCACGACGGCCTGGTCGGCCGGGGCGTGCTGCTGGACGTGCCCCGCTACCGGGGCGTGCCGTGGCTGGAGCCCGGTGAGGCGGTCACCCGGGCCGAGCTGGAGGCGGTCGAGGCGGCGCAGGGCGTCCGGCTCGGCGAGGGGGACATCCTGGTGCTGCGCACCGGGCACCACCGGCGCCGCCTGGAGCTGGGCGCGTGGAGCAACGACTACCCGCCCGCCGGTGCGGGCAAGGCCGGGCTGCACGTGGACACCATCGCCTGGATGCACGAGCGCCGGATCGCCGCGTTCCTGCCGGACGGCGATGGCGAGACGATCCCGAGCAACGTCGAGGGCGTGCTCTACCCGATCCACCCGCTGCAGGTCACCGCGATGGGCATGCTGGCCGCCGACAGCCTGCAGCTGGAGGACGTGGCCCGGGCCGCCGAGCAGGAGGGCCGGTTCGAGTTCATGGTCGTCGGCCTGCCGCTCCGGCTGCCCGGCGGCACCGGCTCCCCGTGGAACCCGATCGCGATCTTCTAAGGGGCAGTGATGGAACGACGCTTCGAGGGCAAGGTCGCGCTGGTCACCGGCGCGGCGACCGGGATCGGGCAGGCCGCCGCGGTGCGGCTGGCCGCGGAGGGTGCGGTCGTGGGGGTGAACCACCGGCCGGAGCAGGACCCGGCCGGGACGCTCGGGCAGATCGCGGAGGCCGGCGGCAAGGGCTTCGGCGTGGCCGCCGACATGCGCGACCCGGCGCAGGTCACGGCCATGGTGGCCGAGGTGGCCAGCCGGGGCGGGCGGCTCGACTGCGTGGTGTCCAACGCGGCCGTCAACCCGTTCATGGCCTGGGACGAGACGAGCGTGGACGACTTCAACCTGCTGTTCGAGACCAACGTGCGGGGCACCTGGGTGGCCTGCACCGAGGGGGCCAGGCAGATGATCCGGGAGGGGCACGGCGGGGCGATCTGCTGCGTCAGCTCGATCTCGGCCCATGTCGGCGCGCCCGGGCAGACCGCGTACTGCGGCACCAAGGGCGCCATCAGCATGCTGGCCAAGGCCCTCGGCCGCGACCTGGGCGAGCATGGCATCCGGGTCAACGCGGTGGAGCCGGGCTGGGTCAAGACCGACATGAGCGCCCCGCTGACCGCCGACCCGGAGGCGCTGCGGTATTACACCGAACGGGTCGCGCTGCACCGTGGCGCGGAGCCCGCGGAACTGGCCGCCGCCATCGCCTGGCTGCTGTCGCCCGACGCCAGCTACGTCACCTCGGCCACGCTGCTGGTCAACGGGGGCTTCATCGTGAACGCCGAGCTGTGAGGAGATCACCGGTGCCGGATCCAGCACAGTTCCTGCGGGACTCCTACGACCAGGTCAGGCGGGACTACGGCGGGGCCATCGGGCAGCGCCGGGAGGCGCTGGTCACGCCCGCCCTGGTCCTGGACATCGATGTGGCGCAGCGCAATATCGACCACATGGCCAGCGAGCTCAAGCAGATGGGCGCGGCCGTGATCCGCCCGCACTACAAGGCGCACAAGAACCCCGACATCGCCCGCCGCCAGGTGGCGGCCGGGGCGGCCGGGCTGTCCATGGCCACCGTGTGGGAGGCCGTGGTGCTCGCCGCGGCCGGCTTTGACGACCTCTTCGTGGTCAACACCGTGGGGCATCCGGGCAAGCTCCGGGTGCTGGCCGAACTGGCCCGCGATCACCGGATCCTCGTCGCGGTGGACGAGGCGGCCAACGCCGAGGCCCTCTCGGCGGCGGCGGCCGCCGCCGGGTCCACGCTCGGCATCATGATCGAGGTGGATACCGGGATGGATCGCTGCGGGGTGGATTCCGCGGCGGACTGCCTGGCCCTGGCCCGGCAGGTGACCGGCCTGCCCGGGCTGCGCCTCGAGGGGATCACCGGCTACGAGGGGCACTGCTCACTGACCCGGGACAACGACCTGCGGCACGAGCGGCAGCAGCTGGCGATGACCTTCTTCACCGGCGTGGCGGCGCTGCTGGAAGCAGACGGGATCGGCTGCCCGATCCGGTCGGCGGGCGGGATCGCGACCTGGAACTGGACCGCGGCCTTCCCCGGCATCACCGAGATCCAGGCCGGGACGTACGTGGTGATGGACAACTTCCACGGCGTGATGGTGCCGGACTTCGAGCACTCGCTCACCGTCCAGGCCACCGTGATCAGCCGGCAGAGCGGCAAGGTCATCGTGGACGCGGGCAACAAGTCGGTCGCCGACCCGGCCGACGTGACGATCACCGGCCACGACCTCACCGTGTTCCGGTTCGACGAGGAGCACGGCCTTTTCGACGCGGCCGGCGGCTCCCCCCTGCGGGTCGGCGACCCGGTGGCGATGGTGCCGGGGTACTCGCCGAGCACCGTCAACTGGTACGACGCCTACCACGTGGTCTCCGGCGGCGTTGTCGTGGACATCTGGCCGGTCATCCCGCGTGGTCCCGGACATCACGGCCTGGCCTGACCGGGACGTTCAAGCCCTTGCCAAGATCCAGTGGGCGGGTCGATACTCCTGTGAACGGATGACCATTCTGTGAGCGAATGCTCTGTGCTCAAGTGACCCTGCTCTGGGTGGGTGGCAGGAAGGAGTCTCACGGTGGCAGTCGAGGCTGGTCGGTCAGAGTCAGGTAAGGGCACCGTCGCGTCCGAACTGCGGGAGAACGCCGTCGGCCTCCCCGGCATGCTGATGCAGGGCATCGCCACCATCGGCCCGTCGTTCGCGATCCTCGCGTCGTTCGTGTTCATCGTGGGCTTCGCGGGGATCGTGACGCCCTGGGCGTTCCTGTTCGGCGGCATCCTGCTGGGGCTGCAGGCCCTGTCGGCGGCTCAGCTGGCCAAGGTGTTCCCGTCTGCGGGCGGCTGGTACACCTGGATCGCCCGGACCTTCCATCCGCGCGCCGGGTTCTTCGCCGGGGTGCTGTTCTCCATCTGGCTGCCGCCGGTGGCCACGCTCACCATGTCGTTCCTGGCCAAGACGGTGCTGGAGCCGTCGATCAAGGCCGAATGGGGAGTGGACATCCCGTGGTGGATCTGGGTGATCGCCGGCGTGGCCCTGGTCATCTTCTTCGCCTACCAGGGGATCTCGATCTCGGAGAAGGCACTGCTCGTCACCGGCTGCATCGAGATCGTGATCATGGTGGCGCTGGCCTTCACCGGCCTCGCCTCCCCCGGTCCGGGCGGGTTCAGCTGGGCGCCGCTCAACCCCGGTAACTTCGGCCTGGCGGGCAACCTGTTCCTGGGCGTGGTGTTCTCGATCTTCGCGTTCAGCGGGTGGGAATCCACCGGGCCGCTGGCCGAGGAGAGCAAGAACCCCAAGCGCAACGTGCCGATCGGGCTGGTCGGCTCGGTCGCCATCCTGACGGTCTACTTCGTGTTCGTGACCTGGGGCTACCTGAACGGCATCGGCGTGGCCAAGGTCGGCGGCATCGCCACCGCGTCCGCCTTCCCGGTCGCCACGATGGCCCAGCGGGTGTGGGGCGGGGCCTGGGTGCTGCTGCTGTTCGCGCTGCTGAACTCGGCTATCGCGCTGTCCATCGCGTGCTTCAACGGCGGGACCCGGACCTGGTACGCGATGGGCCGCTCCGGCGTGCTGCCCAAGATGGTCGGCAAGGTCAACCCGGCCCGCAAGACACCGGTGAACGCGATCTCCCTCCAGGTGGGCGTGCAGGTCATTGCCTTCGCGTGCGTGCTGATCTGGGGCGCCGAGAACGTGTTCTTCTCCTGGGCCAACGCGATCACCATCGGCCTGGTGCTGATGTACCTGCTGTGCAACATCGGGGTGATCAAGTACTACCTCACCGAGGGCCGCCCCCAGTTCAACCTGCTGCTGCACCTGGTCGTCCCGGTGCTCGCCTCGGCGGCCGGCATCCTGGTCGTCTGGAAGTCCTACTTCTCCCCCTTCACCAGCACCGGGCCGGTGTTCTGGGGCCTGATGACCTTCATCGTCGTCCTCGCGCTCACCGTGGTCATCCTGATCTACCTCAAGGTCGCCGGCAAAGAGGACTGGATGCGCCGGGCGCAGCTGGTGTTCGAGCAGACCGGCGGCCACTAGGGCAGGCCGGCGGGTGGGCTCGTGACCCAGGCGCCCGCGGTGCCGCCCGTGCACCCGCCCGGGCGGCTGCACGGGCGGGTGGGGCTGATCACCGGCGCGGCCAGCGGCATCGGCGCGGCGGGCGCGGAACTCTTCGCCGCGCAGGGGGCGGCCCTGGTCCTGGTCAACGTGGACGCCGCCCAGGGGAACCGGGTCGCCGAGACGATCAACGCCCGGGGCGGCCGGGCCGAGTTCGTGGCGGGCGACGCGGCGAGCGCGGATGACGTGGCCGGCGCAGTCCGCCTCGCGGTGACCACGTTCGGCCGGCTCGACCTGCTCTGGGCCAACGCCGGGACCGGCGTGGCCAAGACGGTGCCCGAGACCACGCTGGCGGAATGGGAGCGGGTGCTGGCCGTCAACCTGACCGGCGCCTTCCTGCTGGCGAAGTTCGGGATCCCGGAACTGGCCGCGGCCGGCGGCGGCACCATGGTCATCACCGGCTCGGCGAACTCGTTCGCGGCCGACCGCAACTGGGCGGCCTACTGCGCCAGCAAGGGCGGCCTGCTGATGCTCTGCCGGGCGCTGGCCCTGGACCACGCAGGCGACGGCATCCGGGTGAACATCGTCTGCCCGGGGTCGGTCCGCACGCCACTGCACGAGGCGTGGCTGCGCGGGCGGCCCGGCGGCCAGCCGCTCGACGAGGTCCGTGCGGCGGACAGGGACGCGCATCCGCTGCACCGGTTCGCCGACCCGGCGGAAGTCGCCCAGGCCGCCCTGTTCCTGTCCTGCGCCGAGTCGAGCTTCACCACCGGATCGCCGCTGCTGGTGGACGGGGGCGTGACGGCATGAGGGGACGCCGTGGCCGATTACTCCATCTGGGTGATCGAGTTCGCCCGGGCCAGTTCCCCGCTCGGGCTGCTGCTGCACGGCCAGGCCGGTGACCGGGAGATCCCGTACTGCGTCACCGTGCTGCGCAGCGCCGAGCACACGATCCTGGTCAACGCCGGGTACCAGCATGCCGGGCGCGGCCGGGAACTGGCCGACGAGGACGGCATCAGCATCTGGCGCGACCCGGCCGGGCTGCTCGCCCGGGTCGGCGCCCGCCCGGAGGATGTGGACGCGGTGCTGGTCACACACGCCCACTTCGACCATCTCGGGAACGTCGCGGCCTTCCCCAACGCCACCGTCTATATCCAGCGGCGCGAGGTGGAGAAGTGGGGCTGGGCGGTCAGCCTGCCCCCGGCCATGGACTGGCTGAAGCAGGGGGTCAGCATCGAGGACCTGACCGGGCTGCTCCGGCTGGCCGGGCAGGGCCGGCTCCGGCTGGTCAACGGCGCCTGCGACGACGTGTTCCCGGGCATCAGCCTGGTCCCCGATTTCGACACCCACACCTACGGCCACCAGCACGTGGTGATCCGCAACGAGTCATCCGGCGTCTGGGTGGTGCCCGGCGACGTCATGTACCTGTACGCGAACATCGAGGGGATCAACGGCGACGGCCGGTACGTGCCGATCGGCCTGGCCATGGGCAGCCAGGAGAACTGCCTGCTGGCGCTCGATGAGCTGATGCGGGTGACCGGTGGCGAGACCAGCCGTATCCTGCCCGGCCACGAGCGGCTGCTGTGGCAGCGGCACCCGTCGGCCCAGTTCGATGACGGGCTGCACGTGGCCGAAATCTGCCTGGGTCCCGGTGAGCCGGGGCGGCTTCCGGGCGCCGGTGACCGGCGCGGCGACGTCCGGCATCACGGCGGTGCGCGGTGAGCTCGGCGGTGTTCTACCGTGACCTGCGCATGGCCTACCGGTCGGTGGTCAGCGCGGACGGGATGTACCTGCGGACCGAGGACGGCCAGCGCATCCTGGACGCGGTCGGCGGTGCGGGGACCGTGGTGATCGGGCACGGCGTGCGCGAGATCACCGACGCGGTCGCCCGGCACGGCAGCGAGCTCAGCTTCAGCTACGGGGCGACGTTCACCAACCCGTGGCAGGAGCGGCTGGCCGAGGCGCTGGTGGCGATGAACCCGGAGATCGCCGCCCGGGTGTACTTCGTCTCCGGCGGCTCGGAGGGTGTCGAGACCGCGGTGAAGATGGCCCGCCAGTACCACCTGCAGTGCGGCCGCCCGGGCCGGCACAAGGTCATCGCCCGCTGGCAGAGCTTTCATGGCAGCACGCTCGCCGCGCTGTCGCTGTCCGGCCGCCCGGCCTGGAGGGAGCCGTTCCTGCCGCTGCTCACCCCGGTCCCGCACATCGTGCCGCCGTACTGCTACCGCTGCCCGCTCGGGCAGGCGTACCCGGGCTGCGGCGTGGCCTGTGCCGATGACCTGGAGCGGGCCATCCTCATGGAGGGACCGGACAGCATCGCCGCGTTCATCGCCGAGCCGGTCATCGGCTCGACCGTCACCGCCGTGGTCCCCGTCCCGGAGTACTACCGGCGGATCCGCGAGATCTGCGACCGCTACGACGTGCTGTTCATCGCCGACGAGGTGCTGACCGGTTACGGCCGCACCGGCCGCTGGCTGGCCACCGAGCACTGGGGCGTCGCCCCAGACATCGTGGTCATGGGCAAGGGCATCAGCAGCGGCTATGTCCCGCTCGGGGCGGTGCTGGCCTCCCGGCGGGTGGTCGAGGCGTTCACCGCGGGCTCGGGCACGTTCAGCCACGGCTTCACCTACAGCGGCAACCCGTTCTGCACGTTCGTCGGCCTGCAGGTGCTGCAGTACGCGCTCGCCCACCAGCTGCTGGAGGGGGTGGCCGCGAAGGGCCGGCACCTGCGCACGGCGCTCGAGCAGCTCGCCGCGCGGCATCAGATCATCGGCGACGTGCGCGGGCTCGGCCTGTTCGCGGGCCTGGAGATCGTGGCCGACCGGGGCAGCCGGGAGCCGTTCCCGGAGCAGGCCGGCCTCACCCGCGCGATCGTGCGGGGAGCGCAGGAACGGGGCGTCCTCATCCTGCCGGGGGTGGCGGGCGCCAACTACGGCCGGGGCGGTGACCACATCCACCTGAGCCCGCCCTACATCATCACGCCAGCCGAGATCGACCTGGTCGCCGCGGTCCTGGACGAGACGCTGACCGAGATCGAGGCGTCGCTGTAGTGGCCGGCCGGCCACGCGTGCTGGTCACGTCGGGCGACCCCGGCGGCGTCGGCCCGGAACTGGTCCTGCGGGCGCTGGCGGATCCGGGGACCTGCGGCCTCGCCGAGTTCACGGCGGTCGGCAACCCGGCGGACTTCGAGCGGGCTGCCGTGGCGCTCGGCCTGCCGCTGCCCCGTATCCACCCGGCGGGCGGGCCGGGAGGCGGCCCGCCTGGCCCGCCTGGCCCGCCTGGCCCGCCTGGCCCGGTGCCGCTCGGGCAGCCCTCGGCGGCCGGCGGGCGCGCCGCCGTGACGGCGGTCCGCGAGGCGGCCCGCCTGATGGCCGCCGGTGATGCTGACGCTCTGGTCACCGCCCCGGTCTCCAAACAGGCCCTGCGGCTGGCCGGGTACCCATGGCCCGGCCAGACCGAGATGCTGGCCGACCTGTGCGCCGCGGGTGACCTGCGGGTGCTGCTCATGGGGGGCCCGCTGCGGGTGGTGCACCTGAGCGCGCACCGCTCGCTGCGCGACGCCATCGACGCGGTCACCCCGGCTAGCGTGCTGCGGACCATCGAGCTGGCCGACGGCATCGGCCGGCGGCTGCTCGGCCGGCCGCCCCGGATCGCCGTGGCCGGACTCAACCCGCACGCCGGGGAGCACGGCATCCTCGGTGAGGAGGACGAGCGGTTCATCCGCCCGGCGGTCGAACAGGCCCGGTCCCGGGGCATCGACGCGGACGGCCCGCTGTCCGCGGACACCCTGTTCCCGCGGGCCGCGGCGGGCGGGGCTGACCTGGCTGTCGCCATGTATCACGACCAGGGTCACATCCCGGTCAAGCTGGTCGGCCGCGGCGAGGGCGTGGCGGTCACCCTGGGCCTGCCGTTCCTGCGGATGTCCCCCGACCACGGGGCGGCCTTCGACATCGCCGGGCAGGGCGTGGCCCGGCCGGGCAGCATGACCGCCGCCCTCCGGGCCGCCGCGGCCGCCGCCCCTGGTCATCAGCCGTGACCGCCCGCCGGGCCGAGGCGGCAGCCGGTTCATCCCGGGCGGCACGCGACGGCTACCTCCTGGCCCTGGACGCCGGCACCGGCAGCTGCCGGGCGGCCCTGTTCACCCTGGACGGGCGGCCGGCCGCCTTGTCCCAGCGCGAGTGGTCGCACCCGGCCGCCAGCGGCATCCCCGGCTCACAGTCCTTCGATCTGCCCGCTAACTGGGCGCTGATCTGCGCCTGCATCCGCGAGGTGCTCGGCGCCGCGCCCAGCCCCGCGGCGGTGCGGGCCGTCGGGTGCTCCAGCATGGGCGGAGGGCTGGTGCTCTACGGGCGCGGCGGGCAGGAGCTGTGGGCCTGCGCCAACGGCGACACCCGCGCCGAGCGTGAGGCGGCTGTCATGCTGGCCGGCGGGACCGCGGCCGAGCTCTACCGGCGGGGTGGCGGCTGGCTCTCGCTCAGCGCCGCACCCCGGCTGGCCTGGGTGCGCCGCCACGAGCCCGGGGTGTGGGTGGCCGCCGCCCGGCTCAGCATGATCGCCGACTGGATCGTGTTCCGGCTCACCGGGACGCTGGCCACCGAGGCGTCGATCGGCTCCACCTCGGGTCTGTTCGATCTCGGCCGCCGGGCCTGGGCCCCGGAGCTGCTGGCCCTGTGCGGCCTGGAGGCCGTCGTGTTCCCCGAGGTGGTCGAGGCCGGGACAGTGGTGGGCCAGGTGTCCGCGGAGGCGTCCAGCCAGACGGGCCTCGCCCCCGGCACGCCGGTCGTGGCGGGCGGCCTCGACACCGCCCTCGGCCTGGCCGGCCCGCGGCCAGCGGGATCCGGCCGGCTCACGGTCACCGGCGGGAGCTTCTGGAAGCAGACCGTGGTGGCGTCCGCGCCCGCCGTGGAGCCGGCGGGCCGCCTGCGCACGATCTGCCATATCCGGCCGGGCCAGTGGCTGGTGGAGGGGATCGGCTTCTACGCCGGCTTCGCGCTCCGCTGGCTGCGGGACCGCGCCGCCGCGGGCGGGCCAGCGGGCCGCGCGCCGCGTTACCGGGCGCTGGAGGAACTGGCCGCGGCGGTACCGCCGGGGGCTGGCGGGCTGACCGCCCGGCAGGTCCCGGCCGACGCCTGGACCTGGGCGCGCTGGCAGCCGCCCTTCCCGCCAGGCCCGGAAGGGCGGGGCGCCTCGCTGGCCCGGCTGGGCGAGCAGGCGCGGGCCATCCACGAGGCCGCCGCCTACTCCACCCGCCGGGCCGCCGGGCTGGTCAGCGACCTGCTCGGTCCCGGCGCATGGCAGGAGGTCATCCTGACCGGCGGGGCAGCCCGCAGCAGGCTGTGGCCGCAGATCCTCGCCGACGTGCTCGGATGTGAGGTCGGCGTGCCAGAGCACACCGAATCTGCGGCCCGCGGTGCGGCGATCCTCGCGGGCCGGGCGGCCGGGGTGCTGCCGGAAGATCCACCGCCAGGCCGGCCGCCGGATGACGAAGGTCAGGCCGTCCCGGACCTGGAACGGGTTGTCCGTCCCAGCCTGGCCAGGCACCGGGTCTACGACCAGCTCTACGCGCGGTGGCTTCGCGGGGCCTGATCACCCACGGCGGGTGATGCCCGCCTGCCGCTGGCGGGCTGAGGGTGAGACTCCGAGCGGCAGGCCAATCCCACGGTGACGAGCGGCATGGACATGGCGGACAGACCCGGACCGGGACGCGTGCTTCCCGTTACGGAGGGGTGCCCGGGGACGCGGCGTGACTGATCCGCCGGGCGGGCGCGCGGCGACTCCGCGCCGCCGTGAGATCGGGCTGGGGATGCTCCGCGCCCTCGCCACCACCACCGCGCTCGTCGCGCTGTATTACCTGCTCCCGCTGGACCATCTCGCGAACGTGTCGCTGGTGTTCACCCTGGTGGCCGGGCTGGTGATCCTGGTCGCCGTGGCCGCCTTGCAGTTGCGCGCAGTCCTGCGGGCCAAGTACCCGGGCGTCCGGGCGGCCGTGGCCCTCGCGGCCACCGTGCCGTTGTTCCTGCTCCTGTTCGCCTCGGCTTACTACGTGATGGCCAACGGCACGCCGGGCAGTTTCAGCCAGCAGCTCACCCGCACCGACGCGCTGTACTTCACCGTCACCACGTTTACCACCGTCGGCTTCGGCGACATTACCCCGGTCAGCCAGACGGCCCGGCTCGTGGTGACCGTGCAGATGCTCCTCGACCTGCTGGCCCTGGGCCTGGGCATCCGCGTGTTCATCGGCGCGGTCAAGCGGGCGCGGGAATCACAGTCCGGATGACCCAGTGCCGCCCGCCGGCCCGGGGCTAAGGCGCCAGGTGCGCGGTGTCGTTGTAGCCCCGGAGGATCCAGCGCTCGGGGGTGATGACCAGCCGGGAGATCGACGCGTTATCCGCGCCCAGGAACGCGAACGGCCGCGACCCGGTGGTCATGGCGAGCAGCGCGGCGATCACGCCGCCGTGCACGATGACCGCGACCCGCTGATCCGGATGGGCGGCCGCGATCCGCTTGATGGCGCCGCTGGTCCGGGCCGCGAACACCCCGGCGGGCTCGGCGCCCGGGATCACGTCCCAGCGTTCCTCGGCCCACATCCGCTCGGCGATGGGATGGTTCTCCGCGACCATCTTGCGGAACAGGCCCGCTTCCCACTCGCCCAGGTTGACCTCGCGCAGGTCCGGCTCGACCTGCGGGGTCAGGCCGAGCCTCCCGGCCAGCGGCGCCGCGGTCTGCGCCGTCCGGCGCAGCGAGGTCATGTAGATGGCGTCGATGGGCGTCCTGGCCAGCCGCTCGGCCAGCCGCTCCGCCTGCTCACGCCCGTTCCCGGACAGTTCCGGGTCGGCGTGCCCGTCCATCAGCGGGAATGGCTTGTCCATGTACGCGGCCTCGGACTCGCCGTGCCGGATCACCAGGATGTCGGTCGCGCCGGCCGGCGCCCGGAACCGGGCCTGCCGGTACGCGGTCGCACCGGGGTGCGTTTCGCGGCCGGTGCCGGCCGGGGGCTGGTTCTCGAGGCTGACCACGTCCGCAGGGTAGCCCGCCGGGCTGCGCCGTTCGCGACCAGGTCCGGGGAGATCCCGCTATTGTGCGATGCGGCCGGTGCGGCCCGCGGCCAGGGAGGGCTGATGGCTCCTGCAGAGTACGACTTCATCATCGTCGGCGGAGGCTCGGCCGGCAGTGCCCTCGCCAACCGCCTGTCCGCCGATCCCGGCACCCGGGTCCTCGTCCTGGAGGCCGGCCTGCCGGACTACCCGTGGGACGTGTACATCCACATGCCGGCCGCGCTGACCTTCCCCATCGGCAACCGGTTCTACGACTGGGGTTATGAGTCCGAGCCCGAGCCGGACCTGAACGGGCGGCGCGTCTACCACGCCCGGGGCAAGGTGCTCGGCGGGTCCAGCAGCATCAACGGGATGATCTTCCAGCGCGGCAACCCGCTGGACTACGAGCGCTGGGCCGCGGACCCGGGCATGGCGGACTGGGACTACGCGCACTGCCTGCCGTACTTCAAGAAAATGGAGACCTGCCTGGCTGGAGCCGACGAGTACCGGGGCGGCAGCGGCCCGCTGGTCCTGGAGCGCGGGCCGGCCACCGGCCCGCTGTTCCAGGCCTTCTTCGCCGCGGTGCAGCAGGCCGGGTACCCGCTGACCGACGACGTGAACGGCTACCGCCAGGAGGGCTTCGCCGCCTTCGACCGCAACATCCACCGCGGCCGCCGGCTGCAGCGCGGCCCGGGCCTACCTGCACCCGGTGATGAGCCGGCCCAACCTCGGCGTGACCTGCCGCGCCTACGCCACCAGGATCCTGTTCGAAGGCGAGCGGGCGGTCGGCGTGGAGTACCGCGAAGGCGGCGTGATCCCCGGTGCTGGCCGGGGCGGCACGGGCCGCGGCCGCGGGGAGGGCCCAGCCCGGCTGGTCCGCGGCCGCGAGATCGTCCTGTGCGGCGGCGCGATCAACACCCCGCAGCTGCTCCAGCTGTCCGGCGTCGGCCCGGCCGGCCTGCTTGAGGGGCTGGGCGTCCACATGGTCGCCGACCTGCCCGGCGTGGGCGAGAACCTCCAGGACCACCTCGAGGTCTACGTGCAGTACGGGTCGAAGCTGCCGGTGTCGGTGGCGCCCGCCCTCAAGCTCCGCAACCGGCCCGCCGTCGGTGCGAAGTGGCTCTTCCTGCGCAGCGGCCCCGGCGCCACCAACCACTTCGAGGGCGGCGGCTTCATCCGCAGCAACGACGAGGTCCCCTACCCGAACCTCATGTACCACTTCCTGCCGATCGCGATCCGTTACGACGGCTCCTCGCCAGCCGGCGGGCACGGATACCAGGTGCACGTCGGGCCGATGTACTCCGATTCCCGCGGCTCGGTGCGGATCGTCTCCCGCGACCCCGCGGTCCACCCCGCGCTGCGGTTCAACTACCTGTCCACCCCGACCGACCGCCGGGAGTGGGCCGAGGCCATCCGGGTCACCCGGGACATCCTGAACCAGCCGGCGTTCGACGAGTACAATGCGGGGGAGCTCTCCCCGGGGGCGGAGGTCGCCACCGACGAGCAGATCCTCGACTGGGTCCGCCGCGACGCCGAGACCGCGCTGCACCCGTCGTGCACGGCCAAGATGGGCACCGGCGCCGACGCGGTCACCGACCCGGCCACGATGCGGGTGCACGGGCTGGAGGGGCTGCGGATCGTGGACGCGTCGGTGATGCCGTACATCACCAACGGCAACATCTACGCCCCGGTCATGATGACCGCGGAGAAGGCCGCCGACCTGATCCTGGGCAACACCCCGCTGCCCCCGGAGCCGGTCCCCTTCTACCGTCACCAGCCGGGCCAGCCCGCGGCGGCCGGGCCCGGATGACGGACCCGAGGGACCCGCGGGGGCTGCGCGGGGACGCGCCGCTGCTGGACGGATGGCTGCGGTTCACCGCGCAGGCCGAGGCCGGTGAGCTCACCCCGATGAGCGTCCCCGGCCACAAGCAGCGCCGCGACCTCACCGGCGCCGTGACCGAGGGCGACGCGCCGCTCTACGGCGGGCTGGACACCATCAAGCACGCGGACGAGCTCCTGGCCGATGCCGAACGCCGGGCCGCGGACCTGTGGGGCGCCGGCTGGTGCCGGTTCTCGGTGGCCGGCTCGACGCACGGGAACCAGGCGCTCGCGCTGGCCGCGGGCCAACCCGGCCGGCCGGTCGTGGTCACCCGGGCGCTGCACCGCTCGCTGCTGCTCGGCCTCGTGCTGGCCGGCCTGGACCCGGTGTGGGTGCTGCCGGAGATCGACCCGGCGACCGGGCTGCCCGGCCCGGTCCCGGTCGGCGCGGTGCGGGACGCGCTGGCCCGCCACCCGGGCGCGTGCGCGGTGTTCCTCGGCGACCCGTCCTACGTGGGCACGACCGGCGACCTGGCCGGGCACGCGGCGGCCGCGCACGACGCCGGGATGCCGCTCCTGGTCAACGCGGCCTGGGCCGCGCACCTGGGCTTCCACCCGGGGCTGCCGCCGCACGCGCTGGCGGCCGGCGCGGACGCCATGGTGACCAGCGCGCACAAGGTCCTGCCCGCCTACACCCAGGGCGCTCTGGTGCTGGCCCGCACGGGGCGCCCGGGCTCTGCTGGCCTGGACCGGGCCCGCCTGGACCGGGCCTTCGAGGCGACGCACACGACCAGCCCGGCCGGCACGATCATGGCCAGCATCGACGCGGCCCGGGCCCTGCTGGCCCGCGACGGCCAGGATCTCTGCGGCCGGCTCCTGCGCGCCGTGGCAGCGGCCAGGGACCGGCTGCGCCAGGTGCCGGGCCTGGCCGTGCTGGACGGCCCCGGGGTGGAGCCCGCCAAGCTGGTCGTCCTGCTGGCCGGGACCGGGGCGCACGGCAACGCGGTGGAGGCCGACCTCATCGCGGCGGGGATGCCGGTGGAGATGGCCGACCGGGACACGATCATCCCGATCGTCACCCTGGCCGACGACGAGACCACCGTGGCCCGCTTCAGCGCCACCCTCGCGGGCATCGTCGAGGCGCACCGCGGGCCGCCCCGGCGGCCGGTGCCGGCCGCGTCGTGGACGGTCATTCCGGACGTCGCCATGCCGCCACGGCAGGCCTTTTTTTGCCGCAACGAAACCCTGCCCGCCGCCCGGGCCGTCGGCCGGGTCAGCGGTGAGCTGGTGGCACCCTACCCACCGGGCGTGCCCGTGCTCGCCCCGGGTGAGGTGATCACCGTGGCGGCGCTGGACGCGCTGCGCGCGGCGCGGGCCGACGGCAGCCGGATCGCCTACGCCGCCGATCCCACCCTGGCCACGTTCCAGGTCATCACCCGGCCGTAGGAGCCCGCTACCGGAAACAACCTTTACCGGCCCATTGTGGGCCGGGCCGCCGCGGCCTAGCCTGGGCCGATGGATCTCGGGCGTGGGCGGGCAGGCGGACCAGGGCACCGGCGCGGTGCGGCGCGGGCGGGCGGGAGCCGGGCCGGTGCCGTGCGGGCGGGTGCGGCCCGGGCCTGGGCCGTGCGGACGGGCGTGATCCGGGCCTGGGCCGTGCGGGCGGGCGTGATCCGGGCCTGGGCGTGCGCCGCGGCGTTCAGCCTCGCGGCGGCCCTCCTCGCGGCGGCACCCGGTGCGGCCGGAACGGCCGCCGCCTCCGCCGCTTCCGCCGGCGGCGGGACGCCCGGCGGACCGGCGGCCGCCAAGATCTGCGCCGAGCCCTCCTCGGGGGGCGTGCTCACCACCGGGTCGCACCGCACCCCGGCCGGGGCGCCGGCGGCGGCGGTCCGGGTGGACCAGGTCGGCTACCCGTCCGGCGCGGCCAAGCTGGCCGAGATCATGACCAGGGCCAGGCCCCAGGGGGACCTGCGCTGGGTTGTCGTGCGGGCCGGGTCCTGCACGGTGGCCGCCTCCGGGGTGGCCCGCCAGGACCTCGGCGCCTGGAGCAAGCGTTACGGCTGGGTGTGGGCGGCCCGGTTCACCGGGGTCCGCGCGCCCGGCCGGTACCGGGTCGGGATCCTGGGCGACGCGTCGGCGGCGTCACCCTGGTTCACGATCGGCCCGGCCGCTCACCTCTACGCGCGGCCGCTGGCCAACGCGCTGTATTTCTTCGAGAACGAGCGGGACGGCCCGGACTTCATCCACACCGCGCTGCGCAGCGCGCCCGGCCACCTCAACGACGCCAGCGCGATGACCTACCGGACCCCGCCGGTGGACAGCGACGGCAACTTCAAGGGCAGCCTGGCCCCGTACGCGACCGGGACGGCGATCAACGCGACCGGCGGCTGGTTCGACGCCGGGGACTACCTGCACTTCGTGGAGACGACCAGCTACACCGAGGCGGTGCTGCTGCAGGGCGTCGCGTCGTTCCCCAGGCAGATGGGCTCTCGGTCCGGCGCGGACTTCACCGGCGAGGTCAAGTTCGGCCTGGACTTCCTGCGGCGGATGTGGCACGAGCGCTCCCGCACCCTGTACTACGAGGTGGGCACGGGCGAGGCGAACAGCTACTACTTCGCGGACCACGACATCTGGCGGCTGCCCCAGGCCGATGACCACTACCGGGGCACCAACCCGCACTACCGCTACATCCGGCACCCGCCGGTCTTCCGGGCCGGCCGGCCCGGGGCGAAGATCAGCCCCAACCTGGCCGGACGGCTGGCCGCCGACTTCGCGCTGTGTTACCAGGTGCTGCACCGCTCCGACCCGGGTTACGCCGACGGCTGCCTGCGCTCCGCCGAGACCATCTACTCCCTCGCCGACCCGCACTGGAAAGGCCACCTGATGACGGCCATCCCGTGGGACTTCTACCCGGAGACCAGCTGGCGGGACGACATGATGCTGGGCGCCACCGAGCTGGCCCGCGCCCTGCAGTCGGCCGGGCACTCCGGTGCTGCGCCCGCTGGCCTGCCCGTCCGCTCGGCGGGGACCTACCTGCGGGACGCGGCCGCCTGGGCCAGCGCCTGGATCCACAGCAAGCAGGCGCTGTCCGACACGCTGAACCTGTACGACGTGAGCGCGCTGGCCGACTACGAACTGGTCCTGGCCCTCCGCGGGCAGGATGCCAGCGGCCTGGCCGTGACCAGGGCGCAGCTCATGGCCGACCTGCGCGGGCAGATCGAGAAGGGCATCCACATCGCGGCCGGTGACCCGTTCGGCTTCGGGTTCGCCTGGGATCAGTGGGACACCACCACGCACGGCGCCGGGCTGACCGTGATGGCGGACGAGTACGACGCGCTGTCGGGCCGTCCCGTGTACGCGGCCTGGGCGCAGCGCTGGCTCGACGACATCCTGGGCAGCAACGCCTGGGGTGTCTCCCTCATCGTCGGGGACGGGACGGTGTACCCGGACTGCATGCAGCACCAGGTCGCGAACCTGGCCGGGTCGCTGGACGGGCAGCCGCCGGTCCTCGCCGGCGCGGCCGTCGAGGGACCGAACTCCTTCGCGGCCACCGGCACCGTGCCGAACATGCGGCGCTGCGCGGCTAACGCCCCCGGTGACGTCCCCTACGCGGCGTACAACGGGCAGAAGGCCGTGTTCGCCGACAACGTGCAGTCCTACTCCACCGTCGAGCCGGCCATCGACCTCACCGCCCTGACCCCGCTGGCCTTCGCCTGGCAGCAGGACGCGGCGCGCTCCGGCTGGCGCTAGTCCCGCCGGGGCCCCAGGTCAGGGGGACGCCCGGGCCGCGCCTCCACGACCCGGCTGGCCGCCCCGGAACCATCGGGGCCGGTGAGATAGCGTGAGGCCGTATGACGGACGTGGAGCAGGACACTGCCACCCCGGCCCGGCGGCGTGTCGGCGTGCTGATCGGGGTGGCCGCGCTGGTGTACGCGGCCGATGTGATCAGCAAGGTGATCGTGGTGGCGACGCTCCGCGAGACCGTGCCTGTCCGGGTGGTCGGCCCGCTGCTCCGGCTGGACTACATCCGCAATCCCGGGGCCGCCTTCTCGCTCGGCGCGGACGGGTACACGGTGGTGTTCACGCTGATCGCGGCGGCGGTGATCCTCGCGATCCTGCGGCTGGCCCGCACCCTGGCCAGCCGCCGCTGGGCGGTCGCGCTCGGCCTGCTGCTCGGGGGGGCGCTGGGCAACCTGACCGACCGGATCGTCCGCAGCCCCGGACCGCTGCGCGGCTGGGTGGTCGACTTCATCCAGCTGCCGCACTGGCCGGTGTTCAACCTGGCCGACTCCGCCATCTGCTGCGCTGGCGCGCTGATGGTCCTGCTCACGGTCCTCGGCGTGCGCCCGGACGGCCACGTCGAGCGCCGAACCCGCGGTGCGCAGGCCCCCGGCGGCGGCGAGGCGGAAGCCATCCGCTGAGCCCAGGTCGGCTCAGCTCGACCCGCTGAGCTCTATCCGCTGAGGCGGGGCCCCGGGTACAGGATCGTCTTGGGCTCGGTGAAGGCCTCCATCGCGAACCGGCCGCCCACCCGGCCCCGCCCGCTCACCGACCCGGACCGGCCGCCGAACGGCAGATGCGACTCCCACACGTTGGTGGAGGCGTTCACGTTGACCCAGCCGGCCCGGGCCTGCTCCGCGAAGGCCAGGCCCCGCTCCAGGTCCCCGGTGAACACCGCCGCGGTCAGGCCGAACGGCGAGGAGTTGGTCAGCTCCAGCGCCTGCGCCGCGGACCTCACCTCGACGATCGGCACCACCGGCCCGAACGTCTCCTCGGTGGCGATCAGCATGTCGGTGGTCACCCCGTCCAGCACGGTTGGCTCTGCGTAGAGCGCGGTGGGGAAACCCGGGGCCCGCCGCCCGCCGTGGCGCAGCTTGGCCCCCCGGCTGACCGCGTCGGCCACGTGCCGGTCGAACTTGGCCGCGGTGGCCTCGTTGTTGAGCGGGCCCATCGTGGTCTGCGGATCGAACGGGTCGCCGAGACGGACCCGGTCCGCGGTGGCGTCGACCACCCGCTCGGTGAACTCCGCACGGACCGAGGCGTGCACCAGGAAGCGCTCGCCCGCCGTGCAGCTCTGGCCCGCGCACAGGTACGCGGCCTCCAGCGCCGCGCCGGCGGCCAGGTCCAGGTCCGCGTCCTCCAGGATCACCATCGGGCCGTTGCCGCCCAGCTCGAGCAGCTGCGTCTTGCCGGCCGCGCGCGCCGCGACCAGCCCGCCGGTGCCCACCGACCCGATGAAGCCCACAGCCGCCACCCCCGGGTGCCCGGCCAGCGCATCGCCGGCCACGGGCCCGGGGCCGGGCAGGAAGCTGAACACTCCCGGTGGCGTGCCCTCCGCCGCGATGATCCCGGCCAGCACCGCGCAGCACGCGCTGGTGCTCGGGGCGGGTACCCACACCACCGCGTTGCCCGCCGCCAGCGCGGGCGCGAACAGTTCCGCGCCCATCGTGTACGGCCAGTTCCACGGGCTGATCACGCCGACCACCCCGAGCGGCACCCGGGCGGTGATCACCCGGCGTCCCGCGGAGGTGGACGGGGGGAACGCCCCGTCCAGCCGCCGCACGTCCGCGGCCGCCATCCGGAAGTACTCGGCCAGCTCACCGACCTCGTCGTAGGCCTCGGCGGCCAGCGGCTTGCCCTGGTCCAGGGTGAGCACCCGGGCCAGGTCATCGCGGCGGGCGAGAATGGCCCCCGCGACCCGCTCGCACCAGGCGGCCCGGTCGAACGCTGACCAGCCCGCCCAGTCCGGCCAGGCGCGGGCCGCCGCGCGCACGGCGTCGTCCACGTCCCCGGGACCGGCGATCGCGACCGAGGCGAACGCTTCCCCGGTCGCCGGGCTGGTCGCCGGGTCCGGGGCGGCGCGCCCGGGCCGCCACTGACCACCGACGTAGAGCAGGTGCTCGTCCATATTTTCCTCAGCCTCGTTTTCCTGGGCCTCCGGGAGTGCTTCAGCAGGCTGCGCAGAGACGTCCCAGCTCATCGAGCTGGAGGGGCGGCATCCGGTAGGCGGGCCCGGAAACCGACACGGCCGCCACGCATCCGCCGCCCGGGCCGAAGACCGGGGCCGCGACCGCGACCAGCCCATCCTCCAGTTCCGCGACCGCGGTGGCATAGCCGTCCCGGCGGACCCGGTCCAGTTCCGCGCGGAGCGCCGCCGGCGTGGTGATGGTGTGCTCGGTGTACTGCTCCAGGCTGGCAGGCGCGGGAATGGCGCCGAACGCGAGCAGGACCTTTCCGTTGGCCACCGCGTGCGGCCGGGTGCGCCGCCCGACCCAGCCGCCCGAGCAGCTGAGAATGTAGGTGCTCGCCACCTCGGCCACGTTCAGCACGTCCGGCCCGGCCGGCACCGCGAGATTGATGGTCTCGCCGGTCAGCTGGGAGAGCTTCTCCATCGCGGGCTGCATCGTGGCCACGATGTCGGCGCTGCGCAGCGCGACCGTGCCCAGCCGGATGATCTCGACTCCCAGCCGGTACCGCCGCCCTGACCGGGCCAGGAAGCCGGTCCGCTCCAGGGTGGCGGCCAGCCGCGAGGCGGTGGACTTGTGCACGCCCAGCGCCTCGGCTATGTCTGTCACACTGAGTTCCGGCCTGCGGTCCTCGAAGCTGGCGAGCAGCGTCAGCACGCGCTCGGCTGACTGGTAGGTTGCGCCCGCCGCAACCAGGCTCTCACGCACGCAACCAGAATGACCAAATTGCCGGTTCTGCGTCAACTGCCGTCACGGGCGGCACATGGCATACTCGCTGTCGGGTTTCACCCCACGATGTGCTGGGCTGCCCGCCATTCCCGGCAGGTGCCCCCGAGCGACGAGAGCAGGCCCGGGCATGGCCCACCCCGATGACGAGCCCACCGTCGGCTCCTCGCACGACCCCCTGCCGGAGGCCCTGGGCCTGGCCCGGGCCGCCGCCGAGGCCGGGCTGGGCCTGAAGCTCCTCGGCGGACTGGCGGTCCGGGTGCTCTGCCCCGAATTCCCGCCGCGGCTGCGCCGCGATCAGGACATCGACTTCGCGTGCCTGTCCAAGGGCCGCAAGGAGGTGGCCTCCTGGCTCGCCGACCACGGCTGCGTCCCGGACCGCCGGTTCAACAACCTCAACGGTGACCGGCAGATGTACTTCAATGCGCCCTCCGGGCGGCCGATCGACGTGATGGTGGACCGGCTGACCATGTGCCACACGCTGGACTTCCGGCCGGCGTTCGGGCGGCTGCCGCTGACCGTCGATTCGGTTAACGTGCTCCTGTCGAAGCTGCAGATCGTCGAGCTCAACGAGAAGGACGCGCGCGACATCATGCACCTGCTGGCCGGCCTCCCCATCGGCGGAGGCCCCCCGCCGGACATCGACACCGCGCGGTTCGGCAAGGTGCTGGCCGCGGACTGGGGCTGGTGGCGGACGGTCACCGAGAATCTGGCCAAGCTGCCCGCGCTGCTGGCCGAGAAGCCCGGGCTGGCGCCGCCCGGGTCGCAGTATGAGCCGCTGGCCCAGGCGCGGGAACTGCTGCACATCGCGGAGACGACCCCCAAGGGGGTCAAATGGAAGCTCCGGGCGAACGTCGGTGACCGGGTGCGCTGGTACGAGCTTCCCGAGGAAGTTGCCCACTAGCAGCCGGCTCCCGGGACGCACCCTAAATTCGCCTTGTCCTGCTTGACGCCGCTTTCGGCGGGGTGCTAGACGTTGCACAGGACGCACGGGCGTTGCGCACCGCGCCGGTGATCTCTGCATGCCGTACGCCAGGAAGGCGTGGTGTTCACATGAGGGTCTTCTTCGCGACCGACATCCATGGCTCGGAGGTGTGCTGGCGCAAGTTCCTGAACGCGGCGGCGTTCTACAAAGCCGACCTGGTTGTCCTGGGCGGCGATGTCACGGGCAAGGTCATGGTGCCGGTCGTCGCGCACAACGGCTACTGGCAGGCCGTGGTCCGCGGCGAGACGATCCGGATGGACACCAGGGCCGAACTCGAAGACGTGCAGAAGAAGATCCGCAACGCCGGGCACTACCCGGCCCTGGTCACCCCCGATGAGCTGCAGGCCCTGAGCGACGAAGAGGGCGCGGTGGACCGGCGGTTCAGCACTGAGATGACCCGCTCGCTGGACCGCTGGCTGGACATGGCCGACGGGAAGCTTGGCGGCGGCGACATCCCGTGCATCCTCAACGGCGGCAACGACGACATCTGGGAGATCGACGACATCATCGAGGCCTCGCCGAGCGTCACCTTCGGCGAGGCCAAGTCCCTCGACCTCGATGGCTTCCACATGGTGTCGATGGGCTGGACCAACCCGACCCCGTGGAACACATTCCGCGAGGCTCCCGAGGAACAGCTCAAGGAAAAGATAGACGCGGTAGTCAGCCAGATCCCGGACATGGAACGGGCCATCTTTAATTTCCACGCCCCGCCCTACGGGACCGGCCTGGACGAGGCGCCCGCACTCGACGAGACGATGCGGCCGACGCATGGCGGGGCGGTTATGAAGCCGGTGGGATCGACCGCAGTGCGCGACGCGATTAACAACTACCAGCCAATGCTCTCGGTGCACGGGCACATCCACGAGAGCCGCGGCATCAAACGCATGGGCCGGACGCTGGCCATCAATCCCGGCAGTGTTTACAGTGACGGCGTCCTGCAGGGTGCCGTGCTCGAGCTGAACGCCAAGAAGGGGAAGGTCACTAAGTACCTTCTGGTAAATGGCTGAAACCAGCCGGCTTGTCAGTGCCTGAGCAATAGGCTGGCCCAGCCACCCCCCTAAAAGGCCCCCAACCGGGAGATCAGCATGGCAACTGACGCAATTGGCGGCGAGACGCCGACTCTGTTCCTACGCAAAGCCACCGGGCTGGTCCGTGGCTGGTCCGTCCGGGACTCGATCATCTACGCCTGCCTGGCGACCAACTTCGTGACGCTGGGACTCTACGAGTTCACGTTCGCCGGGCCTGCCTTCCCCAAAGGCCAGTTCATCACCGCGGTCCTGATCTCAGGTGTGTGGGTCTCGTTCCTCGTCATCGCCTACGCCGGCCTGGTGGTCACCATCCCGAGGGCCGGGGGTGACTACGTCTGGCAGAGCCGGATCCTGGGCAGCGGCATCGGCTTTGTCCTGGCCGCCACCGGCTGGTGGTTCATCCTGTGGCTGTGGGCGCCCATCTACGGCAACATCCTCTCGGTCCAGCTGTTCGAGCCCCTGTGGGCCACGCTGAAATGGACCTGGCCCGCAGGCGGTGCCGCGTGGTTCGGTACCAACAACGGGATCTTCATCGTCACGCTCATCACGATCGCCCTGGCCGGCGTGCTGGTCTCACTCGGGATGGCCGGGTACGCCAAGGTCCAGAGGTGGTTCTTCCTCGGCGGCATGGTCGGCTTCGCCGTCGTTGTCGTGCTGCTCCTGGTCAACTCGCACGCCAGCTTCGTGAGCTCGTTCAACCTCGAGGGCCAGAAGCTCTTCGGCGTGCACAACGCGTACCAGGCCACCAACGTCGCGGCGCACAAGGCCGGGTACACCACGTCGCCGTTCGGGTTCGGCCCGCTCGGGCCGACGATGCTGCTCGTGCCCGCCTTCATGTTCTTCCTCCTGTGGCCGAACTGGGGGACCACCCTCTACGGCGAGGTCCGCGGCGCGAGCGACTTCCGCCGGGTGTTCACCGGCATGTTCGTCGGCTTGTGGATGACGGTCATCTTGACCATCATCTTCCTGCTGCTGGTCATGAAGACCGTGGGCTGGGACTTCTACCAGAACCTCAACTCACTCGACTACAACCTGACGCCGACCTTCGGCATCTGGCCGTACCCGTTCATGTTCGCGGGCTGGCTGGTGCACAACACGGCGTTCCAGGTCGTGCTGATCCTCGTCCTGAGCCTGTGGTTCTTCGCCTGGGTCGGCACCTTGTTCCTGTCCTCGACCCGGGTCATCTTTGCCGCCGCGTTCGACCGGGTGCTCCCGGACCGGGCCGCCGAGGTCTCCGAGCGGCGCAAGGTCCCGGTGTGGTCGCTGATCCTGATGCTGCTCCCGGCGGCCGGGCTGGCCGCGGTCTACGCGTACTCGACCACGTTCCGGTCCTACACGCTGGATGCCACGCTGGTCATCGCGGTCACCTACCTGGGCAGCGCCATCGCCGTGGTCCTGCTGCCCTTCGTCAAGCCCGACCTGTGGCGCGCCTCGCCGGCCAGCCGGATCAAGCTGCTCGGCGTGCCGATCGTCCCGGTGGCCGGGGTCATCACGATCGGCCTGCTCGTCTTCAACCTCTACGAGTGGCTCAGTAACGACAACTACTTCGTGAACAGTCACGACTCACTCATTTACATGGGCGCCATGTACGTGCTGGCCATCGTGATCTACGTGCTCGCCCGGATCGTGCGCAGCAGGCAGGGCATCGACCTGAGACTGATCAACAAGGAGATCCCGGTTGAGTAGCCCCCGGCTGATGTAGTTCCGCCGAGGCCCCGCCGCCGCAGTCCGGGCGGCGGGGCCTCGGCCACCCCGTCCCGCGGAACCCGCGAATCGATAGGCAGGAAGATCGGCATGAGTGACATACCGGCCCGGGCCAGCGCCGTGATCGTGGGCGCCGGGATCGTCGGCAACAGCCTGGCCTGCCACCTGGCCCGGCTCGGCTGGCGGGACCTGGTCCTGGTGGACAAGGGCCCGATGCCGAACCCGGGCGGCTCGACCGGGCACGCCTCCAACTTCATCTTCCCGATCGAGTACTCCAAGATGATGATGGAACTGACCCGGGACAGCACCGAGCAGTACCAGGAGCTCGGGGTGTTCACCCAGAGCGGCGGCATCGAGGTGGCCCGCACGCAGGCCCGGATGGAGGAACTGCGCCGGCGCTGCACCGCGGCGAAGGCCTGGGGCATCCCGGCCCAGGTGGTCTCGCCCGCTGAGGTCGCCAAGCTGGTGCCCTACCTGGATGAGTCCGTGATCCTGGGCGGGGCGCACTTCCCCACCGTGGGCGTGGTCGACTCGCTGCGGGCCGGCACGCTGATGCGGGAGGAGGCGCAGCGGTCTGGAGCACTCGGTGTCCTGGCGGGAGCCGAGGTGCTCGGCGTCGAGACCACCGGGCACGGCCGGAACGGGCGGCCCGCGATCACCTCGGTGCGCACCACCGCCGGGGAGATCGAGACCAGCATCTGCGTGGTCTGCTGCGGGGTGTGGAGCCCGCGCATCGCCCGGATGGCCGGGGCCCGGATCCCGCTCACCCCGATCGTGCACCAGATGATCAGCGTCGGCCCGATCCCGCTGTTCGAAGGCACCCAGGGTGAGATCGCCTACCCGATCGTCCGCGACGTGGACACCAACATGTACGAGCGGCAGCACGGCGGCGACATGGAGGTGGGCTCCTACGCGCACCGGCCGATCATCGTCCGCCCCGACGACATCCCCTCCATCGAGGAATCCGCGCTGTCCCCGACTGAGCTGCCATTCACCGCGGACGACTTCGACCCGCAGCTGGCCGAGGCGCTGGACCTGATGCCAGAGCTGCTGGGCGATGAGAAGGTCGGCATCCGGTACTCGATCAACGGCCTGATCTCGATGACCCCGGACGGCCACCCGCTGCTCGGCCCCGCGCCGGAGGTGGACGGGCTGTGGTCCGCCGCGGCCAGCTGGATCAAGGAGGGGCCCGGCGTGGGCCGGGTCGTGGCCGAGTGGATGAGCGGCCAGGTCCCGTCCGTGGACGTGGACGAGGCCAGCATGGCCCGCTTCTACCCGTGCCAGCGCACCGAGGCCCATGTCCAGGCGCGGGCCCGGGAAGGCTTCAACAAGATGTACGGGATCGTGCACCCGGCGGAGCAGTGGGAGTCGGGCCGCCCGGTGCGGGTCAGCCCGGCCTACGACCGGGAGCGCGACCTGGGCGCCGTCTTCTTCGAGACGGCCGGCTGGGAACGCCCGCACTGGTACGCCTCCAACGAGCCGCTGCTGGAGCGGTACGCGGGACGGCTCATGCCCCGCGGCGCCGAGTGGGACGCCCGCTGGTGGTCGCCGGTCATCAACGCCGAGCACCTGGCCATGCGGGACGCGTGCGGCCTCGTCAACCTGTCCGCTTTCGCGATCTTCGACGTCACCGGGCCGTCCGCGCTGGACGTGGTGCAGTCGCTGGCCGTCGCGCAGCTCGACGTGGCCCCCGGCCGGGTCATCTACACCTCCCTGCTCGACGAGCGGGGCGGGTTCAAGGCCGACCTGACCATCATGCGGCTCGGCCGCGAGCGGTTCCGGGTGGTGACCGGCGGCGCGACCGGGATGGCGGACCTCGCCTGGTTCGGTGAGCATCTGCCCGCTGACGGCACCGCGGCGCTCGCCGACCTGACCTCGGCCCAGGCGACGCTCGGGCTGTGGGGGCCGCGGGCGCGTGAGGTGCTGCAGTCGGTCACCGGCGACGAGCTGAGCCACGCCGGGTTCCCCTTCGCCACCTGCCGGGAGGTGGAGATCGCCGGGCTGTCCGTGCTCGCCTCGCGTATCTCCTACGTGGGTGAGCTCGGCTGGGAGCTGCACGTGCCCATCGAGCAGGGCGGGAAGCTGTGGGACGCGCTCTGGGCGGCGGGCACCCCGCACGGGCTGGTCCCGGTCGGCATCGGCGTGTACGGCACCACCGGCCGGCTGGAAAAGGGCTACCGGGCCTTCGGCAACGAGCTGACCGCGGACTACACCCTCGTCGAGGCGGGCATGACCCGCCCGAAGGTGAAGGCCCAGCCGTTTGTCGGCAAGGATGCCTACCTGGCCCAGCGGGCCGAGGCGCCCGCCGCGGTGCTGTGCACGCTCACCGTGGACGACCACACCGCCCCCAGCGGGCCGGGCCGCTACATGCTGGGTGGCGAGCCCATCCTGTCCGGGGACGGTGAGCGGCTGGTGGACTCCAAAGGCCGGCCCTCCTACGTGACCAGCGCCGGGTCCGGGCCGTCGGTCGGACGGCACCTGCTGCTGGCCTACCTCCCCCCGGCCCAGGCCAGCGAGGGCACCCGGCTCCAGGTCGAGTGTTTCGGGGACACCTATCCGGTGACCGTGGCGGTGGCCGGGGCCACCCCGCTGTTCGACCCGGACAACACGCGGATCCGGAGCTGACCGGCGGTGGAGATCGCCGTGTGCGTGAAGCGGGTCCCCCAGGTCGGGGGGCGCATCGTGGTTACCCCGGACGGGCAGGACGTGGACACCAGGATGTCCGGGTTCGCGATCAGCCCGCACGAGGAATGCGCGGTGGAGGAGGCCGTCCAGATCACCGAGCGGCTGGGCGGTACCGTGTCGGTGCTGACCCTGGGGCCGCCCGAGGCCGCCGACCAGCTGCGTGACGCGCTCGCGCTCGGCGCGCACCGGGGCGTCCTGCTGGAGGACGGCGGCCACGAGTGGGGCCCGGCCGCCACCGCCGCCGCGATCGTGGCCGAGGCTCGCCGCCGGGCCGCCGAGGCCCTGGGCTATGACCTGCTGCTGCTCGGCAACGAGGCGGCCGACACCGGGGACTACCAGGTCGGGGTCCGGGTGGCGCACGGGCTCGGCTGGCCGTGTGCCACCGGCATCAAGCACCTGGAGATCACCGGGGACGGGGTGCGGGCCCGCCGGGAGTACCGCGGCCAGGAGCAGACCTTCGAGTTCGGGCTGCCCGCGGTGATCACCGTCAAGGAAGGCATCAACCTGCCCCGCTACCCCTCCCTGCCGGGACGGCTGCGGGCCAAGCGGGCCGCCCTCGAGCAGTACCAGCCGCCGTGGCAGCCCGAGGGACTGCGCAAGCGCACGCTCCGGGTGCCAGACCAGCCGCGGCAGGAGGCGATCGTCCTCGGCACGGGGACGGACGCGGTGCCCGCCCTGGTCCGGCTGCTGGACGAACTGGGGGTTCTGAAATGAGCGTCCTGACGTGAATGTGCTCTGCCTGGTCGAACTGGACGAAGGCGGGGTGACGGACGCGTCGCTGCGCGCCCTGACCTTCGCCCGCTCGCTGGCCACCGGCGGCCCGCCGGACCCGGCTCCGGGTTCCGCGGCTTCCGGTGCGGCCGGCCCGGTCCTGGCCGCCGTGGCGTTCGGCCCGGCCGACCGGGTCCCCTCCCACCTGCTCGGCCGCTACGGGGTGACCGAGGTCTATGTCGTCGAGCCGGCGGCGCTGGACGGCTACGCCCCGCAGGCCTGGGCGCGGACCCTGGAGGGCCTGCTCAGCGTGACCCTGGCCGCCGCGGTCGTCGCGGCCGGAACGGACTGCGGCAGCGAGGTGCTCGCCCATCTCGGCGCGATGACCGGGCAGCCTATGGCCGCGAACTGCATCGCGGCCGCGCCGGCCGCGGACGGCACCCTGGCGGTGTCCCGTCAGCGCTGGGCCGGGCTGCTCATCGAGGACGCCACCGTCGAGGGGACGCCCGCCCTGCTCGCCGTGGCCACCGATGCGGTGCCGCCCGCAGCGGTGGATGATCCGGCGCAGCCGCCCGTCCATGTCCACGAGCCTGACCTGAACCTGGCGGACCTGCAGGTCCGGGCGGCGTTGTCGGCGGCCGGCGAGAGCGGGGTGTCGCTGGCCACCGCCCGGGTGGTGGTCGGCGGGGGCCGCGGTGTCGGCGGCCCGGACGGCTTCGCCCCGCTGGAGGAACTGGCCACCCTGCTCGGCGGGGTCGTCGGGGTGTCCCGCGTGGTCACCAGCCAGGGATGGCGGCCGCACACCCAGCAGGTCGGCCAGACCGGTACCAAGATCACCCCCGAGCTCTACCTCGCCTGCGGGATCAGCGGCGCGATCCAGCACATGGCCGGCTGCGCCAGCGCCCGGCACATCGTGGTGATCAACACCGACTCCTCGGCGCCGATCCTGTCCCGGGCTGACTACGCCGTGATCGGTGACCTGGCTGAGGTGATCCCGGCCCTGGTCGCGGCCCTGAAAGAGCGGGCCTGACCGGGTCTGGGGTCAGGTCCGCTGGGCCGCCTCGAGGTTCTCCTGCACCGCACGGGTCAGCGGGTGGTCCGGGCCGAGCGCCCGCTCGCAGTCGCCCAGAGTGCGCTCGAATACCGTGATCGCCTCGGACAGGCGCAGCGCGGCGTGGTAGGCGGAAGCCAGGTTCGCGCGTGACGTCAGGGTGGACTGGTGGGTCGGGCCGAGGACCCGCTCGCACGAGGCCAGGGTCTGCTCGTACAGCGGCAGCGCGTCCTTGAGCCGGCCGGCCGAGTGATAGGCGTTGGCCAGGTTGCCGCGGGCCGTCATCGTGTCCGTGTCGTCGGCTCCCTGCGCCATCTCGCGGTCGGCCAGGGTCCGCTCGTACACCGGGATGGCGTCCTTGACCCGGCGGGCCGCGAGGTAGGCGTTGGCCAGGTTGCCGCGGGCGGTCATCGTGTCGGGGTGATAGCTGCCCAGGACCCGTTCCCGGTCGCTGAGTACCCGTTCGTACTGCGGCAGGGCCTGCTTCATCCGCCCCGCGGTCCGGTAGGCGTAGGCGAGGTCGGCGCGGGCGGACATGCTGTCCGGGTGGTCTGGCCCCTGGGTGTTCTCGCGGTCGGCCAGGATCTGCTCGTACACCGGCACGGCCTGCTTGAGCTGGCCCACGGTGTGGTGCGCCTGGGCCAGCCCCGACCGCGCGGTTAGCGTGTCCGGATGCGCCGGGCCCAGCCCCCGCTCCAGGTCCGCCAGGGTCTGCTGGTACACCGGGAGGGCATGCTCGGGCCGGCCCGCGGCCAGGTACGCGCCGGCCAGGTCACCGCGCGCGGCCAGCGTGTCCGGATGCCTGGCGCCCAGCACCCATTCCCGGTCCGTGACCACCCGCTCGAACATCGGCAGTGCCTCGGCGTGCCGGCCCGCCCCGGCGTAGGCCCGAGCGAGGTGACCGCAGGAGGCCAGCGTGTCGGGATGGTCCTTGCCCAGGATCCGCTGCCGCTCCGCCAGCGTGCGCTCGTGCACGCCGATCGCGTCGCCGATCCGGCCCGCGGCCTGGTAGGCGGAGGCGAGGCCGTCGCGGCAGCGGAAGGCCTGGCTGTGATCCACCCCGAGCACCCGGGTGCTGGTCTCCAGCATGTCTTCCCAGTAGGCGAGACCAGGGCCGCTGATCTCGTCGCTGTCCAGGCTCCGGCCCGCCTGCATCAGGGCCGCGTGGATCTCCGGGGTCCAGAGCAGATCGCCGCTGCACTCGCGCAGGCTGATCGTGCAGTCCCGCAGGGCCTGGGCCAGCCGGGGCGGGACCGGGTCCGCGGGCCAGGACTGCAGCAGCGCATCCGCGGCGCAGCGGGCGGCCCGCTCGAACTCCGCCGGCGGGATGATGCCCCGGGTCATGGCCTGGATCGCCGGGTGAACCTGCACGGTCCGCGTGGTACTGGCCGCGTTGATCGTGACCAGGCCGGCCCGGGCCAGGCCGTGCACGGCGTCGCGGGCCTGGGCCGGCTCGGCTGGCATGCCCGGATGGCCGGTCAGGTACCCGCAGGCGGCCATGCTGGTGAACACGATCCCGGGAATGCCGGCCGGGTCCAGCAGGGCGGCCAGCACCAGGGCGGGCCGGGCGAAGCCAGCGGGCGGGATCTGATCGGCCAGGTCCATGGCCAGCGACCACGTGACGCCGGAATGGCCCAGCGCGGCGTAGTCCAGGCCCGGGCTGCCCGGTGCCGTGCCGCCGGGCCCCGGGTCGGCCACTCCCGGGCCGCCCTCAGGCACCGGGCTGGCGTTGCTCATCCGGCGCTTCCGGTCGTGGTACCAGCTCCGGTAGTCGCGGCAACTGGCCCCGGTACAGATCAGCGCGGCCGTGGCGTGGGCCAGCGCGAGCGGCTGGCAGTCCACGTCGTGCGCCAGATCCAGGGCCTCGGTCCGCTGGCCCGGGTCGGTGGCGAGCCGGGCGGTGAGATAGGCCAGGGCTTCCCGGGTGGTGAACGCCGGGACCGGCGCGACCCTCCGGTTCGGCGCGACCAGCGTGTCGCCCCGGCGGGCTGTGACCACGACCCGGCCGTCGGGCCCCCCGGGCCACAGGCCATCCAGGTCGGCCGGGTCAGCCAGGTCATCGAGGACCACCAGCCACCGCCGCTCGGTGCTGGACAGCCAGGCCAGGAAACGCTGAGCGCCGGACAGCAGGTCGTCGCCGGGGTCGGCGGCGCCCAGCTCCGCGAGGGTCGCCGCGTAGCCGGTCAGGATCGCGTTCCGGCTGCTGGCCTTCACCCAGACCAGCAGGTCCACGGCGCGGTTATCCCACAGCTCGTGCGCCAGCGCCGCGGCCAGCTGCGTCTTGCCACTGCCGCCGGAGGCGGCGAGGTCGGCATGGCCGCCGGAGGCGGCGAGGTGGGCAGGGCCGCTGGAGGCGGCGGGGTCGGCACTGCCGCCGGAGGCGGCCAGATCGGTGAGCCCGCCGGGGGCCGGGTAAGAATCTCCGCCCGGGGCGGCCATATGAGCACCGCCCCCCGCGGCCGGGCGTGCCCCGGCCGGACCGGCGACGGGGGCAGGGACGAGAATGAGGGTGTCACCCGGATCCAGCTTGCCGATCCGGCCCATCCCGGTCTCGGGACGCGGGCTATAGCAGTCAGCCAGAGGCGGGACCGGGCCGCACCGAAGCGGCCACTCCACTAGGCGGGCCGGCACGATGGCCATCTGCACGCCGGCAACCTCGTTGCCGTTATCTGGCGATTCACCGTCTGCTCCCACCTACATCCGGACAGTCCGTGCGATCCGTTGCAGTTGATCGAAACAGTTGCACAAGACAGCCTATGACGGCGCAGCCCTCTGCGGGCAGCGTTCTGTAGGCACGAGGGAACGCATTGCGGCCGACGGTACGTGACCAAAATAGCCGCCCGGGCGGGTCACTCAGATGGCCAGCTGGCCGCGGTCCGGGCCGGTGAGCCGTCGCAGCAGCGCGGACCGCCACTCTTCTGTCTGCCTGACCTGGTTAAAGGTGAACAGGTGCAGCCCGGCCACGTTCGCGCCGGGGGCGGTCAGGGCCGCACCGGTCCGGTCCAGGAGCCGTTCCGGGCTGTAGCCGCCGGGCAGGCCGAGGCGCAAAAACCAGTCCGTATGCCCGGCCAGGAACCGGGTCGATTCGGCGACACCCGCACGGGCCGCCATGCGCAGCAGCCTCGTCCGGTCCACCGGACCCGCCAGTCCCACGAAGAGTGGCAGCGTGACCCCACGCGCCCGGATCCGGGTCACCCACTTGCGCAGCACGGCCGGGTCGAAGCAGAGGTTGCTGACGATGTAGGACGAGTGATGCCGCTTATCCCACATGGCCTGGACGGTGATGTCGTCGTCGATCCGCGGGTGGCTCTCCGGGTAGCCGGTGATCCCGACGCGCTCGAACGGGCGGCCCATCTCGGTGAGCCGGGTGAGCAGGGACAGCGCGCTGTCGAACGGCCCGGCCGGCGGATCCGCGTCGCCCGCGGGCACGAACACGTCATCCACCCCGCAGGCGAGCAGGCGGGCCACGATCGCGTCCAGGTGCGCATCGCCGGTGACCAGCCGCGCGGACAGGTGTGGCACCACCCGGTACCCTCGCCCCGCCAGCCGCTCGGTCAGGTCCAGCGTGGCGTCGAGACCCTTGGCCGGAGAGGCGGTCACCGTGACGGTCATGCCGGGCGGAACCCAGTCCGCCACGGCCTGCTCGACGGACCCGGTAGGGAAGACCTCGTAGCGCGGCTGCGCCAGCAGCGCCGCCGCGCTCATCAGCCCGCCCCGCACCGCTTCCCCTCGGGGGCCGGATTGTCTGGGGCCTGTGGGGCTGCTGTGACCTGCGGTGTCTCCGGGGGCTCCGGGGTGGCGGCAGTGGTGGACTCGCTTTCGTGATCAGACGATTGGTGTTCCCAGAGCAACACCGATCGTCTGATCACGACGCTGCCCGCTACGCCAGCCGAAATGGGTGGGGCTGGAGGTGGCAGTGGGGAAGGAGGTGAGGTCGCGCCGGTGGCCAGGTCCGGTAGCGGGGCGGGGTTCGCGGGTACGGGGGTGGCCGCGCCGGTGGGTGGGCCCGGTGCCGGGACAGGGTTGGCGGGTACGGGGGTGGCCGCGCCGGTGGGTGGGTCCGCGTCAGGGAGCGGGTCCGGGGCCGGGTCGGCCGGTGCGGGAGAGGCCGTGAGGAGCTGCTCGAGTTCATGTTCCAGGCGGGTCGTCCCGGTGTCGATCACGGTGAGCGGGAGGCCGAACCGGGCCGCCACGGCCTGCGCCTCGGCTTGGAGGGCGGGGTCGCGGGACTGGGCCAGCCACACCACCCGGCGGTAGTGGCCGAAGTAGTCCGGCCACAGCTCCGGGTAGCGGTCCAGGCCCAGCCCGGCGAGCACCGTCCGGCGGAAGCTGCGGACCAGGAAATCGGTCAGCACGTACGTGCCGGGCTCGGCCGCGAACAGCGCCGCCACCCGGTCCGGCCCAGCCAGCAGGTCATAGCAGTGCAGCCCGGGCAGCCGGCGCAGGCCGAGCCGGGCCGACAACTCGTCCAGCGCTCCGTACGTGCCGCAGTCGGCGTAGCCGATCGCCACCGGCAGGCCGCGGGCCCGGGCGGCCAGGGCCAGCCGCTCGACTTCCGGGGTGATCGCGGCGGGCCGGTTGTGCAGCAGGGCGGGCATGCAGTGCAGTTCCACCGCCCAGCCCCGGCGGGCGGTGATCTCGCGGATCGGGCCGCCGAGCGCCCCGCACGCAATCACCGCCGCCCGAGGCTCCTGTGGCGGCTGAGCCTGATGAGGCGATTGAGATGGACGGGGTATGAGAGGTTGGTGGGGCGGGTGGAGTTGGGGTCGGGCTGGGATCCCGGGATCAGCCGGGGAAGGCCAGCTGGTCGACGAAGCGGTCGTTGAAGTCGGTCCGGTCGGACAGCTCGACATACCTCACCTCCTCCAGCAGGGCCAGCCCGCCGGCCCTTTCGCGCATGCTGAGCAGGGCCATCTTGGCTCCCTCACCGGCCACGTTCCCCGCGCTCACCACGCGAAGCACCGGGATGTCCGGTACCAGGCCGAGACGGATCGCGTTGGCGGGGGACAGGTAGCTGCCGAACGACCCGGCCAGCAGCACCTGCTGGATGTCGCCCGGCTCCAGCCCGGCCTCCTCGAGCAGGATGCGCCACCCGGTCGCGATGGCCGCCTTGGCGAACTGCAGCTCGCGGACGTCGCGCTGGGACAGGTACACCGACCGGGACACGTTGCCGGGCTCGCCCAGCCAGTGCAGGACGAATACCCGCTCCGCGCCGAGCTGGGTCAGCCGGTCCGCCAGTCCCGGGGCGAGTTCCGGGGCCCGCTCCTCGCTGACCAGCCGCCCGGAGGAGTCGAGCAGGCCCAGCCGGACCAGCCCGGTGACCGCGTCCACCAGCCCCGACCCGCACAGGCCGGCTCGGTGTCCCCGATCACCTTGAGCTCCAGCCCGTCCGGGGTCATCGTGACCACCTCGATGGCCCCGTCCGCGGCGCGCATCCCGCACCGGATCGCCGCCCCCTCGAAGGCCGGCCCCGCGGGCGCGGCGGTGGCCAGCAGCCAGTCCCGGCTGCCCAGCACGATCTCACAGTTCGTGCCGATGTCAATGAACAGGCGGATCCGGCTGTCCCGGTCCATCCCCGAGGCGAGCAGCCCGGCCGTGATGTCGCCGCCCACATACGCGCCGAACGGCGGGAACACCACCGCCCGGGCCCGGGGATGCGTGGGCACCCCCAGGTCGGCCGCGAGCATCTCGGGCAGCAGCCGGGTGGCCAGGATGAACGGGGCCACGCCCAGCGGCTCCGGGTCGATGCCCAGCACGATGTGCGTCATCGTGGCGTTCCCGGCCAGCGCGACCTCGTACACCTCGGCCGGGTCGACCCCGCCCGCTGTGCAGGCCTCGCCGGCCAGCTCGGCCAGCGTCTGCTGGGCCAGTGCGGTCAGCCGGGCCAGCGCGCCGGGGTCCATCATCGTGGCGCTGATCCGGGTGATCACGTCCGCGCCGAACGGCTGCTGCTGGTTCAGCGCCGAGGCCACCCCGGCCGGCGTGCCCGTGGACAGGTCCAGCAGGGTGGCCACCACGGTCGTCGTGCCCAGGTCGAACGCGATGCCGAACAGCCGTCCCGAAGTATCCCCGGGCTCCACGTCGATCAGCACGTCGTCGACGATCACCGCGGTGACCTTGTAGTCCGCGGCACGCAGCACCCGGCCGGCCACCCGGACCGCGTGCAGGTCCACGCGCAGCTCCAGGTCGTCCACGGCGGCCAGGATGCGCTCGACGTCGCTGCGCTGGTCGGCCAGGGACGGCTCGTCCAGTTCCATGTAGCGCTTCTGCACCGCGGGCCGCAGGATGACCTGCCGCCCGACCCCGACCGTCGCCGCCTTGGGCCGGGTGACCAGCGGCGGAACGTCGATCCGCGCATCCTGTCCGGCGAGCACCCGGCAGGCCAGCCGCCAGCCCTCACGCAGCTCGCCGGGGGAGAACGCGCGGATGTCCAGCGCCGACGGCGTGGCGGCCCCGTCCAGCATGCGGACCTTGCATTTCTTGCAGGTGCCGTGGCCGCCGCAGGTCGAGTCGATCGCGATGCCGTTCCAGCTCGCCGCGTCGAACACGCTCACCCCGGCGGGCACCCGGACCTGCCGGCCGGAAGGCTCGAACCGCAAATCGACCCGGACCGGGCCGGCCGCCGCCGGGTCAGGGTCATGGGGGAGCGTGCCGTTGCGGTTTTCGTTGCGGCGGACTGACGGGGGCGGGCTGCCTCCCGCGGCGGCCGTGCCGGGCGGCACCATCGTCACGTCGTGGCCTGTTCCTGAGCCTGCTGCGCTTGCCGAGCCTGCTGGGCCCGGTGAGCCGCGATCCAGGCGCCCCCCCAGGGATCACGGTCGAGGAGCAGGTCAGCGGCCTGCACGGCGCGCACGATCTGCGGGGCCCGGGCGTCCAGGATCGCGCTGGTCAGCCCGCTGTGAATGGCCATGGGCAGGAACGCCGCGCCGATCGTGTGCCGGTCCGGCATGCCGAACGAGACGTTGGACGCACCGAGCGTGGTGTTCACCCCGAACTCCTCGCGCAGCAGCGAGATCGTCTCCATGGTCTTGACGACCAGGGAGGTGTCCGCGCCGACCGGCATGGCCAGCGGGTCGATGACGATGTTCTCGAGGGGGATGCCGTACCGGCCGGTCGCCACGTCGATGATCTTGCGGGCCAGGTCCAGGCGCTTGTGCGGGTCCTCGGGGATCTCCTCCTCGTCGTTGGGGAGCGCGATGACCGCGGCGCCGTAGTTCTTGACCAGCGGGAGGATGGCCTCGAGCCGCTCGTCCTCGGCGGTCACCGAGTTCACCAGCGCCTTGCCCTCGTAGGCGGCCAGGCCCGCGTCGAGCACCTCGACGATCGAGGAGTCGATGCACAGCGGCAGGTCGGTCAGCCCCTGGATGAGCTTGACCGCGGCCACCATCAGCTCCGTCTCGTCGGCCAGCGGCGCGCCCATGTTCACGTCGAGGACCATGGCCCCGCCCGCGAGTTGCTGGGCCACGTCGATTTCGATCCGGGACAGGTCACCGCGGCGCAGCTGGTCCTGGAAGATCTTGCGGCCGGTCGGGTTGATCCGCTCGCCGATAATGCAGAACGGGTGCTGGGGGCTGATCACGACCTCGCGCGAGGCGGACCGGAGAACTGTTTCCATCGCTGGCTCCTGGGCTGGCGGTTCCGGGCGGGCGCGGGCTGTCTGCGGCTGTCTGGGGCTGTCTGGGTCTGTCTGGGTCTGTCTGGGCGTCGGCTAGGGCGGCTAGGCCGGCGTCATCGCGCGGCGCTGCCGCAGTAGTTCCTTGGCCCGGACTACCGCCGCGGACGCGTCAGCCGCGTACCCGTCCGCGCCGACCACATCCGCGTACTCCTGGGTGACCGGCGCGCCGCCCACCATCACGATGACCTTGTCGCGCAGGCCGGCCTTCTGCAGCGCGTTGATGTTCGCCTTGAACATCGGCATCGTCGTGGTCAGGAACGCGGAGAAGCCCACGATGTCCGGCTTGTGCTCGGTGATCGCGGCGATGAACTTCTCCGGCGCGACCTGGACGCCGAGGTCGATGACCTGGAACCCGGCCCCCTCGAACATGATGTTGACCAGGTTCTTGCCGATGTCGTGCACGTCGCCCTTGACGGTGCCCATCACGATCGTGCCGATCGACTCGGCGCCCGTCTCGGCCAGCAGCGGGCGGAGGACCTCCAGCGCACCGGCCATGGCCTTGCCCGCGATCAGCATCTCGGGGACGAAGAAGTCGCCGCGCTCGAACCGGGCGCCCACCTCTTCCAGCGAGGGGATCAGCGCCTCGTAGAGCAGGATCTCCGGGCCCAGGCCCATCTCCAGGCCGGCGTTGGTCAGGCTGAGCACCTCGGGCGCGTTGCCGACCAGGGTGAAGTCATAAAGCTGGCGGAGCAGCTCCTCCTGCGTCACGAGGCACCTTCTTTTGTCGTTGGGCGGGGGTCGCCGGGCGGGGGGGATTCAGGTCCGGGCGCGTTCCCGGGCCTCGGTGTCGGTCTGGGGCTCGTTCTCGTCCCCGGGCTCGTCCCCGGGCTTCGTCCCCGTCCCCGGGCCCGTCCTCGGGCCCGGCGGGCGCGCGGTGGCCGAGGACCGCGGACAGCGCGAGCGCCTGGGTCACGCACTGCGCGGCGACGGCGGGGATCCGCTGCGGGCTGAGGCGGCTGGCCGGCGCGGACACCGACAGGGCGCCTACGACCACTGCGCCGTCCCGGGATACGGGGGCGGCCACCGCGACCAGCCCGGGCTCCAGCTCCCCGTCGGTGACCGCGTACCCGCAGCGGCGGACCTGGCGGAGGTTGTCCTCGAGTGCGGCCCGGCTGGTCAGCGTCCGGCTGGTGCGGGCCTCCAGCCGGCCCGGCGGCAGCTGCGCCGCGCCGAAGGCCAGCAGGACCTTGCCCAGCGCGGCGCAGTGCAGCGGCACCGGCCGCCCGACCCAGTTCGTGCCGCCGATCAGGTACGTGCTGTCCACCTGGGCGACCTGCTCGACCAGGCCGTCCCGGGCCACGCCGAGGTTCACGGTCTCGCCGGTCTGCTCGCCGAGCCGGTCCAGGAACGGCCGGGCCACCTCGATGAGGCCGGCCTCGGCACCGCCCCGCCAGGCATACCGGACGAACACGTCGCCGGGCCGGAACCGGCCGTCGCCGTCGCGGCGGACCAGCCCGCCCCGCTCCAGCGCGACCAGCAGGCGCGACGTGGTGCTCTTGGCCAGCCCGGTCGCCGCGGCGAGCTCGGTGAACGTCACCGAGTCGGGTGCGTGAACGACCTCGGTGACCAGCCGGACCGCCCGGTCCACCGCCTGCGTGCCGGTGGGAGTGGCCACTGATGCCTCCCGGATCCCCGGCGGTCGCTTGCCGCGGTGCCCGCTACGCCTGCCTGTGAGTTCCCTGCCCATAAGTTCCATGTTACGGAACTCTGTTCTACTATGTGATATTACGTAGCGGTGCCAGGGAGGGTCAAGACGGGCCGGAGGTGGCGATGTTCCGCAACACGATGCCGCGCTACGAGATCCTCTCCCCGGACGCCATCGGCGTGCTGGACAGGGGATGGCGGCGCATCGTTTCGGAGATCGGCGTGCAGTTCGCCAAGCCGGAGGCGCTGGAGCTGTTCCGCCGCGCGGGGCAGAAGGTCTCCGGCGAGGTGGTGTTCCTCGACCCGGAGTTCGTGCTCGAGCAGGTGGCCAAGGCGCCGCGGGAGTTCGGCATCCAGGCCCGCAACCCGGCCAACAGCGTGCACATCGGCGGCGACCAGATGGTATTCGGCGGGGTCTACGGGTGCCCGTTCGTGCGCGAGGGAGACGTCCGCCGCGACGCGACCATGGAGGACTTCCGCCGGCTGAGCATGCTGGCCCAGTCCTTCCCCCAGCTGGACACGGCCGGGGGCGTCATCTGCGAGCCGAACGACACGCCGCTCGACTCCCGCCACCTCGACATGATCTACGCGCTGCAGACGGTGACCGACAAGATCTATATGGGCAACGTGGTATCCGGGCCCAACGCGGCCGACACGATCGCGATGACCGAGATCCTGTTCGGCGGCGGTGCGGGCCGGGAGAAGGGCCGCGCGTCGGTCGAGCAGACCCCGGCCACGATCTCGCTGATCAACTGCAACTCGCCGCTGCGCTGGGACGACCGGATGCTGGACGCCCAGTTCGAGTATTGCGCCGCCAACCAGCCTGTGGTGCTGACCCCGTTCCTGCTGATGGGGGCGATGTCGCCGGTGACGATCCCGGCCGCGCTGGTCCAGCAGCTGGCCGAGGCGCTGTCCGGCATCGCGCTGGCCCAGCTGATCCGGCCCGGCTGCCCGGTCGTGTTCGGGTCGTTCCTGTCCAACATCGACATGCAATCCGGCTCACCCAGTTTCGGCACTCCCGAGTCGGCCATCGGCCTGCTGTGCACCGGCCAGCTGGCCCGGCACTACGGGCTGCCGTTCCGCACCGGCGGCGGCCTCAACTCCAGCCAGACGGCGGACGCGCAGGCCGCGTATGAGTCCCTGATGACGTTGCTGCCCACGTTCCTGGCCGGCACCAACTTCGTCATGCACGCGGCCGGGTGGCTGGAGGGCGGCCTGGTCAGCTGCTACGAGAAGTTCATCATCGACATCGAGCTGCTGCGCATGCTCCGGGTCGAGTTCACCCCGCTGGAGATCGACGAGGAATCCCTGGCCTTCGGCGCGCACGAGGAGGTCGGCCACGGCGGCCACTTCCTCGGGGCACAGCACACGATGGAGCGGTTCCGGGAGTGCTTCTACCGGCCCCTGCTGTCGTCCACGGCCAACTACGAGCGCTGGGTGCGGCTCGGGGCCAAGGACGCCACGGCCCGGGCGGGGGAGATCTGTGCGAAGACGCTGGCGGAGTACGAGGCGCCGCCGATCGATGACGCGGTCCGCGCCGAACTCGACGAGTTCGTGACCCGCCGCCGCGCCGAGCTCGGCGACTAACGGGGGGCCCGCGCAGTCGCGGCAGGAGCGTCGGAGCCGGCGGCGCCCCCCAGCCCGCCCGGCACATTAGCGCGGTGCATTTGGTGTGCCCGGGCGCACACAATGCACCGCGCTAACGCCGGGGGAACCCGGCGGCTAGCATGTGGGCCGTGACTGAGTCGGGTATCGATCCTGAGGTGACCGGGGCGCAGGGAGTTGGCCTGGCCACGGTGGTGAGCGGCGCGGGTGCCGGGAGCGCGGCTTCCGGGAGTACGGTGCTGGACACCTGGTTTCCCGCGCCCGAACTGGTGCCGGCGGCGGAGGGCGGCGGCACCGTCCGGCTGTCTGCGGCCCAGGCGGCGGGGGCCCTCGGCCCTGATGCGGCCGCCCTGCTGGGCCCGGACGAGGCCCGGGGGGTCCAGGTCATCGCGGTGCGTACCACGATCGGCGCCCTGGCCGCGCCGCTGGCCGGCGCGCATGACGCGTACCTGAGGCTGCACCTGCTGTCCGGCCGCCTGGTCCGCCCCCGCGGGGTAAACCTGGACGGCATCTTCAGGGTGCTGGCCAACGTGGTGTGGACCAGCCACGGGCCCTGCCCGGTCCAGGACTTCGAGGCCACCCGGCTGCGGCTGCGCCGCCGCGGCCCGGTCACCGTGCACGGGGTCGACAAGTTCCCCCGCATGGTGGACTACGTGCTGCCGGCCGGGGTTCGGATCGCCGACGCGGACCGGGTCCGGCTGGGCGCGCACCTGGCCGAGGGAACCACGGTCATGCACGAGGGCTTCGTAAACTACAACGCGGGCACCCTCGGCACGTCCATGGTGGAAGGCCGCATCTCGGCCGGGGTCGTGGTCGGGGACGGCTCCGACGTGGGTGGCGGCGCCTCGATCATGGGCACCCTGTCCGGCGGGGGCAAGGACACGATCTCGGTCGGCGAACGGTGCCTGATCGGCGCCAACGCCGGGATCGGGATCTCGCTCGGCGACGACTGCGTGGTCGAGGCCGGGCTGTACGTGACGGCGGGAACCAAGGTCGCGCTGCCGGGCGGGCAGGTGGTGAAGGCCCGGGAGCTGTCCGGCTGTCCGGGGCTGCTGTGGCTGCGTGACTCGCAGACCGGCGCGGTCCGGGTCACCGAGCGGGCCGGGCAGGGTGCCGCGCTGAACGCCGCGCTGCACGCGAACGCCTGACCGGCCGGGAAAGGACACACATGCGGCTGGCCACCTGGAACGTCAACTCGGTGCAGGCCAGGCTGCCCCGGCTGCTCAGCTGGCTGGAGGAGACCCGGCCGGACGTGCTCTGCCTGCAGGAGACCAAGGCGCCCGACACCGGCTTCCCGGTCTCGGAGGTCGGGGAACTCGGCTACGAGGCGGCCCTGTACGGCATGGGGCGCTGGAACGGGGTGGCCATCCTGTCCCGGGCCGGGCTGCAGGACGTGCGCCGCGGCTTCCCCGGCGAGCCGGGCTTCCCCGATCCGGAGGCCAGGGCCGTCTCCGCCACCTGCGCAGGCTGCCGGGTCTGGTCGGTCTACGTCCCGAACGGCCGGGCCCTGGATAGCCCGCACCTAGCCTACAAACTGTCCTGGCTCACTGTCCTGCGTGACGCGCTCGCCGCCGACCTCAGCGCCGGCGGCGGCGAGCCGCGGCTGGCCGTGTGCGGGGACTTCAACATCGCCCCGCACGACGACGATGTGTGGGACCCGGCCGCATTCGCCGGCTCCACCCACGTCACGCCGGAGGAACGGGCCGCCCTGGGGCGCCTGCTGGACCTCGGGCTCACCGACGTCCCGGCCCGGGCCCTCAAGGGGCAGCCCTTCACCTACTGGGACTACCGGGCGGGCATGTTCCACAAGGGCATGGGCATGAGGATTGACCTGATCCTGGCCAGCAGCGTGGTGGCCGCGGCGGTCAAGGACGCTTACATCGACCGGGAGGCCCGCAAGGGCAAGGGGCCATCCGACCACGCGCCCATCGTGGTGGACCTGGACCTGCCCGCGACCGCCTGACCGCCGTCTGCCCGGCCGCCGTCTGCCCGGCCCGCCGTCTGCCCGGCCCGCCGTCTGCCCGGCCCGCCATCTGCCTGCGCGTCCCGGCCGGTCACCGGGGTTCCTGCCGGGGCAGCGCCTATCCTCGGCGTTCATGGTTGCTCTTGTCTGGTTCCGCCGTGACCTGCGCGTGCACGACCACCCGGCGCTCTGCGCGGCGCTGGCCGGGCACGAGCAGGTGGTACCGGTGTTCTGCCTGGACGACCGGCTGCTGCACGGGCGGCATGCATCCGGATCACGCACCGCGTTCCTGCTGGAGAGCCTGGCCGACCTGGACGGGCAGCTCGCGGAGCGGGGCGCGGGGCTGGTCATCCGGCACGGGCCGCCCGAGCGGGAACTGCCCGCGCTGGCCGCCGGGACCGGGGCCAGCGAGGTGCATCTGAGCGGTGACCCCAGCCCCTACGAATCCATCCGGGGCCGGCGGGTCCGGGCCGCGCTGGACCTGGCGGGCGTGACCGGGCACGCGCATCCGGGGGTCAGTGTGGTGGACGATGTGCGCGCGATCCGGACCGGTCAGGGCCGTCCCTACACCGTGTTCACGCCCTTCTACCGCAACTGGGAACGTGTCACGCGGCGTGCGGTCCTGGACCCGCCCGAGCGGATCGACATGCCCGCGGGGACCCGCCACGGCCGGCTGCCCTCCCTGGCCAGCCTGGGCCTCGAGCAGGAAGTGACCGAGCCGGCCGCGGGCGGGGAGAGCGCAGGGCTGGCCCGGCTGGCCGGGTTCCTCGACGGGGCGGTGCGCGACTACGACTCCCGCCGCGACCAGGCGGGAGCGGACGCTTCCTCGCGGCTGTCTCCCTACCTGCGGTTCGGCTGCCTGTCGCCGCGGGCGATCGAGGATCAGCTGCCCAGCGGGAAGAGCGCCGCCGCGCAGGAGGCGTTCCGGCGCCAGCTCTGCTGGCGTGACTTCTACCAGCACGTCCTGGTGCACCACCCGGACAACGCCCGGCAGGAGTACCAGGCCCGCTACCGCGGCACGCTGAAATGGGCGGGGGACGAGGCCGAGTTCACCGCCTGGACCGAGGGCCGGACCGGGTACCCGCTGGTGGACGCGGGCATGCGGCAGCTGCGCCGGGAAGGCTGGATGCACAACCGGGTGCGGCTGCTGGTTGGCTCGTTCCTGACCAAGGACCTCGGTATCGACTGGCGGCGCGGCGAGGACTGGTTCATGCGGATGCTCCTGGACGGCGACCAGGCGAGCAACAACGGCAACTGGCAGTGGATCGCGTCGGTGGGAGTGGATCCGCAGCCCGCCTTCCGGCGCATCTACAACCCGTCGCTGCAGCAGGAGCGTTTCGACCCGGACGGAAGCTACGTGCGCCGCTACGTACCCGAACTGGCGCAGGTCCCGGATGAGTACCTGGCCGAGCCTTGGCGCATGCCCGGGCGGGAGCAGGAGCGGGCCGGCTGCCGGATCGGCCACGACTACCCGGGGCCGATCGTGGATCACAAGGCGGCCCGGCAGGCGGCGCTTGATCGGTACCGCGACGCAGCTGACGCCGGTTCCTGAATACGACGGTGGTGCTCAGAGCATCAGGATCAGCATGTAGCCCATGGTTGCGGCCATGGCGATCTGGCAGCAGGCCGCCAGGCGGGGGGACAGGGCCCGCCGGGCCGGGCTGGCGGGCAGGTCTGATGTGCTCGCGGCGGCCTGGGAGGCCGGCTGGGCGCCGGCCGTGGCGCTCAGAGCGAGGGTGGTCACGGGGACGCGGGAGCCGGGGCGCCCGGTCCCGGCGCGGGCCAGGGCGGGGAGGCGGTCGGCCTGCCACATCACGTAGCCCACCATGAACACGGCCAGGACCAGGGCGAGCAGCGGGAAGCGGCCGGCGGCGGGCGGCCCGCCCATCGCCATCCCGGGATGCGTGGCCGACGTGACCGCGCCGGCGGCCAGCAGCATGTACACCATGGAGCCGCACATCACGAGGTGAGGCACGTGGTGGCGGTGCGGCGACGGCTCAGTGCCGGTGACGTCGGTGCGACCCCGGCGGCCGCGCCAGGCCCGCCAGCCGAACCAGCCGGTGCCCGCCCCGAACATCACCGCCCAGACGGTGTCGGGGAGCGGGTTGAGCCAGCTCACCAGCATGCCCGCCATGGCCACGCCCATCATCGTGTGCACCAGGTTGACGTCGCGCTCATCCGGCCGCCGGTGCGCTCGCGCGATGATCAGCCGGCTGGCGCAGTACGCGGCGGTCGCGATCATCAGCACGGCCAGGACGCCCGCGAGCCACGAAGGTCCTGTCACGTCAGGGTCCTCCCGGCGGCCGGCCTGCGGATGGTCCGCGCGCCATGGGACGGCGCCTCATCGGGCCGCGCCTCATCGGGCCGCGCCTCATCGGGCCGCGCCTCATCGGGCCGCGCCTCATCGGGCCGCGCCTCAACGGGCCGCGCCCCGCCGGTCCGTGCGGGCCAGTAGGCGAGGACCAGCAAGATCAGCAACGGGCCAGACCCGGGGTCGGTCCCGCTGCCGGTGAGAATGCCGCCGAGGTCCTGGCCTGCCACCCAGATCGCGGCGGCCAGCGCCGCCGCCAGGGCGAGAGCGGCCCGGGCCGCGGACGGCGGCAGGTACACGCCGATGGCGATCAGGATCACCAGGACGGCGAGCACGACCGAGGCGGCCAGCCCCTGGTGAGCCAGGAGCGCCGCGCCCTGCTGGCTGACCGCCGCCAGCCAGGCCGGTTCCGCCCCGGTCATGCCAGAGAGCATGGCGTGCAGTGCCTGCGGGCCGCGGTTCGCGGGCAGCAGCGCGAAATAGGCCATGCTGGCCCACAGGATGAGCCAGAGGGTCCGCGCCGCCCGGGCACCCACAGCCCGGGCCGCGACGCACGGGACGGCCGGGCCACCGGCGGCTACCGCGGCGCTGCGGTCGCGGGGCCACAACAGGACGGCGAGCAGCGCGTAGAGCACCACCGGGCCGGGCGCGCCGCTGACCGGGCTGGCCGTCCCCGTCAGCACTCCGCCCAGGCCCTCACCGAACCACCACACGCCGAGGGCCCAGGCGACCGAGGCCCCCAGGGCCAGCTTGACCGTGGGCCGCCAGGCAATGCCGAGGGCCAGCAGCAGCTGGATGGTGGCGAAGACCGCGTTCAGCAGGACGGGGTGCCGCTGGACGAGATGGGCATTCCAGAGGATCGGCTGGCTCACCGGGGCCGGGTTGCCCGGTGCCGCGGCCGCGAGCATCTGGCCGAAGGCCCGGGTGAACATGACCGGCTGGTACTGCAGGATCGCATCCAGCAGCCACAGGGCGCCCAGGGCCAGTTGCAGCCGCCGCCGGGTGTCGGGCGCGGCCCAGCCCGCCGCGCCGACTTCGTGGTGATCACCCAGGGTGGGTGAGCCGCGCTGGGTAACGGCTATCTCACTCACGGCTGGCTGGCTCTCCTGCTTCCGCACTTAATTGGTCTCGGAGGGACTCGCTGCGGCGCGACCGTTGGAGGGCCTTTCTGATGCGCCAGGACGCGATAGGAGAAGCGTAAGTGCCGGGCTATTCCGGCGGCAAGCATGTATCTCATCACGACGTCAGAGTGGCTCTGAACTGGCCTTATGTCGATGCTTTCGGCTATCTCCGGTGCCGCCTTTTAAACCCGGTGGGGGTATGCGGGAAACCCCCCGCAGGTATTAGCGAATACCGGTCAGGAGGCCGCGGCACGGCCGGGCGGTGATTACCGGGAAGCAGAAACAATGGGTGCCGGCCGGTGATCGTGCGCCGCGGGCTGACCGGCCCGGGCGCGCGGCCGCGGAGCGGCCATGCGGCCCGGCCCGTGGAACGGTGCCGCAGGCCGGGCCGAACTCTACGGCGACGCGGAGGACTGGCTGTCGCGCGGCAACACCGCCATCATCGGGCCCGGCGGGGACGTGCTCGCCGGGCCGCTCACGGGCGAGGAAGGCATCGTCTACGCCGAGATCGATGCCCGGGTGGCCCGGGCCAGCCGCCAGCAGTTCGACCCGGTCGGCCACTACAGCCGCAGCGACGTCTTGCGCCTGGCCGTCAACGCCACGCCGCGGACGGCCGTTTCGTTCCACCGCGACAACGCCGCCGACCCGGCACGGCGACCCGGCGACCCGGCGCGACCGCCCGCTGGCCCGGCGCCCCCGCCTCGCGAGATGGCGCCCCCACGCCGGGAGCCGCTGCCTCACACCAGCCGGGTGGAGTGATGACGATGACGACGCTCCGGGTGGCTGCGGTCCAGGCCAGCTACGTGCTGATGGACCGCGCCGCGACCATCGATCGAGTCGCCGCGCTCACCGCGGCGGCCGCGGCCCAGGCGGCGGACTTGGTGGTGTTCCCCGAGGTGTTCGTCCCGGGCACGCCGATCTGGATCGATACCCGGCCGATCTGGGACGGCGATGAGGACTGGTTCGCCCTCCTCGCGGAGAACGCGGTGACAGTACCGGGGCCGGCCAGCGAGCGTCTGGCCGCCATCGCCCTTCATCCTGACCTACCTGCTCGGCCGCGATCACGTCCGCGTCTACGACGGATCATGGGCCGAATGGGGCCGGCTGGCGGGAAGTCCCGTGGAGCGGCCCTGACCAGAGTCTCCTGATCCGGTGCCCGCGGGCCGGGTCAGGAGACGGTGGGGACGCCGGCGTCGGCGCGGAGCAGGGCGGCGGCCATTCGCAGCGAGACGAGCTTGCCGAACGCCGCCTCGCGGGGGAGGTACTTCATACCGCAGTCGGGGGCCAGCACGAGCCGCTCCGCGGGCACGTACGCCAGCGCCCGCCGGGCCCGGGCGACGATTTCGGCCGGGTTCTCCACGGTCTCGTCGCCCAGGTTGAGCACACCCAGGATGATCGTCTTGCCGCCCAGCCGGGCAAGGATCTCGCAGTCCAGACCGGACTGTGCCGTCTCGACCGACACCTGGTCGCAGACGCACTCGGCCAGTTCGGGCAGGAACGAGTAGCCCGACGGCCGCTCGTGGATGATTGCGGCGTAGCCGAAGCACAGGTGCACGGCGGTCGTCCCCGTGATGCCCTCCAGGGCCCGGTTAATCACCCGGACGCCGTACTTGCGTGCCTCGTCCGGACGGGCCTGCAGGTAGGGCTCGTCGAGCTGCACGATGTCCGCACCCGCCTTGAACAGGTCGGCGACCTCCTCGTTGACCGCCTCCGCGTAGCCGAGGGCGAGGTCCTCGGTGCTGGTGTAGTAGTCGTTCTGGGCCTGCTGGGCCATGGTGAACGGGCCCGGCACGGTGATCTTGACGGTCCGGCTGGTGCTGGCCCGCAGGAACTCCAGGTCGCCGACCTCGACCGGATGGCGGCGCCGGATCGGGCCGGTGACCCGGGGCACCGGGTTCGGCTCGCCGCTGCGGTCCAGCGCGGTACCGGGGTTGTCGATGTCCACCCCGTCCAGGGCCGTCGCGAACCGGTTCGAGTAGCTCTCCCGGCGGATCTCCCCGTCGGTGATGATGTCCAGGCCGCTTTTCCTGGGCCCGGATAGCCAGTTCGGTCGCGTCGCGCTGGGCCTGCTCCAGGTATTCGGGGGCAACCCGCCACAGCTCGGTGGCACGGACCCGGGGCGGGAACCGGCCGCGCAGCCGCGCACGGTCGATGAGCCAGTCCGGCTGGGGGTAGCTGCCGACCAGGGAGGTGGGGAAGAGCATGACAGTCACAATGTCAGATTGGCGGCCTGCGCGCAGGCCCCGGGCGGCGGCTACCCGGCGGCCGGCGGCGGCCCGGCGGTGGGGATCTCTGGACGGCCGGTGACCTCGGTACTGACCAGCCGCCTGGTCACGCTCAGCGGACCGAGTCCCGACAGTGCCTCGGTCACCCGGGCGGCCAGCCCGGGGGCGGCCGTGATGGACTCGGCCAGGCCGATGGCCGACATGCCCGCCAGCCAGGACGGGATGATCTCGGTGACGTCGGCGATCACGTAGGCCTTGGCCCGGTTCGAGCGGGCCAGCGCGGCCAGGTGCCGGGTGTCCGGGTCGTCTTCGGTGCCGAGCACCAGGACCAGGTCACTGGACGCGGCCACGGTCCGGATGGTCTCGGCCCGGTCAGAGGCCGCGTAGCAGAACCCGTCCGGGTCCGGGCCCCGCAGGGCCGGGAACCGGGACCGCAGGGCGGCGGTCGCGATCGGGGTGTCCTCGACCGGGACGCCGGGCACGAGCACGTAGGAGACCCGCCGGGGGTCCGCGACCTGGACCGCGCCCGCGCCGACCCGGGTCTCGGCCAGGATGGCGTGGTCCGGGGCCTCGCCCAGGATGGCGGGCAGCACCGCAAGACCCGACTGGCCGATCAGGACCACCTGATCGCCGCGCTCCGCGAACCGGCGGGCCTCGGTCTGCACCCCGGCCACGAGGGGGCAGGTCGCGTCGATCATTTCCAGGCCGCGCTCAGCGGCCTCGGCGCGCACCCAGGGTGCGACGCCGTGCGCCGGGATCAGGACCGTGGCGCCGCCGGGCACGTCATCCAGGGAACGGGCGAAGACCGCGCCGCTCTTTTCCAGGTCCGCGGATACCTGAGGGCTCGCCATCAGCTGCCCGCACACGTACACCGGACCCCGGGCCAGGGCCTGGCGGGCCGCGTCGAGGGCCCGCCGTGCTCCCGGGCACCACGGGCTCACCGCGCCGAGCAGGCGCCTGGTTCCCCCGGCCGCGGCCCATTCCTCGACCGCGTTGCGGGCCGCGGCCATGGCCACGCCGTCCACGCTGCTGGCTGCGGCGCCGATGGCGGTCGCCGTGCCGTCGCTGTGCAGGGCGGTGGTGACGAACAGGGCCGCGCCGTCATCGGCCTGGGACGCGTCGCCGGACTGCGGGACCGGCGCGTACCGCACGCGCACGCCCCGCCGGTACAGCAGCCCGCCGACCAGGGGTGCGGCCGGGCAGGCCAGCCGGCCGTGCGCCGGGTCGCCGATCTCGGTGGCGACCAGCACCTCACCCGGGGCCACCACGGTTCCCGGCGCCAGGCATTCGCGTGCACTCGATCGGCTCATGGACGGGCATCCCCCTGATGTCGCCGCGTGGCGGCCTGCTCCGCGCAGGCCGGCCCGCATCCGCCTGCCAGCCACGATGGCCGGCTGACCGCGATGATCCGGCCGGCCGTAGCGCCCGCTGTCGTCCCCGTTTCCTCGCGGTCAGTCTAGTGACGGCGAAGCCGGACCGTGTGCACCTGGTGACGAGCCGTGTCGGATATGGCTGACAGGGCAGGGCGTTATAGATTATTAGTCCTATCGGAATTAGATGATTTAGTACTCAGAGAGGGAGCGTCCCTGGAGCTGGGGCCGGGCCGTACGGATGGGGGATTTGCCCGTTCGGTACCGTCGGCACCCGGGGAGTACAGAAGATGACCATGGCCCCGCTGGGCATCCATCGCCGTGCGGGCCAGGGCATACCAATCAGAGAGGACTGGCGCCATGACCGTTACCGACGAGCTGCTCGCCAACAACGACCGCTACGCGGAGTCTTACGCTGGGCCGCTGCCGCTGCCGCCGTCCAAGCACGTCGCCGTGGTGGCCTGCATGGACGCCAGGCTGAACGTGTACGCGATCCTGGGCCTGAAGGATGGCGAGGCGCACGTGATCCGCAACGCGGGCGGGGTGGTGAGCGACGGGGAGATCCGCTCGCTCACAATCAGCCAGCGGCTGCTCGGCACCCAGGAGATCATCCTCATCCACCACACCGACTGCGGCATGCTGACCTTCACCGACGACGACTTCAAGGCGAGCATCCACAAGGACACCGGCATCAAGCCCCACTGGGCCGCGGAGGCGTTCCCCGACCTCGACGAGGACGTGCGCCAGTCCATCGCCCGGATCAAGGCCAGCCCGTTCATCCCGCGCAAGGACTCCGTCCGCGGGTTCGTTTTCGACGTCGCGACCGGCAAGCTCCGGGAAGTGGCTTAGCCCGCCGCCTGGCGCGGCGACCGCCACGGCCGGGTCAGCCGGGGCGGCCGCCACGGCAGCGCAGGGTCAGGCAGCAGGGTCAGGCAGCAGGGTCAGGAGTCCGGGGAGTCGGCCCGGCCCTGCTGCTCCGCCAGGAACTGCTCGAACTGGGCGCCGATCTCATCAGCGGACGGCAGCTGCTCGGACCCGTCTACCAGCGAGCCCCGCTCGGCTCCCTCGGCGAACGCGTCGTACTGCCGCTCCAGGGCCTGCACGACTTCCAGGATCTCCTCGGAGCCCTCGACCTGCCGCCGGATCTCCTCGTCGGTCTCGCGGGCTGCGTCGCGCAGCGCCTCGTCGGGCAGTTGCAGCCCGGTCGCGCGGGACACCGAATCGAGCAGCGTGATCGCGGCCGTGGGGTACGCGGCCTGGGCCAGGTAATGCGGCACGTGCACGGCGAAGCCGACCGCGGCGCGGTCTTCCTCGCCCAGGCGCATCTCCAGCAGCGCCGCCACGCTGCCCGGAACCTGGAGACGGTCCACCAGCGGCGGATAGCCCGTGGTCAGGCTGGAGCTGGTGGCGTGGGCGGTCACGCCCAGCGGGCGGGTGTGCGGCGCGCCCATCGGTATGCCGTGGAAACCGACGGCCAGCCGGACTCCCATCCGGGCGGCGACATCCCGGACCGCCTGAGTGAAGCTCTCCCACTCGTGGTCCGGCTCCGGGCCGGTGAGCAGCAGGAACTGGCTCCCGGCGGTGTCCTTGAGCAGGTGCATGGCCAGCTCGGGCGCCTCGTAGGTCTCCCAGTGGTCCTGGGAAAAGATCATCGGTGGCCGCCGGGACCTGTAGTCGATCAGCCGGTCCACGTCGAACCGGGCGACCTCCTCGTGCTCCAGCGTGCCCAGCAAATGTGCGGACAGCAGTTTGCCCGCCGCCCCGGCGTCGATGAACCCGTCGAGGTAGTGCAGCATCACTGCCCCGTCCAGTACCGGCGCGTCAGGGCTCACCTCGTAGAGGTCTCCCGGATCTCGCACCACGCTCACTGCCCTTCCCGGGTGTCAGTCAGTTCGCCCGTTAGCCGTTCCAACCATGAACGGCTGGTCATCCATCCCGTCTGAGGCGATCTTCGCCTTCCACGCTACCGGCCGCGGCCCACCCCGTCAGTCGCCGTCGGCCTCCGCCGAGCCGGTCAGCCGGAGCTTACGCTGCGCACGCTGGTAGAACGTGGTGCGGCCGAGCCGCACCACGCGGGCCGCGTTGGGAACCGTGGTCACGACCACGGTGTCGCCCGGGTGCACGTACCCCTCGACCTGGCCGTCCGCTTCCACCGCCAGCTCACCGCTGCGTGGCAGCACGGTCAGCGTGAGTTTCTCGGCGGCGGCCAGGAACAGGGCCCGGTTGAACGCGGAGTGTGGCGCGGCCGGGGTGACCAGCAGCCCTTCCGCGTTCGGGGACACGATGGGACCGCCAGCAGAGAAGTTGTAGGCGGTGGACCCGGTGGGGGTGGCCACGATCACCGCGTCGGCCGCGTAGCGCACGAACGGGTGCGCCTCCACGGTCAGCTCCACCACAGCCGAAGCGCTGCGGCCCGGGATGCGGGCCAGGTCCACGTCGTTGAAGGCCACGGTCTGCCGGCCGAGGAATTCTGCCTGGACCGCGGACCGCGTCTCCACCGTGAACCGGTGCTCGTCGATGGCGCACAGCGCCTCACTCATCTCGGGCGGATCGATCTCGGCCAGGAACCCGAGCTTGCCGACGTTGACGCCGAGCACCGGGGTGGGGGTGCCGCATGCGATCCGCAGCGCCCGCAGCATGGTGCCGTCCCCGCCCAGGCTGACCATGAGATTGGCGCGCTCCGGCAGATCCCGCGGCCCGACCGTCTCGACCGGGCCGGGGACCCGGCTGGCCTCGTCCTGCAGTGCGAGCACCGTCACCTTGCGCTTGCTGGCCCAGGCCAGCAGCTCGAACATGGCCGAGTTGCAGTCCCGCCCGGGATGCAGTACCAGGCCCACCGTCTTGACCATGCCCACGAGCCAGCCTCCTCAGGTCGTGATCAGGCTGCGTACCCGGGCGGTGCGGACCGCGTCGGACAGCGAGCCAATGTCGTAGGCGCCATAGTGACGCTTGCCGTTGATGAAGAACGTGGGCGTGCCCGATACCGCGGACAGGTCCGCGGAGTCCACGTCCTCGGCCACCCGCGCCGCGCCCGCATGCTTGCGGAGATCGTCGGTGAACCGGGCGGTGCTCAGGCCGAGGTCCGCCGCGTACTGGATCAGGTCGCGCGCGGTGAGCGCGCCCTGGTGCTCCATCAGCACGTCGTGCATGTCCCAGAACTTGCCCTGCCGGGCGGCCGCCTCGGCGCCTTCCGCGGCTAGCTGGGCGTGCGGGTGCACGTCGTTCAGCGGCAGGTGCCGGAACACGTAGCGGACGTCGCCGAAGTCGGACAGCAGCTCACGCACGATGGGCTCGGCCTGGCCGCAGTACGGGCACTCGAAGTCGCCGTACTCCACCATCGTGACCGGGGCCTGCTCCGGCCCGCGGACATGATCACGGGCCGGGTCGACGGGGACGGCCAGGTCGGTGATGAGCGTGGAGGTCCCGAGCAGGGCACGTATCTTCAGCCGCTTGGGCAGCCGCCGGGTGACGCGGAACACCGTCCAGGTGAGCGCGGAGGCGACGAACGCCGCGGACAGGATGCCCAGCTTCGCCTCGGCCAGCAGGGTGCCGTGGAAGGCCAGCGACGCGATGAGCAGGGCCACGGTAAAGCCGATCCCCGCGATCGCGCCCGCGCCCACGACACCTGCCCAGCCCACGGGCGGCCGGATCCGTCCCCGGCTGAGCTTGGTGACCAGCCAGGCGGCGCCGGTGGTGCCCACCGGCTTGCCCACCACGTAGCCGATCAGGATGCCCAGCGTGACCGGGGACGTGTAGGCCCGGGAGAGCAACCCCGTGTTGATCACAAGCCCGGCGTTGGCCAGGGCGAACAGCGGCACGATGAGATAGCTCGACCACGGGTGGTAGAGCTGCTGGAGCCGTTCGTTGGGGGAGATGGCCAGGGTGACACCGCCACGGGCCTCGCGCGCCAGCTCGGGCGTGGGCTGCTCCCGGAACAGCCGGAACAGGTCGCTGGCCCGCTCCAGGTCGCTGCGCGCCGCAGGGTGCGCGTAGGTAAGCAGGCCCATGAACAGCCCCACCACCACCGGGTCCACGCCGGACTTGAAGAACGCCATCCAGGCGGCCGCGCCGAGCAGGAAGTACGCCGGCCCGAACCGCACGCCCGCGGCCCGGACGCCGGCCACGGCGACCAGGATGCCCACCCCCGCCAGCAGCGCAGGCATCCGCAGCCGCGAACTGTAAAAAATCGCAATAACGGCCAGTCCGGCCAGATCATCCACGACGGAGAAGGTGAGCAGGTAGGTGCGCACCCGGTCGGGCAGCCAGGAACCGACCAGCGCCAGCATGCCGAGTGCGAACGCGGTGTCGGTGGACATGGCCGTGCCCCAGCCCCGCGCTCCCGGGCCGCCCGCGTTGGCCGCCAGGTAGATCCCGATGGGGACGATCATCCCGCCCAGGCCGATCAGCACCGGGAGCGTCAGCCGGCGGCGCTCGCGCAGCTCGCCCATGTCGAACTCGCGCCGGGCCTCCAGACCGACGACCAGGAAGAAGAACGTCATCAGGCCGGAGTTCACCCAGCCGTGCAGAGTGTCGGACAGGTCCATGCTGCCGACGTTCACCGACAGCCGGGTGGACCAGACCGATTCGTAGGACCCCGCCGCGACGTTCGCCCAGACCAGCGCGCCGATCGTCGCGCCCAGGAGGATCGCCGCGCTGCCCGTCTCCGTGCGGAGGAACTGGCGCAGCGGAGTCTCCAGGTTCCGTGCCCACGCGGTCCGCCCGGACAGGGTTGAGGGCGCGGGCTCGGATTCCGTCATGTCCGGATTCTCCCAGGGGCACCGCGGGCGCTCACACTGGGCTCAGCCCTCGGGGCCGCCGGCGATCTCGTCCTCGTCCTCGTCGGTCAGGTGGACGGCCGCCTCCTCGGCACCAGCGCCACCCCCGTCGATGCCCACGTCCTGGGCGACGAGGTCCGGGTCAGTATGGGGGTGGGCTCCCTCGTCCTCGGCCACCAGGCGGCCGGCTCGCGGCTGCTGCTCGTCGTAGGATTCCGGGCCCTCCCGGGGCAGGTCGCTCTCGGCCTGCGGGTCGGGGTCGGCGTAGGGGTCGGGCTCCGGCTCCTCCTCGGCCAGCAGTTGATCGAGGGATTCACCCTGGCGCTCCTCGGCCAGCGTGTCACCAAACCGCTCACCGGCCGACCACTTGTCGGCGGGCTCGACGCCCGGGTCCAGCGGATCGTCGTACGGATCCTCGCTGTCCTCCAGCGTGTCGGAGGAGTCCAGGACGCCGTCGTCCTCGAAGTCGGTGTCCTCGAGCCCGTCCGTGCCGGGGCTGCCGCCGCGCTCGTAGTCGCCGGTGCCGCCACCGTAGGTGTACTCGGAGCTGCCGTCGCCTGGGTCGGCGGACGGGTCATAGGTGTCTTCGGCCATGCCACCAGGCTAGCGATAACGATCACGGCCGCCGACCAGGGAGTCGCCCGCGATCAGGTCAGCCCTGGTGGGCCGTCTTGTACTCCTCCCAGCGGTCAAGCAGCGCGGGCAGTTCCTTGCTGACGAAGTCGAAGTACATCGCCGACTCGGCGAGCCGCTCTCCCGCGGGCGTGCCCGCACCGAGCACGTCGGCCCCGTCGCGCATCGTGTCCGCCCAGCGCATCATGATCCGGTCCCGCACCCGAAGGACCTCGTGCCAGACGTTCTCCGGCATCCGGTACACATGGCGCCGTGAGCCGGCCTCAGTCTCGCGGCTGACCAGGCCCACCTGGACGAGGTAGCGCACGCCGCCCGACACCGCGGCCGGGCTGACCTGGAGCAGCCCGGCAAGCTCGTCCGCGGTGAGGCTGCTGGTGTCCGCGGTCAGCAGCGCGACGAAGATCCTGGCCGGCATGCGCGGCATCCCCGAGTCGGCGAGCAGCGAGGCGAAACGCTGGATGAACTGCCGCACGGCGGCCGCGTCCCGCGCTGGCCCGGCCCCCGACGCCTCCGGGGTCCGGCCCGCCCTGGCCTCCGGGGTCCGGCCCGCCCTGGCCTCCGGGGTCCCGGCCCCCGACGCCTCCGGGGTCCGGCCCGCCCTGGCCTCCGGGGTCCGGCCCCCGGCCTCGTCCGGCCGGCCTCCGGGGTCCGGTCCCGCCCCGGCCTCCGGGGTCCCGGCCGCCCGCAACTCCTGGGCCTCATGCCCCTCCGGCACTGGCTGTCACCCCTCCCACGGCGTCGCTACAGCTAGTTTACTAGATACATAACTTTCATGATTTTGTGAATCAAGTGTTAAGCTAGTGGCATGACAGCGGTGATCGAGGTGGCTGACCTCAGCAAGTCGTTCGGCCGGACACGCGCGCTGGACGGCCTCGACCTGACGGTGGCCGCCGGTGAGGTGCACGGGTTCCTGGGCCCGAACGGATCGGGCAAGACCACGACGATCCGGGTTCTGCTTGGCCTGATCCGGGCCAGCGGCGGGAGCGCCCGGCTGCTCGGTGGCGATCCCTGGCGGGAGGCGACCACGCTGCATCGCAGGCTCGCGTACGTGCCCGGTGACGTCACCCTGTGGCCGAACCTGTCCGGCGGGGAGGTCATCGACCTGCTGGCCCGGCTCCGAGGTGGCCTCGACGAGAAGCGCAAGGCGGCCCTGCTGGAGAAGTTCGAGCTCGACCCGGCCACGAAGAGCCGGTCCTACTCCAAGGGCAACCGCCAGAAGGTCGCGCTGGTGGCGGCGCTCTCGTCCGGGGCCGACCTGCTGATCCTGGACGAGCCGACCTCGGGGCTGGACCCGCTGATGGAGGCCGTGTTCCGGGAATGCGTGGAGGAGGAACGCCAGGCGGGGCGGACCGTGCTGCTGTCCAGCCACATCCTGTCTGAGGTGGAAGCCCTCTGCGACCGTGTGACGATCATCCGGGCGGGCCGCACGGTGGACTCCGGGGCCCTGGCTGACCTGCGGCACCTGTCCCGCACCTCGGTGCGGGCTGAGCTGGACCGGCCGCCGGATGGGCTGGACAGCCTGCCGGGGGTGCACGACCTGGATATCGCCGGCAACCGGGTCAGCTGCCAGGTGGACGACGGTGCGCTGCCCGAGGTGCTCAGGCGGCTGGCTGCGGCGGGGGTGCGCAGCCTGGCCAGCCAGCCGCCCACGCTCGAGGAACTGTTCCTGCGCCACTACACGGACCCGTCATGACCGCGGTCGCCGCCCGCCCGCAGCGGCCCGGCAGCCGACTGCCCAGCCGCGGCCGGGCCGGACTGGCCGGGACCGCCGCGCTGATCTCGCTCGGCCTGCGCCGTGACCGCATCTTCCTGCCGGTCTGGCTGTACATCTTCGCCGGCAGTATCGGCAGCACCGGGTACAGCTTCCGCCATCTCTACACCAGCCTGGCCGAGCGCCTCACGCTCACCGCCAGCGTTCAGCACGACCCCTCGGTCCTCGCGCTGAGCGGGCCGGTGTTCGGGACGAGCGCCGGATCGCTGGTTGCCTGGAAGGTCACGGTGTTCGCGGCCGCGGCCGCAGGGCTGATGGGAATCTTCACGGTCGTCCGGCACACCCGCGACGACGAGGAGCAGGGGCGGCTGGAATTGGTGGGCGCGGCAGTGGTCGGCCGCCAGGCGCCGCTGGCCGCTGCCCTGGCCGTCGCGTTCGGCGCCGGCCTAGTGCTCATCCTGCTCATCGCCGTCGTCCTGGCCGTGCTCGGTTACCCGCTGGCCGGGTCGCTGGCCCTGGGCGCCGCTGTCGGGCTCTCCGGCTGCGTGTTCGCGGCCGCCGCCGCGATCTGCGCCCAGCTGACGGCCAGCGCCCGGACGGCCCGGGGGATGGCTGTCGCCCTCCTGGGGGTGGCGTTCCTGCTCCGCGCGGTGGGCGACTCGGCATCCGGCGCTTCCTGGTTGCGCTGGGCCTCGCCGCTGGGCTGGGCCGAGCAGATGCAGGTGTTCGCGACTCCCCGCTGGGGTGTCGCGGTCCTGTTCGTGCTGGCGGCCGCCGCCCTGGCCGGGTGCGCCGTGCTCCTGGCCACTCATCGTGACCTGGGTGCCGGCTTGCTTCCGGCCCGGCCGGGCCGGCCTGCGGCCCCCGCCTGGCTGCGGAGCCCGCTGACCCTGGCCTGGCGGCTGCAGCGTGGCGCCCTGCTCGGCTGGGCGGCTGGCTTCGCGTTGGCCGGTGCCGTGCTCGGATCGGCGGCCCAGGGGATCGGCCCGATGCTGGACACCAGCGCCCAGGCCCGGCAGCTCTTCATCCGGCTGGGTGGGCACAGCGGGCTGGTGGATGCCTACCTCGCCGCGGTGATCGGGATGATGGGCGTGGTCGCGGCGGCGTACGCGGTCGCGGCCGTCCTCAGGCTGCACAGTGAGGAAAGCGAGCGGCGGGCCGAGCCGGTGCTGGCCACCCGGGCCGGGCGGGTTCGCTGGGCGGGGAGCCATGTGCTCGTCGCCGCGGCCGGCAGCGCCGGGCTGCTGCTGATCGGTGGGGTGGCCATGGCCCTGGGGGACGGGCTGACCTCGGGTGGCCTGGGCACCCAGGTGCTGCGGCTGGCCGGGGCAGGGCTCGCGCAGGTCCCGGCGGCCTGGGTGATGGCGGGCATCGCGGTGGCTCTCTTCGGCCTGGTGCCGCGGACCGTGGTGGCCGGCGCGTGGGCCGCGCTCGGCGTGGCCGCCCTCATCACGCTGGTCGGGCCGACGATCAAGCTGTCGCAGGGTGTGCTGGACGTGTCGCCGTTCAGCCACATCCCGAAGCTGCCCGGGGCGCCCGTGACGGTGGCGCCGCTGGCGTGGCTGGTGGGCGTGGCGGTGGTGCTGGCGGTGGCGGGGCTGGCGGGGTTCCGGCGGCGCGACCTGATGTGAGTTGGCGGTTGGCGGTTTCGGCGTCGTGGGGTGGTGCGGGGGGCGCGTGAGGCCGCGTGGGTTCGCGTCGCCGGGTACACCCGGCCCCAGGCCGCCTACGTGAGGCCTCCCGCCTGCTCAGCACGCACCGGCAGCACCATGGGTCACATTGGTCATGATCGTCGTTGACTTTCACGCTGTTGACGTGCGTTCTGGCGGGTGATTTGTCCGGTTCGGGCGCGCGCCCGCCAGGATCACGGTCAATTTCTGCCACATAGCGCCCCCTATCGACCGTGTTCATGAAGCGCCGCCGCGAAACGTAGGCGGCCGGGGCCAGTGTGACTCGTGGGACCTGGAGCGGGCTGCCGCGGGGCGGGATGGCCGCACCGGCGGATGGTGGTGGTGGCGGCGGTGGACGCGAAGGGACGCCTCCAAGTACGCGGAGGGGGGGCTCCGGGTACGCCGATGGGGCCCCTCCGAGTATGAGTCGGAGGGGCCCCACCTGGCCGAGCCGCACGGGGGACGCCGGTTGCCCGGCTTCCTGGCGGTCTGCGACCGTCCGCCCGGCCTGGAAGTGGCAACTGAAATCCCGGTTACCCGGCTTTCCTGCCGCCCGAGTCTCCCCGGCGTTCCTGGAGTTTCCTCCCGGAAGGACTTCCGCCTTAGCAGTGACTGAATTTGTACTCTTGGCGGGGGGACTCGCGCAAGGGTTTCCCGCCAGTAATTTCAAGATTTTTCTGGTTATCCGCGAAATCCACAAGAAGGTGTGTGTTATCCCCCGGCAAAGGGTGGCTGTCCACCGGAGTTTCCACAGACTGCTCCACAGGCCCGTCCGCGCGTGCAGCCGGCCGGGGGAGAGGGCTTGAGGGCCTGATCCCCGTGCACGCTGCGAGGTTACGTGATCTGCCTGTGGCCGGGGAGGTGCCGGCATATGGGCGGGAATGCCGCACACAGCAACGAGGCCCCTCCACGTATGAGGTGGAGGGGCCTCGCCACGGCCATCCAGCAGGGCCACCGATTACTCGGTTACCGGGGTGCTATCCGGCCAGTCCACCGGGGCGGGAAAATCAGCCCGGAAGGCCAGTTTCCCGGCTCTCCGCGCGCCCGCCCAGACGGCCCGGTTTCCCGGGCTGCTGGAGTGCGGGGCTCCAGCTGATCTCCATACTTGGTGGTGCGGAATTTCTACCGCTTACCGCCGAGTGGCGCAAGGGCTTCCGGCCAGGAATTTACGGATTCTGTTGTTATGAACATCTTTTCCACATCGCAGGCCTCGTTATCCTCCGGGGCGGGTGGCTGTCCACCGGGTCGTCCACAGCGTGGTCCACAGCCGGGGGCAGTTGCGGGTCAAGTGCCCCGGCGGGGGCTCAGCCGGCCCGGGGGTTTCCGTTGCCCGGGGGCTGCTGCCCGGGGGTTCCGATGCCGGGGGCTGCTGCCCGGGAGTCCCTGCTGCCTGGGGAGCTCCGCTGCCTGGGGAGGTCCGCTGGCCGGGAGTCCCTGCTGCCCGGAGAGGGTCCGCTGCCCGGAGAGGGTCCGCTGCCCGGGGAGGTCCGCTGCCGAGGGGTCCGCTGTCCAGGGGTTTGCTGGCCCGGGCCCGGTGAGGGTCAGCTGGTCCGGTGGGGTTCAGCCTGCTCGCCGGGGCCGGGATCCGGCCGTTCCCCGGCGGCGGGGGCGGGGGAGCTGCCCGGGATGGTTCCGTTGCGGACCCTGGAGTCCGCCGGAGCGGCGCGACGGCGCAGCAAACTGCCCAGCAGGGCCAGGCCGAGCGCCCCCGCCGGCGGGAGCGTGACCAGGGCCGGCAGCTGGTAGCGCCAGGAGAACTCGAACAGGTCCGAGGCGAGCAGCACGGCCAGGGCCGAGCCGAAGACCAGCAGGCAGGCCAGGGCGAGCTGGCGCTGCCGGGGAGCTAGGAAGCCGCGCCCGAGGGCCCGGGCCAGGCTGCCGGCCAGGGCGATGATCGCGCCTGCCAGCCCGGCCAGGGTGGCCAGCGCGAGCAGCGGTCCCGGCGTGTAGCCGCCATGCAGCTGGTAGCCCCGCACGAACGTGGCGAGCGGCCGGTCCACCGTGGCCCGCCCGCCCATGCTGGCCGGCAGCGGCCGGACATGAACCGGGCCGCCGCTGGCCGCGAAATGCAGGCCCAGCATGATGGTGTGATCAGGGCTGAGGTAGATGCTGTCGCCGTACGTCGGGTAGCTGGTCTGGAACTGCCAGCGGGAGATGGGGGTGTCCCCGGTGCTGGTCACCCGGTGCAACTCGAACAGCCTGGTCGCGTCGCCAAGGACGCCCCCCGCTACCCGCAGCGGCTGCTGCGTGATCACCCGGTGCTCGAAGTTCCCGATGACCTCGCCATGGGTCCGTCCCGGCGGGGCCACGTACGTGTGGTCGGGAGAGGTGGCGTCGTGCACCAGCCCATCCGGGCCCAGCCGGATCGCGAGCGCCCGCGGGGGGCATACGGCCCGCTCGTAGCTGGGGAGCTTCAGCGTCGCGCAGTCGGCGCTCTCGGCCAGCCGCCCATAGATGGTGCTGCCCGCGGCGGGCGCGAGCGAGAACTGGTGTGCGACCACGTACTCGCGCAGCGAGAATGCGGCGATGGGGACGGCGAACGCCGCGCACAGCACCACCGCCCGGACCAGCTTGCGCCGCCAGCCCGGTTCCACGATCAGCAGGTAGACCAGGGCGGGGACGATCAGGATCTGGCCGACCTGGGCGATAGGGGCGCTGGCCCCGAGGGCCAGGCCGCCCGCGGCGATCAGCCGGGGCCCTGGCTCGGGCCGCCAGAGCAGCAGCGCCAGCCCCGCGATGATCAGCGCCTCGAACCAGACGTCCGGCATGATGGTCTGCTCGATCTGCACCTGGTAGGCGTCGAGCAGCACCGGCGCCGCAGCCAGCGCGGCCAGCCAGCGCGGTGTCCCGCGGCGCAGCAGGAGCACGTACAGGACACCCGCCATGGCCAGGCCGACGAGGTGCTGGATCACCGTGACCGTGTTGAGATTTCCCCCGGCGAGGAGCACCTTGAGGATCACGTTGTAGCCGAGCGGATCGTTGCCGGGCCAGGCCCGGAACAGGTACTTCAGGCTGTCGATGTAGAGCAGCGCAGGCTGGTAGGCGGCCACCGAGAGGGCGCGCAGAACCAGCCCGGCCATCAGGAGCGCGGCCATCAGCCAGTGCCTGCGCAGCGTCACTGCAGCCGCCCGGCCCGGGCCGCGCCGGGCGCCGCGAGCATGCGCGGCTGTGTCTCCGCCGGTGCCGTCCGAGGGGCCGTCCGAGGGGCCGTCCGAGGGGCCGTCGGCCGGCCCATCTCCCCCGGCCGGCCCCGAGCCCGCGGTGGTTGGCATTCGCATGACGGTCATCCCGGTAGGTGGGCGGCGCTGACGTAGAAGGCTATCCGAGGTGCCTGAGCGCCGGGCGCAGTCTGCGGACACGCGCCTCACCCGGCGGCCGGCCCGGGGCCAGCACCGGGAGCCCGGCGTCAGGCATACCGGCAGCAGGCATACCGGTATGCAGATCATGCGTTCGAGCCCGTGAGCTTCAGTTGTATTTTCGCAAGTAACGAACCGCTGACCCCCGAGGGAGTCGTGACAGAGCCGAGCCGCCGCAGGCGACTACTCATCCTCGCGATCTGCTGCATGAGCCTGGTCATCGTGGGCCTCGACAACACGATCGTGAACGTCGCGTTGCCATCCATCCAGCGGGAGTTTCACGCTCCGGTATCCGGGCTGCAGTGGGTGGTGGACGGGTACACGCTGGTGCTGGCCAGCCTCCTGGTCCTGTCCGGCTCCACCGCGGACCGGCTGGGACGGCGCAGCACGTTCCAGGCCGGGCTGGCCACCTTCACGGTCGGCTCGCTGCTGTGCAGCCTCGCGCCCAGCCTGGGCTGGCTGGTGGCGTTCCGGATGCTGCAGGCGGTCGGCGGGTCGATGCTCAACCCGGTGGCGATGTCGATCATCGTGAACACGTTCACCGACCGGGCCGAGCGGGCGCGCGCGATCGGCGTCTGGGGTGGGGCGGTCGGGGTCAGCCTGGCCCTGGGGCCGGTGGTGGGCGGCCTGCTGATCGCGTCGGTGGGCTGGCGGGGGATCTTCTGGGTGAACATCCCGGTTGGCGTGGCCGCGATCGTGCTCACCGCGCTGTTCGTGCCCGAGTCCAAGGCCCCGCACCCGCGGCGGGTGGACCCGGTCGGCCAGGTGCTGGTGATCGTGACCCTGGCCTCGCTGATTTTCGGGATCATCGAGGGACCCGGGCACGGCTGGGGCTCCCCGGAGATCATCGGCTGCTTCTGCCTGTCCGCGGTGGCCCTGGGCGCGCTGCTCACGTACGAGCCGCGGCGGCGCGAGCCGCTGCTCGACCTGAGGTTCTTCCGCAGCGCGCCGTTCTCGGGGGCCACGGTGATCGCGGTCAGCGCGTTCGCCGCGCTGGGCGGCTTCCTGTTCCTCAACACGCTGTACCTGCAGGACGTGCGCGGGTACTCGGCTCTGCACGCGGGGCTGCTCACACTGCCGCTGGCCGCGGTCACGGTGATCTTCGCGCCGCTGTCCGGGCGGGTCATCAGCCAGCGCGGCCCGCGAATCCCGCTCATCGTCGCGGGCATCTGCATGTCCGGGGGCGCCCTGATGCTGACCAGGCTCACCGCGCAGCAGCCCACGGGCTGGCTGCTCGCTTCTTACGTGATCTTCGGTATCGGCTTCGGCGTGGTGAACGCGCCGATAACCAACACCGCGGTCTCCGGGATGCCGCGCTCGCAGGCGGGGGTCGCGGCGGCGATCGCGTCCACCAGCCGGCAGGTCGGCCAGTCGCTCGGGGTCGCGGTGGTGGGCTCCGCGGTGACCTCGGTCATGGCCGGCCCGCTGCGCACCGGCTTCGTCAGCGCAAGCCACGTGGGCTGGTGGATCATCACCGGGTGCGGCCTGATCGTGCTGATCGTGGGCGTGGTGACCAGCGGCCGGTGGGCGCGGCAGACCGCCGCCCGGACGGCGGACCGGCTGATGTCCGAGGAGGAGCCGGTCCCCGTCGGGTGAGGAGCCAGCCGCGCGCGGCCGGGCTCAGGGGGGTGGCGGGCTGATCAGGGCGAAGGTGGCGCCCTGATCGTCGGCGACCACGGCGATCCGGCCGTAGGGGGAATCCCGGGGCGGCCGGATCACGCGGCCACCTGCCGCGCTGGCGGCCCTCGCGGCGATCAGGCCGGCGCGTCCTGCGCCCGGCAGCAGGGCAAGCCTAGGAAGGCCCGGGATGGCGCGCATCCCGGGTGGCGGGCAAGCTCCGGCGCGGGGTGCGGTCAGGGCTCCGACGGGAAGCAGTAGGAGTCGCTGGACGCGTCGCCGCCCTGCAGCCGGACCTGGTGGGTACGCCGGCCGCGGAACGCCTCTCCCTCAGGGAAGAACCCCTCATCGAAGGTCAGTCCGCCACCCGGCCACATCCAGATCGAGGCGGACAGGTCCTCCACGCTGACCACCACGCCGACGAAGCCGCACTTCTTGGTTGGGTCGTGCGCAGGCCGCAGCTCCAGCACCATCTGGTGCTCGTCACCGAGGTCCACCGTCTGCGTGAGCTTGCGCGTCCGCATGTCCCAGAAGTGCAGCCGGTGACCGTACTTGCGGCCGAGCAGCAGCTCGGGCACGACACCGTCCTCGATCATGGCTGGCGTGCCCCACTCGGACGTGATGGCCACGTCCGCCATGACGTGCCACCACACGTCGTAGGCGAAGAACTGGTCGCCCCGGTCAGCTTCCCACGGCCCGAGCACGTCGAACGTGTTCTGGTCCAGCAGCGCGATCCCCCCGGGGCCTTCCTCGCCATAACCGCCCAGGCAGGAGAGACGAACACGGCGCCGGGACCGCAGTGCACGGTGTGCGGCCGGGAGTACCCGGCCAGCGTGCCGACCTCGTCCGCCTCGAGCACCTTCGTGACGGCCGGCGCGCTCGGGTCCGGCTCGGTGTCCAGGACGTGTATCCGGGACGAGCGGATGCCCGGGACGACCAGGTAGCGCCGGCCGCCGTGGTCGTGACCGCCGCCGGGGTGCAGCGCGCTGGAGCACGCGTTCCAGCCGAAGTGATGGAGCTCGTCCCCGAGATGCGGAAGCTCGGTGAAGCCGACCACCGACCCGTAGCGGTCCGAGTCCGGATCCACGTCCAGCACGGCGATCGCGTCGGGCTGGTCGGCGGGCCGGGAAAACGTGGCGACGTAGGCGAGCTTCTCGGGCGGGGCCTGCGCCGCGTCCCGTGGCGTGCGGTAGAACGTCGGGTCGTGGTGGTGATGCTCATCTGCCATAGCTGAGATCCTTCATGGTTCGTCCTGAGAGCGGCGGGGCATGCCGGCCAGGAAAGCCCGGCCCAGGCCGGCCCAGGCACCCAGGCCTGCCAGGCACACCCGGCCTGCCAGGCCCACCCGGGCCCGCCAATGTATATATTCCCGATCGGCACAGTCAATTATTAGGCTGACGAGCGGATTCCGCGCCGCCTGCTCAGTACATCAGCCAGAACCCGCTGATGACCAGAGCACCCAGGGCCACCAGGACGAACAACGCGACCCAGACCCCGCCCGGAACGCCGGTGAGCGCTGCGAGCTGGTCCGCGTCCGACCGGGACGCCCGACCCCGCCGGCGGGAGCGTTGCAGCTCCAGGACCGGCCGGATCCCCCCGAGCAGCAGGAACCAGGCCATCGAGTATCCGAACGCCGCCTGCAGCAGCGACGAGCCACGCCAGGTCACGAGGGCCACGGCCGCCGCGACCGTGACCGTGGCGAGGATCCCGTAGGCGTTGCGGACCATCAGGACCAGAGCGGCCAGCAAGACCAGGCTGAGTAGCAGCGCCGCCACCAGGTACCCGGTGGCCAGCAGCGCCGCCGCGCCGAGCCCCAGGAGCGGCGGGGCCAGGTACCCGGCCGCGGCGGTGGCCACGATGCCGGGACCCGACGCGTTCCCCGCCGAGACCGTGAGGCCGGCCGTGCTGCGGTGCACCCGGACCCCGTCGAGCCTCCGGCCCACAGCCAGGGCCACTAGCGCATGGCCGCCCTCATGAGCGATGGTCACCACCGTGCGGGACAGTGGCCACGCGCGCCGCCACCCGACCAGGATCAGCGCCGCCACGGCGGTGCACAGCACCAGCAGCCGGGGCGGCAGCTGCTCGGCCGTTATCGCCTCGTGCCAGAGCTGGCCGAGCGAGGTGGCATGCACGCTCGCCATACTGCCAGCCCGGCCGGCCGGGCTGGTCCCCAGAGCCGGACATCTGAGCACATTCTCAGCCAGCTCCCAGGACAGCTGGGCGCGCATGGCCCGCGAGGAATCGGCCAGAATTTGCGGAACGGCCAGCGCCAGGAACGCGCTGGTTCACGTCCGGTTCATCTTCCAGCCGGTCCGACCGGTGGGAACGCGCCTGGCGGGCCACCGGGGGTCCGCCGCGCCGCGTCCCCCGGTGAGGTGCACCCCCCATGGCTGACGTCCTGGTCGTGGCGGCCATCTGGCTGGCCTTGTTCGCCGTGGCCGTCGCGGTCAGCACGGCGGGTCGCGCGCACCGGCCGCTGCCCCGGCGTCTGGCTTCGCAGGCATGCCGGCCTGGGACAGCGACCTCCCGCCGGCCCTGGTGAACCTGACCGTGACCCGGTGCAGGCTGGCCAGCGTGGCGGCGGAGACGACGATACCTACGTCCCCTGTTTCGCGGTGGACGATGGCGAGCGTGCCTGGAGCACGGAGACCAGCCGTGGCGCGTTCGCCCGGCTCGGCGTGGGTGACCCGGTCCGGGTCCGGGCCTCGCCCCGGTCACGGAAGCTGCTCGGGCTTGCCCCCTCCGGGCCGGAAGTCAGCGGCGGGACAGGTGGTCGATCTGGCCGATCTCATCCGGCGTGAGCGAGAAGCCCAGCACATCGAAGTTGGCCGCGATCCGATCCGGGTGCGAAGACTTCGGGATGACCGCGATCCCGTGCTCGAGGTGCCAGCGGAGCACCACCTGGGCCGGGGTCACCCCGTGCTTCTCCGCGATCCCGGTCAGCACCGGGTTACCGAGGTCCGTGCCCTTGAGCGGACTGTAGCCCTCCAGCGTCACGCCCCGCTCCCGGCTGTCCTCCAGCACGGCCTCGTCCCAGCGGGCCGGGCTCCACGGGATCTGGTTGACGGCAGGCGCCTCCCCGGTGGCCCGGATGAGCGTGTCGATCTGGGCGGTGGAGTAGTTGCTCACCCCGACCGCCCGGGTCAGGCCCTGGCCACGTAGGGTGAGGAACTCCCGCCACACCGGGGCGACCGCACGGGCGGGCGGTGGCCAGTGCACGAGCCACAGGTCGACATAGGTGGTGCCGAGGGCGCGCAGGCTGGCGGTCAGCGTCTTGCGTTCGTGGCCGGCCTTGCCCGGGGGGAGCTTGGTGGTGATGAACACCTCGCCCCGGTCCAGGCCGCTGTCCCGCAGCGCGTGGCCCACCTCCGCTTCATTGCCGTACATGGTCGCCGTGTCGAGGTGCCGGTAGCCCACCCGCAGCGCGGCCAGGATGGCCTCGTAACCGGCTGAACCGCGCAACCGCCACGTGCCGAATCCGATAAGCGGCATGCTGACCCCGCCGGGCAGCTGGGCGGAGGGGATTTCTGGCGCCGTCGTCATAGGGGACATTCTGCCCAGCCGAGGCGGTCCTGACGCGGCATGGGTCAGGTGATCAGCGTCCCGCTGCGGGCGGTGAGGCCGTCGTACAGCTCGCTCAGCCGCTTGGTCACCGGCCCGGGGGTGCCCGTCCCGATGGGGCGCCCGTCCAGCTCGATGACCGGGGTGAGACCGCCCATGGTCCCGGTCACGAACACCTCGTCGGCCGCGTAGAACTGGGTGAGGCTGTAGTCGCCGGCCGTGTGCGGGATACCCGCGTCCGCGGCGAGTTCCAGGACGGCGGCCCGGGTGATGCCCTCCGGGCAGGCGGCCGCGGCAGGCGTGCCCAGCCGCCCGGCGGTGATCAGGAACACGTGCGTCGCGTTGGTCTCGGCCACGAAGCCGCGGCTGTCCAGCATGACCGCGTCGTCCGCGCCGGCCACGTTCGCCTCGATCTTGGCCAGGATCGAGGGGAGCAGGTTGTTGTGATGGATCTTGGGATCCAGGACATCCGGCGGTGGCCGGCGCACGCTCGACGTGATCAGGGTGATCCCGGACTGGTCGTACACGGGGTCCTTGTGCTCGGCGAGCACGATCAGGGTGGGCCCGGACTGGTTGAGCCGGGGATCCATGCCGCTGGTGATCTTCACGCCGCGGGTGAGGGTGAGCCGGATGTGCACGCCGTCGGTCATCGCGTTCGCGCGCAGCGTGCGGCGGATCTGCTCGGTGATCTCCTCGTCCGGCGGGACCGTGGTGAAGGCCAGCGCGGCGGCCGAGCGGCGCAGCCGGGCGAGGTGCTCAGCGAGCCGGAAGATCCGGCCCTGGTAGAGCCGCAGCCCCTCCCACACCGCGTCACCGCCCTGCACCACGGAGTCGAAGGGGCTGATCGCGGCCTGATCCCGGTGGGACAGCACGCCGCCCACGTTGACGATGAGGTCACGGTTGCGTTCGTCAAAGGTCTGCAGCACTACGACGCTCCGGGGGGTGGGCATCCGCGGCGTGGGTCCCGGGCCGCGGGCTGGCCGGGCCCCGCGGCGTCCGGGACCTGGGGCTGGGCCGCGGGCTGGCCGGGCCCCGCGGCGTCCGGGGCCCGCGGCTGGGCGCGCTCCGCGGCGCTCCCGCCGGTCAGGCGGCAGGCACGCAGCCGCTGGTAGAACGGCTGGCACTGGTCGGCCAGCGCGGCGAGCCGGGGCGGCAGGGCCTGGTCCGGCGGGTGGTAGGGGCCGAACCCGGTCGACCGCCAGACCGAGCCGTACCAGTGGGGCGCCCACACGCCGTCGGATTCCCGCGGGCCCGCGGGCCAGGACAGCATGGCCGCCGTGAACGGTACTCCCAGCGCGGCGCACAGCGCGCGCAGCACCGCCTCTGGCTGTTCCAGCAGGTCACGTGAGTCGATCACCGGCCCACCGAACCGCTCGAAGATCTCCGCCTGCTGCCAGAGGCCGAGATCATCCAGGGTGGGCGCCTCCCGCACGCGCGCGTAGGAGGCCAGCAGTTCCCGGGGGTCCCGGATCAGGAAGGCGTGCCGCAGCGGCGCGAGCGCCTCCCGGTCGACCTCCGGCAGCAGGTGATGGGTCATGTGCTTGGCGTAGGACACGGTCCGGCCTGCCGGGAGGGACTGCGTCGTCAGCTGGCGGATCACCGTCTGCCAGCTGGTCGGCTGGCTGGCGATGACCTGTTCCCGCCCCGGGTGCGCGATCCCGGTGCGGTCCAGGTAGAAGGCGTACAGCGGCTCGTCCGCGACCACGGTGTCCGGGCGGTTCTCCCAGGCCCGCATCAGCGCGGTGGACACCGTCCGCGGCCCGGACCACATCGCGATCCGGGCCGGCTCACCCGCCATGGCCCGCTCCACGGTGCTGGCTCTCACGGTGCTGGCTCCCACGGTGCTGGCTCCCACCGCCCTCAGCGGACGAACTGGCCGGACTCGGCGCCGATCGTCGTGTCCTCCCCGTGCCCGGTGTGCACGACGGTCTCGGGCGGCAGGTCCAGCAGCCGGTCCCGGATCGACCTGATGATCACGTCGTGGTCCGAGTACGACCGGCCGGTCGCGCCCGGGCCGCCGTGGAACAGGGTGTCCCCGGAAAACACGACCCGCAGGGCGGGCGCGTACAGGCACACGCTGCCCGGCGAGTGGCCCGGGGTGTGCAGGACCCGCAGCGGGGTGGCCGCGATCTCGATGACCTCCTCGTCGGCCAGGTCACCGTCGGGCAGCGTGCCGGGATAGATCATCCGCCACAGCACCTGATCCGCGGGATGCAGCAGGATCGGCGCCCCGGTGGCCTCGGCGACCTGCGGGGCCGCGTTGATGTGGTCGTTGTGCCCGTGGGTGCAGACGATGGCGGACAGCCTGCGCCCGCCCACCGCGGCCAGGATCGCGTCGGGGTCGTGGGCCGCGTCGATGACGAGGACCTCGCGGTCGTCGCCGATCAGCCACACGTTGTTGTCCACCGCGAAGTCCTGGCCGTCCAGCGAGAACGTGCCCGAGGTGACGATCTTGCCGATCTGCGCGGTCACGGCAGCGTCACCACACTGCGCAGCACCTCACCGCGCTCCATCTTCGCGAAGGCCTCCTCGACCGCGTCCAGCGCGATCGTTTCCGAAACGAATTTATCGAGCGGAAGACGTCCCTGCAGGTACAGGTCGATGAGGACCGGGAAGTCACGCTCCGGGAGGCAGTCGCCGTACCAGGACGACTTGAGTGCGCCGCCCCGGCCGAACACGTCCAGCAACGGCAGCTCGATGCGCATCTCCGGGGTGGGCACGCCCACCAGGACCACGGTCCCGGCCAGGTCCCGCGCGTAGAACGCCTGCTGGTAGGTTTCCGGGCGGCCGATCGCCTCGATGACCACGTCCGCGCCGTTCCCCTCGGTCAGTGCCCGGATCCCCTCGACCGGGTCTGCCTCCCGTGAGTTGATCACGTGGGTGGCCCCGAACTGCCTGGCCCACTCCAGCTTCCGCGGGTCGATGTCCACCGCGATGATCGTCCGCGCCCCGTTCAGCACCGCACCGAGCACGGCCGCATCGCCCACGCCGCCGCAACCGATGACGGCGACCGAGTCGCCCCGCCCGACCGGGGCGGTGTTGATGGCCGCGCCCAGGCCGGCCATCACGCCGCAGCCCAGCAGGCCGGCCACGGCGGCCCCCGCGGCCGGGTTGACCTTCGTGCACTGGCCCGCCGCGACCAGCGTCTTCTCCGCGAAGGAGCCGATTCCCAGCGCGGGGGACAGGACTGTGCCGTCCGCGAGCGTCATCTTCTGCCGCGCGTTGTGGGTGTTGAAGCAGTACCAGGGCCGGCCCCGCTTGCAGGCGCGGCACTCGCCGCACACCGCACGCCAGTTCAGGATGACGAAGTCGCCGGGCGCGACGTGGGTGACACCGTCACCCACCGCCTCGACCACGCCCGCGGCCTCGTGCCCGAGCAGGTAGGGGTAATCGTCCCCGATGCCGCCTTCCCGGTAGTGCAGGTCGGTATGGCAGACGCCGCAGGCCTGGACCCGGACCAGGGCTTCTCCGGGCCCGGGTCGGGCACCAGGATCGTGGTGACTTCGACTTTGGCGCCCTTAGCTGGGGCGACGACGCCCCGCACTTCGTGTGTCATCCGACCATCGTGCCCAATGGACCTGCGCGGCGGAAGCCCGGGGCCAGGCTCACCCGGGTTGCGGCGGAAGCCCGGGGCCAGGCTCACCCAGGTTGCGACATACGTCAGCCGACCGATGTTTCGACCTCCCGGAGCCGGCCATCGTGTCCTGGAGAACGGCGTTACATGCCGGCCACCTGACCCGACCAGGCACGGCAAGGAAACAGATGAACAGGTTGGCGCCCGTCCGCGCGACGGTGCAGCGCCCGTATCGCGTCTCCCTTCCCGCAGGTCCCGAAGCAGCGGCCGAAGCCCGCCGCCACGTCTGGGCGATCATCCACGCATGGGACATCCCCATTGACGCCTACGGCGCGGCTCTGCTGGCTAGCGAACTGGTCAACGACGCCATGAGGCAGGACACGAATGGGCACGAGGCGGTTCAGTTGATGATCAGCTGGGTTGATGGCCAGTTCCGGGTGGAAGTGCACGAGGGATCGGAGTCCGATCCAGCTCTACTGCCGGTGGACGCGCGTCCCGATGCGGACGCCCGGCTCGGCCTCATGCTGGTCCGCAACGCCCGGCGGCGCTACCTGCGCTTCCGGTACTGGCCCGAGCAGGCCCGGCAAGGAAACAGATGATAATGATGGCGCCAGTCCGCGCAATAGTGGAGCGCCCGTTCCGTATCTCACTGCTCGCGGGCCCGGCGGCCGCGGCGCAGGCCCGCCGCCACGTCAGGGCGGTCATCGGGGCCTGGGACGTCCCCGTGGACGACTACACCGCGGCCCTGCTGACCAGTGAACTGGTCACCAACGCCATCCTGCACGCCTCGGATGAGCACGAGGCCATCGAGCTGGTGGTCAGCTGGGCCGGCGGCCAGTTGCGGGTAGAGGTGCACGACGGCTCGCGATGCGCCCCGGCCCCGGTGCACGCGCTGCCCTACGCCGAAGCCGGACGTGGCCTGATGCTGCTGGACAGCATGTCCAGCGGCTGGGGCTACCGCGAGACGGCCCGGGGCAAGGCCGTCTACTTCATCCTCACCCCCTGAGCCTCGTCCTGGATCCGGTCACTCCCCTCCAGACTGGATCCAGGACGAGACGGGGGGCCTGGTTAGCGGCTGCGAGGCCACGGCCGCGGCGAGGCGCCGAGGAACCCCTGGGAAGGCTGGGTTGGCGGACTCAGCCGGAGGGGCCGGCCGGCTGGGCCTAGGTGCGGGGCTCAGCCGGCGACGGCGCGGCGGTCGGTCGCCTCGCGGGCGATGTCGATCCGGGACCGCACGTCGAGCTTGCCCAGAATGTGCGAGACGTGGGTCGCCACGGTCCGGTGGGACAGGAACAGCTTGGCCGCGATCTGCGGGTTGGTCAGCCCCTCGGCGACCAGCCCCGCGATCCTGGCCTCGGCGGGCGTGAGGCTGTCCCAGCCCCGGCGGGCCCGCCGGTGTTTCACCCGCGGCGCCCGCCGGATCCCATGCGCCCGGAACCGCGCCTGCAGCCGGGCGACATCACGGGTCGCGCCGAGGGACGAGTAGAGGTCCACGGCGCGGCTGAACGCCGCCCGGGCCGGGTCACGGTCGCCGGTATCCACCAGGGTCTCCGCCGCAGCCTCGAGCGCCTTGGCCCGGGGGAGCGGACGCCCGGCGTCGTGGTAGCGGTCCGCAGCCCGGAGCAGCCGGGCGGCGTCCTGGTCGACCAGCCCCCGGCAGTGCAGCGCGTTCGCCTGGCGGTGCGGGATCTCCGAGTCATCGGCCATGGCTACCGCCCGGTCCGCAAGGCTCCGCGCGGCGGCCGTATCACCCGACCTTGGTGGCCAGCCGGACGCCATCGGCCAGCAGATCCTCGACCTCGTCTACTTCTTCGGCGTCGTCCGCGAACCCGGTCAGCACGTCCAGCGCGTCGGTCAGCGCGCCTTCCTGCTCAAAGGCCTGACTGCGCGCCAGGGCCAGCGGGCCGACCACCCGGTTCCCGATCCGCTTGGCGTGCGGGGCGGCGGCGCCAGGTGGCGTGCGGGCTGCGCAGTCTCGCCACGGTGGAAGCAGATCACGGCGGCGATGCCGTGGTCGCAGCAGGCCACTGCCGGGGTCCTTGGTGACTTCCTGGAGGACGCCCACCTCGGCCAGGGCGTCGTCCCAGTGCGCCGGTGTGGAAGAGCAGCTGGCCGAGAGCAGCTCTGCGCCTGGGCGCGGCGGACCATGATGCCGGCCCGGTCGGCGAGCTGCTGCGCCTCACGGGCGGCGGCGAAAGCCCCGTCGTACTGATCCAGGTCGCCTAGCGTGACGGCCTTGTTGACCTGCAGCAGCAGCCGCAGGTCGGTCAGCGCTGGTTCAGCCTGAGTGACCGCCAGGGCCCGGTCGTACAGGGGCAGCGCGTCCGTCATCCGCCCCTGCATCGCGGCTGTGGTGGTCAGCACGTGCAGGGCCCAGCCGACGGCCCAGTCGTCGTCGGCATCTGTCGCCTCGGTCAGGGCCGCCGCGGCGACCTGGTCGGCCATCTCGATCTGGCCGAGTTGACGGTGAGTCCGAGCGATGGCCACCAGGAGCCGCGCCCGGTTCCGGGCCGAGATCCCCGGGTGGGCCAGAGCCTCGGTTCAGCGCGGCGAGGGATTCCGGGAACCGGCCAGCCATCGTGCGGCACTGAGCCAGCGTCCAGTGCAGGTCGACGCGCAGATCAGGGTCGGTGGCGGCGGCCAGGCCGCGATGCGCGACCCGCTCCGCCTCGGCCGCGTCGCCGACCCGGTACAGGGCCTCCGCGAGCCGGCAGATCAGGCTGTCGTGCTGCGCAGAACCTGCTGGCGATCTCGCCACGGCGTGCCGGAGGAGTTCCGCCGCCGCCCGGGGAGCCTGGCCGACCAGCAGGGGGGCCGTCCGGTCCAGCCAGCGCAGGATCCATTCATCCATCGGCTCTGAGCGTGCCGGCGGATCCGCCGCACAGCCGGCAGCAACTGCCGGGCCACCCGGTCGGCCGGTGCGCCGGCCCTGGCGAGCGCCCGGCCAGCTTCGCGGTGCCAGGCGGCCCGCACGGGCGCCGGGATCTCGTCGTACAGAGCCGCGCGGATCATCGGGTGCCGGAACCCGAGGCCGTTGCCCGACTCGGCCAGCACGCCGGCGGCCCGGGCCTCCTCCACGGCCGGGAATGAGGTCCGCGACGCCCCGGCCGAGCACGGTGGCCAGGTCCGGGACGGCAAAGTCCACGCCCAGCAGGGCAGCGGCGCGCAGGACCTCCCGCACCCAGGAGGGAACGAAGCGGAGCCGGTCCGCGATGGCCGCGGACAGGGAGCCTGGCGCACGGTCGCTCGTCAGCTCCGCGGCCCCCGTCGGAGACGGTCAGGCTGGAACTGCGGGCCAGCGCGTCCACCAGTTCCGTGAGGTAGAGCGGGTTGCCCGCGGCGCCGTCGGCCAGCCGCATCAGCTCCCCGTCGGGCTTGCCACCGGCCAGGGTCTCGACCAGTTCCGTCACGGACTCCTCGGGGAGACCGTCCAGACTGGAGCCGTGCGGCGAGGTCGGCGCGTGTGCCGGAGGGCCAGCAGATCCTCCCGCTGCGGCACCGGGCGCATCATGCCGACCAGCAGCAGCGGCAGGTGCCGGGCCGACCGGGACAGCCGCTCCCACAGGGTGACGCTGGCCTGGTCGGCCCACTGGAGGTCGTCCACGACCAGGACCGTCGGCATGGTTAGCGCACAGCTCGCTGACGAGCGCAAGCAACTGCTCGGCCAGCGCGCGTGGGCACATCCTCGCCGCGGCCGGACGCGACCTCGCCGCGCAGCAGCGCGACGATGGTTTCCTGCCGCGGGTTGGCCGAGGGCTCACGGACCCGCAGCCCGTCCAGGATGGGCAGCAAGCGGCAGCGCCTGGCCCAGTTCGTCGCCAGCGCCCCAGAACACCTGGCACCCACGGTCCGCAGCTGCCTCTGCACAGGCCGCGCGGACAAGTGTGGATTTGCCGATGCCTGGCTCGCCCTCGATGAGGACGGCTTTGCCGTGTCCCGCGGTCGCCTCAGCCGCGCAGCTGATAAGCCGCGAGAGTTCGTGGTCCCGGCCGACCAATTGGCCGGCTAAGGCTGGATCGGGCACGAGGTGGATCGTACCTCCCGAATATGGGGGGAACAAGCGCTTTCGCCCTGGTAAACGACGGTACAAGAAGATCTTGGTCGGCTCAGCAAGGGATCATGCGCATGACGCTCTGGGTTAGCATTCTTCACATGACGTAAGCAGTATGCAATTTGCACTGCCAATTGCAGCGCCGCTTGCCGTGCAATTCTACTATTCTAGTTAGTTGTTTATAACCCGTAGGTCAGGTTGCGTTAATTTGCCTCTGGGAATATAGATTAGTTTAAGGCTCAAGAACGCCTTTCATCGCATTTTCCAAAAACTTAACTAAATTTCGCTATTCCGGTAGACAGCCAGGTCAGAGCGCGCTAACTTGGTCTTGCCGGAACGCATGCACCGGCTTATCCACAAGACCGCCCATTACGGGTAACCACCCTTCGGGCATTATCTTATGGAGGCGCCATGCGTATCGCGCGGGCACTCGCCATAAAAGTCGCCTTACCTCTTTCGGTAGCCGGCGCCACGCTCCTTTCTGGCGCCGCCGTAGCCGTTCCTTCGTTAGTCGCCAGTGTTAATTCTGCTCCTGTCGTGTCTGCAGTGGCTCCAGGGGCCCACCCGAATATGTACTACGACTGAGGCCCATCGCCTCTTCCCAGACTCCGGTCACCGCCACCTACTAATTTCCTTCGCGACAGGACTCATACGCCATCCCCCGCAGCACCCGCTGCGGGGGATGAACGTTTTCCGGCATAGAGGTACGGCAGATGGAGAGAGGGTCAGGCCAGGATCTGGCCGCGCAGGATGACCCGGCGGGGATGGTGCAGCACGTCGGGGTGCGCCACCGGATCCTCGTCGAAGACGACCAGGTCAGCGGGGGCGCCGTCGGTCAGGCCGGGCAGGCCGAGCCAGTCCCGGGCGGTCCAGCTGGCCGCGCCCACCGCGGCCTCCCAGGGAAGGCCGGCGCTCATCAGCCGCTCCACTTCCTCGGCCACCGTCCCGCTCGGGTGCGTGTCGGTGCCAGCCAGCACCGTGACCCCCGCCTCATACGCGGCCCGCGCGGTCGGCGGCATCGCCGCCCAGCCTGCCAGGTACGAATCGCGGCGCGGCCCGGGGTCCCCGGCCCGGACCTGGAACGCGGACGCGGCGAACGCGCTGAGCGTGGGCACCAGGGCGGTGCCCTGGGCGGCCATCTGGTCCAGCAGGCCCGGGTCGAGGTGCATGCCGTGCTCCAGGCTGTCCACTCCGGCCGCGACGGCGTTGGCGCAGCCCGCGGCGGTCTGGGCGTGCACGGAGACCTGGCCGCCGATCGCATGCACCGCGCTGGTCACCTCGCGCAGAACCGCCAGCGGCACTGGCGGCTCGTCCCAGGCCCAGTCACCGATGATCTTGCACCAGCCGGCCGCGGGGGAGGCGGGTCCGGTCCCGCGTCCCCGGGCGGCTTGCGCGGCGTCCTGCGCCGCCTCCAGGGCCGGGCGGCGGCGGCGTCCTGCGCCGTCTCCAGGGCGGCGGCGGCCTCCTGCACCGCGGCCGCGGGGAGGTCCGCCTCCGTGACATGGCGTCCCCAGCCCGGGAAGAACCGGCCCGGAGTGGCGAGCCACGGGCCCGCCGACCGTACCCGGGGCAGCCCGTCGGCGTCGTGGGCCCAGCCCGGGATGCGGGCGGCGGACCCGGGAGCGCGGATCAGCAGCACCCCCGCGCTGGCGTGATCGGCAAGATGCTGGCGGAGCAGGGACTCGTCGAAGGGGTCGCCGGGCCGCTCCGCCCCGGGGTGAGTGTGGACGTCGACCAGCCCGGGCACCAGCCAGCCGCCATCCACCACCGTGTCGCCGCCCGCCGCCGGGCCCTCGCGGAACACCCCGCCGTCGATCCACAAGGACCGCTCTTCCCGCTCCGGCAGCACGATTCCCCGCACCCGCAGCACCATGTGCCGTGTCTATCAGCCCGGCCCGGAGAGGGCGAGCCTGCGCCGGCCAGCCGGTGGGCTGAAACGCATTTTGGATACAGCCGCCGATATCCTAAATGCCATGGGGAGAGCAGCATGACCGGGGGAGAACATCATGACCGCGGGGAGAGCAGCGTGACCGCGGGGAGCAGCGTGACCGCGGACGCCAAGCCAGCCGGCCCGCCCGCCTTCATCAGCCCGGTTGCCCGGCCGGTGCCGTTGCGCCAGTCCGTGTACGAGGCCCTGGTCGAGCTGGTGGTCGGCGGGCGCCTCGGTCCCGGTGAGCACCTGGTCGAGACCGAGCTGGCCCGGCAGCTGGGGGTCAGCCGGCAGCCGGTCCGGGAGGCGCTGCACCGGCTGGAAGCGGAAGGCTGGGTGGACCTGCGCCCCAACCAGGGCGCCTTCGTCCACGTCCCCACCGACCACGAGGTCGATGAGCTGCTCGATGTGCGGGAGCTGCTCGAGGTCCAGATGGCCCGGCTGGCCGCTCGCTCGGCGCCGCCGGCCGGCATAGCGCGGCTGCGGGCGATCTGGTTCGAGGGCCAGAGCGCCGTCGCCTCCGGCGAAACGGAGCGGGTGGTGGCGGCCAACACCGAATTCCACGCCATGCTCGCCCGGGTGGCCGGCAACACCGTCCTGGCCGACCTGGCGCGCATCGTCAGCCGCCGGGTCCGCTGGTACTACCGGCAGGTCGCGCCGCTGCGCGGCCAGGAGTCGTGGGCCGAGCACCGGGACCTGATCGACGCGGTCGAGGCGGGGGACGAGGAGCGGGCGGCCGAGATCGCCCGGAAGCATACCGAGGGAACCCGCTCCGCCTACCACCAGCCGGACGGGCGACGACGCGAC